>NZ_JBIDCQ010000001.1:1060828-1130527 GCF_043204655.1 Micromonospora sp. NPDC047762 | reverse complement strand
AGCCAGCAAAAACTGACCAGTCCGGGGTATAAATCATAATTGGCACTGGCTTTACAAGCACCCTGTTGAGTTCTCAAAGAACAACCACACACCGACCAGAAGCCCCACCTCAGTGGAACCCCAACCGGGGCTTTTCGTACCGTGTCCCCGTCGCTCTCGCGCCGGGCACTTTTACTACGTTACCTCACCGTCTTCGCCGTGTCAAACCGTGTGTCCCGGTCTGTCACGCTTCGTACGGGTCAGCGCCGGCGCACTCACGCAGCAGCGAACCGCTGCGTCAGGTCGTCGGATTCGGCAGACCGGCCGCTGCGGTTTCCCGCAGTCTCGCCCGGTTCCCTGCCGGTCGTGAACCTTACCCGGTCGGCTTCGCCGCACCAAATCCGCCTCGCGGCCGATCCGGCGAGCCCCGCCCGGACCGCGTCTCCCAGGAGCGAACCCCTGCTTGACCCGGTTGCCATCCCGTTTCGGCGCTCTAGGACTTTCGTCCCGTTTGCCCCGTTCCGCGCTGGCAGAGAGAAAGTTACGCGTCTGCGGGTTTGATCGTCAAATCCACGGGTAGCGGCGCGCGTCACATTCGTTCGTCTGAGCAGTTTTCCCAGGTCAGACCCGCTCCGCAGGAACCAGGGCTCGGCAACCATCCGTAGTGGGGGCGTCGCGCGGCCTGATCCGCAGTAGCGGCAGCGATCAGGACGGCTGCCGGGTAGCGACGATCAGGACGGCTGCCGCCGCCGAGCGGCGAGCCAGGCCCGGACGCCGAGAACACCGGCGGTGGTGCCGATAGCCAGGGATGCGGCGATCAGCAGCGCGTGTACCCACAGGAAACTGGTGGCCGCACCCTCGGCCACCGTGCCGGACGCCCAGGACCGCGGGTCCTGCCAGATGGCCACCGCGAACCTCGGCCAGATCACCCAGGTCCAGACGCCGACTCCGACCAGGAAGAGACTCCACCCTCGCGACAGCACCATGGCAGCCGAGTATGCCAGCGCACCTGCTCACCGGGCCGGCGACGCGGACGCGGCGCTCTGCCGCACCTGGGCAGGAGCACCCCCGCGTTGAGTGCCGGCTGTTTCCGGCGTCAGCGGGATGGGCACTGCGAAGGGGGACAGCTGAGGACCGTCCTTCGGAGGTGCCCCATGCAAACCTCGATCTTCAACCCCTGGGCCTGGCGTGATCCGTCCGCCCTGGCCGGCGGGTACACGCAGACCACCCCCTCGGCCACCCCTCCGGACGGTCAGGAGGGTGGACACGACGGCCCGGACGCCCCCGGCCCGGGTACGCCCGTCGTCCTGGTGGGCTATCAGGTGCAGGCGAGCGACGGGCGCATCGGCACCATCGACGAGACGAGCGACGAGGCGGACGCCGGGCACCTGGTGGTGGACACCGGGCCGTGGATCTTCGGCCAGAAGGTGCTGCTGCCGGCCGGAACGGTCGACCGGGTGGATCACCAGGAGCGCGTCGTGCACGTCGACCGGACCCGCCAGCAGATCAAGGACGCGCCACCCTTCGATCCGGCAGCGGCCGACCAGGAGTACCGGGAACGCGTCGGCGCCTACTACGCCGACAGCTACCTCCCGCCTCCTGGGGCCATCCCGCGGGTAATCTGAGGCCGTGGTCCGGACGGGCAACTGCGCATCCGAGGCGGTCGACCTGGTCGGCGACCGCTCCCTCGGTGCCGTTTCCGAGATCCCGACCAGCTCCGGCGATGGCCGTGAGCAACTTCTGAACGTCCTCCGTGCCGGTGGTCTGCGGTTTCGCGCCGGCGCGCGATGGCGGGCGACTCGCTGAGTCGATCCCGCTGATCGAGCAGGGCTGAGCCAGCCCTGCTCGGCGCGCGCCCACGCGTGACCCACCTTCGGATACGAGAGGCACCACCATGTCCGTCGCACGAATGCTCACCGGTGACCGGCCCACCGGCCGCCTGCACCTCGGCCACTACGTCGGCAGCATCGCCAACCGGGTACGGCTGCACCGGCGCTACGAGAGCTTCTTCATCATCGCCGACCTGCACATGCTCACCACCCGCAACCGCCGCGAGGACATCGACCAGGTCGCCGGCAACGCCCGCGAGATGGTGACCGACATCCTCGCCGCCGGCGTCGACCCGGACCGGGCCACCTTCTACCTCCAGTCGGCCATCCCCGAGGTCGGCGACCTCAACACCCTCCTCCAGAACCTGGTGACAGTCCCCCGGCTGGAACGGGTGCCCTCGCTCAAGGACATGGCCCGCGACGCCGGCAAGGAGGAGATGCCGTACGGGCTGCTGGGTTATCCGGTGCTCCAGGCCGCGGACATTCTCTGCGTGAAGGGGGAGGTGGTTCCGGTCGGCCGGGACAACGCCGCACACGTCGAGGTGACCAGGGAGATCGCCCGGCGGTTCAACCACCTGTACGGCCCCGTCTTCCCGGTGCCCGAGTTGATCCCGGCGGACACACCGAGCCTGGTGGGGACCGATGGCGCCGCCAAGATGAGCAAGAGCCGGGGCAACTCGATCGCGCTCTCCGACGACGCGGCGACGGTGCGTCGCAAGGTGCTCGGCATGTACACCGACCCGAACCGGGTGCGGGCCGACGTGCCGGGCACTGTGGAAGGGAACCCGGTCTTCGCGTACCACGAGGTTTTCAATCCGGACCGCGACGAGGTGGCCGACCTGGCCCGGCGTTACCGGGCCGGGCGGGTGGGCGACGTGGAGGTCAAGGAACGGCTGATCGTCGCGCTGGAGGGGTTCCTGGCGCCGATCCGGCAGCGGCGGGCCGAGATCGAAGCCGACCGGGGCCTGGTCGACCGACTGATCGTCGAGGGTACGGAACGGACCCGCCAGGAGGTACGCCAGACGGTGCTCGAGGTACGCCGGGCGATGGGGCTGACCGGCGCGTACCAGCAGGTGCGGCGGCGGGCTGAGCGGAGCCGACGCCGGGCGGACGCCTCGACCTGAGACCGGGGCGTTCGGTAGGCGGTGTGGCGCCGGGCGCCGGGTCCGCTGCGACACCATCGGGGTCTCAGCGGATCCGGACGTCAGCCAGGTCCAGGGCGCAGAATGCGAGGGTGAGGAGGATTTTCGACCTTCGTCCGGTGCCGGCGGGGCTGACGCACCGGACCACGATGTTCGAGATCTTCTTCGACCTGGTCTTCGTCTTCGCGCTCACCCGGGTCATCACGTTCATGGCGGGTTCCCCGGGCGCGCTCACCCTGGCCCAGGGGCTGCTCCTCCTGCTGCTGCTGATCTACTCCTGGTCGCCGTACATCTGGGTGGGAAACCTGGTCCGGCCGGACGTCGGCCCGGTCCGCGCGGTCACCCTGGTCGCGATGGCGGCGATCTTCGTGGCCGCGCTGGTGTTGCCGGACGCCTGGCAGCAGAGTCCGGCGCTGTTCGACGCGCCGCTGACGCTCGCCCTGGCCTACGTGCTCGGTCGGGCCGTGCAGCTCGTGATCCTGTTCTGGGCGAGCGCGACGAACCCTCCACTGCGCTCGACGCTGCGGTTCTTCACAGTGCCCGTGGTGCTGGGCTGGGTGCCGCTGATCGTCGGCGCCCTGCTCGGCGGTGCGGCCCAGACCGCGCTCTGGACGGTCGCGTTCCTGCTGAACATCGGGGGTGCCCGGCTCGCGTCCACCTTCCGGCCGTGGCAACTGCGCAGCGTGGACCACTTCAGCGAGCGGTTCGGCCTGGTGCTCATCATCGCGTTGGGTGAGTCCCTGATCTCCGCCGGCGCAGGCCCGAGGGCGATGGCACCGGTCGGCTCCGCCCTGCTGGCCGCTCTGCTCGGCCTCACCAGCACGGTCTGCCTGTGGTGGCTCTACTTCGATCGGCTGGCGTCCGCCGCCCGGGAGGCGGTCGGCACCGTGCCGGATGAGCGACGGGCCCGCGTCGCCGGCGACGCGTACGGCCTCGGGCACTCCACGCTGATCATCGGTGCCATCTATGTCGCGCTCGGCATCGAGGAGGTGATCGCCCAGCTCACCGAGGAGTCGGCGCACCCCGGCCGGCTCGGCTGGGAGGCCGCGACCGCGCTCTACGGCGGTGCCGCCCTCTACCTGCTGAGCAGGTTGGCGTTCCGCCGGCTGACCGTGGGCACGGCGTACCCCGGGCAGGTCGTGGCCGCGCTCCTGCCGTTGGTGCTGCTGCCGATCGGCCGCTCCCTCCCGCCACTCGCGGCACTCGCCCTGCTCACCGCCTTCCTGATCGCGGTGACCTGGTTCGAGCGTCGGATGGACCGTCGCGACGAACGCCCACGAAAAAGCTGACGCGCCGTGTCGATATCCCCGTCCCACGTTCGTCGTCATGCTGTACGGCGACCCGCCGCACCGAGAGGAGCCGAAACGTGAAGTACATGCTGCTGTTCATGAGCCCCATGGTCGACGGGGAGGTCGTCGACAACGGATGCAGCTTCGAGGACTGGATCCGCTACGACCGGGAGATGAAGGACGCCGGGGTCTGGGTCTCCGGGCATCCCCTGCAGGACCTGACCACCTGTACGACAGTGCAGGTCAACCCGGACGGCGAGCGCACGGTCACCGACGGACCGTTCGCCGAGACCCGAGAGCTGCTCGGCGGGTACGACGTCATCGACGTGCCGGACCTCGACGCCGCGCTGGAGTGGGCGGCCCGCAGTCCCGGAGCCGTCGGCCCCGGGTCGGTCCAGGTCCGTCCGATCTTCGAGATCGACATGCAGGTGTGACAGTGCCGGGTGAGGGGGCAGCCGTCGGGTCGTCGGTGGAGGCGGTGTTCCGGGAGGAACGCGGCCGGCTGCTCGCCTCGCTCGTGCGCCGCTTCGGTGACCTCGACCTGGCCGAGGAGGTCACCTCCGAGGCCATCGAGGCGGCGCTGACGCACTGGCCGACCGAGGGCGTCCCGAGCCGGCCGGGCGCGTGGCTGCTCACCACGGCCCGGCGTCGGGCGGTGGATCGGCTGCGTCGCGACCGGGTGTTGGCGACCCGGCTCGCCGTACTGCAGGCGGAGGCCGAGCGGGCCGATCCCGCGCCGCCCGCCGACGCGGACCGCGACCTGCCCGACGACCGGTTGGCGCTCTTCTTCACCTGTGCGCACCCGGCGCTGGCCGCGCAGGATCGCGGCGCGCTCACCCTGCGGTTCCTGGCCGGCCTCACGACCACCGAGGTCGCGCGGGCCTTCCTGGTGCCGCCGGCCACCATGGCCCAACGACTCGTCCGCGCCAAACGGAAGATCCGCGACGCGCGCATCCCGTTCCGGGTGCCGGGGCCCGACGAGCTGCCCGGTCGTCTGCCCACGGTGCTCCAGGCCGTCTACTCGGTCTTCACCGAGGGGTATGCGGCCAGCTCCGGCCCGGATCTGCAACGGATCGACCTGGCCGAGGAGGCCATCCGGCTGGGCCGGATCCTGCGTCGACTGCTGCCGGCCGAGCGGGAGGTCGCCGGGCTGCTCGGTCTGATGCTGCTGGTCCACGCCCGCCGGGACGCGCGTACCGGACCGGACGGCACCATGATCCTTCTCGACGACCAGGACCGTGGACGCTGGGACGGTCAGATGATCGAGGAGGGGCGGGGCCTGGTGGTGGTCGCGCTGACCGGCCGAGCGCCCGGCCCGTACGGCGTGCAGGCCGCCATCGCCGCGCTGCACGACGAGGCCGCCGACGTGGCCAGCACCGACTGGCCGCAGGTGGTGGCCCTCTACGACGTGTTGCTCGGCCTGGTGCCCTCACCGATCGTGGCGCTCAACCGGGCCGCCGCGGTCGCCATGCGGGACGGGCCGGCGGCGGGGCTCGCGCTGCTCGACGAGTTGGCCGACGAGCCTCGGCTGCGCGGCTACCACCCCTATCCGGCGGCGCGGGCCGACCTGCTGCGCCGGCTCGGCCGGTACGACGAGGCGGCGGCCGCGTACCGCAGCGCGTTGACGTTGGTCGGCACCGAACCGGAGCGCGCGTACCTGCTCAGCCAGCTGAGAGCCGTCACGAACGAGTGAGCTGTACCCTTCGCGGGTGAGTCTGCCTCTGCCCCCCGGGCCGTTCGCCGCGTACCTGTTCGACTGCGACGGCACCATCGTCGACTCGATGCCGCTGCACTACCTGGCCTGGCAGCGGGCACTTGAGGAGTGGGGCTGCGAGTTCCCCGAGGACCTCTTCTACGCCTGGGGTGGGCGGCCCACCGCCGACATCATCGTCGCTCTGAACGAGCAGCAGGGTCTCACCATGCCGGTGGAGGCCGTCGTCGAGCGCCGGGAGAGCTACTACCAGGAGTTGCTGCCGCAGCTCGCCGCCGTGCCCGAGGTGCTGGCGCACATCCACGACGCGCACCGGCGGGTTCCGTTCGCCGTCGTCTCCGGCAGCACCCGCGCGTCGGTCACCGCCTCCCTGAACGCGCTCGGTCTGCTGGACCGGTTCGACGTGCTGGTCTGCGCCGACGACTACACCCGGGCCAAGCCCGACCCGGAGGCGTTCCTGCTCGCGGCGGAGCAGCTCGGCGTACCCCCGGAGTCCTGCCTGGTCTTCGAGGACACCGACCTGGGCATCCAGGCCGCGACGGCGGCCGGCATGGCTTCGGTACGCGTGCCGCAACAGCGCACGCCCTGACGTCTCAGGCCACCGTCAGCAGGAGCTTGCCGGCGTACGACGTCTGTAGGCGCTGGTGCGCGTCGCGCACCTTGCCCAGCGGGAACTTCTCCGCGACGTGCACCACGAACGGCCCCGCCTCGATGAGTTCGTTGAGGCGTTGCAACTGTCGAGGGCTCGATTCGCCGTCGTACGCGCGGACCATGACGCCCGGCCGTTCCTGAGGCTCCGGGCGCACCCCGTGGGCGAACGCGACCACCCCGCCGTCGGCCAGCGCCTCGGTGAGCTGGTCCAGCGTCGCGCCGCCGGCCATCGCCAGGATGGCGTTCACCCCGCCCGGCGCCGCGTCCCGGATCCGGCCCAGCACGTCGGTCATGTCGCCGTGGCCGTCGAGGGACACGTCGGCACCGAGCCGGGTCACCAGCGCGACGCCGTCCGCCCCGGACGCCACGGCGATCACGTTCAGCCCCTGCCGCTTCGCCAACTGCACGGCCAGGTGACCCTGACCGCCGCTCGCACCGAAGATCAGCAGCCAGGCACCGGCCGACAGGCTGATCGCGTCGAGCCCGGCCAGTGCGGTCAGCGCGTCGGTGGGCATGGCACCCGCGTGCTGGGCGGGCACACCGTCGGGCACCTTCGCCACGTACTCCGCCTTGACCGACGCGTACTCGGCGTAGAGGCCGCCCTTCGGCCGCGTGGTGGCGGAGACGTAGACCAGGTCACCCGCAGCCAAGCCGGTCACCTTGCTGCCGGCCGCGACGACGGTTCCGGCGCCGTCGGAGCCGGGCACGATCGGGAGCGCCGAGCCCTCCGGCACCAGCATGCCCTGCCGCTCGTACGCGTCCCACACCCCGACGCCGGCGCTCAAGACCTTGATCAGCACCTCGTCGTCGGCGACCTGCGGGATCGGCAGCTTCCGCAGGGTGATCACCTCCGGCCCGCCGAACTCGTCGAAGGCCGCTGCCTGCATCCGCTCTGGCAGATCCCCGTCAACCATGTGGATTCCCTCTCCGTGCCGGCGTCACCGTCGCAGCATGCCGGCTGGGGAACAGGCGTGGTCCGGAGCTGAGTGCCGTTCACCCACAAGGACGAACGCCGACGCCCTGACCCGGCGGGCGAGAACCTCCGCCGGCCGAAGCCAGCCGAGGTGACCGGTGCCGTGATCAGGAGGTCTGCGGCTCCGGGCCCCGAAGCGCCTGCTCGACGGCGTCGCGTAAGCGGGCGTCCTCGCGCGCCTTGCTCCGCGCCCGGTTGCGGCGTCGGTACAGGTACGCCCCGACGAGCACGGCGATCAGCACGACGAGCACCAGCAACAGCATCCAGGGCAGGGCCCAGCCGTGCGCGGTGACCTGGACCGGCTTGAGCGAGGTGGTGGAGCCTGAGGCGTCGGTGAGCAGGGGTGTCAGAGTCGCTGTAGCGGCCAGCGAGATGGCGGGAGCCACCCCGTGTACGGGCACCGACACGTCCCAGCTCTCACCCGGAAGCAGCTCCGGCGGCGCGGCGACATCCTCGGCCCGCACCCGCAGCAGGCCGAACGGGCCCGAGACGGTCACCGCCTGCTTCCCGGACAGGGCCGCGTTGCCGACGTTGTGGACCTGGTAGGTGATGGTGGCGTCACCCTTGCTGAACGGGTTGGTCGGTCCGGCGTACGTGACGTGGAGGTTCTCGATCGCGAGGTTCGGCTTCAGCTCGCCGCCCACCCGCAACTTGATCCGGATGCCGAGGCGCCGGTCGACGTTGATCCCCTCAGCCTGGTCGGCCTGGGTCAGCGTGGTGAGGATGCCGCCGACGTAGTCCCCGGGCGTGGCGTTCTGCGGAACGTCGACAGTGAAGGGGACCTGGGCGGTCTTTCCGGGCTGGATCACGACGCTGCCGGCGTTCGGCTTCACCCAGGCACCGATCGCGATCGACTTCTTGTCTTTGGTGAGCAGGTCGAGCTGGCCGGCGTCGGTGGTGAAGCCGTCGGCCGCGTACACGGTGAGGGTCAGCGGCGCCGGGCCGCGGTTGGCCACGACCATGGCGTCCTCGACGGCACCGCCCGGGTTGACGTTGTAGCTGTAGCTGGACCTGGCCTCGCCGTAGCCGTTGGAGGCCGTCCGGACCGTCCAGGCGACGTTACCGTCCGCCGCCAGGGCGGGACCGGCACCGACACCGACGGCCGCGACGACGGCGAGCAGGGACAGTGCTGTCGTACGGAGGCGTGTCTTCCAGCGCGTTACGGGCGGGTACATGTCAGTTCCTTGAGGTGATCTTGGGAGGGGTGCAATGGGTGGCGGGGTAGGCCCCGAAGGTGCCTACCCCGCCGCATGGATCCGTTCGGTCAGCTGCTCAGCGCAGTGATCGTGAGGGTGGTGCGGTAGCTGCCCTTCGCGATGCTGTCCGGGATCTTCAGATCCAGGTCAGCGCCGAGCTTGGCGCCGCCACGCGGGTGACCCTGCGCGGCCGCGGCGAGCGCGCTGGAGACCGAGAGGCCCTTGCCCTGGTCGTCGAGCGACGACAGGACCGGGGCACCGGCCTCGGCACCCGCGCCGGCGTCGAGCACGTACGGGTTCCAACCGAGGTAGGAGCCGGAGAACGTCTTGTCGGCGTCGGAGAAGTCGCCGACGTTGGCCGAGATCGACCACGGGGCGAGCGACCGGCGGCTGTCCGACACGAGGATCGGGTTGATCTTGCCGTTGGCCTGGAAGTAGGTGCCGTTGCGCTCCTGCGCGGTACCCAGGTCGACCAGACCGTTGTAGCCGTCGATCGTCCAGCCGAACTCGCCCGGGGCCGGGTTCGGCACGTTGACCTGGATGGCCTGACCGTCACCGTGGAACGGGTGCACCGTCACGTTGTCGACGATCGAGCCGACCGGCTGGCCCTCCGGGGTGTTGACGCAGGAGAGGCCGGCCTCGACCGACGCGTTCGGTGCCGCGCAGGTGCCGCTGCGCACGTTCGCCAGAACCAGCTTGTCGCCGCGCACCTGCACCTTGACGTAGCTGCGGACGTGCTCCTGGTTCTGCACCGAGTTGTACCAGTACTTGTCCGGGTCCAGCGGGTCCGGGCCGTTGCCCTTGATGCCGGTGCCGGTCGCGTCCGGCTTCTTGATGTCGTAGTACTTCGAGCCGGAGGCCGAGTTGGCGGTCACGTAGATGACGCCGCCCGGGCCGGGGAAGACATCGGCCGCGCCCGGCTTCTCGGCCGGGTTCTCCTTCTGGCCGTTCTTGATGGAGTAGCTGCGCGAGTAGCTGTGGTCGTGACCCTGGAGCACCATGTCGATGCCGAGGTTCGAGAAGGCCGTGGTGAAGTCTTCCCGGCGCTGCTTGTTGTCGGTGTCGGTCGCGTGGCTGGCCGGCGAGTAGATGGAGTGGTGGTAGACCAGCACCTTCCACTTGGCCTCGGAGCCGTGCTTGTTCACCACGTCGGTGATGTACGAGACGTGCGCGGCGTCGCCGGCGTTGCTGCCGTCGGTCGGCAGCTTGTAGCTGTTGCTGTTGATGTCGATGAACAGCACGTCCTTGTAGACGAACCAGTAGTCACCACCGGACTTGGTGCCCGCCGGGTTCCCGTTGTCGTAGTACGGGGCCGAGCGGTCGGTGTTCGGGGTGAAGTGGTGCTGCTCGTAGGACTTGCCGCCGACGTCGTGGTTACCGATGGTGGCGACCACGGGGTACTGACGCAGCTGGTCGGGGGCCATGAACGAGGTCCACTGACCCTCGTCGTTGGCGGACTCGACGTGGTCGCCGCCGGAGACCAGCAGTTCCGCGCTCGGGTTGGCCGCGGTGGCGACCTTCAGGGTGTCCTCCCAGCCGGCCTGGTCCTTGAGCCGGTCGCCGGACGAGCCGATCTGCGGGTCACCGAAGAACAGGAAGTCGTAGTCGCCCTCGAAGTCCTGCGTCTTGAAGGCGTACGTCGGGGACCAGCTGCCCTCGGCGCCGACGCGGTACGAGTACGCCGTCTTCTCGCGCAGGTTGCTGATCGTGGCGTGCCGGTTGAACCCGGTGGTGGAGGTGTTCGCCGCGCCGACGGCGTCGAAGCTGACCGCGCCGGCCGGGAACTCGCCGTTGACGATCTCGGCGGTCGGGGCGAGCTGGATCTTCTGCGCGGTGTCGGCGGAGGAGTACCAGGTCACGATGCGCTGGGTCTCGTTGGCGCCGACGCCGAGGATCACGCTGCTGATCGTGGTGGACTCGGCCGCGCTCGCGGTGGCCATCAGGCCACTGCCGAGGGCCGCGCCCAGACCGAGGAACCCGGCTGCGACCCCGGCGACCAGGCGCCGCCGCACGAGCGCGGAGGCCCGTGTCGAGGTGCTCAATGTCATCGACATTGTTCCCTTTTCAAATAGAGAAATGGATTGTGCCTTCACCCGACGCTGGGGAAGCAATTCCACGCTTTCGCCGCCTGATGAACCGATCATGAACGTGATCTTGCGAAAGACTGCACTTCACGAACTACTTAGCCCTGCTCATGATCCAGAAACGCGCTGCACAAACCAGATCAACCCCATAATGGACACGCCCGCAGAAACGACCCCGGTCGCCCAGAGGCCGGCTTTCGGCGCACGACGGCGCAGCACGAACAGCAGCGGGAAGACGACAGCGATAATTGTCAACTGAACGACCTCGATGCCGACGTTGAACACCAGCAGCGACCACAACAGGGTCCACGACCACGCCTCGTCGATACCCAGGGCGCCCGCAAAGCCGAGGCCGTGCACGAGGCCGAAGCAGAACACCACGCCGAGGCGGATCCAGCCGGCCCGATCCAGGCTGAAGTGACCGCGCCCGACCGTCTCCAGGTCAGCCGCGTGCTCACCACGCCGCCAGATCCCCCACAGGTGCCAACCGGCGACGACGGCGATCGACAGCGCGATGACCGGCTCCACGATCACCGCCGGCACCTCGACCAGGCCGAGCGCGGCGAGCATGAACGTCACCGAGTGCGCCAGCGTGAAGCTGGTGGCCGCGAGCACGATCTCCCGAAGCCGCCGAGACCCGGCGATGAGCGCCAGCAGGAACAGGATGTGGTCGATCCCGGTCAGCAGATGCTCGGCGCCCAGGAGGAAGAACTCGCCGAACCGCTCGTACCAGGCCTGCGCCGTCGAGAAGGACGGGTTGGCCGCGTCGAGCGCGGCACTGCCCGAGCGGCCGTCGATCTCGTACGTGACGATCGTCTTTGTGCCCTTGACGTAGCCCTCACCATCCGGGAAGAGGTCGCTGCGCACCACGTGCTCGTCGACCCGCTCCGGGCAGGTCCAGTCGAGCAGCAGGTCGGCGTACGGCACGCCCTCGCGCTCGCCGATCGTCGCGTCACCCACCTGGGCAGGCCGGCAGTCCGCACCCCGGGAAGTCACAGCGAACCGGTCGGAGACGTACCGGAGTACCGCCGACGCGTGACCCTTCAGCGCGGCGGCCTGGGCGGCGGTGTCGCCCGTCTCGAACGCGGCGGTTCCCGCCTGGAAGAGCGGGTCGTCGTCGCCGGCATCCGCGGCGGACACGACGAGGAGGTCGTATTCGAGCTCCACACCGGTCCGAATGTGACCCTCATCTCCCGCTGCAATTTTCGCGTACACGGTCGACGAGAAGCCGTGCGCGGACGCCGGTGCGGCGCCCAGAAACGGAACCACCGCTGCGGCGAATCCGACAGCGGCGACGATAACGGTACGGCGGATGCGGCCTGACATTCGACTCCCTCGGTTGGCCAGTGCACGTTGCATGTCGCGGGTGAACGCCAACCCGCGCACCGACGAACCGTCGGAGAACAACTTCCCCTAACGACCGCCCACCGATTACCGGTGAACGGAATTGAGATAGGAATACGAAGAAGTACGCGCACTTTCCGCCACCACCCGGAGGACGATCACCTTGCGCCCCCCGCTTCGGGCCGTCGCCATGCTGGCCGCGACCGCCGCGCTGGTCTCCGCCTGCAACTCCAGCGACGACTGGTCCGAGCCACGTCCGGCGCCCAGCGCCCTCGGCACTCTCGGCCCGGGGTTCGTCGACCCCTCCACGAAGCCCGCGCCGGAGGCGACGATCACCCCGCGGCCCGGCTCGTGGGCCGACGTCCACCCGCCGAAGGACTACCGGGTCGTCCTGCTGACCAGCGGTACGGACAACCCGACCAAGGCCCTCGTGACGGCGGTCGAGGAGTGGGCCGACGACGAGCACGTCGACCTGAGGACCATCGTCGCCGGCAGTGCGCACGACACTGTTCCCAGCATCGCCCAGGCGATGGAGATGGGCCCGGACCTCATCGTCAGCGCGGGCAACGACCTCATCGACGGGCTCGCGCTGGTCACCCCGAACCACCTGGACGAGAAGTTCCTCGTGGTCGGCGCGGAACTCGCCGAGCCCACCCACAACGTCACGGCTGTCGACTGGGACGGCGCGTCGTTCCGCGGCGAGGGGCTCGGGATGTCCTCCACGTACGACCCGAACTCGTTCACCGCGGACCGGTGCGCGTCGGCCATCCGGGCGGGCGTGGCCGCGGTCCTCAACGACCTGACCGGGCTCGTGGTCTGGCTCTGACAGCCGGGCTGGCCGTCCCCGATCCGGCCCCGTCCACGCTCGCCCCGCGTCGGCGCAGACGGGTTCAGCGCGGGGCGGGGCCGCGATCCAGGAACTCGTACGTGGTGGTCAGGCCCTCAGGCAGGTCGGGAACCAGGGCGTTGGTGCCGTCGACCACCTGGACGTAGCGCTTGCCCTGGAAGACCGAGTAGCTGCCGTCCGGCACCTGATCGATCCGGAAGAGCTGCGTCGAGGCGGCGGCATCACACGCCCGCCCGCGTACGCTGCCCGGCGCGGCGTCGTGCACGACGGTCATGCAGATCGCCTCGGCACCGGCGGCCAGGAGGATCCGGTACCTGTCGGCCTCGGGGCGCAGCACCCACAGCGCCCGATCGTCGATGCTCTGTTCGGTGCTGGCCCGGACCTGATCGCCGTCGCGGTCGATCGCCAACGTGGCCCCGCGCATGGCGGGCAGCACGATCTGGACCTGCCGCCGGCCACCGAGGATCTCCTGCCGACCCGCCGAGGCGGTCGCGGACGGAACCACCGGCGGTGCGGCCTGGGTGGCCGGGCCGACGCCGGGCGTCTCGACGGTGTCGCGCACCTGCACCAGGGCGGTGCCGGCGGCGAGGGCCACCACGGCCAGCCCTGCTGCGCCGACGGCCGTCCGGCGTCGCCGACGCCGGTCGCTGCGGTGCCGCAAAGTCTGTGCCCCCGGCATGGTGGTGACTCGCCGGACCTCGTCCACGATCGCGGTGAGATCGTCGCGCGGATCAGCCATGGGAGGTCTCCTCCTGGTGCGCATCGGTCAGCAAACCGGCCATCGCTCTCCGACCACGGGCGAGGTACGTCTTCACGGTTCCGACGGGGGCCTGCATCTCGGCTGCCACCTCCGCGACGCTGAGGTCGTTGAGGTGGTGCAGCACGACGGCCCGGCGCTCGTTGGCGCTCAGTCGTTGCAGCGCCTGCAACAGCGCGACGTGGTCCTCGTTCAGTCCGGGCACGCCCTGGTCGACAGCGGCCCGGCGGTGTGCGCGTACCCGGTTGAACGCCTTGCGCCAACTGCTCACCGCGATCCGGGAGGCCACCCGGCGGACCCACGCCTCCGGACTGTCCGTCTCCCGCACCGTCGCCCACCGCTGCCAGGCCCGCATGAACGCCTCGGCGACGGCGTCCTCGGCCTCGGCGCGATTGCCGGTGAGCGCGTACACGTGACCCACGACCCGACCCGCACAGGCCGCGTAGAGGGCGTCGAACTCTTCGGCGTCACGCATCCGACCGGTGCCCTCCCCTGCCTCGTCCCCTGGTCACCGCCGCATGGAACTCGCAAGGGTGCACCGGTCACATCGGCGCGGGGCGCGATTGTGGCCTCTGTCACACCAGGGTGATCAACCTGACGACCTGGTCAGGCGTCATCGTGCCGACCCGGGAGACGCCCGTGGCGGAGAGGACGATGTGCGACGACGGCAACGACGCGCCCTGACAGCCGGCGTACTCGCGACCGCGCTGGTTGCGGCGGGCCTGATCGCCCAACCGGCGAACGCGCAGGAGACGCCCAAGGCCCCCGGCACCCACGGAACCTTCACCCTGATCACCGGTGACCGGGTTTCGCTGGACGCGGCGGGGCGTCCGCAGATCCAGCGCGGGCCGGGTCGGGCCGGCATGCGGTTCGTGAGCAGCCGGGAGGACGGTCACCAGTACGTCATCCCGGTGGACGCGATGCCGCTGGTGCGGGACGGGCGGCTCGATCGACGCCTGTTCGACCTGAGCACGCTCGGCGAGTTCGGCTACGACGACCGGGCACCCGAATTGCCGCTGCTGGTCGCGTACCCCGAGAACATGGCGGCGCGGGCACGGACCGCGACCACCGGGGGTGCCGGCCGGGTGCGGGCCGATCTCCCGGCCGCGCACGCGCTCGCGGTCCGCGCGGACCCTGACGACCGGGTGAAGCTCTGGACGTCGCTGACCAGTGGTACGCCGTCCGCACGCACCCTCGCCACCGGAATCACCCACATCTGGCTGGACGGCAAGCGCAAGGTCTCCCTCGATCGCAGCGTGCCGCAGATCGGTGCCCCGGCGGCGTGGCAGGCAGGTTTCGACGGCACCGGCGTCACCGTCGGCGTGCTGGACACCGGGATCGACGCCAGCCACCCCGACTTCGCCGGCCACCTCGCCGAGGTCAGGGACTTCACCGGCGGCAACGACCCCGGCGACTCGGTCGGCCACGGCACCCACGTGGCATCGACGATCGTCGGTAGCGGCGCCGCCTCCGGCGGGAGGTACCGCGGGGTCGCGCCGGGGGCGAAGCTGCTCGTCGGCAAGGTCTGCGCCACCACCGAATGCCAGGATTCGGACATCATCACCGGCATGCAGTGGCTCGCGCCGCAGACCCGGGTGGTCAACCTGAGCGTGGGCGGCGACGACGCACCCGGCCTCGACCCGCTGGAGACCGCGGTCCAGGAGCTGAGCAACCGGTACGGCACCCTGTTCGTGGTCGCGGCCGGCAACGAGGGAAAGCCAAAGTCGGTCTCCTCGCCGGCCTCCGCCGACGACGCTCTCGCCGTCGCCGCCGTGGACGCCGACGACCAGCGGGCCTACTTCTCCAGCCGGGGCCCGCGCGTCGGCGACAACCACATCAAGCCCGAGATCAGCGCTCCGGGCGTCGACATCGTGGCCGCCGCCCCCGGCGGCGACTACGCCACCATGTCGGGTACGTCGATGGCGACCCCGCACGTTGCCGGCACCGCCGCGATTCTCGCCGGCCAGCACCCGGACTGGACCGGGCCGCAGCTCAAGGCCGCCCTGATGGACTCGGCCAAGCCGACCGGCGAGGACACCATCTACGAGCAGGGCGCCGGCCGGGTGGACATCGCCCGCGCGGTCGCCCAGCCGGTCGCCACCGACATCGGCGCCATCGACTTTCCGGTGCAGCGCTGGCCGCACGCCGACGACAGCCCGATCACCCAGGTCGTCGGCTACCGCAACACGGGCACCGCACCGGTCACCCTGACGCTGGCCATCGCTCCGGCCCCGGCCGGCATGCTCACCGTCAGCCCGGCCACGCTGGTGGTGCCGGCCGGTGGCCGGGCCGAGGCGACGATCACGGTGGACACCCGCGTGGACGCCCCGGACGGCGTCTACCAGGGCGCGCTGACCGCGACCGGTGCCGGCGACCTGCGGGTACGGACGCCCTTCGTGTTGAACCGTGAGATCGAGAGCTACGACGTACGGCTCAACCACACCGGACGCGACGGCAGACCGGCCACCGAGTACACGACAGTGGCGGCGAACCTGACCACCGGCGAGTTCAGCACCCTCCCCGCGACACCGGGCGGCGGCGTCCTGCGGCTGCCCAAGGGGCGGTACGCGTTGTACAGCACCATCCACGAGGGTGCCGTGTCGACACTGCTCGCGCAGCCGGTCCTGGACGTACGAGGCCCGATCACCGAGGCGGTCGACGCCCGCAACGCCAAGCCCGTCGCGTTGACAGTGCCGCAGCACGACGCCGCGCCGATCTCGATCAACGTGAGCGCCAACTGGGACGACGGCATGCGCTACCCGGGCGTCCAACTCAGCGGAGTCTCCCTCACTGACGTCTTCTTCGGCCGGCTCGGGCCCGCCGTCGCGGCACCCGAGTTCACAGCGACGCTGGGCGTCGGGCTCGCCCGACCGGGCCGGGACGGCACCTTCCGCAACAGCCCCTACACCTACGACCTGGCGTACGTCGGCAGGGGCGACATGTTCACCGGCCTGACCAGGAAGCTGTCACCGAAGAACCTCGCCACGGTCAGGACCACCTACCGCAGCCAGTCCACGGCGGCGACGGCCACCCGTTTCCACCGCGCGTCGGCTCCCGGAGGCTCGGGCCCGATCGGGTCGAACACGCCTGTCGACCTGCCGTTCACGGGCACCGAGTACTACAACACCGACGGCGGCATCGTCTGGACGTCCACGTTCGTCGAGGGGGACAACCTCACGACGCAGGATTCGACCTTCAGGTCGGGGCGTACGTACAACCAGACCTGGAACGCGGCACCCTTCGGGCCCTCCGTGACCCAGGCACCGACCCTGTCACCCCTGGGGTACGCGGGCCGCGACGGCGACACCATCTCGATCGCGTCGGTGCCCCTGTTCGGCGACGCGACCGGTCGCCCCGCGAGCCGCGACGACCAGCCGGTGCGGTTCCGGCTGCTGCGCGACGGTAAGGAGATCGGCACCTCGGACAGCCCGTGGGCCGACTTCGCGGTGCCCGCCGGAAAGGCCACCTACCGGCTGGAGGCGACCGCCACCCGAGGCGCACCGGACACCCTGTCGACGTCGGTCTCGGTGGCCTGGACCTTCACCTCGGCGCACACCACGTCGCCGGAGCGGCTGCCGCTGACCACGGCCCGCCCGACGCCCGTGCTCGACGACACCAACACGGCACGGACCGGCCGGACCATGACGATCCCGGTGGCGCTGGACCGGCAGGCCGGTTCGAAGGCAGCGCCGAACCGCACGCTCGGCGTGTCCGCGTCGTTCGACGACGGCCGGACGTGGGTCGCCCTGCCGGTGATCCGGAACGTCGCGCTGATCAGTCACCCACGACGGGCCGGTTTCGTCTCGCTGCGGTTGACCGCCACCGACACCGCCGGCAACACGGTCACCCAGACGATCCAGCGGGCCTACCGGATCGCCTGACGCATTGCCCGGTCCGGGGTGGCGGCGGCTGGAGCCGCCGCTCCGGACCTTCATCACCTGCGCTGATCGCCTGTCGCGGCTGTCGTTCCGGTGCGGTGACCGAGGACACGGTGCACCGACTCCGCTGACAGGGTGGAATCAGAGGTGTGAGCAGAAGGCACCGGCGAGTGACGTCGTGAGGTCCACTGTTTCGACCCGCGATCCGGGTTCGTCCAGCGGTGGCACGACGCCCGCGGCGGACGAACCGAGTGGGGTGACGCCCGCCCATCGGCAGCGCTGGGCGGTGCAGACGATGGCCGTCACGCCCGACGACCAGGTGCTGGAGATCGGTTGTGGTCGGGGGGCAGCCGTCTCCCTGGTCGCCGGCCAACTCACCACCGGCCGGATCGTCGCCATCGACCGCGCCGCGACGATGGTGCGACTCGCCACCGAACGGAACGTGGGCCACATTGACACTGGTAGAGCCGAGATCCGGCGAGCAGGGTTCGAGTCGGACGACCTACCGACCGGCCACTTCACCAAGATCTTCGCGGTGAACGTCAGCCTCTTCTGGTTGGGCGACGCGGCGCAGCAGATCGCTCGGATACGCAGCCTGCTGGCGCCGGGAGGACGGCTCTACGTCTTCGGCGAGCGACCCACCGAAGCGCACGCCACCGCGAACCTCACCGCGACCGAAGCACTGCTCCAAACCCACGGTTTCGCCACGACCACGTCGAGCGCCACCCGTGGCCAGGGCCACGTGCTCACCTGTGTCACCGGCACACCGATCCGGTGAGCCTGGGCTGATCGCAGCGTTGACATGAGCCGGGCGGGCTCGGCGTGACGCCGAGCCCGCCCGTTCCGGGTCAGTCGAGCTTGATCAGACTGTTCAGCGCTGCAGGGTCAGCAGACCCGGCCGGTACGGCAGGAGGCCGTAGTCGACGCCGTCGGAGCTGGGGGAACGACCCTGGTAGAGCAGTTGCAGGTTGCAGGCGTCAACGGTCATCGTCTGGTCGGCGTTGGTGCGCAGCAGCTCACCGTGGCTGATGTCGTTGGTCCAGGTGGCACCGCTGTTGACCTTGCCGGCGAACGGGTTGCTCTGGGATGCGGCCTGCGGCGTCCACGTACCACCCAGGCTGGTGGCCGTGAACGAGCGGAAGTAGCGGCCCGTCGAGCCGATCGCCTCGACGATCATGAGGTACTTGTTCAGGCCCTGGAGCTTGTAGACCTGGACGGCCTCGAACAGGTTGTTCGTGGTGTCACTCATGATGGTCGTGTAGTTCGAGCCGAAGCTGCCGGGGAAGTTCCCGATCGGCATGCTGGCCCGGTAGATCTTGCCGTTGTCACCGGCGAAGAACAGGTACATGTTCGTGCCGTCACCGATGACCGCCTGGTCGATCGGGCCGGTGCCGGAGCCGGTGATGCTGCCGCTGAACAGCGTCTGCGGCGACGACCAGCCGTTCGGGTTGGTCGGGTCGGTCGAGGTCCGGTAGGAGAACGCCGGGCCACCCCACTGGTAGGTGAGCACCCAGATGTTGCGCGGCGCGAAGTAGAACAGCGACGGCGCGACAGTGCCGGAGTTCATCGCGTTCTGGCTGGCCGAGCCCATCTGCGAGTAGTTCGAGAAGAGGCCGAAGTTCATCGAACCCCAGCTGGACCCGAAGTCGTGCGTGGTGGCGTAGACCAGTTGCTGGCCGTTGTAGGGGGCGACGGTGAAGTCCTTCAGCGACACCCATCCCGACCTCGGGTTCGCCAACACCCCGGTGGAGGACCACCGGTACGTCGAGGGAAGGTCGCAGGTGCCGCCCGGCGGCGGGGTCGTCGGCGGCGGCGTGGTGGGGTCGGTCCCACCGCCGACGCGGACGAACTGCCACTGCTGGTTGGTGCCGTTCCAGTCGTCGTACTGCACGATGTTGCCGCCGTCGGCGGTCGAGGCGCCCTGCACCTCCATCACCTTGTTGCTGTTGCGGTTGATCAACCGGACGTAGCCGCTGTCCGAGTCGGCCAGCCGGAACTGCTGGTTGGTGCTGTTGTTGTCGCTCCACTGCACGATGCTGCCGCCGTTGGCGGTCGAGAAGCCCGAGACGTCCAGCACCTTGTTGGACAGCCGCGACTTCACCCGGTAGTAGCCACCACC
The DNA here is from genome assembly GCF_043204655.1 of Micromonospora sp. NPDC047762. Taxonomy (NCBI): domain Bacteria; kingdom Bacillati; phylum Actinomycetota; class Actinomycetes; order Micromonosporales; family Micromonosporaceae; genus Micromonospora; species Micromonospora sp. NPDC047762. Next base: position 1,110,728 of record NZ_JBIDCQ010000001.1, on the reverse strand, counting down.
GGAGTCGACGAACTGCCACTGCTGCTGGTTGCCGTTGTTGCGGGTCCACTGGGTGATGCGGGCCCCGTCGTTCGTGGCCAGGTTGTAGACGTCCAGGGCCTTGCCGCTGTTGCGGTTTACCAACACGTACCACGCGTTCGTGTCGACAGTCGCCGCGGCGGCGGGTGACGACACCACCGTTACGGCGGCACCACCGACCATCAACGCCGCCGCGCTGGCAGCGAGGACGCGGGGCAACCACCAACGTCGCCGCCGCGAAGGCGTTGCGATCGATGGGGACATATCGAGGGCAGACATGATCCTCCTCCAGTGACCAAGAGCCGAACGGCCTGCCCGAGGGTGGGCGTACCGCGACGCGTGGCCGAGCACGCAGGCGTCAGAGAGTTAGCGTTAACAAGACGCCGGCAAGCAATAGCGCACGCCTGATTCGAGGTCGACGAAGCAAGGCTTGCCCGGAAAGCCGAGGTGTCGTCGTCCTTAGGCATCGACTGTGAGCGATAACATGCCGTTCGTCAAGACGTAACGTGCTGGGAACATCTACCGCTGTCAACCTGCGGATCTTGAGGTGAAACGACTTGAACCGCATTCCCGCAGGCATCGCCCCAGATCCCCGGCCAGGACCACCGCGAGGCCCTTGAGGAGGCCCTGCGAGCGCGTTAACATCGACGACCGCCCATTGCCGATGGCTCACTGACGGTGCCGGTGAATTCCGCCTGACGGGTCGGCCGGCAGGAGCGATGGGCGCGGCGACGGTAAGGACCGATCGCCATGTGAGTCAAGGCCCACCGGGTGGGCCGGTCCGCGGGGGCCGGGGAACCCCCGAGTCAGACCGCGCCTCGATCGACCAGGCTGAACGTCGTGTTCAGCGGGGCGTCGCCGAGAAACTCGACGAAGATCTCGCTCTTGGTCGGGCTCCACTGCACCGGGCCGTGCTCGTCGTTGATGATGGCGTAGGCGGGGCGCCCCTTGTCGTCCTTGCCGTCACGGTACAACGTGAACAACGTTGCCTTGCTCGGCCGACAGTCGGCTCCGACCAGCGCCGAGTACCCTTCCGAATCGACCTTGACCCCGAGGCACGGTCGGTGGGCGATCTCCGGGTTGACCGATTTGATCATGTAGTCGACACCGACTGGTTCGAGTACGAAGAGCGCATCCTTGCCGGTTCCGTTGCCGACCTCGACCTCGCCGTGAGACGGCAGCGACAGGTCACGGTCGATCTCCACCACGTGCAGCAGGACTCGCCGCTGACCGGCCAGCATGGCCTGGGCCGGGTCCACGCTGGCCGACGGTGAGGCGGACGGCTTGCCCGACGCGGGCGTGGACGTCGTGGCCGCCGGCCCGGTCGTCGCCGGGCTACCGCTCGGCGTCGAGCCGGTTCGATCCTGTTTGGACTGCCCACTCAACAGTTGCGGACCGAACAGGAAAGCGGGCACCAGCACCGCGACCACCGCGGCGGTCGCCCCCAACGCGGTGAGCCAGCCACGCCGGCGTGGATCCGCGCGGCCGGCCTTGGCCGGACCCGATGTCGTCGACCGCACGCCTTGATCACCACCGGCAGCGGGCGACACACGTGGTGGCGTCGCGCCCAGGAGTTGGGCCGGATCGCCGGGACCCACCGGAGACGCTGCGGTCAACAGCCCGTCGAGCAACTCCCGGGACGTGGGCCGGGCAGCTGGGTCCTTCTCCAATGCGCGGGAGACCAGATCCCGCAACGGCCCACCGAGCCCGGTCAGGTCCGGTGGTTGAGTGAGGATCCGCATCGCGGTCGCGGTAGGGGAGTCGCCCCCGAACGGGCTGCGGCCGGTCGCGGCGTAGGCGACCAGGGCCCCCCAGGCAAAGATGTCCGCGGCCGGGCCCGCCGGACGGCCGGAAGCCGTGTCGAACCGCTCCGGAGCCATGTACGAGACGGTCCCGACCATCTGGTTGGTCCGGGTGTGCTGGCTCGTCGCCTCGAAGGCTCGGGCGATGCCGAAGTCGATGACCTTGATCCCACCCGGTGCGACCAGGACGTTCGCCGGCTTGAGGTCGCGGTGGATCACCCCGGCGCCGTGGATGGCGGTGAGCGCGGTGGCCACCCCGACCGCGATGCCGTGCAGGTGCGCCCCTCCCAGCGGGCCCTGCTCCCGAACCACCTGGGCCAGACTGGGGCCCTCGACGTACTCCACCACCAGGTAGGGCGGGTCATGGTCCGGGTCGGCGTCGAGAACCTCGGCCGTGCAGAACGGTGGAACCTGGCGGGCGCGGTTCACCTCACTACGGAACCGACCCCGGAACTCCTCGTCGTGCGAGAGGTCCGCACGGACGACCTTGACCGCCACCCGCCGCCCTTGCGGCGACCGGGCCAGGAAGACACTGCCCATGCCCCCGTCACCGAGCCGGTCGAGCACCTCGTACCCACCGAGGCGTGCCGGGTCACCGGGACGGAGCCCGCCGCTCACGCCGGATGCCCGCAGACCGCGACCACAGCGCGAACCGATCCGCCCATCACCCGTCCCCCTAGGTCACTCCGACGCCGGCCGCAGCCTATCGTCCGCCCACCGAATCCCGTCGATGCTGTCCATCAGTCGGCCACGACCGGGGCTGCCGCCTCGTCGCAGCTGGGCCCCCTACCGCTTCGAGGCCCAGAAGACGTAGACAGCGCCGTACGGCACGGCCACCGTTGCGCCTTCGGTGCAGGCGCCGGCCGGTGCAACGCCGCCCGACGTCAGCAGACGGCTGATGTACCGACGACGGCAACCGCTCGGACCCGCCCCCGACTACGGCGAGCGTGATGTCCCTGAGGCATCAATATGACTCACAGGCATCACGGTCGTTCGGGCGTTGCCCTCCGCACACCAGAGTCTGCGGCAGGCGGTGCGCCTCGCGCCCTACGTCTACGCCGTCGTGATAACCGGGATCATCGCGACCTCGGCCGGGGTGGACCTCGTTCTCCATGAACCCCTCGGCACCACGCCCGCGACCTGGCTCATCCTCATCGTCGGCAGGCCGGTGCTGTTCATGCTCGGACGGATGGACTCCGAGTACGTGCTGCTCGGCCAACTCCCACCGTCCCGGTTGGCCTGGCTGGCACTGCTGATCGCCACCACGCCCGCGTTGACCACGCTGGCGACGGTCCTCGTCGTGCTCGTCACCGTAGGCGTCCTGGTCGGCATCACACTCACCGACACGTGGCGCCTTTGACGCGCGACGGCCAAGGGGTAGCGCAGGCGACGGTGGTCGGATCACCCACGATCCGACCACCCGCCGCGACCCTGCGAGCTATCGGCGGCTCCACTGCTGGTTGGCCTGGCCCGTGCAGGTCCAGAGGACGAGCTTGGTGCCGTTGCCCGTACCCACGTTGTACGGGTCGAGGCAGAGGCCGGACTGCACCCCGGTGATGGTGCCGTTGGCGTTGACGTTCCACTGCTGGTTCGTTCCGCCGTGGCAGTCGTAGATGGTGACCAGGGTGCCCGGCGAGGTGCCGTAGCCGGCGGCGTCGAGGCACTTGTTGCCGTACACGGTCAGCGTCTTGCTGCTCGTGTAGGTCCACTGCTGGTTGGTGCGGCCGTGACAGTCCCACAACTGCACCTGCGTGCCGTTGGTGGTGGAAGAGCCGGGGACGTCGACGCAGCGACCGGACAGGGCACCCACGATCGCAGTGGTCTGCTGCCCGCCGCCGCTTCCCGGGTCGCCGATGCTGCCGGGCACCGCCTGCAGCGCGCTGTACCAGCGGGCAGCCATCTTGTCGTAACCGCCGGCCGTGGGGTGGACGCCGTCGATCAGGTCGGCGGTGGTGAGTGCGCTGTACATGTCGACCAGGCGTACCCGCTTGCCGGCGTTCACCTTGCTCTGCACGATGCTCGGGATCGCCGCGTTGAAGGTGCGGGCGGCCGCATTCTGGTTGCTGTTGGAGAGCGGGATGATCTGCGCGACGAACACCTCCGCGTTGGGAGCTGTGGTGGTGATCCGGTCGATCAGGGTGGAGAGCCGGTTCGGCGCGGTGCTCACGTTGTAGTTCTGCAGGATGTCGTTGGTGCCGATGTGCAGCAGAACTGTCTGCGGCCGCTGGGTGTTCAGCCAGCCGACGATGTTCGCGTCGATCTGGTCGATGCGCCAGCCGGGATGCCCCTGGTGGTCGTGGTCACCCAAACTGGCAGGCCCGTTGAACTGCGACCCGACGAAGTCCACGGTGTACCGCCCGTTGACGAGTCGCTGCCAGAGCCCGATGCGGTACCCGCCCGGCACCTGCGTGCCCTCGGTGATGGAGTCGCCGAGAGGCATCACCCGCACCCCGCCGTTGGATTCGGCGTTGGCCGGGCCGGTCGAGGTCAGCACCCCGGCGAGGACGACACCGAGCGCGGCGGTCGCCGCGAGCCATCTTGCCCTGGTTCGCATAGATTTCTCCCCTGCAGTGGCAGTGCTGACCGAGGGGTCAGGCCGTCGCGACCATCGCCGCATCGACATGACGATGCCGCCGCAGCACTGGGACGGATTGTTAACGCTAACAGCGATTCATGTAAATTCTTGTCGCTGATCCGGCCCACGTCAAGCGCCAGAAACCCAGGCACCCAGGCCGGCGCGGCGGCGGGAGGGTGTCGACGGAACAGAAGTGCACGGTGGGACTGCTGGGGCGCTGGTGACGCGTACGCCGAATGTAGGCTTTTTTCGCATAAGTACCCTTGACATGAAGATCGTTCGACTACCTTCGCCTTGGTGGCGACAACCGATTTGTTGCCCTCTGCACCTAATGCGACGTGCGGAACCTGGTGTCCGGAGAAGGGCTAGGTAGCTCGATGTCCAACTATCCACACCCGAAGATGAGCGAAGTAGCGGCAGCTCAAGCCCCGCTGTCGAGGAGGCGCCGGGCACGCTGGCTCCTCGCCGGGGTGGCCGGGTTGACCGGAGTGGTCGGTCTGGCCGCCTTCACCCCGGCGGGGATGAGCGGAGCGGCCGGGAAGCACGGAGGCACCCCCTCGAATGCCGGAAGCCAGGTCCTCGCCGACGGTAATCGGGGCAGCGGCGACGACCGCGACGGCCAGGACCGGGGCGGTCGCGACGGCAAGGAGCACAAGGAGGACGGCGACCATCGGGACAGCCGGGGCGACGACTTCCGGTCCGTACCCTGCAACGCCGACGAGCTGATCGCGGCGATCGTCCGCGCGAACGCCAGCTCCGGGGCGAAGCTCCGGCTCGCCGAGAAGTGCACCTACACGCTCAACAGGTCGGCGCCCCAGCCGCCGGTGCCCTTCGGCGCGGTCGGCCTGCCGATCATCACCCAGCAGGTCGTGATCGACGGAAACGGATCCACGATCGTCCGCGCGGCCAACGCCACCCCGTTCCGGATCCTGGAGGTCGGAACCGGCGGCGACCTGACGCTACGCGACGCCACCATCAAGGGCGGCCTGGCCGACGGCGGGCTCGGCCAGGGCGGCGGTGGCATCCGGATCGACGTCGGCGGCAGGGCCACCATCGAGAACACCAACGTGGTCTACAACCACACGAACGGCCCGGGTGGTGGTATCGCCAACTTCGGCGTCACGCGGATCCTCGGCGGGAACGGCCACGACAAGGACCGGGACGGCAAGGACCGCGACAAGAAGTGGGAAGACGGCAGCACCATCAGCAACAACAGCGCGGTGTTCGACGGCGGAGGCATCTTCAACAACGGCAACCTCACAGTGCAGAACACCCGGCTGAGCTACAACAACACGATCGGGGTCGTCAACATCCTGCCCATCGGTGGCGCCGGTGGCGGGTTGTCGAACAGCAGCACCGCAGTGCTCGAGAACGTCCACCTGGACAACAACACCGCGGGCTTCCGCGGCGGTGGCATCCGCGGTGGTATCAACTCCACCACCGAGGCGAAGAACGTCGAGGTCAACGACAACCGAGCCGGCAGCGAAGGCGGCGGAATCTTCTCCGACGGCGTCTTCAACCTCAGGCACGGCAAGGTCCACCACAACGAAGCCGGCCAACGTGGCGGCGGCGTCTTCAACCAGATCGGCCAGTTCGTGGCCGAAGACAGTTGGATCAGCGAGAACGTCGCCAGCACGAACAGCACCATCGAACACGGCGGTGGCATCTACAACGGCAGCGGCACCGTCGTCCTGCGCCGCACCCACGTCGACCGGAACCGGGCCATCGGCTCAAGCTCCCAGGGCGGCGGAATCTACAACAACGCCACGTTCACCCTCACCGAAAGCAAGGTCACCGACAACATCTCCACCCTGGCACCCGGCGGCATCTTCAACGACGGCGGCCAGGTCACCGTGGACCAGAAGACCGCCATCAGCGGCAACCGGCCCACGAACTGCACCCCCAGCTCACCGCCGGTGCCCAACTGCTTCGGCTGATCATTCGATCACCCCGGCAGTCGGGTAGTACGAGACAGGCAATCCGGTCCCGCACAGGTTCGATCAGGAAGATCGGATCTGCTGCGGGACCGGTGCCGTCGGCGGGGACTCGCACGGGCGCTCCCCTGCCGGGCGACGATCTTCCGGGTGCCCGGTTCAGGTATCGATGATGTTGTTGTTCTCATCGATGCCGTGGCTGCGCCAGTAGACGTCCCACTCGTCGTCGACGTGCTGCGGGATCTTGCCCTCCGGGTAGCGGACGTACGGCGGGGTCGGCTCCTGCCCATCCGGGAAGCAGGCGCTGCCGCCCTGCCCGCCCACCGCGATCGCCGGATACTCACCACCAGCGCAGATGTCCTCCCGGAACGAGCAACCGGTGGTGGCCATCAGCCCACCCAGGCCGACCGCGGCCAGAGCGATCATGATTCGCGTTCGCATGGAGGGAATTCTGGTCGCTGCGGCAGCGCCTGCCATGCGCACGCGTACTCATCTCGCGCCGGGCGTCACGATTCCTCGCCCGGATCGACCAGGCCGACGGGCGAGCAGAACAACCGCGTCCGACACGTACGCCCATACCAAAGCAGGGAATATAGCCTATTGGCTATATTCCCTGCTCAAGTGGTGCGCCCGAAGGGACTCGAACCCCTAACCTTCTGATCCGTAGTCAGATGCTCTATCCATTGAGCTACGGGCGCTCGTGCTCAGCCAGCATACACACCTGACTTTCGCGCGGAGACTCCGGGATTCGAACCCGGGAGGGGCTTTAAGACCCCAACCGCATTAGCAGTGCGGCGCCATAGACCAGACTAGGCGAAGTCTCCCCGGTGATCCTCAGACCACCGCGCCCGAGGATACAGGTCACCACCCACCGGGAGCAAAACGACTTCCGGGGTACGCCCACCAGGGTCCGTCCGCCCCCGTGTTTCCACGCTGTGCGCGGGCGTGATCGGGACTACGCTCCATCGATATGCAGGAGCAGCCGCCCAGCGAGTCGACCCGTCGAGAGCCTGCTGAACGAGCGCGTCGGCGTTCTCCACGGGCCACGTTCACGCCGCCGGTCGTGGCCGAGGAGCCCACCGAGACGGTGGGGCCCGAGTCGGCGGCGCCGCCGGCCGCGAGTCCGGCGAGCCAGCGTCCTCGACGGGCCAAGGCCGCACCGGCGGTGCTCTTCCAACCACCGGAGCCGGACCGCCCCCTGCCTCGACAGCCTCGGCGAGCGCCGGCCGAACTGACCACCGACACCAACGCCGAGCAGCCGGAGCAGCCGGAGCACTCGGAGCAGCCGACCGGCGACCAACCGAGCCCAGCAACCGGCCTCGCATCGCCACCGCCGAAGGCTCGGACCGCCCCTGTTCGCAGGGCTGACCATCGGCAGGCAGCCGACACGCCCGCCGAGGTGACCCCGGCCACGCCGACGCCCCGCAAGCGCGCCGCGAAACCTACAAAGGCCGCGAGCACCACCGGCGAGGCGAGCACCATCACGCCAACGGCCCCGGCCAGAGCCGCAAAGACCACCAGGCGCGCGGCCACCCCACGAAAGAGCACTCCGCCGACCAAGAGCATCCCGCCGACAAAGCCCGCCCCCGAACCCGTGGTCAGGCCGCAGACGGCACCCGCCGAGCAGCAGCTGACCCCGGCAGACCCCGCCGTGCGGCAGGTTGAGCCGGCTCTGGGGCGTACCCCGGAATCGGAGCTGCGCGCGGTCGCCGCGCGCGTGCTCGACCACCCTGGCTTCGCACCGGAGCTGTTGGCTCTTGCCGCGGTGCGGACGTTCGGGCCCGGCGCGGCCGGGTGGGCCGCTGGGTTGCGCGACAGGTACCCGGACGCCTCGGCGGACGGCCTGGCCCGGTTGGCGGCCCGGCGGTTCGTCCGCTCGGCGGGTGCTGGTGGGGCGACCGCCGCGCTGGCCGGCTTCTTCGCGCCGCTGGCCGAGTTGGCTGCTGTGCTGTGGACGCACTCGGAGCTGGTGCTGCACCTGGCCGCTGCGTACGGCAAGGATCCGACGCATCCCGACCGGGCCGTCGACCTGCTGGTGCTGACCCAGGTGCACCCGGATCGGGCGAGCGCGGCGGCGGCTCTGGCCGCCGCCGAGAGCGCTGGTGACCCGGTCGAGGGGGCGTGGCCGCGGGCGGCGGAGGCGGCCTGGCGGTTGGCCGCGCCGCTCACGGCTCAGGCCGGTGGTTGGGTGGCGTTGCGGCTGGTGGCCCGGTTGCTGCCGGGCGCGGCGGTGCTCGCGGCGGCTTTGGGTGATGCGGCGGCGGCCGACCGGCTCGCGGCCCGGACGGTGGCCGTCTACCGACCCGACCGGCGCTGACGGGTCAGAGCCAGTCGAACCACTCCCGGGGCAGCAGCGCGTAGCCGACGAAGGCGAACACGTCGAGCAGGGTGTGCGCGATGATCAGCGGCATCACCCGCCGGGTGCGCAGGTAGAAGAGGCTGAACACGACGCCCATGATCGCGTTGCCGACGAACGCGCCGAAGCCCTGGTAGAGGTGGTACGAGCCGCGCAGCAGCGCGCTGGCCGCGATGATCGCGGCCAGCCGCCACTGGAGCTGACGCAGCCGGGTGACCAGGTAACCGACCACGATCACCTCTTCCAGCACGGCGTTCTGCACGGCGGCGAGGATCAGCACCGGAACCGTCCACCAGATGTCCGGCAGCGCGGCCGGCACCAGCGTGGCGTTGAGACCCAGGTGGGCCGCCACCCAGAACAGCGCCAACCCGGGTAGGCCGATGAGCGCCGCCAGGCCGGCGCCGCGCGCCACGTCCTGGCCGGGCCGCCGGTGGTCCAGGCCGAGGGTCCGCGCCGGGTCGCCGGGGTCACGGGTGAGCAGGTGTACGGCGAGAAGCACCGGCAGCAGCGCGAACACGATGCCGAGCAGCTGGTAGGTGAGGTCCAGCCAGGGGCGGGCCGACGCCGAGGTGTTCAGCGAGGCGGTCTGCTTGGAGAGCGGACCGTCGGCGGTCAACTTCGCGATGATCGAGACCACCGCGTAGATCGCGGACTGGCCGAGGGAGAGGCCGAGGACCAGCAGCGTCTCGGTGCCCAGCAGTCGGCGGGACACCGGGCGGGTCAGCTCAACGGTCACCGCACCACTCTGCCCGACGTACGGCACAGGTGACACGGCCGACCGGCCACCGTGAGCCGATCGCACATTCTGTGCGACCAGTCGACACGCTCCGTGGAGATTCTATGAGCGCCCGATCCGTTGCCGTCTGGAGAAGGAGCGTCAGTGGACAACCTCGCGCGGTTGCTGAAGGAGAGCTGGGCCCTGGTCGAGGACGACCGGGTCCGGCTGAGCGGTCACTTCTACGCTCGACTGTTCCTGCTCGACCCCGCCCTGCGGCAACTCTTCCCGGTGCAGATGACCGGCCAGGGCGACCGCCTACTCGAAGCGATCATCACGGCGATCCACACGGTGGACGACCCGGAGAGCTTCGACGAGTTCCTCCGGGCGCTGGGCCGCGACCACCGCAAGTACCACGTCGACGAGCGGCACTACGCCACGATGGGCGTCGCGCTGCTGGACGCGCTGCGCAGCACCGCCGGCGACGGCTGGAACCTGGAGTACGACCAGGCGTGGCGGGAGGCCTACGCGGCGATCGCCGCCCTGATGGTTGCCGGTGCCGCCTCCGACGACGACCCGCCGTTCTGGCACGCCGAGGTGCTGACCCACGAGCGGTACGGCCCGGACACCGCCGTGCTGACCTGCCGGGCGTTGCAGCATCCGCTGCGCTGGCAGGCGGGGCAGTACGTGAGCCTGGAGGCGCCGCGCTACCACCCCCGGGTGTGGCGCAACTACTCGGTGGCGAACGCCCCGAACGACGACAACGTGCTGGAGTTCCACGTGCGGTCTCCGGGGGCCGGCTGGGTGTCCGGTGCCCTGGTGCGGCGGGTGCGGCCGGGTGACCTGCTCCGCCTGGCGGCACCGATGGGGTCGATGACCCTGGACCGCGCCTCGGAACGGGACATCCTCTGCGTGGCCGGCGGCGTCGGGCTGGCGCCGATCAAGGCGCTGGTGGAGGAGTTGGCCACCTTCAACCGGACCCGGTGGGTGCACGTCTTCTACGGTGCCCGACAGGCGGCCGACCTGTACGGCCTGGACGGATTGCAGGAGTTGGTGGCCGCACACCCGTGGTTGTCGGTCACCGCGGCGTGCAGTGAGGATCCGGACTTCGACGGCGAGCAGGGCGAGATCCCGGAGGTGGTGGCCCGGTACGGCCCGTGGACCACGCACGACTGCTTCGTCTCCGGTGCCGCCCGGATGGTCCGGTCCACCCTGCGGGTGCTGGCCGCCGACAACGTGCCACCGCCGAACATCCGCTACGACACCTTCGGCGACCTCTAGACGTTCCTCCCCCCACACCGGGGCGCGTGCCCCTGCCCCCTGGGGCACGCGCCCCGGTCCCTTCCTGGTCAGTAGCGCCAGGGGCGCCCGGTCTCGCGGTACTCCTCCACCGGCACCAGGGGCACGCCCGGTGCCATCCGGTCGACGTAGAGCCGGCCTTCCAGGTGGTCAATTTCATGTGCGACCAGCCGGGCCATGCCGAATTCGAACGACGTGATGATCCGGCTGCCGTCCCACTGGGCGTGTTCCACGTCCAGGCGCAGTGGCCGGGGCACCAGACCTCGGTGGTCGAAGAAGGAGAGGCAGCCCTCGTACTGCTCGTCGGTCTCCGGGTCGGCGTCGACCACCCGCGGGTTGAGCAGCACGACCGGCTCCGCCGACCGGTCGGGCGGCCGCACCACGGCCGCCGCGCGGCCGATGCCGAACTGCGGCGCGGCGACACCAACACCCTTGCTGAACGGGTGCAGCTCGTCGAGCCGGGCCAGTGCCATGACGAGCCGGTCGACCACGTCCCGGGCGACATGTTCCTCAGCGGGCAGGTCGAACGGGCGGGCCCGCTGGCGGAGCAGGTCGTCTCCGCGTTGCACGATGCCGAGGCCGCGCATCCGGTCGCTGGGTCGGACCCGGGCGGCGCCGGGGCCGATGTCCGGTTCGGTCTCCGGGCGGGCACGGAACCGCCACTGCATCCGGTAGCGGGCGTTCAACGGGGGGTCGTCGGTCTGCCAGTCGTAGATCACCCGGTCGCCCTCGTCGTGACGCTGCGGCGCCGTCCGCAGCGGGCCCTCCTCCGCGCTGAGCGAGGTCTCCACGCCCCAGACCTGCGGGTCGAGAGCAGCGGGCAGATCCAGGCGTACGGCGAGCTGGCGGGTGGGCAGTCGGACGGCCCGCTGGAACCAGGGGCCCCACTTGTCGTGGCCGACGCTGTACGCGTACTCGATGGTGGCCCGGTCGCCCGGGTAGAGGGGGAAGCGTCGCTCCCCGTTCTCGAAGAGCAGCCAGATCTCCTTGAACGCGTCCCGATCGTGCTTGGCTCGCCAGTGCATCGGCTCCGGGTCTCCGCCGCCGTCGTCTCGACGGGCCTGTATCTGCAGCTCGGCGAAGGTGAGGGGGTGCTCCCGGTGGTGCCGGTTGGAGCGGCCGGGGTCGTTCGGGTAGCGGTCGACGGCGACCCGGACCAGGTAGCGGGTGACGGGCTCGGTGCCGGCGTTGTAGAGCTCACGGTGGATGACGCACCGGTAACCGTCGTCGGCGTGGGTGAGGGTGGCCAGCTCCCGTTCCACGACCAGCCCGGTGCCGGGTGGCAGCCACTGGCCTGGCAGGTACGACTCGCGGTGCGGATGACCCGCCCGGGCGTGCCGAAGGTCGTCGTACTCCCGGAAGCGCTGCCAGATCGCGCCGCTCGCCTCCAGGACGGCCTCCGCGCGGCGGGCGAAGTCCTCGGTCGGGCGGTGCCGGCGCCCCTCGACGTGGCTCACGTAGGACGGGTCGAACCCCATCAGGACGGCCAGTTGCTTCTTGGACAGCCCGCGCCCGGTCCGTTGCCGGGCGAGTTCGGCCGCGAAGGAGTCGGCAGCCCGTTCGAGGGGTGAGGTAGTCATCAGCTTCCTCGTGGCCGGGGCTATAAGTTTTCACGTTCCGTGCGCGGGCACACACGCAAGTGGCATGTTCTCGACACACCGCTTGACAATTCACCGATGGCCGTCGATTGTGCGGCGGCGTTTCCCAGCAGGGACTCCGGGTAGTAGCCGAAGCACTACTCCCGCCGAACACGGGGGTGACCTGGGCGTCCGGGATGTGACCAAGGTGAGGCTTCCCTTACGGCCACGGGCTTGGTTAGGCTAGCCTTAGCTCAGGACGGCACTGGTTCGTCCGCCGGGGCGCACTCCTCGGTCAGACAGACAGGGGACGACTCAGGTGACAGCGGTGATGCCACGGCGCGAGGCCGCCACCACGCCGCTCGCCCCCGTCACCGCTGCCCTCCGGGCCATGTTCGGCACCGACGACCTGCCCGGCCTCGCCCGGGGCCTGCTGGTCGACGACGAGCTCGGCTGGGCGCCCGCCACCACCCTGATCGATGGCAGCCGACTGCCGGAGTTGCTGAACGGCGCGGCCGTCCGCTGGGGCGGCACCCCGCACGCCTGCGCGGCGCTCGCCTGGAAGTCCTACAGCTACTGGGCGGCCCTGCCGGTCGTGCTCGGCTGGGCCTCCGCCCGGCGGGTGCCACTGCTCGACCCGGCCGACCTGCTGATCCATTTCGAGGACCACCGGCAGCTGCTCACCATGGGCCTGCGCCGGGGGACCACGGTGGCGGTGCTGCCGAACGACCCGCTGGCGCTGACCGGCCTGCCGGAGGTGCGGGTCGTCGCCGACGAGGCGGAGCTGCTGGCCGCGCTGCGCGCGTCCCTGCTCGACGCCCACCTGGCGCCGCTCATCACGGCGATCCAGTCCGAGGTCCGGGTGGGCACCCGGACGCTGCTCGGCTCGGTCGCCTCCGGCATCGCGCACGGCATCCTGCGGGCTGCGGACGCCCTGCCCGGCTCCACGGTCCAGAGCATCGACACCCTGCTGGGCGCACTCGACCTGGCCGACCTGATCGAGCTCGTGCCGGGGCCGACCGGTGAGCCGACAGTGCAGCGCCGCACCTGCTGCCTCGCCTTCACCCTGCCCCGCCCGAAGGTCTGCCAGGGCTGCTGCGTCCGCTAGGCCAGACCGGGGCGGTATCGCTCAGTCGGTCAACGGCCGGACATCCCACACCCACACGCCGCCGGTGAAGACCGGTTGGATCCCGGTCAGCTCGGTCATGCCCCGGCGCAGCGCGGTCTCGTGCTCGTGTGGCCCGAGGATGACCACCCCGGCCCGCCAGTAGCGCAGGTCGTCGACCGCTCGGACCCGGCTCTGCGGCGTGATCGGCGGCACCGCCCCGGTGCGTCGGATGGTGGTGAAGAAGCTGCTGGTGGGGCGGGGGGTCGCACCGAACAACGCGACCTTCGGCGGATCGGCGTCCGGGCGGGTGTCCGGGCCGAGGAAGTAGCCACGGGCCAACGGCATGTCCAGCCGGGTCGTCGCGGACCAGCGCAGCGGCTCGGCGTAGGTGGTGTCCGGCAGCGGCAGGGTCACCACACTGCGCCCACCGGCCACGTACGGCCGCCACGCCCCACTGGTCACGAAGCTGGGGACCGGGTCGGGGCGGGCCACGGGCAGCGGGGTGGGGACGATCGGCAACAGGGCCATCGTGAGCACTGTGGCGGTGACGAAGCGGATCTGCCCCCGGGCGGCCGGGTGCGCGTAAGCCAACTCGCGGGCACGTTCGGCGCCGTAGGCGAGCAGCAGCCCGATGATCGGGGTGATCGCCAACGCCCAACGCGTCGGCACCACCGAGTGCAGGATGGGCAGGTTCTCCAGCGCCGCCCAGGGGCCCGGCACACCCGTACCCCGGTTGTCGAAGCGGACCTCCCGCCCCAGCGACAGCACCGCGAAGAGCAACCCGAGCGCGGCCAGCGCGAGCACCACGATCGACCGGCGCAGCCACCAGACCAGGGCGATCACCAGCACCACAAGGGCCCACCCGAAGAAGCTGTTCTCCTCGGTCGGGTTCTTGGCCAGGCCCGCGGCGGTGCGCGCGCTACCGGCCAGCGACTCCCGGGAGTACGCGAGGAACGAGGCCACGTCGCTGGAGTAGCCGCGGATCAGGCGGGACAGCCCGGAGTACGCCCCCGGTCCGAAGAACTGGACGTACAGGGGGTACGCGAGCAGGAGCCCGGCGACCCCGGCGGCGACTGCCAGCCCGGCGAGGAAGGATCGGGCCCGAGGCCGTAGATCCGCGCGGCCGAAGGCGAGCACGCCGACGACCACGCCGAGCCCGATCGCGGTCATCAGCAGGATTTCCAGGTTGAGGAACGCCTGCCAGACGATGACCAGCGCGAGAAGGGTCCCGTTGCGCAGCCAGCGGCCCGGCTCACCGAGTCGTAGCGTGCGCCAGATGATCAACGGGACGACGAACTGCGAAACGATGTTCGGGTGCCCATTGGCGTGCGACACCATGGCCGGCGCGAACGCGCAGAAGCCTGCGGCAAGCCACGCCGGCCCCCGACTGCCGATCAGGACCCGGGAGAGCAGGAAATACCAGGCCGTGGCGGTGGCAATCATGCCGGCGGTCAGAAAGATCAGAAATGACGCTCGCGGCCCGAACAGCAGGGTGATCGGCGTCATTGGCAATGAAATGGATAATACGGACGTATTGGCCATCAGATTGACGCCGTCGGGCACGTTCATCTGATTGGAATGGAACGGATACGCAAAGTGCGTGACTACTCGCGCACCGTGCGCCATCATCCATTCAAACTGCGACTGATCCGACTGGTTGTCCCGCACATCGCTGTCCGGGTCCAGCCAGAGTCGACAGGTGACCCAGAAGCCGAGCACCACGAAGCTCAGCACGGCGGTCAGATCGGCCCACATCCCCCTCCGGGAAGGCCGATCGGCACCGGAAGCCCCCTCCGTCGACGGCGCGGCGGCCGGGCTGCGGTTGCCGCTGGGCACGTCCGGTTCAGGAGTAGTCATGACAATTCACAGGGTAGTCAGCGCATGGCAGCGCCGTGACATGTTTCGGGGTACTGCCGTACTATGTGCCGGGTTCGCGGACCGCCGATCACGAACCCACCCCCCGACCACAATTCGGCCACCCCGATGCCCCGATTCTTTCGCCGTCCCAGCGGATGATTCACTCTGTCGGTCCAGGCACGGGTCGAGTTCATACCGTGAGGAATCGACGCATGGCAGAAATCACTGGGGACCAGCGCGTGCAGTCCGAGGTGCTGGAAGGCCTGGCAACCGCTGTCAACCACCGTCGCTGGTTCATCGAACTGGCCGTGCCGTACCTCGGCGACGACCCGATCGAGATCGGCAGCGGTCTCGGTGACTACGCGCTGGAATGGTCCGAGCGGCTGCCACGTTTCACCGCCACCGAGGCCGACCCGGACCGGCTGCTGCAGCTCAAGGAGCGCCTCGCCGACCGTCCGAACGTCGACGTCCGGCAGATGCTGCTGCCGCACAACGACCGGGGCGACTACAGCGCGGCCGTCTCGTACAACGTCCTGGAGCACATCGAGGACCACGTGGGCGCGCTGGAGAGCATGCGCGACCTGGTCCGGCCCGGCGGCGCCGTGATCATCATCGTGCCCGCGTTCCAGTTCGCGATGGGCCCGGCCGACATCGCCACCGGGCACGTCCGCCGCTACACGAAGAAGACGCTCGGGGCGGCGATGACCGAGGCCGGTCTGACCATCGAGAAGATGCACTACGCCAACGCGCTCGGGCTGATCGGCTACTTCATGGCCACCAAGGTCTTCCGGCTGATGCCGAAGGAGGGCCCGATGGTCAAGGTGTACGACACCCTCGTCCTGCCCGCCACCAAGGCCGCCGAGCAGCTCGTCCTCCCGCCGTTCGGCCAGTCCGTCTTCGCCGTAGCCCGCGTCCCCGCCTGACCCAGACCCAGACCAAGCCCGGCCCCGGCGATCTTGCACTTCCTGTCGTCGTTGTGCCTGGTATGTCAGGAATGCCGGGACAGAAGTGCAAGATCGCGGGAGTTGGGAAGGGCCCGGGTCAGTCCTTGATCTGGTACGTGGGGCGGATCACCGCTCGGGCCAGGGTGTGGAACGTCAGGTTGAAGCCGACGTAGGCGGGGGTGGCGTCCGGGGTCAGGTCCAGGCGGTCGACGTCCAGGGCGTGCACCGCGAAGACGTACCGGTGCGGGCGGTCGCCGGCCGGCGGGGCCGCCCCGCCGTACCCCTGCTCGCCGTAGTCGTTGCGGACCGAGAACGCCCCGCCGAGGTCGGTGCCCGCCGCGCCTCCAGCCCCGGTGGGCAGCTGGGTGACGTTGACCGGCACGTTCACCAGCACCCAGTGCCAGAAACCGCTGCCCGTCGGCGCGTCCGGGTCGTAGCAGGTCACCGTGAAGCTCTTCGTCTCGGCGGGAAAGTCCGACCAGGCCAGCTGCGGCGAGACGTTGTCACCCCCGGTGCTGCCATGCGCGTGCCGGGCGTCCATCGGCTCGCCGTTCTGCACGTCGTCGCTCGTCAGCGTGAACGAGGGCACCGTCGGCAGCAGCTCGTACGGGTCCGGGGCGATCGGTCGTTCCAGGGTCATGGGGACGCGTCCTTCCGATGTGCGGAGATACCAGCCCCTTCTTACCCCGCCGCGGCCCTCCCGACGACCGGAAGCACGCGCTGACCGACTGTGGTTTTGCGGAGCTACGGTTGAGTTCGGGCAACGTTCCGCAGGGGGACATCGTGGCCGGCATCTGGCGGGACTTCGTGGTAGCCATCCTCACCGCGTTCCGCCGCCGGGACGAACGAGCCATCGCCGACGACCGCCGACGCGCGGTGGAGCGACTGGCCGAGGAGACGATCCGCCGGGAACGGCGAACCGTCGACCCGCCGGAGTGACCGGGAGGCGGGACGCCGGAACCCTCAGTGACGAACAGACACGATGATCTGATGTGGCGGATCTTCCGGTCCCGGCCGGTGGTCACCGCGGAGACTCACCGACCGACGCTGTTCGAGGTCTTCTTCGACCTGGTGCTCGTCTTCGGGCTCATCCGGGTCACCACGTTCATGAGCGAGCGACAGTCGTCGGTGACACCCTGGTGCAGGGCCTGCTCGTCCTCATGCTGCTGTGGAACTCCTGGCTCGTCTATGCCTGGCTGGGCAACTACGTCCGGCTCGACGTCGGGTTGATCCGGGTAGGCATCGCCGTGGCGATGGCAGCGGTCTTCCTCATCGCGTTGGTCCTCCCCGAAGCCTGGGAAACCGGCAGGGGTACGAGGACACCCCGGCTGATCCTGGTGCTGGCGTACCTGGATCCCGCTCGTCCTCGGCGCGGTGTTGGGCGGCACCGCGCAGATCCTGCTCTGGGCGGCGGCGCTCATCATCGACATGGGCGGTGGGGTGCTCGCCCTGCTCGTGGGCGGGTGGCCGGTACGCAGCCCCGGCCACTTCGCGGAGCGGCACGGCCTGGTGGTGATCATCGCGCTCGGAGAGTCCCTGATCTCGGTCGGCGCCGGCGTCGGAACTCAGATGATCCACTGGCCGACCCTGCTGGCGGCGCTGCTCACGCTCACCGTCACTGGTTGCCTGTACTGGCTGTACTTCCCCAGCGCGTCAAGCGCCGGGAACGCACTGACGACGGACTCCGGACTGCACCGGGGCTTCGTGGCCGGCAACGCCTACAGCGTCGCCCACCTCCCGCTGCTCGCCGGAACCATCTACGTGGCGCTGGGAGTCGAAGAAGTGCTCGCCGGCATGGCGCACGGGAAGTCGCACGAAACCCTGCACTGGATCCCGGCCGTCGCGCTGTTCGGCGGGACCGCCCTGTACCTCGCGGGCCGGGCGACGTTCCTGGCACTCAGCGTCCGGTGCGTACGACCCGAGCAGTTTCTCGCCCCCGCTGCGGCGCTGCTGCTACTTCCCGTCGGCCGTTACCTGCCCGGTCTGGCCGCTCTGGGCCTGCTCACCGGGTTTCTCGTCATCCTGCTCAGCTACGAGGCGTGGACCAGGCGCAGTGCCGCCAGGATCGACTGACCCGCGCCAGACCCACTCGACATTCAGGAAATCGCGGCATCCGCGCGGCCGTAACACCCCGACTTCTTGGAAGTCGTGTGGATCAAAAATGGCGGAGGGTGTGGGATTCGAACCCACGAAGACATCGCTGCCTTACCGGTTTTCAAGACCAGCGCCATCGGCCACTAGGCGAACCCTCCTTGGCCGTCACCCGTGGGCGTACGGCCACGCATAGTCTGCCACGGCTCGCTCCGGGCGGCCCGGCGTCCCTCCCCGGTGCGCCGGCCAGGCGGTCTGCCGCGTCCACTGTGGGCTGGACGGTGCGCCTGCGGCACCCGGGGAGATCGGGAAGACTGGGCCCATGCGAGCCATCACGATTCCGGAGCCCGGTGGACCTGACGCGCTGGTGTGGGCCGAGGTGCCCGACCCGGAGCCGGGCCCGGACGAGGTGATCGTGGACGTGCGGGCCAGCGGGGTGAACCGGGCTGACCTGCTGCAACGGCAGGGGCACTACCCGCCGCCGCCGGGCGTGCCCGCGTACCCCGGGTTGGAATGCTCTGGGGTGATCACGGAGGTTGGCGCGGAGGTCGCCGGGTGGGCGGTCGGGCAGCAGGTCTGCGCGCTGCTGGCCGGCGGCGGGTACGCGGAGCGGGTCGCGGTCCCCGCTGGGCAGTTGCTGCCGGTGCCGGCCTGCGACCCGGTCGACGCGGCGGCGCTGCCCGAGGTGGCCTGCACGGTCTGGTCGAACCTGGTCCAGGTCGCGCGGCTCGGCGGGGGCGACACGCTGCTGGTGCACGGTGGCGGCAGCGGGATCGGCACCTTCGCCATCCAGTTCGGGGCGGCCCTCGGTGTGACAGTGCTGACCACCGCGCGGGAGGCCAAGCACGCCCGGCTGCGTGAGCTGGGCGCGGCGCACGTCATCGACTACCGGGAGCAGGACTTCGTCGAGGAGGTCCGGCGGATCACCGACGGACGCGGTGTCGACGTCATCCTCGACATCATGGGTGGGTCCTACCTGGGGCGGAACGTCTCCGCGCTGGCCACCGGCGGTCGGCTCGTGGTGATCGGGATGCAGGGCGGGCGCAAGGCCGAGTTGGATATCGGCGCGCTGATGACCAGGCGGGCCAGCGTCACCGCGACGTCGCTACGGTCCCGTCCGCTCGCCGAGAAGGCGGAGATCGTCCAGGGCGTACGGGACGAGGTGTGGCCGTTGGTCGAAGCGGGCCGGATCCGGCCGATCGTGGACCGGCGGCTGCCGATGACCGAGGCGGCGCAGGCGCACCGGCTCGTCGAGTCGAGCGACCACTTCGGCAAGGTGCTGCTCACCCGCCCGCCGGGCGGAGGGTCGGCCGTCAGCTGAGCGAGCCGGCCGGGTCGGCGCTCCTCAGCGACCTCAGCGGCCCGGCCGTCAGTTGACCGAGCCGGCCGGCGTCGGGTCGACGATCGGTCGGGGCAGCACCAGCCGGGCGCCCGGGCCCTCGCCGGCCAGCGCGTCCTCCGGGTTGTTCAACGTGCAGCGCTGCAGGGACAGGCAGCCGCAGCCGATGCAGCCGTCCAGGTCGTCGCGGAGCCTGGTGAGCAGCCGGATCCGCTCGTCCAGCCGGCTGCGCCAGCTCGCCGACAGCCGCGCCCAGTCCTGCGGGCTCGGCGTGCGGGCCTCGGGGAGCGAGTCGAGTGCCTCCCGGATCTCGTCGAGCGAGACGCCGACCTGCTGGGAGATCCGGATGAAGGCGACCCGCCGAAGCTCGGCGCGGGCGTACCGGCGCTGGTTGCCGCCGGTGCGGTCGGCGCGGATCAGCCCGAGTCGCTCGTAGTAGCGCAGCGCCGACGGTGCCACCCCGGAGCGGGCGGACAGCTCACCGATCGTCAATGAATCCGGCATCCCCAGGTCCTTGAGTTGAAGTCCACTTCAACTAACACAGTAGTGGCATGGCCACCACACTGACCACCGACAGCAGCGCCCGACTACCCGGGCTGATCCGACGACTGACCGGCGACGAGAAACACGCGCCGAGCGCGCACTCCACCGTCGACGTGCTCCAGGTGCTCTACGAACGGGTGCTGCGGGTCACCCCCGACACCGCCGACGACCCGGAGCGGGACCGGTTCCTGCTCTCCAAGGGCCACGGACCGGCCGCCTACTACGCGGTGCTCGCCGCGCACGGCTTCATCCCGGACGCCTGGCTCGACGACCTGGCCGGACCGGAGAGCCGCCTCGGCCACCACCCGGACCGACTCCTGGTGCCCGGGGTCGAGATCGGCTCCGGCTCCCTCGGGCACGGCCTCGGGCTGGCCGTCGGCACCGCGCTCGGCCTGCGCGCCCAGGGGCTGCTCAACCCCCGGGTGTACGTGCTGCTCGGCGACGCCGAACTGGACGAGGGATCCAACCACGAGGCGATCGCGTACGCCGGAGCGACCGGCCTGGACAGCCTCACCGCTGTCGTGGTCGACAACGCGTCGGCCAGCCACGGGTGGGCCGGTGGCATCGCCGGCCGGTTCACCGTCAACGGTTGGACCGCCGAGACCGTCGACGGCCGGAACCACGAAGCCCTGTATTCGGCACTGACCGGGCACCGACCACGCCACCCGCACCTGGTGGTCGCCCGCATCGGGAGCAAGGGATGACCGACATGCGTACCGCCTTCATCGACACCGCCACAGCGCTTCTCGACGAGGATCCGCGTACCGCGCTGGTGCTGGCCGACATCTCGGCGAGCCAGTTCGCCCCAGCCGGCCACCGTCACCCGGACCGGGTGCTCAACGTCGGGATCCGCGAGCAACTGATGATCGGTGTGGCCGGCGGGCTCGCCCTGACCGGTCTGCGTCCGATCGCGCACTCGTACGCGACGTTCCTGGTGGACCGGGCGTACGAGCAGATCAAGTTGGATCTGGACCACCAGGGCGTTGGCGCCGTCCTGGTCAGCATCGGCGCGTCGTACGACGGATCGGCTGAGGGTCGCACCCATCAGTCGCCCGGAGATGTGGCGCTCTTCGACTCCCTCGGTGACGGCTGGACCGTCCGGGTGCCCGGCCACCCGGACGAGGTGGGGCCGCTGCTGCGTAACGCCGCGACCACCGACGATCCGATCTACCTGCGGCTCTGCGAGCAGCGCAACACCGAGGCGTACCCGGACGCCACCCGGCTACGGGTGCTCCGGCAGGGCCCGACGAATGCGCCCCTCGTGGTGGCGGTCGGACCGATGCTCGACCCCACAGTGGCGGCGACCGAGGGAATGGACGTGACAGTGGCGTACACCCACACACCCCGGCCGCTCGACACGCCAGGGCTGCGGGCGCTCGCCAACACCGACGTGGTGTTGGTCGAGCCGTACCTGGCGGGAACGTCGAGCGCGCTCGTCAACCGGGCCCTGGCGGACGTGCCGCACCGGCTGCTCGCCCTCGGGGTAGGTCAGACCGACCTGCGACGGTACGGCGATCCAGCCGACCACGCCCGGTGGCACGGGCTGGACGCCGACGGCCTGCGGCGGTCGATCAGCGCGTTCCTGGGGTCAGTTGGCGGCTGAGACGGCGGGGCGGCGGCGAGCGCGCTCGCGCCCGAGGATCCAGATCGCCTCGACGCCGTCCTTCCAGGTGATCTTCTTGCCCTCTTCCCGGCCGCGTGCCCGGTAGCTGATCGGCACCTCGTACGGCCGGATCCGGCGACGCAGCAGCTTGCCGGTCACCTCGGCCTCCATGCCGAAGCCGCGCGAGCGCACCCCGAGCGACCGGTAGAGCGCCACCGGCATCAGCTTGAAGCAGGTCTCCAGGTCGCCGATGTACGAGTTGAACAGCACGTTGGCCGCCATCGTGACGCCCTTGTTGCCCATCACGTACCAGAAGCTGTAGGCGCTGTGGCTGCCGAAGGTGCGATTGCCGTAGACCACAGTGGCCCGGCCGTCGAGCACCGGGTCGAGCAGCTTGGGGATGTCCTGCGGGTCGTACTCCAGGTCGGCGTCGAGGATGACCATGTAGTCACCCTCCGCGCTGTCGACCGCCGTCTTGATGGCGGCACCCTTGCCGGCGTTGCGCTGGTGGGTGATGACCCGGAGGCGCGCGTCGTCGGCGCGACCGAGGACCTCGCCGGTGCCGTCGCGGCTGCCGTCATCGACGACGACCAACTCGATCTCACACGGATAGTCAACCGCCAATGCCTGCTTGAGGGCATCCGCGATGCGTTCTTCCTCGTTGTAGACCGGCATGAGGATCGAGAGCTTCACGGGGATCTCCACGGTGGCGGCAACACGTCGGCCATAGCCTAACCTGGTTGGTTTGTTTACCGCGTACCGCTACCGCTGGGCAGTCGACGCGGCGGCCTCAGATCAATGGTGTTTACTTCCGCCATGTCGGCTGCCGGCTCCCTGCTCGCGGTGGTTCCTGCCGCCGCGGTGCTTTTGCTCATCGTCGCGGTGATGCCACGAGAGGCTGGCGCGGTGGCACCGCTGCGGCTCGCCGTGGTGCGCGCCGTCCTGCTCAGCGGGGCGTACGCGGTGCTCGTCGTCGAGGTGCTCGGCGCGTCGCACGCGCTGACCCGAGGCGCGTTCACAGTCGCCTGGCTGCTTCTGCTGGTCGCAGCCGCGGCGGTGGCCGGTCTGCGCTGGCGACGGGCGATCCGCCCCGGGCAGCCGAGCGCCGCCGCACCGGTGCCGGTCAGCGCCGCGCCGGCGGTCAGCACCGCACCGCAGCCGGTCCCGGTCGGCGCTGTGGTGTCCGGTGGCGGACCCGACGTGTCCGCCCCGGCCGCCGAGCGCGGTGAGCCCGGCCCCGCGCCGATCCGGGCTGCTCGGGGGTTCGCTGACCTTCGTTCCGCAGCGGTCGAGGCGTGGCGTACGGCCCGGCCGGGTGAGCGGCTCCTCGCCGGCACGGTCGGCGGGCTGGTCCTGGTGGAGCTGCTGGTCGCGCTGCTGGCCGAGCCGAACAACTTCGACTCGCAGACGTACCACCTGCCGAAGGTGGAGCACTGGGTGGCCCAGGGCGACCTGGACTTCTGGCCCACCGCCATCCACCGGCAGGTGACCATTCCGCCCGGAGCCGAGTACCTGCTGCTGCACCTGCGCCTGCTCACCGGTGGGGACCACCTGCACAACCTGGTGCAGTGGGCGGCCGGAGTGGTCTGCCTCCTGGTGGCCGCACGGATCACCGCGCAGCTCGGCGGCGGCCGGCGGGCCCAGTTGCTCACCGCGTTCGTGCTGGCGACCACGCCGATGGTCGTGCTCCAGGCGACCAGCACGCAGACCGACCTGGTCTGCGCGGCGTGGGTGGCCTGCGCGGCGACCCTGACGCTGGACGGTCTGAGCCGACGGACCGGCTGGGGCACGCTGCTCGGGCTGGGGGCGGCCACCGGGTTGACCGCGGTGACCAAGACCAGCGGCCTGATCGCGGTCGGCCCGCTGCTGGTGCTCTGGGGACTGGCCCAGTTGAGGCTGGCCCGGGCCGATCGATCGGCGTTGGCAGGCCCGACAGCGCCCGGCGGAGGTCGGCGGGCCTGGCCGATCGGCGGGTTGGCCCGCACTGTCGGCGGTTCGGTGCTGATCCTGGTGGTCGCTGCCGTGGTGGTCGGCCCGTTCCTGGCCCGGGTGACCGCCGAGTTCGGGCACCCGCTGGGGCCGCCCCGGCTGCGCGAGTCCATCCCCATGGAGCGGCACGACCCGGCGTCGATAGTGGTCAACGCGCTGCGGATCGGGCACACCGCGTTCGACACGCCGCTGGCACCGCTGCGTCGGGCTGGAGCCGAGGTGATCATCAGCGGCGCCGAGGCGATCGGGGTCGACCCGCAGGACCGCGCGATCACCTTCGGGCGGGAGCTGTTCCCGGAGCCGGCCTGGTATCCGGACGAGGACCGGGTGGCGTTCCCGCTGGCCGGGGCGTTGGCGGTGATCGGTGCGGTGATCGCGCTCGCCCGACCACGGCGGATCACTCCCGAGCGGGCCGGGTCGCTGCGGGCGTACGCCGTGGTGGTGCTGACCGCCGTGCTGCTGCACACCGCGATGATCAAGTGGCAGCCGTGGGGCAACCGGCTGCTGCTCTACGCCGTCGTGCTCGCCACGCCCCTCGCCGGCCTCTGGCTGGACGCACTCCTGCGCAACCGCGCGGGTGGGCGTCGAACTGTTGCCACCGTGGCGGCCGTCACCGTGCTGGCCACCTCGGCGCTGGCCGGAGTGCTCGCACTGTCGTACGGCTTCCCGCGCCGGCTGGTCGGTTCCGGCTCGGTGTTCACCACCTCGGACTGGGACACCCGGTTCCTGCGCCGCCCTCAGTGGGCCGACGAGTTCCGCTGGGCGGCGACAGCGGTCCAGGACAGCGGTGCGCGACGGATCGGGTTGGTGCAGCAGAACGACAACTGGGAGTACCCGTGGTGGCTGCTGCTGCGGCAGCCCGACGGCGGCTCACCGGACCTGGTGGCGTTGCAGTCGGTGTTGCCGGAACGACCGCCGGCCGATCCCGCCTCGGTCGACGCGATCGTCTGCACCGGCAACAAGGCGGCCTGCGCCAAACTCGTCCCGGCCGGCTGGCGGCTGGAGTTCCGCAGCTACGTCGGCTACGCCCTGCCGCCGGGCCGCTAAAGCCCGCCGAACTGCCGTCAGTTCCGGCCGCACCCCGCCCTCCGCGCGTCGATCAAGGAGTTGTGGTGGGGTGCCAATCGCCCATTGGTGTTCCGAACGGGCACCACAACTCCATGATCGGCGGGGGCGGCGGCGGGATAGTCCGATCCGGGCGGTTCTGCATTCCGCGCGCAAGGATCTGAGGCGCATTCACATCTGTTGATTCGCACGTTACCGTCTGGTAACTCAATCGACGTCCCGCGATTGAGCCGAAAGGAGTGCGTCGATGCCTGCAATCCCCGCCAGGCCCGAACGCGCGACCCGACGACGGGCCATCACCGTCGCCGTCGCCGTCGCCGCTCTCGTCCTACCGATGCTCGCCGGACCGGCCACCCCCGCCACCGCCGCCGACCGACCAACCGTCCAACCACTCCCCGCCAACCTCGAAGCCATCCGGGCCGCCGAGGCGACCGCCCTCTACGGCAGCCCGGCGATCCGCCCGATCGAACAACGGCGTACCGCACTGATCACCATGGGCGACAGCGAGATCTCCGGTGAGGGGGTCGGCAACTACGTCCCCGGCACCCACCAGGACGGCAACTGGTGCGACCGCTCGTACGACCAGGCGGTCTTCCGTACCGGCATCACGTCGGACGCGCAGTACAACATCGCCTGCTCCGGTGCCACCCCCTGGAACCTGATCGCCGGCGGCCCGACCCAGCACAACGAGCTGAACCAGGGCGACCACCTGGGCATCAAGGCGCGCAACACGCACGTGAAGCTGATCTGGGTGGTGGTCGGCGCGAACGGTGACGGCACCATCCAGTTCGGTCCGGTCGCCACCGACTGCGCCGTCCGCCGGGTCTTCTTCCAGGGCGCCTGCTACCCCGCCTACACCGACCAGTGGACGATCCGCACCGACGGCAGCCGGCAGGCGGTGGAGTCGGCGCTGACCGACATCCGGCAGACCATGACCAACGCCGGCTACCTGCGGTCGGACTACGAACTGGTGCTGATGTCGTACCCGAGCCCCGGCAGCCCCGACGTGGAGGACAACCCCAACTTCCCCGGCTGGTACTCCGGCGGTTGTCTGCTCTACCTGGCCGACGCGGCGTTCGCCCGGAACAAGGCGGTGCCGATGTTCGAGTCGGCGCTGCGCTCGGCCGCGGCGAACACCGGAACCCGCTACCTGGACGCCAGCCGGCTCTTCCACGGGCACGAGGTGTGCACCGACAACACCTCGGTGCGCGGGCTCTTCATTGAGGTCGGCATCTGGAACGAGAACGCCGCCCGGCAGTCGTTCCACCCCAACGCCCGCGGGCACGGCATGTTCGCCCAGTGCATCACCCAGTTCTGGAACTCCGGGCAGACGCGGGCGAGCTGCGTCGACCCGGCCAGCACCGGCGGTGGGGTGCTCTACCCGGGTCTGCTGGAGTTCAAGCAACTGCGCAACCTGGCCACCGGCACCTGTGTCGACGGCAAGGGGTACGACTCCCGCAACGGCACCGCGCAGCAGCCGTACTCCTGCCACGGTGGGCGCAACCAGGGCTTCTGGTACGACTCGGCCCGGCGGTCGTTGCACTCGGAGCTGTCCCACGACCGTTGCCTGGACGTCGCCAACAGCTCGATGACAGCCGGAACCGCTGTCAACATCTACGACTGCAACGGCACCGGCGCGCAGCAGTTCGTCTTCTCCGGCAACCAGATCAGACCGGCCGCCGCGAGCAACCTCTGCGTGGCGTTCGACAACCCGCTGCTGGGTAGCTCCCGCCTGCGGTTGGCGAACTGCGGAAGCAGCACCCGTCAGCAGTGGTCGTTCGAGGCCCGTACCGCCGCCAACCCGGTCGGCTACGGTCACGACGACTTCATCGGCTCCCGCGTCTACTGACGAGTTCGCGTCTGCTGACGGGGGAAGGGGCCCTGGCCGATGTCAGGGCCCCTTCGCTCACTTGGCGCGGGGAACGAGGATGAGCCGGGCCACGCCCTTGTCGCCGTCCTTCGCGCCGGCGACGCCGAGCGTCGCGCCGACCTTCACCTCGCTCGGCTGCACCGTGGCCCGCCGCTCGACCACCCGCAGGTCGTCGCCGAAGGTCCAGGTCATCGTGAAGCCGTCGGTGGACTTGACGGTCATCGAGTCGCCGTCGATCGCTGTCACCTCGCCGCGCTGCACGGCGACGGTCTGCGTACCGCCGTCCTTCGTCTTCACCACCGCCTCACCGTGCAGGGTGTTCTTACGCAGCAGCACGCGGGCCTGGCGGCGCTTGCGCCACTCCTCACCGCGCGTCTCCCGGGCCTTCTCCTTCGCGCTGGGGGACGAACCCGGCGTCGGCGTGGCCGGTGCGGCGACGGTCAGCACGTCCAGGTCGTCGGCGTCGAAGCCCATCGCGGCCAGTGCCTGACCCTCGACTCCCATGGCGGCGGCGACCTCGACGGCGACATCCCGCGCGGGCTGGCTGGCCACCTCGGCCGCGCCGCAGCCGCTGACGCCGAGCGCGACCGCCGCGAGCAGTGCCGTGGTGCCGGTGGCGATACCCCAACGTGGCATGACTCTCCCTCTCTGTCAGTGGAGCCCTCAGCCTTCCCCGGAACGACGAGCGGAGCGTCAGGCCGATGTTCGAGTCAGGTAAGGATCACCGGGCAGCCGGACGGTGAAGGCGGCACCGCCCTCCGGCGCGTGCCCGGCGGCGATCTCCCCGCCCAACCGGCGGACCAGCCCGGCGGCCAGCGCCAACCCCAGCCCGCTGCCCACCTTGCGCACCCCCCGGTAACGCTCGTGCAGCGCACCGCGTTCGAAGGCCACCGCCAGGTCGTCGTCGGTGAAGCCGGGCCCGCCGTCGCGGACCTCGAACACGCCGCCGTGCGCCGGGTCCGCGCCGGCCGGCCGGACCGCGAGCACCACCGGCGACCCCGGGGGTACGACCCGCAGCGCGTTCTCCAGCAGCCCGTCCAGGACCTGCCGGATCCTCCCCGGATCGGTGTACGCGGGTACCGGCTGACCGGGCGTCTCCACCCGGAACGGCACGCCCACCGCCGCGCACCGACCGGACCAGGTCGGCTCCGCGTCCACTGCCAGTTGGGTCAGATCCACCGGCACCGGTTCCAGGGGAAAGTCGGCGGCCTCCAGCCGGGCCAGCGCCAACAGGTCGCCGATCAGCCGGTCCAGGTGCTGGGCCTCGGCCAGCAT
Organism: Micromonospora sp. NPDC047762; assembly: GCF_043204655.1. Lineage (NCBI taxonomy): Bacteria > Bacillati > Actinomycetota > Actinomycetes > Micromonosporales > Micromonosporaceae > Micromonospora > Micromonospora sp. NPDC047762. The sequence goes on along the minus strand of NZ_JBIDCQ010000001.1, from coordinate 1,082,768 downwards.
CGTCCGACCGGCGTCCACCGTGTCGTCGGCGCCGAGCACCCCGTCGGCGAGCGCCTCGGCGTACCCCCGGATCGCGGTCAGCGGGGTGCGCAGCTCGTGCGAGACGGAGAGGAGGAACTCGCGCTGTCGGCCCTCGCTGGTGGCCAGAGCGGCAGCCAGACCGTTCAACGCCTCGGCCAGGTCGGCGACCTCGTCCGGCGACTCGACCGGCACCCGGACGGCCCGGTCACCGGCGCGCAGCCGGGCGGCGGCGGTGGCCGCGACCCGGATCGGCCGGGCCAGCCGACGGGCCAGCAGCAGCCCGGCCACCACACCGGCGGTCAACCCGGCCAGCAGCGGCAACCAGAGACTGAGCAGCACCCGGGCCCACAGCCCGTTGGCCAGCGGACGGGAGAGCACCACCCCGTTTCCGCCGGGCAGGGCCCGACCCTCGACCAGGGCCCGCTCACCGTTGACGGAGCGGCGGGCCGACACGTTGCGGCCCTGCCCGATCCGCTGCACCACCCGGGGTGGCAGACCCGCCCGGTCGACCGCCCCACGGCGGATCAGGTACGCGTCGATGCCCTGGTCGCGCAGTTGTTGGATGAGCCGTTCCTCGTCGGCGCTGCGCCCCCGGTCGAGGCGGGTCCGCAGCACCTCGGCGGCGAGTCGGGCCTGGGCGGCGAGCGCTTCCTGCTCGCTCCGCTCCGCGCCCCGGATCGCCAACGGCACCGCGACGATGGCGGTGACCAGCACCGACACCAGGGCCACCGCGCAGGTGACGAGTACCGCGCGGGCGGTCAGCGTACGGCCGGGTCGGCCTCGTCGGGGTGCGGTGGGTGGGGCGCCGACCACCGGCAGGGCCATGGTCGGCGACTCGACGTGCCGGGGGTGGTCAGGCATCTACCGCGTACCCGACGCCGCGATGGGTCCGGATCACGCTCGCCGGGCCGAGCTTCGCCCGCACCTGGGCGACGTGCACGTCCACCGTCCGGGTGCCGGCGTGCGCCGCGTAGCCCCAGACTCCGGCCAGCAGCTCCTCCCGGGTGAAGACCCGGCCGGGCCGGGCCATCAGGTGGGCCAGCAGGTCGAACTCGGTGGAGGTGAGCTGCACCGGGGCACCGGCGGCGGTGACCGTGCGGCGGGCCGGGTCGAGGGTCACCGGGCCGACGACACGTGGGCGGTCCGCGCCCTCCGGGCCGCCGGCGGATCGGCGCAGCACCGCGCGGACGCGGGCGACCAGTTCCCGAGGGCTGAACGGCTTGGTGACGTAGTCGTCGGCACCCAACTCCAGGCCGACGATCCGGTCCACCTCGTCGTCGCGGGCGGTGAGGAAGATGACAGGGGTCCAGTCGCCGGCCTCGCGCAGCCGGCGGCAGATCTCGGTGCCGGGCAGACCCGGCAGCGCGATGTCCAGGACGCAGGCCACCGGGCGCATCCGGCGAGCAGCGCTCAGACCGGCCTCGCCGTCACGTTCCAGGTGGACGCCGAACCCGTCCCGGGTCAGGTAGAGCCGGACCAGGTCGGCGATGGCCGGCTCGTCCTCCACGACGAGGACGAGCCCGCGATGCGGTGGTTCGACGGTCACCGGCCCATGATTGCCGACCGCGCAGGCTCGGCGCGATCGGTGTGTGTTCGAGTTCGGTAAAGCCGGGCGACGCCCGCTCGGGGTCAGCTCACCAGGACGGAGCGAAAAGCCCGGGCCGGGCGGCGGCCGGCGCGTCACCGATGCTGGCGACGACCCGCGCGCCGGGCGGCCGCAGGCGGGTCCGGAACGCCTGGTTGAGCAACGCGTCGAGCTGCCAGACCTGCTTCGGGTGACTGGTCCGGATCAGGAACCGCTCACGGATCCCGTCGATCGCGGTGGCCGCCATCTCGACCGACTGCAGCCGCGGGTCCGGGCTCCAGGTGACATTGCTCAGCTCCCGCAACTCGGTGTTGAGATGCAGGCGCAGTCGGTGCAGGAGGCGGGTCTGCTGGGTCACCACCAGGCGGCGGTGCGTGAGTAGCAACAGGTAGTCGCCGGTGACCGGGCGGTCGGGGCGGCTGCAACGGGTGACCAGGATGGTGGCGTCACCGGAGCCGACGCAGCGCCGGAAGACCGGCATGTGCCGGCTCACCGTCTGCACGGCCAGGCCAGCCTCAGCGGCGGCCGGGAGGAACGTTCGGGAGAAGACGTCCATGACCTGCCCAACGACGTCCCCAGCAGGGTGACGTGGGTCACCCGGAATTTTTGGAAGTTCCACGCCGCCTGTCGCACTGCCTGTCCGACTTCCGACTCGGACGGATCATGGTCAGGAGTTCGGCTGAAGTGGACTGGCGGCGAACAGCTCCTCCAGCCACCCCGGGACCGCGTCGGCGTACTCGGCGCGGGACTCCTCGGCGGTGTCCAGCGCCCGACGCCAGGACAGCGACCGGCTCACCGGACCCAGGCCGACAGCGAGGTCGGCGGCCTCCACGAGGGTCCGCCGGTCGTACCGGTCGGTCCACACCTCCAGGTACGCGTCGCGCAACCGCACCAGTTGGGCGTCGTCGGGGGCAAGCTTCCCGGCGTGCCCGACGGTGCGCAGGGTCACCAGCAGCGTGCCGAACGGGTGCGCCACGGAGGCGTCGCCCCAGTCGAAGTACCGGTACCCGGCCGCGCCGGCGAAGACGTTGCCGTCGTGCAGGTCGTCGTGTTGCACGGTCGCCGGGATGCCGAGGTCGGCGAGCCGGCGGCACCGCTGCGCGTACGCCGGCAGCTCAGCCCGCAACCGCTCGTGCACCTCCGGACGGAGCCCACCCTCGGCACCGAGCAGCAGCGCCTCGTGATCGTCGAGCAGCTCGGCGAAGAGACCGGCCAGCACCTCCGGACGCTGATCCGGCACGCCGGAGGCGACCAGCTCGTCGGCGCGCGACGCGCTCGCCAGTTGCAGCGCCGCGTACCCGGGCAGCGCCCGCTCCCAGTGCGCCAGGTCGGGGTCGCGCGCCAGCACGTCGCGCAACGACTCGCCGCCGTCGGGTAGCAGCGACCAGCCCTGCGCCGGGTCCACCGCGATCGGCGTGAGCACCCGGTCGGGCGTCAACGCGGCGAGCGCCGCGATCAGGACCGCCTCGTGCACGGTGCCCGGGTTGTTGGCTTTGAACCAGACCGGGCCGTCATCGGTGGGCACCCGCCACACCAGCGACCAGGGCCGCAGCCTCGGCTCCACCGGCCCGGTCACCCGTCGGCCGGCCCGGCTGAGCTGCGCGTCGACCCAGGACCGGGCCCGCACCTGCCACTGCTCGCTGGACCAGTCGGGGGCACGCTCACCGGCGATCGTCGTCACGCTGGGCACCCTAGGCCGTCTTACCGACGTTTGGGGACCGCTTTTCCGGCCGGCACGTCGCGGCGTCCCACCGAAGGCCGATTGCGCACTCTGCGAGATGCGACGGGACCACCCTGAGCGACATCATCGCTGCGCATAGTCACGTGCGAATCGGCCCGGGGAGTAGAGCTATGACGGAAACGCCGACCACAGGCACCCGAGACTTCGCGGGACCCCTCGTCGCCGAGCGTCCACACCGCAACGGCGTCATCATCGCGGTGAGCGTGGCGGCCGGAGTCCTGCTGGCCGTGCTCTGGTCCTACGAGTTCGTCGACTCGGTCATCGGTGACAGCGTCGCCAGCGGGCTCCTCGGTCACGACGCGAAGGCGACGGCGATCTCCGGTACCGCCGCCGGCCTGGTGTTCGCATTCGTGTCGGGCCTCGCTGGCACCTTCACCGCGTGCAACATCGCGATGCTCGCGTCCATCGGGCCGCTCGGCGCGGCAAGCGGTGGCAACGGCGACCGACTCCGGCTGCTGTTGCGGCCGGTCGGCTACCTCACCCTGGGCATGGTCGCCGTCGCTGCGGTGTACGGGTTCGTCGGAGTCCTCCTGGGCGACCGGCTCCCCCAGTTGTCCACCGAGACCGCCGGTGGAGTGCCGGTACGCATCATCCAGTCGTCAGTGGTGTTCGGTGTCATCGGACTGGCCCTCATCTACCTCGGGCTGGCCGCGATCGGGACGGTGCGGGACGTGTTCGACGACCGACCGGTCGCGCGGGTGATCACTCTCGGCGCGCTCATCGGCGGCTTCCTCATCGGCCGGCCGTACCCGCTGTTCAACAAGTTGTTCCACTGGGCGGTCGACAGCGGCAACCCGCTGTACGGTTCGGCCGCGTTCGTTCTGCAGTCCCTCGGCAACATCGTGGTGGTCACCGCGCTGTTCGCACTGCTGATCATGCTCACCCGCGGCCGGTTCATCGGCTGGCTCGCCGCCGACGTGCGGCGCAGCATGGTGCTCAGCGGCGCCCTGCTCATCGCCCTCGGGGTCTTCACAGTCGTGTACTGGGACGTCCGGGTGCCCTCGATCTTCGGCTTCGGCTGGTTCCCCACCATGTTCTACAACCACTGACGCCGGTCCGGACCTGCCGCCCGCGGCGAAGACGGCACGTTCGAAGATGCTCCGGCACGTCGGGTCCCCGATGCTGTTCGGATGACTGGCGCGGCAGACCCGAACCGGTGGAGTGTGGCCAACACGGCACTGCGAACGGCAACCGACCGGTTCACCGACCTGGTGACCGCCGCGCCCTCGCCCGTCGTCATGGCGACCGCCGACTGGACAGTGGCCGACACGCTGGCCCACGTGGTGTCGATCGCGATGTTGTACGTGTCGAGACTGGAGGGCACCGAGGTCCCCATCCGGGTGCCGGGGCTGGAGGACCTGCTCGCCACCACGAACGTGGACACGGTGGCCGACGTCAATGCCCACGTGCTCGCCCACTTCACCGAACGCGACCCGCAGGTGCTGCTGACGCAGCTGAACACCATGGTCGACCGCCTCCTGGCGACGTCGGCCGATCCGCGATCGACGGTGAGTTGGTTGGGCAACGCGCGGGTGACGGTCGGCGGCCTGTTCGCCCATCTGACCAACGAGCTGCTGGTGCACGGCTGGGACATCGCCCGGGCGCTCCGCCGGGCGTGGCCGATGCCGGACGAGCACGCCGCGCTCTACTGGGACCTGTTCATGTTCGACATGCTGCGCGACACGTACGGGGTGCTGCTCAACACCGAACTGCCGACGCCCCGGCACGATGTGTCGGTGCAGTTCCGCTCACGGTACGTAACAACGACGACGCTGACCCTGGGCGACCGCCGGGTGTGGATCGCGGCTCCCGACGCCCCGTTCGACGCGAGCGTGACGTTCCGCCCCGCCCGGTTCAACCTGATGATGTTCGGCCGGATCAGCATCGCGCAGGCGGTGCTGCGGCGCGACGTCGTCATCGGTGGGCCGAGGCCGTGGCGACTGCCCGCGTTCCTCCGGGTCGTGCACATGCCCAACGGCCGGCTCGCGCCCCCACCAGCATCCCGGCGGGAGTGACCGGTGTGTGGCGGTGCCCTCAGACCAGCTCGACGATTGTGGCGTTGGCCATGCCGCCGCCCTCGCACATGGTCTGAAGGCCGTAGCGGATGCCGTTGTCCCGCATGTGCTGGAGCATGGTCGTCATGATCCGGGCACCGGAGCCGCCGAGCGGGTGGCCGAGGGCGATCGCCCCGCCACGCGGGTTGAGCCGCTCCGGGTCCGCCTCGGTCTCCGCCAGCCAGGCCAGCGGCACCGGGGCGAACGCCTCGTTCACCTCGTACACCCCGATCTCCTCGATGCCCAGCCCCGCGCGGCGCAGCGCCTTCGCGGTGGCCGGGATGGGTGCGGTGAGCATGGTGACCGGGTCGTCGGCGGCGACCACTGCGGTGTGGATCCGGGCCAACGGGCGCAGGCCGTGTCGGCTGGCCCAGTCGGAGGTGGTCACCGCGAGGGCCGCGGCGCCGTCGGAGATCTGGGACGCGGAACCGGCGGTCACCACGCCGTCGGCGCGGAACGGGGTGGCGAGCTCACCCAGCTTTTCCAGGGAGGTCTCCCGGCGGATGCCCTCGTCGGCGGCGAACTTGCCGCCGTCGGCGAGCGGCACCGGGGTCAGCTCCGGGTCGAACGCGCCGGCGTCCTGCGCGGCTGCCGCCTTCTCGTGGCTGGCCAGCGCGAACTCGTCCAGCTGGGTACGCGAGAGACGCCACCGTTGGGCGATCAGCTCGGCCCCGACCCCCTGGTTGAACGGCAGCGGCGCGTCGTCGGCGAAGCCCTCGACGCCCCGGTAACGGGCGCGCAGCTGGTCGCTGAACGGCATGCCGCCGGCAACACTGGAGCCCATCGGCACCCGGGTCATCGACTCGACGCCGCCGGCGACCACCAGGTCGGCCTGACCGGAGAGCACCGTCGCGGCGGCGAAGTGCAGGGCCTGCTGGCTGGAGCCGCACTGCCGGTCGAGCGTCGTGCCGGGGACCGTCTCGGGCCAGCCGGCGGCGAGCACGCCGTTGCGGGCGATGTTCCACGACTGCTCGCCGACCTGGGACACGCAGCCCCAGAAGACATCGTCGACCTGGGCCGGGTCGAGCCCGGTGCGCTCGGCGAGGGCGCGCAGCACGTGCGCCGAGAGGTCGACCGGGTGGACGCCGGCGAGGCTGCCCTTGCGCCGTCCGACCGGGGTACGAACCGCGCCGACGATGACCGCGTCACTCATGTTTACTCCCCGGTAACTTGGGCTGCCCCGATCCTACGTCGTCCATCGACCCTCCGGCGTCGATCATGGACTTGTGGTGGGCAGAAGCTCCCGCTTCGCACCATATTTGGGGGCACCACAACTGCATGGTCGACCCGCGCGGGGGCGGCGATTCGGCTTACCGCTGGCATGCTGGGCGGGTGACTGAGACCTCCCCGGCCCGGCAGTGGCGAGTGCCGGCGAGCCTGCCGGCGGCGAAACTGGCCGGTGCGGTTCTGCTCATCGCGCTCGGTCTGCTCTTCGCCGACGGCGACCCGGTCCGGCTGGCACTGGCCGTCCTGGCCGCCGCCGCGCTGGCCGGCTGGGCGGTACGTGACCTGGTCGCGCCGGTCCGGTTGGCGGTGGACCCGGCCGGGCTCACCGTCATCCACGGCTACGCCGGCCGGCGGCTGCTGCCCTGGTCGACGGTCGAGGCGATCGCCGTCGACCGGCGGCCCCGCCTCGGGCTCACCAGCGAAACCCTGGAGATCGACGCGGGCAACTCGCTGCATCTGTTCGGCCGGTACGACCTGGGGGCCACCCCGGAAGAGGTGGCCGCCGCACTGCGCGCCGCCCGCCCTGCCAGGTGAGCAGTGCGGCGGTCTGTCAGGTGAGCAGTGCGGCGGTCCGGAAGAGCACCAGCGCGAGCAGGATCAGCAGGATCAGCGCCCCACCGGTGACCTGCACCAGCGTGCGCCGACCACGTGGCGCGTACGCGAGCACCAACGCCATCAGCGCGCCGACCACCAGGCCGCCCAGGTGCCCGGGGATCGAGATGCCCGGCACAGCCAGCGTGAACACCAGGTTGATCACCAGGATCGGGATGATCCGGGAGATGTCCCGGCCCAACCTGCGCTCGATGATGATCAGCGCGGCGAAGAGACCGAACACGGCCGTCGACGCGCCGACGGTGGCCGCCCGTGGGCTGCTGAACAGGTAGGCGGCCACGTTGCCGCCGAGGCCCGCGATCAGGTAGAGCGCGGCGAACCGCACCCGCCCGAGGTTGGCCTCCAACGACCGGCCGAGCACCCACAGCGCCCACATGTTGAGCAGCAGGTGAAGTACGCCATAGTGCAGGAACATCGCCGTGACCAGCCGGTACCACTGGCCCTCGGCGATCCCGCCCAGCGTGTAGTCGGAGAGGTAGGCCCGGCCGAGCACCGCACCCCACTCGGTCAGCGGCGTGCTGCCACCCATCAGGCCGCCGAAGCCGGAACCGCCGACCGCCGCGTCCCCGCCCCGGGCGGAGGCGATGGAGGCCAGCAGGAACAGCACGTTCACGGCGATCAGCGCCTTGGTGACATAGCCGTGCCGGCCGGCCGTACCGCCGCCGAAGGCGGTACGCGCCGGCCGGACACTGCGACGTCCCTCGTCGACGCACTCCGGGCACTGGTGCCCGACGGACGCCTCTCGCATGCAGTCCGGACAGATCGGCCGGTCGCAGCGGGCGCACCGGACGTAGGTCTCCCGGCCGGGGTGCCGGTAGCAGACCGGGGTGGTCGGTGGAGATTCGCTCACCGGGCCGACCCTCCGTCCGCCACCGCACGGTCCACCGGCACCGGCCGTGCTCCGGAGCGCTCAATCATGCGAGCAAAGGTACCTCGCCGGTCGCTCAGGAAGCGGACCGCTCGATCTCGACCCGCTCGATGACGACGTCCTGGAGCGGACGGTCGCTCGGACCGGTCGGGGTGTTCGCGATCGAATCCACGATCTTCACCGACTGCTCGTCGGCGACCTGGCCGAAGATCGTGTGTCGGTTGTTGAGGTGCGGCGTCGGGGACACCGTGATGAAGAACTGCGAACCGTTGGTGCCCGGTCCGGCGTTCGCCATCGCCAGCAGGTACGGACGGTCGAACCGCAGCTCCGGGTGGAACTCGTCGGCGAACTTGTAGCCCGGGCCGCCCCGGCCGGTGCCGGTCGGGTCGCCCATCTGGACCATGAAACCGCTGATCACCCGGTGCGAGATGGTGCCGTCGTAGTACGGACCACTGCCCGGCTGACCGGTGCGCGGGTCGGTGTACTCACGGTTGCCCTCGGCCAGGTCGACGAAGTTGCGGACGGTCTTCGGCGCGTGGTTGGGGAAGAGCTCCAGCCGGATCGGGCCAGCGTTGGTGTGCAGGGTGGCGTAGACAGCCTCGGCCACGGGTACTCCTCACTCGTTGGTCAGTTCCATGCGGATCCTCCCATGTGCCCGATCTGGCATCGCGGAGGCATCCGAAGGTGGAGGATGACGAAGGAACAACTCCCAGGAGGTAGGACCGTGTTTGGATTCGGGCGGCGTAAGTCCCAGGGGCAGTTGGCGAAGGCCGAGCTGAACCAGAGCATCAGCCACCTGATGCTGGCAGCCAACCACGCCGCGAAGGGCGCTGGCGCGACCGTCGGCCCGCGGGTCCAGGTGGCCCGAGGTTACGTCGCACCGACCGCCGCGAAGGTACGCGACCGCGCGTCGACCGGCTGGGGGACGACTCTCACCACGCTGGCACCGCTGGCGGCGGCTGCTCGTGACGGCGCCGCGCAGGCAGGGCCGCTGACCAGGAAGGCCAAGTCGAAGACCATGCGGATCACCGGTAAGAAGAAGCAGCCGCGTCGTCGCGGCTCGATGATGACCGGCCTGTTGGCGGCGGGTGCCATCGCCGGCCTGGCCGGCGCGGTCGCGCTGCGTCGCCGTCGGGAGCAGCAGGAGTGGGCCGAGTACGACCCGACCCGCAGCACCCTGGAGCCCATGCGCGACGAGGTCGACTCGATCGAGGTGCGTACGCCGTCCGCCGCCCGGGGCTCAGACGGGTCCGCCATGTCCGGCGCGGCGGGGATGACCGGCGCGGGCAGCTCGGCGGTGGCCGGCGGCTCCAGCGCCAGCACCACCGCCCCGGCCAAGCAGACCGGTGTCCGCCCGACCGACAAGGTCCCGTCGGTCGCCGAGGGCGCCACCGACGTCTCCGGTCGGCCGACCGACGACCTCACCAAGGCGCTGGGCAAGGACACGGCCCGCACCAACGGCCGCCGCTGAGCTCAACAGCAGCGCATCGGAGCGCCGGCGAGTGGTCACCCACTCGTCGGCGCTTCCGCGTGCGCGGCGCTGTCGCCGGTTCAGAGCCAGCCGTTGCGGCGGAACCAGCGGTAGAGGGCCAGTGAGACGCCGAGCATGAGGGCGAGCGCCACCGGATAGCCGTACGTCATCTTCAGCTCGGGCATGTTGTCGAAGTTCATGCCCTCGACGCCGGCGATGGAGGTCCAGACCGCGGCGATGGCCGCCCACGCGGCGATCTTGCGCATGTCGTTGTTCTGGTCGACGGTGACCTGGGCCAGCCGCGCCTGGAGGATCGAGTTCAGCAGGTCGTCGTAGGAGTTCACCTGCTCGACGGTGCGGCTCAGGTGGTCCTGCACGTCCCGGAAGTACTTGCGGATCTCCTTCGGCACGTCCCGGTTGACCTGGGAGGTCAGCGTCATCAGCGGCCGTTGCAACGGCACCACCGCCCGCTTGAACTCGACCAGCTCCCGCTTCATCTGGTAGATCCGCTGGATCCGCCCGTGGCCCTGCCGGTCGAAGACCTCCGCCTCCAGCACGTCCAGGTCGTCCTCGATCTGCTCGGCCACCTCCAGATAGAGGTCGACCACCCGGTCGGTCACCCCGTACGCCACCGCCCACGGGCCGTGCAGCAGCAACTCCTGCTTGGTCTCCAGGTCGGCGCGGATCGGGGCGAGCCGGCAGGCGTCGCCGTGCCGGACGCTGATCACGAAGTTCGGGCCGATGAAGAGCATCACCTGCCCGGTCTCCACCACCTCGGAGTTCTCGGTCAGCTCGGTGTGCTCGCAGTAGCGGGCGGTGCGCAGCACCAGGAAGACGACGTCGCCGAACCGCTCCAGCTTGGGGCGCTGCTCGGCCTTGACCGCGTCCTCGACCGCCAGTTCGTGCAGGCCGTAGGTCTCCGCGATGGCGGTCATCTCGGCCAGCTCCGGCTGGTGCAGACCGATCCAGACGAAGCCGTGCTCCTCGCGGCGGGCAGCGGCCAACGCCTCCGCGTAGGTCCAGTCGCCGGGCTGCCGCTTGCCGTCGACGTAGAGCGCGCAGTCGACCACAGCGCTGCGGCCGGTGCCCGTACCCGTCGGGGCCGGCGCGGGCGGCGAGCCGTCGGCGTTGAGGATCCGGGTCATCGCCCGGACCGGGGAGGGCCACGCCCGAGGTCGCAGCACCCGACCGGTGGTCGACGCTGCCGTCCGGTCCCGCTCTGTCCGATCCGTCATCGCGTCACCTCCCGCGCTCAGTCAGCGGCTTGCAGGCTACGCCGATCGCGGTCGAAGACCGGTGTGACGGCGGTCGCGGTCGAAGACCGGTGTGACGGCGGTCGCGTGGGGGCGGCGCCGGGCGGGCCGGGCCGCATCGGGGGGTGTGCGGGGGACGACACGGCCCACCCGGCACCTGTGGGGGCGGGAGGTTGTGCTGCCGCGTCGACCCAGCGGGACCGAGCCCGGAGGCCGGCGGTGAACACCGCAACTCGCGGGGTGACGCTCGCAGCATTGTGGGCCAGCCGGCCGCCCGGAGGGGAGCCCCGGGACGGCCGGCATCGTCGTTCTGTCAGGAACCCGACAGTTGAGTCAGCTGCGGACGGCCTCGACGGCCGAGGCGAGCCGCCGGACGCCCTCGTCGATCCGATCGGCGGTCACTGCCGAGAAGGCCAGCCGGAGAGCGTGCCGCCCGCCGTCCAGCACGAAGTCACTGCCCTTGACCACGGCGACCCCGCGCTCGGCCGCCGCCGGGGCGAGCCGGTCGACCAGCACGTCCTCCGGGAACTCCACCCAGAGGAAGTAGCCGCCGTCGGGCTCCACGAACCGCGCCTGCGGCAGGTGCCGGCGCAACGACTCGGCGAGCACCTGGGCCCGCTCGCCGAGCGCCGCCCGAACCGTCTCGATCGAGCGGTCGATGTCACCGGAGACGCAGAACTGGTGCACGATCGCCTGGGACACCATCCCGGGGGAGATGTAGAGGCTCGTCGCGTTCTTCGCGATGGAGGCGATCAGGTCGGCCGGGCCGACCAGGTAACCGACCCGCACACCCGGGCACACCGTCTTGGTGAAGCTCGACGCGTGCACCACCACGTTGCGGGTGTCCAGCGAGAGCATCGACGGCAGCGCCTCGCCACGGAAGCGGACGTCCGCGTACGGGTCGTCCTCGAAGATCGTGAACTCGTACTCGGCGGCCAGGTCGAGCAGCTCCCGGCGCTTCTCCAGGGACAGCGTCATGCCGGCCGGGTTCTGGTAGTTCGGGATGACGTGCGCGAGCCGGGGGCGGACCCCGGACTCCAGCAGCTTGCGCAGCTCGGCAGTGTCCAGCCCGTCCGGTTGGACGGCGACGCTGTGCAGCTCACTGCCCATCCGCTGGAGGTTGAGCAGCGTCCGGTCGTACGTCGGGCGCTCCACCACCACCGCGTCGCCCGGGCGGACCAGGTGGTCGAAGAGGAACGCGTCGGCCTGAAGCGACCCGTTGGTGACCAGCACCTGGTCGGCCTCGACCCCGTGCTTCTCGGCGATCCACTTCCGCAGCGGAAGGTACCCGACGGAGGTGCCGTACGCCGTCACCCCCGCGGGGTCGGCGTCGAAGGCGCGGACGGCGGCGGCCTTGAGCCCCTCGACATCGACGATGTCCAGGGAGGGAGCCCCACGGGCAAAGGAGATCAACTGCTCGGCGGTCATGGATATTGAGCGTACGGGCGACGGCGGGGGACACGCGGTCGGCACGGCGATGTCCGCATCCTGAGCCACCGGGTCGGGTGACGGCACTCCACCGGTCGGCGGCAGATCAGACCGGAAGGGCGAGCGCGTCGTGCTGCGCACCCCGGGAAAGTCCCTCCAGCTGCACCCCGAGCGCGTCGAGGAGCTGACTCCAGTCGAAGTAGGAGCGCCAGGCGGTGATCCGACCCTTACGGGCCCGGACCACGTCGGCCACCTCCCAGCTCACCAGCCGGCCGGTCGGCGCGACGGTGCCGTACGGCGAATGCAGGGTGCCGGTGTGGGTGCCGGTCAGCCGCAGCTCGACAGCGGCGCCCCCGCCGGTGCGGACCGCGCCCATCGGGTCGACTCGCAGATCCGGGAAGGCGCCGGTCCAGGTGCGCAGCAGGGCAGGCAGCTCGATCGGACGGACCGTCACGCCCGGCATGGCGTAGAACGCCTCGGGGGCGTAGAGATCCGGCAGCCGGGCCACGTCCCGACGCAGGAGCATTGCGTACTGCTGCTCGACCAGCCGCTCCGCGTCACGCATCGGGACCTCCCCCACGGGCCACGGCATCTCCGCGCCCGCAAGGGATGTCTACCCATCGATCCGGCCCCGCACACCACCCCCGGTCAGGTGGTGGCGACCGCCTGGCTCTCCGACCAGACCCGCATGATGTCCCGCACGGAGATCACGCCGGCCACCTCCCGGCCGTCCAGCACCACCAGGTGCCGGAATCCGCCCCGGGCCATCGCGGCGGCGGCCTCGGCCACCGTCCACTCCGGCCCCGCGTAGACCACGTCCCAGGTCAGGTGCGCGCCGGTGCGTTCCACGTCGCAGTCCAGACCGGCACCAATGGCCTTCAACACGTCACGTTCGGTCATGATCCCCACGCCCTCGGAATCCGGGTCGATCACGACCGCCGACCCGACACCGCGGGCCGACATCATCCGGGCCGCCTGGCGGAGCGTGTGCTCCGGACCGACGACGAGGACCTGGCTGGACATCGCATCCCGTACCTGCATCACACATCACCCCTTTGGGACGGTGGCATTCGGTACGGACATGGTGGTCGGTGGATGTTTCCGGGACAAGAGCGGCATCGCACAAGCTGCGGACGCTGGCTACTGTCGGATGGTGTCCACCGAGCCCCTGCGCTGCGCCGGCGCGCTGATCGTCGACCATGACGGCCGCATCTTCTTTCAGCGCCGCTCACCACACCGACGCCTGTTTCCCAACTGTTGGGACATCGTCGGCGGCCACGTGGAGCCCGGTGAGGACATCGACGAGGCGTTGCGCCGGGAGATCACCGAGGAGACCGGCTGGGTCCTCTCACACGTCCTGGGCCAGGTGGGCGAGTACAGCTACGTCGGCGACGACGGCCTGGCCCGGACCGAGTACGACTTCCTGGTCCGCGTCGACGGTGACCTCGACCGCCCGATGCTGGAGGCCGGCAAGCACACCGAGTACCGCTGGCTGGCCGAGCACGAGGTGACGGTGCTCGACGAGCACCGCGACGTCAACGACGGGCTGATCCGGCGGATCGCGGAGGAGGGCTTCGCCGTCCTGCGGTCGATCGGTCTGTGAACGCCATCGACCTGGCGCCCCACCGGATCGCCGGGCTGCTCGCACCGGCCGTGGACCGCACCTTCCGCGCCGGCATCCTGGCCGGCCGGGACGGCGGTGGCGCCGAGTTGTCCCAGCGCTACGGCGGCATCACCGCCACCGGCTTCCTGGTCGACCTGCGCACCCGGCTGGCCGCACCCGGTGGCACCGTCGACGGGCAGGGGTTCGCGGCCATCACCCGCTACCAGGACCCGGTCGCCTGCCGGCGGAGCGTGGACAAGCAGGTGGCCCACGGGATGATCTACCGCGGCCCGGACGGCTCCCTGTCCGCCACCGAGCGGGGCGCGGCGTTCCTCGCCGAGCTGTACCAGGTGCACGCCGAGGTCACCGAGGAGTTGTGGGCCGGCCACGACGACCGGGTGGCCCGGCTGGTGTCCATGCTCGGCCGACTGCTGTCGTACGCACTCGTGCTGGCCGACGAGGAGACGAACCCGGTCGCCTCCTCGGCCTTCACCGCACTGGCACCCCCGTACGAGCCGGACGGCGCACCGTCGGGCGTGCTGCTGCTCAACCGGCTGGGCACGCTGCGACACCATCGGGCCGACGCGCACGCCGCCGCCTGGACCGCCGCCGGACACACCGCGTCGAGCATCGCCGCCCTGCCGGCCGGTCCCGAGCGACTCGCCATCGAACTGGAGACCGACCGGCGGGCCGCCGCCCCGTACGCCGCGCTCAGCGCGGAGGAGCGCCTGACCATGCTCGCCGACCTGGCGGCCTTGCCCGGCTGACCCGGTTGGCCGGAGCGGCGCACCCGGCCGGCGCTATCCTCCACCGGTGACCGGAGCAGGACTAGGGAGGATGTCGCGATGATCGGAATGGTGCTCGCGGCCGGAGCGGGACGACGGCTGCGCCCGTACACCGACACCCTGCCCAAGGCGTTGGTGCCGGTGGACGGCGAGACGACGATCCTGGACATCGCGCTGGGCAACCTTGCCGAGGTCGGTCTCACCGACATCGTGATCGTCGTCGGGTACGCGGCGGACGCGGTCGTCTCCCGCCAGGCGGAGCTGGAAAAGAAGTACGGGGTCACCCTCACCCTTGTGCACAACGACAAGGCCGAGGAGTGGAACAACGCCTACTCGCTCTGGCTGGCCCGGGAGTACTTCGCTCGCGGCGTGCTGCTGGTCAACGGGGACACCGTGCACCCGGTGAGCGTGGAGAAGACCCTGCTCGCCGAGCGTGGTCCGGGCATCCTGCTGGCCGTGGACACCCTCAAGCCGCTGGCCGAGGAGGAGATGAAGACCACCTTCGACGCCGCCGGCCAGCTCACCCGGATCACCAAGATCATGGACCCGGGCGAGGCGTACGGGGAGTACATCGGCGCGACACTGATCGAACCGCAGGTCGCCGACGCCCTCGCCGACGCGCTGGAGGCGACCTGGCGACGGGACCCGAACCTCTACTACGAGGACGGCTACCAGGAGTTCTCCGACCGGGGCGGGGAGGTGCGGGCGGCGCCGATCGGTGACGTCCTGTGGGTCGAGGTCGACAACCACGCCGACCTGGCCCGCGCGCGGGAGATCGCGTGCCGCTACTAGCTCGGAGCGTCCTCACCCCGCTGCACATCGACGTGCGACGCGGGGCGGTCGCCGACCTGGGCGCGATCCTGGCCGACGGGCGGATCTCCTCCGGGGGCGACGTCGCGGTGGTGGTCGGCCCGGGTCAGGGTGCCCAGATCGCGGAGCTGATCCGACCGTCGCTGCGCTCGGCGGACGTTTTCACCGTCTCCGGCGGGACACTGGACGCCGCCGACGACCTGGGCGGCAAACTCCGCGCCCGGTCCTACGACGCGGTGGTCGGCATCGGTGGCGGCAAGACCATCGACGTGGCCAAGTACGCGGCGACCCGCCGAGGGCTGCCGATGGTGTCGGTGGCGACCAGCCTCGCCAACGACGGGATCGCCTCCCCGGTGGCCAGCCTGATCACCGACGGGATCAAGGGCTCCTACGGCGTACACATCCCGATCGGGGTGATCGTCGACCTGGACTTCGTGGAGAGCGGCCCGGACCGGCACAACCGGGCCGGCATCGGCGACGTGATCAGCAACATCAGCGCGCTGGCCGACTGGGAGCTGTCCCGGCAGGTACGCGGTGAGCCGGTCGACGGGCTGGCCGCCTCGCTCTCGCGGGCGGGCGCCGAGGCGGTGCTCAACCACCCCGGCGACATGAGCGACGACGCCTTCGTGATCGTCCTCGCCGAGGCGTTGATCTCCAGCGGTCTGGCGATGGCTGTCGACGGCACCAGCCGCCCGTGCAGCGGCGGCTGCCACGAGATCATGCACGCGGTCGACTCGCTCTTTCCGGGAACCGCCTCGCACGGCGAGCTGGCCGGGCTCGGAGCGCTGTTCTGCACCTGGCTGCGCGGCGATCTCCGCCGCTTCGGGGAGATGTCGGCCTGCCTCGCCCGGCACGGCCTGCCCCGGCTCCCCGCCGAGGTGGCGCTGACCGACGACCAGTTCATCGAGGCGGTGCAGTTCGCGCCGCGTACCCGGCCGGACCGGTACACCATCCTCGAACACCTGGCACTGTCGCCTACCGAGACCCGGGAGCGGCTGGCAGACTACGCCGGTGCAATCCGCGACCAGCTTGGCTGACCCCCGTCCCACCGTCGCCGACTTCCACCGGGTGAACCGGGGCGGCGGCCTGTTCAGCGAGTCGATCAGCCAGTGGCTGGGGGCCGTCTTCGCGCTCGTCGCCCAGCGGCTCGGGCTGCGCCCGACAGCGTTGACAATCACCAACCTGGTGCTCGGACTGGCCACCTCGGTCACCGTCGTGGCGCTCGCCGGCCCGGTCGCCGCCGGGGACGTACCGGCCTGGGTGGTCGGCCTGCTCGCCCTCATCGGCTGGCAGGTGGCGTACTCCCTGGACTGCGCGGACGGGCAACTGGCCCGGGTGACCGGCCAGGGCAGCGCGGCCGGCGCGCGCGTCGACGTGCTCTGCGACGTGGCCGCGCAGATCGCCCTGGTGGCAGCGCTGGCCGCCACCGCCGTGGCGCAGGAGCCGGCCACGCCGACCTGGCTCGTGGCGACCTTCGCGGGCACCTGGATGGTCAACCTGGTGACGTCCGTGATGCAGGCCGGCCCGAACGCGGCCAGCATGGTCACCTCGACCTCGCTGCCGGTGCGCCTGGTGAAGCTGGTCCGCGACTACGGCGCGGTGATCTTCGTGGCCGCCGTGGTGCTCGCCGTGGCCCCCGCGCTGGTCCTCTGGGTGATGGTCGCCTTCACCATCGTCAACGGCGGCTTCCTGCTCGCGAGCATCGCCTTCTCCGCCCGAGCCTCCTGGTAACGACTACCAACGCCTGCGCGCCATCATCACGATCCCGAGGGCAGTTCGGTCTCGCCGTCCTGCGCGCGTTGTCGGCGGAGTTGTTCGAGGACGGCGGTGTCGGCTTCGAGGTCGGGGTGGTCGACCTGTCGATCGAGGTCGACCACGTGTTCGAGCTCCCGGATCGCCTGGTCCAGGTCACCATTTGCCCGGTGGACCAACGCCATGTTGTAGCGGGTTACGGCTTCGCCGGCCCGGTCGCCGACCTCCTGCCGGATGGGCAGGGCTTGGTGGAAGTGGTCGAGGGCCCGCCGCCGATCCCCCCACCCGTCGTACACGCTGCCGATGTTGTTGAGGGTGGTGGCTTCGCCGGCCCGATCACCGACCTCCCGCCGGATGGGCAGGGCCTGGTGGTAGTGATCGAGGGCCCGCTGCCGATCCCCCAAGGCGTTGTACACGCCGCCGATGTTGTTGAGGGTGGTGGCTTCGCCGGCCCGATCACCGACCTCCCGCCGGATGGGCAGGGCCTCGTGAAAGTGGTCCAGGGCCCGCCGCCGATCCTCCAAGGCGTTGTACACGCTGCCGATGTTGTTGAGGGTGGTGGCTTCGCCGGCCCGATCACCGACCTCCCGCCGGATGGGCAGGGCCTCGTGAAAGTGGTCCAGAGCCCGCCGCCGATCCCCCCACCCGTCGTACACGCTACCGATGTTGTTGAGGGTGGCGGCTTCGCCGGCTCGGTCGCCGACTTCCCGCTGGATGGGCAGGGCCTGGTGGTAGTGGTCGAGGGCCCGCTGCCGATGCCCTGACTTGTCGTACACGTGGCCGATGTTGTTGAGGGTGGTGGCTTCGCCGGCTCGGTCGCCGACTTCCCGCCGGATGGGCAGGGCCTGGTGGTAGTGGTCCAGAGCCCGCTGCCGATCCCCTAACCGGTCGTACACGCTGCCGACGTTGTTCAGGGTTGCGGCTTCGTTGGCCCGCTCGCCGGCCTGCTGGTACATGGTCAGGGCCTGCTGAAAGTCCTCCAGTGCCGGCCGGGGCCGACCGGTCGACGACCGCGCCCAGCCACGTTGGTAAAGGGCGCCGGCATCCGGGCCGAGGGTCAGGGTCGCGGTGGCCATGGCCTCGACCGCCGCGAACCGCGAGGTACGCAACCACACCCAACACACCCGGTCACCGACATGCCGGGCGATCAGCGGCTGCTGACCGGCGACAGCAAGCCGATGCACCTCCACATGTCGGGCGACGGCGGTCGCCGCAGCGTGGGTGACGGAACGCAATGGTGACGGTTCTCGATCCTCCATGCCGAACCACCTCGCTCTTCCTTCCCGCTGCTCCCGGTTGCCTGTTCGGCGTGTCCACGGACCGGACCGTGGCACACCAGCGGTGTACCGCGGTTGCATGGGTCGTCATTGTTCTTCCCACGATGGCCGGGACTTGGTCAGCGAGTCGGAAACCCGTCAGCCGGGTTTACCGAGCGGCCACAGGACGCGAATAAACGTACAGTGGCCGCCAAGGTCCACCCGTTGATCGCCCGGCCTGGGCCAGGGATCAGCGGTCCTGGGCCGGCTTGACCAGGCGCATCAGGGGAGGGTGCGGGAGATGGGGAACGCCACAGTGGAGGTGTCCGGGGCGCAGGCCGCGCGCTGGGCGGCGGAGCTGCGGTCCACGCTGATCGGGGCGATGGGGCCGGACGACAGCGTGTCGCCAGTGCAGGTGCAGCGGTCGGCCGAGATGGTGATCGCGGTCATCGGGCTGGTGTTCTCCGGGGTCGAGGTGGCCAAGACGATCGCCGAGTGGTGGAGCGCCCGCCGCCGGGAAGGCGTTGCGGTGACCGTGCTGCTGCCGGACGGCACCCGGATCGAGCTGGCCGAGGGCAGCCAGGCTCGGCTGGAGATCGCCATGCGGCAGGAAGGCACCGAGCCGCACTGAACTGACCGCCACGACGGGATGGGCAGATGGGCACCTTCGAACTGGAGGTCTTCGCGCAGACCTCGAACTACTACGAGCTGCGGCTGTCCGCCGACGGCGCGGCACCCCAGACCCGCAACCTGGACCGGGCCGCGGTCGATGAGCTGATCACGCTGGTACAGCGTGACTACAGCAGTGACGCCAACGCACAGAAGGTGTACGGCGCGGTCCGGCTGGCTGATCTGGGGGCGAGGCTGGCGGAGTTCCTCGACGGCGATCAGCGGTGGCTGACCCCGATGCTGGCCCATCCTGCCGGGGCGGTGTTGCGGATCGCCGCCGAGGAGCGGTTGCGGCACCTGCCTTGGGAACTGCTTGCCCGGGAGGGCACGTTCCTGACCGTGGCAGGGCGGGCACCGCTGTTGCCGGTTCGTGCGGTTGGCACCCACGCGGCACTGACCAGCCCGGTCACGCCGAAGAACCGGCCGTTGCGGGTGTTGTTCATGGCAGCCTCGCCCGAAGGCGTCGAGCCGGTGCTCAACTTCGAGGCCGAGGAGGCGGCGATCCTCGCCGCGACCCGACGGACCGGCACCGATCTGGTGGTCGAGGAGAGCGGCACCCTGGACGGGCTCCGGTTCCTGAGCCGCGCCTACGGGCCCGACCATTTCGATGTGCTGCATCTGAGCGGGCACGCCACCACCGACGGCGGGGAGCCGGTCTTCGTGGTGGAGGGCGAGTTCGGCGGGCGCGCCACGGCGACGGCCGACCAGATCGCCCAGGCGATGCAGGGACACTGGCCGCGACTGGTGTTCGTTTCCGGCTGCCTGACCGCTGACGCCCCCGGGGGTGGGGTTTTCCCCTCGATGAGCGAGAGCCTGGTCGACGCCGGCGCCCCTGCGGTGCTGGGCTGGGCGCTACCGGTGGGAGACGTCTCCGCCACCGATTTCGCCGCAGCTCTCTACCAGGCGCTGGCCGACGGCGGGTCGTTGGACCAGGCCGTCATCGAGGCTCGCCGTCACCTGTTCCACGACAGGAAGAGCAACTGCTGGCATCTGCTCCGGGTCTATGCCGACCGGTCCCCGCTGAAGCCCCTGGTCACGCCGCTGCACACCCGGGGCCGCAGACAGTCGCAGGTGCGCGCCGCCGACCAGCAGTTCCTGGACCCGCAGACCCAACTGTCCCGGGTCGCGTCCCGCGCCGAGTTCGTCGGCCGACGGCGGATCATCCAGCGCTGTCTGCGTGCCCTCCGGCAACCCGCCGACACTGCCGGCGCGGCGCAGGGCCTGCTGCTGGCCGGCATGGGTGGGCTCGGCAAGAGCAGCCTCGCCTCCCGGCTCCTGGAACGCATGCCCATCCACCAGCATGTCGTCTGGTACGGCCAGGTCGACGCCATCAAGTTCCGTGAGTTGACCACCAAGATCCGCTTCGACAGCGGGGAGCAGTCCGAGGAGGCCGGCAGGCTTCTGGACAACGAGCAGATTTCGCTCCCGACCCGGCTGCGCTACCTGCTCGACGCCGACGGGCTCCTCGGCAGAACACCCTGCCTGTTCGTGTTCGACGACTTCGAGACCGGCAACCTCGACATCCGCGACGACGGCAGCCGCGTGCTCGCCCCGGCGATGGCCGAGATCCTGCCCGCCCTACTCGGTGCGATCCGCGACACCGGCAGTCCGAGCCGCGTGATCATCACCAGCCGCTACCGCTTCCCCACCCCGGCCGGCACCACCGTCGCCGTCGCGGCTCTGGAGACCCTCAGCCCCGTCGAGCAGACCAAGAAAATCGCCAACCTGGTCAACCTGCGCCCCGAATCCGCCATCGACCCGGCCATCCGGGACCGGGCGATCCAGGCCGCAGCGGGCAATCCCCGCCTGCTCGACTGGCTCAACCGGATCGTCAACGATCCCGCCCTCGACATCGATGGCCTGCTCACCGCCATCGAGAACGAGACCGACAGGTTCCGCCGCGAGACGGTGCTGGCCGACAACCTGCTCGACTCCCAGCCCCTCGAACTCCGCCGCATGCTCGCCAGGATCAACGTCGTCGAACTACCCGTACCCGCCGCCACCGTCCACGCAATGCACCAACACGCCGACGCCGATCGGCACATCCAGCGGGCCGTCCAACTCGGCCTGCTCGAAGAGGGCATCGACCCCGAGACCCGCCAGCCCCGCTACTACGTCTCCAACGTCCTGCACCCCCTCGTTCGCCCTCTGATCACCGACGACGAGTACATCGAGGCATGCGCCGCCGCCGCCCAGTCCCTCTACCAACTCTGGGTCCTCAACCCCGCCGGTCCCGATGGCCGCTGACCCGAGGAACGTCGCCCGATGGGTCGAGGTGCATCGGCTTGCCATCGCCGGTCGGCAGCCGCTGATCGCCCGGCATGCTGGTGCCCGGGTGTGTTGGGTGTGGTTGCGTACCTCGCGGTTCGCGGCGGTCGAGGTCACGGCCACCGCGACCCTGACCCTCGGCCCGGATGCCAGCGCCCTCTACCAACGTGGCTGGGCGCGGTCGTCAACCGGTCGGCCCCGGCCGGCACTGGAGGACTTTCAGCAGGCCCTGACCATGTTCCAACACGCCGGCGACCGGGGCAACGAAGCCGGCACCCTCGCCAACATCGGCCATGTGTACGACAGGTTGGGTGATCGGCGGCGGGCCCTCGACCACTACCACCAAGCCCTGCCCGTCCATCGGGAGGTCGGTGACCGAACTGGCGAAGCCGCCACCCTCAACAACATCGGCAGCGTGCACAACGCCTTGGGGGATCGACAGCAGGCCCTCGACCACTACCACCAAGCCCTGCCCATCCGGCGGGAAGTCGGCGACCGAGCCGGCGAAGCCACCACTCTCAACAACATCGGCCATGT
>NZ_JBIDCQ010000001.1:738010-1060733 GCF_043204655.1 Micromonospora sp. NPDC047762 | reverse complement strand
CATGTGTACGACGGGTTGGGTGATCGGCGGCGGGCCCTCGACCACTACCACCAAGCCCTGCCCATCCGGCGGGAAGTCGGCGACCGAGCCGGCGAAGCCACCACTCTCAACAACATCGGCCATGTGTACGACGGGTTGGGTGATCGGCGGCGGGCCCTCAACCACTACCACCAAGCCCTGCCCATCCAACGGGAAGTCGGCGACCGAGCCGGCGAAACCGTCACCCGCTACAACATCGCTATGGTCCACCGGGCGGACGGTGACCTGGACCAGGCGATCCGGGAACTCGAACACGTGGTCGACCTCGACCGGCAGGTCGACCATCCCGACCTCGAAGCCGACAGCGCCCTCCTCGAACAATTCCGCCGACAACGCGCCCTGGCTGACCCGTCCAGGGGTCAGTGAGGGCGGGTCAGGCTGGCGTAGATGTCCAGGTGTCGTTTGATGACCACGTCGGGGTGGAACGTCTGCTCGTACCGCAGCCGGGCCGGTGCGGAGAGCGCGGCGGCACCGGCTCGCGCGACCGGGAGCGCGGCGGCCAACGCGGCCGCTTCCGGCGGGACCACCCAGCCTGCGGTGCCGGTGACCAGGCCGGCCGGCACCGCAGGCGGACCTGCCGGTGGCGGGGCATGGCCGGCGACGGCGGAGGCGATCGCGGCGGGCCCGGTGCCGGCGGGCTCGTGCGGGGCGTCGGCCCCGACCAGGTACGGAATGCCGCCCAGCGCCGTCCCGAGCACGGGTCGGCCGCTCGCCAACGCCTCGATGATCACGGTGGGCAGCACGTCGTGCCACATCGCGGCGGCGATCACCACGGCACTCGCCTCGACAGCGGCCTGCACGCCGGCCCGGTCGAGCTGACCGAGGTAGACCACGTCGGGTCGCTCGGCGGCGGCTGCCTCCACGAGCGGGCGCAGCTCGCCGTCACCGGCCACCCGCAGCGTGCCCAGCGAACCCACCGGGTGCCGGCGCCAGGCGTCGAGCAGCAGGTCGACGCCCTTCTCTGGAGAGAGTCGGGCCATGTAGAGGAACCCGTCGCCCAGCGGCGCCGGCCGACCCGGGTCGGGTACGGAGTTCGGCTTCACCACGATGCGTTCGTCCGGAATGCCGTAGTCGCGGAGGTGATCGGCGATCGCCGAGGTGAGCGCGATGTACCGGTCCACCGAGCGCCAGGTGCCCCGGTGCACGGCCAGGGTGGTCGCCATCAGCGCGCTCTGCACGGCCGAGTCGCGGTAGCAGCGGTGCTTGATCGCGGGCACACCCAATGCCCGACCCTTGCAGTCCTGGCAGATCACGCCGTCACGGAAGTAGATCCCCGACGAGCAGACCTGCCGGTAGTTGTGCACCGTCTGGACCACCGGCACGCCGTGCCGGTGCGCGGTCCGAACCACCCAGGGCGAGATCAGGGGGTACGGGTTGTGCAGGTGCAGAACGTCCGGTCGGTGCTCGGTGAGCAGGCGGCTCAGGTCGTGTTGCGCGCGGGGCGCCCAGATCGGCGAGATCGGCAGCAGGGCCTTCGCCGACTTCGACATCGACGGGATCTCGTCCGAACTGCGGATGAAGGGCAGCACCTCGACGCCAGCGGCGGTGAGCTGGGCGATCTCCGAGTCGACGATGGTGTTCTCACCAGAGGGTTGGGCTTCCCGGTACCGGTTGTGTGCCACCACGATTCTCACGGAGCTTGCCTCTCGTTCGCGGCTGTGCCGACTGTTGCTCGCGACTGCGGGGCTCGCAAGCTCACTCCTCGCGCTCGCGGTGGAAACTCGCAAGCTCATTCCTCACGCTCACGGGAAAGAAGGCTACCGTTGTGTCGTGCCCGAACTACCGGAGGTTGAGGCGCTCGCGGGTTACCTGCGTCAGCGCGCGGTGGGGCGGCGCGTCGATCGGCTGGAGATCGCCGCGATCAGCGCCCTGAAGACGTACGAGCCGGCACCCACCGAGGTCGCCGGCCGGGCGGTGGTCGACGCCGGTCGGCACGGAAAGTTCCTCGACGTCCTGTTCGAGGGTGGCCTGCACCTGGTGGTGCATTTGGCGCGGGCAGGCTGGCTGCACTACCGGGAGGCGTTCCCCGCCACCACGCCGCTCCGTCCGGGCAAGGGCCCGATCGCGGTGCGGGTACGCCTGGATGACGGTTCCGGCTTCGACCTCACCGAGGCCGGCACCCAGAAGAAGCTGGCCGCGTATCTGGTCACCGACCTCGCGACGGTCCCCGGGGTGGCCAAGCTGGGCCCGGACGCGCTCGCCGCGGATCTGCCCCTCTTCGCCGAGCGGCTGCGGAGCAGGCGGGGGCAGCTCAAGGGGGTGCTGACCGACCAGTCGGTGCTGTCCGGGGTGGGTAACGCGTACTCCGACGAGATTTTGCACGCCGCGAAGCTGTCCCCGTTCGCGATCACCGATCGGCTCACCGACTCCCAGATCGCCACCCTGCACGCCGCCACCCGACAGGTTCTCGGCGACGCTGTCGAGCGGTCCCTCGGTCAGCGGGCCGCGGAGCTGAAGGGCGAGAAGCGCTCCGGGCTGAAGGTGCACGCCCGCACCGGTCTGCCCTGCCCGGTCTGCGGGGACACCGTGCGCGAGGTGTCGTTCGCCGATTCCAGCCTCCAGTACTGCCCGACGTGCCAGACCGGCGGCAAACCACTCGCTGACCGTCGGTTGTCTCGCCTCGTACGGTGAGTAATTCCACTTCAGGACTACGGAGCGGAATCGCCCTCACTGAGTGAAAGCTCCGGTCCGCCGTTCTGGCCACGCGCGTATCCATCGGTATAGTGGCCCGGTCCCCGGCTTCTGAAATGGTGCGGAGCCGGCCAGATCCCGCCAGCACCGGCGGTCGCCAATCTCCTTCGGGGCGACGACCGGTCGGAGCCCGCGTGGGAGACTGGGACGGTGGGCGACCCGGGCCTTCACGCCGAGTGAGCGGCCCGTGTCATGCGGGAGGACATGGGTGAGGTGACGGCAAGCCTCCAGCGCCCGGTAACCAACGAAGGCCGGAGCAGACTCGTGCGGCACGTCGACAGCTTCGAGATCCAGCCGCCGACGCCGCCGTCCCACAACGGCGTCCCTCGGTCGGCGTGGACGAGGTCGCGACGCCGTGTCTCCCGCTGGCACCGCCCCTACATCGCGACTCTGCTGCTGCTCGACTTCGGCGCGGCGGCGTTCGCCAGCTGGATCGCGATCCAGCTCTTCGACCAGGCCGCCTCCGGGTTCTCCGGGACCCAGCAGGACCCGACGTGGTTCCACACCGTCTCCTACCTGCTACTTCCACTCGGCTGGGTGGTCATCCTCTGGAGCAACCGGGCCTACGACCGGCGCTACCTGGGGCTCGGCCCGGACGAGTTCAAACGGGTGATCCGGGCATCGGTGACGGTGGCCGCGAGCGTCTCCTTCCTTGCCTTCTCCACAGTCACCCAGCTCTCCCGGTTCACCGTGGGCACGGCGCTGGTCGGCGCGACGTTGTTGATCCTGTGGGGCCGTTTCGTCGCCCGGTGGGCGCTGCACTACATCCGGCGGCGGGCCGGCCAGGCCGCTCACCGGATGGTGCTGGTCGGCACCCTGCCCGAATGCCTGGAGGTCTACGCGGCGGTCACCCGCAGCCCGGCCGCCGGGCTCATGCCCGTCGCCATCCACATCACCGACGGGTACGCGGCGGCCAGGGGCATGCCGACCCCGGTTCCGGTGTACGCCGGACGCGACGTCCTGGCCCTGGTCCGTGAGGTCGGTGGGGACACCATCGCCGTCTGCGGGTCGGCCAGCGCCGAGCCGGGCGAGTTGCGCCGGCTGGCCTGGCAGTTGGAGGGCTCCGGCGTTGACCTGGTGGTCGCCCCGCAGCTCACCGACATCGCCGGCCCCCGGGTGCACATCCGGCCGATCGAGGGTCTGCCGCTGCTGCACGTCGAGGAGCCGACCCTCTCCGGGCCGGCGCTGCTGGCCAAGAACCTGATGGACCGGGTCGCCGCCGGTCTCGGCCTGCTGCTGCTGATCCCGCTCTTCCTGGCCATCGCCGTGGCGATCCGGATCTCCGACCCCGGGCCGGTCTTCTTCCGCCAGCCCCGGGTGGGGCACGAGGGGCGCACGTTCCGGGTGTGGAAGTTCCGGACCATGTACGTCAACGCCGAGGACCGGCTGGCCAGCCTGGTCGATCGGAACGAGACCGACGGCATGCTGTTCAAGATGAAGGAGGACCCTCGGGTCTTCCCGGTCGGCCGCTTCCTGCGGGCCACGTCGCTGGACGAGCTGCCGCAGCTGATCAACGTGCTGTGGGGCGAGATGTCGCTGGTCGGGCCCCGCCCGCTACCGGCCGACGACGGTGACTTCCTGGGTGACGTGCGGCGCCGACTGCTGGTCCGTCCCGGCATGACCGGGCTGTGGCAGGTCTCCGGCCGCTCCGACCTGTCCTGGGACGAGTCGGTCCGACTGGACCTCTACTACGTCGACAACTGGTCGCTGGCGTACGACCTGAGCATCCTGTGGCGCACCGTCGGGGTGGTGCTCGCCCGAAAGGGCGCGTACTAGAGGGTTGGCGCGCCGGCTCGCAGGGGCGAGGATCGCTGCGTGGCTGCCAACCTCTCCGCCGTGGTCGGCGTCGTCTCACTCGTCACTGCGCTGACCGCGGCCCTGCTGGCGGTGCTGCGGCTGCGGGCCCGCCGTGGCATCGCCACCGCCACCCAGCGGGCCACCTACGAGGTGCTGCACACCGCCGGCCTGGCCGCCGAGCCACTGCGGGCGGGGTTGAGCGAGGCGGGCGCGGCGAAGGCCGTACGGCATCTGCGGGCGCTGGTGGGCGCGGTCGGGCTGGCGCTCGCCGACGCCGACCGACTGCTCGCCCTCGACGGGCGCGGCACGCACCACGGGGAGCAACTGCTCGCGGCGGCGCAGCGGACTGTGAGCAGCGGGCGCTCGACGGTGCTGGGTGAGCAGGAACTGCACTGCGACCGGGTCGACTGCCCGGTCCGCGGGGCGGTGGTCGCACCGTTGCTGGGGGCCGACGGCCGGGTGGTGGGCGCGCTGGTGGCGGTCGCCGACAGCCCGCCGCCTCCGGGGTTGGTGCAGGCCACCCTGGAGACGGCGCACTGGGCCGGCAACCAGCTGGCCCTGGCCGAGCTGGACTCGTCGCGGGAGCGGCTGGCCCGCGCCGAGATCCGTGCGCTGCGGGCGCAGATCAGCCCGCACTTCATCTACAACGCGCTGACCGCCATCGGCTCGTTCGTCCGCACCGACCCGGAGCGGGCCCGGGAGCTGATCCTGGAGTTCGCGGAGTTCACCAGGTACTCGTTCCGGGCGCACGGGGAGTTCACCACGCTGGCCGAGGAGCTGCGGTCGATCGACCGCTACCTGACCATCGAGCGGGCCCGGTTCGGCGACCGGTTGCAGGTGCGGTTGCAGATCGCCCCGGAGGTGCTGCCGGTGACGCTGCCGTTCCTCTGCCTCCAGCCGCTGGTGGAGAACGCGGTTCGCCACGGGTTGTCCCGCAAGCCGGGCACGGGCATGGTGAGCATCGAGGCCCGGGACGCGGGCGCCGAATGCCACATCACGGTGGAGGACGACGGAGTGGGAATGGATCCGACCACGCTGACCGCCGGCATCGCCGAGCTGGCCCACGGCACCGGCGACCCCGGTGAGGACACGGGCCAGCACGTCGGCCTCTCCAACGTCGACGAGCGGTTGCGCTCGGTCTTCGGGGACCGGTTCGGCCTGGTCGTGGAGACCGGGTTGGGCTCGGGCACGAAGGTGAGCATGCGGGTGCCGAAGTTCCACCCGGGCGTACGGGCAGGGTCGTGAGCGAGCGGACCGGGACGGGGGCGGTGAA
Source organism: Micromonospora sp. NPDC047762 (assembly GCF_043204655.1). Classification (NCBI taxonomy): domain Bacteria; kingdom Bacillati; phylum Actinomycetota; class Actinomycetes; order Micromonosporales; family Micromonosporaceae; genus Micromonospora; species Micromonospora sp. NPDC047762. The sequence goes on along the minus strand of NZ_JBIDCQ010000001.1, from coordinate 1,054,933 downwards.
CGCGACCGGTTTCCTGCGCGTCCTCGCCGTGGACGACGAGCCGCCCGCGCTCGACGAGCTGGCGTACCACCTGCGGGCCGACCCCCGGGTGGCCCGACTGCACACGGCCGGGGATGCCACCGAGGCGCTGCGGCTGCTGCGCGACGGTGACGTGGACGTGGTCTTCCTGGACATCCGGATGCCCGGCCTGGACGGGATGGAGCTGGCCCGGGTGCTGCGCCGGTTCGCCCGGCCACCGGCGATCGTGTTCGTCACCGCGTACGACGACGGCGCGGTGGACGCCTTCGATCTGGGCGCCACAGACTACGTGCGGAAACCGGTGCGCGCCGATCGGCTGGCCGAGTCGCTGCGCCGGGTGATCGGCTCACGGGTGGTGCCGTCGCACCCTGCGGCGCTGGCCCGCGCGGAGGAGGACCCGACCATCCCCATCGAGCTGGCTGGCACCACCCGGATGCTCCCCCGCTCGGCGGTGCGCTGGGTGGAGGCGCAGGGCGACTACGCCCGGTTGCACACCGCGGAGGGGTCGCACCTCGTACGGGTGTCGCTGGCCACGCTCGCGGAACGCTGGGCCGATGCCGGCTTCGTCCGGGTGCACCGGTCGTACCTGGTCCAGTTGAAGTTGATCGCGGAGCTGCGGTTGGTCAACTCCGGCTACGTGGTGGTGATCGACTCCACCGAGTTGCCGGTGAGCCGGCGGCACACCCGGGAGTTGAAGGACAAGCTGGTCAGGGCCGCGAAGCAGGACTGGAGTCGCTGAGCCGGGAATGGCAACAGCCCTACCGTACGTTGTACGCTAGTCCGTACGACTTCCGGGAGGCCTGCCGTGACCGAGACCCCGTTCGACGCCGCATCCGAGTTCGACAGCCAACTCGACCGACTGGTGCAGCTCGGTTACCCCGCCCTCGCCGGGCTGACCGAGAGCGCTTTCCGCGACCTGGTCGCGCCGCTGCGGGCCACTGCGGTCGAGGGGACCGCCGGGCTGCCCGCGCCCACCGACGCCCGGGTGCCGTTCCTGTTGGTCATCACCCGGGACCTGATCGGTGTGCCGGAACGGGTGGGGCTCACCACGCTGGCCGGCAAGCGCAAGCCCGGCGTCATCGACCGGAACTACGCCGAGGACGATCTGCCCCGCTTCGACCCGATCAAGGAACTGGAGGTCCCGGCCGGTCCGGCGTACCTGCTCTTCGACGTCGACCGGGGCGAGGAGTTCCGCAATCTGGCCCCGGCCACGGCCATGGAGGGGATCACCGCTCAGGGCCGGTTGCCGCTGAGCATCGACGAGGGGCTCGCCTTCATCACGCTGCACCCGGCCGCGTTGGCGAGCAACCGGTGCTTCTCGCTGGTCGGCTCCCGCTGCGGCGACAAGCGGGTGCCGGCGCTGTGGATCAGCCAGGGCGCACCCAAGCTGGGCTGGTGCTGGTACGGCAACCCGCACACCTGGCTCGGCTCCGCCTCGGCCCGACCGGAGCGCATCCCGTTGAAGACCTCGTAGGCCTGGTCGTCCTCGGGGAGGCTCTGGAGTTCCCACACGCCAGCCGGCATGATCCCCGAGTTATCCACAGCCGTTCGCGGTTCTCCACAGGTTATTCACAACGCAAACCACTGATCTCCACGGCCGCTCCCTACAGTCAGGACCCATGAACGAACGCCGGGTACTGGTGGTCGAGGATGAACGGACCATCGCCGAGTCCATCGCCGCCCGACTGCGGGCCGAGGGATTCACGGTGGAGATCGCAGCGGACGGGCCCAGCGCGGTCGCGCAGTTCCACGCCGGACAGCCGGATCTCGTCGTCCTCGACGTGATGCTGCCGGGCTTCGACGGACTGGAAGTGTGCCGCCGGATCCAGGCCGACCGGCCGGTGCCGGTGCTGATGCTCACCGCCCGCGACGACGAGACCGATCTGCTCGTGGGGCTCGCGGTCGGCGCGGACGACTACCTCACCAAGCCGTTCTCGATGCGGGAACTCACCGCCCGGGTGCATGTCCTGCTGCGTCGGATGGAGCGGGCCGCCGCCACTCCCGCGCCGCCGGCCATCCGCCTCGGCGACATCGAGATCAACCAGGCCGAGCGACGGGTCCGCCGGGCCGGGGCGGACGTGCACCTCACCCCTACCGAGTTCGACCTGCTGGTCCACCTCGCGGGACGACCCCGCACTGTGCTCCCCCGGGAACGGCTGCTCGCCGACGTCTGGGGATGGGTCGACGGGAGCGGCACCCGCACCGTGGACAGCCACATCAAGGCTCTGCGCCGCAAGCTCGGCGCCGACCTGATCCGGACCGTCCACGGCGTCGGGTACGCCCTGGAGATGCCCTCGTGATCGGCCGCGCGATCGACTGGCTGGAACGGGTGCTACCGCGTCCACTGGATCCCGTCCGTTCGATCAAGATGAAGCTCGGCGTCCTGCTGGTCGCGTCCTGGGCCGTGGCCATCGGTTACTTCTGGTACGGCATCGGTTGGCTCCCGCCCGGCACGGCGGTCACCAGCATCTGCATCGCGCTGGTGACCTCGCAGGTGCTCGCCCACGGGATGACGTCGCCGCTGCGCGAGATGACGGCGGCCGCCGGCGCGATGGCCCGCGGCGACTACACACGTCGGGTGCGCGCCACCTCCCGCGACGAGGTCGGCGAGCTGGCCCAGGCGTTCAACAAGATGGCCGAGGACCTGCACGCCGCCGACCAGCGCCGACGCGAGCTGATCGCGAACGTCTCGCACGAGTTGCGTACGCCGATCACCGCGTTGCAGGGCGTGCTGGAGAACATGGTGGACGGGGTCGCCGACCCCGAACCGGCCGCGCTGCGTTCGGCGTTGGCCCAGACCCAACGGCTCGGGCACCTCGTCGCCGACCTGCTCGACCTGTCCCGACTCGACGCCGGGGTGGTGCCGCTGCGGCGAGTACGCATCGACGTGTGGGACTTCCTCGACGAGGCGGTGGAGCACGCCACCGCCAACGCGTCCGGTGCCGGTCTGGACGTGCGCTTCGAGCTCCGGGACCTGCCCACACCGCTGACGGTCCACGCGGACCCGTGGCGGCTGCACCAGGTCTTCGCGAACCTCCTCGACAACGCGGCCCGACACAGCCCACCCGGCGGCACGGTACGGGTGTGCGCCGAGGAACACGGCGACCAGCTCCGCTTCGAGGTGAGCGACGAGGGCCAGGGCATTCCACCGGCGGAGCGTTCCCGGGTGTTCGAGCGCTTCACCCGCGGCGACCGGTCGGCCGGCGGCGGGACCGGGCTCGGCCTGGCCATCGCCCGGTGGGTCGTCGAACTGCACGGCGGTCGGATCGGTGTCCTCGATCCGAGCGGACCACACCGGGATGGCCGGCCCGGCTGCCGCATCCAGGTCACCATCCCGTGCGACGGGCCACACCGAGAAGAGGCAGCATGACCAGCCCCGGCAGTACCCCTCTCCCGGCCACCGGGCCGACCGGGCCGCAGGTCTCCCCGGTCGTCGGCCCCGGCCCGGCTGCCACACCGGTCGCCGGCCGACCTCAGGCGTGGCCTGTCGCACCCGCCCCGCCCAGGCCCCCGTCGCTGATCCAGCGCCGCTGGCCTGGGCCGTCCGGACCTGCCCGTCCGCTGGTGCTGGGGGCGCTGGCGGCTGCGGCGGTCGTCGGGGCGTCGATCCTGACGATGGTTCGTCCCGGCCTCGGCTGGCTGGTGGCTGCGCTGGCCGTCACCGCTGCCCTCGGCACCGCCAGCGTCGTCCGTTCCGGGAGGCCGTCCCCGACGGCGAGCGCCATCACAGCGACCGGCGCGGCGGTACCGCAGGGACCGACCGCCGCGCCGGGGCGGACTGTCCAGGCGGATCCGACCGCCGCGCCGGAGCCGACCGTCCAGGCGGATCCGGCCGCCGCGCCGGAGCGGACTGTCCAGGCGGATCCGGCCGCCGCGCCCGAGCCGACCGTCCAGGCGGCCACCGCCCGTCCCGGTGCCACGGGGGCACCGGGGCGGGCGGTACAGGCCCTCTGGGCCGCCGCGACGGTCGCGTTGGTCGCCGTCGGCACGGTCCGGGCCGCCGGCTGGCTCTTCGCCCTCTGCCTGCTCGCGGCGGCGGTGACCGCGGCTCTCGCGGTGACCGGTGGGCGAAGCCCACTCGGCATGCTGGTCGCCGTGACGCTGCCGCCCGCCGCGACGGTACGGGCGCTCCCATGGGCGGCACGCGGAGTACGCGACACCCGCCCGGCAGGGTCCGGGGTCGGCTTCGGACGAATCCTCACCAGCCTGGCCGTCTCCGCCGTCCTGCTGACGCTGTTCGGGCTGCTCTTCTCCTCCGCCGACGCGGTCTTCGCCGAACTGGTCACCGGCCTGCTGCCCGACATCTCGCTACCCGGCGTGATCGGCTGGGCGTTCCGCCTGGTGGTGATCGGCGGTGGTCTGCTCGGCGGCGCGTACCTGATCAGCCGCCCACCCGATCTGGAGGGCCTGCGACCGAGGCCGTCACGACCGGTCCACCGACTGGAGTGGACCCTCCCGCTGGTGTTGCTCGACGCTCTGTTCGCCGCGTTCGTGCTGGTCCAGCTGACGGTGTTGTTCGGCGGCGCGGGGCACGTGCTGCGTACGGCCGGGCTCACCTACGCCGAGTACGCCCGTGGCGGGTTCTGGCAACTGCTCGCCGTCACCGCGCTCACCCTGCTGGTGATCGCGGTCGCCGCCCGCCGGGCGTCGCAGGCCACCCGCGCGGACCGGCTGCTGGTCCGCGTACTGCTCGGCACGCTCACCGCGCTCAGTCTGGTGATCGTCGCCTCGGCGCTCTACCGGATGCAGGTCTACGCCGACGCGTACGGGGCGACCCGGCTGCGGCTTGTCGTGGCGACCATGGAGCTGTGGCTCGGGCTGCTCTTCCTCCTGGTGGGGGTCGCCGTGGTGCGGCTGCGGGCCGAGTGGCTGCCCCGGTTGGTGATCGGCACGGCGGTGCTGGCGCTGCTCGGGTTGGCGCTCGTCAATCCCGACCGGCTGATCGCCGACCGGAACGTCGACAGGTACCTGGAGACCGGCCGGTTGGACGTCGGGTACGTGTCCGGGTTGTCCGCCGATGCGGTACCCGCGTTGGCCCGACTGCCCGATCCGATGCGCATCTGCGCACTGACGCAGATCGCCGCCGAGCAGCCCCGGGACGGCCTCTGGGCGACGAACCTCGGCCGGCTGCGGGCCCGAGCGGAACTCGACACGATTCCGCTGAACGGCACCCTGACCTACTGCCTCGAACTGGGACGCTGGTGAGTGTGAGCGCTTGACAATCGCGTACGGCGGGCGAGACTGCCGGGGTGGCCAAGCAACTCCCCGACGTGGGGTCGAGCGGTGCGGTGCCGCCGCCCCGGCGGTCCCGGATCGTGCTTGCCGAGATCACCAGGCAGGACACCCGCGCCGAGCGAACCCGCGCCGAGCTGGCCCAGCAGACCCAGGTCGGCGAGGCGCTGGTCCGCGGCCTGGTCCGGGCCCAGCTCGCGCTGGCGCTGCGGCTGTCCCTGGTGGTGGCCATCGGGTTGGGCGGGCTGCCCTGGCTGTTCGCGATCGCGCCCTCGCTCGGCCGGACCACTGTCGCCGGCGTCAACCTGCCGTGGCTGCTGCTCGGGGTGGCCTCCTTTCCGTTCCTGATCGCCGTGGGCTGGGCGTACGTGCGGCTGGCCGAGCGCAACGAGCAGGACTTCACCGACCTGGTGCAACGGCCGGAGCGCTGAGTGGGCAACGACTTCGTGGTCCCGGCCATCGTCGCGGTCACCCTGGTCACCGTCGGGATCGGCTTCTACGGGCTGCGGTTGGCCCGGACCACGTCCGACTTCCTGGTGGCGTCCAGGGCGATCAGTCCGACCTGGAACGCCGCCGCCATCGGCGGGGAGTACCTGTCGGCGGCGAGCTTCCTCGGCATCGCGGGGCTGGTCCTCAAGTACGGCGTGGACGTGCTCTGGTACCCGGTCGGGTTCGCCGCCGGGTACCTGGCCCTGCTGCTCTTCGTGGCCGCGCCGTTGCGCCGCTCCGGTGCGTTCACTCTGCCCGACTTCTGCGAGTTGCGGCTGGGCTCGCGTCGACTCCGCATCCTGGCCACCGCCTTCGTGATCTTCATCGGTTGGCTGTACCTGGTGCCGCAGCTCCAGGGCGCCGGGCTGACCCTGGCCACGGTGGCCGGCTCCCCGTACCCTCTCGGAGCCCTGCTGGTGGCGGCCGTGGTCACCGCGAACGTGGCGCTGGGCGGCATGCGCGCGATCACCTTCGTGCAGGCGTTCCAGTACTGGCTCAAGCTGACCGCTCTCGCCGTACCGGTGATTTTTCTGGCCCTGCAGTGGCAGGCCGACGGCCGCCCGGCGGTGACCCCGCCCGACGGGCCGACGTTCCGGGCCGCGACAACCGTCGTGGTCGAGCACCGCGCGGCCCTCACCCTGCCCAACGGTGACATCCGGGAGGTACGCCCCGGCGACGAGTTGACCTTCGCCGCCGGTGATCCGGTGCCGAACGTCTCCGGGGTGGCCACCGATGCCAACGACTGGCTGCTGCCCAGCGCCGCCGGTGACGACGACCGGGGCCTGTTCGCCACGTACTCGCTGATCCTGGCCACCTTCCTGGGCACCATGGGCCTGCCGCACGTGCTGGTGCGCTTCTACACCAATCCGGACGGCGCGGCAGCCCGTCGGACCACCCTGGTCGTGCTGGCGTTGGTCGGCGCGTTCTACCTGCTGCCCACTCTCTACGGGGTCCTCGGCCGGATCTACACCCCACAGTTGCTGCTCAGCGGCCAGACCGACGCGGTGGTGGTGCTGCTACCCGAGGCCGCCCTGGGTGACGGCCTGGCCGGGCGGCTGCTCGCCGCGCTGGTCGCCGCGGGCGCGTTCGCGGCGTTCCTCTCCACCTCGTCCGGCCTGCTGACCAGCGTCGCCGGGGTGATCTCGACGGACGTGCTCGGTCGGGGATCGGTACGCGGGTTCCGGCTGGCCACCGTCATCGCCGGTGGTGTGCCAGCGTTGCTGGCGTTGCACGTTTCCGGGCTGGACGTCTCGCAGGTCGTCGGGCTGGCCTTCGCGGTCGCCGCGTCGAGCTTCTGCCCGCTGCTGGTGCTCGGCATCTGGTGGCGCGGGCTGACCGACGTGGGCGCCACCGCCGGCGTGGTGGCCGGCGGCGGCGCGGCGATCGGCGCGGTGCTGGTCACCGTGCTCGGCCCACCGCTGTCCGGCTGGCCGGCCACGCTCATCGCCCAGCCGGCCGCCTGGACGGTGCCACTGGCCTTCACCGTGATGGTCGCCGTGTCGATGGCGACCCGCCGCCGGGCACCGGCCGACGTAGCCGCCACCATGCTCCGCCTGCACACTCCGGAAGCCCTCCGCATGTAGGCGCGAGTCCGGCGCCGGCCCGGTCTCGCGCCAAAGCCAGCGCCGATCTTGCAGTTTCGGTGGTGGATACGAGTGTTTATGCACCTTGTGTCGGTGCAGAAAGTGCAAGATCGCGTCGCGGTCCGCCTCGGGGATGATCGCGGGTCCGTCTGTCGCTGGAGGGCGGAACTGGTGATCGGCGGATAACGTCGGCGCATGACTGTTGAGCACCCCGCGCTCGCACTGCGTGGCCTGGCCAAGCGGTTCGACGGCACGATCGCGGTGGCCGGCGTCGACCTGGACGTCCCCGCCGGCTCCTTCTACGGCCTGCTCGGCCCGAACGGCGCCGGCAAGACGACCACGCTGTCGATGGCTGTCGGGCTGTTGCGACCGGACGCCGGCTCTGCCTGGGTGCTCGGGCACGACGTCTGGCAGGACCCGGTCACCGCCAAGCGGCTGCTCGGCGTGATGCCCGACGGGGTCCGGTTGTTCGACCGGCTGACCGGGGCGGAGCTGCTGGCGTACAACGGGTTGTTGCGGGGAATGGACCCGGCGGTGGTCGACCAGCGGGCCGCCGAACTGCTGGACGTGCTGGCGCTCGGCGACGCCGGTCGCACGCTGGTGGTGGACTACTCGGCGGGCATGAAGAAGAAGATCGGCCTGGCCTGCGCGCTGCTGCACGGCCCTCGGGTGCTGGTGTTGGACGAGCCGTTCGAGGCTGTCGACCCGGTGTCCGCGGCGCTGATCCGGGACATCCTCACCCGGTACGCGACCGGCGGCGGCACCGTGGTGTTCTCCAGTCACGTCATGGAGGTCGTCGAGCGGTTGTGCTCGCACGTGGCGATCCTCGCCCAGGGCGTCATCAAGCGGGTCGGGACCATCGACGAGGTCCGCGGCGGTCGCTCGTTGGAGCAGGTCTTCGTCGAGGTGGTCGGCGGGCGCACCGCTACCGGCGAGGAGCTGTCGTGGCTCTCCCAGTGAGTGCGGACGCCACCCCCGCCGCGCCGCCACGGTCGGTCTCCGCTCGACACTTCGTACGGCTCAAGCTGCGGGTGATGGGCAACAACTTCCGGGGCCAGGGCTGGCGGATCGCCCTGTTCATCGGCGGCGCGTTGCTCGGGCTCTGGTTCGCGGCCAGCGGGTTCTTCCTCTTCGCCGCGCCGGGCCTGGCCGGCAACGGCCGGTACGCGGTGCTGGTCGCGGCGGCCGGCGGCGGGCTGCTGGTGCTCGGTTGGCTGCTCCTGCCACTTGTCTTCTTCGGCGTGGACGAGACACTCGATCCGGCCCGGTTCGCGCTGCTGCCACTGCCCCGGCGCACGTTGGTGACCGGCCTGTTCGCGGCGGCTCTGGTCAGCGTGCCGGTGCTTGCGGTGCTCCTCGCGACGTCCGGGCTGGTGCTGACCGCCTGGTCGTTGGGTGGCTGGTCGGCGGGGTTGGTCGCCGCCGTGGGTGTGCTCGCCGGGCTGCTGCTCTGTGTTGCGGCGAGCCGTGCGGTGACCAGCGCCTTCGCCACCATGCTGCGGTCCCGACGGGTCCGCGACCTGGCAGCCGTGCTGCTGGCGGTGACGGCGGCGCTGCTCGGCCCTCTGCAGGTCATCGGCCTCGCCGCGCTACGGGAGGCGGACTGGAGCCGGTTGAGCGGTGTGGCGACCGTGATCGGTTGGACGCCGTTGGGCGCTCCGTGGACGCTCGGCATCGACGTGGCCCAGGGGCGTGCGTGGGCGGCACCGATCAAGTTGCTGATCACTGTGGTGGCGCTCGGCGGCCTGCTGGCCTGGTGGTCCCGGTCGCTCGAGTCGGCGATGGTGGGCGCGGCGAGCGGCGGTAAGGCACCGGTTCGGCGCGGGGTCACGGGTGGCGCGGTCGCCCAACTGTTCCCCCGGGCCGCTGGCTGGGCCCGCCGGGACCGGTTCGGTGCCCTGGTCGCCCGGGAGGCCCGTTACTGGTGGCGGGACGCGCGCCGCCGCGCCAACCTGATCTCGATCGCGGTGGTCGGCATCTTCGTGCCCGTCTTCGTCAACGTCACCGGCGGCGACTTCGCTGCCATGGACAGCGGGGGGTTGACGGCGGCTGCCAACGACAGCTCACCGGTCGTGGTCACCATTTCCATGGTTCTCGTGGGTGTGCTGGCCGCCGCCACCCTGGCCAACCAGTTCGGTTTCGACGGCAGCGCGTACGCCGCGAACGTTGTGGCCGGCGTGCCCGGCCGGGTCGAGCTGCGGGCGAGGATGACGGCCTTCTCGCTGTACGTGCTGCCGATGCTGGCGTTCGTGTCGGTGGTGCTGTCGGTGCTGCTCAGTCGACCCGGGTGGATCGGGCTCACCTTCGGCAGCCTGGTCGCCACCTACGGCGTCGGGCTGGCGGTGAACAGCCTGGTCTCGGTGCTCGGGGCGTACTCACTGCCGGAGACCAGCAACCCGTTCGCGATGAACAGCGGCGCGGGCCTCACGAAGGGGCTGCTCACCCTGCTGAGCATGCTCGCCTCGGCGGTCGCCGCGGTGCCGATGGTGGTGGCCGCCGCGCTGCTCGGTGACGCGTGGCTCTGGCTGGCCCTGCCGGTCGGCGCCGCGTACGGGCTGGGCGCGGCGCTGCTGGGCGCGTACCTGGCCGGCGACGTGCTGGACCGCCGCCAGCCGGAACTGCTGGCAACTGTCACGCCGCGCCGTTAACCGACGCGGCGGCCAGCCGCCTGGCCAGCGTCGGCGAGAAACCCACGCCAGGCGGCCGGAGCGAAGGTGAGGACCGGGCCGGAGCGATCCTTGCTGTCCCCCGGACCAGCACGACACCAGGCAGGCGCCGTTCCGTCCAGGTGGAGGCACGCGGCCCGGCCGGTGGAGGCGACGTCCCGGCGACTGGGTCCTGCGTTCGGGCCGCCCCGGTCATCCCCCGGCCGGGGCGGCCCTCGTCGACGGGAGGAGATCAGCCATGTTCGGGTTCATCCGGGGCAGGAACGGGGCGCTGTGGTCGTACCGGAAAAGGAAGGTGGCCGCGTCGGCGGCCGTGCCGGGCGCGACCGGATCGGAGCGGTCGGCAGGCCCGCCGAACCGACCACCCGCGTGGGCTGACGGGCAGACGGTGGCCCTGCCGCGACCCGGCCGGGCCGGTTGGCTGACCCCGGCGCAGACCTGGCGGGCGAACGGCGGCCGCTGGTGAACCCCGCAGCCCAGCAGCCGGATCGGGCCTCCGACCAGGCAGGCGACCGGACGACGCACCGCACCAGGGATCGGTGTCTCACCGCGAGCGTGATGTCCCTGAGGCATCAATATGACTCACAGACATCACGGTCGTTCGGGCATTGCCCTCCGCCGAGCGGACCGCGCCGCGGCCGGGCGACCCCACCGCCCGGGACGGCCGGAGAGCCGAGGTGAGCCGGCCGCACCTGCCGATGCGGCGCGCCGACCTGCACGAGTGCTTCCTTGGTTGGGCGAGGGCCCGGGGCGGCACAATGTTTCACGTGAATCATGAGCCGGGTGCCGAGATCCACCACACCGATCCGTTCGCGGTGCCGACCGGGCAACGGTCGCCGGTACGCCGGCTGCGTGGTCGCCTCGCCGCACCGGTGACCCTCTGGACGGCGCCCGGTCCGGCCGGGCTGACCGTCTCGTCCACCCTGGTGGCCGAGGGTGAACCCGACCGGCTGCTCGGGCTGATCGACCCGGAGTCCGACCTCTGGGCGTCGGCCGAGGAGTCGGGTCGGTTCGCTGTCACGCCGCTCGGCCCGCCACACCGGCAGCTCGCCGATCGGTTCGCCGGCCTCTTCCCCGCCCCGGGCGGGCTCTTCGCCACCGGCGCGTGGAACGAGACGCCGTACGGGCCGGTTCCGGCGGACGCCGGCGGCTGGGCCGGGTGCCGGCTGGACACCGCCCGGGAGTACGGCTGGGGCCTGCTGGTCGAGGCCACCATCGAGGCTGTCGACCTGACCGGGGAGGCCACCCCGCTGCTGCACTACCGGGGTCGCTACCACGAGCTGCCGATCTGAACGGACGCCTCACCACGAGCCGACCGATCACCGCAGTGACCTGAGTCACTTGGCGCAGCCAGCCAACCGCTCGGCGCACTCGCCGACCGGCGTCGATCTCAGCCTTCCCTGCCGGGGAGTGCGCTCTCTACGGTGCGCGAAACTCCTCTGACGCCTGTGAAGGTGGTGATCCACAGATGTCCACGGACACACCCGCTCCGGCCGCTTCCCAGTCGGACAAGTACCTGGCCGTACAACGGTCGGACGAGTTCGCCGGGCTGCGGCGTGCGCTGCGCGGCTTCGTCTTCCCGATGACCGTCGCGTTCTTCCTGTGGTATGCGCTCTACGTCATTCTCTCCGCGTACGCCCGGGACTTCATGGGCACGAAGCTGTTCGGCAGCAACATCAACGTCGCACTGGTCTTCGGCCTGCTCCAGTTCGTCTCCACGTTCGTGATCGCCTGGCTCTACTCCCGGTACGCGGACCGGAAGATCGACCCCATCGCGGACCGGATCCGCGCCGAGATCGGGGAGGTGACCCGTGAAGACGGTTCACGCGGTTGAGTCGTTCCTCGCGGCTGAAGCGGGCAATCACACCGCCCGCAACCTGACCATCACGCTCTTCCTGGTCTTCGTGGCGGTGACCCTGGGCATCACCATCTGGGCCAGCCGGCAGACCAAGACGGCTACCGACTTCTACGCGGGCGGCCGGTCCTTCTCCGGTTTCCAGAACGGCATGGCGATCGGCGGCGACTACATGTCGGCCGCTTCGTTCCTCGGCATCGCCGGCATCATCGCGCTGTACGGCTACGACGGCTTCCTCTACTCGATCGGCTTCCTGGTCGCCTGGCTGGTGGCCCTGCTGCTGGTCGCGGAGCTGCTGCGCAACTCGGGCCGGTACACGATGGCGGACGTGCTGGCCTTCCGGATGCGTCAGCGTCCGGTGCGTACCGCGGCTGCGGTCTCCACCATCACGGTGTCGATCTTCTACCTGCTCGCTCAGATGGTGGGCGCCGGCGCGCTGGTCGCGCTGCTGCTCGGCATCCGGCCGGGGACGACCTTCCTCGGCATGGACGCGGCCACCGCCAAGGTGGCCACCATCATCATGGTCGGCACCCTGATGATCATCTACGTGACCGTGGGTGGCATGAAGGGCACCACCTACGTGCAGATCGTCAAGGCGTTCCTGCTCATGGGCGGCGCGCTGTTGATGACCATCCTGGTGTTGGCGAAGTTCAACTTCAACCTGTCGGAGCTGCTCGGCCAGGCGGCCGCCGCATCCGGCAAGGGCAGCGCGTTCCTCGAACCCGGGCTCCGGTACGGCGTCGAGGTCGCCGGCAACTCGACGCAGACGTTCTACAACAAGGTCGACCTGCTGTCCCTGGGCATCGCCCTGGTGCTCGGCACCGCCGGTCTGCCGCACATTCTGATCCGCTTCTACACGGTGCCGACCGCGAAGGCGGCCCGTAAGAGCGTGCTCTGGGCGATCGGCATCATCGGCACCTTCTACCTGCTCACCCTCGCCCTCGGCTTCGGTGCGGCGGCGCTGGTCGGCAGCCAGGCGATCACGGCACAGGACAAGGCCGGCAACACCGCCGCGCCGCAGTTGGCCGAAGCGCTCGGCATCGACTTCTTCGGCGGCGAACTGGGCGGGGCAGCTCTGCTGGCGATCATCGCGGCGGTCGCCTTCGCCACCATCCTCGCGGTGGTCGCCGGGTTGACGCTGGCCTCGTCGTCCAGCCTGGCGCACGACTTCTACGCGAACGTGCTGAAGAAGGGTGAGGCGTCGGAGCGGCAGGAGGTGCGGGTCGCCCGGATCTCCGCCCTGGGGATCGGCGCGGTGTCGATCGCCCTGTCGATCTACGCGCAGAACCTCAACGTGGCGTTCCTGGTGGCGCTGGCCTTCGCGGTCGCCGCCTCGGGCAACCTGCCGGCGATCCTCTACAGCCTGTTCTGGCGGCGGTTCAACACCTCCGGCGCGGTGTGGTCGATCTACGGCGGCCTGCTCTCGGCCGTGCTGCTGGTGTTCTTCTCGCCGGTGGTCTCCGGCGCGGCGACCTCGATGTTCCCGGACCACGACTGGCAGTGGTTCCCGCTGTCCAACCCGGGCATCCTCTCCATCCCGTTCGGTTTCCTCTGCGGGTGGATCGGCACTGTCATCTCCAAGGAGCACGACGAGGACAAGTACGCGGAGCTGGAGGTGCGCGCCCTCACCGGCGCAGGCGCCCACTGATCACGGCACCTGTCGAGGGGTCCCCTGTTGACGTCCCACGTCAACAGGGGACCCCTTCGGCGATTTCGGCGGTCGGTAGGCTGAGCCGCATGAAGGTTGCTGAGCGCTTTGGTTCCGATCACCGCGTCCTCGTCACCGGCGGAGCTGGCTTCGTCCCGTCACACCTGGTGGACGCCCTGATCGCCCGAGGCTGCACGGTGGTGGCGCTGGACAACTTCGTGACCGGCTCCAAGGAGAACGTCGCCCACCTGCTGGACCAGCCGACCTTCACCCTCGTCGAAGCGGACATCTCCGACGGTCTGCCGACCCACCACCCGGCGCTGGCCGAGCGGTTCGACGCGATCCTGCACATGGCCTCTCCGGCCAGCCCCACCGACTTCGCCCAACTGCCGGTGGAGATCCTCCGGGTCGGCTCGGTCGGCACCCTGCACCTGCTGGAGCGCGCGGTCGCCGACGGTGCCCGGTTCCTGATGGCCTCCACCTCCGAGGCGTACGGAGACCCGAAGGAGCACCCGCAGCGGGAGACCTACTGGGGCAACGTCAACCCGATCGGGGTCCGCAGCGTCTACGACGAGGCCAAGCGCTTCTCCGAGGCCGCGACGATGGCGTACCACCGCTACCGCGGGCTCGACGCGGCGATCGTCCGGATCTTCAACACGTACGGCCCGCGGATGCGCCCGGACGACGGCCGCGCCATCCCCACCTTCATCTCCCAGGCGCTGCGCGGCGAGCCGATCACCGTGCACGGCACCGGCAACCAGACCCGGTCGATCTGCTTCGTCGAGGATCTGGTGCGCGGCATCCTGCTGCTGCTCGACTCGACCGAGACGGGCCCGGTCAACTGCGGCACCGAGCACGAGCTGACCATGCGGCAACTCGCCGAGTTGATCGTGTCGCTCTCCGACAGCACCTCGAAGGTGACCTATGTCACCCGCAGCTCGGATGACCCGGAGATGCGCCGCCCGGATCTGACGCTCGCTCGCGAACTGCTCGGATACGAGCCGTCGGTCGCGCCCGAAGATGGCCTGCGACGCACGATCGAGTACTTCCGGTCGCGGCTAGGGTAACCGGATCTCCGCATACCGCCTGCCGCTGAGTGTCGCCTGAAGGCGGCAGTGGCTCCCGCTACGTACCCTGATTTACATGTCCGCGACCTCGTCTGCCGGCGTCCCGCATCCGTACCTGCACCGCAGCGCCGGGCGCGCATCGGTGCCCGGCCCCGATCGGGGCGCCTCCGGGCGTGCCCGTCCGACCGAGGCTCGCTTCTACCCGTCGTACGACGAGGAACAGCCCCGGCCCGGCGGTCCGGCGGGGCCGACCGGGCCTGGCGGCCCGGGTGGCACCGGCGGGTCGGGACGGCGCGGCCCGCGACCGCGTTGGGGCCGGATCGCCCTGGTGGCCGGGGCCGCGGTGCTGGTGCTGGCGCTGCTCGGCAGCGTCGGCGCCTGGTTGTACGCCCGCAACCTCAACAGTGACCTGGCCCGCACCGACCCGTTCGCGGAGATCACCGGTGGTCGGCCCGCCAAGACCGTCGATGGCGCGCTGAACATCCTGCTGGTCGGCAGCGACTCACGGGACCCGGACGCGCCGGTCGACAGCAAGAGTCAGTGGCGCGCCGACACGATCATCGTCATGCACATTCCGGCCGACCACCAGGAGGCCTACCTGGTCTCCATCCCCCGGGACCTGTACGTGCCGATCCCGGAGAGCGCCGGCGCGGACTGCGGCTCAGGTTCGCGCGCGAAGATCAACGCAGCGTTCGCGTTCGGTGGGCTGCCGCTGGCGGTACGCACCGTGGAGTGCTTCACCGACGTTCGGATCGACCACGTGATGGCGATCGACTTCGGCGGCTTCAAGGAGGTCACCGACGCTCTCGGAGGGGTGGACCTGAAGGTGGAGCGCACCATCACCTCGATCCACAAGCCGTACCGGACCTTCACCAAGGGCACCAACCACATGGATGGCGCGGAGGCCCTGGACTGGATCCGGCAGCGCAAGCAGTTCCCGGACGGTGACTTCGCCCGGATGCGGCACCAGCAGGAGTTCCTCCGAGCCCTGATGGACAAGGCGGCCAGCACCGGCACGCTGGCGAACCCGAAGAAGCTGAACGATTTCCTCAAATCGGTGACCGCGGCCGTAACCGTCGACCAGACTTTCTCGGTTACAGACATGGCGCTTCAGTTCCGTAACCTGCGCGGCCAGAACCTCACCTTTGTGACCAGCCCGAACTCGGGCAGCGACACGATCAACGGCGAGTCGGTGGTGGTGTCGGACCGGGAGAAGGCGCTCGCGATGTACCAGGCCATGTCCGCCGACACGATGGCTGACTGGGTCAAGGCGAACCCGCCGAAGAGCAACGACGGCGGCTGAGCGCGGCCCGGCTGGCACCAGCCGTTCGGATCATCGAGCGGCGACGATCGACTGAGTCTGCAAAATTCGACGTCCGGATTGACCCGGGATGAACTCGCCAAGTCGATTTGATGTACGTACAGTGGTGCCGCCCCCTCCTGATCACGAGCTGGAGCACGCATGCCGGTTCAGGCCAGTCGTCGCCCTTCTACCTCCGGGTCCGCCGCCCCCAGCGGTCGAGTCGCTGCGGCCATACCCGCGCAGGCGCGCCCCTCGGGAGGCGGGCCGGGCTCGCGTCCGCCGGGTGGCGGCGGTGGCGGCGGTGGCGGCGACCGCCCGGGTGGCGGTGGGTCGAAGAAGCGGACCAAGCGCAAGGACCCGCTCTGGGCCAGGCTGACCGTCGTCTTCGGTGCCGTGCTGATGCTGAGCAGCGGGGTGGCCATCGTCGGCAGCAAGGCGTTGATCGGGCAGGCGACCGGCGGCATCGCGAAGGGCAACCTGCTGGGTGATGCCGGCAAGTCCGACGCCGAGGGCGGTGCGAGCCTGGACGGCCCGATCGACATGCTGCTGCTCGGCGTGGACGCGCGGGAGCGCTGGGCCGCCGACGACGTGCGTTCGGACAGCATCATCGTCCTGCACATTCCGGCCACGCACGACCAGGCGTACCTGATCTCGATCCCCCGGGACACCGAGGCGCAGATCCCGGCGTTCAAGAAGAGCGGCTACGGCGGCGGTTCCGGAAAGATCAACGCCGCGTTCCAGGCCGGTGCCGCCAACGGTGGCGGCTGGGAGGGTGGCGCCCAGCTGATGGCCCAGACGATCAAGCGGCTCACCGGAATCAGCTTCGACGGCGCGGCGATCATCAACTTCGGTGGCTTCAAGAACGTCATCGACACCCTGGGCACGGTGCGGATCTGTGTCAGCCAGGAGGTCAAGTCGCTGCACATGTCGTACGTCGACGGCAAGCCGATGTGGAACGCGGACGCCAAGAAGACCGGCAAGCAGCGGACCCCGGTGGTGCACAAGAAGGGCTGCCAGGAGATGGAGGGTTGGGCCGCGCTCGACTACTCCCGCCAGCGCAAGACCCTCAAGAACGGCGACTACGACCGGCAGGCCAACCAGCAGCAGCTGATCAAGGCGATGGCGAAGAAGGCCACCGAGGGCGGGATGTTGTCCAACCCGGCCAAGATGAACAACCTGATCAAGGCGGCCGGCAAGGCGTTCGTGCTGGACACCGGCGGCGTGCCGATCGAGGACTTCATCTTCACGATGCGCGGGGTCACCGGCAAC
The DNA here is from genome assembly GCF_043204655.1 of Micromonospora sp. NPDC047762. Classification (NCBI taxonomy): domain Bacteria; kingdom Bacillati; phylum Actinomycetota; class Actinomycetes; order Micromonosporales; family Micromonosporaceae; genus Micromonospora; species Micromonospora sp. NPDC047762. The sequence goes on along the minus strand of NZ_JBIDCQ010000001.1, from coordinate 1,037,803 downwards.
GAGCTGACCATGCTCAAGACCAACAACGGCACCTTCAACGCCAACAACAACAACACCGAGGGTCTGAACGAAGAGACCCTGGCGATGTTCCAGGCGGTCAAGCAGGACAAACTCGCCGAGTTCGTCTTCACCCACCCCGAGGTGATCTCCACCCGCAAGTGAGGCCGGGAGTCGCGGAAAGCCAGCGACGACCTCCTCACCGCCCGTAGCCTGACGTGAACGGGTTTCACGTATCGGCTGCGGGGAGGCGGTCACGTCCAGGTGGGGACGGAACGCAGCGGGCCGGGCCGAAGCAGCCCCGTCCGCCCGGTCGACCCGCGCCCGTGGGCCGCGGATCCTGCTCGGCGTCGGCTTGGCCCTCGTCCTGCTGGCGGGGCTCGCCGTGGCCGGGCTCAAGACGCTCAGCCACCGCTACGACCGCACGGTGACCAAGGAGCAACTGCTCGACGCCGACGCCCGCACCGAGCGCACCGACCTGGACGGGCCGCTCAACTACCTCCTGGTCGGCTCCGACCGGCGTCCGGGCGAGAGCGGCCCCGACCAGCGCTCGGACACCATCCTCATCGTGCACGTCCCCGCCGGGCAGCGGGAGGCGTACCTGGTCTCCATCCCGCGTGACCTGCTGGTCGCCATCCCGCCCGCGCACGGCTTCGGCGGTGGTCAAGACAAGATCAATGCCGCGTACGAGCACGGCGGCGGCGGGCAGGCCGGCGCCCAACTGCTCTCCGCCACCCTGCACCGGCTCACCGGCATCCGGTTCGACGGCGCTGCGCTGATCGACTTCTCCGGCTTCCGGAAGGTCATCGACCTGCTCGGCGGGGTGGAGATGTGCGTGGACACCGAGGTCCGCTCGATCCACACCAACCGGGTCTTCCCCACCGGCTGCCAGCAGATGGACGGCGCGCAGGCGCTCGACTACGTCCGACAGCGCTACGACCTGCCCGGCGGTGACTACGACCGGCAGCACCACCAGCAGCAACTGCTCAGGGCGATGTTGGACAGCGCCGGCAGGGCGGACCTGCGGAGCAACCCCGTCAAACTGGACCAGGTGCTCCGGGCGGTCGGTGGCTCGTTGACCATGGACACCAACGGCGTACCCCTGGAAGACCTGCTCCTCGCGCTGCGCGCGCTGCCGCCCGACGGGATGCGCGGCGTCCAGGTGCCCTCCTCGCCGCAGACCATCGACGAGGTCTCGTACGTGGTGCTGGACAACGGCGGCAACGGGCTGTTCGAGGCGCTGCGCGACACCCGGGTGCCGGCCTGGGCGCAGGCCAATCCCCGCTGGGTGACCCGGTTGTGACGGTGCCGACGGCCCGGTCGGTGTCGAACCGGGCCACGAGGATCTAGTGTTGCTTCCTGTGTTCGGACCCCAGGTTCCCACAGTGCCCGTGACCGAGATCGCCGACGAGACCTACCTGCTGGATGTGCGGGAGGACGACGAGTGGGCGGCCGGCCACGCGCCCACCGCTCACCACCTGCCGATGATGCAGCTGCCGGCCCGGCTGGCCGAGGTGCCCACCGACCGGGAGGTGGCGGTCGTCTGCCGTTCCGGCGGGCGTTCCGCCCAGGTCGTCGCCTACCTGATCAACAACGGTTGGGAGCAGGTGCGCAACGCCGACGGCGGGATGCGCCAGTGGGCTGCGGTCGGCCGACCGGTGGTCGACGCGAACGGGCAGCCCGGCCAGGTCATCTGAGGCCGGCGCAATGGGCGGGCCACTGGTCTTCGCGCACCGCGGCGCCTCGTTCGACCTACCCGAGCACACCCTCGCCGCGTACCTGCGCGCCCTCGACGAGGGCGCCGACGGCCTGGAGTGCGACGTCCGGCTGACCCGGGACGGGCACCTGGTCTGTGTGCACGACCGACGACTGGACCGCACCAGCAACGGTCGCGGTCTGGTCAGCGCGCGTACGCTCGCCGAACTGGACGCCCTGGACTTCGGCTCGTGGCACCCGGGCGGTGCCCCGGGCGGTGATCTGCCGCCTGACGAGTCACACACCCGGCTGCTGACCCTGGCCCGGCTCCTGGACGCGGTGCTCGCCGCCGGGCGGCCGGTCCGACTGCTGGTGGAGACGAAGCACCCGTCCCGCTACGGCTCGAACGTGGAACGGCGGCTGGTCAGCCTGCTGCGCCGGTACGGGCTGGCCGACCCCGCGCCGGACGACCCGGTGCAGGTCACCGTCATGTCGTTCTCCCCGCTGGCGGTCCGTCGGGTGCGTGAGCTGGCCCCGACGCTGCCCACCGTGCTGTTGCTGGAGGTGCTGCCGCGCTGGCTGCGGTTGGGTCGGCTGCCGTTCGGCACCCGGATCGCCGGGCCGGGCATCGGCCTGGTCCGGGGCCGCCCGCAGTTGCTGCCCGCGCTACGCGCGGCCGGCAACCAGGTGTACGTCTGGACGATCAACGAGCCGACCGACCTGGAGCTGGTGCTGGCCGCGGGGGTGGACGGGATCATCACCGACCGGCCCGCGTACGCCCTCGCCCGGCTGGACCGCTGACCCATCGACCGGGCGGGGGTGCCCAAAACCGGGTCGGCGGGGCAGACTCGGCACATGCCGGAGCGTATCGATTTCCCCGCTCTCCTCGCCGGCCACACCGTCGTGATCGAGATGATCAACTCTGGGGACGCGGGCGTGCCGGTCCTCACCCAACTGCTCCGGGTGGCCCAGCCGGCGCTCGGCGCCACCGGGATGGCGTTCGTCGAGTTCGGTCCCACCGGCGGTCGCGTCATCGCCGCGACCGGCGCGGCGGAGTGGGCCCTGGGTCGACCACTGGCGGTCGACGACCCGGACACCGTGTGCCTGCTCACCGGACCACGGGTACGCCAGGCGCGGGTGAGTGACCTCAACGGCAAGCTGGCCGGCGAACTGGCCGGCAGCGGCCTGCGCCGGATGGTCGTCTCCCGGGCCGAGATCGGCGGTCACACCGTCGGCAGCCTGCACGCGCTGTACCCGGGCGACGACGAGCCGGGTGCCGAGCAGCAGGGGGTGATCGCTTACCTCGCCTCCTGTGTCGGGCACATGTACGGCGACCAGAGTGGCCTGCCGGTGCACGGCGACGGCCCGGTGGTGGCGGCCCTCGCCGACGGGCTGGCCGTCGTCGACCGGGACGGGCACGTCCGGCTCTGGAACCCGGCCGCCGCCCAGGTCACCGGCCGGACGGTCGAGCAGTCGCTGAGCCGCCCGTTGCCGTTCCCGCTGCCACCCTCCGGGCAGGTTCGGGACCACCGGATGCCGGACGGCCGTTGGCTGCGGATCACCTCCGGCGACCTGCCCGGCCCGGGAACGTTACGGGTGGTCACCTTCCGCGACATCACCGACCAGCAGCGCCGCGACCACGACCGCGAACTGTTCGTCGCGGTGACCAGCCACGAGCTGCGCACCCCGGTCACCGTCATCAAGGGGTACGCGGACACCCTCACCGACCACTGGGAGTCGCTGACCGACGTCGACCGACGGCAGGCGGCCCGGGTGATCGGGCAACGCGCCAACGAGCTGGCCCGGCTGGTCGACCGTCTGCTCAGCTCGGCGGCCGAGGTGGGGCCGGGCGACGACCCTCCCACCCCGTTCGACCTCGGTGAGGCGCTGCGCTCCGCCGTCGTCGACCTGCCGGCCGAGCTGCGCCGCCGGCTGGTGCTCCGCCTTCCGAGCGACCTGCCCAAGGCGCTCGGTCACCGGCCCAGCCTGGCCACGGTGCTGACCGAGTTGACGACGAACGCCGGTAAGTACTCGGCACCTGACTCTCCTATCGAGATCACCGCCTCTGGCGACGGTCATCTGGTGGCGTTCCGGGTCAGCGACCAGGGCATCGGCATCAGACCCGAGCACGTGGAACGGGCGTTCGACAGGTTCTGGCAGGGCGAGTCCGGCGACCGGCGCGGCTATCCCGGAGCCGGGCTCGGGCTCTATCTCGTCCGCCGGATCGTTGAACAACAGAATGGATGGGTATCCCTACGTCCGAGGACCGGCGGCGGTACGGTCGCAGAGGTGCGGCTACCGCGCGGTTGACCAGGGGTGGCGCGACGTGGAGGCGACGGTGGCAGCGGCAACGAGGGATCGGGCCTGGTGCGTGGTGGTTCCTCACCACCCGGGCGGGGCACGGCTGGCCCGACACCGGCTCGCCGCCGAGCTGACGGATGTCGTACCCCCGACGATCCTCGCGGACCTGATCGCGGTGCTCGCGGAGCTGGTGGGCAACGCGGTGCGGCACGCCAGACCGCTGCCCGGCGACGTCATCAGGGTTGCCTGGCAACTGCGGCCCTCGGCCGAGGGCACACTGATCCAGCTTCGGGTCACCGACGGCGGCAGCGCGAGCACCGGGCCACGGCTCCGGACGGCCAGCCCCGATGCGGCGGACGGGCGCGGCCTGCACATCGTGGCCGGCCTGGCGACCCGTTGGGGCGTCGAGCACGACGGCATGGGCCAGCGCGTGTGGGCGGAGTTCGACAGGGTGCCGACACCCCGACCCGACCTGGTGCCGGCGGGCTGAGGACGACTCGGGCGGGTCCCGGTCACGGCGAGCCGCTCGAAGCTCTAGGCTGTGACGCCGTGAGTAAGCGTCGAAAGAGCCAGCGCGCCGCCGCCGACACCACCCCTCGTCGCGACAAGGTGCGGGACGTCTTCGTGCCGCGTCCGTTCGACGGGCTGGTCGACGAGTCCGAGTGGATCGCGCTGCGCGAGTTGGTGCCCGCCGCCTCCGCCCCGCTGCGGCTGGCGCCCGCCCTGGTCGACGAATTCGGCGACCGGACGGCGACGCTCGCCACGGTGCTGCCCATGGCCGCCCCGGCGATCACCAAGCCGGACGGCCGGGTGCTGATCGGCCTCCAGCGCCACCAGCAGTCCGGTGACGTGTCGCGGGATCTGGCCGACGCGTTGCTCAGCGCGCTGCGTGCCGAGCCGGGCGGCCAGGTGGCAGTGGCGCCACTGCCCGGCCCCGGGCCCCGGCTGCAGGACATCCTCGTGGACGGTCCGCTGGACATCACCATGCACGACGGTTTCGACTTCTGGCTCGACCCCGGGGCCGCCGACGATCCGACCGTCCAGGCGTCGCTGGAGCGGGCGAACGCGGCCATCTACCCAACGGTCCGGCTGACCGCGGCGAAGGCCGCGTACTGGTGTCAGGTCCCGGAGAAGGCCCACGTGCGCTGGGTGCTGCCGGACGACGAGGACGCCGCCCTGGACGCGCTGGCCCGACTCGGCGCGGCCGGCACGTTGACGCTCGGCGAGCAGACCAAGTTCGCCGGCATGTTCCGCGCGCACGGTCGACTCGTGCCGGTCTGGGACCTGCCGGAGGAGACCCCGGCCGCCGAGTGGGAGGAGCCGGTGGCGCAGTTCGCCAAGCGGTACGCCGAGGCGCTCACCGTCACCGACCCACTCGACGCCGCCGGCCGGCGGGCCCGTCAGGGGCTGCTCGGCCGCCAGCTCACCCTGCGCTGAGCCGGGGACGACAGCGCCCCCGCGCGGCGGGCGCTGTCGTCCACTCAGCCGCGTGGCGGCTGCGCTCGTCGCGTGCTCAGCCGGCGACGGGTAGCGGGTCCCGGGTGATCGGGCAGGACATGCAGCGCGGTCCGCCCCGACCGGAGCCCAACTCGGAGCCGGCGATCGGGATCACCTCGATGCCGGCCCGCTCCAGTTGGGCGTTGGTCGCCGTGTTGCGCTCGTAGCCGACGCAGAGCCGGGGGGCCAGCGCGAGGGTGTTGTTGCCGTCGTCCCACTGCTCGCGTTCCGCGGTGACCGGATCCAGACCGGTGTCGATGACCCGGAGCAGGTCGAGGTCCATCGCGTCGGCGGCGGCCCGCAGGAACGGTGCCGGCCCGTCCACCCGCGGGTCCTCGCCGTCCCCGCCGGCGATCACCGTGTACGCGGACAGCGTGCTGGCGATGTTGGGGTACATCAGGACGGCGTCCACGTCGACCATCGTGCACACGGTGTCCAGGTGCATGGTGGCGCGTTTCTGGGCGATCGGCACCACCAGGATGGTGTGGGCCAGGCCGGCGGCGAAGACCTGCCGACCGAGGCGTTCCGCGCCGGCCGGGGTCGTCCGCTCACCCACCCCGACCGCCAGTACGCCGGGTGCGAGCAGCAGCACGTCCCCGCCCTCCAGGTGCTCAAGGCTGGGGCGGTAGACGAACTCGGTGCCGGCGAACCGGGGGTGGTGGCGGTAGATGGCGTCGGTCAGTGTGGTCTCGCGGCGGCGGGCCGGCATGGCCAGGCTGGTGACGCCGACCCGGTCGCCGATCCACAGCGACGAGTCGCGGGTGAAGAGCAGGTTGGGCAACGGGTCTATGACGAAGTCGTGTCGGTCCATCAGCGTGTAGACCAGCCCACCGGGCCGCTCGGAGCTGATCCGCAACTCCTCGTGGGCCAGCCCGGCGGTGAGCACGTCGGCCAGCGCGGCCGGGTCCAGGTAGGAGAGGTGGTCGGCGACGCGGGCGCGCAGCGTGTCGCCGAGCCGCCGGGAGCGCAGCACCTGCTCGGTGAGTTCGGCCCGGGCGTCCGCGACGGCCAGCGTCTCGGCCAGCAGGGTGGCCAGGTAGAGCACCTCGACGCCGCGTTCGCGCAGGGCGGCGGCGAACGCGTCGTGCTCTTCCTGGGCGCGCTCCACCCAGGGGATCGCGTCGAACAGGAGCGAGTCGTTGTTGCGCGGGGTGAGCCGGGCCAGTTCGGGGCCGGGCCGGTGCAGCAGTACGGTGCCGAGCCGGCCGACTTCACTGTCGACGTAGTGGGTCACTCCCGCAGCGTAGGGCAGGGTTTAGCGGCATCCGAGAAAAGAACTGTGGATGAATATGGCATTCATCCACAGTCACTCCGGCGCTCCGGCTTGCAAAACACCGGTAGTGGCAACGTAGGGTAGTGAGGACATAACTTCGAGGGACCTTTTGCCGGAGGTCGCGATGACTGTCTTTCCCGCACGACGAGCCGTACCGTCCGCTCGGGCACTGCCGCCCGTCGCGGTGCCACACCCCCGCGTCGAGGCGCCGGGGGTTCTCGAACCGGTCCGTCCGACACCGCTCGAATGGGCCCGCCGCCGTCGTGCTGAGCGGGGTGCACGCCGCCTGGAGGCGGCCGGGGCACGGGCGTTGGGCCAACTCGACCACCTCGGGCCTTCCTGGCACGTGATCGAGTGGCCGCGCACCGACGTGACAGACGTCCTCGACCACGGTCAGGACGATCGAGCCGGGTTCCTCGCCATCGGGCCGAGTGGCCTCTTCGCCGTGACCATCGCCGACCACGGCCGGGCCCGGGTGCTCGTCGCCGGAGACGTGGTGCAGATCAACGGCAAGCGACCTCCGTACGTGGCCGAGTCCCGCCGGGACGCCAAGCGGGCCAGCAAGGCCCTCTCCGAGGCGGTGGGGCTTCCCGTTCCGGTGACACCGGTGCTGACCTTCGTCGGTTCGGGCGTGATCAGCGTCTACGGCCTTCCGAAGGACTGCCTGATGGCCACCCACCGGGAACTGGACCGGCTGCTCGTGGCCGGCGGCAGCCGGATCAGCCCTGCCACCGCCGAGAAGCTTTCCCGGGTCGCGCAGCACCCGGGCACCTGGCTGAACGGCACGTACCGTCCAACCGCCGACTACCGGTGGTACGACGAGGGCCGAACGGCCGCTGACAAGCCGGCCCACCGCCGGTAACGTCACCGGCGACGCCACGCGGCTCCGGTCCCCCCGTTCACCTCACCGGTCTCCGCGCCGTCACCGGTCGCTGCGGTTCACGCTGCGCGCCCCGGTGACCCGGTGCGCTCGGTGATTCCGTCGGCGACCCGCTAGCGTGGACAGTCGATCGGTGCACATAGGAGGCGCGGTGGCCCACGTCGAACTTTCGCTCTCGGAAGCGTTCGTGCCGGCGGTGCGGGCCTCGACAGAGCCGGAGTCCGACAATGTCGGCCAATGGTCGTCGACAGTCTCCCGGGCCGACGAGCCGTGCCTGCTGATCGACGCCGACACCCGGGTGGTGGCGATCTCCACGGCCGGTTGCGAACTGCTCTGCCTCGGTGAGCCGGCCGGGCTGATCGGTCGACCGTTGCTCGATGGCGGGCTGCGCCTGCTCGACTTCACCGCCAACCGCGGCGAGCTGACCGAAGCCGAGATCGACAAGATTCCGCCCCTGCTGGCGCTCTCCTCCGGCCGACTCGCCCGGGGGCTACTCAGGGTGCAGGCCGCCTCCGTGAACAGCTCCGACGCGACAGTTGACGCGATCTCCACCCCGGTGCTCACCGACGGCACCGTCGCCGGCTCACTCACCTTCTTCTCCGAGGTCTGACCTGCGGCGCAGTGTGTCCTTCGCCGCACGCGGCGTTGCCGGGGCGGGTTTGCGCGAAGGCCGTAGGGTGCCCTCATGCTCGATATCGCTCTGCTGCCGGGGGAATACGCTGTGTGCCGGCTGGCTCCCGGCAACACCCTGCCGTACGCGCTGTCGAGCGGGCTGCGCGGCGCGGACGTGGTGACCGTGAGCTGGACCTCCGACGGGATCTCCGTGATCTGCCCGACCGAGCGGGCGCCGGCACAGGCCGTGGTGGAGACGACCTGGCGCTGCCTACGGGTCACCGCCCCGGTGACGCTGGCCGGCACCGGCAGTCTGGCCGCGCTGGTCGACCCGCTCGCCGAGGCCCGGGTCAGTGCCGTCACGTTCTCCACGTTCGACACCGACTATCTGCTGGTGCCGACCGTCCGGTTGACCGAGGGCACGGCCGCGCTCCAGCGCGCCGGGCATCGCGTCACCGGCTGACCTTCACCCGACCGGCCGCTCACCCTACGATGGGCTCGGCCACCCCGGCCGCGAAGAATTCTCCGATGTCCCGAGGATCGGCCCGTGCCGTTCACCCCGCCCCCGCCCGCGTCCCCCGCACCGCGGTCGACGATCCACCCCGCACCGGCGGCTCCTGGCCGGGCAGTCGATCGCGTTCCGGCGCGGAGCCTCGCCCGAATCCTGCCGATGGCGCTCGCCGTCGCGGCGCTGGCCGGCTGTGGCGCCCCACCCGGGCTGGGGGAGCCGACGAGCGTTCCCACCCACACCGCAGCCCCGGCACCGTCCGCCCCGAGCACCGCACCGGCCACCCCGCCGACCACCGCCCCGTCTCTCGGCACTGTCACGCCCACCCCGGACGCCGGATTGGTCGCGACGGCCTGCCGCAACGGGCCGACCGGCCAGCGGGTGCTGCAACTGTTGCGCGGCAGGGCCGGAGTGCTGCCGGCGAACGTCCGGGTCCAGGTCCGCACCGGGCCGCTCTGCGCCGGCGACTGGCAGTTCACAGTGCTGACGGTGACCGGGCACGAGGAACTCCAGGTGGTCACCCGGGGCGAGCCCGATTCCCCGGTGCTGGTCACCGCCGGCACTGACGTCTGCACCATCGAGGTACGCGCCACCAGTCCGGCCGGGATTCGCGCCCTCGCCTGCGACGCCGGCCCGGCCAACGGGCCGGGTGCGTAGGCTGATCGGCATGCCGGGAACACCGCCGACACGTTTCGTCTTCCTCGGGCCGGAAGGCACCTTCGCCGAGCAGGCGCTGCGCTCGATACCCGCCGCCGAGCGCGGCGCCCGTACGCCCGCTCGCAGCGTCGGAGAGGCGCTGGACAGCGTCCGCGCCGGCGACGCCGACGCCGCGCTGGTGCCACTGGAGAACTCGATCGGCGGGGCGGTGGGCGTCACGCTGGACGAGATGGCCGAGGGCGAGCCGCTGGTGATCACCCGGGAGGTGATCCTGTCGGTGGAGTTCGTGCTCGCCGCGCGGCCCGACACCCCGCTGACCTCGATCCGCACCGTGGCGGCCCATCCACAGGCGTCCACCCAGTGCCGGGGCTGGTTGCGCAACCACCTGCCCGACGCCGTGGTGGTCGACGTGCTCTCCAACGGCGCGGCGGCCGCCGGTGCCGGCACTGGCGAGTACGACGCGGCGATCTGCGCACCGATCGGAGCCTCCCGGCACCGACTCACCACACTCGCCGACAAGATCGCCGACCACCCCGACGCGGTGACCCGGTTCGCGCTGGTGTCCCGCCCCGGGCCGCCACCCCCGCCGACCGGTGACGACCTCACCTCGCTCGCGGTCTTCATCGCCCACGACCGGGTCGGCGCGCTGCTGTCCGTGCTGATGGAGTTGGCCGTCCGTGGGGTCAACCTGACCCGGATCGAATCCCGGCCGACCGGCGAGGCGTTGGGCCGCTACGTCTTCTTCCTGGACTGCACCGGCCACGTCGCCGACGTACGCCTGGGCGAGGCGTTGCAGGGGCTCCGCAGGGTCTGTGCCGACGTCCGCTTCCTGGGCTCCTACCCCCGGCACCGGTGGGCCGAGGCGGGCGAACGCCCGGTGCCCGCGCCGGCGGGTCTCTCCGACGTCGACTACGCCGACGCGGCGGCCTGGTTGGCCCGCCTGCGTACGGGCGAGTTGACCTGACCGGCGCGGAGCGCCCCCGAGGGAACGGGAGCGCCCGCGCCGCCGCGGTCAGCTCTACGGATCAGGTGCGCGTCGCGCGACTGTCGATCAGCTCAGCAGACCGCCGAGCAGACCGCCCTCCTGCTGCTGCTGGCCACTGCCCAGGACCGGTGGCTCCTCGGACGGCTGCACCACCACGAAGCCCTGACCGGCGAAGCTCATGGTGAACGACTCACCGGTGCGGCGCCCCAGCAGAGTGCCGAGGCCGAGCTGCTCGGCCCGGTGGTAGCCGGTCTGGAGGTTGGCCGACCAGCAGACCGCGGCCTGGGGGTCGACGTACGTCGGAGCGTCCACGTTCAGCACGACCGGGGTGCCCTTGGTGGTGATGGCGATTCGCCCGTAGCCGCTGAACACGCAGTTGAAGAGGCCGGACGAGGACGCCATCCCGGCGCCGCCGACCATCCTGATGTCGTACTGGAGGGTGGAGTCGAAGGCGAGCACGCTGCTGCCGTTGATGGAGAGGGCGTCGCCCGGCTCCAGGTCGATGATGTGCACGTCCTTGGCCAGCTCGGCGAGGAAGACGTCACCCTGCCCGGTGACCTTCATCAGCGGGACGCCCTCGCCGGTGAGCTTCTGCTTGAGGAACTTGCCGAGCCCACCTGAACCCAACGCCTGGAACTGCACATTCCCCTGGTAGGCGACCATCGACCCGACCCGGGCCATCGCCTCGCCGTTGAGCTCGATCTTCAACATCTTGGAGTTCTGCAACCGCATGCCGGGCTGCGCGGACTCCTTCTCCAGATTCTCCGCGGAGAACAGCTCGCTGCGCATGAAAGGGCCTCCTGAATAGGGTCGCGTTCGCTGCACCGACGGTAGGCGACCTCGGCAAGCACCGGCCGTCGGACGGGCGGCCAGGCGCGTTCGTGTGGCGCGGGTGGGCGGACGTCGAGCGGCGGGGCTCAGCCCCAGCCGAGCGCGTGCAACCGGGCGTCGTCGATGCCGAAGTGGTGGGCGATCTCGTGCACCACCGTCACCGCCACCTCGTCGATGACGTCGTCGTCGTTGTCGCAGATCCGCAGGATCGGACGGCGGTAGATGAAGATCCGGTCGGGCAGCACACCGGAATAGCCCCAACCGCGGTCGGTGAGCGCGTGCCCCTCGTAGAGGCCCAGCAGGTCGACCTCTCCCGGTGGTGGGTCGTCCTCGACCAGGATCACCACGTTGTTCATCAGGCCGAGTAGTTCTTCGGGCACCTCGTCGAGGGCTTCGCCGACCAACTCCTCGAAGCGCTCACGGCTCATCTCCACCGGCACCTCGCCCATTGTGCCCGACGCGGGGGCACGTGGCCCGGTAGTGCTGGACGACGGTGACTGTCGTCCGCACATGCACGGAAGAAGCGACCACCCGGAACCGGGCGGAGGCTCCTTCCGTGGACGTACGGTGTGGGCCGGCTGGCTCAGGCAGCCAGGCGGGCGTTGAGGGTGATCTCGGCGCCCGGCGAGAGCAGGCGGGAGATCGGGCAGTTGGCCTTGGCGGCCTCGGCGAGCTTCTGGAACTCCGCCTCGTCGATCCCCGGGACCTGGCCGACCGTCTCCAGGTCGATCCGGGTCACGGTCATGCCGGCGTCGGTCTTGTCCAGGTGCACCTTGGCGGTGGTCTCGACCGAGGTAGCCGTCGAGCCCGCGTCGGCAAGCGCCTTGGAGAACGCCATCGAGAAGCAGCCGGCGTGCGCGGCGGCGATCAACTCCTCGGGGTTGGTGCCCTCACCCTCCTCGAAGCGCGACTTGAAGGAGTAGTTGCCGGACAGGCCGCCCTTACCGGTGCGCACGGTGCCCGCGCCCTCGGTGAGATTGCCCTGCCATTGTGCTGAAGCGGTACGGATAGGCATGGGGCAAACGCTAGCGGAAAGGCGACCATCGGGCGACAGACCGGCGCGCGTGCCAGCCCTGCGATCCCTGTCACCACCAGCTTGCTGTGCCATGATGCGACCCAGGTCCGTGACCGGCGGAAGGGTGGCCGATGTCCGAGGAGCTTCCGATCCCGCGGCAGGGCGACCGCTCCGAGGCCCCGGCGGTGATCGAGTGGGGTGCCGACGAGCCGGCCCCGCGACGCCGCTTCGCCTGGTCCCTGGCCCACCTCGCGCAGGATCCCCGGCTGCCCCTGCTGCTCGCCGGTCTGGGCGCGGTGGCCGCGATCGCCTCGCTCGTCGGTGAGTGGCTGGTGATGAGCCTGCCGAACGGTGGGCCCGAGGGCAACACGACGATCGAGGTGCCCGCCGGGGTGTCCGAGGTCGGTGGCTTCGGGGTCGGCTACCTGGTCGGGCTTATCGCCCTCGTCTGCGCCGTGGCGCTGACGTTGCGCGGCACGGCGGCCGTACGGCCGAACGCCCGGCTGGCGGGCCTCACCCTGGCCGGCGCCCTGCTGGTGCTACTGGTGGCCGCCACGGCGGGCCTCGACAACCCCGGCCAGCGAAACTTCTTCTACTCGCTCGAGGACGGCTTTCGGATCGAGTACGGCCGCGGGCTGGTGATGGCGTTCGTCGCCTGTGTGCTGTTCGCTGCCGCCCTGCGGCTGACTCCCGCCGCGCCCCCCGGCGTGTTCGGCGGCCCACCGGACGATGACCGGCCCGCCGACGCGCCAGCACCGCGCCCCTGGCGCCGCCGCCGGGACCCCGACCCGATCGAGGACGGCCTTCCGTCTCCGGCCGACCTGACGGTCACCCCCGCCGCCCCCTTCGCCCGCCCTGACTCCCAGCCCTGACCGGCCCCCTTCACCCGCCCACCGCCCGGGAGCGGGTGGGAGTTGGCGTCCGATTCGCCTGAAAGTCATGGATGCGACCCGTTCCGCGAGGTACGGTTGCTGACCCGCCGTCACTCCGAGACTCGGGTTCCCTGACCCTGGCGGTGCGACGGCGGCGGGCGAAGGAGGAACCATGACCCGCCCGGGACTGCCCAAGTTGATCGCGACCGACCTCGACGGGACGCTGGTCCGCAGCGATGACACCGTCTCCGCGTACACCCATGGGGTGCTCGACCGGGTGCGCGCCGCCGGAATCCCGGTGGTCGGCGCGACCGGACGCGGCCCTCGGTTGACCGAGTTGACCCGCAACGACATCCGCGCCGCCGACTTCCTGGTGATGGCCGGCGGTGGACGGGTGGTCGACCAGAGCGACCCGAGCGGCCCGGTGGTGCTCCGCGACGAGCGGCTGCCCGCCGAGGTTCTGGCTCGGCTCCTCGCCGATCTGGAGGCGGAGGTCGGCCCGCTGACCGTGATGGTCGAGGCGTCCGACGAGCACGACGCCCCGCTGTGGGGCGACTACCACGAAAGCTGGCCGTACCAGGACCGCTTCGAGGCGCGCACCCGCGACGAGTGCCTCGCCTGCGACGTGATCAAGGCGTTTGCCCGGACCGCCGACCATCACGTGGACGAGCTGCTGGCGGTGGCCCGCAGGATCGTCCCGCCGCAGGTCGCCACACTCACCCAGGCCGGGCTCGGCTTCATCGAGATCTGCCCGCCCGGCGTGGACAAGGCGACCGGGTTGACAGTGGTGGCGCAGACCCTCGGGGTCGACCCGGCCGATGTGCTGGTCTTCGGCGACATGCCCAACGACCTGCCGATGTTCGAGTGGGCCGGCTGGTCGCGGGTGGCCGTGGCCAACGCGCACCCCGAGTTGCGTGCCGTCGCCGACGAGGTGACCTTGCGCAACGACGACGACGGGGTGGCGGTGTATCTGGACCGGCTACTGTCCCGGTAATGGGAGACACACCCCGCCTCATCGCCACCGACATCGACGGCACGCTGATCCGCGACGACCACACCGTCAGCCCACGCACCGCCGACCTGCTCGCGCGGATCTCCGCGCAAGGCACGCCGGTCGTTCTGGTCACCGGCCGTCCGGTCCGCTGGCTCAAAATGGTGTACGACCAGCTCGCCCGACCGCTGCCGGCGGTCTGCGCCAACGGTGCCGTGGTCTACGACCCGTTCTCCGACGAGGTGGTGCGGGCTGACCCGCTCGCCCCGCACCACCTGGCCGAGGTGGCCCGGAGGCTACGGGCCGAGGTGCCCGGAATCAGCTTCGCCGTGGAGATCCTGGACAGCCGGGAGATGCGGCACGAGGAGCACTACCCCCTGCGCTGGGACGCCGACGCCAGCGGCATCCGACCGGTCGAGACGCCGGAGGAGTTGCTCTCCGTCCCGGCGGTGAAGCTCCTCGCCCGAGCCGGCGAGCAGGACCCGGATGCCTTCGCCGAGCTGATCGCCACGGCGGTGGCGGGGTTGGCCGAGGCCACGCACTCGTCGTCCTCCGGGCTGGTGGAGATCTCGGCGGCCGGCGTGACCAAGGCGGCGGGGCTGGCCTGGTACTGCGACCAGGTCGGGGTGGCCGCGGCGGACGTGCTGGCCTTCGGCGACATGCCGAACGACGTGCCGATGCTGACCTGGGCCGGGCGTGGTGTGGCGGTGGCCAACGCGCACCGCGCCGTCCTGGCGGTCGCCGACGACGTGACGACGGCGAACACCGAGGACGGCGTGGCGGCGTACCTGGAGAAGATCTTCGGGGTGGACTGAGGTCAGAGGTACTGACCGGTGTTGTGGCCCTCGCCGCCGCCCGGCTGGCCGATGCCCGGCATCCCGGGGACGACCCCACCGGGGCCGCTGGGCAGCGCCTGCCGGCCGCCGCGCATCTGCTCCAGCTGCACCCGGGCGGCCATCTGCTGGGCCACCAGGGCCGCCTGGATGCCGTGGAACAGGCCCTCCAGCCAGCCGACGAGCTGGGCGTGCGCGATCCGCAGCTCGCTCTCGCTGGGGGCCTTGTCCTCGGCGAAGGGCAGCGAGATGCGCTCCAGCTCGTCGCGAAGCTCGGGGGCGAGGCCCTCCTTGAGCTCGACGATCGACCGCTCGTGAATCTCCCGCATCCGGCTGCGGCTGGCGTCGTCGAGAGGTGCGGCCTTCACCTCCTCCAGCAACTGCTTGATCATGCTGCCGATCCGCATCACCTTGGCCGGCTGTTCGACCAGGCGGGTCGGGTCCTCGCCCTGGCCCTCGTCGGTCTGCATCGTGCCGATCGGCCGGCCGTCCGGACCAACCACCACCACTGTGCCGGAGTGGCCGGAGTCGTCGGGGCCGGGCTCGTCGTTCTGTCCAGCGGAGCGCGCTTCGGTCATGGGGTCCATCTTTACCCAGCGGGCGCGACCCATGCCGCCCGGGACCGACTACCGGGGCCGAACCACCCGGGCGGGGCGCGCTACCGTCGCGCCATGCCTGTCGACCCGCGCGCCGTGTTGACCCGGCCCGCCCCCGAGCCCGACCGGACGGTGGCGTACGGGGACCACCCGGATCAGGTGGCCGATCTGCGCCTTCCGGCGGGTACCGGGCCGGCCCGGCCGCTGGTCGTCGTCCTGCACGGCGGCTTCTGGCGGGCCGAGTACGACCGACGGCACACCGGCCCGCTGGCCGCAGCCCTCGCCGCCGACGGCTACCCGGTGGCGCAGCTGGAATACCGCCGCACCGGGCAGCCCGGAGGCGGCTGGCCGGGCACCCTCACCGACGTACTGACCGGGGTGGCCGAGCTGCCGGCGCTGGCGGCCGAGGCGCTGCCCGGCCGGGTGAGCCTGGCCGCGCCGATCCTGGTCGGGCACTCCGCCGGCGGCCACCTGGCGCTGTACGTGGCGGGCACCGCACCGGCGACGGTGGGCGGAGTGCTCGCCCTGGCCCCGGTGGCCGATCTGGGCGAGGCGTACCGGCGGGATCTGGACTCGGGCGCGGTCGCCGCGCTGCTCGGCGGCGGCCCGGCGCACGTCCCGGACCGGTACGCGGCGGCGGATCCACGAATGTTGGTACCGATACGAACACGCACAGTAGTCGTTCATGGCTCTGACGATCATCAGGTTCCAGTGGAGATGAGCCAGGATTTTGTCGCGGAGGCACGTGCCGCGGGTTCCGATATCTCCCTTGTTGAACTGCCCGGATGCGAGCATTTCGGGCTGATCGACCCGGAGGCCGTCGCCTGGCCTCAGGTCCTTGCCGTGTTGCGGTCCCTGCACGATGATCACTAGCCATTGACGCAGCGTCGCGGACCAGGTAGAACGCCGTTGGGGCGGTGTTCGGCCCTGCAACGCTTCCCTGGAAGGAACTCGGTGTCGCAGATGAATCGCAGGCGGGCGCTCCAACTGTTGGCCGCGCTCGGAACCACCGGGTTCGTCGCCGCGTGCGGCTCAGACGGTGACGCCGAGCCGGCCGCCGACCGGGGCCCGATCAAGATCGGTTTGATCACGCCGCAGGCCGGTGGTTTCAAGAGCATCGGCGATGACATCACCAATGGCTTCCAGCTCTTCCTCGACCTGCACGACCAGCGGCTGGGCGGCCATTCGGTGGAGCTGCTGACCGCCGACGAGGGCGACACCGCCAAGACGGGCAAGGCTGCCGTCGAGGGCCTGCTCAAGCAGGGCGTGCTGGCACTCACCGGCGTGGTCAACTCGGCGGTGATGGTCGGCATCCGGGACACCGTGGAGCAGGCCCGGGTCCCGCTGATCGGCTCCAACGCCTCACCGAGCAGCCTGCAGAGCGTCTTCTACATCTGGCGGACCTCGTACGTGCTCGACGAGGCCGGCAAGGCGCTCGGCCGCTACCTGCGCGACCAGCTGCCGGCGAACGGCCGCGTCGCGATCATCATGCCGGAGAACGTCGGCAGCCCGGACGTCGTCCGCGGCTTCCGGGAGGACTTCGGCACGAACGACCCCCGGATCCGCGACGCGGTGACCTACACCAGCGCCACCTCCAACCCCGGCAAGACGACATACGCCTCGGACATCAGCAGGGCGCTGGCCAAGAAGCCCACAGCGGTCTTCTGCTTCTTCGCCGGAGCGGCGGCGGTGGAGTTCATCAAGCAGCTGCGCGAGAAGTTCGCCGGGCCGATCTACGCACCCGGCTTCCTCACCGAGGGCGCGGTGCTGGAGAACCTGAAGGACAACGCGCTGGGCATCCAGACCGCGCTGAACTACTCGGCCGACCTGAACAACACGTCGAACCGGGTCTTCGCCTCGGCGTACCGCAAGAAGTACCAGGTCACCCCCACCACGTACGCGATGGCGTCGTACGACGCGGCGCAGGTGCTCGACCAGGCCATCCAGCTGACCGGTGGGAAGCCCACGCCGCAGCAGGTCAACCTGGCCCTGGGCAAGATCGGCCAGATCGACAGCCCGCGCGGCATCTGGCAGTTCAACCAGCCGCGTACCCCGCAGCAGAAGTGGTACCTGCGCGAGGTGCAGCGCGACGGTCAGGTCATGTCGAACGTGCTGATCAACGAGCTGGCCACGCTGGGCTGAACGCCCACCCGGAGCACGGTTCGGGGCCGGTCTCCCAGTGGGAGGCCGGCCCCGGCACGTTCGCGGGTCAGTGCCGCAGCTCGGCGATGCAGCACTTCACGCTGCCGCCGCCCTTCTTCAGCTCGGCCAGCTCAACCGGGACCGGGGTGTACCCGGCCGCCTTGAGCTTGCCGGCCAGGCGGGTGGCCTCGCTGTTGAGCACCACGTTCGCGCTGTCGCTGACCAGGTTGAGACCGAAGGCCATCGCGTCCTCGTCGTCGGCGATCACCGCGTCCGGGAAGAGCTGGGTGAGCACCCGCTGACTGGCCGCGGAGAACGCGCCCGGGAAGTAGACGACATTCGCGTCGTCGATGGCCGCGAGCGCCACGTCCAGGTGGTAGAAGCGGGGGTCGATCAGGCGCAGCGACACCACCGGACGGCCAAGCGCCTCCTGCGCCTCCGCGTGCGCCGGGATCTCGGTACGGAAGCCGTGCCCGGCCAGGATGAGCCCGCCGTGCGCCTCCGGCACGTACGCGAAGTCGCCCTCACCCTCGTTGGTCTCGCTGGGTGCGATGAACCGCCAGCCCTGCGCGTCGTAGAAGGCGTGGTGGGCGGCGGCCTCGGCGGCCCGCTGCTCGTGCTTGAACCGGGCGCCGTAGACGCTGCCGTCCACCACGAAGCCACCATTGGCGGCGTAGACCATGTCGGGCAGGCCCTGCTCGGCGGTGAGCAGGTGCACCTCGTGGCCGAGGCCGACAAGCGTCTCGCGCAGCCGGTCCCACTGCTTGACGGCCAGGGCCCGGTCGACCGGGGTGGTCACGTCCATCCACGGGTTGATCGCGTACTCGACCGCGAAGTACTCCGGCGAGCACATGAGATATGTCCGCTTTCGCGGGAAACGCTGCTGGTTCACGGTCACCAAGAGTAGGTACCGTAGAACTTTGAAAACAGCCACAAGCGTTGCTTCCCAGAGGCGGAACGTTGCAGATAGACGCGGTAGACCAGCGGATCATTGCGTTACTCGTCGCGGACGCCCGTGCGTCCTACGCCGACATCGGTGCCCGGGTGTCACTCTCCGCCCCGGCGGTCAAACGTCGCGTCGACCGACTGCGCGCCACCGGCGTGATCAGGGGATTCACGGCCGTCGTTGATCCGGCCGCCGTCGGCTGGACCACGGAGGCCTTCGTCGAGCTGTTCTGCGCCGGCCGGACCACCCCGGCGCAGATCGGCGTAGCCGCCCGCCGGCACCCCGAGGTGGTCGGCGCGTACACCGTCTCCGGGGAGGCGGACGCGCTCGTGCACCTGCGCGCCGCCGACATCGCCCACCTGGAGGCGGCACTGGAGCGGCTGCGTGCCGAGTCCTTCGTGACCTCCACCCGCAGCACCATCGTGCTCTCCCGGCTGGTCGAATCGCCCGGCGTCGGCCCGTCCGCCGGCACCTCTTGACCTCAACCCAGGTTGAGGAGATGGACTGGCCCCGAGTGGGCGAGGCAGCCCATCGGGGCCGAGGGGGCTGTCATGCGGGCGATCTGGTTACGTGAGTTCGGCGGGCCCGAGGTGCTGGTGCCCGGCCCCGCGCCGGACCCGGTCCCCGGTCCCGGCCAGGTGCTGATCGACGTCGCACACGCGAACATCACCTTCGTCGAGACCCAACTGCGCGCCGGTCACCCCGGCCCGTTCCGCATCACCCCACCGCTGATCCCCGGCAACGGCGTCGGCGGGGTGATCACCGCCGTCGGGCCGGACGTCGACCCGGCGCTGAGCGGGCAGCGGGTGGTCAGCGCCACCGGAGGTTCCGGCGGTTACGCCGAACGCGCGGCAGTGGACGCGTCGGCGACGATCGCGGTGCCGACCGGGTTGGCTCTGGACGAGGCGGTGGCACTGCTGGCCGACGGGCGGACCGCCACCATGCTGATCGAGGCGGTCGGCGTCCACCCCGGTGACCGGGTGCTGGTGGAGGCCGCTGCCGGCGGCGTCGGCAGCCTGTTGGTGCAACTCGCGGTCCGCGCCGGGGCACGGGTGATCGGCGTGGCCGGTGGGCGACGCAAGGTGGACCTGCTACCCGGCCTGGGCACCGAGCTGGCCGTCGACTACCTGCTGCCCGAGTGGGCCGAGCAGGTCCGCGCCGCGGTGGGCGGGGTCGACGTGGTGCTCGACGGGGTCGGTGGCTCGGTGGCCCGGGCCGCCTTCGACCTGCTCCCGCCGGGCGGCCGGATGGTCAGCTTCGGGCTGGCGAGCGGGGAGTGGTCCCCGGTGTCGACGGAGGCCGCCACGGCACGGCAGGTCACCATGATCCGCCCGGACGTGCCACCGGCCCGGCTGCGGGCGTACACCGAACAGGCCCTGGCGGACGCGGCGGCCGGCCACCTGCGACCGCTCATCGGCCAACGCTTCCCACTGGAACGCGCCGCCGACGCGCACGCCGCCATCGAGGCGCGCGCGACGGTCGGCAAGACCCTGCTGGACGTGGCCTGATCGAACTCAGAGGTACATGCCGGTGCGGTGCTCCGACTCGTCGCGTCGGACCGGCTTGTCACCCTCACCGAAGAACCGCTTGCCACCGAACTCGCCGTGCAGACGGTCGTCCAACTCGTCGGCGAGACCGGTCATCACCTGCACGGCCAGCATCAGATGGGTCGCCTGGAAGTTGCGGCCGAATACCGGGATGGACGCCCACACCGTGTCGTCAGCGCAGTAGAGGCGGCCGATCGGCATCCGGTTCGTCAGTTCGGAGAGCTTGACGTAGAGCCGCTCGGTCGGCTCCACCTCGGTGAGCACCGGGGAGAAGACGTCCACCAGGGGCGGGTTGTCCCGCACGCGCACGAAGACCATCGCCGAGCCGGCGCGGATGGTGATGTCGCCGTCCGAGTCGATCTGCAACCGGTCGGTGTCCGACTTCAACATGGTGGAGACCACGGTTCGGACCCGATCGGCCAGGTCGAGCACGTCGTCCTGCTCGACCTGCGAGGCGGCCGCCTCGGCCAACGCCTCCTCCAGGTCCGCCTCGACGTCGGCGTCCGGACCGAACTCGCTGCGGGCGGTGCCCAGCGGTTCCACTGCCAACGGCTCGCCCTCGGCGTCGTGCACCAGATAGACGAGGAAGGCCGGGTGCGGAGCACCGTAGACGTCCCGCAGCGTGCGGGAGAGCAGGGTGGCGACCTGGGTCGACTCGGCCGTCGTGGCGTTCAGCCCGAAAGAACCGCCAGAGCCGGCGACCACCCCGGGCGGGGACCAACCGAGCGCGACCATGTCCGCCACCGCGCCCCGGTCCAGTCGGTAACCCGCCGGCAGAGCGGCGTTGCCGACCGCACGGGCGGACAACACCCGGTCCGCGTCCACGTCGACGCTGATCGAATAGACAGCGTCCCCGGTGCCGGAGGCGGTGGGGTCCAGGGTCAGGTCGAGGTGTGCGCCGACGGGAAGTTCCCGCAGGCGTACGGCGAGCGCGCGGGCGAACTCCCGCCACGCCTCGGTCACCTTCGCCCGCAGGTCGGTGGTGCTGGGCTCGTCGAGCAAGATCGATTCCGCCGGCTCAGTCGAAGCGCCGGGCAGCTCACCGTGCGGCGCCGAGGGGTGGTCAGCCGTCATGATCGCCTCCGTCCGTCACGATCACCCTACCCACGCCGCCCGTGGGTCGGATCAGCCCGGACCGGGATCGGACAGCGGCGGTCAGGGGGCCGTCGGGTCCGTGGGGTCGGCGCCCAGCTCGACCGGCCAGGCGCCCGCCAGCGCGCTGAGCCGGGCCGCGGCGTCCGCCGGGTCCGCGCCCCGGCCAACCGCCAACCCGAAGAGGTACGCGGTGACCGGCGCACCCGGACGCAGCACCTGGTGGGCGACGTCCCGGGCCAGATCCAGCACCGCCGGCACCGGCACCGCGGTCGGGTCCAGATCCAACTCGGCACACACCGCCGTGACCCAGTCGTCCATCACCGTCATCGCGCCCACTCCTCCGCCCGGCGTACGTCCTCGTCAGTGTCGCAGTCGAACCACGGCGGCGGGCCCTCGCCGGACCAGGCCACCTCCGACACGACGAGCCCCGCCAGCAACGCTCGGACCGGGGCCCCGGACAAGCTGCCGCCCCGCTCGACCGCCAACCGGTCCACCGCTGCCCGCAGCGCGGTCACCCGCCAGACGCCGCAGAGCGACTGCCGCCGCCCGTCCCCGTCCACGAAGCACGCCCCGTCGGGTCGCCGCTCACCGCCAGCGAGGCCGTCACGGGCCGGCGGTTCAGCGAGGCCGTCACGGGCCGACGGTGCGGCGAGGTCGTCGCGGGCCGACGGTTCAGCGAGGCCGTCACGGGCCGACGGTGCGGCGAGGCCGTCGCGGGCCGGCGGTTCAGCGAGGCCGTCACGGATCAACGGTGCGGCGAGGTCGCCACGGACCGGCGGTGCCGGATCGGTGCGGCCGCCCGCCGAACCGGTGTCGGGGGTCGTCCGATCGAGGTGGTGCAGGAGATCGCCGATCGCGGCCCGGGTGAGCAGCGGCAGGTCGGCGGCGAGCAGCGCGACCAAGGTGACGTCGGTGTCCAGCAGCGCCAACCCGGCCGCCGCCGCGGCGACCGGGCCCCCGCCGGGCGGGTCCTCCCGGACGACCCGGACGCCCGCCGGCACGGCGTCGGCCGCACCGACAAGCACCCGCGGCGTCGCGTCGGCGACTGCGGCCAGCACCCGGTCGCGCATCGGCCGGCCGCCGACCGGAAGCGCGGGTTTGTCGAGCCCGCCCATCCGTCGGGCGGCCCCACCCGCGAGCACCACGGCGGCGTACGTCCCCACCCGGCCACCGTAGCCGGGACCGGTCCCACCCCGATGTCGGGCGGCTGCGCAAACCCAGCGCGGCGAACGAACAGCATGATCCACTCGGATTCGCCGAAATCGCGGTGTCCCGGTGCCGGGGACACCCCGACTTCAAGGAACACGAGTGGATCACGCCCTGTGCGCCGCCGGCAGACCGGATCGGAGGGGCATCGGTCGGACGGCGCCGCCGGGTGCCCGATGGCCGGTGGTCGTGCGGGTGTGCCGGCGGGGGGTGGAGGATGGCGGGATGGGACGGGCAACTGATCGACGGGGCGTACTCCGGATCGACCTGGACGCGGCGACCGCCGGACGCGGGTCGATCCGCCGACCGGACACGCTCGCCGTGGAGGAGCCGCTGGAGATCCGGGTCGGCGCGGCAGGCCCCGGCCGACGCCGGCCGCTCGCCGTCACCATGCGTACTCCCGGCGACGATCTGGACCTGGCCATCGGGTTCCTGCTGACGGAGGGGCTGATCCGGTCGACCGACGACGTGTTGACCGCGCAACTCTGCGCCGGCGCGGAGACGCCGAACACGTACAACGTGGTGGACGTGGTGCTCGCCCCCGGCGTACCGGAACCGACCACCGACCCGTCCCGGAACTTCTACACGACCAGCTCCTGCGGTGTCTGCGGCAAGGCCAGCATCGACGCGGTACGCACCCGGTCGCTCTTCCCGGTCGCGGAGGACCCGCTCAGCGTCCCGGCCACGCTGCTCGCCGAGCTGCCCGACCGGTTGCGCGCCGCCCAGCGCGGTTTCGATCGGACCGGCGGGCTGCACGCGGCGGGGTTGTTCACCCCCGACGGTGAGCTGGTGGTGCTACGGGAGGACGTGGGCCGGCACAACGCCGTGGACAAGGTGATCGGCTGGGCCGTGCGGGAACGCCGGCTGCCGCTCGCCGGGCACCTGCTGCTGGTCTCCGGGCGGGCCAGCTTCGAGCTGACCCAGAAGGCGTGGATGGCGGGGTTGCCGCTGCTGGCAGCGGTGTCCGCCCCGAGCACCCTCGCCGCGGAACTGGCCGACGAGGCGGGGATGACACTTGTCGGCTTCCTGCGCGGGCGGACCATGAACGTCTACACCGGGCCGCACCGGATCACCGTGGAGCAGCCAGCCTGAGCCGAGCGTCCCGTCAGCGACCGATCCGGTCGATCAGGTCGAACAGGGCCAGCCGTGCGGCGGCGTCACGGGCGATCAGGAAACCGGCGATGCCGAGGATCCAGCCCAACGCGCTGCCCGCCTTCGTGACGATCCAGGTGTTCAGGCGGGCCAGCACCGGCTCGACCAGTCGCGGGCGGACCACTCTGGCACCCAGCAGCAGCACCGCCGGCAGCACCATGACCAGGCAGTACCCGGCGAGCAGCGCCACCACGCCCGCCGCTCCCACCTTCGAGGTGGCCAACAGACCCACCGCACCGAGGTACGGAAGCATGGTCGCCACCTCGGCCAGCGCCGCGAGCAGCGCGAGCCCGACCAACCAGCGGGCCGAGGAATCTCCGGCGGTGGCCCGGTCCCGCCAGCGCAGGACGCCACCGGTACGGGGACGCCGCTTGCCGTCGTAGCGGAAGCTGAGCGCCAGCATTCCCACGCCCAGCACGAGTTGTGCCCAGAGGACGCCCCGGTTGTCCAGGGCGCCGCCCAGCGCGTCGCCCAGGCTGCTGCCTCCCCAGACCAGCAGCAGCCCAACCGCGAGGTAGAACACCGCGATGGTGGCGAGGTAGCCCAGGATCCGCCGGACGTTGACCGGCCCGGGGGCGAGCAGCAACCAGACCGGGATGAAGAGGGTGCCGATGCTGGTGCTGTCGATCAACGCCAGCCCGGCCAGCGACAGCAGCAACTCGGGGGTCATGTCGTACCAATGCGGAGAACGGCCACGAGATCATTCTCCGGCGGCGGCGAGCCTGCCGCGTCGGCCGTGAACAGGAGCAACGCGTACATCCTTCGACGGAGGCGTCGCCGGAAGACCCGTCACGCCAGGTCGAGGATGCTCCAGTTGGTAGGGAGCACTGTCGCCGCCACCTTGGGTCGCACTGTCGCGTAGTGCGCCTCGTGGGTGAGTGCCGCGCGGGCGGCATGGCCGAACGAGATGTCGCCGTCCACGGCGCGGGCCAGCCTGCCGGTGTCCTGCACGTCCTCGACGTCGAGCGGCAGCAGACGGATCATCGGGGCAGTCATCATCAGGGCCAGTAGCGCGGCATCGATCTCGTCGGCCACGCTCGCGAAGGCGACAGCCAGGCACGTCGCTGGGACGGCGACCTGCCGACCCTCGTCGGCGACCTCCAGCATCAACTCCCCCACCGAGACGTTGCCCTCGATGTAGGCAGTCAGCGCCGACGCGTCGAACACGGCGGCGATCTGATCGCTCATCCGGCTCGGCCCAACATCCGGCGTCCCTCAGCCAGGGCGTCCGCCGGAATGGGTGTCGCCAGGCGCTCCCGCCATCGCGCCCTACCCGCCTCGGTCACCTCGATGCCGGCGCGCCGCAGCACCTCGTCGAGGTGTACGCGGGCCATCTGCACCCGTACCGCTGCGGTGATGGCCGCCGAGACGTTGGGCTGCTGGTCGAGCCAGTCCGCGACGTCGTCGGGGAGGCTCACGGAGCGCTTCACTGTCACGTCCGCCAGCCTATCAATTCTGGTAGCACCTGCGGTATTACCGCGCGGTGATCGCGTCCTTCAACGGCGGCCACGACGGCTCCGCCTGCGGGGGCGGATGACGCCGGGCATCCCGACCGACGGCCAGCCGTCCAGCTCGGCCGGGGGAACGCCCCGTCGGAGCAGATCGTCCAGCAGCAGCGCGAGCGAGTAGTCGGGGTGCAGGCTCAGCGTGCGTTCGAGCGCGACCGCCGCCAGCGCGCCCTGCCCGGCACGCCAGGCGGCGAACGCCAGCAGCGCACCCGGCGCGGCGGCCACCTCCGGCTCGGCGCGGCGCAGCACGTCGGTCCAGAGGGCGATGTCCCGGTCCCGGCCGTCGGTGCGTTCCCACGCGTGATCGCGGACCGGCAGGTGAGTCATCAGCAGGCTCAACCAGGCCACCTCGTCGTCGTCGAGCCGTTCACCACGCCGCTGCCGACGCTGGGCCTCGCGGACCGCCGCCACCCCGGCGGCGCGCAGCGCCCGCGCCCCGAGCAGGTCGCTCTCGGGTGCCTGCTCGACCAGCTCGGCCAGTCTCAGCTCGGCGCGGGCGGTGGCCGCGCGGGCCGCCTCCCGGGCCGGCCCGTCCACCGGTGCCACCTGCGCCACCAGGGCGGCCCGGTCGGGGAGCGCGACCTGACCGGCGAAGACCGCCGAGGCGGTCACCCGGTTGGCGTTCGGGTCGTAGCGGCGACCCTCGGGCGGGCAGCACTCGGGCTCGGTGCAGAGATAGGACCACCAGCGGCCGTCGGTCACCCGCAGCGCGTCGAGCACGTGCAGCCCGAAATCGTTCAACGCGTCGCGCAGCGCGTCCACTGCCGGGGTGACCTGCTCCGGTTGCCCGTAACCCACGACCGTGGCGGCCTCCGCGCCCTGCCGGCGGAGCACACCAGCCAGGTGCCCGGCCAGTCCGCCCAGCTCGGTCGGGTCGGGCAGGTCCGCGCGGGCGGCGAAGACGATCTGTCGGCCGACCAGCGCCACGGCGACGACGCTGTCGGTGGGGTGGAAGCCGAGCAGGTACGGCACAGCGGCGATCAGGTCGGCGGGTGAGCGGACGGCGAGCTGAGGGCGTTCGGTCGAGGTCATGTCGGAAGCCTGCGGCGGGCGTGCCGGGCCCTGCCACCCCTGTGGACGACACGCGGCTTATCCACAGTTACTGAACGTGTTTTCCCTGCTCACGCGCCACCTAAGGGTGCGGAAAGAGCGCCGATGTCGTCGGGCGACACCTGGCTGTCGTAAGGAGCGGTTACCGTGCGCTGATGGACCTGGCGTACCTGCGCGCGCATCCGGCACACCTCCCGACCTTCCGGACCCATCAGCGGCTCCGGGAGACGCCGGTCTCCGGTGGAAACATCTGCGCAGCCGCCCGGCTCACCCTCGACGACGGCCACTCCGTCTTCGCCAAGTCCTGGCCGGAGGGCGCCGACCGACCGGCGCCGGAGGGCTTCTTCGCCGCCGAGGCCGCCGGCCTGCGCTGGCTGCGGGAGGCGGGCACTGTCGGCGTACCCGAGGTGATCGTGGTGTTGCCGGAACTGCTGGCGCTCGACTGGGTGGAGCCCGGCGAACCGACGCCGGAGGCAGCCGAGCGCTTCGGCCGGGAGCTGGCCGGGCTGCACCGGGCGGGCGCAACCGCCTTCGGTGCCACCTGGCCCGGCTTCATCGGCTCGCTCCCACAGGACAACACCCTCACCGGCGGGCGCTGGTCGACCTGGTTCGCCGAGCGACGCCTCGCCCCCTACCTGCGACGCTCGGTCGACGCTGGCGCGCTGACCAGCGCCGATGCCGCTCTGGTCGAGCAGGTGATCGGTCGTCTCGACGGGCTCGGCGGCGACGAGCCGCCCGCGCGCATCCACGGCGACCTGTGGCCGGGCAACCTGCTGTGGGGGCTCGACGACCGGGCCTGGCTCATCGACCCGGCGGCGCACGGTGGGCACCGGGAGACGGATCTCGCCCAGCTCGCCCTCTTCGGCGGCATTCCCCACCTGGATCGGGTGGTGGCCGCCTACCAGGAGAGTTGGCCACTACCGGACGGTTGGCGTGACCGCGTGCCAGTGCATCAGCTGCATCTGCTGCTCGTGCACACAGCACTCTTCGGCGTCAGCTTCCGAGATCTGGTCGTCCAGACCGCCCGTGGCGTCCTGAGCCGGGCCGAGCGCGCTACGGTCGACAGGTGAGCGTCGCCCCGGGGATCGACGGCGTCCTCGTCGACCGGTACGACCGTGTCGCCCGGGACCTGCGCGTGTCCCTCACCGACAAGTGCAACCTGCGCTGCACCTACTGCATGCCGGCGGAAGGGCTCCCCTGGCTGGCCGGCCCCGAGTTGCTGACCGACGAGGAGATCGTCCGGCTGGTCCGGGTTGCTGTCGAACTGCTCGGCGTGACCGAGGTGCGGTTCACCGGCGGTGAACCGCTGATCCGAGCCGGGCTGGTCGACATCGTGACGGCGGTCGCCGCCCTCGAACCCCGCCCCCGGGTCTCGCTGACCACCAACGGCATCGGCCTGGACCGACTGGCCCCGGCGTTGCGGGCGGCCGGCCTGGACCGGGTGAACGTCTCACTGGACACCCTGGACCCGGACCGGTTCACCAAGCTCACCCGGCGCCCCCGCCTCGACGCGGTGCTGGCCGGGCTCGCCGGGGCGGCGACCGTCGGGCTCAGCCCCGTGAAGATCAATTCAGTGCTGATGCGTGGTGTGAACGAGGACGAGGCGCCGGCGCTGCTCCGCTTCGCCCTCGAACACGACTACCAGCTGCGGATCATCGAGCAGATGCCGTTGGACGCCCAGCACGGTTGGGCCCGCGACACCATGGTCACCGCCGAGGAGATCCTGGCGTCACTGCGTACCGTTTTCGATCTGAGCCCCGACCCGACCGAGCGCGGCGCGGCACCGGCGGAAACCTGGCTGGTCGACGGAGGCCCCGCCCGGGTCGGCGTGATCGCCAGCGTCACCCGCCCCTTCTGCGGGGACTGCGACCGCACCCGGTTGACCGCCGACGGCCAGGTCCGCGCCTGCCTCTTCGCCACTGAAGAGTCGGATCTGCGCGCCGCGTTGCGCACCGGTGCCGACGACGACGAGTTGGCCCGGCGATGGCGTACCGCGATGTGGGGCAAGCGTGCCGGGCACGGCATCGACGATCCCACCTTCCTCCAGCCCACCCGTCCGATGTCAGCGATCGGGGGCTGAGACGTGGAGTCGACGACGCTTACCATCCGCTACTTCGCGGGTGCCCGCGCCGCCGCCGGCCGCGCCGAGGAGGCCATCCCCGCCGGGCGGTCACTGGACGACCTCACGGCGGAGCTGACCCAGCGCCA
Organism: Micromonospora sp. NPDC047762; assembly: GCF_043204655.1. Lineage (NCBI taxonomy): Bacteria > Bacillati > Actinomycetota > Actinomycetes > Micromonosporales > Micromonosporaceae > Micromonospora > Micromonospora sp. NPDC047762. The sequence goes on along the minus strand of NZ_JBIDCQ010000001.1, from coordinate 1,009,406 downwards.
CGGCGACCGGCTCGCCGGGGTGCTGCAGGTGGCGAGTTTCCTCGTGAACGGCGTCAGCTGTCATGATCGTCAGACCCCCCTACCGGCCGGGGCCACGATCGATGTCCTGCCCCCGTTCGCGGGCGGCTGAGGGAGGCTTCACACATGATGGCGGTTCTGGGGTTCGTGGCTGTCCTGGCGCTGGTCACCGGCCTCATCCACCTCTACCTGTGGAAGCGGCTCGTTCGGGACACCACCGCGCCGGGCCGCTGGCGACGGGTCGGCGGGATCGCCGCACTGGTGCTGGCACTGCTCGTGCCGGTCACGATGGCCGGCACGCAGGCCGGGCTCTACTGGCTCGCCTGGCCCGGCTACCTGTGGCTCGCGCTGATGTTCTACCTGCTGATCGTCCTGATCGTGCTGGAAGTCCCGATGCTCGTCGCCCGACTGGTGCTGCGCCGCCGGGTGGTCGCCGCGGAGCCCGCCACCGCCGCGCCCGAGCCGGTGCTCGTCGGGGCCGCCGGGCCGACCGACCCGCCGGCCGCCGACGCCGTCGCCGCACCGGACCACGACCCGTCCCGTCGGTTGGTGCTCGCCCGTGGGGCCGCCATCTTCGCCGGTCTCACCGCCACAGGCATCGTGGGGTACGGCGTTCGCACGGCACTCGGTCCACCCCAGCTCGACCGGGTACGCATCCCGCTCGCCAAACTCCCCCGCAGCATGGACGGCCTGCGCATCGCCACCGTCTCCGACATCCACCTCGGTCCGCTGCGCGGCCGGGCGCACACCGAGCGGATCGTCGCCGCGATCAACCGGCTCGACGCGGACCTGGTAGCGGTGGTCGGCGACCTGGTCGACGGAACCGTCGCTGAACTCGGCGCGGCCGCCGAGCCCCTGCGTGACCTGCGCTCCCGGTACGGCAACTTCTTCGTCACCGGCAACCACGAGTACTACTCCGGGGTGGAGGAGTGGGTCCAGGAGGTCGACCGGCTCGGCCTACGGGTCCTCCAGAACCAGCGGCAGGAGATCCAGGCTCGGGGTGGTGTGCTCGACCTGGCCGGCGTGAACGACCTCACCGGGGCCGGCACCGGCCTCGCCGCCGGCCCGGACTTCGCCGCCGCCCTCGGCGACCGCGACCCGAGCCGTCCCGTGGTCCTGCTCGCGCACCAGCCGCTGGCGGCGAAGGAGGCCGCCCGGTACGGCGTCGACCTGCAACTGTCCGGGCACACCCACGGTGGGCAGATGGTGCCGTTCAACCTGGCCGTCAGGCTTGAGCAGCCGGTGGTCAGCGGCCTCGGCGAAGTCGACGGCACGAAGGTCTACGTGACCAACGGCGCCGGTTTCTGGGGGCCACCGGTCCGGGTCGGGGCCGAGCCGCAGATCAGTCTGGTCGAGCTGCGCTCGGCATAGCGGAGGTCACGTCCGCGCGTGGCGGCGGGTGGCCGGCGCGGCGGGCGTGACAGGATGCGGCGTGCCCCCGTTCAGCGCCGTACCCCCCGGTGGCCTACCGCCATTCGTCGCGGACCTGCACATCCACTCGAAGTACTCGCGCGCGTGCAGCCGTGACCTCACCCTGCCGAACCTCGCGTGGTGGGCCCGGCGTAAGGGCATCGGCCTGCTCGGCACCGGCGACTTCACCCACCCCGCCTGGTACGACCACCTGCGGGAGACACTGCGCCCGGCCGAACCGGGGCTCTACCGGCTCGACCCGGAGGCGGAACGGGACCTCGCCCGGCGGCTGCCACCCCGACTCACGCCGAACGCGGAGGCGGACCCGGTCCGGTTCATGCTGAGCGTGGAGATCTCCACCATCTACAAGCGGGACGACCGGACCCGCAAGGTGCACCACCTGATCTACCTGCCGGATCTGGACGCGGTGGCCCGGTTCAACACCGCGCTGGGCCGGATCGGCAACCTCGGCTCCGACGGCCGACCGATCCTCGGACTGGACTCCCGCGACCTGCTGGAGATCACCCTGGAGGCCAGCCCGGACGGCTACCTGGTGCCGGCACACATCTGGACTCCCTGGTTCTCCGCGCTGGGCTCGAAGTCGGGCTTCGACGCGATCGCGGACTGCTACGCCGACCTGGCCGGGCACATTTTCGCCGTGGAGACCGGGCTCTCCTCCGACCCCGCCATGAACTGGCGGGTCGGCAGCCTGGACGGCTACCAACTGGTGTCCAACTCGGACGCGCACTCGCCGCCGGCGCTCGGCCGGGAGGCGACGGTGCTGACTGCCGAACGGGACTACTTCGCCGTTCGGGAGGCGCTGCGTACCGGTGACGGCCTGGCCGGCACGATCGAGTTCTTCCCGGAGGAGGGCAAGTACCACGCGGACGGGCACCGGCTGTGCGGGGTCAACTGGACTCCGGAGCGCACCCGCGCTGCCGACGGACGCTGCCCCGAGTGCGGCAAACCCCTCACCGTGGGTGTCCTCAGTCGGATCGAGGAGTTGGCGGACCGGCCGGACGGGCACCGGCCGGCGCACGCCCGGGACGTCACCCACCTGGTGCCGCTGGCCGAGATCCTCGGCGAGATCAACAAGGTGGGTGCCCGGTCGAAGAAGGTCGAGGGGCGGCTCAACGAGCTGCTGGCCACGCTCGGCCCCGAGCTGGAGATCCTGACCACGACCCCGCTGACCGAGATCGCGCAGGCCGGTGGTGAGCTCCTCGCGGAGGGCATCGGGCGGCTGCGGCGCGGCGACGTCCGCCGGGTGCCCGGTTACGACGGCGAGTACGGCGTGATCACGCTCTTCGACCCGGCCGAGCTGGGCGCGCAGGAGACGCTGTTCGACGTACCGGTGCCGGCGCAGCGACGACCCGCGGAGCCGGCTCCACGGGTCCCGGCCAAGCGCCCGGCGGCGGCCAAGGCGGAGCCGAAGCGGAAGCCGGTCCCGGCGCCCGCGCCGCCGATCGCGTCACCGCCGTCTCCCCACGAGCCGTTCGAGCCGATGCTCTCCGGCATGGAGGAGGTCGGCACCGGCCTGCTGGACCGACTGGACGCCATGCAGCGGGTGGCCGCCTCCGCACCCGGCGGTCCGCTGCTCATCGTGGCCGGTCCGGGCACCGGCAAGACCAGGACGCTCACCCACCGCATCGCGTACCTCTGCGCGGAGCTGAACGTCTTCCCCGAGCACTGCCTCGCGATCACGTTCACCCGCCGGGCAGCCGAAGAGCTGCGGCACCGCCTCGATGGGCTGCTCGGCCCGGTCGCCGAGGACGTCACGGTGGGTACGTTCCACGCGTTGGGGCTGACCATCCTGCGGGAGAACGTCGGCGCGGCGGGTCTCCCCGCCGACTTCCGGATCGCCGACGACGCCGAGCGGGCGGCGGCACGCACCGAGGCCGGCGACGACAGTGCCGCTTACGTGTCGCTGCTGCGCAAGCAGGACCTGGTCGACCTGGACGAACTGGTGACCCTGCCGGTGGAGCTGCTGCGGGCCGACCGGAAGCTTGTCGAACGGTACCGGGACCGCTGGCGGTGGATCTTCGTCGACGAGTACCAGGACGTCGACGAGGTGCAGTACGAGCTGCTGCGGCTGCTCAGCCCCGCCGACGGCAACCTCTGCGCGATCGGCGACCCGGACCAGGCCATCTACTCGTTCCGGGGTGCCGACGTCGGCTACTTCCTGCGCTTCTCCGAGGACTTCACCGACGCCCGACTGGTCCGACTCAACCGCAACTACCGTTCGTCGGCCCCGATCCTGGCCGCCGCCGTGCAGGCCATCGCGCCGTCCTCGCTGGTCCGGGGCCGGCGGCTGGACCCGGCCCGGCTCGACCCGGAAGCTCCGCTGGTCGGGCGGTACCCTGCGGCGTCGGTGAACGAGGAGGCCGACTTCGTCGTGCGTACCGTCGACGATCTGGTCGGCGGGTTGTCGCACCGCTCGCTGGACTCGGGCCGCATCGACGGCCGGTCCACCTCACTGTCGTTCTCCGACATCGCCGTGCTGTACCGCACCGACGCGCAGGCCGCCCCGATCGTGGACGCCCTGACCCGGGCCAACATCCCCGTGCAGAAGCGTTCCCACGACCGGCTGCGGGATCGGCCCGGGGTGGCGGCCATCGCCCGCGAGCTACGACACGCCGACGGCCTGGCCGGCTCACTTGCCGCCCGGGTGCGGCTGGCCGGTCAGGTGGTCGCCGAGCGGTTCGCCGTGCCCACCCTGGACGGCGCCAGCAGTGCGGTCCGCCCCGAGGACGTCCGCTCGGCCGTGGACCTGCTGACCCCGCTGGCCCGACGCTGCGGCGACGACCTGGAGGCCTTCCTGTCGCAGTTGGCCACCGGCGCCGAGGTGGACGCGCTCGACCCGCGGGCCGAGGCGGTCACGCTGCTCACCCTGCACGCCGCGAAGGGCCTGGAGTTCCCGGTTGTCTTCCTGGTCGGTGTCGAGGACGGGTTGTTGCCGTTGCGCTGGCCGGGCTCGACCCCCGACGAGGACGCCGTCGCCGAGGAGCGCCGGCTCTTCTTCGTCGGCCTGACCCGGGCCCAGGACCGGCTGTACGTCAGTCACGCCGGCCGCCGCACCCGGCACGGCACCGAACGCGACTGTTCACCTTCGCCGTTCCTCGGCACCATCGACCCCGGCCTCTTCGAACGCTTCGGGGAAGCCGAACCCCGCCGCCCCAAGGACCGCCAACTCCGCCTGATCTAAGCCCCCTCACGCCCCCAAGCCCCCAAGCCCCCAAACCCCCACGCCGCCACAACCCCACGCCGCCACGCCGCCGCCGATCTTGCACTTTCGGTTGCCGATGTGCGTGGAATGCACCTTATGTCGGCGCAGAAACTGCAAGATCGACGAAGTCTGGGGCCGGGCCGGGGCCACGGCCACGGCCACGGCTTGGGCGGGGCCGGGGCGGGGGTGTTAGGGGAGGAGGGCGGCTAGCCAGGCGCCCGCCAGCAGGGCCGGGCCGAGGGGTAGCAGGGTGGTCCGGTGCACCTTTCGGGTGACGAGCAGGGTGAGCACCAGACCGCCGTGCAGCACGTGCGGCAGGAGCAGCCCGGTCAGCAGGGCGTCCCACCCCAACCAGCCGAGCGGCAGGCCGAGGACGGCGGCGAGTTTCACGTCCCCGAAACCCAGCCGTGAGCCGGGCAGCAGGGCCAGCAGCACGTGCGCCCCGCCCGCGACGACCGCACCTGCCAGCGCGCCGAGCAGCCGGCCGGGAGTGCCGGACAGCAGCGCCGCTGTGGTCAGCCCTCCGAGGGCCAGCAGCCCGGCGACGAGGACCAGCGGGTCGGGCAGCCGCAGGCAGGCCAGGTCGACCCGCGCCAGCACCAGACCGACCGCCGCGACCGCGAGGAAGACCGGCAGCGCCAGGTCGTCACCCACGGCGACGGCAAGGCCGGCGAAGACGCCGGCCGCCACCACCGGGTCGACCCAGGGCCGCCGGACCGGCTGCGGCAGTGAAAACGCCGGTCGCCAGGCGTCCGCGGTGGCGAAGCACCGCGACACCAGGGGTACGACGAGGCCGACCAACGCGCCGAGCAGCGCGATCGACACCAGCGCGGCGGCCGACATGGGCCGGACGTTACTGGCGGTCGTGCAACGGCGTGTCCCCCGATCGTGATGCCGGCGTATCCCTCGATCGTGATCCCGTGCCCGCCCGGCGCGGCCGTTCGGTGGTCACCACCACGGCGACCCCGGCGACGATGACGGCACCGCCGAGCAGCACCTGCGGGGTGATCGGCTCGGCCACCAGCAGCGCGCCGAGCGCCACAGCAACCGCCGGGTTCACGTAGGCGTACGTCGACACCAGCGAGATCGGCGCGTTGTGCAGCAGCCAGACGTACGCGGTGAAAGCCACCAGCGAGCCGGCCACCATGAGGTAGCCCAACGCCAACCAGGACCGGGTGCTCACCGCCGCCGGGTGGAAGTCGGCCAGTTCGCCCCGACCGGCAGCGAGGGCCACCAGCACCAGCGCGCCGGCCATCATCTCGTACACCGTGGCCACGAACGGGTCGGCGGGCATCCGGATCCGTCCGGACAGGAACGACCCGACCGACCAGGAGGTGGCCGCCGCCACCACTGTCAACGCCCCGACCAGTGGCACCGCTGCCGAACTACCGCTCGGCAGCACCAGCAGGACGAGGCCGGCGAAGCCCACTGTGACCCCGGCGAACGTCCAGATCGGCGGCCGGTCCCCGGTGGCCGAGCGCAACAGCACGACCAGCAGCGGCACCGTGGCCACCAGCAACGCGGCGATCCCGGACGGCAGCGCCACTCCCGGCGGCCCTGATTCGGCGAGCACCACCAGGCCGTTGCCGGCGCTGAGCAGGAGCACCCCGACCAAGGCGGCCGAGCCGAGTTGCCGTCGGTCCACCCGCAGCGCGCCGGGGCCTCGACGCAGTCGCAGCACCACCGCCAGGACCAGGCCGGCCACGGCGAAGCGGAGCGCGGCCGACAGCAGCGGAGGCATCGTCTCCACTGTGATCCGGATGGCCAGATAGGTCGACCCCCAGAGCACGTAGACCACGATCAACGCGGTCCAGATCAGGGTCGGTGTGCTGTTGGCACGACGGCCGGCGAGGGCCGTGGCGCTCGGTGGAGGTGAGCTCATCAGTGGACCACGCTACGGTGACCCCGGAGCCCGCGTCGCGCTTTGGTGGCCGGCCTCTCACCACTTGTGCAGGAGGGCGGCATGACGAACTACGGACAACCGGGGAGCGGCCACCCGGGGCCGTGGCGTGGGCAGAGACCCGACGAGACGCCCGGTCGACCGCCGCAGCAGCCCTACCCGCCGGCGGCGGAGCCCTACCCGCCGGCGGTCCCGTCGTACCCGCCCACAGCGCAGGGACGACCCGGGGCGTACGGCGGCCCACCCACCCCGCCCTACGGTGCGACGCCCGACGCGCCCTACGGTGCGGCACCCGACGCGCCCTACGGCGGCGGTACGGCCACGCCCTACGGCCACGAGTCCCGCTCGCCCTACGGCGGCCCGTACCAGCCGACCCCGACCTACGGCGGGCAGCCGTACCGGCCCGACGACCCGTACGGCGAGGATCCGGCACCGAGCCGGCGCGGTCGGGGGCCGCTGATCGCGGTACTGGCCGTCGTACTACTGCTGGTGGTGGCCGCCGCCGGGGCGTTCTGGTTGCGCAGTGGGCCGAGCGACCCGCCGCCGGCAGCCGCGCCGAGCAACTCGGCCGTTGCTGGTGAACCCAGCGCGGACGCGGTCGAGCCCGCGCCGAGCGCGGCCGCGCCAGAATCGTCGGCCGATCCACGGTTCGCGAAGGTCGGCCAGTGCGTCCGCAACGACGGCACCGCTGGTGGCAAGCCGAAGCTGCTGATCAGCGGCTGTACCGCGAAGTCCTACGAGGTGCTGAGCCGGATCGACGGCCCGACCAGCGGCGAGCGGGACGCCGAGGCCAAGTGCGCCAAGGTCGAGGGCTACACCAACTGGTATTTCTTCGACAGTGAGCTGGACACTCTCGACTTCGTCCTCTGCCTCAAGCAACGCTGAGACCACCCACCCCCGGGGATGACATGACGACCTACGGACCTGCGGGTTCCGACCAGCCGGACGATCCGTACCAGCGCCCGCCCAACGGGCCTGACAGCTCACCACCGGTCGATGAGACGGTGCCGCTGCAGAGCACGCCGCCGCCCGCGGACGACCCGACCCGGCAGCAGTGGGGTCCCCCGCCGGCTGGCGCGGAGCCACCGACGGCACCCATGTGGGCGCCGCCGCCCACCGATCCGGAGCCGCCGACCGCGCCCATGTGGGCGCCGCCGCCCATCTCGGGCCCGGGTTACCCACCGCCCGGCCCGTACCCGCCAGCGGGTCCGACACCGCCGGCCGGGCCGTACCCACCCGCCGGCTCGACACCGCAGGCCGGGCCGTACCCACCGGCCGGGCCGTACCCACCGGCGGGCCCGATGCCCGGTCAGCCGGCCGGGCCGGCACCGGGGCAGCCACCGGCGCCCTGGGGTCAGCAGCCTCCCGGCGGCTACGGTATGCCGCCCGTCGCGCCGGCGAAGAAGACCGGCCGCAACGTCGCTCTGATCATCACCGTGGTGGTGCTGCTCGTGCTCTGTCCGTGCCTCGGCCTGGCCGGATGGGCAGTCTGGAAGGTGGCCGACGCTGGCAGTGACGCGGCGCGGGCCCCGTCGACGAGTGCCCCGGGCGTTCCACCCGCGCTGCCCAGCGACGCTCCGACGTCGGCCGCCCCGACTCCGGGCCCGGAGTTCGCCAGGGGTGACTGCGTGGTGAACGACGGCAGTGAGAGCGACGCGGAGCTCCGTAAGGTGCCCTGCGGCCCGAACACCTATCAGGTGCTGCTGCGGATTCCGGCGACCACCGACGGTGACCGGTGCGAGATGCTCGCGCCGCAGGCGACCGCGAACTATGTGCACGACAACTCGGTCGACCTGTTCGACTACGTGCTCTGTCTGAAGGAGCGCTAAAGCCTGTTGCCAAAACTAGGGCTGTCTAGCGTGGACGCTAGACAGCCCTAGTTTGTGGTCGACAGTCTCGACACGCCGGTAGCCCCATCTATCCATGTCTAGCCTCGCAGCTAGACGGCCCGATAATCTGCGATGCGTGGATCCGGTCCGCAACCCGTACGCGCCGGGCGCCGGTCAGCGTCCGCCCGAACTTGCCGGGCGGGGGCGAGAGCTGGACGTCTTCGACATCGTGCTCGAGCGCATCGCCCGGGGCCGACCCGAGCGCAGCCTCATGCTCACCGGGCTGCGGGGCGTCGGCAAGACGGTTCTGCTCAACACGCTCCGTTCGCAGGCAATCAACCGGCTCTGGGGCAGCGGCAAGATCGAGGCTCGACCGGACCAGTCGTTGCGCAGACCGGTCGCCGCCGCACTGCACATGGCCGTCCGGGAGCTGGCCCCCCGCCACCGCGCACCGGACCGCATCGACGCGTTCCTCGGCGTCCTCAAGGCGTTCGCCCAGCGGTCCAACCCGACCAGCCGGGCCGGTGCCGCCACCAAGCTGCGCGACCGGTGGCAGCCCGGCATCGACGTGCCGGCCGCCAGCGGTCGGGCCGACTCTGGCGACATCGAGATCGACCTGGTCGAACTGTTCAGTGACGCCGCCGCCGTGGCCAGCGACGTCGGCACCGGCATCGCCATCTTCATCGACGAGATGCAGGATCTCGGCCCGGAGGACGTGTCCGCGCTCTGCGCCGCCTGCCACGAGCTGTCCCAGCTCGGCGCGCCGCTGATCGTCGTCGGCGCCGGCCTTCCGCACCTGCCGGCGGTGCTCAGCGCCGCCAAGTCGTACTCCGAACGGTTGTTCCGTTATCAACGCATCGACCGGCTCGACCGGATCGCCGCCGACCGGGCGCTCTGCGCGCCCGCCGAGCGCGAGGAGGTCGAGTACGAGCAGAAGGCGCTCGACCTGCTCTACGAGAAGTCCGGCGGCTATCCCTACTTCGTCCAGGCGTACGGCAAGGCCACCTGGGACCACGCGCCACGCTCGCCGATCACCGCCGCCGACGTGCGGGTGGCCGCTCCCGAGGCGGAGGCCGAGCTGGCGGTCGGGTTCTTCGGTTCCCGGTTCGAACGGGCCACTCCCGCCGAGCGCGAGTACATGCGGGCGATGGCCATGATGTCCGCGGTCGAGGGCGAGCCCGGCGAGGTGGTCCGCGACGACATGGACGCCGCGGTGCCCACCGCGGAGATCGCCCGTGCCCTCGGCCGCAAGCCGGCCAGTCTGTCTCCGGCCCGGGATGCGCTGATCAAGAAGGGGCTGATCTACTCCGGTGAGCGGGGCACTGTCGCCTTCACCGTCCCGCACTTCGGCCGGTACCTGCGGACGCAGCCGGCCTGAGGCCCGGTCAGACCTTCGACCAGGGGGCCGGGAAGAGCACCTCACCGCGAGGCGGGGGGCCCTCCTCGCTGGTGGACGGCGGCAGCACCAGCGCCTGCCAGGGCTCACCGAGGCCGGCCCAGGGGCTGGTCAGGCCGAGTTCACTCGCCGGGCCGAACCCGAACCGGCGGTAGAAGACCGGGGCACCGAGGACGACGACGAGCCGCTCGCCCAACTCGGTGGAGGCATCCAGGGCAGCCTGCACCACCGCCGTGCCGTGCCCGACACGCTGTCGGTGCGGCGCGACCGCCACCGGGCCGAGAGCCAGGGCGGGCACGTCCAAGCCTCGCTCCGGCCGCAGCCGCACCCGGGTGAGCAGCGCGTATCCGACCACCTCACCGCCGTACTCGGCGACCATGGCCAACTCCGGCAACCAGGCGGCGGTGTCGCGCAGCTCCTCGACCAGGCTGACCTCCGGCGGCGTCGCCACGTCCGGGCGGGCGAAGGCGGCGGCCAGTACGCGGCGGACCGGGCCGGCGTCGGCCGGGTCCTCGGGGCGTAGCCGCAGCGTGGTCACCCGCGCGACGTTACCCGCCAGCGCCCGTCCATCCGTGACGGTCGCTTGACTCGGCGTGGCGCACGTGTACGAACACCAATCCGATCCTGCGGTTGACGGGGTAGCAAACGTCGCGAGGGGGTATGACTGATCCATGACGCCCGTACGTTCCCTCGCCCGCGCCATGCTGAGCGGCATCTTCGTGGTCAGCGGGTATCGCAACCTACGCGACCCCGGCCGGCTCGCGGTGGCCGCCAAACCGGTGACCGACAAGGTCGCGCCGATGCTGAAGAAGGCACACCCGAGCTTCCCCACCGAGACCGAGACGCTGATCCGGCTCAACGCGGCTGTGCAGGTCGGTGCCGGTCTGATGCTGGCCACCGGCCGGTTCAGCCGACCCGCGGCGCTGGTTCTGGCCGGCACGCTGGTGCCGGTGACAGTCGCCGGGCATCCCTTCTGGAACAACGACGACCCGATCGCCAAGAACAACAACCAGATTCATGCCCTGAAGAACCTCGGGCTCCTCGGCGGTCTGCTCCTCGCCGCCGCGGACACCGGCGGCAAGCCGGGTCTGCGGTGGCGGACGGGCCATCGCATCGGCCACTCTCGACGTTCCATGCAACGTGCCGTCCGGACCGCCCGGCGCGAGGCCCGGATCGCCGTTCGCTCCGCGTCCACCGCACGTCGACTCCCCGGCTGACCTGCGTCGATCCGTCTCCGTCTCACCCCCACCCCTCGCTAAGGCCGCGAATTACCTGAACCACCCGGTAGGCGTTAACGCGGTGGAAATGTCAAAAACATGTGTGGGATCGGACACGGTCGCATAACGCGGGAGGCACTGACGTGAGGCGCCGTTCTAGGCTCCGTGCAGGACCTGGACGGGTAGGACGACCTTGGTACGGGGGTGGCCACGCCATGCCGACGGATGTCGGTAGACGGGCGGACCGCCTCGCCCCAATCCAACGTGTGACACGCGGGATCGACCGCGTGGCTCGCGGGATCGATCGCAGGAACGTCGTACGGGGCGCCATCGTGGCCGCCGTCGCCTATGCCGCATGGCTTGCCATCGGTGCCTTCGGGCGGCCGTACAACTTCTTCGACATGAAGATCTACCACGGTGCCGTGGTGTGGTGGGCGAGCGGTCACGAGCTCTATGAGTTCATCGCGCCCGAAACCACACTCGGGTTCACCTACCCGCCCTTCGCCGGGCTGGTCATGCTGCCGATGGCGCAGCTGCCGATCGGCACGGCCGGCCTGGTCAACGCCGCCGCCAGCATCGCCGCCCTGGCGCTGGTACTGGCCGGGCTGCTCCGACCCATCGTGGACCGACTGGGATGGCCACTGTGGTTCACTGTGGCCCTGGCGGTGCCGCTCGCGGTCGCCATCGAGCCAGGTCGGGAGACGCTCGGCTACGGCCAGGTCAACATCCTGCTGTTCGCCTTGATCATGGCTGATCTGATCGGCCTTCGCTGGCGGTCGCGCCGGGGCACCCACTACGCCGCCACAGACGGGCCGCTGCTGCGCTTCATCTACGGCGGGGCCTGGGCGGGAGCCGGTATCGGCCTCGCCACGGCGGTCAAGCTCACCCCGGCGCTGTTCATCGCCTACCTGCTGATCACCCGTCAGTGGCGGGTGGCGGCCACCGCCATCGGCACGACGATCGGCGTGACGTTGGGGACCTTCGCGATCGTCGGGGACGAGTCGCGGACCTACTTCGGCAGCGTGCTGTGGCAGACCGAACGCGTCGGCGCGGCGGACATGACGCCCAACCAGTCCCTCGCCGGCCTGCTTGCCCGGCTGTACGACTCGATCGAGACCCCGGGGCTGCTGTGGCTCGCCTTCTCGGTGCTGGTCCTGGCGCTGGGCCTGTCCCGGGCGGCCAGTTCCCGCGCCGACGGTGACGAGTTGACCGCCTTCACGTTGGTGGGTCTCACCGCGAACGTGATCAGCCCGATCTCCTGGACGCACCACCTGGTCTGGGTGATCCCGGCGATCATCGTGCTGGCCGACGCCGCCGTGCGTCGCCGCGAGGCGAGCCGGGGGATGCCGCAGCGCACCGGCCAGGGGCCGGTGTTCGGCGGTCTACCCGGCGTCAACGGCCTCCGCCCGCCGATCTGGTACCCGACGCTGACCGGGCTCCGCCACGGCTTCGCCGCGATCGGGCTCTACCTGCTCTTCCTGATCTCCCCGATCTGGCCGTACGAACACCAACTGCCGGAGATGTCGCACTACCAGGACGGTCTGTTCGGGGCGCTGATGGAAAACTCGCTCGCGCTCGCGCTGATCGTCCTGGTCGCCGCGCTGCCCTGGCGCCCCGGCGCGGAGCCGGCGTTCTACGGCGACCGGCTCGCCCGGGCCGTGGTGGTCAACGGCCGCCGCTGAGCGTCAGGGGCAGTTGACCCATTCCTCGGTGCCGTCGGTGAAGACCTGCCGCTTCCAGATCGGCAGTCGCGCCTTGACCTCGTCGACCAGCCGGGCGCAGGCCGCGAAGGCCGCCGCCCGGTGCGCGGTGCTCACCGCGGCGACGAGCGCGACGTCACCGATCGCCAGGGGGCCGACCCGGTGCGAGACCGCCACCGCGTAGACGTCGGGCTCTGCGGCGATCTCGGCGGCCACCTCGCGCAGCACCTGTGCGGCGCTCGGGTGGCCCTCATACTCCAGGCTGGTGACCTGGCGACCGTGGTCGTGGTCGCGGACCACGCCCTGGAACGACACCACGGCGCCGGCCCGGCGGTCGGCGACCGCCGCCTCGTGCGTGGCGAGATCGAGCGGCTGGTCGGTGACCTCACCGAAGGTGATCGCTGGTGCGGTCACGACGCACGCTCCCCGGGAAACAACGGCAGTGGCACGATCGGCACCCGGTCGCCCGGCTCACCGCGGGTGCCGGGTCGGATGACCGCGAACCCGTCCGCGCCGGCCAGGCCCCGCAGCATCGCCGAGCCGACGTGACGGACCGGGAACGCGACGCCGGCGGACCGGTCCAGTCGGACCAACGCCAGGTGGGTGTGGTCACCACGACCGGGCACTGCCTCGGCCAACGTGACCTGTGGCAGCGCCGGCATCGACCGGCCCTGGAGGCCGGCGAGCAGCGGGGCGACCAGTGACACCAGCGCGACGATGGCGGACTGCGGGTTGCCGGGCAGCCCGGCCACGAACCGGGCTCGCCCGTCGGGGCCGGTCAGCCGGGCCAGCAGCATCGGGAAGCCCGGGCGAACCGCCACCGTGTTGACGACGTAGTCGGCGCCGAGCGCCTCCAGGGTCGGGTGCAGGTGGTCGACCGGACCGTTCATCGTGCCGCCGGTGGTGCAGACCAGATCGGCGTGGCCAAGCGCCGAGCGTAGGGCCGCCACGTGCGCGGGCAGCGTGTCGGCCACCGGGCCGACCACGTCGGACGGGCGGACCTGGCAGCCGTAGCGCCGCAGCCAGGCCGGCACCGCGGGGCCCAGCGCGTCGCGGATGCGACCGGCCGCGGGCGGACCCGCCGTCAGCAGCTCGTCGCCGAAGACCAGCAGCGCGGCGCGCGGCACCCGCCGGACCCGCAGCGTGTCGTGCCCGCAGGCGGCGGCCAGGCCGATCACCGCCGGGTCGACCGGCGTGCCGACCGGCAACAACTCCTCATCGGCGTACGCCTCCTCGCCGGGCTCGCGCCACTCAGGCGCCTCCCGGGGAACGCCGCTGATCAGGCCGGTGGTGGATGCGGCGGACTCCTCGACGCGGAGCACGGCGGTGGCACCCTCGGGCACCATCGCGCCGGTCGCGATCTCGACAGTGGTGTCGTCCTCGGTGAGCGGCGCGGGGGTGCTGCCGGCCAGGACCCGGCCGACGACGCGCCACGGCCCACGGCCGCGCACCGCCCAGCCGTCCACGCTGGAGGTCGGGAACGCCGGCAGGTCGGTGCGGGTGGTCAACGGCTCGGCCAGTGTCGACCCGTCGGTGTCGGCAAGTGGTCGGGCGGCGGCGGGCAGCGCGGCGGCCAGACCGACCGCGTAGACCCGCGAACGGGCTTCTTCCCACCCGGCTGGCGGGGGTGCGGTGACCCGATCCGCGGTGGGTGCGGTTTCCGTGCTCACCGACCGAGCCTATCGGCCCGGACCGACACCCGCCCGGGCCTGGCGCGCACCGGTCGGTGCTCGCCGCAGAGCGGTCAGTGCCCCCGTCGTGCGGAGCGGTCAGTGGTCTCCGCCGCGGAGCTGGTCCACGGTGTGGCCGAGGATCGGCCCGAGAACGGCCAGGCCGTCCCGGGCACCGCCGGTCGAGCCGGGCAGATTGACCACCAGCATCCGACCGATGACCCCGGCCAGGCCCCGGGACAGCACCGACGTCGGCACGCGGTCACGACTGTGCGCCCGGATCGCCTCGGCGACGCCAGGGATCTCGTAATCCAGGAGGCCCCGCGTCACGTCCGGGGTCCGATCCGTCGGGGTCACTCCGGTGCCGCCGCTGGTCAGCACCACGTCGACACCGTCGGCGCGGGCGGCCCGCAGAGCGTCGCCGACCGGCTCGCCGTCGGGCACCACCACCGGGTCGTCGACCTGGCAGCCCAGCTCACGCAACCCGGCGACGAGCAGTGGCCCGCTGGTGTCGGCGTAGACACCGGCCGCAGCCCGGTTGGAAGCGACGATCACCCGAGCCCGGATCACGGCCGGTCCTCCGGCCGAACCCACTCGCCGGTCTTGCCGCCCTCCTTGCGCAGCACCCGGACCGCCTCCACCGAGGCCGCCGGGTCGACCGCCTTGACCATGTCGACCAGGGCGAGACCGGCGACAGCAACCGCCGTCAGTGCCTCCATCTCCACCCCCGTCCGGTCCGCCGTGCGGGCGGTGGCCGTGATCTCCACGGTGTCGGCGGTCAGCCGCAGGTCGACGGTGACACCGTGCAGCGCGATCGGGTGGCAGAGCGGAATCAGGTCAGGAGTGCGCTTGGCCCCCATGATCCCGGCCAGCCGCCCGACGGCCAACGCGTCACCCTTGGGCAGCCCGTCGCGATGCAACAGGTCGATGACCTCGGGCGTGGTCCGCAGACGGCCGGCCGCGACGGCCAACCGACCCGTCACCGCCTTGGCGGAGACGTCGACCATGCGGGCCGCGCCGGCGCGATCGACGTGGCTGAGCTGCGCGGGTTCGGTCACGGTCGTGAGCCTATCGGTGTGGTCCGACGGCGGTCGGAAGGAGCGGCGTCACGCTGGCGACCGCACCGGGTGCTGACGGCGCAACGGCCCCGACGCCGCTCCTCCCTCGCCAGCCCGCCGCCGAGGTCGCTGGGGGGACCCGGCAGCGGGCGCGTGTCGACGACCCGGTTCTGCCCAGGGGCAGAACCTCCCCCGTTCGTCGATACGGCCGGTAAGTTACCGGGCCTGCCGATAAGAAATCGATAAGCGCCGTTCAGGCTGGTCAGCGCTCCGCGACCACTGCCGCCCCGGCCAACTCGGCGAGGCGACGTTCGGCTTCGAAGCGCTCCGGCACTCCCATCCGCCGGAAGATCGCCAACGCCCGCTCCCAGTGCCGCCGCGCCTCGGCCGGGTCGGTGCGGGCGAAGTGTTCGGCGAGCCCAGCCAACGCTCGACCCTGCTCGTGCGGATGCGCGATCCGAGTGGCCAGCCGCAACGCCTCCTGGTGCACCTCGAACGCCTCACCGCCCCGCCCCTGCGCCAGCAGGGTGCGGCCGAGTTCGTTGAGCGCAGCCGCCTCGACGTGTCGCTCCCCCGAACCGATCGACAGCTTCCGAGCCAAGTCGTGCTCCTGCTGGGCCTCCACCAGTCGACCCAGACCCCGATAGGCGATCCCGAGGTCGTTGCGCACCTCAGCCTCGGCGTATCGGTGGCCGGTGCGATCACGGAGGGCCAACGAGGCCAGGAGTATTCGGATCGCCTGCGGCAGATCGCCCATCCGGACCCGCACGGCGCCGATATGGCTGAGGGCGTTGAGTGTGTGGAAGACGTCGGAGTTCGTCCGGGCCCACGCCAGGTGCAGGCGATGCAGGCGCAACGCCTCCTCGTAGCGCCCCAGTGAGGTGAGTGCCATGCCGAGGTTCGGCAGCGCCATCGGCACCTTGGCTTTGCCGTATCCCTTGTAGTCACGCAGGTGCTCAAAACCGACCCTAACCGCTCCGGTCAGGTTGCCGCTCCAGTAGTAGACAGCAGCAAGATTGGCGCGGTACCGCGCGGTTCTGAGCACGTCCCGCGAGTCTTCGGAGAGGGCGACAGCGCGGGTCAGATGGTGCAGTGCTTCTCGGTTGTCGCCAGTCCGGATATATCCGGAAGCGAGGTAGTTGTTCATCAATGCCGTTGCACCGACGTCCCCGGATGCTTCCGCTGCGGTCAGCGCGTGCCGGTGGGTCGTGATGATGTCCTCGAAGTATCCGCGGATGTAACAGAATCGCCAGAGGGCACGGGCCAGCCGCCACGAGTGCTCGTGGAAGCCCTCATCGAGCGCTGCCCCCACCATCGTCACAAGGTCCGTCCGCTCCGCTTCCAACCAGTCAGCAGTGGGCTCCCCGATAGCGTCGATCAGCTCTGGTCGCCCGAACGGGACATGTGTGACGCGAGATTCCAGGTCGTTGAGCTCCAGCGTCTTGGCGACCCTCAACGCCACCGCCAGAGTGAAGTCGAACAGGTGAGCCAGCCCGGCCTTTCGGTCGCTCACAGAGTCGGTACGCGAACACAACTCGATGGAGTAGTGCCGCATGAGGTCGTGCAGTCGATATCGCGTCGAGTCCACGTCCTCCACCAGGTTCCTGTCGACGAGGTCGTCGAGCGCCGCGCGAGCATCCGTGATCGTCAGCCCGGTCAGCGCGGCGACTGCCGGCGTACTGAAGCGACTACCGGGATACAGGCCAAGGAATCGGAAGACACGCTTGGTCGAACTCGCAAGCGGCTCATAGGAAGCGGCGAAGGCCCCGGTGACGGTGTTCTCCTCCTGAGCCAGGTAGTGCAGCGCCGGAGCATCGCCAGCCATCTGCTCGGCAAGGTCCGCCAACCGCCAGCCGCGCCGGTGCGCCAGCCGCGCACCGGCCAGCCGGATCGCCAGTGGGAGATACCCGCACCGACGCACCACCTCGGCGGCCGCCTCCGACTCGGCCTCAACCCTGTCCCGACCGATGCTCAGGCTGAGGAGATCCACGCTCTCCCGTGGGTTCAGGAGCGGCAGCGTCTGCGAGGGCCCGACATCCAGGTGGGACAGACGACGCCGCGAGGTAACCAGCACGACGGTGGTCGGCTCGGCCGGAAGCAGGGGCATGATCTGCTCGCTGCTCGCCGCGTTGTCGAGCACCACCACTGACCGCCGGAGGGCCAGTTCCTGTCGCCACAACTCCACCCTGTCGTCGAACTCCACGGGTACACGACCGGCGGGAACGCCCAACTGTCGAAGCAGGGTGACCAGGGCACTCGCCGGCTCAACCCGGTTTTTCTCACCGTGCCCGCACAGGTCGATGAAGAGCGCGGCGTCCGGGTAGCGATCGGACAGCCGACGGGCGAGGTGCACGGCAAGAGTCGTCTTCCCGCTGCCCGCCATGCCGTCGATGATGTGGACGGCCGGCACCCGCGCCTCGACCCGCAAGGTCTCCGCCAGCAGCCGCGACACCACGTCCTCCCGGCCGACGAAGTCGGTGACAGCTCGGGGAAGGTGATCCACCACGTCGGGCCGAGGCGCTGTCTCAGCGATCAGGGCACCGACTGTGGGAGTCGGGTTCGGGAGACGGCGGGCACTCTGGCCGGCCGGACGGGACGCGGCGCCGTCCGCCGGTCGCCGGAGTGGCGCCGCCGAAACGATCGTGCGATGAAGAGCCTGAAGGTCGGAACCCGGGAGGACGCCGAGCTCGGCCATCAGCTTCGCCCGAACCTCGTCGTACGTGAGGAGCGCGCCCGCGTGGTCGCCACGCTCGTGCAGCGCCCGTCCGAGGAGGACGTACGCCGGTTCCCGGAGGGGATGACGGGCGATGGCGTCCCGTAACAGGGGGATCGCCAGGTCGCCGCGCCCCGCTCTGAGCTGCGCGTCGGCAAGGAGTTCCACGGCCAGCAGACGCTCCTCCTCGGCGGCCACCACGCGTGCGCCGAGCACCGGCCCGAGCGATATGCCGGCGAGCATCGCACCCCGCCAGCGCGCCACGGCGGACCCCAACCGTTCCAGGGCGCTGTCGACGTGACCGGCTATCAGGGCTTCGCGGCCCGCGGCGCACTCCATCTCGAAGCGGAACACGTCGATAGCTTCCGGCCCGACGGTAAGGCGGTAGCCGCTCTGCTGCCTGACGATGACACCCCGACCAGACTCGTGAGCCTCGAAGGTACGGCGCAGATTGGCGGCGTAGGTCCGGACGTTCGCCACGGCAGAGCGCGGCGGGCTGTCTGGCCACAACTCGTCGACCAGGTCGTCGAGGGTCACCAGTTGCCCCGGTTGGACCGCGAGCATCGCGAAGACAGCCTGCTGTTTAGGCGTACCCAGGTGCAGCTTGCGAGCCAGCAGTTGCACCGAGAGGCCACCCAGAAGTTGAATCTCCACCCGTCCCCCTGCTTCAGCGGGGTATTCAGCCGATCACGCAACGAAGCTTACGGGCACCCGGATGTCGACCTGACACCAATCAAGCCGTCGATGCATACGCTCCTACGGCCGCCCACTGCGACGCTGCCGATGAGTGCAATGCGAACATTGCAAGAACCATCTGCGCCCTCGGCGTTCTCGACCGCTGCCGCAACAGGGAAAGAAGGAGCGAAAGCCCTCAGCTACTTGTTCGGCACGAGCCGTCGGCTCCGGGGACTGGAACTGACCAGGGCGGTGCCACCATCATCAATGTTCCACTGCGAAGGGGAGCCAGGCTGAAGCTGGCGAGCGGTTGACCGAATCGGCGGATGAGTTGCGGCATCACCGACGGCCACACTGAGGGCGCGGTCTAATCAGTCGTCGCGGCTCGCGACATTCCGCAACGGACCGGATGCAACAGGCAAGCATCCCAGCGCTCTCCGCACCGGAACGCAAACAGAATGTCACTTATCCGCACAGGATTAACTAATGTTGAGGATAACGACATTTATCGTCCCTAACTAGGGCTAACCCCATTTAAGCTCCATTCGTAGAGGGTCGGCGCCAACAGAGCCCGACAACCGCACGAAGGGGAGGGTGGGTGAAATGCGCGGAAACGAGTGGGGCTGACATCGATGCGGGACTTCCGCAGCGCCCGGCGATATGGTTGCGAGTACGACAGGCGAGGTAATCCAGGAGTTGCGTGGCCTCTTCACAACGACGCGATGACGGGACCGATCGACGGCTACGGCTGATCGTCGGTCTCCTCGTCGTTGCGGCCACGATCGTTGCTCTCGCCTCCCTGAGATTGACCTTCCCCGCGGCCGAGGCTCCGACACCCGACGTAGCGACCCTGGTCACGCTGACCGCCATGATCGCCTTGGGTGCGTTCGTCAAGACCCGCGTACGTGTCCGGTCCACGGTGCACCTGATCAGTTGGAGCGAGGCGGCGATCGTCATCGCGGCTGCCATTGCCCCCGTTCCCTGGGTGGTCCTCTGCACCTGCATCGGCATCACCATCGCCTCGGCCCGTCTTCCACCCATCAAGCTGGCCTTCGGCGTCGGCAAGAACATCCTCGTCGCGGCCGGGGCCGGCACCGCCTTCGCGCTGCTCGGTTGGACCTGGCCCGCCATGCAGGCCCCACAGCTGGTCGGGATCCTGGCGGTCGCCTACCTAGTCGCTGCCCTCCTCGACGAACTGCTGGCGATCCCCGTGATCGCGCTCGCCTCCGGCACCAGAATCTCGACCCAGTTCCGCAGCAACCTGGATCTTCGCCTGGCCGGCTACGCGGTCCGGTTCGTGGTGGCGGCCCTGACCCTGCTCACCCTCCAGATGGACCCACGGCTCCTGCTCGCCGTGCCACCCCTGGTCCTGAGCCTGCACCTGGCCTACTCCGCGCGCATCCGAGGCCGCACCGAGCAGCAGGCGTGGCAGCGGCTTGCCCGCACCACCGACGCGCTCAACGTGGTCGACCTCGACAACGTCCTCACCACCGCCGTCACCCAGGCCGCCGAGCTGTTCTCCGCCGACGAGGTCGAGATCGAGCTGAGCGACGGCAGCCGCACCGTACGCGGCGGCACCGGCGGCATCACCTTCGACGGCCCCCCCGGCACCCCCACCGACGTGGACGGCACGGTCGTCCCGGCACCGCTGGAAGGCCATGACCGGACGGTCGACGTCGGCATGCTTCGACTGCGTTTCCGCGGCCCGGTGCAGCTCTCCGAACGGGAGCAGTACACCCTGCGCACCTTCGCCTCCGCGCTCTGCACCGCCGTCCGCAACGCCCAGGCGTACGCCGAACTGGCCCGAGTCGCCGACGAGCACGCGTACGCGGCCTCGCACGACGCGCTGACCGGCCTGGCCAACCGCCGGCACCTCCTCGACGAGGGCACCGAACACTTGAGCACCCGCCATGCCGAAGGGGTGACCGCGCTGGTGCTGATCGACCTCAACCATTTCAAGGAGGTCAACGACACGCTCGGGCACGCCGCCGGCGATCAGGTGCTGGTGCAGGTGGCCGACCGGCTGGGGGGTGCGGCCCAGCCGAGCGACCTGGTGGCCCGCCTCGGCGGCGACGAGTTCGCCGTACTCATGCGCGGTCTGCCGGCCCCGGCGGTCGCCGCGCACCGGGCCGAGACGCTGCTCGCCGCCCTGCACGAGCCGTTCGAGTTGGACGGCATGCGCATCAGCGTCGAAGCCAGCGGTGGCATCTCCGCCGCCCCGTCAAACGGCGGCATGGCCGAGTTGCTGCGCCGCGCCGACGTGGCCATGTACCAGGCGAAGCGAGCCGGGCAGCGGATCTCCACGTACGCCCCGACCCGCGACACCGCCGACCTCGGGCGCCTCACCCTCGGCGGTGACCTACCGCGCGCGGTCGCCGACCACGAGTTCGTCGTCAACTTCCAACCGATCGTCGACCTGGGCACCGGTGAGGTGACCAGCGCCGAGGCCCTGGCCCGCTGGCACCACCCCACCCACGGCCTGATCGACCCACTGCGGTTCCTGGAGGCGGTGGAACGGTCCGGCCTGCTACCGGCCTTCGCCGAAGCGATCCTCGACCAGGCGCTGATCGCGGCGGTGAGTTGGCGCGACGCCGGCTTCGACGTACCGGTCGCGGTCAACGTGTCCCCGCGCAGCCTTCTCGACGCGCGGTTCCCCGGCTCGGTGCTGGCTCGCCTCCGCGCACACGACCTACCACCGGACCGGCTGGTCCTGGAGTTGACCGAGACGCTGACCCTCAGCCAACTCGACGTGGTCGACCGGGTGCTCAGCCGACTACGCGACGAGGGCGTCCGGTTGGCGTTGGACGACTTCGGCACCGGCTACTCCTCACTCTCGCTGCTCTCCCGAATCCCGGTTCACGAGCTGAAGATCGACCGGAGCTTCGTGACGACGATGGAGAGTTCGGCGGAGGCCGCCGCCGTCATCCGCTCCACCCTCGACCTGGGTCGCAGCCTCGACCTGGACGTGGTGGCCGAGGGGGTGGAGAGCGAGCCGCAGCGGCGGGCCCTCTGGGAGTTGGGCTGCGTCGCCGGCCAGGGGCACCTGTTCGCCCGGCCGATGCCGTCCGGCACCCTGCTCGCGGCGATGCAGCGCGGCTCGGGCGGCCGACCGGGCACCCTCGCCGCGCCGCTGCACGACACCGGGGCGGTGATCCGGTTGAGCCAGAACCGCCGCCAGTCCGGCCGCTCCAGGCCCGACCGCCTGCCACACCTGCCCGCCTGAGCAGGCATCGGCCCACTGCGTGGGCAGCCCGGTCTGCCAGACTGTCGCGCGTGATCGTCGACGACCCGACCGCCCACCGCAGTCGCTGGCACTGGCGCACTCTCGACAACGCCGCCGGCGGGCTCGCCCTCGACCTGGGGCTCTACGCCGTGTCGGCCGCCTTCGCGGCGATCACAGCTGTCACATCCACCCTGCTGCCGCACCGCGCCTGGGGCGCGGTCGCCGCCGTCGGCTACCTGCTCGCGACGCTGACGGTGATCGCCCAACTTCTGCTGCGTCGACGCTCTCCAACCTCCCGGCTGACCGGTCTGCCAGCCCGCTGGGCGGTCACCGGCCTCGCCTGGGCCACCACCACACTGCTGCCCCTGGCCTGGCAGAGCATCGATCGGGCCGGTGGGCGCACCGACCGGGCCCAGGAGGAGGTGCTGGTCGTGGAGCAGGCCGGCAGTCGCCTCCTGGAACACGGCACGCCGTACCTCGGACCGGACGCCATCGCCGCTCTGCCACCGGGCGAGCAACTGATGGGCTACACCCCGTACCAGCCCGGCATGGCGATGTTCGGCCTGCCCAGGGCGCTGCTCGACACCTGGTGGACCGACTCCCGGGTCTGGTTCGCTGTGGGCACCGCGCTGGCGCTCGCCCTGGCCGTGGCCGCCCTGCGCCGAACACCGGCCACCACGGGCGAGGCCACCCCAGGCCAGGCCACCACCAGCGAGGCCACCAACGCCGCGACCCGCCGACGGGACGCCGCCCTGCTGCGCGGTGTGCAGGCCGCCACCGTACTGCCGATCTGCGCCCTCACCCTCGCCACCGGCGGTGACGACCTACCCGTACTCGCGCTCTGCCTGCTGGCCCTCGCGTTCGCCGCCGCCGACCGGCCCGGCCGGGCCGGCGTCGCGGTCGGACTCGCCGGCGCGCTGAAGTTGTTCGCCTGGCCGGTCGCCCTGGTCCTGATCGTCTGGGGTCTGACCCGACGCGCCGGCACCCGGGTCGCCGTCGGCGCGATCGGGCTGCCCGTCGCCGCACTACTGCCGGCGCTGCTGGTGGACCGCGACGCCCTCACCGAGAACGTGCTGCGCTTTCCCCTCGGCCACGGGCTGGTCACCAGCCCCGCGCAGTCCCCGTTCCCCGGCTACCTGATCGCCAACGCGCTACCCGCGGGCCGGTTGATCGCCGCCGGGCTGCTGGTCGCCGCCGGACTGGCCATCGCCGTCCGGCTCGCCCGCCGCCCGCCAAGCACCGCCGTCGCCACCGCGCTGATCTGCGGGTACGGGCTGCTCGCCGCCATCGCCCTGATGCCGACCACCCGCTTCGGCTACCTGCTGTACCCGTTGGCCCTGCTGACCTGGGCCCCCGCCCTGCACCGCCCGGTCGACACACCGACCGCCACCGTTGCCGACGAACCCTCCGGTCGGAGCACTTCGGCCTAACTTCCGGGCGGAACGGCGCGTCAGGGCGTAGACCTGAAGGCATGACCACGTACCGCGACCGGGCCGACGCCGGCCGGGTGCTCTCCGAACGGCTCACCGCGCTCATCGGCGAACCGGACGTCGTCGTCCTCGGCCTCGTCCGGGGCGGCCTGCCGGTCGCCCGGGTCGTCGCCGAACGGCTCGGCGCACCACTCGACGTGCTTGTCGTCCGCAAGCTCGGCGTGCCGTGGGCCCGGGAGGTCGCCTTCGGCGCACTCGGGCCGGGCGGTGTCCAGGTGCTCAACGACCCGGTGGCCAGCCGACTCAGCAACGACGACATCGCCGAGGTCCGACACCGGGAGCAGGCCGAACTGGAGCGCCGGGAACGGCTCTACCGGGGCGACCGCCCACAGGTGGACCTCACCGGGCGGACCGCGGTGATCGTCGACGACGGCCTCGCCACCGGGGCGACCGCCCGCGTCGCCGTCGAGGTCGTCCGCCAACTCGGGGCACACCGCGTCGTGGTCGCGGTCCCGGTTGGCGCGCAGGAGGCGTACGAACTGCTCTCCGCCGAGGCCGACCAGGTCGTCTGCGCCCAACGCCCAGCAGACTTCGGGGCGGTCAGCGCCTACTACGACGACTTCCACGAGGTGACCGACGAAGAAGTCACCGAGGCGCTCACAGCAACTGCATAGGTCCACCAGGTACCGTCGGGCGATGAGTAGCCTTACCTGTCCCAAGTGTCGCGGAGAAATGCGCCAGTACGAACGCAGTGGCGTCGTCATCGACCAGTGCGGGGAGTGCCGAGGCATCTTCCTGGACCGCGGCGAGTTGGAGAAGCTGTTCGAGGCGGAGGCCAACTGGAGCCGCCAACAGACCGGAGGCGCGCCGGGGCAGCCCGCGCAACAGCCGGCCGGCTACCCACCCCCGCCGCCCCCGCCGCACCAGCCCGGTTACGGCACCGTACCGCCGCCCCCGCCGCCCGCCCACGGCTACCCGCCGCAGCCGGCCTACGGCCACCAGCAGCAGCACCACGGCTACCACGGCCACTACCGGCAGAAGAAGCGCAAGGGCTTCCTCGACGAGATGTTCGGCTGACCCCAGGCCGACCTTCCGCCCGGGTCGATCACGCGTCGACCCGGGCACACCGCCCCCGCCATTGATCGTTGGCGCGCGCCACGCTTCGTGCGAGGCTCAATCGCATGACCGCGATCCGACCGGACGAGGCGCTGGCCCAGGCGTACGACGGCATCACAGCGGTGGTCGGTCGCCTCGACGACTCCGGCCTGCAACAGGCCACCCGGTGCCGGGGCTGGCTCATCGCCGACCTGCTCCTGCACGTGCTCGGCGACGCCCAGCGGGCACTCGTCACCCTGGCCAGCCCGGTCGACGGCCCCGCCGACGTCGACGACGTGAGCTACTGGCGCGACTTTCCCGGCGGCAACGACGACGAGGCTGCCCGCCATGCCTGGTGGGTCCGCCGCTCGGCTGCCGCCTTCGACCGTCCGACCAGGATCGTCGAACTCTGGCGGGACACCGCCCCGGCCGCGGTCCGCGCCGCCGCGTCAGCCGACCCTGACGGGTACGTGACCACCCAGGGACACGTGCTGCGCGTACCGGACTTCCTCGCCACCCTGACCACCGAGGCCGCCGTCCACCACCTGGACCTGACGCTGGAACTGCCCGACGCTCCGCCGCCCGGCCCACTGGCCGTACAGGTCGCGGTAGCGACAATGGACGGCCTGCTCAGCGACGACACAGTTCGACCCGCCGCCTGGGACGACAGCGACTTTCTGCTGAAGGCCACCGGGCGCGTACCGCTGACCGACCGGGACCGGCTGGAGCTGGGTGAGTCGGCGGGCTGGTTCCCACTGCTCGGCTGACCGACGACAGGCTGCCGCGTCGGTCAGCCGATGGCCATGTCGACGAAGCGGGACAGGTGCAGCTGAGCCGCGACGGTCACCGTGTCGGTGGGCCCATTTCGATGCTTGGCAACAATGAAATCCGCCTCCCCGGCCCGCGGCGACTCCTTGTCGTAGTAGTCGTCGCGGTGCAAGAGGATGACGACGTCAGCATCCTGCTCAATTGAGCCTGAT
The DNA here is from genome assembly GCF_043204655.1 of Micromonospora sp. NPDC047762. Taxonomy (NCBI): domain Bacteria; kingdom Bacillati; phylum Actinomycetota; class Actinomycetes; order Micromonosporales; family Micromonosporaceae; genus Micromonospora; species Micromonospora sp. NPDC047762. The sequence continues at coordinate 983,869 of NZ_JBIDCQ010000001.1, read as the reverse complement.
TCACGCAGATCGGATAGCTGGGGTCGCTTGTCGGTGCGTTGCTCCGGGCCACGGTTCAGCTGACTGACCGCGATCACCGGGCACTCGACCTCCTTGGCCAACAGCTTCAGGCCACGGGACAGGTCGGCGACCTCCTGCTGGCGGCTCTCGGTGCGCTTCGGTGAGGTCATCAGCTGGAGGTAGTCGACCACGATCATCTTGAGGTCGTGCCGCTGCTTGAGCCGCCGAGCCTTGGCCCGGATCTCCATCAGGTTCATGCTCGGCGTGTCGTCGACGAAGAGTGGAGCCTCGCTGATCTCGCCCATGCACCGGGCCAGCTTGGTCCAGTCGTCGTCGGAGAGCTGACCGCTGCGCAACACGTGCAGCGGCACCCGCGCCTCGGCGGAGAGCAGCCGCATGACGATCTCGACCTTGCTCATTTCCAGCGAGAAGATGGCTGCGGCCTGGTTGGCGCGAATAGCTGCATTTCGGGCAAAGTCCATGCTGGCCGTGCTGTTGTGGGTAGGGATCATCGCCCGGCTGGCCAAGTACAGGTGTTCGTCGTTATCGACGGTCACGCACCGCACCGGAACGCTGGGGACCGGCCGGACGTCGACGATGAACCGCGAGGTCGTTCGAACGTCGGAGGTGGTGCGGCGGCGTTCGACGTGCGCATCCTGCTTCCGCCTGAGCCGGAAAACGACATCCGGGGTGGAGAAGTTCAGGGTGTACGCGATCGACGACTCGGGCAAGCGGCCGCGCACCGGCTTCGCGTTGACAGTGCAGCGGTAGCCGAGGCTGACGATGAGTTCGCGTACGTCATAAGCCAGCCGCTTCGAAGTCGACGTGTACTGGAGGTTGCCGGAGGGGGCAACGGTCCCATCGGTGTCCATCAGCCCAGCCAGCAACGCCCTGCGCTGAGCCTCCGAGGCGCGCAGATAGACGCCCGGGATGCGCTTGCTCCCCGCCACCCCGACCTGACGCAGCAACCCGAGGAAGGAACCATTCCGGTGACGGCAGTCGGCACACTTCCTCGTCGCTGGATTCTCACGCAACGCCCTGGTGGAAGCGCCACAGTCCACGCAGACACCGTTCCCCGGAGCAACGGCCGTGGGCTGCAGCAGAATGGTGTAGACCATCGGGCCGCTGGGACGCACGACGAAGCCGTCCGCCTCGATGTGCGTAACCATCTCCGGATCGGCCGTGGTGAAGCGGCTGGCGCCGCTGTGCCCGTCACCGAGCCACGTCCCCAAGGTGTAGGGCGGGATCAGCAGCTCACGGTCCGGGAGTTGGATGGGAGCGCAATTTCGAACGGCGTGGTTGAGCCGGCGTTCGACAGTGTCGGTACGCAGCGTGGCCGCGATCTCGGCAGTGGTGACGACGCCGTCGTGGTCGGCCCGGCTGCCGGTATTGACCTCTCGTTCGGCTCGTTGAAGAAGCGCGCTTAGAAGCGGACCGGCCGGATAGCCCGGCGCGGTCCAGTTCCGTGGCTTTCCGCTACGGACGATGGGACGGCTGATCCGGCCAACCGATCCGACCTCACGGGCGACGGTGTGCAGGACATGCCGGAACTCCGGCCCGACCTGCTCAATCGTGTCGAAGAGCGTGATCGGCTGGTTCCCCAGGGAGCTCAGCCGCTCATGCGCCGCACGCACGTTGACCAACGACGATTCGGGCCAGTGCCGCCTCCTCTGCCGCGCCGGTTCCTGCCGCCTGATCGCCCGCGTGGTCGTCTTCCAGAGGTGCTCCGCGTCCGCCACGATGACGGTGCCGTCGGAGAACTCGACCTCATAGCAGGGACGGTCGTGCATCACGTCGAAGGCGTGTGTGACAGTGGTCGGTGTGCCGTCCGCGGCCAGTAGCTGATCGCCCGCCTCAACCTCGCCCATCGTGGTCCAGCCGTCCGGGGTCGGCAGTGGGGTGTCGAGCGCGAGCGCCTTACCCAAACCAGGCCTGCCCGCAACGATGATCAACTGTCCGGCGTGCAGGCCGTTGAGCAGTCGATCCAGGTCGCTGAAGCCGGTCGGCACGCCGGTCATCATGCCGCCGGTCGCGCCCACTGCCTCGATCTCGTCCAGCGTCGGCTGCAACATGTCCGCGAGGATCGCGAAGTCCTCGCTGACCCGCCGTTCGGTGACGTCGTACACGGCCTGCTGGGCGAGGTCGACGACGTCGTCCACGTCGCGGCTGCCCCCGCTGGCGGTGCCGTAGCCGAGCTGCACGATCTTCGTGCCGGCCTCGACCAGTCGGCGTAGCACCGCCCGCTCGCTGACGATGCGGGCGTAGTACGCGGCGTTGGCGGCGGTGGGCACGCTGGCGATGAGTGTGTGCAGGTACGGCGCGCCACCGATGCGTACCAGATCCCCGGAGTCGGCGAGGGCCGCCGCGACCGTGATCGAGTCGGCCGGCTCACCCCGGCCGTAGATGTCGAGGATGATGTCGAAGATGGTGGCGTGCACCGGCCGGTAGAAGTCGTTGGTCTTGAGGATCTCGACGACATCGGCGATGGCGTCCTTGGAGAGCAGCATGCCGCCGAGGACGCACTGCTCGGCCGCGACGTCCTGGGGCGGGGTCTTGTCGAACTGGCCATCCCGCTGTGCGGGTGGCTGGCCTCCGCCGGAGCGTGGCTCTGCCCGCATGTCGTCGGTGACCGACACGGGTCCCCCCTCCACTGCGCCGGATCCAACCCCAGCTCTACTGCTGGGGTGCGACACGTCTCCTCCGACCGGGCCGGTCGATCGGGGGCCATCGCCGGCGGTCGAGGGCCAACCATACGGACCCCGAGGTCAGAGACTCAACAACGCCGGTGGACGAGCCTCGGGACAACCTGTGGATCCCGGTGGACAGCATGTGCGCAGCGTGTGCACAGCCTGTGGATAACCATTGGGGAATTCTCGACCATAATTCGTTGACCTGCGAAGACATACTCCCCAGCCTGTGGAGGAGAATATTTCGGTCGGGCCTGTGACACGATCGTCCCGTACTATCTCCAGCGAACGGCTACACCTGGACAGCGGATTCCGCTTTCGGTTCAGAAGGGTCACACTCCGGCCGTGAATTACCGGGACTGGGGACGCGGCGATGGCAGCCCGCGCGAGCGCCAGCCAACCGCCTCGTGGAGTGAGCGCGCGGCGTCTGTTCCGGTTGATCCGTACGACGAGGACGGGCGCTACCGCACCTCCAGCCGTCGACGTGCGTTGGAACGCGGCCAGGACGAGCCTGTCGACGCCTACCTGCCCCGGTGGGCGCTGGAGTCAGGGGTCCGGCACGCGGACGGCGCTGGTCGGCACGCGGCACCGGACGACGACGAGGACGAGCCCGAGCGGCCGATCTCCGGGGCGGGCCGACGGTCCGCCGAGTCGTCGGGTGGTCGGCGGCGGGGCAGCGAGCCGCGTCGACGGGAGCAGGCAGCGATCGGCCCGGCGCCAGACTCGGACCACACCCGGGAGTGGACGCTCGACCGTCCGCAGGACCAGGGTTATTCCGGCCGCCGACGGGCCGACGCCGGCGAGGACGAGCCAATCTCTGGTGCTGTCTCGGAGCGGCGTCCCCGCCGCGCGCCGGTTGGCCGTCCGCAGGTGATCTGGTCGGGCGGGGAGCCGGAGTCCCCCCCGAGCGAGCAGGTCCCGGACCAGGAGCCGAGCCGTCCCACCCGGCGTAGCCGTCGTGCGGCGGAGGAGTCCTGGTCCCGTCCGGCGGCCGACCCGTGGGTCCGCAGTTCGGAGCAGGTGGCAGAGCCGGATCCGTCGTACCCGCCTGCTGTGGACCCGTGGGACGCCTCGGGCGTGCACGCGTGGCCGCCGGCGGCCGGCGCGGACAGCGGGGACCTGAGCGGGCAGTGGTCGGCGGTGGAAAGTGTCGGCGGCTGGGAACGGTCGGACCGCACCGGCCAGTGGGAGCGGTCCGCGATCGAGGACGACCAGTGGGACCGTACGCTGGCGCCGCGCTCCGATCGCCCGGCACCTGCCGAGGGGTGGCCGAGCCGGGAGGACGGGTTCTGGTCCGGCACCCGGTTGGCTGATGACGACCCGCGTTGGATGGACCCGACGACGTCGGCGCCCCGGTCTCCGGTGGTGGGATACACCGCCCCACGGCCACGCAGCGCGCCTGCGCCTGCGGCGCGTCCGGGCGCGCCGCGTCCGGGTGCGCCCCGACGTAGGGCGGACCGGCCGGCGGTGGGCACGGCGTCGGTACGTCGGCGGGTCGAGTCGGCGGCCACGGGTGCCTGGGCGCGGCGCTTGGAGGACGACCTGCTCGACCCGGATCCGGGTGGGTCCGTCCGGCCTCTGCTGTATACGGCGGCCTGTTACCTGGTGCCGGCGATGCTGATCTTCGTTTGGCTGTTGACGTTGGACAGCCAGGCGCCGGCTGGTTGTGTGACAGACATCAGCGGGGGCGGGTGTGAGTCCGCCCGGTCCCGCGCGCTGGAGTCACTCCTGGCCGGTTCGCCGCGCTTCGGTCTGGCCCTGGTGAGCAGCCTGGTGGTGGCGGCCCTGCTGCGGCGGGTGGGTACGACCTGGCGCTCGGCGACCATCGCGGTGGCCGCCGCGGTGGTGGGCGGTGGCCTCTCCACGGTGTTGATCAGCGCGGTGACGGGCCAGCCCATCGGGTGACCCGTCGGCGGGCACGCCCGGCCGTGGCCCTGGTTGCCGCGTTGGACGACGTACGCACGAGAGCCCGCACCGATCGCTCGGTGCGGGCTCTCGTGGTGGTGTTGCGGACGTCAGCCCTGAACGACGTTCAGGTTGAACGACGCGGTCACCTCGGGGTGCAGCTTGATCTTCACCGGGTAGGTGCCGGTCGACTTGATGTGACCGGGCACCTCCAGCCGACGCCGGTCGAGGACCGGGCCGCTGGCCGTCTTGACGGCGTCGACGATCTCGGCCGGGGTGACCGAGCCGAAGAGTCGCCCGCCGTCGCCGGCGCGGACCTTCAGGTTGACCTTGAGACCCTCGAGCTGAGCCTTGACCTCGTTGGCGTGGTCGAGGTCGCGGATCTCGCGAGCCCCACGGGCCCGCTTGATAACCGTGACCTGCTTTTCCGCGCCCTTGGTCCAGGCGATCGCGAAGCCCTGCGGCAGCAGGTAGTTACGGCCGTAGCCGTTCTTGACCTCGACGATGTCGCCCGGGGCACCGAGGCCGGACACTTCCTGAGTCAGGATGATCTTCATATCGGTGCCTCCTCTCAGCGGGTGGTGGCCGTGTACGGCAGGAGCGCCATCTCACGGGCGTTCTTGACCGCGCGGGCGATCTGCCTCTGCTGCTGCGAGGTCACGCCGGTCACCCGACGAGCGCGGATCTTGCCGCGATCGGAGATGAACTTGCGCAGCAGCGCGGTGTCCTTGTAATCGATGTAGGCGATCCCGTCCTTGTCGAGCGGGTTCACCTTCTTCTTCGGCTTGCGCAGTGCCGCAGCCTTGGCCGTTGCACGTGCTCCTGGTTTGCGATCGCGAGCGCTAGGCGCCATTAGAACGGTGGCTCCTCGTCAAAATTGGCGCCCGAACCGGCACGCGCGGGAGAGGGAGCGGCCGAAGCCCAGGGGTCGTCGAAGTTGCCTCCGCCGCCACCCTGGTTGCCACCACCACCGCCGCCACCGAAGCCGCCGCCACCGCCGCCGGAGCGGGACATCTTCTGCACCTTGGCCGTGGCGTAGCGCAGCGACGGGCCGATCTCGTCGACCTCAAGCTCGATGACTGTGCGCTTCTCACCCTCGCGGGTCTCGTACGACCGCTGACGCAGCCGGCCCGACACGATCACCCGGGCGCCACGCTGCAGCGACTCGGCGACGTGCTCGGCGGCCTGCCGCCACACGGTGCATGCGAGGAACAGCGGCTCGCCGTCCTTCCATTCGTTCGACGCCTTGTCCATGAAACGGGGCGTCGAAGCGACTCGGAACTTGGCGACCGCAGCCCCGGAGGGGGTGAACCGCAACTCGGGGTCATCGGTCAGATTGCCGATGACCGTGATGGTGGTGTCTCCTGCCATGACCATCTCCTCGCGCACTCAGCGTCTCGTCGTACAGGCTCTCAGAGCCCTCCGACAGAGTCGCGGAGGCTGATCCGGACGAACCGGGGGTTGGAAGGCTTAGCGCATTTCCGGTCGGATGACCTTGGTGCGCAGCACGGACTCGTTGAGCCGGAGCTGACGGTCCAGCTCGGCCACCGCAGCAGGCGTGGCCTGCAGGTCGATGACGGCGTAGATGCCCTCGGCCTTTTTGTTGATCTCGTACGCGAGGCGCCGGCGGCCCCACACGTCGGTCTTCTCAACCGAGCCACCCGCGGTCCGAATCACGTTCAGGTACGTGTCGAGCGACGGTGCGACGGTGCGCTCCTCGAGGCTGGAGTCGAGGATGACCATCAGTTCGTAGTGACGCAAGACGTGCTCACCTCCTGTGGGCTAAGCGGCCACGGTCCTTCCGTGGCAGGAGGTCTTGTGTCGCTGCCCGCACGCGCCGAGGGAACTCGGCCGGACGCGGACAACCTGACCAGGATACCCGGTCCCAACGATCATGCCCGGGGTGGTCGGGACCGGACCAGGACGAGCCGACGGGGGCCCACCGTCCGACCGTCAACCGGTCGGTGGTGAACCCCCGTCTACGAGGCCGCGGGGCGTCCGGTCCGCATTCCTTGGGTGGGACCTGGGGAGGAACGACCACACCGATGAGGTTGGACCGAAGACGCCCCGCGGAGCTTTATCGTGTTGTTATCTGACGATACAACAGCACTCGTACCTTGTAGGGGGGAAAAGCACAATTCTCCGAGATTCGTCGTCGCTCGGTACCCGTTGTGCGATGGGTCGCCCCCGCTGCGCCGGGCCGCGCCGCGGGGGTGACCTCGCTGTCGGCCGTCGACCGCCGGTCGCCGTGTGCGACGCTCGCGCCGCTGGCGGCACCGGGACGCTGGTCGCCGGTTCACACCCATCAACGATCGTCGGTCCCTCCGGTGACGCGACACCGCCCCGGCCGTCGCCTCGCCGGTCGGGGGCGCGACGTAGGCTCGCTCGCATGCGTATCGGAGCCCACGTCGACTCGACCGACCCGCTGGCGGAGGCGGCCGCCCGGTCCGCCGAGACCGTGCAGTTCTTCCTCGCCGACCCACAGGGTTGGAAGGCGCCCAAGCCTCGCGAAGATGCCGATCGGCTGCGCGCCGCCGAGGTCGACCTCTACGTGCACGCGCCGTACGTCATCAACGTGGCCACACTCAACAACCGCATCCGGATCCCGAGCCGCAAGCTGCTGCTCGGGCACGCCAACGCCGCCACCGCCATCGGTGCCAAGGGCCTGATCGTCCACGGTGGGCACGTCAACGCCGGCGACGACCTGGCCGTGGGCTTCGACAACTGGCGCAAGACCTTCGCGTACGCGGCGGACTCCGGCGGTTTCGGCGTACCGGTCCTGATCGAGAACACCGCCGGCGGCGACAACGCCTGCGCCCGACGGCTGGACGCGCTCGCCCGACTCTGGGACGCCATCGGTGACTACGAGGTCGGCTTCTGCCTGGACACCTGCCACGCGTACGCGGGCGGCGAGGAGCTGCTCGGCCTGGTCGACCGGGTCAAGGCGATCACCGGGCGGATCGACCTGGTGCACGCCAACAACTCCAAGGGCGCGTTCAACTCCGGCCAGGACCGACACGACAACCTGGGCGGCGGGACGATCGACCCGGAGCTGGTGGTTGCGGTGATCCGGGCGGCCGGCGCGCCGGTGGTCGTCGAGACACCGGGCGGCGTGACCGGCCAGGCCGCCGACATCGACTTTCTGCGTGAGCAGCTCGGAGCGGAGAGCCCTGCGGCATGACGAGCGGACAGCCCGGGACCGGCAACGCGCGGCCCACCCCCACCGGCGCGGCCGGCGAGAGCCAACCCGCCACCACTGCCGCGGCCGGCACCCCCACCCAGCCGGCTCGCACCTCCGACACGGCCCCCGCCGGGACCATCGCGGACCAGTCCCCACCTGTCGGCGGCGACACGACCGGAGCCACCCCGAACGGCGACGCCGGGGCAGACCGCGCGACGAGTGGTGCCGCCAGTAAGGACACGGCCCGGCACGGCGACAAGCAGGGCAACGCGGCCAAGAAGGACGACGCGGCCAAGAAAGACGCTGGCCAGGGCGGCACCGCAACCAGCGACAGCACCGCCACGGGCACCGACGCATCCGAGAACAGCGGCACGGTCGATGGCGCGGCCAGGGACAGCGGCACGACCAAGGACAGCGGCACGACCAAAGACAGCAAGCCGGCTAAGGACAGCGACCCGGCCAAGGACGTGAAGGCGGACGGCGCCGACGCTACGGACAAGGCCGACAGCGAGGCGAAGCCGGTCGGTCCGGAGCGTTGGGAGGCGTTCGCCTCCGCACCGGAGCCACGGCCCTCCATCTTCAGCCGGGCGGGTCGGGCGGTCGGGCGGTTCCTGATCCACGAGTGGACTCTGGCCGCCCTCGGCGCGTTGGCACTGGCCGTGTTGATGACCTGGCCGACGCTGCGCTATCCGCGCTACACCCTTCCGCAGGACTACTGGGACCCGAGCCTGCAAGCCTGGCAGATGGCCTGGTCCGGGCACATCCTGCTGGCCGAGCCGGCGCGGCTGTGGCAGTCCAACACGTTCTTCCCCGAGCTGTGGAGCTTCGCGTTCTCCGACACGCTGCTCGGGTACGCCCCGGCCGGGATGCTCGGCAGCGGTCCCGAGGACGCCGTGCTGCGCTACAACATCATGTTCGTGCTGGCGCACGCGCTCGCCACGCTCGGGGCGTACGCGCTGGCCCGACAGCTCGGGGCCGGCCGGATCGGCGGCGCCGTCGCGGGCGTGAGCTACACCTACGCGCCGTGGCTGCTGGCCCAGGCCGGGCACCTGCACGTGCTGTCGAACGGGGGCATTCCGCTGGCGCTGGCGATGCTGGCGCGCGGGCACGGGTGGTCGCTGCGACACGGCTACCGGCCGGAGCGCCGGCACGACGGTTGGGTCTACGCGGGTTGGCTGGTGGCGGCCTGGCAGCTCAGCCTCGGCTTCGGCATCGGGCTGCCGTTCGCGTACTTCCTGGCCGGTGCGGTGCTGGTCACTGCCGTCCTGTTCTTCGCGCGGCGGCTGCGCACCGGGCAGGCCGTTCCGTTCGGTCGCCGGTTGTTCGCCGCGGACGTGCTCGGCGGGGTGTTGTTCGCCGGCGTCGGCCTGCTGATGGCGTTCCCGTTCTTCAAGGTGACCGAGCTGCACCCGTACGCCGAGCGCACCATCGGCGACATCAGCCTCTTCTCGCCACCGGCATCGGGCTTCGTGACAGCACCCGGGGAGTCGCGGATCTGGGGTGGGCTGCACGAGGGTGCACGGGCAGCGCTGCCGTGGCACCCGGAGATGACCCTGCTGCCGGGCTTCGTGCTCTACGCGCTCGCCGCGGGCGGGTTGTTCTTCTCGGTCTGGCGGTTGCGGCACCGACTGCTGCTGCTCGCCGGGGTGCTGCTGACGATGGTCTTCGCGATGGGCACCCGTTTCTTCGACGGCACCTTCACCTACGTTCCCCTCTTCGAGCACCTGCCGGGCTGGAGCGCGTTGCGTACCCCCGGGCGGTTGATGCTCTGGACCACGTTGTTGCTCGGCCTGCTCGCGGCGGGCGCGGTCACCGCGCTCACCGACCGGGTCCGCGAGTTGACCGCGCAGCGGATTCCGTCGTGGCCGGGGCCGTGGCTGCGGATGGCCACCCTGCTGCCGTTGCTGCTGGTCACCGTCGAGGGCCTGAACACCACCCCGCACCCGGTGGTGCCGACCCAACCGGCGGCGATGCGTTCGGCGGAGGGGCCGCTGCTGGTGCTGCCCAGCAATCAGAGCCTCGACCAGCACGTGATGCTCTGGTCGACCAGTGGGTTCCCCGACGTGGTCAACGGCGGGAGCGGCTTCACACCGCGCCAGCTCGACGATGTCCGTCGGGTGAGCCAGTCGTTCCCGGACCAGACGAGCATCGAATACCTGCGCACGCTCGGCGTCCGCACTGTGGTGCTGCTGCGCGGCCAGGTGGCTGGCACGCCGTGGGAAATCACCATCGACGCGCCGGTCGAGTCGCTCGGCATCAGCCGGCAGGAGGTCGGGGAGGCCGTCGTCTACCGCCTGTAAAGCTTTAGGGCGGGTTTTCGGGGGAGCCCACCCGGCTCCGGGCGGTCAGGCTTGATCCCTGCGCCGGGCGGGCTCCCCCGAAAACCCTGACGTGGTGCCGGCCGCGGTCGGCTTGAGGGTCAGGTCGTGTGCACCGGTACGGGTGCTTGTTCGCTTCTCGCGGGGCGGCGCCAGCGGTCTATCCAGGGGGCGTCCGGGGCGCCGTCGAGAACCCCGCCGTCCGGGTCGTCCGGGTAGGTGGCCCGCACCGCGTCCTGCTCAGGGTGCAGGATCTCCTTGACGACGAACACGCAGAGCACCACCACAGTGGCCAGTCGCAACGTCGAGGCCAGCACGAACACCCCCTCCGGGAAGACGGGCTTGCTGGTTGCCGCGCCGAGCAGTTCCCCGTAGAAGGCGACGAAGTAGCAGACCTCGGCGATCTGCCAGGCCAGGAACGCGCCCCACTTCGGCCGGGCGAGCACCACCAGCGGGAGCATCCAGAGCACGAACTGCTGCGACCAGACCTTGCTGAAGATCAGGAACGCGGCGACCACCAGGAAGGCGAGCTGACCCAGCCGGGGTCGGCGCGGTGCCCGCAGCGCCAGCACCGCGATGCCGAGGCACGCCAGCCCGAACAGTGCGTACGAGACGGTATTGAGGGTCGGGATGTTGGCGTTGAGCCACTCGAACGGGCCGAGGTTGGCGGGGTCGTTGCCGACCTTGCCGTCAAGGTAGCGTCCGATGTACCAGAGCGTGCCCCAGTCGATCGGCCGGGTGGTGTTCAGCTCGAAGAACCGGTCCCAGTTCTCCGGGTACGCCCGCGCGGCCGGCAGGTTCACCAGGACCACCGCCGCGACAGCCGTCCCGATGGCGGTGAGCGCGGCCCGAACCCGGTCGGCCCGTAGCGCCAGGATGAGGATCGGCCCGAGCAGGAACAGCGGCCAGAGCTTCGCCGCGCCGGCCAACCCGAGCAGCACGCCGGCCAATGCCGGTCGTCTTCGAGCCCAGGCGAGCAGGCCGAAGGCTGCCAGCCCGATGGCGAGCAGGTCCCAGTTGACGGTGGCGGTGAGCACCAGAGCCGGGGCGAGTGCGAACATCGCCGCGTCCCAGGGTCGTCGTCGGCGCAACGACAGGATCACCGCCACCGTGGCCACCGCGAGCGCGCCCAGCACCAGCGCGTTGAGGTTGTAGAACCACTGGCCCTGGTTGATGCTCGGATCGCCGTCACCGATGGCGTGCACCGGCAGACCCAGCGCCCCCATGAAGTAGCCGGTCAGCACCGGGTACTCGACCGGGTGGTCGCGGTAGGGCACCTTGCCCTCGTTGAGCCCTTCGGCGTAGTAGAGGGCGAGGACGTCGGTGTAGCAGAACCGGGTGTACTGGACGTTGTTCTGCCAGGCGCCGTTCTGGCAGGGCGATTTCTGCACCCAGTGCAGCGCGAGCGTGAGGCACACCAGCGCCAGCACGATCCGCGCGGCCGTCCAGAAACGATGCTCCCGACCGGCCGGCCGGTTCAGCGTTGTCGCGTGGTCGCCGAGCGGCCCGCCGATGACGCTGGAGATGCCGCGGACGAACCCGTCGGAGCGGGACGGGTGATCGGTGGTTCCGGCGTCGTCGATGCCGGGCGTCGACTGGGTGCTCATGAAGAGGCATCCTGCCGTACGACAGGGGTGCCCGTCCTGTCCCGGCGCGGAGTTCCGGGTACGAAAACGCCGCCGCCGGCCGGGACGTGTCGTCCGGCCGGCGGCGGCGTCGTGTGCTGGTGCGGGTCACTCCCGGTTGGGTGGCAGGCTGGGTAACAGCCCACCGCCACCACCACCTGTGCCGCCGCCGCCCGGATTACCGCCGGGGTTACCGCCAGGGTTGCCACCGGGGTTGCCGCCTGGATTGCCCCCAGGGTTGCCGCCGCCGCCGGGGTTGTTGCCGCCGGGGTTGCAGAGGATGTCGATCAGCGGGTTACAGGGTTGTCCCTGGCCGGGCTGACCCCCCGGGTTGGGCGGCGGCGAGGGTGGCGGCGGGGCTTCACCGTTTCCGGAATCCGGATCACCGACGTTCGCCGCCGGCGGGAAGTCGACCTTGGGCTTGCCCTTGAGCGCCTCGTTCATGAACCGCTCCCAGATGTCGCCCGGGAGGTTTCCACCACTGACCTTGCGCTTGTCCTTGAGGATGAGTGGCTTCCGGTTCCCCACGTTGCCCACCCACACCGCGGTGGCCAACTGTGGCGTGTAACCGATCATCCAGGCGTCGCCGTTGTCCTCGCTGCCGTCCTTGAGTTCCCAGGTGCCGGTCTTCGAGGCCGCCTTGCGACCGTCGTCGAGGCGGTGGTTGACAGCGGCCGGGTAGTCCTTCAAGACGGACGTCACATCGTCCACCACGCTCTTCTCGATTCTCCGCTTCGAGTCGAGCTTCTCGCTGTAGACCTTGTCCCACTTACCGGTGTTCGGGTTCTGCTTCTCCACCGAGTAGAGGAAGTGCGCCTTGTTGTAGACGCCCCCGTTGGCGAAGGTCGCGACGCCGTTGGCGTGGTCCAGCACCGTGATCGGATACTGGCCGTAGCCGACCACGTTGAAGAACGGCTCCGGCGTGATGTCCTTCGGGTCGCTCTTCGTCAGGTCGTAGGCCTTCGCCGGGTTGGTGTCAGTGCGCCACATGGCGGTGACGCCGGCCTGCTTGGCCATGTCGACGACCTTGTCCGCGCCGATCTCCTCCGTGACGTAGTAGAACGGCACGTTGAGGGACTTGAGCGTGGACACCCGCAGCGTGCAGGAGTTGCCGCAGGAGGGGTTGTCGGTGCCGGCGTTGCTGACCTTGAAGGTGCCCTCCGGCTTGAAGGCCTTGCCCTTCCAGCGAGACTCGAGCGCCTTCTTCTCCTTGAGCGCGGCCGCCAAGGTGTAGATCTTGAAGCTTGATCCGGGCGAGTGACCGCCGCTGATCGCGCCGGTGGAGTCGGTGTTCTTACCGGCATAGTCGGTGCCGGTGCCGTTGTCACCGCCGTAGTACGCGACCACCCGACCGTTTGTGGGATCGATCGCCACCACCGCGGCCATGATGTTGGAGGGCTGACCGGCCAACTCGGAGCCCTTGGACTTGCGCTGGGCCGTCTCGACCGCCGCCGCCTGCATCTTCGTGTCCATTGTGGTGCGGATCCGGTAACCGCCGGACATCAGCGCCTGGGAGCACGACGGCTTGGCATCTGTCACCTCCGTGTCCTTCTCGACACAGATACCCCTGTCCCGCATCTCCTGCCGGACGTAGTTGATGACGTTGCCGTACGGGGTGTCGACGCCGAAGTCGACGCCGATGCCGCCCTTCTTCGGGGACTTGATGGCCTTCAGCGGGTACTCGGCAGGACGCGGCTCCATGCCGGGCACACCCAGCCAGCCCTCCTTGACCATGCCGTCGATCACGTAGGTCCAGCGATCCTGTGCCGCGGTGGGGTTGATGGCCGGGTCGTACCCCTGGTGGGTGGAGCTGGGTTCCGGCTGCTTGATCAGAGCCGCGAGGACGGCACCCTCGGCCGGGTTGAGCTTGCTCACCGACTTGCCGAAGTAGGTCTGCGCTGCGGCCTCGATGCCGTAGGCGCCCCGGCCGAAATAGATCACGTTGAGGTAGTGCTGCATGATCTGCGGCTTCGTGTACTCGTCGTTGAGCTTGGAGGCGAAGATCGCCTCCTTCACCTTCCGGGCGTACGTGTCGTCCTTCAGGTTGTCGTAGGCGTTGCGCGCGTACTGCTGGGTGATGGTGGAGGCACCCTGCTTGTCGCCGCCGGAGAGGTTGTTCCAGCCGGCCCGGGCGATGCCCTTGTAGTCCACACCCGAGTGTCGGTAGAAGTTCCGGTCCTCGGCCGCGGCCACCGCCTTCTGCACGTAGTCCGGAATCTGGTCGATGGTGACCAGGGTCCGGTTCTGATCGCCCACCTTCGCGATGATCGTCTTGTTGTCGAAGGCGTACAGGGTGGTCGCCTGCGGCGGAGTGATCTCGTCCGGAAGCACCACGTTCGTCGAGTAGTAGGTGAACCCGACCACGCCGATGCCGGCGAGCATGACGAAGACGGCGAACCCGGCGATCAGCAGGTTCATCCGCTTGCGCTTCTTCGCCCGCGCCGCGGCGCCCGAGTCGCCCGGACCACGGCCGCCCCGACCGGGACCACCCGGGCCGCCCGGCCCACCGGGACCCCCAGGGCCGCCCGGCCCACCGGAGACCGGTGAGACGCTTGCGCGCGCGACCGCCGCACGACCACCGACCGACGCGGACCCGACGCTGGCCCGGCCCGCCGAGGCGGTGCCGACCGAGGCCGCACCGACGGAGGCGGCACCGACCGCGGCCCTACCTGCGGGCGCGCCCGGCGCCGGGGAGACGGGCACCGAGGCCCGACCGGCACCGGCGCGTCCAGCTGCCGCACCCGGTGCCGGCGAGACCGGCACCGAGGCCCGACCGGCCCGGCCGGTCGCTGCCGAACCCACCGACGCGGACCCGGCGGCCGCGCTGCCACGCGGCGGCACCGAGGCGGAGCCACCGACCGTGGCGCGGCCACCGGCAGCCCGGGGCGTCACCGAGGCGCGGCCCGGGGTTGCCGCGCCGGAGTCACCGCCGGGCCGGCGGTACGCGTCGTCCGCGCCCGGTCCGGGGTCACCGTCCGGACCCGAGTACTGGGCCCGCCCGCGCGCAGAACTGGGATCACCGTACGAGTTCATTCCTCACACCCTGCCGGTCGCGGTGGGGCGCGGCTGCGCCGCCACCGGGTTGCCGTGAGTTGCTTCACCCGGGACGCCGGCACGGGGGTGCCGGCCGACCGGGGTCATTGCCGTATCAATCGGGCCAATCGGGCGAACAAGCGGTCGGCCGTCCCGGGTTTCGTCTGCCACTCCGGGGCCGGTCCAACCAGCTGGTGTCACCGTTGCGCCTCTCGCCTCCGCCGACCGGCGCCTTCGGCGCCCGCCGCGTCCTGCTCGCTCGTGCCGTCGCTGTCGCCGGTCAGACCGTCCCGGCCGAGCAGGTACTGCTCGACGAGATGGTTCCAGTCACAACCGAGGCACACCTCCACGACGAAGACCTGGAACTCACGCAGCGTCATCGCCAGCACGGGCAACTCGGCAAGTGTCCGAGCCTGGCCGGCGGACTGCTTGAGTTCGTCACCGTAAATGTAGTGGACCAGCGTCAGGTTTTCGCTGCGGCAGATCGGGCAGCGCCGGTCCGTCGGCTCTCCGTGGAACCGAGCGGCGTTCTTCAGGTACGGCGACGCGTCGCAGACGTCGTACGTGCCGACCCGGCCGGCCAGGAGCTCACGCAGCACTGCTCGCTTCTGAAGCGAGTAGTCGACGACCTGGCGCTGCGTACGCATGCGGAGAAGGGTACGCGGTCCGAACCGAGCAGGCGACCACGCTCACAATCCGTGACGACGACATCTCGGAACGGGGGTTTGCCCTGGCCCACGCGACCCGCTAACGTGCGATGTATCGGTCCGATACATCGCGGCGGTTACCACTCCACGCCGGAGGGTAAAGAGAGGGTGGCCAGTGCTTGAGTTCGCCATCCTCGGCCTCCTGCAGGAGTCTCCGATGCACGGCTATGAGCTGCGCAAGGAGCTGACCGCCAAACTCGGCGCGATCCGGGCGGCGATCAGCTACGGCTCGCTCTATCCCACGCTACGCAGGCTGCAGGCGGCGGGATGGATCACCGAAGCTGCTGAGACACCCGCCACTGCCGAGGAGGTTCCCGCGCTGACCAGCCGACGAGGTCGGGTGGTCTACAAAATCACCGCGGAAGGCAAGGAACGCTTCGCCCAGCTGATCGCACAGGCCGGGCCCGAGACGTACGACGACACGGGCTTCGGGGTGCACTTCGCGTTCTTCGCCCGGACCGACCAGGCGACCCGCCTGCGCATTCTGGAGGGTCGCCGCCGCAAGATCGAGGAGCGTCGCGAAGGGCTTCGCGACGTGCTGGGCCGGGCGGCCGAGCGCCTCGACGCTTACACGCTGGAACTGCAGCGCCACGGCCTTGATGCCTGTGAGCGCGAGGTCCGCTGGCTGGAGGAGCTCATCGCCAACGAGCGCTCCGGCCGAGCCCCGACGGTCCCGAACATCGGGACAGCCGGCGGCCGACGAGAAGACAACAGCCCGCCTCCGCCTGGAGAGACCAGGAATGAGCGGCCGTGACAGAAAAGAAGGAGGCAGACGCTATGGGCTCCGTCCGCGTCGCCATCGTCGGTGTGGGTAACTGCGCCTCGTCCCTGGTTCAGGGCGTCGAGTACTACCGGAACGCCAACCCGAACGACCGCGTCCCGGGTCTCATGCACGTCGCCTTCGGCGACTACCACGTCAACTCCGTGGAGTTCGTCGCGGCGTTCGACGTGGACGCCAAGAAGGTGGGCATGGACCTCGCGGAGGCGATCGTCGCCAGCGAGAACAACACCATCAAGCTCTGCGACGTGCCGCCGACCGGCGTCAGCGTGCAGCGCGGTCCGACCTTCGACGGTCTGGGCGAGTACTACCGCGAGATCGTCGAGGAGTCGGACGCCACCCCCGTCGACGTGGCGCAGGCGCTGCGTGACGCGCAGGTCGACGTCGTCGTCTGCTACCTCCCGGTCGGCTCCGAGCAGGCCGCCAAGTTCTACGCCCAGGCCGCGATCGACGCTGGCTGCGCGTTCGTCAACGCCCTGCCGGTCTTCATCGCCTCCGACCCGGAGTGGGCCCAGAAGTTCACCGACGCTGGCCTGCCGATCGTCGGTGACGACATCAAGAGCCAGGTCGGCGCCACCATCGTGCACCGTGCCCTCGCGAAGCTCTTCGAGGACCGCGGCGTCGAGCTGCTGCGCACGTACCAGCTCAACTTCGGCGGCAACATGGACTTCATGAACATGCTGGAGCGCAAGCGCCTGGTCTCGAAGAAGATCTCGAAGACCCAGTCGGTCACCTCGCAGATCCCGCACGAGATGAGCAAGAGCGACGTGCACATCGGCCCGTCGGACCACGTGCCGTGGCTGGACGACCGCAAGTGGGCGTACATCCGCCTGGAGGGCCGCTCGTTCGGTGACACCCCCCTCAACGCCGAGCTCAAGCTCGAGGTGTGGGACTCTCCGAACTCGGCCGGCGTCATCATCGACGCGGTCCGGGCCGCGAAGATCGCCCTGGACCGGAAGATCGGCGGCCCGATCCTGTCGGCCTCGTCGTACTTCATGAAGTCTCCGCCGGTGCAGTACGCCGACCACGACGCCCACCAGGCCGTCGAGGAGTTCATTGCCGGTGAGGTCACGCGCTGACGCGCTGAATCATCAAGCACGTGGAAGGGCCGGGTCCGTGCGGACCCGGCCCTTCGCCGCGTTCAGCTCGACATCTCCAGGTACGGCGACAGCCGCAACGCCAACTCGTCAACGGAATCAATCTCACCGCTGGCCAACGCGTCGGTGAGCGCCATCCGCTCCTTGGCCGGCATGTGTAGCACCACCCCGCAACGAACCAGGAAGATCCGCATAGCTGCCCAGGCGAGGCCGGCGTTCCACATGTCGAGCGGCCGCCAGATCATCAATCCGTGCATCAACGCCGCCGTCCTCTCCAGCACGGTCGGGTAGACGGCCCGCCCCAGCATCCGGGCGTGTGGGCGGGCCGCCGCTGCGACGAGGATGCCGCCGTCCCTGACCCGGCTGTGCTGGCCCGTGTGCTCGGACAGGAGGATCAAGAGGTCTTCCGGCTCGGGCCACGGTTGATTCACCGGTCCCCCAACATCTCGAAGAACTCGGCGTCTTCCTCCAGGACCCGCCGGGCGGCCTGGCGGGTCCACTCGTTGCGCTCCTGACGCTCGAGGTATTCCTGGATCGCCACCTCGACGGTCTTGTGCATCGAACGGTGTTCCGCCTCGGCCAGCTCCCGAAGGCGCTGCTCGACCTCGGGCTTGAGCGTCAGGGTGAAGGCCATACCGTTTTTGTATAACTCTTCCGGGGGTACGTCAACCAGACTCGACACCGTCTCTTGCCTCCATCTCCGCAGCCAGCACGTTCGCGTTTCGACCAACGCACATGCAGAGACCGAGGTACGGAGACAAAGGGTCGAAATGTGTAGCGATCGTCACGTGTTCATCTCCCGGCGCGGCGGCCAGGCGTGACGGCATCGGTCGAAGGTCAGGACCACGCGTGTCGCAGCGCGACAGCGGCCTCCAACTCCAGCAGCTTGATCTTGCGCGGCAGGCCTCCGCCGAAGCCGACCAGCTTGCCGCCCGCCCCGACGATCCGGTGACACGGCACGATCACCGGGACCGGGTTGCGGTTGCAGGCCACTCCCACCGCCCGCGCCGCCCCAGGGTCGCCCACCAGGCGCGCCACCTCGCCGTACGTCAGCGTCTCCCCGTAGGGGATCCGCGTCATCTCCCGCCACACGGCGCGCTCGAAGTCGGAGCCGCGCGGCACCGACACCGGAACAGTGAACGCGGTCAGCTCACCGGTGAAGTACGCCCGCAGCTCGTCGACGGCCTGCCGGGACAGCGCGTCATCGGGCTCGTCGGTGGCCGCCTCGAGCCGGCCGAAGTGGGCACCGCAGACGTTCGTGCCGTCGGTGGCCACGGAGAACTCGCCGATCGGCGAGTCGAGCACGGTCCAGCGCATCCACCGATTCTCCCCGACGCGGACCATCCCGCCGGCCCGGCCTCCGGCGGCGGGCCGAGCGCCACTCCCGACCCGCACCGGTAGATCATCTTCGTGTCCTGTCAGCCCGTTCGGCGTTGCGCGGCGTCGATACCGTCAAGGTCGTGGCAACGGGGACGCTCATCTTTCTGATCATCGGCGGGGCGGGCATCGGTGTGCTCGCGCTCGCGCTGCTCGGCACCGAGCTGCTCCACTTCGGGCACGCCGACGTGGACGGGCCGATCTCGGTCGAGACGGTCGCCGGCTTCGCCGGGGCTTTCGGGTTCGGCGCGGCCATCGTCAACGAGCTGCTCGGTGCGCGTACACCTGGCATGGTCGTCGGGGCGGTGGCCGGCGGCGTGCTCGCAGCCGTGCCCACCGGCTGGTTGGCGTCCCGGCTGAGTCGGGCGGCGCGGAACATGCGCACCGACCCCACCCCCACCCGCGACGACCTGGTCGGCGCGCTCGGCCTGGTCGTCACCCCGGTGCCGGCCAACGGGTACGGCGAGGTCCGCATTCGCCTCGCCGGCCAACCGGTCAAGCTCAGCGCCCGCGCGGACCAGCCGATCCCGATCGGCGCCCAGATCTTCGTCGTGCAGGCGCTCAGCGAGACCAGCGTGCACGTAGAGACCTACTGATCTCCCCCTCACAGACGGGACTATTTATATGGCCCTACTCATCGCCATCGGTGGCGCGGTCCTCCTCGTGCTCATCCTGGTGTTCTTCGTGCTCTCCCGGATCAAGGTGGCCGGCCCGAACGAGGCGTTCATCGTCACCGGTCGCAAGGGCCGCACCACGCAGACCGCCGACGGCGGGCGGTCCACCGACACCTCCGGTCAGAAGGTCGTGCTGGGCGCCTCGGTGTTCGTGCTGCCGGTGGTGCAGAAGCTCCAGTCGCTCGACCTGTCCAGCCGGCGGATCGACGTCGGCATCCGGGGCGCGGTCAGCAAGCAGGGCATCCGCGCCGACCTGCATGGCGTGGCGATCGTCAAGGTCGGCGGGACCGAGGACGCGATCCGGGCCGCCGCCCAGCGGTTCCTGCACCAGCAGGACGAGATCGACAACTTCACCCGGGAGGTGCTGGCCGGCGCGCTGCGCTCGATCGTCGGCCGGCTCACCGTCGAGGAGGTCATTCGGGACCGGGCGGCGTTCGCCAGCGCCGTGGCCGAGGAGGCCGAGCACTCGATGACCAACCAGGGTCTGGTGTTGGACACCTTCCAGCTCCAGGACATCCTCGCCGAGGGCTCCTACCTGCAGGACCTGGGTCGACCTGAGGCCGCCCGGGTGCTCAAGGACGCGGCGATCGCCGAGGCGCGGGCCCGGCAGCAGGCCGAGCAGGAGCGCCTGCTCGCCGAGGAGGCCATCGCCGAGGCGAACCGGAACCTGGCCCTCAAGCAGGCCGGCATCCAGGCCGAGATCGACGCGGCGAAGGCGAAGTCCGCGGCGGCCGGACCGCTCGCCCAGGCCGAGCGGGACCAGGCGATCCTTTCCGAGCAGCAGAAGGTGGCCGAGCGCAACGCCGAACTCAAGCAGCGCCAACTCGACACCGAGGTTCGCAAGCCGGCCGACGCGGCCCGGTACAAGGTGGAGCAGGAGGCCGAGGCGTCCCGCAACGCGGCGGTGCTGCACGCGGACGCACAGCGGCAGTCGGTCATCGCGGCCGCGCAGGCCTCCGCCGAACAGGCGCGGCTCACCGGTGAGGGCGAGCGTGCCCGGCGTGCCGCACTTGCCGAGGCGAACGCGATCGAAGGCGCCAAGGAAGGTGAGGCCGAGCAGCGTCGGCGCTCCGCCATCGCCGAGGCGGTGGAGCGGGAGGGCCAGGCGGAGGCCGCGGCCATCCTCGCCAAGGGTGAGGCCGAGGCCGACGCGATGGCGCGCAAGGCCGAGGCGTTCGCCGCGTACGGAGAGGCGGCCGTGCTGGACCTGCTGGTCAAGGTGCTGCCGCAGGTCGTCGAGGCGGCCAGCGCGCCGATCGGGGCGATCGACAAGATGACCGTGATCTCCACCGACGGCGCGTCGTCGCTCACCAGGTCGGTGGCCGGCAACGTGGCCCAGGGCCTCCAGCTCGGCAGCGATCTCACCGGGATCGACCTGCCCGGACTGCTGGCACGGCTCGGTGCCGGACGGAGCGACGCCACCGCGCCGGTCACCGGGGGCGGCACTGTGGACGGCAGCGCAGTCTCGCGCTGAGCGCGCACAACCGGCCGACAGTCAGGGCTCTGGCCGGCACCGGATGACCCACGAACGGCCGGCGCCCGCCGGCACCGCCTCCCAAGGGAGGGGTGCCGGCGGGCGCCGGTGGTAATTCGGTGGCTAATTCAGGCGAGGCCCAGGACGAAACGCTCGCCCGCCGAAAGGCCGAAGTCCTCGCTCCAGAAGTCGAAGTCCTTGTTCGGGATCAGCTGGCTGGTGCCGGCGCTGCCGGCGCTGACCGCCTGCCCGTCGACGTTCGCGTAGATCCAGCCCGACCCGTCCGTGGTCCCGACACCCCGGTGCCAGAAGGTGAAGGCCTCCCAAGCATTGATTCCGGCGGCCGAGGCAACCATCGGCTTCGATCCGGCGGAGGTCGCCGAGACGAACTTGCCGTTGGCCAGCGAACGCAGGCCGAAGTAGCCGTTGTAGTCCAGGTCGTACAGCTCGAACTTCTCCCAGGTGCTGACCTTCGTGGCCACCGGGATCAGCGGCTTGCTTCCGGCACCGTCAGCGGAGACGAACTTGCCGCTGGCGGAGGACTTGAAGCTGACGAGCAGGTTCGTCTCGAGGTCGAACTTCTCCCAGGTGCTGGCGTTCGTCGCGCTGGCAATCAGCGGACCACCGTTGCTGGGCGCACTGACGTACTTGTTGTTGACAGTGGCCCTCAGGCTCACGGTGCCGTCGGTCTGGTGAACCAGCTGGAACCTCTCCCAGGTGC
The DNA here is from genome assembly GCF_043204655.1 of Micromonospora sp. NPDC047762. Classification (NCBI taxonomy): domain Bacteria; kingdom Bacillati; phylum Actinomycetota; class Actinomycetes; order Micromonosporales; family Micromonosporaceae; genus Micromonospora; species Micromonospora sp. NPDC047762. The sequence continues at coordinate 962,292 of NZ_JBIDCQ010000001.1, read as the reverse complement.
TCACCGACGCGGCAGCGGCGATCAGCGGCTTGCTGCCGGCACCGTTGGCGCTGACGTACTTACCGTTGACGTTCGCCCGCAGTGCGACCAGGCCGCTGCCGAGGTCGACGATGTCGAGCTTCTCCCAGCCGCCCAGCACCGGGCCGACGGAGGCCAGGGGCTTGCTGCCCGCACCGTCAGCCGAGACGAAATAGCCGTTGGAACGCGCCAGCAGACCGTGCGCGGTACGCGCGGGAGACAGAGCCGCCGCGACGTTGAGCAGACGGTCCACCCCGCCCTGCGGGTTCAACACAGCGCCAGCGAGCCCCCGGGTCACGATCGTGTTGCGCACCTGGTTCGGGGACCACGTCGGGTTCGACTGAAGCAGCAGCGCAGCGGCTCCGGCCACGTGCGGCGCCGCCATCGAGGTCCCGCTGAAGGCCACCGACCCGTTGGTGGTTCCGCTCGCCGCGGAGACGATGTCCACGCCCGGAGCCCAGACGTCGACACACGGACCGTAGTTCGAATCGAAGTACTCGGTCGAGGCCCGACGGTCGAACCTGTCGGTGGCGCCGACGGTGATCGCCGCCGACACCCCGGCCGGGGTGTAGTAGCAGGCATCGTCCGCGTCGTTGCCGGCGGCCACCGCGTAGGTGAGACCGGTGGCGATGGAGTTGCTGACCGCCATGGAGATCGCCGGGTAGTCCGGGTTCTCCGGCCCACCGAGGCTCATGTTGACCACGGCAGGCTTCTGCGCGTTGGCGGTCACCCAGTCGATCCCGGCCACGACTTCCTCGGTGGTGCCAGCACCATCACAGTCGAGGACCCGGACGGCGACCAGGCTCACGTCCTTGGCCACGCCGTACTTCGTGCCGCCGACGGTGCCCGCCACGTGCGTGCCGTGACCGTGGCAGTCCTGCGCCACATTGTCCCGCTCGATCGCGTCGTAGCCGTTGGAGGCACGGCCACCGAAGTCGGTGTGGCTGATGTCGATGCCGGTGTCGACGATGTACGCCTTCACCCCGGCACCGGTGTTGGGGTAGGTGTAGCTGCCATTCGGCTTGGGCGAGACCTGATCGATCCGGTCCAGGCCCCAGGAGGGAGGCGAGCTCTGCGTTCCGCTCGCGTGGACGCGAACCACCGGCTCCACGGATGCGACATCCGGGTCGGCGGCCAGCCGGCCTGCCTGCTTCGCGGTCATCGCGGCGGAGTAGCCGTTGACGGCGCTGCTGTACAGCCGGCGGACGCTGCCGCCGTTCTCCTTGGCCAGAGCCGAAGCGGCGGCCTTGATCTTGGCGGGCGTGGTCTTCTTGTCCTTGAGAACCACGATGTAGCGACCCGGCACGACCTCGGCGGGCTTGGCCTTGGCCAACCGGCCGTCCTGCTTGGGAGCGGTCAACTTGCTGGCGGGCTTCGGTGCCAACGGAGCGGTCGGTTCGGCCATGGCGGCCCCACCGGTCGCAGCGGTGACGATGATGGTTGCGGAGGCGAGAGCAACGCTCGCCACCGCCGAGCGGCGTATTACGCCACGGCGTTTCACTAGGTGATCTCCCCGTTTGATCGTCGCCCGTCCAGTCCGGACGGCGGACGGGCGGTGGGGTCGGCGGCGGTGTCGATGCACCGGTAGCCGACGGACGCCCAGTCATCATGGACGACGATGAAAGCGCTACACCTCAGCCATTCGGTCGATCCGCTCGCGTTTCGTCGTCGACCGGACAGCTGAGCATCGCCGTCGGCCACGTCCTGAAGTGACGGTTCCCGCCACCTCACCGCGGATCGCGCTACCTGACCAGCATCGCGTTGAGCGCGTCAGCCGAGGATGCCCTCGGCGCGGGCCCAGCGCAGCAGCTCGGCCTCGGCGGCGTCACGGTCCAGCGGACCCTGCTCGAGGCGTTGCTCCTTGAGGTGCTTCCAGGCCCGCCCGACCACCGGCCCCGGCGGTACGCCGAGCAACTCCATGATCGCGTTGCCGTCCAGGTCGGGTCGAACCCGCGCCAGGTCCTCCTCAGCCGCGATCCGCGCGATCCGATCCTCCAGCGCGTCGTAATCCGCCGCGAGCTGCGCGGCCTTGCGCCGGTTGCGGGTCGTGCAGTCGGAGCGGGTCAACTTGTGCAGTCGGGGCAGCAGGTCACCGGCGTCGGCGACGTAGCGGCGCACCGCCGAGTCGGTCCACTCGCCCCGCCCGTACCCGTAGAAGCGCAGGTGCAGCGCGACCAGCGCGGTCACCTGCGCGGTGACGTCCTTGGGGTAGCGCATCGCCTTCATCCGGGCCTTGGTCAGCCGGGCGCCGACCACCTCGTGGTGGTGGAAGCTGACCCGGCCGTCGGACCCGACCGCCTTCGTCGCCGGCTTGCCCACGTCGTGCAGGAGGGCGGCCATCCGCAGGATGAAGTCGCAGCCCTCCTCCTCGTAGGAGACCGCGTTTTCGACGACCGTCAACGTGTGCTCGTAGACGTCCTTGTGCTGGGCGTGCTCGTCGATCTCCAGCTTCAGCCCGGTCAGCTCCGGCAGGAACCGCTCGGCCAGCCCGGTGTCGACCAGGAGCCGCAGCCCGGTGATCGGGTCCGCGCCGCAGAGCAGCTTGGTGAACTCGTCGCGGATCCGCTCGGCGGTGATCCGGTCCAGGTCGGCGGCCATCTCGGTCATCGCCCGGTGCACGTCCGGGTGCACGGCGAAACGCAGCTGGGCGGCGAACCGGGCAGCCCGCAGCATCCGCAGCGGGTCGTCGCCGAACGACTCCCCAGGCGTGCTCGGGGTACGGATCACCTTCGCCGAGAGATCGTCCAGCCCACCGTGCGGGTCGGTGAACCGGTGGTCCGGCAGGCTGACCGCCATCGCGTTGATCGTGAAGTCGCGCCGCTTCAGGTCCTCGTCGAGGCTGGTGCCGTACACGACCACCGGGTTGCGGCTGACCTGGTCGTACGACTCCGCGCGGAAGGTGGTGATCTCCAGTCGGAGGCCGTCTCGCTGGGCGCCGATGGTGCCGAACTCCCGCCCGGTCTCCCAGATCGACTCAGCCCAGCCCTTGATGATCCGCAGGGTCTCGTCGGGGTGCGCGTCGGTGCAGAAGTCGAGGTCGTCCCCGAGTCGACCGAGCAGGGCATCCCGCACCGAACCGCCCACCAGGTGCAACTCGTGACCGACGCGGACAAAGCGGCGGCCCAACTCGTCGGCGACCGGGGACACCCGGAGCAGTTCGGCGACGGCGTTGCGCTGCGCGGCGGTGAGTTCGCGGCGGTCGGCGGCGTGAGGAGCGGAGGCTTCGGACATGGGATCGCCAGCTTATCGGGCCGGGGTGTGATCCGATCCGCCGGGCGCGGGTAACGGGTGGGGGTTGACTATGGTCTGTGGCGTGCGGGTCGGTGCCCGACTCGACGTACCCCTGGGAGGCTGGAGATGAGCGGCGGGCTCTACCGCAGCGCCAACGCCACGCCGGACGGTAACGTGCCGCCGGCTGACGGGGCGGTCTTCATCTCCGCGGAGCCGCTGAACCAGCCTGGGGTGGAGGCGACGGCACCCCCACCCGAGGTCGTCGGCGAGACCAGCGCCGCCGCCAACAGCGCGATCATGGCCGTCGGCAGTCTGGTGAGCCGGGGCACCGGCTTCATCCGGAACCTGATGATCGGCGCCGCCCTCGGCAACCTGATCGGCAACGCCTACACGACTGCCATCTTCCTCCCCAACCAGGTGTACGAGTTCCTGCTCGGCGGGGTGCTGACCAGTGTGCTGATCCCGGTGCTGGTCCGTCGGCGCAAGAGCGACGCGGACCGGGGCGAGGCGTACGCCCAACGGTTGCTCAGCCTCGCGGTGCTGGCGCTGGCGGTGGCGGCCCTGATCGCCGTGGCGTCGGCGTCCTGGCTGACAGCCATCTACGCCAGCGGCAAGGACGAGGCCTACACCACACTGATCACACGCCTGTCCTGGCTGATCCTGCCGATGCTGTTCTTCACCGGCGTCAGCGCGTTGATCGCAGCGGTGTTGAACACCAGAGGTCACTTCGCCGCGCCGATGTGGGCCCCCATCCTCAACAACCTGGTGGTGATCGGCGTCTTCGGTCTCTACATCCTGGTCTACGGGGCGAAGGGGCTGCAGCCGTCGGAGGTGGGCACCGGTCGGATCCTGCTGGTCGGTGGCGGCACCCTGCTCGGCGTGGCGGTGCAGACCGCCGGTCTACTGCCGGCACTGCGCAAGGTCGGCTTCCGGTGGCGGTGGCGGTTCGACTTCCGCGAGCTGGGGTTGCGCGAGCTGGCCAAGCTCGGGGCCTGGATGTTCTGCTACGTGGCGGTCAACCAGCTCGGCCTCTTCGTGGTGGTCAATCTCCTCACCCGGGCCGCGGGCACTGACCAGGCCGGCATCCTGATCTACAACAACGTCTTCCTGCTGCTGATGATGGCCCACGGCATCATCGCCGTCTCGATCATCACCGCGCTGATGCCCCGGATGGCAGCCGCCGCAGCCGACGGGCGGTTCCACGACGTCACCGCAGACCTTTCCCGAGGTGTCCGGATGGTGTCGGCGGTGCTCGCGCCGATCGCGGTCTGCTACGCGGTGCTGTCCATCCCGATCTCGGTGGTCGTCTTCCGGTACGGCGCGTTCAGCGCCGAGAACGCGTCAGCCACGTCCACCGTGCTGCTGTTCGCCGCGATCGCGCTGGTGCCGTTCGCGATCAGCCAGCTCTTCACCTTTGCCTTCTACGCCCTGCCGGACACCCGCACCCCGGCCCTGATCAACATTCCGGTGGTGGCGCTGCGGGTCGGCGTACAGATCGTGCTGTTCGCCGCGTTCGCCGCGCACTTCGCGGCGGCCGGAATGATGATCGGCAACGCGGTCTCCTACGTGGCGGCGGCTGTCGCGTCCGCCTGGTTGCTCCGGCCCCGGGTCGGCCGGATCGGCCTGGGCGTCATCATGCGTACCCTCGGCCGGGTCGTGGTCGCCGCACTCGGCGCCGCGCTGGTCGGGTGGTTGGTGATCACTCTGCTGCCCGGCGGCGACGAGCCGAGCTGGTTCGAGGCGGCAACCCAGCTCGTGGTCGGCGGCGTGGTGATCGGCGGGACCTATCTGGGTCTGGCCATGCTGCTGCGGATCGGGGAGATCACCGAGGTGGTCGGTATGGTTCGCCGCCGCCTCGGTCGCTGAAAGTCCGCATCCGATTACAACAAGTTGACACTCATACGGAATGTGACTACGGATCACCAGGCTGGGGATGCGCCTGTGGATAACTCCGCGATTCGCCGGTCAACCGCCGCTTCGGCCTGTGGATAACCAACCGTACGGCTGAGGGTGGCGGCCCGATCGGTGGGAACGCACGGGGCAACGCGAGCGCCACGCCAGCCCAGCCCCGGCGTCGGTCACTTGCGGTGAAGCCGTAGATTAGCTAGTACATGTGCCAGCAACGTGGCTGACAACGGTCGTAACCGGACGAGCTCTTCGACAGCCGGAACCCCGCCAGGTACGGCGGGAAGATGACATGTCGGAGAGACGGGCAACCCGGGTAAGGTCGCTCTCGACGGGTACGGCAGGGGCCGACGCTGGGCGTCGGCACCGGTCGGCCGGTTCCTTCAACGGCAGAGCGGGAAGCCACATGCCCAGCAGTTCGGGTTCATCGATCGACACGATCACCGAGGGAGGACGGGTGACCCAGGTCGGCGAGGGTCAGGAGGCAGACGAAAGCGCTCCTCCGGTCATGACCTTCGGTGCTCCCACGGCCGGTGAAGTCCTCGCCGAGCGGTACGAACTGGTTGAGCACATCAACAACGACAGCGCGGGTCGGCTGGTCTGGCGCGGGGTCGATGTCATCCTGCGCCGTCCCGTTGCCGTCGTGCTGCGTTACCCGGGTGGCGACTCCGCCACCGAGATGCTTCAGGCCGCCGTCGCGGCCAGCCGGGTCATTCACCCCAACCTGGTCGGCGTCTACGACGCCATCGACGAGGCCGACCGGGCCTACGTGGTGCGCGAGTGGGTCGATGGGCAGTCCCTGCGGGACCTGGCGACCGACGGCCCCCTGGACCCGGCTCGGGCCACCGCGATCGGAAACGCCGTCGCGAGCGCGCTCGCCGCGGTGCACGCCACCGGCATGGTGCACGGCAACGTCCACCCCGGCACCGTCATGATCAGCGATGAGGGTCGGGTGGTCCTGGCCGACGCCCGCACCGACGGCGCCGACAGCCAGGAGAACGACATCCGGGCGGTCGGGGGGGTCCTCTACTTCGCGCTGACCGGCTCCTGGCCGCACGCCGAGGCCCCACTGCACGGCGCCACCGCCGGCCACGGCCGCGCCGCCATCCCGGACGCTGTTCGGGACGCCGGGGGTGCCATCGCGGCACCGCGCCAGGTCCGGGCGGGCGTTCCGGCGTACCTGGACGACCTGACCATGGACCTGCTCGACGCCGAGATCGCGCCGCCGTCCTCCGACGTGCTCGCCGCGGAGCTGGCGCGACTGGACGTGCCGGCCGAGGATGAGCACTACCTCGACAACAGCGGGCCGCTGCGGTTCGCCGCCGAGACCGGGGAAGAGCCGTCGCCGCTGGCCGCGGCCGGGGGTCGCAAGGTCGCCGTCGGCATCGCTGGTCTGCTGGCCGTCGCCCTGGTCGGTCTGCTGATCGGGATCATCGCGTTGGGCGGCGACGACGAGGACCCGCAGTCCAACCCGGTCGCCGCGCCGACCTCCAGTGCCCCGGCCGGCGACGCCACCCCGGCCGCCGCGGCGACGCGCAAGCTGACAGTGAAGAACGTCCGGATCATCGACCCGGACAGCAAGGACCGCAGCGAGGTGAAGGACGCCGAGAAGGTCATCGACGGTGACGAGGACAAGGGCTGGGAGACGGAGACGTACGTCAACAAGCCCAACTTCGGCAACCTGAAGAAGGGCATGGGCGTCTGGATCGATCTCGGCGAGCCGCACACCGTCAAGTCGGTGCAGGCAGTGTTGTCGGCCACCAACGCGTCCGCTCGACTGCTCGCCGGCACGACGACCTGGCCGTCCAGCTCCAGCGGTGACAAGCAGTTGGTCGCGAGCTACAAGACCGCCATCGGCCAGCCGTTCGAGGACCACGACGGCACCACAATGACGTTCAACGGCTTCGACGCCGACACGAAATACCAGTACCTGCTGTTCTGGATCACCGAATTGGCTCCGGTCGAGGGTGGGTTCAAGCTGGGGGTGCAGGAGATTACGGTCCAAGGGTCGTGAGCCGGGCGCCACGATCCGGGCATCGCACGCACTGGACGTGGTGATGGACGGGCGCGCGGCCGCGAGTGACCTGGAGCTGCTGCGCGCGCACGTCGCCGGAGACCGGGACGCCTTCGCCGAATTGTTCCGCCGGCACCGGGACCGGCTGTGGGCGGTGGCCCTGCGGACGCTCGGCGACCGCGAGGAGGCAGCCGACGCTCTCCAGGACGCCCTGCTGTCGGCGCATCGGGCGGCGGCCCGGTTCCGTGGCGACTCAGCCGTCACCACCTGGCTGCACCGGATCGTGGTCAACGCCTGCCTGGACCGGATCCGACGCCGGCAGGCGCACCCCACAGTGCCGCTGCCGGACGGCAACCGGGCCGACGGCGGATCGGGCACCGGCGGGCTCGAACCGGCGGCGCCGGCAGCGGACCACGACACCGCGCTCGTGGTCCGCGAGGCGCTCGCCGCACTGCCCCTTGAGCAACGCGCCGCGCTGGTGCTCGTCGACGTCCAGGGTTATCCGGTCGCCGAGGTGGCACGCATCCTCGGCGTCGCCGAGGGGACGGTGAAGAGCCGGTGTGCCCGGGGCCGGGCCCGGCTGGCCGTGCTGCTCGGGCATCTCCGCCCCGCCGTCGTGGCGACGCCTTCGCACCGACCGGACCCCACTGCCCCGATCGCGGGCGTGCCCGGCGTCACGCCCGGGAACCCAGGCCCGGTGGAGGGCGTCGGATCGGGGTCAGGTCGATACCGGCGGGACGCCAACCAGGAGGACACGTGACGACCGAGGGGTTCCGGGCGGTCGACGCCGACCTCCTCGCTGACTACCTCGGCGGGGCGTTGGACGGCACCCCGCAGCAGGACGAGGTCGCTCTGCTGGTCTCCACCGACCCGTCCTGGGCCGAGGCGTACGGGCTGTTGGCCCCTGCCGTGGCCGAGGTGCGGACGGATCTGAGCCGCTGGGCCGAGCCGTCCCCGGAGATGCCGTCGGAGATCACCGACCGCCTCCTGGCCGCGTTGGCCGCCGCGAAGCCGACGAGCGACGCCTCGACCGGGCAGACCGGCGATCCGGGTGTCGACACAACCACGCCGTTCGTCGTACCGGCGCAGGGTGGAGTCGGTCGCCGACCGACCGCTCCGACGCCCGCAGAGCGCTGGGCGTCCACCGGGCCGGGCCGTCGACGGCGCGGCTGGGCCCGCCGTGGCGCACCCGTGGCCGCCGCCGCGATCGCCGTCGTCGCCGTCGGGCTGGGCCTCAACCAGCTCTCGATGCGGGCGTCGGACGACTCCGCCGGCACCGCCATGAACCAGCCGGCCAGCGCGCCGGAGGGCGTCGCGGGGGCCGGGACGGCCCGCACCACCGGCCCGGCACTGCGCAGTGGTACGAACTACACCCCGCAGACCCTTGGGGACGCCCACGGCCCTGATGCTCCGGCTGCCAGCCGGGCGACCGGCAACACCCCGGGCGGGCAGCCGCACGTGGATGCCGAGGGCGGACGCCGTCCGTCTCCCGACGGGTCGGACCAGCTCGCCCGGCTCACCGACGAGGCCGCGCTGACCAGCTGCCTGGCCAGCGTCGCGGCGGAACACGGGTCGGCCCCCCTGGTGGTCGAGGTGATCGACTACGCGCGGTTCCAGGGCGATCAGGCACTGGTCATCCACTTCACCGACGCGAACGGGGCCCGGTGGGCCTGGGTGAGCGGCCCGGAGTGCGGCGTGCCCGGGTCCGGCTCGGACAGCCGGTATTCGGCGCGGGTAGGGTGAATCCACGGTCGATGGCACGATGACCCCCCACGTGACCTGACCCACCGGATGCCCGGCTCGGGAATCCCCGGTTCGTACGATGACGTTCTGGAAGTCAGCTGCCGGCCCCACCCAGGCGTCGGCGACTCGGATCAGCATCGGTGCTCGCGCCGACGCCGAACACACACAACTCGGGAGACGGCAGTGGACGAGGTCCGCAACCTGATCATCATCGGCTCCGGGCCGGCCGGCTACACAGCGGCGGTCTACGCCGCACGTGCCAACCTGAAGCCGCTGATCATTGAGGGCGTGCAGTCCGGTGGCGCGCTGATGACCACGACCGAGGTGGAGAACTTCCCCGGCTTCGCCGACGGCATCCTCGGCCCCGAGCTGATGGACAACATGCGCAAGCAGGCCGAGCGGTTCGGCGCCGAGTTCCTCACCGACGACGTGACCCGGGTCGAGCTGGTGGACACCGGCGACGCCGGCTCCGGCGCGGTGAGCACCGTCTGGGTTGGCGAGACGGCCTACCGGGCGCGATCCATCATTCTCTCCACCGGTTCCGCCTGGCGTCCGCTGGGCGTGCCCGGTGAGCAGGAATTCCTGGGCCACGGTGTCTCCGCGTGTGCCACCTGTGACGGCTTCTTCTTCCGCAACCAGCAGATCGTGGTTGTCGGCGGCGGCGACTCGGCGATGGAGGAGGCCACCTTCCTCACCCGCTTCGCGGAGTCGGTGACCATCATCCACCGCCGCGACTCGTTCCGGGCCAGCAAGATCATGGCCGACCGGGCGCTGAGCAACGAGAAGATCAAGGTCGAGTGGAACAGCACCGTCGAGGAGATCCTCGGCGAGGACGGCAAGGTCACCGGCGTACGCGTCCGTAACGTGCACACCGGCGAGACCAAGGTGATGGACGTGACTGGCGTCTTCGTCGCCATCGGTCACGACCCTCGCAGCGAGCTGTTCCAGGGCCAGGTCGAGCTGGACGACGAGGGCTACGTGAAGGTCCACGCCCCGAGCACCCGCACCAACGTGCCGGGTGTCTTCGCCGCCGGCGACGTGGTCGACCACACCTACCGTCAGGCGATCACCGCAGCCGGCACCGGTTGTGCCGCAGCGCTCGACGCCGAGCGGTTCATCGCGACGCTCAGCTGAAACAAGGAACACATCCCGGAGGAGGGGCATAGTGGGAACAACCAAGGCGGTCACCGACAAGAGCTTCGTCGCTGACGTGCTGCAGGCCGACAAGCCGGTGCTTGTGGACTTCTGGGCGGAGTGGTGCGGGCCGTGCCGCAAGGTGTCGCCACTGCTCGAGGAGATCGCCCGGGAGATGGGTGACCAGGTCACCATCGTCAAGCTCAACATCGACGAGAACCCGGAGACCGCCCGGGCCTACCGGGTGATGTCGGTGCCGACCCTCACCGTCTTCAAGAACGGTCAGCCGGTGCAGTCGATCGCTGGCGCCAAGCCGAAGGGCGAGCTGGTCCGGCTCATCGAATCGGCCCTCTGAGCAGCAGAAACATCAACCGAACCCCGTACCCGCTCGTCGGGTGCGGGGTTCGGTGTCTTCCCGGCCGTACCGTCGACGTATTTCCCGGCCCAGCCACCTCGCCGCCTGAGAGCGCATAGCCTCAAGCCTGGGCCGCCCGGCCAGCGAGTGTCGTGCAGAGGGGGTCGTGCGTGCGTCCGATCCGACCCGGTGACCGGGGACCCGCGGTCACGGAGATCCGTACCATCCTGACCGGCCTCGACCTGCTGGCCGCCGCCGACCCGCACACCGACGAGTTCGACCTCGACACCGAGCGGGCGGTCCGCGCGTTCCAGCAGTCGCGGGGGCTCAGCGTGGACGGCCGGGTCGGAGCGGAAACCTGGCGCGCCCTGGATGCCGCCCGTTGGCGGCTCGGCGCCCGCACCCTCTACCACGCGGTCCCCGAACCGCTCACCGGCGAGGACGTCCGGTCGCTCCAGGAGCGACTGCTGGAGATGGGGTACGACACGGGCCGCGCGGACGCCATCTACGGTGTCCGGACGTCGCGGGCGCTGGCCCAGTTCCAGCGTGAGGTCGGGCTCACCCCCGACGGCTCCTGCGGCCCGCACACGATGAACGCGCTTCGCCGGATCGGCCGCAAGGTGGTCGGTGGCCGCCCGCAGTGGCTCCGCGAATCCGACGCGATCCGGCAGTCCGGGCCGGCGCTGGTTGGCAAGACTGTCGTCATCGACCCGGGGCACGGGGGCACCGACCCCGGGATGGTGGTGCCCGACGGCTCACTGCGCTGGACCGAGGCGGACCTGGTGCACGACCTGGCCAGCCGACTGGAGGGACGCCTCGCCGCCTCCGGAGTGCGGGTGCAGCTCACCCGGGGCCCGTCGCCCGACAGCTGCCTGCCGGACACCGACCGGGCCCTGCTCGCCAACTCGCTCGGCGCCGACGTGTTCATCTCGCTGCACCTGGACGGGCACGCCAACCCGGATGCGGAGGGCGTGGCGACCTACCACTACGGCACCGACAACGGGGTGACCTCGGCGACCGGTGAGCGCCTGGCCGGGCTCGTGCAGCGGGAGATAGTCGCCCGCACCGGGCTGCGGGACTGCCGCACCCACGCCAAGACGTGGGAGTTGCTGCGACTGACGCGGATGCCCGCCGTCCGGGTCGAGGTCGGCTATCTCACCTCTCCGACGGACCGCGCCCACCTCGTCGACCCCCGGTTCCGGGACCGGGTGGTGGAGGCGATCGTGGCCGCTGTGCAGCGGATGTACTACCCGATCGAACGAGACGTCCCGACCGGATCGCTCGACGTCAGCGAACTGCGTGCCGTGGTGACCGCCGGCACCGTGGTGGACTGATCAGCCGGCGTCAGCCGTTGGTGGAGCGGGTGGCCGGGGCGGGACGGACCGGGCGGAGCAGGGTTTCCGGGCTCATCGACCCGAGCAACTTCTCCAGCGCGTACTCGACGTCGGACTTCCAGCTCAGCGCCGTACGCAGCTCAAGACGCAACCGAGGGAAGCGCGGATGCGGACGTACGGTCTTGAAGCCCACGGAGAGGAAGAAGTCGACGGGGGCCACGCAACCGCCGGCAGGGTCGTCCGCGTCGCCGAACTTGGCGTCGCCGAACGCCTCGATCGCCTTGATCCCACGCTTGGTGAGATCCCGGGCGACACCCTGCACCAGCATCCGGCCCAGCCCGCCGCCTGAGAACGCGGCGACCACGTTGGCGGTCATCAACAGTGCCGCGTCCGCGGAGACCGGTGAGGTCGGAAACGCCATCGAACGGGGCACGTAGGCGGGCGGGGCGTACATCACGAAGCCGGCCGGCATGCCGTCGACGTACGCGAGCTTGCCGCAGGAACCCCACTCCAGCAGCGTCTGGGAGACCCACGCCTCCTTCTCCAGGCCCGGATCGCCAGCGGCGCAGGCGCGCTCCGCGGAGACCGGATCGAGCTCCCAGTAGACGCACTGTCGGCAGGGGCGCGGGAGGTCTTCCAACGTGTCGAGGGTCAGGCTGACCAGACGTCGCGACATATGGCGCATCCCCACAATAGGCTCGGTGGTGAGACCGGCATGGAACGACAGCGCCGCCTTCCTGCCCCCGACGAGCGATCGTACGCCGCCGATCGACCATACGGGAGGGGACGCGCGAATGCCCACCGCGACGGGGGACGCCGAGGACGGTCCGCGATGTGGTCGATCTGCTGCGGTACGGCGGCAGCACGACTCAGGCGGACTAGGATCGACAATCGGTGTGTCCGCCGCCATGGTCAGCGGTGTGCGGGGTACCCGGGGCGGGAGCCACTCGAGCAGCGATCGAGGTGAGGTCATGACCGGCACGACACTCGACGACTACACCGACCGGTACGCCCGGCGGGTACGCGGGATGACCGCCTCCGAGATCCGAGCACTGTTCGCGGTGGCCAGTCGTCCGGAGGTCGTCTCGCTCGCCGGTGGCGCACCGTACATCGCCGCCCTTCCGCTGGACGCGGTCGGCGAGATGCTCGGCCGGCTCGGTTCCGAACACGGCGTGAGCACCCTTCAGTACGGCATCGGTCAGGGCACCCTCGAACTCCGCGAGCGGATCTGCGAGGTGATGTCGCTCTCCGGGATCGACGCCGCGTGCGGGGCCTCCCCGGAGGACGTCGTCGTCACCGTGGGCGGGCAGCAGGCACTGGACCTGGTGGCCCGACTCTTCCTCGACCCGGGTGACGTGGTGCTCGCCGAGGGGCCGACGTACGTCGGTGCGCTCGGCGTGTTTCAGGCCGCCCAGGCGCAGGTCGTCCACGTACCGATGGATGCGGACGGGCTGATCCCGGAGGCGCTGGAGACGGCCATCGCCGACCTGGCGCGCGCGGGCCAGCGGGTCAAGTTCCTCTACACGATCCCCACCTACCAGAACCCGACCGGCGTGACGCTCAGCGAGGAGCGCCGGGAACGGGTGCTCGACATCTGCGAGCGCGCCGGCCTGCTCGTCGTCGAGGACGACCCGTACGGCCAACTGGGGTTCGAGGGTGAGGCCCCGGCCCCCCTGCGGGCCCGCCGCCGCGACGGCGTCTTCTACCTCAGCACCTTCTCCAAGACCTTCGCCCCCGGGCTGCGGGTCGGCTGGATCCTGGCGCCGCACGCGGTCCGCGACAAACTGGTCATCGCCAGCGAGGCGCAGATCCTCTGCCCCAGCGGTTTCGCCCAGGCCGCGGTGGCCACCTACCTGAGCACGATGCCCTGGCGGCAGCAGCTCAAGGTCTACCGCGAGGTCTACCGGGAACGCCGCGACGCCCTGCTCGACGCAATGGCCGACCTGATGCCCGAGGGCACCAGCTGGACCACCCCGGCCGGCGGTCTCTTCGTGTGGGCCAGCCTGCCTGACGGGCTCGACTCCAAGGCCATGATGCCGCGAGCGGTCGCCGCCCGGGTCGCCTACGTTCCCGGCACCGGCTTCTACGCCGACGGCACCGGCACCGACGCCATGCGGCTCAACTTCAGCTTCCCGCCTCCGGAGCGGATCCGCGAGGGCGTCCGCCGGCTGGCCGGGGTGATGGAGCAGGAGATCGCGATGCGCCGGGTCTTCGGTGCCGTGGGTGGTGGTGCCGCCGGGCGACGCGGCCGGGCCGGCTCCGACGTGCCCGGGCCCGACTTGGCATGATGCCGGCATGGCTACGACCGCCGAGCACCTCCTCGTGACCGATTCCGCCATCTCGGCCGACCTGCGCGTCGTGGTGCTCGCCGGTGGGCTTTCCTACGAACGGGACGTGTCGCTGCGCTCCGGTCGCCGGGTGCTCGACGCGCTGCGCGCCGTCGGGGTGGAGGCCGAGCTGCGGGACGCGGACGTGGCGCTGCTGCCGGCGCTCGCAGCCGACCCGCCGGACGCGGTGGTGATCGCACTGCACGGCGCGACCGGCGAGGACGGCTCACTGCGCGGGGTGCTGGATCTGTGCGACGTGCCGTACGTCGGCTGCGACGCTCGGGCCTCCCGGGTCGCCTGGGACAAGCCCTCGGCCAAAGCGGTGCTCCGCGAGGCCGGCATCCCCACCCCCGACTGGGTGGCGCTCCCGCACGATCGTTTCTCCGAGCTCGGCGCGGTCGCCGTCCTGGACCGGATCGTCGACCGTCTGGGCGTACCCCTGATGGTGAAGCCGGCACAGGGCGGGTCCGGGCTGGGCGGGGCGGTGGTCCGGGACGCCGCCGCACTGCCCGCCGCGATGGTCGGCTGCTTCGCGTACTACTCCACCGCGCTCGTGGAGCGGTACGTGCCGGGGATGGACGTGGCAGTCTCCGTCGTCGACCTGGGCGACGGCCCGCAGGCGCTGCCCCCGGTGGAGATCGTGCCGCGTAACGGCGTGTACGACTACGCCGCCCGCTACACCGCGGGGCGGACCACCTGGCACGCCCCCGCCCGGCTGGACCCGGAGGTGGCTGCCACTGTCGCTGACGTGGCCCTCGCCGCGCACACCGCGCTCGGTCTACGGGACCTCTCCCGCGTCGACGTGATCGTGGACGCGGACGGCCAGCCGCACGTGCTGGAGGTCAACGTCTCCCCGGGGATGACGGAGACTTCACTGCTTCCGCTCGCCGTGCAGGCGGCCGGGCTGGACTTCGGCCGACTCCTCGGCACCCTGGTCGCCCGAGCAGCCGCCCGCCTCACCAGGCACTGACCTACCCGCCAACCCCTTCGGCGGGGCGGACCAACCGCGGGCCGACCATGAAGTTGGCCTTGGCCTGCCGAGGTCAACCTCATGGTCGGTTCCAGATCAGTGAGTCGCGCGTACGTCGGGAGTGCCGCTGCCGTCGGTGCGCGCCTCGCCCGGAGTGCCGACGCCCTTCTCGGGAGCGTTCCTGCTGACGGCCTCTCCGAAGGCTTCTCCGTTGGCCGGGTCCGACGCTGCCGCGCTGGCGGATCCAGCCTCGTCGGCGCTGCCGCCGGCCGGGCCGACGTGCGGCCCGCCGGTGGGCTTCTCCGCCGAGCCGACGCCGTGAGGTCTGTCGGTGGGCATCTCCGCCAGGCCGGCGCGGAGTCCGTCGGTGGCCGTCGTGGCGGCGCTGCCGGATGCCCCGCTGCCGGATGGTGCGGTGGTGGAGTCCCGGGTGCTGGCGGCCGGAACGCCGGGCAGGTCGGTGGCAGATGCCGTCCGAGCGGGTTCAGCCGCCGGACGGTTGACCGTGCCCGACTGGGCGGGCTCAGCCGCGCGGCCGGTGACGGTGGTCGTCGTCGAGCCGGCACCGGCGCCGGGGTCCGCTACCGGCTCGGCCCGGGGGGCGCCGTCGGCGTCGGTCGGATCAGGAGTGGAGTCGAGGGGCGGTTCCGGGATCTCCTCTGCCGCCTCGATGACCGAGACGGCCTCCGTCCCGGCTGCTGCCGCTGAGGCAGCCTCCGCTGCCGCAGCGGCGTCCGCGGCGGCGGACTGGGCCAGCAGGCTGGACGGCGCCTGCCACTGGATGCGGGGCGGCTCGGCGAGCGGGCGGCCACCGAACTCGGCGAGCCAGGCCGCGACGAGCGCCAGATTTTCCCGCCACTGCGCCTCGGAGATCGGCGGCAGGATCGAGTCCCACAGGGACAGGAACGTGCCCCGCAACTGAAGGCGGCCGTACGGACGAGCGAGGAACCACATGTGCAGATGAGCCGAGCCGTCGCCCCAGCGATTGACGTGCACCCGTGCCACGCCGTCGAGCGACCGGATGGCCCGCTCCAGACGTACCGTCATCACCCCCAGCTCGGCAGCCAGCAGGTTCGGCAGGTCGCCGAGGTCGAGGTGGGTGCGCGATTCCAGGATGAGCACCATGGGCAGGCCGGTGGGCCGGTCCATCGCGCGGACCCGCCACCGCTCGCCCACCCAGATATAGGCGTCGTCGGGTGCGTTGCAGGCGGTGCATTCCCGGAGACCCTCGCCCTTCCGGGGCGGTTCGACCGGGACCGGATCATCGAGTTGCTTCACGTGGAGGTCACCCTCGAAGGGAAATGACGGCCACTGGGTGAAGTCCGGGACTGAGGGAGGGTTGTCGTGCACGACGCTGACCCTAACCGAGTCTGGCACCGCTGTCCCTACCTGATCGAGCGGTCCCGGGCCACCGGATCGGTGCCCACCGCCGGCCGGCTGCTCGTGCTCGCGCAGGCACCGAGAGGCGATATCCACAGGCTGCCGAGATCCTGAACACAGGCCGTCATCCACAGGCTCACACCCGCTCCCACGCGCTGTTTCACGTGAAACGGGGGGTGCCTGTGGACAACCGGTGTGGATAACTTTTCGGCCAGTCGGTCGTTGTCCGCGAGCCTCCAGATCGGCGGGTTCGACGGCCACCGGAGACGGAATCCAACGGGTGCCTTCCGAGGGGCTCCGCCGTGCCACAGTCGGAGCGGTATCCGGCCGCCGGCGACCGTCCGCCGGCTCATGTGGCCTACGCAGGCACCGACGGGTTGGCTCGTTCGCCGACCCGCACCAAGCACAGACCTCGATCGTGCGGTCTGGATGCCCGGAGGCCCGGATGCTCTGAACGCCGAAGGACGGAGAGATCGCACCGCAGCACCGACATCGAGTCTCTGAGGTGAAGGGGTCACGCCGCTTGTACTAGCCACCCCAACCCCGGGTTTCGATCGGTGCCAGCGAGCCGCTGTCTCGGTTTCACGTGAAACCGCGTGCCCGGCGGCCGAGGCGATCCGGGGGCGGGCTCGCGCTTACGGCCATCACCGCCGACGCCGCGCGTACCCACGGTCGGTAGGCGCGTACGCGGCCTAGCGACGTGTACCTAGTTCACGAGGTGTCGCGGTGTCGCGGTGTCACGCTCGGCGGCCCAGCACCCGGCGGTCCAGCGGCCCAGCCAAGGTCGCTGTGAGGCTGCTCCGGAAGACCCAACCCCGATCGCGGGCCTCGGCCCCCTACCGATAGCCACGGAGACGTCGTTTCGCGCCACTCAGCGGCCCGCTGGCGCTTTGATCGGCGCTAGGGGCAGTTGCGGACGAGTGGACCTTCCCGGAGGCTTCTGCGAGGCGTGTAGAGGTTCCATCAACGCCCGCACTCACCCAGCGGCCGCCGCCAGTCGCGAGCCACGCGCCCCGTCGCCAGTCGCGCCACCGCGCCCGCCCGTCGCTGCGTCCGCTCCGCCACCAGCCGCTCACGACACCAGGCCACGTCGCCCACCGCCGCGCGCACCGCCTAAGGGCGCCCTCGCCGCTCGCCGATTGCTTTCGCACCTGCCGGCCAGCGCGACCAACCGGACCCTCCGGCCCCGCCCCCGTTCAACTTCCTGTTCTCCTGCGGCAGAAGCGGGACCCCTGGTTGGCTGGGCGACCCGAGGATGGCAACGGGTCCACGATCAGGCCGATCTCGGAATCAGGTTTGACGCCTGTTTCACGTGAAACAGGCGTCGACGCCGGGGATGCAGAACGGCCGCGCTCCCGGTGGGGTGGCGCGGCCGTAGGCGAGCGGGCGGGTCAGTCCTCCCCGCTCTCCTCCTGTTGCACTCCGATGATCCCGACGATCCGCTCAAGGTCGTCCACCGTCGCGAACTCGATCGTGATCTTGCCCTTGCTCCGGCCGATGTCCACCTTCACGCGGGTGTCGAACCGGTCGGACAGTCGATCGGCGAGATCGGTCAGGGCCGGCGCGTGCGCCTTGGGTCGCCGCTTCGCGGCCTGACCTTTCGCCGGCCCGTCGTTGAGCGCCAGGGCCACGATCTCCTCGGTCGCCCGAACCGACAGCCCCTCGGCCACGATCCGCAGAGCAAGCTGTTCCTGCGCCTCCGCCTCGTCGAGGCTCAGCAGGGCGCGGGCGTGCCCCGCCGACAGGATGCCGGCGGCCACTCGGCGCTGCACCTGTGCGGGCAGGTTCAGCAGTCGGATCGTGTTGGAGATCTGCGGGCGACTCCGGCCGATTCGGCGGGCCAACTCCTCGTGGGTGGCCCCGAACTCCTCCAGCAGTTGCTGGTAGGCGGCGGCCTCCTCCAGCGGGTTCAGGTTCGCCCGGTGGATGTTCTCCAGCAGGGCGTCGCGGAGCATCGCGTCGTCACGGGTGTCTCTGACGATCGCCGGGATGCTCTCCCGCCCCACCGCCTGGGCGGCCCGCCAGCGCCGCTCGCCCATCACCAGTTCGTACTTCTCGTCGTCGAGCTGCCGAACGACAATGGGCTGGAGGAAGCCGACCTCCTGGATCGAGGTCTTCAGCTCCTCCAACGCCTCCTCATCGAAGACCTGGCGGGGCTGCTTCGGGTTGGGCATGATCGCGTCGACCGGGATCTCGGCGAATCGAGCACCGGGCACCGGGCTCAGCACGGGCTCCGGCTCGCGGATCGGCGCGCCAACGGGCACAGCGGCGACGGCTTCGGTGCTGCCGCCGTCCAGGTGCTCGTTCTCCGGCTCGGCCGTCGCGGTGCCAGCGACACCCGGCGCGGGCCCGGTCGGGATCAGCGCCCCCAGGCCCTTACCCAGACCGCCCCGAGGACGGTTCTTCATGCGACGCCTCCCAGCGACTCGTCCGCACTACGCATTCCGGCCCACCGGCTCCTTGACGCCTCGCTCGGCGATCTCCTGGGCGGCCTCGAAGTAACTCGTGGCGCCCCGCGAACCGGGATCGTAGGTCATCACCGACTGGCCGTAGCTCGGCGCCTCGGAGACCCGGACGTTGCGGGGGATGACCGCCTGGAGCACCTTGTCGCCGAAGTGGTTCCGGACGTCCTGCTCGACGGCGTCGGCCAACCGGGTGCGACGGTCGTACATGGTCAGCAGGATGGTGGAGACATCGAGCTTCGGGTTGAGGTGCTGGCGTACCAGGTTGATGTTGTTGATCAGCTGGTTGAGCCCCTCCAGCGCGTAGTACTCACACTGGATCGGGATCAGCACCTCCTGCGCGGCGACCAGCGCGTTGACAGTGAGCAGGCCGAGCGAGGGCGGGCAGTCGATGAAGACGTAGTCGAACTCGCCCGGGTAGGCGGCGATCGCCCGGTCCAGACGCGACTCCCGGGCCACCACCGACACCAGCTCGATCTCCGCACCCGCCAGGTCGATGGTCGCGGGTACGCACCAGAGGTTGGGGATGCCCTCGACCGCCTGCGCCACCTCGGCCAGCGGCACGCTGTTGATCAGGCAGTCGTACACGTCGGGGATTCCGGTGTGGTGTGGGACGTTGAGCCCGGTCGAGGCGTTGCCCTGCGGGTCGAGGTCGACCACGAGCACCCGGTTGCCGTGCAGGGCGAGCGCCACCGCAAGGTTGACGGTGGTGGTGGTCTTACCCACGCCACCCTTCTGGTTGGCGACGCACATGACCCGGGTCCGGTCCGGCCGAGGCATTGTCACCTCGCCACTGGGATTCAGGATCTGCACGGCGCGCATCGCCTCCATAGCCAACGGTGGGTCATCCTCTTCGCGCGTCGGGGTTTCACGTGAAACGTACGTGGGATCGGCCGCCACGGCGGCCAGCGACTCGGTCGAAGCGACCGGGGCGTCGGCGACCACCGGCCCGGCGTCCCGAACGGCCGCCGCAGTGGGTTGGTGGGGGACGGCCGGCTCGAAGCGAACCGCCGCGGCGGTGTTTCGGCGACCTGAGGTGGACCGCACCTCGGCGGCGTTGACGGGTCGACCCGACGCCTCCGGCGTCCGGCGACCACTCGCCGGCTCCGGAATGGTCGAGCCCTCCGGCCGCCCGGCACCCGAGGGCGGGTCGAGCACGGCCGGCGGATCGCCGTCGGTAGGTCGGGTAGATGGCCCGGTCGCGCCGGGCGACCAGCTCGGGTAGTCGGTTTCACGTGAAACGGGATCGCTGGGCGACCCGGTCACGCGTGGATCGTCGTACCTGCCGTCGTCATGCACCTGTCATCCCTGCCCGCTTCGGATGGTCGGTCCGCGCCCCGGTCAACTTGGCCGCATCCTCGCCCGCAGCCCCGGGGCGTACGGCCCGCGGGAGCGGTCGGAGACCCGCGACGTCCGTCACCCGCTCCACACTATCGACGCGCGGTCAGCCTACGGCGGACGGGCGCGGCCGGTCCACGTCGGGTTCTCATCCCCTCGTCCATCCGTACCGGTACAACGAGGCAACCCACCGGCCGGAAGCCCGATGGCGCGAAGTGTCAACCTCGGCGGGAGCGTCCACTCCGGGCGCGCTTCTTGGCCGCCGGGCGGGCCGGGCCGACCATCCGCTCGCGCACGATCTCCACGACCGTGGTGGGCGGATCGATCACGCCGACGCCGCAGAGCTGCACGGCCGGCTCCCCGCCGCCGAGTCGCGCCACCACCTCGGCGTGCTCCTCGATCTCGGTGGCGGCGGACGAGCCCTTGAGCGCCAGCAGCCGACCACCGCGAACCGCCAGAGGAAGGCTCCAGCCCGCGAGCCGATCCAGGGGCGCGACGGCGCGCGCGGTCACCACGTCTCCGCTGATCGGCTCCCGGCCGCTCGACCCGCTGGCCGCCTCGTCGGCCCGACCGCGGAACACCCGCACCGACCTGGCCAGCCCGAGTCGCTCGACGACCTCGATCAGGAACGACGTCCGCCGGGCCAGCGGCTCGATCAGGGTGACAGTGAGGTCGGGGCGGGCGATGGCCAGGACGAGACCCGGCAGACCGGCGCCGGAGCCGACGTCGAGCACCGTCGCCCCGGCCTGGATCCGCTCCGCCACCGCGGCGCAGTTGAGCAGGTGCCGGTCCCAGATCCGGGGTGCCTCCCGGGGGCCGATCAGGCCGCGGACCACCCCGTCGGTGGCCAGCAGTTCGGCGTACGCGGCAGCCAGGTCGAGACGGTCACCGAAGAGCGTCAGCGCGGCCGGGGCCAGCTCGGGCGGCAACGCCGCGTCGGCCGGGGACGGGGCGGTGTCGCGCCCTGCCGAGTCGGCATCGGCGTCGCCCGTGGCGGGGTGGACAGCGGACGGCCCGGGCGGCGTGCCGCCCGGGCCGGACACGGCATCGGCCGTGTTGTCGTCGTGGGTCACCCGGTCAGTCCGCGGGCCGTACGACGATGCGCCGGTTCGGCTCCACACCCTCGGACTCGCTCGCCACGCCGGACATGGCGTTGACGACGTCGTGCACGCACTTGCGCTCGAACGCGGACATCGCCTCCAGGCGGACCGGCTCGCCGTACTCCTTGACCTTCTCGACGGCGTTCTTGGCGACCGCGGCGAGTTCCTTACGGCGGTTCGCCCGGTAGCCACCGACGTCGAGCAGCAGACGGCTCGGCGTACCGGTCTGCCGGAAGACGGCAAGACGGGTCAGTTCCTGGAGCGCCTCCAGGGTGGCGCCGCGCTGACCGACCAGATTCTGCAGCCGCTCGCCGACCACCTCGACCATCGGACGGCCGGCGGCGACCAGCTCGTCGATGTCGCCGTCGTAGTCGAGGATGTCAAGCAGGCCCTCGACGTAGTCGGCGGCGATCTCGCTCTGCCGGAACAGGTCGCCCTCGCCCAGAGCCTTCTTCACCCGGGTGCCGGCGGCGGTGTCGGTGTCGTCGTCCGCCTCGGTGTCATCGGCTTCGGTGTCGTCACCGTCCACCGCGATCGTGGCGGTCTCCTCCTCGTCCACTGACTGCTCGGCGCGGGGGATGCTGGTCTCGGTCACGGTCTCATCTCCGTACTCGCTCGGCCGGACCGTCGGGTCCGACTGGTTTCCCGGGGCCGGCTGGAGGTTGCCGGTGCCCACAGGCACGTCTGTACGGGCAGTGTCGCCCGTGGCCGCGCGGTGCGCGGTCGGTTCCGCCCGGCGCCGGCCGTACGGCGGCTGCGCGGTGCGGAACGGGCCGCCGCCGGATCGCCGGCGACGGCCCTCGCTGGTCAGCCCTGCCGCTTGGCGGGGCGGCTCTTCTTCGGGTTGTTCACCGGCTTGGCGCCCGGCTTCGGCCCGGCAACCTTGGGCGCGGTCGCCTTGACCGGGGCCGGCGGGGTGGCCTTTCCGCGACCGAACAGGCCACCGGACTTGGCCGGCTGCACCGGGTTACGGCTGGCGGCGGGCGCGACGGCCTTCTTGGCGGTCACCGGCGGCGGGAACTTCCGCAGCACCCACTGCTGCTGGCCCAGGGTGAAGAGGTTGTTGGTGACCCAGTAGATGATGACGCCGATCGGGAAGATCGCGCCGGAGATCAGCAGCGACGCGGGGATGCCGTAGAGCATCAGTCGCTGGATCATCCGCTGCTGCGGGTCCTCGGCCCAGCCGGTCTTGAGGATCATCTGACGGCTGGTCAGGTAGGTGGTGGCGATCATGACCAGGACCAGGACACCAGCGATGATCTTCACGGTGTTGCCGTTGGCGCCGAGGCTGGCCAGTTCGTCGGCCGTCGAGCCGAACTTGCCGGCGATCGGGGCGGTGAAGAGCTTGGCCTGCGAGGCGCTCTGGAACTGGTCGGCGGTCCAGCCGTAGAGGGTCTGGTTCTGCTTGTCCGGGTCGAGCCGGCGCAGCACGTGGAAGAGGCCCAGGAAGACCGGGATCTGAAGGAACATCGGAAGGCAACCCATCAGCGGGTTGGCCTTCTCCTTCTTGTAGAGCTCCATCATTTCTTTCTGGAGCGTCTCCCGGTCACCCTTGTGCTTCTCCTGAAGCTCCTTGACCTTGGGCTGGAGCGCCTGCATCGCCCGCTGGGACTTGATCTGCTTGACGAAGACCGGGAACAGGATCACCCGGACGGTGACGACCAGGAAGATGATGGACAGGATCCAGGCGAAGTTGGTGCCGATCACCGCCCCGACGGGCACCCCGATGGCGTCCCAGGCAGAGTGCCAGGTCAGCAGGATCCACGAAATCGCGTAGTAGATCCAGTCGAGACTCAGACTCAATTCGGGGCTCCAGTCACATCAGCACGGCGGCGGCCGCCCGGCTCCGGCACCGGGTCATGTCCACCAGGGTGAAAGGGGTGGCAGCGCAACAACCGCCGGGCCGCCAGTACGGCTCCCCGGAGCGCGCCGTGCCGAACGACCGCCTCCTGGGCGTACGCACTGCACGACGGGTAGAACCGACAGCGAGCCGGCAGTGCCGGACTTATCCACCGACGGTACGCGATGATGGGCGCGATCAGCACCTTGGCACCGGTTGTCGACGGCCGTCGGCTGCTCTGCTCGGTGCCGCTCATCGGGCCCGCCGTTCGCGCGGCGACCGGGCGACCGCGATGGCGGCGTCCAGGTCGGTGGCGAGCCGAGGGTACGACGCCTGCGCGGCGGCGGGGAGCGCCCGGACGACAAGGGTGCTGCCGGCGGGCAGGTCGGTCAGCCGTTCCCGGACCAGCGCCCGCAGTCGGCGCCGGACCCGGTTACGGGTCACCGCGTTGCCGACCGCCTTGGACACGACGAAGCCGGCACGGGACGGCACGGACGACTGCTCCGCACTGGTGTCCCGTACCGGCTCCGGCAAGGTCGGTGTGCTGGGGTCGACGGTCACCGGCACGCTCAGGTGGACCACGACGGCACCACGTCCGGCGCGTCGACCACCGCGAACCGCTGCGGCGAAGTCAGTGCTGCGCCGCAGTCGCTGTGCGGCGGCCAGCACGACTGCCCACGTCCCCTGGACCGGCCCGGTCGGCTCAGGCCGACAGGGTGGTGCGACCCTTGGCGCGACGGCTCGACAGGATGGCACGGCCGGCACGGGTGCGCATGCGCAGCCGGAAGCCGTGGGTCTTCGCGCGCCGGCGGTTGTTCGGCTGGTAGGTGCGCTTGCTCACGTCAGGCTCTCCGTTTTCGTACGCGCCCCGCGCGACGGGATCGCCGGGGTCGTGTGGTGGTCCAGGCCACCTCGACGGTGGCCCACGATCGGTGCTGTCCGGCGGAGCGGGACCTCGGCGATGCGGGGATTCGACCGCGGACAGCAAGCACCCATCACCCTAGCAGAGGGCGAGAAAGCAGCCATTCCAGCCTACGCAGGGGTGCAATGACCGTCAAACACCCCGAGCAGGGGGACAACGGGACGCGCCCGAGGCCGAAGGGCGGTTTTCACTGATGCCGACAAGGCCGTCGCCGCGTCGCCGGTTGATGGCGCAGGGACAACGCTGTTACCGTGCCCGATTGCGGTGAGCGTCGGAAGCTCCGGTCGTCGCGCAGGCAAGACCGGACATGGCAGTGAATCGTTCGGCACGGTGAACCCGCTTCAGCGCCCGATCAGGCAGGGGCAGGTCCCACCCGCGTCCGGCGGCGGCCACAATCGGTCGGTACACAGGCTGTGGATAACTTGTGGATGACCACCGGTCGACCGTCCGGGTGGGTGTTGTTCCACCCGCGAACGCGGCGGGCCCGGGACGGCCGGCTGGCAGACAGCGGCGGCCGGGAGCAGAAGCGAGGGGGTGGCACGACGGTGGCCGGTACGACCGACCTTGCCGCGGTGTGGTTAGCGGCGACCGACGAGCTCGCCGACGAGATCATCTCCGCCCAGCAGCGTGCCTATCTCCGACTGACCCGACTGCGAGCGATCGTCGAGGACACCGCACTGCTCTCCGTTCCGGACGCGTTCACCCGCGACGTGATCGAGTCACGGCTGCGCCCGGCGATCACCGAGGCGCTCACCCGCCGGCTCGGCCGACCGATCCAGGTCGCGGTCACCGTTCGGGTGGCCGAGGACGCCACCGGCCGACCGGCCGGCACCGTCTACCGCAGCGCCCCGGAGACCGGGCAGCTCGACATCGACGGCCCGGGTGTCGCGCCGTTCGACGACGACCAGGGCCCTCGACCCTCGGCCGACGCGATGATCCCTGAGCAGTCGCCAGCGCCGCGTCACCCCGATCCGGGTCCGCTGCCCGCGCCGGCTGGTCCGCCGCTCGCGCCCCCGGTGGAGGGGCATCGCGCCGGGTTGATTCCCGCCAGCAGGGACGGGCAGGAGGCGCTGTTCAGCGCCTCCTTCGCGGAGCCCCTGCGGCCCTCCCGGCCGGGTCCGGACCGGCGCGGTTACGACGAGCAGGCCGCCCGCCTGGACCCGTCCGGCCCCGACACCCGGCCCTACGATCCCCGCTACCGGGACGACTCGGCGTCACCGCGCGACCAGCACGTGATCCGTTCGCTCCCCCGGGACAGCGGGACGGACAGCGGCCCGGGTCGCAGCGCGGTGGACCATCGGCCCGGTGGCCGGGACGACCGTCGGTTGCCCGGCGCCGACACCGGCGGCAACCGGCTCAACCCGAAGTACATGTTCGAGACGTTCGTCATCGGCTCGTCCAACCGCTTCGCCCACGCGGCGAGCGTGGCGGTGGCGGAGTCGCCGGCCAAGGCGTACAACCCGCTGTTCATCTACGGGCACTCCGGGTTGGGCAAGACGCACCTGTTGCACGCGATCGGGCACTACGCCACGACGCTCGGCAACGCCCGCTCGGTCCGGTACGTGTCGACCGAGGAATTCACCAACGACTTCATCAACTCGCTCCGGGACGACAAGACCAGCGCGTTCCAACGGCGCTACCGCGACGTCGACATCCTGTTGATCGACGACATCCAGTTTCTGGAGAACCGCGAGCGCACCCAGGAGGAGTTCTTCCACACCTTCAACACCCTGCACAACGCCAACAAGCAGATCGTGATCACCTCTGACCGGTCGCCGCGCCAGCTCGCGACCCTTGAGGACCGGATGCGAACCCGGTTCGAGTGGGGGCTGCTGGCCGACATCCAGCCGCCGGATCTGGAGACCCGGATCGCGATCCTGCAGAAGAAGGCGGCGCAGGAGCGGATGTACGCCCCGCCGGACGTGTTGGAGTTCATCGCCTCGCGGGTGTCGAACTCGATCCGGGAGCTGGAGGGCGCGCTGATCCGGGTGACCGCGTTCGCCAGCCTGACCCGGTCGACCGTCGAGCTGTCGCTGGCCGAGGAGGTGCTTCGGGACTTCATGCCCGACGGCGCCGGTCCGGAGATCAACGCTGACCAGATCATGGCCTCGACCGCTGACTACTTCGGGGTGAGCCTGGAGGATCTGCGCGGTCAGTCGAGGTCCCGGGTGCTGGTCAACGCCCGCCAGGTGGCCATGTACCTGTGTCGGGAGTTGACTGAGCTGTCGCTGCCCCGGATCGGGCAGGCGTTCGGTGGCCGGGACCACACCACTGTGATGCACGCCGACCGGAAGATTCGTCAGCAGATGGCGGAGCGCCGCTCGCTCTACAACCAGATCGCCGAGCTGACCAACCGCATCAAACAGAACAGCTGAGGCGTACGACCGCCCGCACGGCGGTGCACAGCCGCAGGACACGCCCGACCGGATCTCCGGTCGGGCGTTCTTTTTGGTCAGTCAGCTGGACTCTCGACATGGTGCAGACCACAGCATTGAGGCCGTGACCGTCTCGATCCCCACTCGTTGTCCACAGCTCGTTGTCCACCGTCGGTGGATAACTACGGACCGTCCTTCGTCAGTTACCCACAGGCTGTGGAGAAACCCTGTGTACGAGGCTGTGGACGCCTGGGGACGACGGTCAGGTTATCCACCGATCATCATCAACCTGTGTACGAGCTGTTGAAGGTTCTGGGGATGACGGCAATGGTGATCTTCCCCGCGATCCACAGGCTTGGGGAGAAAGTCGGTGGATTACCGGTGGACAACCGGTGGACAACGGTGGACAACCGGCCGTCGTCGCCGGGCTGTGGACACACAAGCCGGTTGTACCCCGGGTTCTCCACAGCTAAATCACCGGTGGATAACCTGTCTGACCTGCGCAGACCTCGGTTTTCCACAGTTTGCACAGGTGCGATGAAGACGATGAGTTATCTCTTCTAAGAGAACAAAAACCAATCATCACCGTTGGGCTTTCTGTGGATCGGGCCGAACGCTGTCGGATCAACCGGTCAGCATCGACACGATCCATGGGGTCGGGCGCACAGCCGATGTCCCCGCGCCCTAAGGTGCGATGGGTACCCGCACGGTCGGGCGGGACGGTAGGCAGCGGTCGGCATGAGAGAGTTGTCGCTGACGTCGACGCGGAGGCATTGATGAAGTTCCGAGTGGAGCGCGACGCGCTCGCCGAGGCTGTGGCGTGGACCGCGAAGAGCCTGCCCAACCGGCCATCCGTACCGGTGCTCGCCGGGGTGATGCTCCGCGTCACCGACGGCAACCTGCGGGTCTCCGGGTTCGACTACGAGGTCTCCAGCCAGGTGACCGTCGAGGTGCAGGGCGACGCCGACGGTGCCGCGCTCGTCTCCGGCCGCCTGCTCGCCGAGATCACCAAGGCGTTGCCGGCCAAGCCGGTCGACATCGCCGCGGTCGGCGCGCATCTCGAGTTGGTCTGTGGCAGCGCCCGGTTCACGCTGCCCACCATGCCGGTGGAGGACTACCCCGCGCTGCCCGAGATGCCGCAGAGCGCCGGCACTGTCGACGCCGCGGCGTTCGCCACCGCGGTGGCCCAGGTGGCCATCGCCGCCGGTCGTGACGAGACGCTGCCGATGATGACCGGCGTCCGCGTGGAGTTGTCGGGCGACACCCTGTCGATGCTCGCCACCGACCGTTACCGGTTGGCGCTGCGCGAGATCCAGTGGCGGCCGGACGACCCCGAGGTGAGCATCAACGCCCTGGTGCCCGCCCGCACCCTGAACGACACCGCCAAGGCCCTCGGCCCGCTGGGCGGCGAGGTCACCCTCGCGCTCGCCCAGGGCGCTGCGGGCGAGGGCATGGTCGGCCTCGCCGGCGGCACCCGACGTACCACGAGCCGGCTGCTCGACGGCGCCAACTACCCGCCGGTGCGGTCACTCTTCCCGGCCACCCACAACGCTGCGGCGCGGGTGCCGGTCAGCACGCTGATCGAGGTGGTCAAGCGGGTCGCGCTGGTCGCCGAACGGACCACCCCGGTGCTGCTCAGCTTCAGCGCCGACGGCCTGGTGGTCGAGGCCGGCGGTTCCGAGGAGGCACGGGCCAGCGAGGCGATGGAGGCGACCTTCACCGGTGAACCGCTGACCATCGGCTTCAACCCGCAGTACCTCATCGACGGTCTGGCAAACCTGGGCGCTCAGACGGCCGTGCTCTCGTTCGTCGACGCCTTCAAACCCGCGGTGATCTCTCCCGCTGGCGAGGATGGCGAGGTCATTCCGGGGTACCGGTACCTCATCATGCCGATCCGCGTCTCGCGCTGATCGCGCCCAGCAACACCCAGATCCACGGAGGTAGAAACACATGCAGCTCGGCCTGGTAGGACTCGGCCGTATGGGCGGCAACATGCGGGAGCGGTTGCGTTCGGCCGGGCACGAGGTGGTCGGCTTCGACCACAACGCGCAGATCAGCGACGTCACGACCATCGCGGGCCTCGCAGAGAAGCTTGAGTCGCCCCGCGCGGTCTGGGTCATGGTGCCCGCCGGTGTCACCGACGCCACCATCGACGAGCTCGCCGAGGTGCTCGGCGAGGGCGACATCATCATCGACGGCGGCAACTCGCGCTTCAGCGACGACGCGCCCCGCGCGGAGCGACTCAACCAGCGGGGCATCGGCTACATGGACGTCGGGGTCTCCGGCGGCGTCTGGGGCCGGCAGAACGGCTACGGGCTGATGGTCGGCGGTGCCCAGGAGCACGTGGACCGCCTGATGCCGATCTTCAACGCGCTCAAGCCGGAGGGTGAGTTCGGCTTCGTGCACGCCGGCCCCGTCGGTGCCGGGCACTACTCGAAGATGGTGCACAACGGCATCGAGTACGGCCTGATGCACGCCTACGCCGAGGGCTACGAGCTGATGGCCGCCTCGGAGCTGGTGACCAACGTGCCGGGCGTCATCAAGTCCTGGCGGGAGGGCACTGTCGTCCGTTCCTGGCTGCTCGACCTGCTCGACCGGGCGCTCGACGAGGATCCGGAGCTGGCCGATCTGAGCGGCTACACGGAGGACACCGGCGAGGGCCGGTGGACCGTCGACGAGGCGGTCCGGCTGGCGGTGCCGCTGAACGTCATCACCGCTTCGCTCTTCGCCCGGTTCGCCTCGCGGCAGGACGACTCGCCCGCCATGAAGGCCGTCTCCGCGCTGCGTCAGCAGTTCGGTGGCCACGCCGTCCACAAGCGCTGAGCGGTATCCACAACCTGTGTACGTTCACCGGCTGGAACTGGTCGACTTCCGCTCGTACGAGCGGGTGGCCGTCGACCTCCAGCCGGGAGCGAACGTCCTGATCGGGGCAAACGGCGTCGGCAAGACCAACCTCGTCGAGGCGCTGGGCTACGTGGCGACCCTGGACTCGCACCGGGTCGCCACCGACGCGCCTCTGGTCCGGATGGGTGCCACGTCCGCGGTGATCCGCTGCGCTGTGGTGCACGACGGCCGCGAACTCCTGGTCGAGCTGGAGATCGTGCCCGGCAAGGCCAACCGGGCGCGACTGGGCCGGTCACCGGCGCGGCGGGCACGGGACGTGCTCGGTGCGCTCCGGCTGGTGCTCTTCGCCCCGGAAGATCTTGAGCTGGTCCGGGGCGATCCGGCTGAGCGCCGCCGCTACCTGGACGACCTTCTGGTCAACCGGCAGCCCCGGTTCGCGGGCGTGCGGGCCGACTACGAGCGGGTCGTCAAGCAGCGCAACGCCCTGCTGCGCACGGCGTACCTGGCCCGCAAGACCGGTGGCTCCCGCGGTGGTGATCTCGGCACCCTCGCGGTCTGGGACGCCCACCTGGCCCAGCACGGGGCGGAGCTGCTCGCCGGCCGCCTGGAGCTGGTGGCCGCGCTCACCCCGCACGTGGCCAAGGCGTACGACGCGGTAGCCGCCGGTCGGGGTGCGGCGAGCATCACCTACCGGCCCTCGATCGAGCTGGTCGAGCCGACCACCGATCGGGCCGCGCTGGCCGAGGCGCTGACGGCGGCTCTGGCCGCGTCCCGCTCCGCCGAGATCGAGCGGGGCACCACCCTGGTCGGCCCACACCGCGACGAGTTGGCGCTGAGTCTCGGTCCACTGCCCGCCAAGGGGTACGCCAGCCACGGCGAGTCGTGGTCGTTCGCCCTCGCGTTGCGGCTGGCCGGGTACGACCTGTTGCGCGCCGACGGCATCGAGCCGGTGCTGGTGCTCGACGACGTCTTCGCGGAGTTGGACACCGGCCGCCGGGAGCGGTTGGCGGAGCTGGTCGGCGGGGCGAGTCAGCTGCTGGTCACCTGCGCCGTGGACGACGACGTGCCAGCCGCCCTGCGCGGCACCCGCTACCAGGTCGGCGAAGGGACGGTACGCCGTGTCGGATGAGTCAGGCAGCAAACGACCAGCGGCCGGCGACGGCCCTGCTGCGCGTACCCCGAAGGCGGCGCAGGGTTCGGCGGGCGGTGAGCCGGCGGCGGCCGCCAGCGGGCCGGAGCTGGCCCGGGCGGTGCTAGACGCGGCGCTGTCCCGACGGCAGGCGGCGGCCCGCGCCCGGCGTACCCCCGGCGGCGGCGACGCTGCCGGCGGCTCGGGGCGGCGGTTGCGCGGCTACTCCGGCCCCGGGCCCGACCCGCGCGATCCGCAGCCGCTCGGCGCCGTGCTCAACCGGCTGGTGAAGGCGCGTGGCTGGCAGCAGCCGGCCGCTGAGGCCACCGTGTTCGGCGCCTGGGAGCGGGTCGTCGGCGCGGAGGTCGCGCAGAACAGTCGCCCGGTGAAGTTGGAGAACGGCGAGCTGACGGTGGAGGCGCGTTCGACCGCCTGGGCCACTCAGCTGCGGCTGCTCGCCGGCTCGCTGCTCAAGCAGATCGCCAGCGAGGTCGGGCACAACGTGGTGCGCAAGTTGCACATTCACGGCCCCGCCGCGCCGTCGTGGGGAAAGGGGCCGCGCCGGGTACGCGGCCGGGGTCCCCGCGACACCTACGGCTGAACAGCGCCGTTCAGCCTCGCCGGTCGGCCTCGCGTGCTGCCCGCTTGCGTTCCCGCTGTTCCCGGGTGAAGCGCTTGCGCTCGGCCAGGTCCCGTTTCCACGCTTCGCGGGCCTCGGCCGAGCCGCCCTGCACCGCGCCCTGCACACCCTCGGCCGGGCCGGCGAGGTGCCGGAAGGCCCACCGCATCAGTCGGCCGCCCTCGCCCGGGGTCCTGGTGACCGCGCCGTCCTCGCTCATCTGCCGCCCTCTTCCGCGCGTCGCCTCGCCGGTGCTCGCCCGTCGTCCGAGCAGACCTTTGGGGCACCAATGGTTGGTGTGCCAATGATCGGTACGATAGTCACCGTGCGCAGAGAGGGCAACCGATGAGCGAACGACCTGGTGGCGTCGACCCGCTGGCCCTGGAGCAGCAGGTCTGCTTCGCCCTCTCGGTCGCCGCGCGCAGCGTGGTGGCCGTCTACCGGCCGCTGCTGGAGCCGATGGGGCTGACCCATCCGCAGTACCTGGTGATGTTGGCGCTCTGGCAGCACGCGCCACTGTCCGGTCGTGACCTCAGTCGCCTGCTCCAGCTCGACCCGGGCACGCTGTCACCCCTGCTCAAGCGGCTGGAGACGGCCGGCTACCTGCGCCGGGAACGCGACCCGAGCGACGAGCGCAGCCTCGCCGTCACCCTCACGGCCAGCGGTGCCGCGCTGCGGAGTCAGGCCGAGCTGATCCCGGCCGCGATCGTGCAGCGGCTCGGGCTGCCCGTCGAGGACCTGCAACATCTGCACGCCGTGCTCACGCAGGTGATCTCGGCGGCCAACCGGCCGGCCGCCTCGGAGTCTGACGCGGCGGCTCAGGCGTCGGCGTAGACGGCGAACCCGCGCTCGGCGCAGCGCCGGTAGAACGCCGCCAGCACGCCCAGCTCGGCGCAGGTGAAGTTCCACTGCGGCGGGTCACCGCTCTCGTCGCGCAGCGCGTCGAGCCGGCTCTCCAGCCAACGCAACTGCTGCTCGGCCAACCGACCGTCGCCGAGCAGAGAGCGCAACACGATGCTCACCGACTCGAAGGTGACCGCCTCGCCGGTCGGACGGTGCGCGGCCACGAACCGTTCGATGCCGCCCGCGATCCAGGAGCAGCCGTCCGGGTCGATCACCGGGTCCTCGTCCTCGGCGGCGGCGTCTGTGGCGTACAACACACCTTCGAGGCCGAGAAGCAGATCCACCAACTCGGTGTACGCGGTCGCCCGGATGGTGCCGGTCTTCGCGATCAGCTCGGCCAGGGCCGCGGTCGGCGCGGAGATGCGCGGCAGGTCGACGATCTCGCCGAAGTCGACGAACTCGGCCGGCGCGACCGGATCGTAGAAGCGGCCGGTCCGCGGCCAGTGCACCGCGACGTTGTCCAGCCCCATCTGTCACCTCTTAAAGAGCACGTGTCGGGTCGATCGGGTCGATCGTCCCGGTTCCAACCGGTAAAGATCAAGGCCGGTTCCGGGGCGCCGCAAACGTACGGCACCGACGCTTCGGCCGCGACCCCCGACCCGCCCGACCGCGGGTCAACCCGTCCTGGGGCGGCGCGTGCGATGGGGGTCAGGCGTGTGGGGGGAGTCGTGGGCGGCAGGGTTCTGCCGGCTATGGACTTCTCAGCCGCCTCGCTGAGGGTGCCGAGTGGTGGTTCTGTCCCCCGCGCACAGTAGGATTGACAGCGAGACGAAGACCCGGTGCGGGAGTGCGACGGGGCCGGTGGGCCCCAGATTCATTCTCCACGTCGGGTCGAGCCGATCGCGATCCGCGGGCAACCGCGGCGACCGGCGCGTTCGACCCGCTGTCCGGAGTTCTTCGGCACAGGTCTGCGCGCCGACGTCGCGTCCTGTCCGCCGAACCCGCGCCCGACGCGCCCTACCGGCGTGGCTGACGCGAGAAAGTGGCCGAGGGTGGCAGCGCAGGACAAGCAGGAGTACGGCGCAGAGTCGATCACCGTTCTCGAGGGGCTGGAGGCCGTTCGCAAGCGGCCCGGTATGTACATCGGGTCCACCGGCGAGCGCGGTCTGCACCACCTCGTCTGGGAGGTCGTCGACAACGCGGTCGACGAGGCGATGGCCGGCTACTGCGACACCATCGACGTGGTGCTGCTCGCCGACGGCGGCGTCCGGGTCACCGACAACGGCCGTGGCTTCCCGGTCGACCTCCACCCGAAGCTCAAGAAGCCGGGTGTCGAGGTCGCGCTGACCGTGCTGCACGCGGGTGGCAAGTTCGACGGCAAGGCGTACGCGGTCTCCGGTGGTCTGCACGGCGTCGGCGTTTCCGTGGTGAACGCGCTGTCGACGAAGATGGCCGTGGTGATCCACAAGTCCGGCTTCGTCTGGCGGCAGCAGTACACCAACTCCAAGCCCAGCCAGCTGGAAAAGGGCGAGACCACCGACAGCACCGGCTCGGCCGTCTCCTTCTGGCCCGACCCGGACGTCTTCGAGACGGTCGACTTCGACTTCCAGACCATCTACCGCCGTCTGCAGGAGATGGCCTTCCTCAACCGGGGCATCACCATCCACCTGCTCGACGAGCGGGTCCCGGAGGACGAGGAGGGCAAGACCCGCGAGGTCACCTTCCGCTACGACGGCGGTATCGCCGACTTCGTCCGGCACCTCAACGCCTCCAAGAACCCGATGCACAAGACGGTGGTCGAGTTCGAGGCCGAAGAGGAGGGCATGTCCCTCGAGATCGCCATGCAGTGGAACGAGTCGTACGGCGAGTCGGTCTACACCTTCGCCAACAACATCAACACGCACGAGGGCGGCACCCACGAGGAGGGCTT
The DNA here is from genome assembly GCF_043204655.1 of Micromonospora sp. NPDC047762. Classification (NCBI taxonomy): domain Bacteria; kingdom Bacillati; phylum Actinomycetota; class Actinomycetes; order Micromonosporales; family Micromonosporaceae; genus Micromonospora; species Micromonospora sp. NPDC047762. The sequence continues at coordinate 928,479 of NZ_JBIDCQ010000001.1, read as the reverse complement.
CCGGTCGGCGCTGACCAGCGTCGTCAACCGGTACGGCACCGACAAGAAGCTGCTCAAGGGCGACGAGAAGCTCTCCGGCGAGGACATCCGCGAGGGCTTGGCCGCGATCATCTCGGTCAAGCTGACCAACCCGCAGTTCGAGGGCCAGACCAAGACGAAGCTGGGCAACACCCCGGTGAAGAGCTTCGTGCAGCGGGTCTGCAACGACCGGCTTGTCGACTGGTTCGACCGCAACCCGGCCGAGGCCAAGACGATCATCCAGAAGGCGTCCCAGGCGGCCCGGGCGCGAATCGCCGCCCAGCAGGCGCGCAAGCTGGCCCGACGCAAGTCGCTGCTGGAGTCCGGCTCGATGCCGGGCAAGCTGGCCGACTGCCAGTCGACCGACCCCCGCGAGTCCGAGGTGTTCATCGTCGAGGGTGACTCGGCCGGCGGCTCGGCCAAGCAGGGCCGCGACCCGCGGACCCAGGCGATCCTGCCGATCCGCGGCAAGATCCTCAACGTGGAGAAGGCCCGGATCGACCGGGTGCTGAAGAACAACGAGGTCCAGGCGCTGATCACCGCGCTGGGCACCGGCATCCACGACGACTTCGACATGGAGAAGCTGCGGTACCACAAGGTGGTGCTGATGGCCGACGCGGACGTCGACGGCCAGCACATCCAGACGCTGCTGCTCACCCTGCTGTTCCGCTTCATGCGTCCGCTTGTCGAGATGGGGCACGTCTACCTGGCCGCCCCGCCGCTCTACAAGATCAAGTGGAACAAGAAGGGCGACGACGCCCAGTACGCGTACTCCGACCGCGAGCGGGACGGTCTGATCGCGCTGCGCCAGCAGAAGAAGCCGAATGCGAAGCCGGACGACATCCAGCGCTTCAAGGGCCTCGGCGAGATGAACTATCCCGAGCTGTGGGAAACCACGATGAACCCCGCGACGCGTACCCTGCGTCAGGTCACTCTCGACGACGCGGCGACCGCCGACGAGTTGTTCAGTGTGTTGATGGGTGAGGACGTCGAGGCGCGCCGGTCGTTCATCCAGCGCAACGCCAAGGACGTGCGGTTCCTGGACATCTGACGGGCTGCGCCGGATCGGCTGGGCATCGCTCGGCCGATCCGGCGGTCCACAGAGTTATCCACAGCTTGGCCGGTATCCACAGCCGTTATCCACAGCACGAAAACGACTCTGAGTCTGATAAGGGTACACAGTGACTGATTCGCCCGAGTCCACACCGAACGAGCCAGAGGTCCCCGCCGAGGCCATCGCCGCGGTGGTCGCGCACGACCGGATCGAACCGGTCGGGCTCGAGGTGGAGATGCAGCGCTCCTACCTCGACTACGCGATGAGCGTCATCGTCGGTCGCGCGCTGCCGGACGTCCGGGACGGCCTCAAGCCGGTCCACCGCAAGATCCTCTACGCGATGTTCGACTCTGGCTACCGCCCGGACCGCGGCTACGTGAAGTGCTCCCGCGTCGTCGGTGACGTGATGGGTCAGTTCCACCCGCACGGCGACTCGGCGATCTACGACGCGCTGGTCCGGATGGCGCAGCCCTGGTCGCTGCGCTACCCGCTGGTCGACGGCAACGGCAACTTCGGCTCGCCGGGTAACGACCCGGCCGCCGCCATGCGATACACCGAGTGCAAGCTCGACCCCCTCGCCATGGAGATGCTGCGGGACATCGACGAGGACACCGTCGACCTGCAGGACAACTACGACGGCCGGGCCAAGGAGCCCACCATCCTGCCGTCGCGGATCCCCAACCTGCTGGTGAACGGCTCCGAGGGCATCGCGGTCGGCATGGCCACCAAGATCCCCCCGCACAACCTGCGGGAGATCGGCGCGGCGGTGCAGTGGTGCCTGGAGCACCCGGAGGAGGACGAGGAGACCACCCTCGAAGCCCTGCTCGGCATCGTCAAGGGCCCGGACTTCCCCACCTACGGCCTGATCGTCGGCACCACCGCGATCCAGGACGCGTACCGCACCGGTCGCGGCTCGATCCGGATGCGTGCCGTGGTGGAGGTCGAGGAGGACAAGCGGGGCCGCCCCTGCCTGGTCGTCAGCGAGTTGCCCTACCAGGTCAACCCGGACAACCTCGCCGAGCGGATCGCCGAACTGATCAAGGAGGGCAAGCTCGCCGGGATCGCCGACATCCGCGACGAGTCCTCCGGTCGTACCGGCATGCGGATCGTCCTGGTGCTCAAGCGCGACGCGGTCGCCAAGGTCGTGCTGAACAACCTCTACAAGCACACCCAGCTCCAGGAGACCTTCGGCGCCAACATGCTGGCCCTGGTCGACGGGGTGCCCCGCACGCTCAACCTGGCCCAGTTCATCCGCTACTACGTCGAGCACCAGATCGACGTGATCCGCCGGCGGACCGCGTACCGGCTGCGCAAGGCCGAGGAGCGGGCACACATCCTGCGGGGTCTGGGCAAGGCGCTGGACGCGCTGGACGAGGTGATCGCCCTGATCCGGCGCTCTCCGACGGTGGACGACGCCCGGCAGGGCCTGATCCGGCTGCTGGAGATCGACGAGATCCAGGCGACCGCGATCCTGGACATGCAGCTGCGCCGGCTCGCCGCCCTGGAGCGGCAGCGGATCATCGACGACCTGGCCAAGCTCGAGATCGAGATCGCCGACCTCAAGGACATCCTCGCCAAGCCCGAGCGGCAGCGGAAGATCGTCTCGGAGGAGCTGGGCGAGATCGTCTCCAAGTGGGGCGACGACCGCCGGACGCAGATCATCCCGTTCGACGGCGAGGTCTCGATGGAGGACCTCATCGCCCGCGAGGACGTGGTCGTCACGATCACCCGCACCGGGTACGCCAAGCGGACCAAGGTCGATCTGTACCGCTCGCAGCGGCGCGGCGGCAAGGGCGTCAGCGGCGCCACGCTGCGGCAGGACGACATCGTCAGCCACTTCTTCGTCTGCTCGACCCACGACTGGATCCTGTTCTTCACGAACAAGGGCCGCGTCTACCGGGCCAAGGCGTACGAGTTGCCGGAGGCCAGTAGGGTAGCCAAGGGCCAACACGTGGCCAATCTGCTCGCCTTCCTACCCGACGAGCAGATCGCGCAGATCATTGAGATCCCGAACTACCAGGTAGCCCCCTATCTGGTACTGGCCACGAAGAACGGCCTGGTGAAGAAGACGCGGCTCGAGGAGTTCGACTCCAACCGTTCCGGCGGCATCATCGCGATCAACCTGCGCGATGAGGACGAGCTGGTCGGTGCTGCGCTGGTTGCGCCGGAGAACGACCTGCTGCTGGTCTCCAAGAAGGCACAGGCGATCCGGTTCAACGCCTCGGACGAGGCGTTGCGGCCGATGGGCCGGGCCACCTCCGGTGTGATCGGCATGCGCTTCACGGACGACGACGTCCTGCTCGCCATGGAGGTCGTGCGGGAAGGTCTGGACGTTCTGGTGGCCACGAACGGGGGATACGCGAAGCGGACCCCGATCGAGGAATACCCGGTGCAGGGCCGGGGAGGTAAGGGCGTGTTGACTGCAAAGATCACCGAACGGCGCGGTGGTCTGGTTGGCGCTGTGGTGATCGATCCGGACGACGAGCTGTTTGCGATCACCAGCAACGGTGGTGTCATTCGGACTCCGGTGAAGCCTGTACGGCGTACACGTGACCGGAACACAATGGGGGTCAAGCTGATGGACCTCCCGGACGGCGTGACTATCGTGGCGATTGCTCGCAATGCCGACGAGCCTGACGAACAGGACTAGTTGAATGACGGAGACACAGGCGAAGTCGGGGAACACGGGGACCTCGGCCAAACCGGTCGACGAGGAGGCCGCCAAGGGCGGCACACCAGCGACCGGCCGCGCGGCCGTGGGCCGGGCGACGGTCCCCGCCGACGCGCCTGCCCCGAAGTTCACCAGGGCTCCAGGTATGACACCCCCGCCGGAGCAACCGGGCGAGGACGGCGAGTCCGGCGACAAGACCGAGGCGTCCAGCGCCGAGGCGCCGACGTCGGCCGCCGCCAGTCCTCCGGGTCCGGCGGCGGCACCCTCGGCACGTCCGGCGACCACCCAGCCGATCGGTCTCCGGCCCGGTCAGGCGGCGTCAAGCGGGTCCACCGGCACTCAGCCGCGGATCACACCCGGGATGACCCAGCCACAGCCGGACGCGGCGCGGGCGACCGCCACCGCCGGCCGCCCGGCCAGCGGCGGTGGCCTGCCACCGGGGATCGGCAACGCGTCCGCCGTCGGCGCTGCCCGCGTCGGTGACGCGGTGCGTGCGGCGCGTACGTCGGTCAGTTCGGCCGCCTCCCGCGGACCGCGACGGGCCCGGCTGAACCTCAAGCGGATCGACCCGTGGTCCGTGATGAAGTTCGCATTCGCGGTGTCGGTGGTGCTCTTCATCGTCGTGGTGGTGGCCACCTCGGTGCTCTACCTGGCGCTGGACGCGATGGGTGTGTTCCAGAGCGTCAACGAGAGCCTGAGCGATCTGGTCAACGCCGGCGGTGGACAGAGCACCAGCGGCTTCCAGATCACCGCCAAGGGCGTGATCCTCAGCTCGGCGCTGATCGGCCTGGTCAACGTGGTGCTGTTCACCGCGCTGGCCACCCTTGGCGCGTTCGTCTACAACGTCTGCGCCGACCTGGTCGGCGGGATCGAGCTGACCCTCGCCGAGCGGGACTGAGCGACCGGGACGCCGGGGCACCGCGGAAAGCGGTCGCTCCGGCGTCCCGTACTCGGGTAGGTTTTCCAGGCGGCGACGGGCCTGGCTCGCAAGCCGGACCCCCGATTTGGGGCCGGCGGAGCGGATGGGTTAATCTTGCTCGTCGCAACGCGGGGCTATAGCTCAGTCGGTTAGAGCGCAGAGCTGATAACTCTGAGGTCGATGGTTCGATTCCATCTAGCCCCACCGCATGTCGTCCGACGGTAGTCGAGCGCGAGGGGTCGCCCCATGTTCAAGAAGCTGCTGATTCTGGCTGGCGTCGTCGGTGTGGCCGCCGTCGTGTTCAACAAGATCAAGGCGTCGAACGACGAGCGTGCCCTGTGGCACGAGGCGACCACCGCGCCCGACCTGCGCTGACGCTCGCGCCGCGCGCCAATCGCCGCGCAATTCGCGGGGCCCTAGCTCAACTGGCAGAGCACTGCCTTTGCAAGGCAGGGGTTAGGGGTTCGAGTCCCCTGGGCTCCACCACTCACAGCCTGTGAACTGCACCGGAGCTAAGTTCGAGATCATCGGGCACAGATTCGGCACAGACCAGGAATGATCCCTGTTGCTGGCACGGCGACTACCGCCGCCGGGCATACAAGAAGATGACTGTGTGCGCTGGTTGCGGCAGCCGGGCTGCTCGGGGCGAAGTGCTCCGGTCGGCGCCCGACCCGCTTTGCTCGGACCCGGCGCCTGAGGCTCAGAGTCAGTCGCGCTCCTGTGACGAGGCGGGCACTTCGGGCGCCTTGGTGCTTTCTGCAACCCGCGCCGTCCATTGACGGAGAGCCTCAGCGAAAAGTTCGGCGTCTCGGCGCCGGCCGGCTTCGATCTCGAACTCCCGGTCGCCGTCCCGGATGCGGAGGCGCAGGCCGGGGCGTCGGGTGCCGAGCCAGGCAGTGATCGCTGCGACGATGCCGGCGACCACTCCTTCCGGCTGCAAGACGATCTCGAGGAACTGTAGCCAGCCGTTGTTCAGCTCGCCAGGGCGAGCGGGTTGGCGGCCTTCGTAGATGGTGACGGCTCGGGTGTCCTCGTCGTCGCGCAGCCAGCGGCGTAACGAGCCCAACTGTTCACCGGTCTCGTCGCCTGGAACACTGATCTGGAGCCGCAGAGCCGCTCCGTCGGTATCGGTCACGCTGGCCCCATCCGCATCCATGTGGTCTTGACGTCAAGGTACTTCTCCACCGCCATCCGGCCTTTGTCCCGACCGAATCCGGACTGTTTGACGCCGCCGAACGGCACGCGGACATCGTCGTCTTCGAAGCAGTTGATCCAGACTGTGCCAGAGCGCAGCCGGCGGCTCATGGTGTGGGCGGTGACGAGGTCGGCGGTCCAGACGGCGGAGGCCAGGCCGTATCGGGTGCCGTTGGCGATGGTGATCGCTTCCTCGACGGTGTCGAAGCGGAGGACGGCCAGGACCGGGCCGAAGATCTCCTGTTGGGCGATCTCCATGTCCGGGTCGACGCCGGTGAAGATGGTCGGTTCCAGGTAGTTGCCGCCGGGCACAATGCCGAGGCGGTTGCCACCGGTGTTCAGCGTCGCGCCCTCGACAATCGCCCGTTCGATGTACCCCTGCACCTCACGAAGGTGTTCCTCGCTCACCAGGGGACCCATCGTGGTCGAGGTATCGAGCGGGTCGCCGACCACCACGCGGGTCATCCGGTCGAGGAGCCGCTCCAGGAAACGGTCGTGGATGTCGCGGTGTAGCAGCAGGCGCGAGCCAGCCGTACACATCTCGCCCTGGTTGAAGAAGACAGCCCAGAGCGCCATGTCGACCGCCGCGTCGAGATCCGGGCAGTCGGACATCACGATGTTGGCGGTCTTCCCGCCGAGCTTCAGCCAGACCCGCTTCAGGTTGGAGTCCGCCGCGTACCGCAAGAACTGCCGGCCGACGTCGATCGAGCCGGTGAAGGTCACGACGTCGATGTCGGGGTGCAGGCCGACCGCCCGGCCGGCCTGCTCGCCGGTACCGGTGACGACGTTGAGTACCCCTGGCGGGATACCGGCGTCGAGGGCCAACTCCGCGACCCGCAGTGTGCTCAGTGGGGTGTGCTCGTCGGGCTTCACGACCAGCGAGTTGCCCACCGCCAGGGCTGGCGCGACGTTGTAGCCGATCATGGAGAGCGGAAAGTTCCACGGCATTACCGCGCCGACCACACCCGCCGGTTGCCTGGTCACCAAGGCGAGGACGTCGTCGCTGCTAATGGCCTCGTCGACGAGTTTGTCCGCGAGCTCGGCGTACCAGCCCAGGGTTCGGCTGAGACCGTCGACCTCGATAGTCAGCGCGTCCTGAACGGGCTTGCCCATCTCCCGGCAGATCAGCTCCGCCAGTTCCTCGCGATGTGCCGTGACGAGGCCGGACCAGGCCAGCATCCGCGTCTTCCGCTCCCGGACAGGTAGCCCGGACCAACGGCGGTCGGTAAACGCGCAGCGTGCCGCGGCGACGGCCCGATCGACGTCCTCGGACCCACCGGCGGCGACTGCGGCCAGGGGTTTGCCGTCGCGCGGGGAGCGGCATTCGTAGGTCGTCTGGGATAGCCCCGAGCGGCGTTCCCCGTCGATCAGCATGCCGACCTGGGGAAGCCGGCCGGTGTCGGGTTCGAGGGACAGGACCATGGCAGTCTCCGTTCTCTTCCGCGGACTACTGGCGGGACGCCTTCCAGACCTGCAGCAGGCGCCATAGCTCAGCGATCGGGGTGACGTGGTCGTCGACCCGCAGGTCGACGAGACGATCGGTGTAGCCGCCGTATCCGCCGTCCTTGCTGACGACGAGTAGCGACGCCGACTGCTGACCGTTCCGGTCACCGCCGGCGGCCTGGGCGGCCTCCAAACCGGCGACCAGCCGGCGGGCCAGCGTGTCGCCGCTGCCGGCTTCGTACCTGGCCAGGCAGGAGTTGAGTGTCGCCTCGCTGACCAGCGTGTTTCCGGTGCAGATGACTCCATGTCCGGAGATGTCGCCGGCCCACGAGACGCAGGCCGGCCCGGTGTAGGAGGCGACCGTGCCGTCCGCGCTCAGCACCGCGAGTTGCCGGCGGACTCGGTGCTCGTCAGCGAAGAGCAGCCGCTCGATGACCTCTTCCGGCGTTACACCATCCTCGAGCAGGTCCAGGCCGAGGTTGCCGAACCGAGGGTTGGCAAAGAACTGGGTCGTGATCACCCCGACATCGGCCCGCGCGAACGGAACGATGGATCCAACCGCGAGGTATTTGGACTCGACGGCCACGCCGATTTCGCCGGTCGCGTGGTCGACAGCGGCGATGGAGAACGTCATGCCACACCACCGTTGCGCCGCACGGTCAGGGTTCGCATGGCTTCTACGTGCAGGCGCCCGGTGTCCGCGTACGTCATCTGGCCGTCAATGATCTGGCCGGCGAGTGAGGTGTTGGCGAAGAGCGTGCCGTCTCTCCAAAGGCCGGCGACGAGTGCGCGCAGCGCCTCGTCCGGAGCGAAAGCTCGGTAGAACCCTTCCTCGAAGGCATGGTGGGTGATCCCGCGCCGCTGGTTGCTTACCCAGTCGGCCATGTCGTGGACGGTGGGCATCTTCCAGCGATAGATGCCCGAGGAGAGGACGGTCGAGGTCAGGCCGGGCACCGTCTCCGAGACGAACGGTAGGCCGGCCGCGTCGCAAGCGGCACGCAGCTGTTTGCTGCAGGTCATCACCACCTCGGCGGAGCCGATCACCGCGCCGTCCTGCCCGCGCAGTTCCAGGTCGTCGGGATAGCCTGCCCGGAACAGGGCGCGATCGTGGAAGTGGGCCACCCGGTCGAGCAGCCCCAGCAATGTCGGCCAGAAACCAGGGCGTGCCCCCAGCACCGCACCGAACACGTGCTGAGCACCGGCCCGGGCCATCGCCTCGACCAGATCGCGCAGCCCGGCCTCGCTGTCCAGGCCGGGGATAAGGGGGGCCACATGGAAGGAGACCGGAATCCCCCGGTCGGCGAGGCGACGAGCTGCCGCCAGCCGCTCCAGCGGTGGAGGCGTACGGCCTTCCAACACATCAGTCGTGTACGGGTCGAGAGTGATGAGCGAGAAACAGACCTCGACCAGACCGCGTTCGGCGAGTCGGACCAGCAGGTCTGCGTCCCGCTCGACAAGAGTGCCACGGGTGAGCAGAAAGATCGGTTGCTCGTCGGCGAGCACTTGGCGGAGCAGTTCACGGGTGCGTTCCTGCTGTTCTTCGATCGCCTGGTACGGGTCTGTCGTCGCTCCGATGTCGACGATGCCGTCAAGCTGAGACACCGCGCGGTCCAGGCTTACCGGCCCGGCGGTCATCGGCCGTACGTGTGCCCCGTAGTCGGAGGGACCTCGGTAGAGGCAGTAGGCGCAGCTGAACTGACAGCCCTGATACACGTCGGTGAAGTACCGCCAGTGATGGCCGCGCAGTGTCTCCAGACTTGTCTGAAAGGCGTGCACTGGCAGGTGTCGATAGACGGTCAAGATGCTTCCTTTCCCCGGCCGCCCCGTAGGAGCGGCGCACAAGGCGGAACCCGATCGAATCGAGCGCGGTGCTCATCGAGTGGCTAGCGGAGAAGTCGACCCGGGCGTGGTGTGTGTAGTCGGCCCAGGAACCACCCCGGACCGTCGCGACGCCGACCGCTGGGTCATCGGGCAGACACCACTCCCAGACATTCCCGCAGAGATCCTCGGCGCCACAGGCAGCCGCGCCTTCCGGAAAGATGCCCACCGGTGACGTTCGCCCGATCGACGAGGGCCGGGTGTTGCATCTGCCCGGCTGCCAGTCGCCCCAGGGAAACGGCAGGCCCAGAGCCGAACGGGCGGCCGCGTGCCATTCCCGCTCGGTGGGCAGGCCGACCGTGGAGCCGGTGCGCCGCCCCAACCACTCGGCGAAAGCCGCCGCCTCGTACCAGGTCACCGATTCTCGGGGTGCGTGCGGATCGTCGGCGAATCGGCCGGACGAACCGTCCCGGCCGTCCGGCGCCGAGCGAAAGGCCTCGAACTGTGCGTTGGTGACCGGGTATTTCGCGATCTGCAGATCCATGCCGGGCACTCGGACCCAGGTGATGTCCGGCAGCCCGTCCGGTCCGCATCCGACGCCCCGGCGCCGGTCCTCGCCGAGCTGTCCGAGCACGCGCCATGTATGGGCACGTCCCGCTGGGTGCGGGTCGCTCTCCCGGTTACGGCAGGCCCGCACGATGGCGGAGTGGGTGTCTGCGTCCAGCTCGGCTGGGGTGCGGCGCTGGGCGCCCGCAGTCAGGGCGAGCCGGAGAGCCAGCACCGGCTCGGCCGGCGCCAGCCAGCGCGCCACCCGGTCGACCGGCTGGACAGCGTCGCCCAGCAGGGCCGCGGGGGCCAGCCAGTCGTTCGGCACCCACCAGGCGTCGCGCGGGAAGAACTCCTCGGCGTCGAGGTCGAGGTCCATCGCGGACCGAAGGCAGACATACGCGAAGACGTCGCGTATCAGCCGATGCGCGAAGCTGATTCGGTTAAGACCCAGTCGCAGCACACCGGCATCCACGGCGGCCTGCAGATAGCTGTCGGCCTGGCGATCGCCGATCAGGATGCGAGCGTCGGCGTGGCTCAGGACCAGCACACCGGCCTTGTTCATTGCGTACGCCAGCGGTCTCATCGCCTGATGCACCGCCGCCGCGTTGCCCGCCGTACCGGTGCGGCTCGCGTGTTTACGCAGCAGCGCCCACACGAATCGATCCAGCAACTCGGCGCGGGCGCTCGGCAAGTCGCCCTCGAGCAGGTACAGCTTCGCGACCAGATAGGCGAGGTACGGGTTGCGGCAGAGTCGGAGCAGTGACGAGGATCCCGCCACTCGGTGCAGAGTCTCGCTCTCCGCCGGATCGGTCAGTCCGGAGAGGCCAGGTCCTTCTGCCCAGAACGCCTCGGGGTGCCCCGCGTCGGCGAACCGCTGCCACAGCGCGATGATTCGATCGTCGCCGCCGACGCGATACCAGGCCTCGCTCCCCGCTTTTGCGCCGCCGTGCAGGACGAGGATGTCACGTATCTGCGGCGGATCGAGCTCGCGCAGGTGGAAGATCTGGGCCCGCGCGGTGACAGCCGGAACCCCCGCTGGTGAGCGGGTGGTGAGCAACCAGCGCGGGCGGGTGGCCAGGAGGTCCAGAACCTCTGTGCGCAGGGCCTCGCCCGCGACATTGTGGGGAAGCTCATCCAGGCCGTCGATCAACAGACGGACGGCAGAACGGTCGGCCCCGGCCGCCTGCTGACGGGTCAAGTCGGCGACGAACTGGGCGAATCGCTGCCGATGGCCGTCAGTGTGCCGGCCGGTGAACTGCTGGAGCGGCACCAGCACCGGGATCGGGTCATCATCGGTCCGACCGGCGAGCACGGTCAGCAACAACGTGCTCTTTCCGCTGCCCGGCGGCCCCACCACCACGGCACGGTCCAGGTCACGCAGGGCGGCCCCGACATCGGGTATCCGCTGCGGTGTGGCCGTGGCCTCCGCACTCGCCTCCTCGGGCGGCAGAGCGAAGAGCTCCTCCGGGCCGGGGTCCACGTCCGCTCCGGCCACCGCCGCCGGCATCTCACCGGTGCCCCATCGGTCGGCGCTGAGCACGATCGTTGACGGCGGCTCCTCGAGCCGTTTCGCGCGCTTCGGTGCGCGGAGCGGGACATCGGAGATCGGTGGGCGGGCACCGGCCGGCGCACGAAAGCGAGGGTTGCGGACCAGGGCCAGTGCACCGCCCTGATTGCGGTGGCGTTGCTGCGGTGCAGGGTGACCGCGCCGGGCCATGCGTGCGGCTACCGCATCGAAGGCCACGATCAGCGGTAGCAGCTCGCCGGCAGTGCCGAGCCCTTCCTCGAAGACCTTGATCAACTGACCGGTGAAGGCGGTGTACAGCTCGCTGTCGGGTGCGAGCGCCGGCTTGGTGGCGGACGTAGAGGTCATCACGTACGAGCCTTCGACGTCGGCCTGCTCGACCCCGCCGGTGCCGGCGTCGCTGAGCACCTGACCCAGCACTCGGCCGCTGTAGCAGCAGTCGAGGATGACCACCTTGGTTGTGGCTGATGAACCGTTGATGATGCGCGCCACCTGGGCGAACTCCGCAGAGGTCCAGAAGCGGCCGATCCGAGTTCCACCTACCGCGAGATGCAAGGTCAGATCCTCGCCGACAAGAATGCCGTGCCCGGAGAAGTAGACGGCTAGGACGTCGTTGGCGGTGGAGGCGGCTTCGGCGATCGGGCTGAGAAGCTCGTCGACGGTTTCCGGGTTGTCGACCGTACGGCAGGTGGTCTCGTCGAATCCACTGTGCCGTTCGTCGCGCAATAGGGTGGCGAGCCGGTCGACGTTGCGCCGGATGGACGGCACATCGGGCAGTTCGGGATCGGTGTAGGTGTGCGCGCCGATCAGTACGGCACGCGAGCGGGCGAAGTCCGGAAGACGGCTGCCGGTGCCGGCCACCCGGTCGCTCACTTGCCCTCGAGCAGCGCATCGACCAGCTCGACTACATGAGCGAGGGCCCGGTCGAGCAAAAGCGGCTCCATGGTCAGCGGTGGCGCGATCCGTACCCGGGTGCCGCCGGCGCCGGTGAGGAGCAGTAGACCGCAGCAGAGTGCGCGGTCAACGAGCTCGACCGCGTACTTGTCCGGCATGGCGAAGCTCAGTACCGGTCCGACGCGGAACACCGGAGAGGCACCGGGACGGTCGGCGAGGCGGCCCGCGGCGACGTCGAGCTGGGCGGCGATCCTGGCGACCGGCTCGGTCTGCGGAACCCGATCCAGGTAGCGGGCCACCGCCCAGGCGGCGTACATGCCGAGCGCACTGGTCTGAAAGGTGTGCATGAGCGCGTGGCGGCCGGGGAAGGTCTCCTCGAACCTGCGGTCATAGAAGATCACCGAGAGCGGGAAAAGCCCGTTCGTCATCGACTTGCCGAAGAGCAGGATGTCCGGGTGCAGCGACAGGGCCATCGACGGGCTGAGCGATCCGTGTCGATAGAAGCCTGCCTGGATCTCGTCGGCGATCACCGTCACGCCGGCCTGGGCAGCGGATGTGGCGCACTCGCGCAGCCAGTCGACATCCAGAGGCACGTAACCGTTCGCACCCTGCACCGGCTCGTAAAGGAAAGCGGAGATCCCGCGCCAGTCCGTCGGCACCTCACCCGGCCTGATCGTCAGGATTCGTGCCTCGAGGTCGCTGACAAAATCGGTGTGCTGCAGGACGCCCGGCCGGGACTCGGACATCGCGACGGTGTCGACACCGAGGCCGTGGTATCCACCGCGGACCACCACCACGGTTCCGGGCCGGCGATGCTGCGCCAACGCGATCGCCGTGGAGACCGCGAAGCTGCCGCCGATCTGGTAGAGCGCGCGGTGCTCCGGGAGGTCCAGGCGATCACGCAACCATTGCGCGAACAGCTCGCCCTCGGCCGGCTGAAAGTACGGTGCGAGGTCGGCGCGGGCAGCGCCGAACGGGTCGATCTCCGGGTTGCGGTGTCCGAAGTTGACAGCGCCGTAAGTGCTCACGCAGTCGAGGATCCGGCGTTCCGCACCGCTCGGATCGGTCAACGTCAACCACGCATTGTCCGCGTCGGTGAGCGTCCATTGTTTCGCGAAGAGAGGAGTTTCGCTGAGCGCCGAAGGAAAGGGCGGCATGCCGTGACCTCGAGTCAGACGGTCGGGGGATCCGTCGCTACGAGTACACACGTTACAGCGATGGGTGATCGGTTGCTATAGGGCAGAGCTCCGTTGTGGACTTCCGATCGCGCCCACCTCCTGCCGCTCCGGTACCCCGGTGAACCGTCGGCATGCGGCTCACCTCCCGGCGCCGCTGACGGGCCGACCAGAGCCTGCGAGTGGGTCAGGGGTCGGCTGATTTATGGACCACGAACGGGGTCCCAGTGACGGTTTGATGAGGGTTTGGGCCACTCGAGGACGGGCATCTTCGAATGTGCAGATCAATATCGACGAGCCGGATGCGACCGAACAGTTCTGGGCCGGGATGCGGGAGGCGGCCGCCGCAGCGGCACGCCACCGGGACAACAGCCTGTATGAGGCCATCGTCAAGATCGGCAAGTCGGCTCTTGCTCAGGGCGTCGCGCTGGTGCCGTCTGGCGGCCTCTTCCTCTGGTGTCCGGTCTGTAGTGCCCAGAGCGGCCAACAGTGCATCAACACGCCTCGCCACCCGTTGGGCGAGAGCAGGCTCCACCCGGAGCGAACGGAATTGGCGGAGAAGGCGATGAGCGGAGAGGTTCCGCTTCCCAAGCCCTTCGATTGAAGGACGGGGGCGGCAGGGCTTTTCGCCGGCCGCCCCGTCACCTACCGCAACGCCGCCCGAGCGCAACGCCCGATGCTCAGCCCCTGGAACCGCTCGCGCCGTCGCTGTCCGCAGTGGTGGTGTGAGGTCGGGCCGGCGGCACATGTTCCACCAGCTTGGTGAGCGCGCCGTTGGCGAAGGTCGCGCCGAGCGCCGACCCGGCCCCGATGGTCCAGCCCACCGGCCCGAGCGGGGTGCAGCCGAAGAACTGGCTCACCCCCGGGGTCTGCACCACCACGACCAGGACGCCCAGTGACGCCACCGTGGAGGCCAGCACGGTCGGGCTGGTGCCGCCGGCCAGGATGGTCTGCCCGAGTTGGGTGCCGACCAGGGAGACCAGGGCGACGGTGCCGGCCCGCTGGCGGCGTCCGGTGTAGCGGGCCAACGTCCAGCCTGCGGTGGCGCCCAGCGTGGTGGCTGCCGCCCGCAGGCCGATCTCCCTGGTCAGGCTCTCGCCGAGTGCCGTGTCCGGACCCTCCTTGAGTAGCGCGTCGGTCCGGTCCGACGCGGGTGGCCGGACCGCGATGGCCAGCGCCGGCGCCAGGTCGGTGAGCAGGTTGACCAGCAGGAGTTGTCGTCCGGTGAGCGCGGAACGGCCGGTCGCGGCAGCGGTGAGCACACTGAACGCGATCTCGCCGAGGTTGCCGCCGACCAGGATGCTGAGCGCGTGCCGCACCGACGACCACATGGCCCGCCCTTCGATCAGGGTGGCGATGATGGTTTCCAGCCGGTCGTCGGTGACCACCAGGTCGGCTGCGGCGCGGGCGGCCGGGGTGCCCCGTTGGCCCAGGGCGATGCCGACGTCGGCCAGCCGGATCGCCGGGGCGTCGTTGGCGCCGTCACCGGTCATCGCCACGGTCCGTCCGCACTTCTGCAACGCCTGGATGATCCGCACCTTGTGCGCAGGGGTGCAGCGGGCCACCACGTCGGTGTTGGCCAACCGTTCGGCGAGCGCGTCGTCGTCCAGCTGGTCGAGTTCAGCGGCGGTCACCACCCGCTGCTCGTCGTGTTCACTGATGGTGGCGGCGATCGCCTCGGCGGTGGCCGGGTGATCACCAGTGATCATGATGGTGTGCACGCCGGCCTGCCGGATCCGGCGTACCGCCGGGGCTGCGCTCTCCCGGACGCCGTCCGCCAGGGCCAGGAAGCCCACGAAGGTCAGCCCTCGGACGTCGGAGTCGGTCACCTTCGGGTCGTTCACCGGGCACTCCGCGACGGCCAGGATCCGGTTTCCCGCACCAGCCCGGTCGGCGAGCATCCGCTCCAGCTCCGCGCGGCCGGCGTCGTCCAGTGGCTCCTGACGACCGTCCATGCGTCTGGACGAACAGCGCGGCAGCACCGTCTCCGGAGCACCCTTGACGCTCAACAACAGGTGACCATCGGTCTGTCCGATGCTCGCGTGGTAGCCGCGGGACGGCTCGAACGGCAGCCCTCCGGCGGCCCGCCACCCGGCGGCGCCAGTCTGCTCCACCACCCCGGCCTCCCCGGCGCCCCGACGGACCGCCCGGTCGGTCTGCAACGCCAACTCCTCCGGGTTCTTCGCGGCCGGGGTGGCCCGCAGCGCCGCGGCCAGCGTCATCCGGAGGCGGTCGTCCAACCGGTCCAGCGGGGCGTACCGGTCGCCGACGCTGTCGCCGACCCCGGCCAGCAGCAACTGGCCCTCGGTGAGGGTGCCGGTCTTGTCGAAGCAGAGCACGTCCACCCGGCCCAGCGCCTCGATGGTGCGCGGGTTGCGGACCAGCGCGCCGTGCTCGGCCAGCCGCCGGGCCGCGGCCAGCTGCGCCGCGCTGACCAGAAACGGCAGCCCCTCCGGCACCGACGCCACGGCGAGGTTCGCGGCGGTCGCCGCCGTTTCGGCCAGGGGTACGCCTCGAAGCAGGCCCGCGCCGGCCACCGCCACCGCGGAACCGGCCGCCAACGGGATGGCGGCGCTGGTCAACGCGCCCAGCCGAGCCTCCACCCCACTGGTGGGGGGTGCCTGGCGCACCAACGCCAGGCTGCGCCCAGCCTCGGTGTCGTTGCCGGTCGCCACCACCACGGCGGTGCCGTGCCCGGCGGCGACTGTGGTGCCCTCGTAGAGCATCGAGTGTCGGTCGGCGATGGCGGCGGCGACCACCGGTCGGTTGGACTTGGCGACCGGCAGCGACTCGCCGGTCAGCGACGACTCGTCGGCCTCCAGTCCCACCGACTCGAGCACCCGGCAGTCGGCGGGCACCGAGTCGCCCGGTTCGAGGGCGATGACGTCCCCGAGGACGAGGTCTTCGGCGGCGAGAACCTGCTCGGCACCGTCCCGACGGACCCGGGCGGTCACCGCCGACCGCGACAGCAGCTCCGCCAGCGACCTCTCCGTGTTGCGCTCGTGCACCGCGCCGATCAGGGCGGACCCACCGACCACGCTGCCCACCAGCGCGGCGTCGACCAGTGAGCCGAACGACGCGGAGAGCACCGCCCCGGCGGCCAGCACCGGCGTGAGCGGGTTGGACAACTCGTCCACGAAGGCACGCAGCAGCCCACCACTTCCGGGGGCGCCGCCGCCGTTGTCACCGGAACCATGGCTTCGGCGCTGCGCCTCGGCGCTGGTCAGGCCGTCCGGGGTGGAGCGCAGGTGGTCGAGCACGGTGCCGGCCGGCATCAGGTGCCAGGCGGTTGCCACGGGCGCCGGGGTGTCCGACTGGTCGTGCAGCCGGCGGGCCTGCCAGACGCCGTTGGCGAAGGCCAGCCCGGCCGCGCCGTTGACAGCGACGAGCGCCCGGTGCGGCAGTTGGGTCGGTGGGGCCGTGAAAGCGCCGAGCGCCCCGAGACCGGTGCCGGCCATGGCCAGCCGGATGTTCTGCTGAGCCGTGCGCCGCGCCACCCCGGTCGCCTCGATCACCAGCGCCACCACCCGCAGGTCGGCACCGACCAGCAGGTGCGCACCCCACGGCGGCAGCTCCTCCGGTGCGGCGAACCCGAGACCGCAGTCGGACGCGCCGAGTGCCTTGCGGTCCGCGGAAACCAGCATCACCACAGCGCCGTCGCGCTGCAACGCGCGTACCGACTCGGCCAACTGGTCCCCGCCGGGGAGTATCGCGTCGGCGAAGCCGTACCGCTGCTCGTCCCCGCCGGCGACGAGCAGCCGCAGGCCGGCATGTCGGGCGGCGGAGGGCAGGCCGTCGACGCCGGGCGCGGGTTCCGGCTCGACCCGCAACAGGGCGGCGAGCCGGTCGCCGTGGACGAGCCCGAGGAGTTGGCCGCCGGCGGAGCGCAGCCGGGCCGCGTCCGGGATGTCGTCGAGGTCGTTCGCGGGCATCCGGTCCAGCGGCCCGAGCCGCCAGCCGTCTGCCGTGCGGGAAGCGGACGGGTCGTCCGGGTCGAACAACGCGAAGGCCCGCTCGGCCACCTGGTCGACGTCCGCGTCGGGGGCCGGCGCGAGATCGGCCAGGACGCCCCGGTCCGAGCCGAGCACGGCGGCGTCGAGCACGAGGGTGTCGATCCGGTCCAGTTCGCGCAGCACACTCCGGTCCATCGCGATCACACCACGCCGGGCCAGCATCCGGCCAAGCTGAGCCGCGTACCCCTCACGACCGCTGCCCGGCGCCTTCGGCAGTGCGGACAGTCCCAGCGCGGTGGCCCGCTTCGGCCCGGCGAACGGCACCGCCGCCGCACCTGCGGCCGCACCGGCGGCGAGCATGCGGTTGATGTACCGCTCGACCGGGCCGTCCGGCTTCGGCCGCGGACGTTCGATCACCGGCCAGCGGGCGGTGGCCCGTTCGGCGTCGCCGGTCAGCCGTGGTTCGGCCTTCTCCCAGGCGGAGAGCTGGGCCCGGTCCTCACCCCACTGCACGACCCGTTGGGCGCCGTCCAGGACGATGCCCGTCCAACGGCCGGTCAAGCCCTGCACCACCGCCTCGGCCAGCGGAAACAGGATGTCGGCGCGCGGGTCGGAGCGCAGCCGTCTGCCGAGGAACCCGTGCAGCTTCGGCTGAAGATCCACTGCGGAGAGCAGGCCGGCCACCTCACCGGGCAGCGGCGCGAACGGCAGGATCCGGGTGGCCGCCGAGATGGTCAGGCCCAGTGCGTCCGAGGCGAGCGCGCCGAGGGTGCGCGGAGTGCGCGGCCCTTCCTCCGGTGGGTGCGGGGGTGGGATCTCCGGGTCGGGTTCATGGTCGCAGGTCCGCTCGACGCGGTCGATGGTGGCGATCAGGTCCCGCAACGTCGGCTCGGGGGTCTGAACGGCGACCACCACCCGGCCGGAGGGTGCGTTGACCCGGGCCCAGGCCACCCCGGGCATCTTCTCCAGCGCGCCCTCCACCTGACGGGCCAGCCGGTTGCCACCGTCCTGGCAGACACCGTGCACCTCGATGTGGTGCCGGCCCGGCCGGGACCAGACCCGACGCCGCGTCAGCCCGGCCGTCCGGGCCAGCCGGACCGCGGCCGAACTGACCGACCGGGACGCCTCGCCGACCAGGTGCGGCACGCCGAAGGACGGCAGGATGCGGCCGGCAGCGCGACCCGCCGCCGTCATCGAGGCGTACGGCTGGACGGGCGCCGGCCCGGCTCCCTGTTGCCGCTCGTCCTGACCTTGGTCATGTCGCCCTCCCACCGCACTCACGTCCGGCGGCCTGGCTTCCCGACCTGCCATCCGTTATGCCCCCTGAGTGGCGGAATTTTCCGCCGTCGCTGGCGCATGGACGGGATGGGCCGTGGAACCCGACGACCATCACCGGACATGGGAGGCCGGCATGAGCACGCTGACGCGACATCTCAACGGTTCACGCGAGAACGTCACGATGTACAACCGGCGGGTGCAACTGCCGATGCTGGGTGAGGTGGCGGTGCCGCCACCGGACAAGGTCGTCTACTACGCCGGGCTCGGAGTGCTCGCCGCGCTACAGGTCATCGAGTGGCCGATAGCTGTGGTGATCACCGCTGGTCACGTGCTGGCAGACCAGCATTTTTCCGGACTGGCGCGCGGTCTCGGAGAGGCGCTGCAGGACGCCTGACGAGAGCCAGTTCACCGGACGGTTGACATGAATCAGGGTTGAAGTCGCATGCTCGGTCGATGTCGAGCACAGCCGTCACCGCCACACCCGCCACACCCGCCGCACCGGGACTCTTCGCACCCCGACTGCGCGCGATGACGGTGGGCAGCGTCGCGCTGATCTCACTCCTCGCGTTCGAAGCGTTGGCGGTCGGCACGGCGATGCCCACCGTCGCGCGCAGCCTGGACGGGCTGGCGCTCTACGGGATCGCGTTCGGCGGCCCGTTCGCCACCGGTGTGCTGGCCATGGTGGTCTCCGGCATCTGGTGCGACGCGCGGGGGCCCAGGGGGCCGATGTGGCACGGCGTCGCCTGGTTCGTGGTCGGGTTGCTGATCGCCGGGACCGCCCCCGTGATGAGCGCGCTGGTCGTCGGGCGGGTCGTGCAGGGTTTTGGCTCCGGGCTGCTTTCGGTGGCGCTGTACGTGATCGTCGGGCAGGCGTACCCGCCGGACCTGCACCGGCGGATCTTCGCGGCGTTCGCGGCGGCGTGGGTCGTACCGTCGCTGGTCGGGCCGGCGGTTGCCGGCCTGATCGTGCAGCACCTGGGCTGGCGGTGGGTCTTCCTGGCGGTGCCGGCGGTGGCGGTGCCGGCGGGGCTGCTGATTCATCCCGGCCTTCGGTCGCTGGGCCGGATTGCGGCGACGAGCCCGCCGGCGGGTGCGGCGGCACGGATCGGTTGGGCGTGCGGGGCCGCGGTGAGTGCCGCACTGCTGCACATCGGGGGACAGCAGCGCGGCGCCACGGCTTTGGTTCTTGTCGCGTCCGCCGTGGTCGGCCTGCTGGTCTGTGCCCCGCGCCTGTTGCCGGCCGGGTTCCTTCGGGCCGCACGGGGGCTGCCCACCGTCGTGGGGCTGCGTGGCCTGGCGTCGGCGGCCTTCGTCGGCAGCGAGGTGGTGATCCCGTTGATGCTCTCCCGGGAACGGGGTCTCTCGCCGACCGCGGCCGGGCTGGTCCTCACGGTCGGCGCGCTGGCCTGGTCGGCGGGCTCCTGGTTGCAGGGCCGAATCCCGGTGCCGGCGTCGCGGGCCAGTCTGCCGCGAGCCGGGTTGAGCTGCATCACCGTCGGCACCGCGACTGTGGCGCTGGCCGTCCGGCCCGAGCTGCCGGTGGCCGTCGCCGTGCTCGGTTGGGCGATCGCCGGCCTGGGCATGGGGTTGCTCTACCCGCCGTTGTCGGTGCTCACCCTGGAGTTGTCCGCGCCGGGTGAGCAGGGCCGCAACAGCTCGTCGCTGCAACTGAGCGACTCCCTCTTCGCGGCGACCGTGCTCGCGCTGACCGGGGCCGTGTTGGCAGCAGGAAATGCGCCGGGCCCGGCCAACTACACGACGACGCTCGTGGTCACCGCGGGGCTGGCGCTGCTCGGGGCGCTGCTGGCCGGCCGGGTCGTGGTGGGCGGGGGTGTGCGACCGGCCGGGTGATCAGCGGATTCGGCAGCGTCCCACCTGCTCGTACCGGAAAGATGGCGGGCGATGAACCTCCTGACCATTCTGCCGCTCGCCGTGGTCATGGTCGCCGGGACGCAGTTGGTGGTGGCGGTCTTCCTCGCCTCGTCGGATCGGCCCCGGGCTGCGTCGCTGGGCTTCCTCGCGGGCGCGGGGCTGGTGGTCGCCGCCGGGGTGACTGTGGCCTGGCTGGTGGCCAAACTGGTGGGTGGAGTGGCCGCCGACGCCAGCGCCGTCGCCGGGAGGGTCGATCGCGGCCCCGCCATCGACCTCGTCGTGCTGGCCCTGCTGGTGTGCCTGGCCGTGCTGATCTGGGTCCGCCGGGGCCGCTCCGGACCGCCGCGCTGGCTGGGCAGCATCGAGCATGCCGGTCCGCCGCAGACGTTGCGGCTGGGTGCGCTGCTCTTCGTGGCGACGCCGACCGACGACCTGACCATGGCCACCGTCGGGGCGAGCGTGGCCCGACACGATCTGCCGTGGTGGCACCTGGTGCCGTTCGTGCTGCTCACCGTGCTCCTGCTCGCGCTGCCTCTGCTGGCGTTGCTGCTGTTGGGGAGCAGGGCCTCGCGGGTGCTGACCCGGATGAGGGAATGGGCCGAGGGGCACGCCTGGATCGTCAACGAGATCGTGATCGCGTTCTTCGCGCTGCTCACCGCGTTGGACCTGATTCGATCGGGATGAGTGGCCGCCCGCCGTCACGGGTTGCCGCAATGTCTCGTCAACGCCAGGTAAGGGCCGCACGGGTTTGCAGGAGGACGAGATGAAGGTTCTGGTCACCGGGGCGTCCGGCAATCTGGGCCGTGCCGTGCTGGGCCGGTTGCGCGACGACGGGATCAGCGTCCGGGCCACCAGCCGCCGGCCGCCCGCCGGCTCGGACGTGGAGTGGGTGGCGACCGACCTGGCCACCGGGGACGGGCTGACCGAGGCGGTGACCGGGGTGGACGCCGTGCTGCACCTGGCGTCCGCGCCGCGGGGTCGGCAGACCTACCAGGTGGACGTGTTGGGCACCCGCCGACTGGTGGTGGCCGCCGGCACGGCCGGTGTGCGGCACATCGTCTACATCTCGATCGTCGGGGTTGATCGGGTGCCGATCCCGTACTACCGCCACAAGCTCGCCGCCGAACAGGTGATCGCGGCCGGTCCGGTGCCGTGGTCGGTGCTGCGGGCCACCCAGTTTCCCCAGTTCCTGGACGAGATGCTGACCGCCTGCGGGCGGCTGGGCCCGGTGATCGGGGACCGGGCGGTGCTCGCCCAACCGGTCGACCCGGGCGAGGTGGCGGCGCGGCTGGCGGCCCGACTGGTCGCCGGCCCGTTGGGCGGCGTCGAGGAGCTGGGTGGGCCCCAGGTGCTCCGTTTCGACGAGGCCGCCAGGGCGTGGCGGTCGGCCCGAGGCTCGCGCCGACCGCTGCTGCCGGTGCGGATTCCCGGCCGGCTCGGTCGCGAGCTGCGGGCCGGTGGTCTGGCCACCGAGGCGCTGCCCCGGGGCGTGCGTACCTGGGCCGACCATCTGGCCGACACGTACGGGGGAACCGGCCGGAAATGAGAGCAACAACGGTTCATGTTCGTCTTACCGTGACGCCATGTTCGCTGTCGTCACCACTGTGATCCTCTACGTCTTCGGCTTCGTCTTCCTCTACGGCGTGATCCGGCTGGGTGTCCGGCACGCGTTCGAGGATCTGGAGCTGCAACGGGCCAAGGCCCAGCGCGAGGAGGAGGTGGCGGCTGCCCGCGACCGCTCCTTCATGCGCGACAACGCGTTCCTCGCCGGCAGTTGAGCGCCGGATCGATCCGGCCCAGGCCGGTGGCGTCGCCGGGGGGCCGGGGAGCCGCTGGGCGGTTCAGCGTCGCGGATGCGAGGATCGCACCCGTGATGGGAACGCTGAAGACCGAACCGGCCCGCGCCCGCCTGGATCTGCTCGCCCCGCCGGTCGCGGAGGCCATCGCGCAGTGGCCGGCCGACGCGCCGGTGGACGTCAACGACGTGCTGGTCGCGCCGATCGACGCCGACCTCGCCGACACCGCGGCGTTCTGCGCGGCGTACGAGGTGGGGTTGGACGTGTCGGCCAACTGTGTCGTGGTGGCGGGCAAGCGCGAGGGAGTGGTGCGCTACGCGGCGTGCATCGTCCTGGCCACCACGCGGGCCGACGTGAACGGGGTGGCCCGCCGGACGCTGGACGTCCGCAAGGCGAGCTTCGCCCCGATGGACGACGCTGTCGAGTTGACCGGCATGGAGTACGGCGGCATCACCCCGATCGGGCTGCCGGCGCAGTGGCCGATCCTGGTGGACTCGCGAGTCATCGCCACACCGCACGTGATCGTCGGGTCCGGCGTACGGCACAGCAAGATAGCGCTGCCGGGGCCGGCGTTGGGCGCGCTGCCGGGAGCTCAGGTGGTGGAAGGGCTGGCCAGGCCGGCCTGACCAGGCATCGGCATCGATGTTGTTGCACGTGAAACATCGTGATCATCGATGCCGGACGCCCGGCCCCCCGGTGACTCAGTGTGAGTGCGCTGCGGACTCGCGCTGCTCGACCTCGGCGAACGCGGCGAGCAACGTCTGCACCTCCTGCGCGCCGGAGACCGCGTACTTCCCGGCCAGCACGAAGGTCGGCACGCTGGTGATGCCCAGGTCCCGTGCGGTGGCCAGCGCGGCGGCGACGTCGGCGACGCGCTCGTCGGAGTCGAGGAACCGGCGCGCGTCGGCCGCGTCCAGGCCGATCTCGCCGGCCAGGGCGGCCAGCGCCTCCCGCGAGCCGACGTCGACAGCGTTGTTGAAGTGCGCCTGGTAGAGCGCCTCCACCATCTCGGCCGCCCGGCCCTGGTCGGTCGCCCACGAGACGAGGCGGTGCGCGTCGAAGGTGTTGGCGATCACCGCGCGGTCGTAGTCGAGCCGCAGCCCGTCGGCCGCCGCGACCTGGGTCACGTGGTCGACCATCTGCCGGGCGCGCTCCGGGCCGCCGAACTTCCCGGCCAGCGCCTGCACCAGCGGCAGGGGCTGCGGCACCGGCGACGGGTCGAGCTGGAACGGCCGGTAACGGACCGTCACCTCGCCCTCGTAGCTGGCGAGGGCCTCATCCAGGCGGCGCTTGCCGATGTAGCACCACGGGCAGATGACGTCCGCGTAGATCTCGATCTCCATGCTCGGTGGCAACCCCTAGGTCAGCCGAGTTGTTCCCGGATCTGCCGCTTGAGGCGGCCCAGGATCGCCGTGCCGCCACGGACTCGCAGTGGGCTGATCGCCTGGGCCAGCCCCATCCGCTGATAGAGGTCGTCCGGCACGGCCAGCACCTGCTCGGCGCTCGCCCCCGCCAGCCCCACGGCGAGGATCCCGGCGAACGCCCGGGTGGTGGGCGCTTCCGGAGGGCAGTCGAAAAGCGTCTCCACCGTGCCCTCCGCGGTCACCTTCGCCCGCAGGAAGAACGCCGTCTGACACTCGGGCACCTGCTCCATGCCCTCGCGCTCCGCGGCGCCCTCCGGCAGTGCTGGGATGACGTCCGCGTACTCCAGGAGCATCTCCAGCACCAGGTCGCGCGGCGCGGCGGCGAACTCGTCGACGATCTCGGCCAGTCGGGCCGGCATGTCAGCCATGCGTCGAGGCTACCGCCGTCATGCCGGGGCCCCGTTCACACCGTCGGTGACTGCTCGCTGATCTCGCTGAGCGCGCTGGTGGGGTCGAGCTGCATGGCCAGGTCGCCGAGCGAGACGATCCCCACCAGCTTGCGGTCACTGTCACAGACCAGCACCCGTCGGATGCCCCGATCCCGCATGAGCGCCGCCGCCTCACCCGCCGTGCAGTGCTGCTCGATCATGACGACCTCGCGGGTGACGATCGAGCCGATGGTGGTGGCCGCGGGGGAGCTGTTCTCCGCCACTGCCCGCACCACGATGTCCCGGTCGGTGAGCATGCCGGCGAGGCTGGCGCCGTCGGTGACCACCACATCACCGATGTCGGCCTCCTTCATCACCCTGGCCGCCTCGTCCAGGGTGGTCTCCACCGGCAGGTACACGACCTGCTTGGTCATCACGTCGCTGACCCGGTAACCGGTCATGAGAGCCTCCGAAGACGTATCCACCCGATCCGACTGCACTACCCCGTGACGCCGTCGCTACACCAGGTTCGCATGTTCCCGCCGCACCTCGTCGACGAGTCGATCCACCGGACCGGCCAGCGGCGGCCGACCACGACGGCCCGGGGATGCCGATCAGCTCGGCGTCGGTGAACTTGACCCGGCCGAGACGTGCGGCACCTCCGCGTCGGCCGGATCCTCGCGCAGGGTCCGCTGCAACAGGGTCGACATGCGTAGGAGCATCCGCGCAGCCTGCGGCCGGTACGGCAGGATGAGCGATCCATTTCGATCCGAACCGGACCCGACGCCGGCAACCATCGACGCCGTTGCTCGCGTCTGCAAGGACACCAAGCCCTCGTACCTCGACCTGAAGGATTGGCCCGTGTGGACCCTCTGCTGAGTGAGTTCGACTCGTTCGTCCGTGCCCGCACCCCGGCGTTACTGCGCTCGGCCTACCTGCTCACCGGCGACCAGCACCTGGCCGAGGACCTCGTCCAGTCGGCCCTGGCCCGGACCCACCGCTCCTGGAACCGCCTGCACCACAGCGGCAACGCCGAGGCGTACACCCGCAAGACCATGTACCACCTACAGGTGTCCTGGTGGCGACGGCGCCGGGTACCCGAGTCGATGCCGGGCGATCTGCCCGAGCCACGCGGAGGCGACTCGGCCCCGGACCACGCCCACCAGACCAGTCTGCGGCTCACCCTGCGGGCGGCACTGGCGAAGCTCTCCCCGAAGCAACGTGCCGTGCTGGTGCTGCGGTTCTTCGAGGACCGCACCGAGGCTGAGGCGGCGGACCTGCTCGGCGTCACGATCGGCACCGTGAAGAGCCAGACGGCCAAATCACTGGCCAGGCTGCGCGCCGTCGCGCCCGAACTCGCCGAGCTGTACGTCCTGGAAGGGAGTACCCAATGAACGACCAGCGCCTCCGGCTCGACCTGACCGCCCTGGCCGACGAGGTCACCTCCGTCGACCTGCGGGACCGGACCCTGCGTACGTCCCGTCGGCTCGGTATCCAACGGGCGGTTGCCACGTCGGCCGCCGCGCTGGTGCTGATCGCCGCAGCGGCCGGCACCGCCTTCGCCATCCGGCCGGACCAGTCCCCACCCCCGCTGCCGGCTGACACCCCGTCGGTCACCGCGTCGCCGTCGCCGACTCCGACGCCCACCCCGACGCCGTCCGGCAGCGCCGGCGACACGCCCGGCGCCCCGCCCAGCGGCGGGTCCAGCACGAGCACCCCATCCGTGCAGTTCGGCAAGCTCTTCTACGGCCCCGCGAGCGTCGCCCAGGTAAAGATCGCGAACCTGCGGTCCTGGCGTCCGGGTGACAGTTCGGTGCGTTTGCTGGCTCTGCCCGACATCGCGTTCAGGGGCAACTTAAGCGTCTCGTCGGACGGCCACCGGGTGGCTTGGGTGGACGACAACGCCGACCTCGTCGTCGCCGACGTTGACGGCTCGGACAAGCAGAAGATCCGCTCGAGTGTCGATCCGTATTGCGTCGGCGCGGCTTGGTCGCCGGACCGGCGGCAGTTGCTGTTCCGCGAGTTGGCGGAACGGGGCGGACCCGGTCGGCACGGCATGTTGGACATGCGCTCGACGGAAAAGGCCGTGCGCTGGTGGACCAGTGAACTTGAACCTTGTAACGCCGTCTGGTCGGCGGACGGTCAGACCATCGCCATGACGATCGACTACGGGGTCACGCTCTACGGTGCGGACGGCACGAAGAAGCGAGTCGTCCCCGGCTTCTCCCGGGACGGATGGCAAACCGACGACGTCGTCAGTCTCGCCCCGGATGGCTCGCTGGTCGCGCTGCTGCGGCACAAGCCGGATGGGGATGCCGGCGACGTGGCTCGCGATCTGCGGGTCAACGTGGTGTTGGACACCCGTACGGGCAAGCAGGTCTCGTTGCCGTTGGGCGGGCGCACCCTGCACCAGGTGTACTTCCAGTCGGACGGTTCGATGGTCGTGCGGGTCAAGACCAGTAACGGGTACGCGGTGCTGCTGGTGGACGAGGACGGCAGGAAGATCTCCGAGACAGCCGAGCCGGCGAGCCTGAAGGACATGCAGATCCTGGCCGTCGTCGACTGACCGATCAGCGCGGAAAAGGGCGGGTCACCCTCAGGTGGCCCGCCCTTTCTGCGTCTGCGCACCGCCGGAAAGTCGGTGTTGATCACGGTCGGTGAACTGCGGAAAAGGTTGCCGGTGCGAGTGGATCCGACTGTCCGGTAGTAGCGCGCCGCGACGGCAACTAGCCACGGCCAGGCGCTCGTCTTGGGTGGTGTCAGGCACGGTAAGCCTCCACAAAGGACAACGACGATGAACCTCGGCCCGTTCACCCACACCACCCGTCCCGCCTCGGCCCGCCGTTCCGGCGCGCTCGCCGGTACCGCCGCACTGCTGCTTCTGGCGTTCGGCGCTGCGGCCTGCGGCACCGCCGACCCGAAGACCACGCCCGCTCCGACCGAAACCGCCGCCGCCACCGCCGTTCCCGCGACCGGTGACACCCCGGCCGCCGGCACGGGCGGCTCCGTGCCGGATGCGGCCTCGGCCGTCGCGCCGGCCCGCCCGGCGGTCGGCTCGACGCAGTGGCCGCAGCTCACCTGGTACACCGCTGAGGAGCACGGCCAGAAGCAGAACGATCCGGCCCGGATCTGGCGGCGTACCCCCGGTGGGAGCTGGCAGTTGGTGCGTTCGGGCCGCCCCGAGAACAGCAAGAACCTCAATGGCCCGCTCGCCGTCTCGCCGGACGGCCGACGGGCAGCCTGGATGGAAGCCTCTGCCCGCCGACTGGTGATCAGCGAGTTCGACGGCACGAAGCGGCACGTCATCCCAACCCAGGGTCAGCAGACGTGCGCGCCGAGCTGGCTCGACTCCGGGCGGGTGCTGTACGGCCTGGGGCCGGAGAAGGAGCTAACGCTCATCGCGGTCAACGCCGACGGGACCGGGCAGAAGGTGCTCGCCACCCACCACCCGAAGTGCCCGACGGTGTCCGGTGGATGGATCGCCCAGGTCGGCGCGCAGACCGTGGCGATCGCTGACGAGCGAGGCGTCCGACGTGCGATCAGCCCGCGCCTCCCCGCCGGCCTCGTCATCGGCGGAGTGGCGGCGATCTCCGGCAACGGCCGGACGCTGGTGATCAGCGCCCACACGACCAGCCCCGGGGGATGTGCCTGCAGCGAGCGGTTCCGCAACTACCGGATCGACGCGGTCAGCGGGGCCGTCACCGAGCTGGCGCCGCTGGACCCGGCGTGGAAGCAGCCGACCGGGCACGGCGAAGCCATCGACGGGGTCGTCCTGGCCGACGGCGGTCTGGTGGTGCAAGTCAACGCGGCGACGCCGGCGGACGGCGCGCCGGCGTACCGGCTGGTCCGTTACGCCGCCAGCGGTCGGGTGCTGGCCACCGCGTCGGTGCCCGCCGGCCAGCCGTGGGGTGGTCTGCTGGGCTGAGCTCCCGGTGCAGCGTCACCGGGTATGAGGGACCGGCCACTCACGGGGGTGGCCGGTCCGCCCGTCGTCGTCCGCGCAATGACCTCCGACACGTAGTGGATTCGGGGCGGTGCCGGGCGTTGCTGCGGTGACAGACTGGTCGCCGCAGGCAACGGGTGGCGTGAGGAGGCGCGGGTGCGCTGGGGCAGTTTTGTCGCGGTCGGGGACAGCTTCACCGAGGGTATGGACGACGCGTACCCGGACGGCACTTTCCGAGGCTGGGCGGACCTGGTGGCGACCCGGCTCGCCGCCGACGCGGGGCCCGACTTCCGGTACGCGAACCTGGCCATCCGGGGCCGGCTCTTCCCCAGCGTGGTCGCCGAGCAGGTGCCCTCCGCCGTGGCGATGAAGCCGGACCTGATCAGTTTCGCGGCCGGTGGCAACGACGTGCTGCGGCGCACCTTCGACCCGGACACGCTGGTCGCCCGCTTCGACGAGGTGGTCCGGCAACTGCGTTCGGGTGGCGCGGACGTGCTCCTCTTCCGGTTCGCTGACGTGATGGCCCGACTGCCCGGCCAACGCCTCGTCGCCCCCCGGGTGCAGCTGCTCAATCAGGCGGTCGGTGAGACCGCCGAGCGGCACGGCGCCATCATGGTCGACCTGTACGCCGACGACACGTTCCTCAACCCCATGCTCTGGAGCACCGACCGGCTGCACCTCTCCCCGGCCGGGCACCGCCGGGTCGCCGGGCAGGTGCTGAACGCCCTCGGGGTTGGTTGCGACGAGGAGTGGCTGATGGTTCCGCCGCACCCGGCGCCGTCACCATGGTTGGCCGCCCGCGCTTCCGACCTGCGGTGGGCCGGTCAGTACCTCGCCCCCTGGGTGAAGCGGCGGCTGACCGGTCGGTCGTCCGGCGACACTGTGACGGCGAAGCGCCCGCAACTCGGCCCGCTCGTCGACTGATCATGCTCACAGTGCACACGGCGGCCCTGCTGCGCCGTGACCCGGACGGCGAGCCGTTGCCCGACCACGCCGTGCTGGTCAGTGGCGACCGGATCGAGGCCGTCGGCCCACTGGCCGAGCTGAGTTCGGCGTACGCCAACGCCCGGGTTCGCCGCTGGCCCGGCTCGCTGGGGCCGGGTCTGCTGCACGACAGGCCGCTGCCGCCCGCCCCGACCCCGCGTGAGCGGGTGCACGCGCTGCTGCGTACCGGGGTGACGGCGGTGCTGGCGGAGCACCTGACCGACCCTGCCCTGCGGGCCGCAGCCGAGCGTGGCGACCTGCTGGTGCTGGCCACCGCCGTGGCGCCGACGCTGCGTCCGGGCGGGCGGGCCGACCTCGCGGTGCACGGCCTCGACGGCACCTGCCTGGTGACAGTCGTCGCTGGTCGGATAGCCCACCGACGCGCCTGAACGGCGTACCTTGGGGATCATGTCTGTGCCGAACGATCCCGATCCCCGCCTCCAGTCGTACGCGGACCCGCAGCGGCTGGTCACCACCGAGTGGCTGGCCGAGCATCTGGGCGATGAGGGCCTCGTCGTCGTCGAGTCCGACGAGGACGTGCTGCTCTACGAATCCGGTCACATTCCCGGTGCGGTCAAGGTCGACTGGCACCTGGACCTGAACGATCAGGTGACCCGGGACTACCTGGACGCCAAGAGCTTCGCCGAGATGTGTGCCGCGAAGGGCATCGGCCGGGGCGACACCGTCGTCTTCTACGGCGACAACTTCAACTGGTGGGCCGCGTACGCCCTCTGGGTCTTCTCGCTCTTCGGTCACGCCGATGTGCGACTGCTCGACGGCGGCCGGCAGAAGTGGATCGCCGAGGGGCGCGAGGTGACCCGCGACAAGACGGCTCGCCCGCGCGCCGACTATCCGGTGCCGTTGCGTGACGACGCCCCGCTGCGGGCCTTCCGGGAGCAGGTCATGGCGCACGTCGCGTCCGGCCGGCCACTCGTCGACGTCCGGTCGCCGGGCGAGTACACGGGCGAGATGCTGCACATGCCGGACTACCCGCAGGAGGGCGCGCTGCGCGGTGGGCACATCCCGGGCGCGGTCAGCAAGCCGTGGAAGTCCGCCGCCAACGAGGACGGCACGTTCAAGTCGGCCGACGAGCTGAAGGTGATCTACGCCGACCAGCTCGGGCTGAGCCCGGACGACGACGTGATCGCGTACTGCCGGATCGGCGAGCGGTCCAGCCACACCTGGTTCGTGCTGCGGCACCTGTTGGGCTACCCGCAGGTGCGCAACTACGACGGCTCGTGGACCGAGTGGGGCAACCTGGTCCGGGCACCAGTGGTCAAGGGTGACCAGCCCGGTGGCCTGACCGCCTGACCGGTTCGTCGTGTGATCGACTCGGGTTCCCTGATGTCGGGCTGTCCCCTTCGCTGGGACACCGCGGTATCTGTGAACCCGAGTCGATCACGCCGACCCGACGCGACCCGTCAGCTGGCCAGCGCGATCACGCCGCGCAGGTCGCGGACGATTCCGGTGATCTCGCCGGTCTCCGGATACCAGCGCGCCAGGGCGGCCGGTTCCAGTCGGAGCAGCACCGCGCCCCTGTTGTCCCAGCCCAGCACCTCGCAGCAGCCCTTGCCGCGCTCCCGGCCCAGGTCGAGCAGGTGGAGCACGGCGCCGGTACGCGCGTCCAGCACCGCCGCTCCCTCGGCGCCACTGATCTCGCCGCTGGTGATCCAGGCTGCCCGGGCCAGTCGCTCGCCGTGCAGCCAGCCCCGGCCGTAGAACTCGTTGACCTGGTAGGGCGACGGCAACGCCGAGGCGTTGATCGGCTGTTCGGAGCGAAGTTCACCCTCCCGGGCGGTCCGGCTGCGGAGCTTCAGGCTGGTCCCCTCGCCGTACATGTCGATCAACGGGGCCTCGCGGCCGGCGGCCGGGTCGGGCGCGATCAACTCCCAGGTCGAGACGTCGATCGCGCTGGCCGCCCCGGTGGCGCGGTCCACCGCGTACGTCCGGTCGTCGCCCCCGACCAGCACCCGGTCGTGCGCCCACACCACCTGCTCCAGGTAGCCGTCGAGCGGTATCCGGCGGACGGCCGCCGTGGTGAGATCGATCATGATCAGCTCTTTGGTCTGCGCGAACGCGGCCGACCGGCCGTCCGGCGACAGCACTCCCGGCTTGAGGGCCGCTGCCTCGTTGCCGCTCGCGTCCCGGGTGGGTGCCAGCGGCACCACGTCGAGGCTGCGCACCACGCCGTCGTTGCCGAGCACCCGGACCGGGCCGTCCTCGCGACCCTCCTCGTCAAGCGGCTGGAACAGTGCCAGTGCCCGCTGGACCGGTCGCTCAGAGAGCGGCACCGTCGCCGGGGCACCGAGCTTCGCCAACGGATCGGGCGGGTAGGTCAGCTCGGCGGGCGGTTTCTGCACCGGACCACCGTGGGTGGGATCGGCGGTCGGGGTCACCGTCGGGCCGACCGGTGGAACCGGCGCCGGATCGGCGGGCGGTCGCAGCGCCGCAACAGTGCCACCGCCGAGAAGGAGCACGGCCAGCGCGACAACTCCGACGGCCCGCCGGTTACGCCGGGTACGCCGAGCCCGCTCCCATCCGGCGGCGGCCGGCTGGCTGGGGAGCACGTCCTCGACGCTGACGGTCAGCAGTTGGCGCAGTTCCTGCTCGTTCACGGGTTCACCTCCAAGCCGCTCGCCAGATCGGCCGAGCCCTGGCTCGGTCGGGCATCGCGGGCGAGGTCCGGGGCGACCTCGCGGAGTCGGCGCAGCGCCGCGTGGCACTGGCTCTTCACGGTGCCGACGGTCACCCCGAGCGCCTCGGCGGTGGCGACCTCGGTCAGGTCCTCGTAGTAGCGCAACACCAGCACGGCCCGCTGCCGTGGTGGCAGCAGGCCCAGCGCGTCGTGCATCGTCAGCCGTAACGCGCCGTCACGGTCGTGGGCCACCTGGTCCGGCGGTGCGGCGCTGAGCCATTCCCGCCGTCGGCGACGCCACCACGACACCGAGTCGCGGTAGAGGATGGCCCGCACGTACGCGGAGGGGTCGCCGTTGCGGACCGAGGACCAGCGCAGCGCCAGCTTCAGCAGCGCGTCCTGGAGGAGGTCCTCGGCCTGATGCTGGTTGCCGCAGATCAGGTAGGCCGCGCGGAGCAGCCGGTGCTGGTGGTTCTCCACGAAGGCGAGGTAGCCGTCGCGTCCGTCGTCCTTCGGCGGCGCCATCCGCCCCCCTCCCGGCCGTCGCGCTGTACGCGTCAACTGGCAGACGCACGGGAGGTGGGAAAAGGTTGGGTCAGCCCGGTGGCGTTCCGGTCAGATAGCGCTGGAGCGTCGGCGCGATCCAGGAGACCAGGTCGTCCGGCGTGGTGTCCACCATGGGCGGCAGGTGGACGATGTACCGGGTGAAGGCGAGGCCGAGGATCTGACTGGCCACCAGGCCGGCCCGTCGGGCGGTCAGCGCCGGGTCGCCGCCGAACGTGGCCACGGCGGCGGTGAGCTGGTCGGCGAAGATGCCGCGCATGCGTTCGGCCGCGCCGGGGTTGGTGCTGGCGGCCCGCAGCAGCGCCACCAGGGTCTCGTCGCCCTCCCAGCGGGCGAGGAAGTGCCGGACCAGCACCTCACCGAGTCGGGCGGGTGGCACCGAGGTCAGGTCGGGCAGGCGTAGGTCGAACTCGGCCGCCGCCGCGAACAGCCCCTCCTTGCTGCCGTAGTAGCGCATCACCATCGAGGGGTCGATCTGGGCGTCCGCGGCGATGGCTCGGATCGTGGCGCGCTCGTAGCCGTCCGCCGCGAACCGTTCCCGGGCCGCTCGCAGGATCGCCGCCCTGGTGGTGTCGGAGCGTCGGGGCGGGGTCGACTGGGCGGACTGGGTCATGCCAACGACCGTAGGCCAACAAGTGTTGACACGCAATTAGGCGGGCCCTAGCGTTGCCAACAAGTGTTTGCCAACAAGTGTTGGCAACGGTCTTCTGGAGGTGGCCATGCTGCCCACGAGCACCGACGTCCTGGTGGTGGGCGCGGGCCCCACCGGTCTCGCCACCGCGTTGACGCTGGCAAGGCGCGGCGTCGAGGTGACAGTGCTGGACCGGTTGGCCGCGCCGCCGACGACCTCCCGCGCCGCCGTCGTGCACGCGTACACCCTGGAGGTGCTGGACCGGATCGACGCCGCGGCGCCGCTGATCGCCCAGGCGGTGCGGACGCCGCGCTTCACGGTGCGCGACCGGGACCGGGTGCTGCTGTCGGTGCCGTTCCACGAGTTGCCGTCCCGCTTCCCCTACGCGCTGCTGGTCTCCCAGGCGGTCACCGAGGCCGTGCTCAGCGAGAAGTTGGCTGAACGCGGTGTCCAGGTACGACGGCCGTGCCAGCTCACCGGGCTGAGCCGCGCCGGTGACGGCATGCTCGCGCAGGTCGACGGGGCGGCGCTGCGGGCCCGGTTCGTGGTCGGCGCGGACGGCCTGCACAGCACCGTCCGACAGTTGGCCGGCATCGGCTTCACCGGCAGCAGCGACGAGGAGTCCTTCGTGCTCGCCGACGTGCGGGTGCGCAGCGTGCTGCCCCGCGACGAGGCGGCGCTCTTCCTCGCCCGCCCCGGGCCGCTGGTCTGGGCGCCGCTGCCCGGCGGGGTGGTCCGGCTGGTCGCCGCCGTGGCGGACGCCCCGCCCGAACCGGACGCGACCTACCTCCAGGCGCTGCTCGACGAGCGCGGCCCGGCGCGACGACCCGACCGGGTGACCGAGGTGCTCTGGGGCTCCCGGTTCCGGGTGCACCACCGGATCGCCGACACCTTCCGAGTCGGACCGGTGCTGCTGGCCGGCGACGCCGGGCACGTGCACAGCCCGGCCGGCGGGCAGGGCATGAACCTCGGGATCTGCGACGCGGTGGCACTCGGCACCGCGGTGGCGGACGTGCTCGACGGTGGCCCGGAGACGCTGCTCGACGACTACACCGCCCGGCAGCGGCCGATGGCCGAGGACGTGCTGAGCTTCGCCGCCGGGCTGACCAGGATGGCCGGTGTATCCCCGGCTCGTCGGCCCGCCCGGGACGTGCTGCTCCGGCTGCTCGGTGCCGTTCCACCGGCCCGCCGACGCATCGCGCTGCGCCTGTCCGGGCTGTCGCACCGGGAGCGGACGCCGGGCTAAGCCGCGCCGCTCGACACGGCGGACACGGCGGACACGGCCGGTCGCAGTGTCCGCCACGCGGCGACGGTGACCAGCGCGAACGTCGCCGCCGCAGCACCCGCCACCGGCGCCGTGCCGTACGACGCGGCGGCCAGCCCGGCGAGCGCCGCCCCGAGCGGTGCGGTGAGCAGACCAACCATCCGCTGGGCCGCACCGACCCGGCCCAGCAGTTCACTCGGCACCTGCCGCTGCCCGTACGACGCCCACAGGCTGTTCCACACCACTGTGCCGGCGGCGAACACGGCCAGCGCGATCCCGCCCGACACCGGATGCCGAGCCAGCGCGAAGCCGGTCAGCGCCACGGTCTCCACGGCCAGCACCGCCCGCAGCGCCGGCACCGTGCCGAGTCGGGCGGCGAGCCGTCCCGCCCCGAGCGCCCCCGCCACGCCCCCGACGATGGCTGCGGCGGCGAACAGCCCGTACCCGGCCGGTGGCACCCGGAGCACGTCCAGCGCGTAGAGCACCAGCACCGCCATGATTCCGCTGATCGCCAGGTTGCTCGCGGCGGTGAGCACTGTGACCCGCCACAGGGTCCGGTGCGCCACCAACCACCGCAGCCCCTCGACGATCTCGCACCACACCGAGCCGCGCCGCCGTGCCGTTCCCGGGGTGCTGGCGGGAGGTGCACCGAGGGCCAGCACGAGCAGGGCCGCCGCCGCGAAGGTGACGGCGTCGACTGCGAACGGAAGTGCCGGGGCGGCGGCGAACAGGACACCGGCGGCGGGCGCCCCGAGGAAGCCACCGGCCACCGCCGACCCCGCCTGGAGGCGACCGTTCGCCCGGGGCAGCGCGTCCGGTGGCACCAGCGCGGGGAGCAGCGCGAACGACGCGGAGTCGAAGAGAGTGCCAAACGTGGCGAGCAGAAACGCCGCCACCAGCAGCACCAGCACGCTGACCCGGTCGAGCGCGACCACCACGGCCAGCGCCGCCACCACTGCCGCGCGTACCCCGTCGACCACCGCCATCGTCCGACGGCGGTCCCAGCGGTCCGCGTACACGCCGCCGAGCAGGCCGAAGAGCAGCGGCGGCAACTGCCCGGCCACGGTGACCGCCGCGATGATCCGCGGATCACGGGTCACGGTCGCGGCCAGCAGGGCCAGCGCCGGGGCACGCAGCGCGTCCCCGAACCGGGATGAGACGGCCGCGGACCACAGGAGTTGGAAGTCCCGGCCCAGAGCGGAGGAAGTCATGCCGGCGACCGTGCCGGTTCGACCGGGTCGAGGGTCAAGCCGCCGGGCAGCGAGGGGACCGCGCCGGTCGGTGATCATGGGTACGGTGAGCGCCGGTATCGGGACGGGGAGACAACAGGCGTGGATCACACTTTCCAGGTCGACCTACGTGGCGTGGTTGACCTGCTCAGTCATCACCTCTACGGCAGCCCGCGGGTCTACGTCCGTGAGCTGCTCCAGAACGCGGTGGACGCGATCACCGCCCGCCGCAGGACCGAACCGGACGCCCCGGCGCTGGTACGCATCGAACCTCCGGACAGCACCGGCGACGGCACCCTGCGGGTGCACGACACCGGCATCGGCCTGACCGAGGCGCAGGTGCACGAGCTGCTGGCCACCATCGGCCGCAGCTCGAAGCGCGACGAGCTCGGCTTCTCCCGGCACGAGTTCCTCGGCCAGTTCGGCATCGGTCTGCTCTCCTGCTTCCTGGTGGCCGACGAGATCCAGGTGCTCACCCGGCACCGCGACGAGCCCACGGTTCGCTGGACCGGGTACGCCGACGGCCGCTACGCGGTGACGGTGGCCCCGCCGGAGGCCGCTCGCGCCGAGCCGGGCACCACCGTCACGCTGGTGCCCCGCCGCGACGCGGACCAGTGGTTCACCACCGCGACCGTCACCGACCTGGCCCGGCTCTTCGGCGCGCTGCTGCCGGTCACCGTCCGCGTCGGCGACGTCGTCACCACCGCCGGGGATCCGCCCTGGCCGACCACGCCGGGTGCGCCGCTGGACCGCGCGGCGCTGATCCGGTACGCCCGGGAGACGCTCGGCGTGGACCCGTTCGACGTCCTGCCGCTGGCCGTGCCGGAGGCCGGGCTGACCGGTGTCGCCGTCATCCTGCCGACGCCGGTGAACCCGGCGGCCCGGGCCGGGCACCGCGTCTACCTCAAGCGGATGCTGCTCACCGAGAACGCCGACGGGCTGCTGCCGGAGTGGGCGTTCTTCGCGCACTGCGTGGTGGACGCGACCGAGCTGCGCCCGACCGCCAGCCGGGAGGCCCTCTACGAGGACACCCTGCTGACGGCGACCCGGGAGGCACTCGGCGACCAGGTGCGCGGCTGGCTGGTCCGGTTGGCCCGGCACGACCCGCACCGGCTGGCCGAGTTTCTCCAGGTGCACCACCTCGGCGTGAAGGCCCTGGCGCTGCACGACGACGAGATGCTCCGCCTGGTCGACCGGTGGTGGCCCATGGACACCAACGTCGGCACGCTCACCCTCGCCGAGTTCCGGGAGCGCTACGGAGTGGTCCGTTACGCGGCCAGCCTGGACGAGTTCCGTCAGCTGGCCGCTGTCGCCGCCGCGCAGGACCTGGCGGTGGTCAACGCCGGCTACACGTACGACACCGAGCTGATCGAGCGGCTGCCGGTGGTGGACCGCTCGGTGCTCATCGAGCGGCTGGAGCCGAGTGACCTCACCACCCGGTTCGACGCGCTCGACCCGCAGGTGGAGTTGGCGTTGCGACAGTTCCTCGCGGCGGCGCAGCGGGCCGTCGAGCGTTCCGGCTGCGAGGTGGTCATCCGGGCGTACGACCCGGTTTCCCTGCCCGCGCTCTACCTGGTCAGCCGGTCGGCGGCGTTCAACGACCAGCTCGCGGCCAGCCGGGACCGGGCCGACGAGCTGTGGGGTGGAGTGCTCGACGCGCTCGCCGCCACCGCCCCGCCGGACCGTCCGCAGTTGGTGCTCAACCACCGCAACCCGCTGGTCCGACGGGTGACCATGCTGAGCGACCCGGAGCTGGTCGGTCTGGCCATCGAGGCGCTGTACGGGCAGGCGCTGCTGCTCGGCCACCATCCGATCCGCGCCGCCGACGCGGCGTTGCTGAACGATTCCTTCCTCGGCCTGCTCGGCCGGGCTGTCCCGGGACGGGAGTGAGCATGAGCGACGAGGATCTGTGGCGGGTGCTTCGCGGCATCGCCGACATGCCGTACGGGGCGGGGCAGATCGCCGCCCTGGAGCAGTTGCTGCGCCGGGTGGATGCCGCCGACGACCGGCACCTCGCATTCGTCACCCGGATGCAGGCCACCACCGGCTACATCTACGGCGGTGAGCCGGCCAAGTCCTTCGTGACCTTCTCCTGGTGCCTGTCCGAGTTCGACAGCGACCCGCAGCCGTACCACCAGGGGCACCTGCACAACCTGCTCTGGCACTTCAAGTACATGATCAACGGCCTGCTGAACTTTCCGGAGGTGCCGCTCGACCGCACGTACGCCGTGCTGGACGACATGGAACGCCGCTACCGGGCCGGCGGGCACAGCCTGCAGGCCGTGCACAAGCACCGGTTCCGGGTCGCCGACCACGTGGGTGACGTCGAGGCCGCGGCGCACTGGTACCGCCTCTGGCAGACCACCCCGCGCGACGCCCTGTCCGACTGCGCCGGTTGTGACCCCACGAGCCAGGTGGGCTACCTCGCCGACACCGGGCGGGACGTCGAGGCGGTGGAGCTGGCCGAGCCGGTGCTCGCCGGCCGGCTCAACTGCAACGAGCAGCCGCAGTCGATCCTCACCGCGCTGCTCCTGCCGTACCTGCGGACCGGGCGGGTCGAGGAGGCGCGGGACGCGCACCGGGAGGCGTACCGCCGGCAGCGCGGCAACCTCGCCAACCTGTGGGACATCGCGGACCACGTCGAGTTCTGCACGCTGACCGGCAACGAGGCGCGAGCGATCGAGCTGGTTGAGCGGCACCTGGACTGGCTGGACCGGCCGCCGTCGCCGGCCGCCGCCATGCACTTCGCGGCGGCGGCCGCCGCCGCGCTGCGTCAGGCCGGCCCGTCGGCCGTGTACCGCCGGGCCGCCGAGGGCCGGCCGGCCGCCGAGGTGTCGGCGGCCTCGTTGGCGGACGAGCTGGCTGAAACCGCTGCCGGTCTGGCCGCCCGCTTCGACGCCCGTAACGGCACGAGCCACCAGTCGGAGTGGATCGCCAGTCGGCTGGCCGTGCAGGCGAGCGGCGAGCATGTGCCGCTGTCCGCGAGCGTCCGCCGCCGTCCAACCCGACCGGTCGGGGACGAGCCGGCCGGCGCGCCGGGGACACCAGCGTCGTCCACGGACCGGGCCCGGCGGGTGCGAACCGGCAGGGCTGAACCACAGGTCGTGACAGTGCCCGCAGACGCCGGCCCGGACGATCTGCTGGACCTCGCGGAGCAGAGCTGGGGCCGGCACGACCGGGGCACCTTCCGGGCGGCGCTGGTTGCCTTCGACGACCGGTTCGGCTCCGCCGAGCTGCCCGCCCGCACGTCCGCGCACCGCCTGGCCCTGCGCGCGTCGGAGCGTGGCGACGAGGACGACATCGAGGGTGCGATCACGCTGAATCGGGCGGCGTTGGAGCTGTACCGGGAGGCGGGCGAAGAGGTGGCGGCCCAGACAGTCGCCGGGCGGCTCGGCGTGCTGTTGACCCGGTCCGACGAGGACACCGAGGAGGGCCTGCTGCTGGCCCGGGAGGCGGCCGACGTCCTGGACCGGCTCGGCGACGCCCAGCAGCGGGCGGCCGGACACGACCGGGTGGCGTTGGCGCTGCTGCACCGCGAACGTTGGGCGGAAGCGCTCGCCGCGCTCGACCGGGTACCGGCCGACGCGGGCGGCGATCGGCACCTGACCGCCCGGATCGCCCTGCACCGGGGGCACCTGCTGGAGCAGTTGGACCGCGTCGACGAGGCCCGTACCGCTGTCGACGAGGCACGCCGGATCGGCCGGGAGTTGGGTGTCGGCGAGGTGGTCACCGGTGCCTGCCTGGCGTACGCGCGGCTGGTCGACGATCCGGCGGACGCCGTGGCCGCCTGCGACGAGGCGTTGGAGGCGGCACCGGCGGACGCGGAGCTGCCGGTCCGGGTCGCCCGCGCCCGAGCGTTGCTGGCGGCCGGCCAGGCTGCGGACGCGGTCGACGACTTCGTCGAGGCGGTGACGCTGTGCGTGGAGCGAGGCGCCGAGGGGGACGCGTTCCTGCGGTGGGAGCTGGCGAACGCGTACCGGATCGTGGGCCGGCTCGCCGAGGCCGCCGAGGTCGCCGAGGAGGCCGTGCTCGGTCTGGACCGGTTGGGCGCTCAGGCGGAGGCCGACCGCTGCCGGCACCTGCTGGCCGGCGTCTACGCCGGACTTGGTGAGATCGATCCCGCGTTGGCGCTGTTGGAACAGTTGGCCGGCAATCTGGACGGACCGGACAACCTTCCGCACCGGGCGCAGGTTCTGGAGGAGGCCGGGGGGATCCTCTACGACGCAGACCGGGACGCGGCGGCGGCCGAGCGGTTCGCCGCTGCGGCCGAGGCGTACCGGCTCGGTGACCTGCCGCTGGACGAGCTGCGTGCCCGGCGACGGGAGACGTACGCCTGGTTCTGGGCCGACGACCGGGACGCGGCGTTGCGCACCGTCGAGGTGGTGGACGCGTTGGCGGCGAAGCTGGCCGGGCAGACCGAACCGCCGGTGCTGTACGAGCTGGCACTGGCGGCCGAGGCCGGAGCGCGGGTGCTCACCGGTGAGGACCGCCCGGACGAGGCCCTGGACCGGCTCACCGGGGTGCCGGACCGGTTGCGCTCGATCGAGGCGTTCGGCGAGGCCGCCCAGGTGGAGGCCCTGATCGGTGAGTTGCTGCTGCGCCTGGACCGGCCGGCCGAGGCGGAGCCGCTGCTGCGCCGCGTACTCGGCGGGTTGCCGGCCGCCTCGCGGCAGGTCCGCCAGACGGCCTGGCTGCTGGCTCGGGTGTTGGATCTGCTCGATCGGCCCACGGAAGCCGCGGCGCTGCGCGCGGAACACGACCTGGACGAGGGCGATTGACCTCGCCGGCCGCCCCTGGCCAGGTCAGGGGCGGCCCGGTCCGGGACGGACGGGACTGACCGGCAACCATCGCGGGCGCCTCGCGGTCTAGGCTTGTCCGGTGACGGTGGAGCAGCAGGCACGGGGTGCGGCGGGCGCGGGCCGGCGCAGGTCCCGCAAGGACGAGATCCTGGAGATCGCGGTAGGTCTGTTCGCGGCGCGTGGCTATCACGGCGTCTCGATGGACGACATCGGCGCGGCCGCCGGGGTCACCGGTCCGGCGCTCTACCACCACTTCGCCGGCAAGGAAGCCATGCTGGCCGCCGCGCTGATTCCCGTCAGTGAGGGGTTGCTGGCCGGTGGGCGGGAACGCGCCGTCGGGCGCTCGGACGACCCGCGCGGCGTCCTGGAGTCGCTGATCGACTTCCACGTCGAGTTCGCGCTGGCCAACCCGGCCGTGATCGCGTTGCACCTGCACGAGCTGGACCGCCTGCCCGAGGAGCCGCGGCGGCGGATCCGTCGCCTGCAACGGCTCTACGTCGAGGAGTGGGTGACAGTGCTCACCGCGCTGCACCCGGGGATGCCCGACGGTGAGGCCCGGGTGCTCGCGCACGCCGCGTTCGGCCTGATGAACTCGACGCCGTTCCTCGGTGGTGAGGTGGACCGGCGACGCCGCGCGGAGCTGCTGCGCGGGGCGACACTGGCCGCGCTGCTCGCCTGAGCCGACTCGTCAGAACCGTGCCGGTCATGATTCCCTGACATCGTCCCACCATCCGGACGCCGGGAGGAAACATGATCGAGTCACTGCTGGTCGCCAATCGGGGCGAGATCGCCCGCCGGATCATCCGGACCGCCAAGCGGCTCGGCATCCGCGTGATCGCGGTGCACTCGGAGGCCGACGCCGACCTGCCGTTCGTCGCGGAGGCGGACGAGGCGGTCCTCATCGGCCCACCGAACCCGGCGCAGAGCTACCGCAACACCGAGGCGATCCTCGCCGCCGCCAAGTCAACGGGCGCGCAGGCGATCCACCCCGGGTACGGCTTCCTGTCGGAGAACGCCGAGTTCGCCCGTACCGTCGAGGCGAGCGGCCTGATCTGGGTCGGACCCGACGCGGACGCGATCACCGCGATGGGCGACAAGATCAACGCCCGGAACCTGATGGCGGCGGCCGGTGTTCCGGTCGCGCCGGGCACCACCGACCCGGCCGCCGACCTGGACGCTGCGGTGACGGCCGCAGCCGAGATGGGCTACCCGGTGATGGTCAAGGCCGCCGCCGGCGGTGGCGGCATGGGCATGGGCGTGGCGGTGGACGAGGCCGCGCTACGCACCGAGTACGACAAGGTGCGCGCGTTCGCCGAGCGGATGTTCGGCGACGGCTCGGTGTTGATCGAGCGGTACTTTCCCCGGGTACGGCACGTCGAGGTGCAGATCCTCGGCCTGGCCGACGGCCGGGTGGTGGCGCTCGGCGAGCGGGAGTGCTCGGTGCAGCGGCGCAACCAGAAGTTGGTCGAGGAGTCCCCGTCGCCGGCTGTCTCGCCGGAGCTGCGATCCCGGCTCCTGGCGGCGGCGGTGCGGGCCGGCGAGGCGGTCGGATACCGCAACGCCGGCACCGTGGAGTGCCTGTTCGACCCGGCCACCGGCGAGTTCTTCTTCTTGGAGATGAACACGCGGTTGCAGGTGGAGCACCCGGTGACCGAGTACGTGTACGGCATCGACCTGGTCGAGGAGCAGTTGCGGGTGGCCTCCGGGTTGGCGCCGACGTTCGACCCGGACGCGTTGACCCCGAGTGGGCACGCCATCGAGATGCGGATCAACGCGGAGGACCCGAAGCGCTTCCTGCCCGGCCCGGGTGTGATCAGGACGTGGGTGGAGCCGACGGGTGAGGGTGTCCGGGTGGACTCCGGCTACATCGAGGGCAACACGGTCACCCCGTTCTACGACAGCCTGCTGGCCAAGCTGATCGTCAGCGGCGCGACCCGCGACGAGGTGCTCGATCGCGCGAAGGCAGCCGTCGCGGCGTTCCAGATCGAGGGTCCGAAGAACAACGTCCCCTTCTTCACCGAGTTGCTGGACAACGAGGAGTTCCGCTCCGGCGCCTACGACACGGGCATCGTCTCCCGCATGCGCTGACCCCCCGCCCCCACTCCCCGGTGATCAAGAGGTCTGCGTCAGGTTCCGCGCCGCGGGTGACGCAAACCTCTTGATCAACAGCCGGGGGTGGCATGCTGGGAGGACCCCCTAGGCACTGCTTTCGTCACAGTGAGGTGACCCCTTATGGCGGACCTGCCAGATTTCGTCTCGATCCGCGAGGTCGGGCCGCGCGACGGGTTGCAGAACGAGGACCCGATCCCGACCGACGCCAAGGTGCGACTGCTCGATGCCCTCTCCGGCACTGGCGTACGCCGAATCGAGGCGGTGTCGTTCGTGCACCCGAGAGCGATCCCGCAGATGGCCGACGCCGACGAGGTGTGGCAGCGGGCGGTGAAGGCCGACGGGGTGCGGTACTCCGCGCTGGTGCCGAACACCCGGGGCGCCCAGCGGGCCCTCGCCGCCGGATTCACCGAGATCGAGGTGGTGGTTTCGGCCAGTGACACGCACAACCGGCGCAACGTCAACCGGTCCACTGACGAGTCGCTGGACGACATCGCCGAGCTGATCGACCTGCTGCACGGCGCGTCGGCGCGGGTCGAGGTGATCGTGGCGACCAGCTTCGGCTGCCCGTACGAGGGGGACATCGACCCGCAGCGGGTGGCCGGGATCGTGGACCGGGTCGTCCGCGACGGCGCGGACCGGGTCGCGTTCGGCGACACCACCGGCATGGGTACCCCACGTCGGGTCCGCGAGCTGCTGACCGCGGTACGCGACCGCAACGCGCACGTGCCGGTCCTGCTGCACTTCCACAACACCCGGGGTACGGCGCTGGCCAATCTGCTGACCGCGCTGGAGCTGGGGGTGACCGAGTTCGACGCCAGCGTCGGTGGCCTCGGTGGCTGCCCGTACGCGCCGGGGGCGAGCGGCAACCTGGCCACCGAGGAGGCCGTGCACATGCTGCACGACATGGGCATCGACACCGGCATCGACCTGCCGGCGCTCATCGAGGTGGCGGAGTTGGCCGAGGAGTTGCTCGGCAAGAAGCTGCCGTCGGGTGTGCTGCGGGCCGGTCCGCGTACCCGGCTGACGCCGCTGCCGAGTTGAGGACGCGACGAAGGGGCCGACGCACGCGCCGGCCCCTTCGTTTTTTCGCGGGTTCGGTCAGTTCACCGTGGTGAGCGCGCTCGGCCAGCTGTCGCGGAAGATGTCCGCGCTGCGGTCGGTGGCGCTGAACGTGCCGGCGAAGAGGTTGCTGACCCGGTTCGCCTCGGCGCTGCTCGGGTACGGGTTGGTGCAGCTGGTGCCGGCGCTGCCGCCGGACATCAGCAGCGAGCAGTTCCCGTTGTAGTTGTCCGGCAGACCGAGGATGTGCCCGATCTCGTGGGTCATGATCCGCAGCACGCTGTACTGGGCGGCCTGCTGGGTGTCGATGTAGACCCGGCCGTTGCCGAGGCTGGTCCGCTGGGCGTACGAGCCGCCGCCGGTGATCTGGTAGATGCGCAGGTTCGAGCCGCAGTTGGCGGAGAGC
Organism: Micromonospora sp. NPDC047762; assembly: GCF_043204655.1. Lineage (NCBI taxonomy): Bacteria > Bacillati > Actinomycetota > Actinomycetes > Micromonosporales > Micromonosporaceae > Micromonospora > Micromonospora sp. NPDC047762. Next base: position 884,902 of record NZ_JBIDCQ010000001.1, on the reverse strand, counting down.
GTGAGGTTGACTGTGGCGTTGTTCCAGATCGAGGCGGCCTGGTTGGCCGTGCCGGCGTAGCTGCCCGCCTGGCTGGTGTTGTAGCAGATCGTCATGGCGGCGGACGCGGGCGACGGGTTGGCGACCGTGACGCCGAGGGTGGCGAGTGTCGTCGCGAGCACCGCGACGGCGAGCCGATTGAGTCGTGAGGTCATCGCTGACTCCAATCTGAGAGGGGTGCCAGGAGCCTAGCGATATGTATTCACGTTTTTCAATGTCTTGCTCTCGGCTCAACTGTCTGGTTCGCTCGTAGGTCGCCGACAGTCGCGCCGATGCGCTAGCCTAACGATCGTTCAGGTCAGTATGGCGGAGGAGTCGGCGTGACGCTCGACGGTGAGGCACTGGAGCAACTGCGCAAGCGGGCCCGGTCCGGCGGCGCGGACAAGTACCACGCGGCCAACGCGGCCAAGGGCAAGCTCTTCGCCCGTGAACGGGTAGCGCTCCTGGTCGACGAGGGCTCGTTCGTCGAGGACGGCCTCTACGCCAACACGATGGCCGAAGGGCTGCCCGCCGACGGCGTGGTGACCGGCACCGCCACCATCGACGGCCGACAGGTCTGCCTGATGGCCAACGACTCCACGGTCAAGGCCGGCAGCTGGGGCGCCCGCACCGTCGAGAAGATCATCAGGATCATCGAGCGGGCGTACGGCGCCGGCGTGCCGATGGTCTACCTGGTCGACTCGGCCGGCGCCCGGATCACCGACCAGGTCGATCTCTTTCCCGGTCGCCGTGGCGCCGGCAAGATCTTCTGGAACCAGGTTCGTGCCTCCGGCTCGATCCCACAGGTCTGCGCGCTGTTCGGCCCGAGCGCCGCCGGTGGTGCGTACATTCCAGCATTCTGCGACGTGGTGGCGCTGGTCGACGGCAACGCCAGCATGTACCTCGGCTCCGACCGGATGGTCGAGATGGTCACCGGCGAGAAGACCACACTGGAGGCGATGGGCGGGGCGAAGGTGCACACCGCCGAATCCGGCGTGGGGCACTTCCTCTGCAAGACCGAGGCCGACGCGCTCGACGTCGTGAAGACCTACCTGTCGTACCTGCCGGCGAACTGGACGCAGGCGCCGCCGACCGCACCGGCGGTCGCCGCGCCCGCGAAGGCCGACCTGGCCGCCTTGGTGCCGGCCAGTGAGCGGCAGGCGTTCGACATGCGGCGGTACGTCAAGGGCCTGCTCGACGAGGGGTCGTTCTTCGAGATCCAGGCGCTCTGGGCCAAGGAGCTGACCATCGGCTTCGGCCGCCTCGACGGCCAGGTCGTCGGTGTGATCGGCAACAACTCGATGTTCAAGGGCGGCGTGCTCTTCGTCGACTCGGCCGACAAGGCCACCCGGTTCGTGCAGCTCTGCGACGCGTTCAACGTGCCGCTGCTGTTCCTCAGCGACGTGCCCGGCTTCATGGTCGGCAGCGCGGTGGAGAAGCAGGGCATCATCCGGCACGGCGCCAAGATGATCACCGCGATCTCCGAGGCGACAGTTCCGAAGATCTGCGTGGTGGTCCGCAAGGCGTACGGCGCCGGTCTCTACGCGATGGCCGGGCCCGGGTTCGAGCCGGACGCCACGATCGCGCTGCCGACCGCGAAGATCGCCGTGATGGGTGCCGAGGCCGCCGTGAACGCGGTCTACGCCAACAAGATCGCCGCCATTGCCGACGAGGACGAGCGGGCGGCCTTCGTCGCCGCCAAGCGGGCCGAGTACGAGCAGGACATCGACGTCGTCCGGTTGGCCAGCGAGCTGGTGGTGGACGCCATCGTCGAGCCGCAGGACCTGCGCACCGAGCTGGTCCGTCGATTCGCGGCGGCGCGTACCAAGGATCGGCACTTCTCCCGCCGTCGGCACGGCGTCACCCCGGTCTGACCATCGACTCAGGCCCGCACAGCGACCCGCCCCCGGCGTCACGAGCGCCGGGGCGGGCCGTCCTTACAGGAGGATGAGATGGACTTCCGGCTCACCGACGAACAAGCGGCGCTGCGTGAGAGCGTGCGGGAATTCGCCCGCGAGGTGATCGCTCCGGTCATCGCCGAGCACTACGAGCAGCACACCTTCCCGTACGAGGTGATCCGGCAGATGGGCAAGATGGGCCTGTTCGGTCTGCCCTTCGCCGAGGAACACGGCGGCATGGGCGGCGACTACTTCGCGCTCTGCCTGGCCCTGGAGGAGCTGGCCCGGGTCGACTCCAGCGTGGCCATCACCCTGGAGGCGGCGGTCTCGCTGGGCGCGATGCCGATCTACCGCTTCGGCACCGAGGAGCAGAAGGCGACCTGGCTGCCCCGACTGCTCAGCGGCGAGGCGCTGGCCGGCTTCGGTCTCACCGAGCCCGGCACCGGCTCGGACGCCGCCGGCACGCAGACCCGGGCGGTGCTGGACGGCGACGAGTGGGTGATCAACGGGTCGAAGGCGTTCATCACCAACTCGGGTACCGACATCACCGCCATGGTCACCGTCACCGCGGTGACCGGCACGAACCCGGACGGCTCCAAGGAGCTGTCGACGATCATCGTCCCCACCGGAACGCCCGGGTTCGCCGTCGCGCCCGGCTACTCCAAGGTGGGCTGGACCGCCTCGGACACCCACGAGCTGACCTTCGACGACTGCCGGGTGCCGGCCGCCAACCTGCTCGGCGCCCGGGGTCGGGGTTTCGCGCAGTTCCTGCGGATCCTCGACGAGGGCCGGATCGCGATCGCCGCGCTCGCCGTCGGCCTCGCGCAAGGCTGTGTCGACGAGTCGATCAAGTATGCGAAGGAGCGGCACGCCTTCGGTCAGCCGATCGGCGCCAACCAGGCCATCCAGTTCAAGATCGCCGACATGGAGCTGAAGGCGCACACCGCTCGCCTCGCGTACTACGACGCCGCCGCACGGATGCTGGCCGGCGAGCCGTTCAAGCGGCAGGCCGCCATCGCCAAACTGCACGCCAGCACGATCGCCGTGGACAACGCCCGGGAGGCCACCCAGATCCACGGCGGGTACGGCTTCATGAACGAGTACCCGGTGGCCCGGTTCTGGCGGGACTCCAAGATCCTGGAGATCGGCGAGGGCACCAGCGAGGTGCAGCGGATGATCATCGCTCGGGATCTGGGTCTTTGAGCGGCCAGGCCGAGCTGATCGGCCGCTCGTCCCGGACGGGCTGTCCGTACGGCTGTCGGGTTTCGGCGAGCGGACGTCAGTAGCCCGACGTTCGACTGCCGACGGTCGTAGTCCATCCGTACTCTTCGAGCCCATGACTCCGGATCATGAATGGTCGCGGAGCCCGGCTGGACGTACCACCCTGCCGGAGCTGCTCCGCGGGCATCGACGCGCAGCCGGCCTCACCCAGGCCGAGCTGGCGTCCCGGGCCGGGGTGGGTGTGCGGACGGTCCGTGACCTGGAGCGTGGCCGGTCGAACCGGCCACAACGCACCACTGTGGAACTGCTCGCCGGGGCACTGGCGCTGACCGGCACCAGTCGGGCGGCGTTCCTGGCCGCTGCCCGCGGCGCCGGTGCCGAACCGGCCTCGCCGGACGCCACCTCGACGGCGCTGGCGGTCGGCGGGGGCAACGCCACGTCGGCCGCCGCCCCCGCCGACAGGTCGGTCGCGCTCCCGCCGCCGGTGGAGTTGATCGGCCGGGAGCGCGACCTCACCGAGCTGGCCGAAATGCTGACCGCGGAGCGGGGACCCCGGTTGGTGAGCCTCGTCGGGTTGGCCGGCGTCGGCAAGACCGCCCTGGCGACGTCGGTGGCGCACCTGGTGGCCGCCGCTCACCCGGCCGGTGTTGCCGGGGTGCTGGTGGGCGAGGGCGCCGACGGTCCGGACGTGCTCGCCGCCTCGATGTCCGTGCTCGGCGTGGCGCGCCTGTCCGAACTCGTGGCGCTGCTCGCCGGGCGGCCGACGCTACTGGTGATGGACGCTGTGGAGCGCGCGCCCGGCCCGGTGGCCGCGACCCTGCACCGGTTGCTCGGAGCGCTGCCGTCGCTGCGGGTGCTGGTCACCGGGCGGCACCCGGTCGGGTTGCCCGGCGAGCGGGTCTGGCCGGTCGCGCCACTCGACGTGCCACCACCGGAGGCCGAGCACTCCGGGCTCGAATCGTGGCCGGCTGTCGCGTTGTTCACCGCCCGGCTCGCTCAGGTCCGCCGGGAGCCGCCCGCCCCCGCTGAGCTGCCGGCGCTCGCCGCGTTGGTGCGCCGGTTGGGCGGGCTGCCGTTGGCCATCGAGCTGATGGCCGCCCGGGGCCGTCTCCTCGACCTCACCGAACTGCTCGACAGGTACGGCGACCGGGTGCTCGACCTGGCCACCCACGCGGACGCGTCCGCCCACCCGGCCTGGGACGCACCGGAGGCGCTCGGCAGCCGGAGGAGCGGACCCGACACCAGTGCGGCGGTCTCGGTCGCCGTCACCCTGCGGGACGCGGTGGCGTTCAGCTACCGCCTGTTGGCGTCTGACGAACAGGCCGCGCTGCGGCAACTGGCCGTCTTCGGTAACCGCTGGTCGGTCGAGTTGGCCGAGGAGATGCTCGTCGACGAGGCCGACCGGGACGGCACCGTGGCGATCGACCCGGTTCCACTGTTGGACCGCTTCGTCGAGTTGGGGCTGCTGAGCGTACGCGGAACCGGGTCGTTCCGGTTCCGGCTGCTCGACGCGGTTCGGGACTACGCCGTCGAGCAGGCGGCCGGCGGAGGTGAGCTGACCTGCATCCGGCGTCGACACGCGGAGGTCATCGCGCGCCTGGTGGCCCGTACCGCCAGTGACCTGATCGGCCCACGGTTACCCGACGCGGTGCACCGGCTGGACGAGATGAGCAGTGACATCAGCTCGTCGTTGGCCCACGCGGCCACCGACGACCCGTTGACAGCGCTGCGGCTGGCGGCCTGTCTGACCCGCTGGTGGCGGTTCCGTGGACGCGACGTCGTCGGGCGGCAGTGGCTGCGGCGGCTGCTGGCGGACCCGCGGACCGCCGACGCCGATCCTCTCCTGCGTGGCTGGGCCGCCCTCGGCGTCGCCCGGCTCGCCGCGGAGCACGGCGCCGGTGCCGAGGAGTTGTCGACGGCCCGTGCGGCGTTGGACACCTTTCGGCAGGCCGGCGACGTCACCGGGGAGTTGGAGGCGAGAAACGTGCTCGGCACCCTGCTGATCTCCGTCCGGCGGCAGGACGAGGCGCGCGAGCAGGCCGAGGCCCTGCTGCGGTTGGCCGCCCGCAACGGGCGGACCCGGGACCTGGCGGTGGCCCAGAACAGCCTCGCCTGGCACGAGATCCGCGCGGGCGATCTGGCTGCGGCCCGCCGCCGACTCGCCGCGGTGGACCGACTCGCCGCCGAGAGTGGGGAGCAGCGGCTGCGGGTGCTGGGCTGGGCCAATCGAGCCGAGGTCGCCCGACTGGAGGGCTGGTACGCGGACGCCATCGACCGTGGTCGGCGAGCGATCGCTGCCCTGTCCGAGCTGGGTGATCCCGGGCGTCGCCGTCGGGTGCTCGGGACCGTCGGGCTGGCGCTCGCCCAGGACGGGCGGGCCGCGGAGGCGACAGCGGTGCTGACCGAGTTGCGCGCCGGGGGCGGGGAGGCGCTGCCGGCGCGGAGCGTGCCGCGACCGCGCTCGGACGACTCGGAGCTGGTCTGGGGTGGCCCGGAGGCCGGGCTCTGTGCGCTGATCGAGGGGAACCTGGCGCTGCACCGGGGGGACCGGGAGTTGGCTGCCGAGTGGTTCGCGGCCGCCGCCGACCATGCGGGGCAGGATCGCCGTGACGTGGTGGAGGCGCTGGTGGGGCTGGCTGCGAGCACTGCGGACCCGTCGGTGCTCGATCGACTGGACCGGGTCTGTGTGGAGAGCGGCATCCGGCTGTTGCCGCAGGAGTCGGGACTGCTCTACGCGCTGATCGCCGCCCGGGGTGGACCGGCTCAGTAGCCCTGCGCTGTCTCCGAGCGGATCGAGCCCTGCGCTGTCCCCGAGCGGATCGCGACGGGAGAGTGGCGCGGGCGAAGAGCCCCCTTTGGTGCTACCCCTCGCTGATCGCCCGCGCCGTCACCCCCCGGTGATCCCCGGTGCCCGAAGCCTGCCACCGATGGGGTGGCAGAAAGTCGGCTTGGACCGAATTCTCCAGCTTGGCTGGATCAGTTCTGCCGGTCTTTCTGCCGCTGCCACCGCCCGACGGCGAGTGGTGATCAGCGCCGTCGGGTGGCGTCGTCGGTGGCGGCGGCCTGCTCTGGGCTGACGTCGTCACTGCCGGCGGTTGCGCACGGATGAGCGGCGTCGCGGACGCGGCGCAACCCGTCGAGGAGTGCCACCAGCGCCTCTGGGTCGAGTTGCCCGGTGAACCACTGCTCGATCATCTGCAGATGCCCGGGCAGCGTCTCGTTGAGGCGTTGCATCCCGGAGGCGGTGACCACCGCGTACGAGCTGCGGCGGTCGTTCGGGCAGGCCCGGCGGGTCAGCAACCCGTCGCGCTCCATCCGGTCCACGACCCGGGTCACTCCGCTTGTCGACAGGGAGGTCTGTGCGGCAAGGTCGGTCATGCGTAGTTGGTTGCCCGGCGAGCGGGCCAGTCGCGTGATGACCTCGAACTCGACCGCGGAGAGGCCGTGCTCCTCGAGTTGGGCGTTGAACCGGGCGGACAGCCCGGCGTGTGCCTCGAAGAGCAGGCCGACGGCGGTGATCCGGGGATCGTCGAAGACGTTGGTCACCCGTTCATCATACCAGTGCTTGACACGGGGAATATTGTTGCGGTTATAGTTGCTCAGGCAGTCGTTGGGCTATTAAACAATCCCCTGGAGGACAGCAGCATGACCAGCAGCATCGAGACGGTTACCCGCGACTGGGACGGCCTCACCATCCCGGCGGCCGGCACCTACGCGCTCGACGTGGCGCACAAGCGGGTCGGCTTCGTTGCCCGGCACATGATGGTGAGCAAGGTTCGCGGTGAGTTCAACGACGCGACCGCCACCATCACAGTCGCCGAGGACCCGCTGCAGTCGTCGGTCGTCGCCACCATTCAGGCCGCCAGCGTCGACACCACCCAGGCCGACCGGGACGCGCACCTGCGCAGCCCCGAGTTCCTGGACGCCGAGAAGTTCCCGACGCTCGAGTTCCGCAGCACCGGGGTCAAGTCCCGTAGCGGCAGCGAGTTCGTGCTCACCGGTGAGCTGACCATCAAGGACGTCACCCGTCCGGTCGAGCTGGAGGTGGAGTTCGAGGGTGTCGGCCGCAGCCCGTTCGGCCAGGACATCTTCGGCTTCTCCGCGAGCACCGAGATCGACCGCGAGGAGTTCGGCCTGACCTGGAACGTCGCCCTGGAGACCGGGGGCGTGCTGGTCAGCCGCAAGATCAAGATTGAGATCGAGGGCGAGGCCGTACGCCAGGCCTGATCCCCGGGGATCGCCGGAGGGCCAGGGGAATCCTCCCGGCGATCCGGTACGCAGGGCCCGCGCCGCACGTCGGCGCGGGCCCTGCGTCGTTCCCACTGGCGGTGGTAATTGTCACGGGTTGTTCTCACCGCTTTCGGGTCCAGTCGGTCGACGACGGGGTACAGATGGCGCCACGAGCGCGTCCACCCCGGTCGACGTCGGATCACCGCCGTCGGCCTCTGGCCCCGGTCAGGTGGGCGCTCTTACCGTGGATGCTTCACAAAGCGCTTCCGGGACGGGATGATCCCGACCGCGCCGGCCGTCGGGAGGACACATGGGCAGGGACGTCTCAGAGGGCGCCTTCACCCGGGATGATCGCGTCCGATATCGGCAGAAGGTGCGGCGGTGCCTGGACGTCTTCGCCCTGATGCTGGACGACTTCGGCTTCGACGCCGACCGGCCGATGACCGGTCTGGAGATCGAGCTCAACCTGGTCGACTCGGCCGCCGAGCCGGCGATGCGCAACGAGGAGATCCTCGCCGACATCGCGGACCCCCTCTTCCAGACCGAATTGGGGCAGTTCAACCTGGAACTGAACGCCGAGCCCCGACTCATCGAGGGCAACGGCTTCGCCGACTACGAGCACGACCTGCGCGGCAGCCTCTCCCGGGCCGACGAGCGTGCCGCCAGATCCGACGCGAAGATCGTCCTGGTCGGCATCCTGCCCACCCTCACCGAGGGGCACCTGGTCGAGGACAACCTCTCCACCAACGAGCGTTACCGGGTGCTCAACGACCAGATCGTCGGCGCCCGGGGCGAGGACATCGAGCTGGACATCCGCGGCGTCGAGCAGTTGCGCACGCACACCGACTCGATCGCCCCCGAGGCCGCCTGCACGAGCCTCCAGTTCCACCTCCAGGTCGCCCCGGACAGCTTCGCCGACTACTGGAACGCGTCCCAGGCCGTCGCGGGTGTGCAGGTGGCGGTCGGGGCGAACAGCCCCTTCCTGTACGGCCGTCAACTGTGGGCCGAAACGCGGATCGCCCTGTTCCAGCAGGCCACCGACACCCGTCCGGACGAGCTGAAGGCCCAGGGCGTACGGCCGCGGGTGTGGTTCGGCGAACGGTGGATCACCTCGATCTTCGACCTGTTCGAGGAGAACGTCCGGTACTTCCCGCCGCTGCTGCCGATCTGCGAGGACGAGGACCCGGTGGAGGTCCTGCACGCCGGCGGTGTGCCACAGCTCGGGGAGTTGCGGTTGCACAACGGCACGGTCTACCGGTGGAACCGTCCCGTCTACGACATCATGAACGGCCGACCCCATCTGCGGGTGGAGAACCGGGTGCTGCCGGCCGGCCCGACTGTGGTGGACATGCTGGCCAACGCTGCCTTCTACTTCGGGCTGGTACGCGGCCTGGCCGAGGCCGACCGCCCGATCTGGAGCCAACTCACCTTCAGCTCCGCCGAGGAGAACTTCCACGCCGCCGCCCGACGTGGTCTCGACGCCGTGCTGCACTGGCCCGGGCTCGGCGACGTGCCGGTCACCAAACTGGTCCTGGACCAACTACTGCCCACCGCCGCCACCGGCCTGGACGGGTTCGGCGTCGCCCCGGCGCAGCGGGACCGGTTGCTCGACATCATCGAGCAGCGCTGCCGTACCGGCCGCAACGGCGCCGTCTGGCAGACCGAGGCGGTCTGGGCGGCGGAGCGACGCCACGGCATGGACCGGCCTGCCGCGCTGCACCACATGGTCCAGCGCTACGCCGAACTCCAGCGCACCAACGAACCCGTCCACACCTGGCCAACCACCTAACCCCCCCCGCACCCCCCCACACCCCCCGCACCCCCCCACCCACCGCCCCCATCCCCACCAAGCGCGTTGATCATGAAGTTGTTGCCATGACACGCCGAGCCAGGTGGCAATAACTTCATGATCAACAGGGTGAGGGCGGCCGGGCGGGGTTAGTCGGTGGTGGGGCGGCGGGCTGCACGGGTGCGGCGGCTGCTCGGGGCCGTGTCCTCCGTCGTGGATCCGGTAGGAGGGGTCGGATCCGAGCGGTCGGGGTCCGTACGCGGAGCGGGCACCTGCGCTGCGGCGGTGGCTTCGCCCGGCTGCGAGCCCGTCCTGGGCATCTGCGACGGCACGCTGACTTTCCTGCGCCGTCCCGTGGTTCCAGCCGTCGAGGCCGAGGCTCCGGCAGTTGACGCAGTGGGTTCGGCCGTCGCGCCGGAGACCGGCGGCGCGGGCTCGGTCCCGGTCACCGGGGCCGGGTCGGTCACCGTGCCCCGAGGCGCAGCACTCCGCCGGGCCGGGCGGCTCTGTTCGGCCGGGCGGTTCCGGTCGCTTCGCTCGCCGAGGCGGGCGGCCAGCACCGAGCCGCCGATACCGGCGATCACCGCGTACGGGGCGATCAGTTGGGTGGACAGCTGCGCGGGGCCCAGCGTCGACCAGTGCGGCAGAGTGGTCAGGTAGGCGAGCGCGACGAGCACCGGGCCCGCCGCGCCGGAGGCCGCCGCACCCACGCGGTGTCCGCCCGAGCGGGCGGACCGCCGAGCGGCCAGTACGCCGATCAGCAGCGCGGGCACCAGCGCCAGCAGCGCACCGGGCCAGTAGAGCTGGCCCCCGATCCAGTAACGGGCGTGGTCCGGGTCGAACTGCCAGGTACCGAGCTGCGCGCCGGTCAGCCCCCGTCCGACGCGTACCCCGTCGATGACGGAGATCACCGCGAGCAGCCAGAGCCAGGCGGCCGTCGCTGTCACGTTGACCGCGGCGGCTCGGGAGCGAAGCGCCCAGATCGCGACGAGGACGCCGATCAGGATGCCCAGCGTCGCCTGTACGGCGGCCGTGCGTTGCGGGGCGCCGGTGTCCGCGCCGGTCGCGACCCGCGCGGGTACCGCGATCAACAGGACGGTGACCAGCCCGCCCAGCCCGGCGCCAAGCGCCACTGCCACCCGGCGCAGCAGGCCGCCCCGGTCGTTGACCGGTGGGTCGGCCGCCGCTGGTGGCGTGCCTGCCCTCTCCGCGCGGGCGGTGTCGACGACCGGTGAAGGCCCGTCGACCGGGCTGTCGTGCTCCGGCCGCCGCTCGTCGAGCCGCGGGCCCTCCTGAGGGGCAGCACCGTCTGGCGAGGTTTCCGTAGAGATCACTGTCTTCGCCGGGGCGTTGCGTTGGTGCAGCCGCTGCGCGCAGACCGCGCCGAGGACCGTCGAACTGGCGGCGAGCCAGGTGGCCCAGGCGAGGCCGTCCGCCCAGGCTGTGTCGGTCGCACCGGCATCGGTGGGCGTCCAGGTGATGACGCCGAGCCCGTAGCCGAAGCCCAGTTGTGCGGCACCCGCGCCGGCAGCGACCCCGATCGCCGTCGCGATCGACACTCCCCAGCCCTGTCTGGCCATGCCGGGCAGCGTAACGTCCCGTCGTCGGCGCGGCGAGTCGCAGAGACCCGCCGGTGTGGACCGCCGGTGCGGGCGGGTTGGGCGGCGGGCGGTACGGTCGCCGGTGATGAGGCGGTGGGCGTTATGACGGACACGAACACGGGCCAGCAGAATGCCGCCGGTGGCGGCGCGGGCCGGGCCAGCGTTGTGCTCGGCGGTGGGTTGGCAGCGGTGCTGCTCGCCGCCGTGGGTGCGACCGGCGGCTGGTTGCTGGCCGGTGAGGACGACGCATCCTCTGGTGACCCGCTGGCCGTTGCGACCACGGCTGGCGCGTCGACCACCCGGCCCACCGCACCCCGGCCGAGCAGCGGCCGACCGACACCGTCGGCGGTCCAGACCTCCGCCGCCCCGACCAAGGCAGCCGGCCTGACCGTGCCGCCGGTGATCGGCACCGACTTCGAGCAGGCCCGGGATGCGCTGCGCAAGCAGCGGCTCGGTTGGCGGCTGGTCTTCGGTGGCGGCGTCGGCCGTACGGTCGAGAGCACCACACCGGACGTTGGCACCGAGGTCGCCCGGGGGACGACGGTGCAACTACAGGTTGCCGGGCCGGCGCCGGCCGCCGAGGTGCCGGACGTGGTCGGCGAGAGTTGCGCCGACGCCGCCGACGAGTTGGTCGACGAGGGCCTCTACCCGCGCTACCTCAGCGGACGTACTGGAAAGGTCAGCCGGCAGGAGCCCGCCGAGGACGGCCCGGCCCGGTGGAACGACCAGGTCAGCATCTGGTGTGGCTCCGACGGCCAGCCGACAGCGAAACCCACTCCCTGATTCCAGGCCGGCGGGTTCGCGCCTCGCGGCCCGTACCGCGTCCTGTCTCGCCGACAGCCGGCGCGGCTCGGCACGCTGATCCCCACCGATGGTGGTGTGGGCGACTAGGTTGGCGGTCGAGGGCCATGACGCCCGTCCGGGTTCGGGAAAGGACGTGCGATGAGCGACGACCGCCAGGAGCCTCCCGCCGACGAGCACGACGACGACCGGACCCGACCTCTGCCCTCCGCCGCTGATCGGCCGGCCCCGACCGGGCCCGCCGCCGACGGACCGGACGAGACGGCACCGATCGACCGGACCGTCCCGGCTCGTCCCGATCTTTCGCCCGACCAGACAATGCCGATCGACCGGTCTGCCGGCACCCGGCCGGGCCCGCCGGCCGACCGGACGGCGCCGATACCGCCGGCCTGGTCCGGCCGGGCCGAGGTGCGCTCGCCCCGACCGGATGACGCCGGCGGTGAGTGGTACGTCGAGGAGCAGGGTGGCCGGCGGTGGTGGTCGCCGATCCTCTGGGGCGTACTGGCGCTGCTGCTCGCCGGCCTGCTCGGGGGCGCGCTCTGGGTGGTGCTCGCCCAGCAGGACGACGACCGGGACGATCGAGGGCCCACCCCGTCGCCTCCGCCGACCAGTGCCCCCAGCGCCCTGCCGACCAGCGCAGCCCCCACGTCGGCGGCGCCCACCAGTGAGTCGCCGAGCAGCTCGCCGACGACGGAAGCGCCGGACGAACTGCCGGTGCCACCGCTCGCCGGCCTGCCGCAGGCCACCGCCGAAGGGCTGTTGGCTCGGCTCGGCCTGACCTACCGGGTGGTGTACCGCCCGTCGGAGTTGCCACCCGGGACCGTGGTGGGCACCGAGCCGGACGCCGGCACGTCGGTGTCCACCGACGACGAGGTGTTGTTGATCATCTCCCAGGCCCAGCCCTCGACCGGGGCGAGCCCGACCACACCGAGCCCCACTGTGACGAGCACGTCGTGACCGTTGGTCACCACATCCGGCGGCGGGTGCCGACGAGGCCGATGCCGGCCAGCGAGATGGCGAGGCCGAAGATGCCGGACCAGAAGAGGGAATGGCGGATGTCCGTGGCGCTGTGCCCAGCCGGAGCGGCCTCGGTGAGTTCCTGACGGCCGTCGGACTGGCCGCCGGCACCCAGCCCGGACACCGGCCCGGTCCGGTCGGTACCACCAGCCTGGTCGGCCGGGGTGTCGGTGTCGGTCCAGCCGGGTTTCTCGTAGACCGACTGACCGTCGCCCGTCGGCGGGTCGGAGTCGAGCACGGTGATCTCCGGCGCGGGCACCGGTGCGGTCAGCCGGGTGGACGACATCGCCGGGTCGCGGGCGAGGACCAGGAGTGTCGCCATCGCCCCGAGGAGGGCGAGGAGTCCGAAGGCATAGGCGATGAGAGAGCGGTGGTGCCGCCGCAGGGCGGGCTGATTGACCATGACCATCCCAGGGTCAGGGTCCTGGACGAGCGGGTGGAACGTGCCGGGGTGGGCGTACCGATTCTATGGCGATGGCACGCCCACCGGCGGCGGTTCGGGTCGGTCAGCCCACCCGGAGCGGGGTACGCGCGACCGGGCGGCGGGCCCGCACGGTGTGCGGACGGGGTTCGGGGGCGGCCTGCAGTTGCTGCAACCCTTCCCGCTGAACGAAGATCGACCGTCGGGTGACAGCGTCGCCCGCGGTGTTCAACTCGTAGCCGTCGAGCCACAGCCAGCCGTCATAGGTCGGCCAGTCGAGGACCCGGATCACCCGGAACTTGATCGGCCTGAGGAACTGGACACTCGCCGCGCGTGTCACATGCAGTACGTCACCGGTGCGGGGAAGCACATGGGCTCCTGGGGAGGATCGGCCGGCGATTGCGCCGGCGGTGCCTGAACGGGGGACGTCTCGGCCGGTGACGGGGTCGTGCCTCGTGAACCGGTGGTGCGGATGGCGGTGGTCGGGCCGTACCCCGCTGGTGACGTGCCGTCACCCGACCACCACCCGGTTGCTTCCGGGAACGCGCCCGCCGCCGCAGCTTGCCGGCTTGCAGCGGCGGGGTCCTTACCCCGGAGCAGGTCGCGTTGTCGTCGGCCGGGCCCGCGTCGTGCCCGGCCTCCCCGAAGCGGTGGGGTCACCACTCCGAGGGACCGAACGGAGACGCTGAGTGATCCGTGCCATACGGACAGAGTGCATCAGGGACGTGCTTCATGCAAGTTGCACGTCGACTTTTGCCGATACGTGAGCGTGTCGCGCGAAAGGCCTATTGAAGCCATCCGCGTCCGGGCGGCAGACTGGGGATCGGTTTCGCCCGTCGCGGCCGGCCGAGGACCGGCACCACCCCCTTCGTCGCGAACGCTCGCCGGTCGACGGTCGCGCCCCCGGCGGGTGTCACCCAGTGGCGCGTTACCGGAGGTAGCCCGAGTGGGGTCGAGCAGCCAGCGGCGGAGACCAGTGACTCACGGGGTTGCGCGATGAGTGAGCGGCGCAGTCCCACCATCAGACGGCGGCGGCTCGGGGCCGAGCTGCGTCGCCAGCGGGAGTCCGCCGGAATCACCATCGAGGTGGTCGCCGAACAGTTGGAATGCTCGGCGTCCAAGGTCTCCCGGATCGAGACCGGGCACACCACGGCCACCCCACGCGACGTGCGGGACATGCTGCGGATCTACGGCGTCGTCGGCGCCGAGAGCGACGAGCTCGTGCAGATCGCCCGGGAGGCCCGCCAGAAGGGCTGGTGGCACCCCTACAGCACTGTGCTCGTCGGCGCGTACGTCGGGCTGGAGGCGGCGGCCAGTTCGATCCGGGCGTACGAACAGCAGGTCGTTCCGGGTCTTCTGGAGACCGAGGAGTACGCCGGGGCCATGATCCGTGCCGCCCGTCCGGACTTCACCGCCGATCAGGTGCATCAAAGAGTGCGTGTCCGTTTGGGCCGTCAGTCGTTATTGACCCAGGACGATCCGGTCGATCTGTGGGTGGTGCTCGATGAGGCGGTGGTAAGTCGGCCGGTGGGCGGGGACGAGGTGATGCGCGGTCAACTCAAGCGGTTGGTCGAGGTGGCCGAGTTGCCGAACGTGACGCTGCAGATCCTGCCCTTCGAGGTGGGTGCGCATGCCGGCATGGACGGCACGTTCACGATCCTCAGCTTCCCTGAGCCCGGTGATCCGGATGTTGTGTACGCGGAGAACGCCACGGGTGGGCTCTTCCTCGAGAAGAGCGACGAACTACAGAAGTACAGCTTCATCTTCGATCACATCCGCGCTGCGGCCATACGTCCGGAGGAGTCCGTCGCACACATCGCAAAACTGGCAGAGGAGCCGTTGTGGAAATGGCGACCAAAGGGTTCCCCGTGGACCTGACGCAGGCAGCATGGTTCAAGAGCTCGAAGAGCGGGCCGAACTGTGACAACTGCGTGGAGGTGGCGTACGTGACGGGCGCGGTCGGAGTGCGGGACTCGAAGGACAAGGCGGGCCCCGCCCTGGTGTTCGCACCGGGTGACTGGCACTCCTTCGTTTCAGGCACCCGGGGTGGTGTGTTCGGCGCGATCTGACCGACTGGTCAGTGGAGTCCCCGTCCGGTTCGCCGGACGGGGACTCTGCCGTGTCCGCGGTAGGCGCGGCTGACTGCCGCGTCGCGGCAGGAGTCGGCCAGGTTCCGTCGGGATTCCCGTCGCCAGAGCGTCCCCGTCTCGTTGAACCGGTCGGTACGGCGCTGGTCGACGACCCGCCGCACCGACCCGCAACCGAGCGAGTAGGCGAGACGGATGACGACGATCGGTTCAGACAACCTCACCACCGGTCCGGCCAAGCCGGAGCGGTTCGGTGGCAAGTATCGCGGCGCTCGTCGGGACACGGTTCTGACCGAGGTGGTCTCGACCGACCAGGAGTTGAGCGGGCGGGAGGGTGCTTCCGAGACGACGGATCCTCCGCTGTCGCTGCCCTCACTGGACCCGAACCCGCTGATCGAGCCGTCGTTCCCGCCAGCGGGCTGGCCGATGGAGCCGCCCGAGTCTTTGGCGGACCACCCGTTGCTGCGTGGTCTGCTGATGGAGTTGCCGCCGAAGGGCACAGTGCCCTCGCAGGACTGGCTGGACCGCTGGTTCGAGGCGACCAGGTCGATCCTGGAACTGCTATACGTGCAGAGCGCCAGCCGCCCGCGTTGACCCTGCGACGGCGGGCCGGGCCCGCTCCGCGAGGCGGTTGTGGCGTAGCGCGTGCCGGACCCCGATGGCGATCACCGCAAGCGCGCCCACGGTGATCGCCGGCCCGGTGACGCCGGGGTCGGCCCCGAGGTCGGCGCCAGCGGCGGCGATCAACGCCGGCACCGTGGCCAGGGCGGTGACCTGTAGCGGCAGCCCCACGAGGGGGTGGGCGGCGGCGGCGCGCAGCCCGTGCGGCGCGGGGGTGGCGGGGGCACTGGCGAACGCGCCCGCGCCGGCCCACAGCCGGCGGATCCGTCGTACCGAGCAGACCGTCGCAACGAGCGCCGGGCCGGCGGCCAGTGTGAGCCCGGCGGCGGCCCGGTCGATCGGAGCGGTGCCGGCGCTGAACAGTCCGCCGCCGAGCACTGCGGCGGTGAGCGCCACGCCGGTGAGGGCCAGCACCAGCAACCATCCGGTACGCCGACGCAGCATGCGGGTGTTGCGCAGCCGGGGAAGGCCGTCGGCAACGACGCCGGCGGCCAGCCAGACGGCGGCGACCGGGAGCAGGATGCTGAGCTGACTCTCCATGTTCGAGAGTCTTTCCCGAATCCGGGCGGAGCGAATCCGGGCGTGCCCCCCGTTCGCCCCGGACGCCGGGCCCGTAGGGGGTCATCACTCGAAGGTATGGCCGTTTCGACATGTTCAACTGCCCGACGGCTGACTTACCCTCAGCTAGATCGGCAACTGTCGATTGATGTTGGGACCGGCGGTCACGTTCCACCGCCGGTCAGAGGGAGGTAGGAAATGGGTCTTCCACGAAGGTCCGTACTGATCGGGGTGGCCGCGGCGACCGTGCTGGCCGTCGGTACCCCAGCCCTGGCCGCCGAACCCGTGGGTGTGGTTCGGGCCGCCGGCGGAGCCACCGCCGTGCCGGACAGCTACATCGTCGTACTCAAGGACAGCGCCGTGGCCCGGGACCGGGTCGGCGACACGGCGAAGCGGCTCTCCGGCCGCCACGGCGGCACCGTGGCCCGCACCTACGGGGCGGCGCTGCGCGGCTTCGAGGCCAAGGTGAACGCACGCGCGGCGGCGCGGATCGCGGCCGACCCGGCTGTGGCGTACGTCGAGCAGAACCACACCGTCTCGATCTCCGGCACGCAGGCCAACCCGCCCTCCTGGGGCCTCGACCGGATCGACCAGCGCAACCTGCCGTTGGACAGCTCCTACACCTACCCGAACACGGCGAGCAACGTGCACGCCTACATCATCGACACCGGCATCCGGTTCTCCCACAACGACTTCGGCGGCCGGGCCACCTCCGGCTACGACGCGGTGGACGGCGGGTCGGCCGACGACTGCAACGGGCACGGCACGCACGTGGCCGGCACCGTCGGCGGGTCCGCGTACGGGGTGGCCAAGGCCGTCCAGCTCGTCGGCGTACGGGTGCTGAACTGCTCCGGCAGTGGCACCAACGCCGGTGTGATCGGCGGCGTCGACTGGGTCACCGCGAACGCGATCAAGCCGGCGGTGGCGAACATGAGCCTCGGCGGCGGCGCGAACAGCTCGCTGGACAACGCCGTCCGCAACTCGATCGCCTCGGGTGTCACGTACGGCCTGGCGGCCGGCAACGACAGCGGCGCGAACGCCTGCAACACCTCACCGGCGCGCACCACGGAAGCCATCACTGTGGGCTCGACGACCAGCACGGACGCCCGGTCGTCGTTCTCCAACGTCGGCACCTGCCTGGACATCTTCGCGCCGGGCTCGTCGATCACCTCGGCCTGGTACACCAGCAACACCGCCACCAACACGATCAGCGGCACCTCGATGGCCACCCCGCACGTGGTCGGAGCTGCGGCCCTGGTGGCCAGCGCCAACCCGACCTGGACCCCGGCTCAGGTCCGCAACCAACTGGTGGCCAACGCCACGCCCAACGTGGTGAGCAACCCCGGCTCGGGCTCGCCGAACCTGCTGCTCTACGTGGGCACCGGCAGCACCCCGCCGCCGCCCACCGGCTGCACCGGCACCAACGGCACCGACGTGTCGATCCCGGACGCCGGCTCGGCGGTGACCAGCTCGATCACCATCTCCGGCTGCGGTCGCAACGCCTCCTCGGCCTCCACCGTGGCGGTGAACATCGTGCACACCTACCGCGGTGATCTGGTCATCGACCTGCTCGCCCCGGACGGCAGCTCGTACCGGCTGAAGAACAGCAGCACCTCGGACAGCGCCGACAACGTGAACGCCACGTACACGGTGAACGTGTCCGGTGAGGCCGCCGACGGCATCTGGCGACTCCAGGTGCGGGACACCTACTCGGCCGACACCGGCTACATCAACACCTGGACCCTGACCGTCTGATCGGGTTCCGACGACGCAAGGCCCCACCCGGCGTTCCGGGTGGGGCCTCGCGTCGTACGGATCGGGCTCAGACCGAGAAGGTGGCCGGCCGCTCGGTGGCCGGGGCCGGCGGGCGGGCCTTCCACAGGCCGATCTTCTGCGCGGCGAGCCTGCTCAGGTAGGCCGGGTTGAGGATGACGTAGCGGCGCCAGAGCCGCTTCGGCTCCAGACCGAGGCGCCAGAACCACTCAAGGCCGGCGCGCTGCATCCACGGCGGGGGCTGGCGCAGCAGCCCGGCGTGGTAGTCGAAGGCCGCGCCGACCGCCATCAGCGGCATGTCGAGCAGCGGCCGCATGGCGTACGTGAAGACCTCCTGGCGCGGGCAGCCGAGCCCGACCAGCACCAACCGGGCGCCACTGGACCGGATCCGGTCGGCGATCTCGGCGTCCTCACCGGGTTGGACGGCACGGAACTTGGACGGCTCCACCCCGGCGATCTTCAGCGCCGGGAACATCTGCTCCAGGGCCGGGATCAACCGGGCGAGGGTCTCCTCGGTCGAGCCGTACAGGTAGACCGGTAGCCCTTCGTCGGCGAAGCGCGACAGCACGTGCAGGGTCAGGGTCGGCCCGTACACCCGGTCGCTGAGCCCCGCGTGGTGCAGCAGGTTGAGCGCCCACCGCACCGGCTGCCCGTCCGGCGTCACCACGTCGAAGGAGTTGAGCCGCGCGTTGTGCGCCGGGTCGAGCACCCCGGTCATCACACCGTGCACTGCCAACGCGGTCAGCGCGAGGGGACGCCGTTCGTGTGCCGCGGTCACCACCGCGTCGGTCGCCGTGGCGTAGTCGGTGGCGTCGACCAGGACGCCGAGCACGTTGCGCTTCGTCCGGGCGCTCATGGCTGGGCCACCCACTTGTCCACGTTGGCCTCGTAGATCTCCCGCAGGATCATCGGCACGTCGTAGGTGATCTTCCAGTCCGGATACTGCGCCTCGAACCGGGCCATGCTGCTCACGTACCACTGGTGATCACCGGTGCGGTTCTGCTCGACGTAGTTGATCTGCGCCTCGCGGCCGGTGATCTCCTCCGCGATCCGGAACGCCTCAATGTGCGAGGTGTTGGAGTGGCGGCCGCCACCGAGGTTGTAGACCTCCGCGGATCGCGGGGCCCGGAAGAACGCCTCGAACGCGGTCAGCACGTCGTGCGAGTGGATCGCGTCCCGGACCATCTTGCCCTTGTAGCCGAAGAGGTTGTACGTCCGGCCCTCCATGACGCAGCGCATCAGATAGGCCAGGAACCCGTGCAGCTCGGCCGCGGAGTGCGCCGGGCCGGTCAGCGTGCCGCCCCGGAAGCAGGCGGTCTTCATGTCGAAGTAGCGCCCGTACTCCTGGACCATCACGTCCGCGGCGACCTTTGAGGCGCCGAAGACCGAGTGCAGCGAGTGGTCGATCGACATCTCTTCGGTGATGCCCTGGTACCAGCGGTGGTCCTCGGGCAGCTCGTACCGGGTCTCCAACTCGATGAGCGGCAGGCTGTTGGGCCGGTCGCCGTACACCTTGTTCGTCGAGCAGTGGATGAACGGCGCGTCGATCGCGTGCCGGCGGGTGTTCTCCAGGATGTTGAGCGTGCCGCCGGCGTTCACGTCGAAGTCCGTGTACGGCTCCTTGGCTGCCCAGTCATGGCTCGGCTGGGCAGCGCTGTGGATCACCACTGCGATGTCCGAGCCGTACTTCTTGAACACCTGCTCCAGGCCGTCCCGGTCCCGGATGTCCACCGCGAAGTGGGTGTACGCGTTACCCAGGTCACGGCCGAGCCGTTCCAGGCTCCACGAGGTGGAGCCGTCCTCGCCGAAGAAGTACCGGCGCATGTCGTTGTCGATGCCGACGACGTCCAGACCGAGGCCGGCGAAATGCCGGACCGCTTCGGAGCCGATCAGACCACCCGACCCTGTCACCAACGCGACACTCACACGCCACTCCTGGTCCATCGGAGGCAGAATCCATCGGAGCATAGCGTGACGTCCAGCACGCCCCGATATGACGGAAGGGCCCCGCATAAAGCGGAGCCCTCGTCAGTGGTGGGGATGGGGGGAGTTGAACCCCCACGCCCTTTCGGGCACACGGACCTGAACCGTGCGCGTCTGCCATTCCGCCACATCCCCGTGGCACAACCCGGAACACTCTAGCTGCCCGGCCCCGCTGTCTCCAACGGGCCTCGGGAATACTACGCTGTCCCTGACGCTCGCCACGAGCGATTACCGTTCGTGGCGGACGAAAGATTAGCACGACAATCCCGGCCCTTCCGAACGGGTCGAGAGCAGCCGGCCGAGCGGCGTGTGAGCTGCGCGCGCGCCGGCCGGATACCATCATGTCCTCGGGACCCGAGGAGGAGCCGGTGAGCGTGCTGCAACGCTTCGAGAAGCGTCTGGAAGGCCTGGTAGAAGGGGCCTTCGCCAAGGTCTTCAAAGGGGTGGTCCACCCCGTGGAGATCCTCAACGCCATGCAGCGGGAGGCCGAGGCGCACAAGGCGATCCTGGCCGGTGGGCGCACGTTGGTGCCCAACCGCTACGTGATCGATCTCTCGCCGTTCGACCACAGTCGGCTGGCGCCGTACGCCGCCGCGCTGGCCCAGGAGTTGGCCCAGTCGCAGGCGGAGTTCATCGGCGAGCAGGCGTGGACGGTCTACGGCGACGTGATCGTCGAGATCGAGCGAGGCGAGGGCCTGGACACGGGCATGTTCCGTGTCACGGCCGAGGTCTACACCGGCGGCGAGGTCGCCCCGGTGTCGGCGCCCGGCTACGACGCCGGCCCGCCCGCCTACCCCGCGTACGACCAGGGCGGTGGCTACGGCCCGCCGCCCGGGCACGGTGGCGGTCGCAACGTGCGGCTGGTCTCCGGCGACGGTCGCACCTACCCCCTTCAGATGGGGTCGACGGTGATCGGTCGCGGCGACCAGGCCAACCTGCGCCTGCCCGACGTCGGCATCTCCCGGCGACACGCCCGGCTGGATTTCGACGGGGGCCAGGTCGTGCTGACCGACCTGGGTTCGACCAACGGCACCATGGTGAACGGGCAGCGGGTCTCCGCCGTCGCGCTCAACCCCGGTGACATGGTCCAGCTCGGGACGACGACGCTGACCTTCCGCGTGGACGGCTGACCCGCCTTGCCGGAACTGGTCATCACCGTTGCCCGGTTCGGGTTCCTGATCCTGCTGTGGATCTTCGTGTTCACGGTGGTCGGGGTGATCCGCAGGGACCTCTTCGCGGGCGCCCGGTCCGGTCGTCTGGTGGCCGCGCCACGCGCGGTGGGCGCCTCGACGGGGCAGGGGGCCAAGCCAGCGAAGGTGAAACGGGGCAGAGCGGCGCACCAACTGGTGGTGACGGCCGGTCAGCTGGCCGGCACCAAAATCACTCTCGGGGAAGCGCAGATCACCATCGGTCGGGCTGAGGACTCCACCCTGGTCATCACCGACGACTACGCCTCCGCGCGACACGCCCGGCTCATGCCGCGTGAGGGGCAGTGGTACGTCGAGGACCTCGGCTCGACTAACGGCACGTACCTCGATCGCGCTAAGGTCTCCGGACCAACCCCCGTCCCCCTCGGCGTGCCGATCCGGATCGGCCGCACTTCCCTCGAATTACGGCCATGACTCTGACCCTGCGCTATGCGGCCCACAGCGACCGCGGTCTGATCCGAGACGGCAATCAAGACTCCGTCTACGCCGGGCCGCGGTTACTCGCCGTTGCCGACGGCATGGGCGGTATGGCCGCCGGTGACGTCGCCAGCAACATCGTCATCGGTGCCATGGCGCCGCTCGACGAGGACGTCCCAGGGGACGCTCTCGTCGACGCGTTGCGTTCGGCAGTGGGCACCGCCAACCAACAACTCCGCGACACAGTGGACGCCAACCCGCAGTTGGAGGGGATGGGCACCACGCTGACGGCGACCCTCTTCACCGGCAGCAAGCTGGGGATGGTCCACATTGGCGACTCGCGGGCCTACCTGCTGCGCAATGGCGAGTTCGCGCAGATCACCAAGGACGACACCTACGTCCAGATGCTGGTCGACGAAGGCCGCATCAGCGCCGAGGAGGCGAGCAGCCACCCGCAGCGGTCGCTGCTCACCCGTGCCCTCGACGGTCGGGACATCGACCCGGAATACTCGGTCCGCCAGGTCATGCCCGGCGACCGGTACCTGATCTGCAGCGACGGCCTCTCGGGTGTGGTCAGCGCCGAGACCATCGGCGAGACCCTGCGGGAGTACACCGACCCGCAGCAGTGCGTCGAGCGGCTGGTGCAGCTCGCGCTGCGCGGCGGTGGGCCGGACAACATCACGGTGATCATCGCCGACGCCACCGACCAGGACATCGTCGAGGCGACCCCGATCGTGGGCGGCGCCGCCGCCCGGGACCGGGGCATGGCGACCTCCGCCGACGACTCGACTCCGGCCGCCCGAGCCTCGGCGCTCTCCGCGCCGCGTCCGGCCGCGCCCGAGGAGCCGGCGGCCTCCGACGATGACGCCGACCGGCCGAAACGACGTCCGGTCCGGACCGCCGCCATGGCGCTGGCCCTGCTGGTGATCGTCGGCGGTGCGTCGTTCGGCGGTTGGACGTACACCCAGCGGCAGTACTACGTGGGAGCCACCGAAGAGGGCCAGGTTGCCGTCTTCCGCGGTGTCCAGGGCCAGATCGCCGGGATGGACCTGTCCAGCGTTCACCGCCGCAGCGGCACCCGCCTGGACGACCTCACCGTCGCCGCCCAGGACACCGTCAAGGTCGGCATCCGGGCGAAGAGTGAGCCGGACGCCGAGCGTCAGCTCGCCGAGCTGACCAGCGACACGCCGAGCAACCCCAACCTGAAGCCGCTCTGCCCGCTCGACCCGACCGCCGTCGGGGTCACCACGCCGACGCCGACGCCGACCCCACTCGGTTCGACGCCGACCCCGAACGGCAGCCCGAGCGCCAACGCGTCGCCGACCCCCAACGGGGTTGTCAGCGCAAGCCCGACCGCAGGTGCCACCACCGCTCTCGGTGCTGCCGGCGCGACCACCACACCCGACGTCACGCCCTCCGACTCGGCCCCGCCGGCGCTCGACCCGGCCGGCTGCCGGTCTCCTGAGTGAGCGTCGGCTGAGATCCTGAGGACTCCACCCGTGACCGTAGCGGCCACACCGGCACCCTCGCCCGCCACCGCGGGCGAGCAATCCGGCGTACGCCTGGCGCGGTCGCGCCGCAACGCCGAGCTGTACCTGCTGTTGCTCGCGATGGTGCTGGTGGCCGCGTACGGGGCGACCGTCGAGGCGAACCTGCTGGACACGGTCACCCCGGACTTCTGGATGCCGGCCGCCGCGCTCGGCGCGGTCTTCCTCGGCCTGCACCTGGTCATCCGGTTCCTGGCCCCGTTCGCCGACCCGGCGCTGCTGCCGGCGGTGGCCCTGCTCAACGGGCTCGGGGTGGGCTTCCTGCGCCGGATCGACCTGGGCGACGCCCCGGTGGCCGAACGGGAGAGCCTTGCCGTCTTCGCGGGGCAGGGCGGGCGTCAGCTGGCCTGGACGCTCGGTGCGGTGATTCTCGCCGCCGCTCTGCTCGCGATCATGCGCGACCACAGGTCGATCTCGCGGTACGCGTACACCCTGGGGTTGGCCGGCATCGTGCTGGTGATGATCCCGGCGGTGCTGCCGTCGAGCATCTCCGAGATCAACGGCGCGAAGCTGTGGGTCCGGGTCGGCAGCTTCTCCATCCAGCCGGGTGAGTTCGCCAAGCTGGCGCTGCTGGTCTTCTTCGCCTACTACCTGGTGCGCAAGCGTGAGGTGCTCTCGCTGGCCAGTCGGCGCTTCCTCGGCATCGACTTTCCGCGTGGCCGCGACCTCGGGCCGGTGGTCGGCGTCTGGCTGATCAGCGTCCTGGTGCTGGTCTTCGAGAAGGACCTGGGCACCTCGCTGCTCTACTTCGGCATGTTCGTGGTGACGCTCTACATCGCCACCGAACGGGTCAGCTGGCTGCTGATCGGCCTGGTCCTCTTCTTCGGCGGCGCGTACCTCGCCTACGTCCTCGGCTCGACGGTCGGCGGGCCGTTCGCCAACTTCTACGTGCGGGCGGAGATCTGGCTCGACCCGTTCGCCGACCCGACCAACAAGGGCTACCAACTCGTGCAGGGCCTGCTGGCCCTGGGCACGGGCGGGCTCTTCGGTGCCGGACCGGGCGGCGGTCAGCCGGAGATCCTGCCCGAGGTGCAGAACGACTTCATCTTCGCCGGCATCGGTGAGGAGATCGGCCTCTTCGGCCTCTCCGCGCTGCTGGTCGTCTACCTGCTCATCGTGGAGCGCGGGCTGCGCGCCGCGCTGGCGGTACGGGACTCGTTCGGCAAGCTGCTCGCCGGCGGTCTCGCGTTCACCCTCGGCCTCCAGGTCTTCGTGATCGTCGGCGGGATCAGCAAGCTCATCCCGCTGACCGGTCAGACGACCCCGTTCCTGTCCGCCGGCGGGTCGTCGTTGATGGCCAACTGGCTGCTCATCGCGGTGCTGCTGCGGGTCTCCGACGGCGCCCGCCGACCGGTGACCGGAGGGGGCGGCGGCAAGGCGGCTCGTCCCAGCGGTGGCCCGCCCGAGCAGCTGCACGGTGCTCCCACGGAGGTGATCAAGCCGTGAACGCACCCCTGCGCCGCGTTGGCGTCGTCGTCATGGTCCTGTTCGGTCTGCTCTTCGCCAACCTAAACTGGATCCAGGCCTACAAGGCGGATGAATACCGGACCAGCGACTACAACGGTCGGGTCCAGGTCGCCGAGTACGACCGTAAGCGCGGCAACATCGAGGCTGGCGGCACGGCCCTGGCCACCAGCAAGGAGACCACCGGCAACCTGAAGTTCCGGCGCATGTATCCCAGCGGCGCCAAGTACGCCCACGTGCTCGGTTACAAGCCGGTCAACCTGGCCGACCAGGGCATCGAGCGGGCGGAGAACGACTTCCTGGCCGGCACCAGCGACCAGCTGATCGGCGACCGGTTGAAGGACATGTTCACCGGCGACGACACCGGCGGCGGCAACGTGCTGCTCTCGCTCTCCAAGCGGGCCCAGGACGTGGCGTACGACCAGCTGCGCAACAACGAGGTGGGTGCGAAGCGGGGCGCGGCGATCGCCATCGACCCGCGTACCGGTGCCGTCCAGGCGCTGGTCTCCATGCCGAGCTTCGACCCGAACCCGCTGGCCAGCCACGACACCAACGAGGCGACGGTGGCGTACAAGAAGCTGGAGCAGGACCCGGCCGAACCGCTGAAGAACCGCGCGCTCGACGAGACACTGCCGCCCGGCTCCACCTTCAAGATCGTGGTCGCCGCGGCGGCGCTGGAGAACGGCATCACCAAGTCCACCCAGATCCCGGCCGGTTCCAGCTGGACCCCGCCCACCTCGGGCACCCCGATCCGTAACGCCGCGGCCTCGATCTGCCCGGAGCCGAAGGTCACCCTGCTGGAGGCGGTCACCGAGTCGTGCAACACCGGCTTCGCGCAGCTCGGCGTGCGACTCGGAGCCGACGCCATCAAGGAGAAGGCCCGGCAGTTCGGCTTCGAGCAGGAGGACCTCACCGTCGGTCATCTCGGTGAGGGCGGCCTGCCCACGGCGGCCAGTCGGACCGGCGACATCCAGAACCCGGACGGCAGCACGGACCCGGCCGCGCTGGCCCAGTCCTCGATCGGCCAGAACAACGTCCGGATGACCCCGCTCGAAGGCGCCATGATCGCCGGCGCGATCGCGAACAACGGCAGTCAGATGCGGCCGTACCTGGTGCGGCAGCTGCTAGCGCCGGACCGGACCACCAGCTACTACAGCGCGAAGGCGCGGGAGCTGCGCCAGCCCGTCGAGCCGCAGGTCGCCGCCGACCTGCGCGAGATGATGGTCAGCGTGGTCCAGAACGGCACCGGCAAGAAGGCCGCGATCAACGGCTACACGGTCGGCGGCAAGACCGGTACCGCCCAGTCCGCTCCGGACCGGCCCGACCACGGCTGGTTCATCGGCTTCGCCCTGGACAAGAACGGCAACCCGGTCTCCGCTGTCTGCGTGATGCTGGAGCAGGCCGGCCCCGGTGGTAGCGCCGAGGCGGCGCGGATCGCCGGCCAGATCATGAAGGCCGCCATCGCCGACCCAGGGGGTCGCTGACATGCTCAGCCCCGGCGTGCAGCTCGGCAACCGCTACCGTCTCGACGAGCGGATCGCCAGCGGCGGCATGGGCGACGTCTGGCGCGGCACCGACCAGGTGCTCGGCCGGACGGTCGCGGTGAAGAGCCTGCTCCCCGCCCTGCTCGACGACCCGGACTTCGGCGAGCGGTTCCGCGGCGAGGCCCGCACCATGGCCACCATCAACCATCCCGGCGTGGTGGACGTCTACGACTTCGGCAACGACCAGCAGATCGCCTTCCTGGTCATGGAGTACGTCGAGGGTGACGCCCTGTCGTCCACGTTGAGCCGGGTCGGCCGGCTCACCCCGGCGCGGACGATGGCACTCGTCGCGCAGGCCGCCGACGCGCTGCACGCCGCCCACGAAAAGGGCATCGTGCACCGCGACGTGAAGCCGGGCAACCTGCTGGTCCGGCCGAACGGCACGCTGGTGCTCACCGACTTCGGCATCGCCCGCTCCGACATGGTCGGCCAGCTCACCGCCGCCGGCTCGGTGCTCGGCACCGCCTCGTACATCTCACCGGAGCAGGCCACCGGCGGCGTGGCCACCCCGGCATCCGACGTCTACGCCCTGGGCGTGGTCGCCTACCAGTGCCTGGCCGGTCGGCGGCCGTTCGAGGGCGACAACCCCCTCGACATCGCGATGCGGCACGTCCGGGAGACCCCCCGGCCACTGCCGGCCGACATCCCTCCGCAGGTGCGCGCTCTGGTCGAACGGGCGTTGGCGAAGGATCCGGCCGCCCGCTGGCCGAGCGCCGCCGCACTCGCCGGGGTCGCCCGTCAGCTCAAGGCCGCGCTCTCCCAGCAGGCTCGGGCCGGCGCGAACTCCGGGCCGGTGTCCGCGGCGCCCGCCTCGCCGGCCGCGCCGGGCCGGGCCCAGGTGCCGCAGGCGCACCAGATGCGTCCGCCGACCGCCCGCCCGCCGGTGGCCGGAGCGAGGCCGACCGCGATCGCACCTGCCCAACAGCCACGCCCCACAGCCGTCGCGCCGGCCGTCCAGCCCGTCCGCCCGCAGGGGGCCCCGAACGGCTACCCACGCGGTGCGGCAGCGGTGCCGTCCGGGCCGCCCCGGCAGGAACACCCGCCGGCGTACGCCCGGCAGGCCGGCCCGGCGACGCCGTCACCCCAGCCCCAGCGGTCCCGGCCTGGAATGGTGCTTCTCGCCATCCTGCTGGCCGTGCTGGTCCTGCTCTGCTCTGGCGTGATTTCCTACAACCTGCGGAAGCAGTCGCAGGACGGCGCGTCAGCCGGGCTTGCGCCGCGCACCGTGACGTCCGGCGCGCTACGACTCGACGGGCGCGACGATCCGACCCGGACGTCGTACCGTCGAGAGGTACGACTCCAGCCGGGCGACGGCGGGACGACGACGAGCGAAGGACGACAGACGCGATGACAGCGCAGGCCCGCCTGCTCGGTGGCAGGTACCAGGTCGGCGAGCTGCTCGGCTATGGCGGCATGGCCGAGGTGCACCGTGGTCGCGATCTCCGGCTCGGTCGGGACGTCGCGATCAAGATGCTCCGCACCGACCTCGCCCGGGACGCGACGTTCCAGATGCGGTTCCGTCGCGAGGCGCAGAACGCCGCCTCGCTCAACCACCCGGCCATCGTGGCGGTCTACGACACCGGCGAGGAGACCGCGCCGACCGGTGAGACGCTGCCGTTCATCGTCATGGAGTTCGTCAACGGGCGGACCTTGAAGGAGGTTCTCGGCGCCGAGGGGCGACTGCAACCGCGCCGTGCGCTGGAGATCTGCGCCGACATGTGCGCCGCCCTGGAGTTCAGCCACCGGCACGGGATCATCCACCGGGACATCAAGCCCGGCAACGTGATGCTCACCCAGACCGGCCAGGTCAAGGTCATGGACTTCGGCATCGCCCGGGCGTTGGCCAGCGGTGCGACCACCATGACCCAGACCAGCGCGGTCATCGGTACGGCGCAGTACCTCTCCCCGGAGCAGGCGCGCGGCGAGGCCGTCGACGCCCGCTCCGACGTGTACGCGGCCGGGTGTGTGCTCTTCGAGTTGGTCTGCGGGCACCCGCCGTTCGTCGGGGACAGCCCGGTCAGCGTCGCCTACCAGCACGTACGGGAGACGCCGCCGACGCCGAGCGACATCAACCCGGACGTCACCCCGGCGGTCGACGCGATCGTGCTCAAGGCGCTGTCGAAGAACCCGCTCAACCGCTACCAGAGCGCTGGCGAGATGCGGGCCGACCTGCTCCGCGCCGCCGCCGGCCGGCCCGTGCTGGCCACCCCGGTGCTGCGCGAGGCGGAGACGGTGGCGATGGCCCCGGCCGGCGGTGGGGGCGGCTATCCGGCTCCCGGCCGTGGGCCGCAGACCGGGCAGATCCCGGCCCGGGTGGGCGATCCTCGTCAGCGCAAGGCGTCCTCGTTCCTGATCGCGTTGTTCAGCGCGGTCGGCGTGCTGGCGGTGATCGCCCTGGTCGCCGCCCTGCTCTGGGACCAGCAGAAGGGCAACGAACTGAAGTCGGTGCCCACCCTCACCGGCAAGGCCCGGGACGTGGCGATCGCCGAGATCCAGAAGGCCGGTCTGTCACCACAGGTGGGTGACCCGGTGTTGGCAAGTGACTGCACCGAGGGCACTGTCGTTCAGCAGAACCCGCTGCCGACCACCCAGGTGAGGCAGAACGGCACGGTCACCATTCAGATCTGTGGCGGTAAGCCCGAGGTGCGCGTTCCCGCCGGGCTCAAGGGCAGCAAGCGGGAGAGCGCCATCGCCCGACTCACCGAGGCGAAGCTCAAGTACGACATCAAGACGGTGGACGACGAGGCGAGCCAGGACGAGGTTCTCAAAGTCGATCCGCCCGAGGGTGAAAGCGTTCCCGAAGGCACGAAGATCACGCTCACGGTCTCGAACGGCAAGGTCCGCGAGGTGCCCGACGTCGTCGGGTTGAGCCAGGAGGAGGCCACCCGGGTCCTCCGGAACGACGGCTTCGTTGTCAACGTGCAGGACGGGCCGGAGGTGCCGGCCGCCGAGGCGGGGAAGGTCACCGACCAGAGCCCGAACGGCAAGGAAAAGAAGCCCACCGGCACGAGGGTGACCATCAAGGTGAGTCAGCCCGAGCCGGAGACCGACCCGACGCCCACAGTGACGCCGACGGGCACGCCGACGGGCACGCCGACCACTCCCGGCAACGGGGGCGGCATCGGTCTGCCGTTCCCACCTCCGCCGGGCCGGCCCCAGGACTAGGCCACCCGCGGGCATCGGCATGACCAAGGTCGAAGCGTCAGCGGTCGGGGCGGTACGGCGGTGGCCTCGACGGCTGCGCCGGCTGGCCGTCGCGGGCCTCGTCCTCCTGGTGCTCGCCAGTTCCCCGTGGCTGTGGACGACGCTCGCCGCACGTGGGCACGTGTACGCCGCCGCCGACGCGCCCACCGCCGACGTGGTGATCGTGCTGGGCACCGAGGTGGCAGCCGACCGTCAGCGGCCGGGTGACCGTCTCGCCGGCCGCCTGGACACCGCCGCCGAGCTGGTGACCAGCGGGCGGGCCACTGTGGTCCTCGTGTCGGGCGACGGCGGCGGGGCGTCCGGCGACGAGCCGGCGGTGATGACGACGTACCTCGCCGAGCGCGGCGTCGACAGGCGTCGGGTGGTGGCCGACCCGTTCGGCCTGGACACCTACGACAGCTGCGCGAGAGCGCGCGAGGTGTACGGCGTCGAGCGGGCCCTGATCGTCACCCAGTCGTACCACCTGTCCCGGGCGGTGACGCTGTGCCGGCAGCTCGGCGTCGACGTCGACGGGGTGACCGCCCGGTGCGACGGTTGCGGCGCTGCCCTACTGGCCGAGAAGTCGGTCCGGGACTACCTAGCAAGCGGCAAGGCGGCGTGGGACGCGGTGCGCGGCCGCCCCCCGGCGGTGCGTTCGCCAGCTAATTCCGCGGTCCAGGACGCGCTGCGAGGCTGACCGGGCAGGCGCGGGGTCCCGACGATCCGGTGACCGGGCGCTGACGTCCCGCCCTCAGGCGGTGGCGAAGGCCGCCAGACGACGCGCGTCCACCTCGGCGGCCAGCGCGGGTGCCCGCTCCAGCGCCTCGGGGTGACCGCAACTGGCCAGCCAGTTCGCCAGCATCAGGTGGCCCCCCTCGGTGAGCACCGACTCCGGGTGGAACTGGACGCCCTCGATGGGCAGCGTCCGGTGCCGCATCGCCATGACCACGCCGGAGCCGGTCCAGCCGGTGACCTCCAGCTCGTCGGGGAGCGTCTCGGGCAGCACGGCGAGCGAGTGGTACCGGGTGGCGGTGAACGGGTCGGGCAGACCGGCGAGTACGCCGACGGAGTTGTGGCGTACCTCGGAGGTCTTTCCGTGCAGCAGTTCGGGGGCGCGCGTCACTGTCGCCCCGAACGCTTCGCCGATCGCCTGATGGCCGAGGCAGACGCCGAAGATCGGCAGCTTGCCCGCGTACTCCCGGATGACGTCCAGGCAGATGCCGGCCCGGTCCGGGCTGCCCGGCCCTGGCGACAGCAGGATGCCGTCGGCGCCAACCGTGCCGACCTCGGCGACGTCGATCTCGTCGTTGCGGCGGACCTCGCAGTCCACGCCGAGCTGGCCCAGGTACTGCACCAGGTTGAACACGAAGGAGTCGTAGTTGTCGATCACCAGGACGCGCATGGTCACCTGCTCGGGGAGGGGGGCGCTGGGTTGTTCTGGTCGGTGTCGTACGGCAGTTCGTGCTCGTCACCGGCCGGGGTCTCCCCGGTCACCGGGTCACCGCCGCCACCCGTCTCGGCAGGTACGCCGGACTCGACCTGTACGTCGTCGAAGGGCAGCAGGGGCTCGGCCCACGGGAAGGCGACGTACCACAGCAGGGCCACCGTGGCGGCCACCAGGAGCACCGAGCCGGTTAGCTTCCCGACCACGCCGAACGGCAACTTGCGCCAGATGAACGCGTACATCGGGTCAGCCTTCCAGCTCCGCCGGGCGGCCCGCGGACTTGGGTTGGGTGCGGTCCAGTTCGGCGTGGATGATCAGGCGCTGGTAGTTGTCGAACTTCGGGTTGCACGTGGTGAGGGTGAGCATCCGCTTGGTCGCCTTCTTGTCCGGTTGGCCGGGCACCGGCGCCACCACCTCGACCTGGGTCGGCCGGACGATCCGGGACTGCGACACCCGGTAGACGTACCAGTCGGTCTTGCTCTCGACCACGATCGGGTCGCCCTCATTCAGCTCGTCCAGCCGCCAGAAGGTGGCCCGGTTGCGGTGGCCGGCGACGGAGAAGTTGCCGACCTGGCCGGGGAGCGCGCTGGTCGGGTAGTGGCCGGGGGCGAAGCGGATGTCCTCCTGCGTGACGCCCTCGACTACCACCCAGTTCTTGTCGAGCTTGGGGATGTAAAGGCCCGCGAGCGGCTTTCCGCGTACCGGTGGGGACGGTTTGACGCTCGGGCCGACCGACGGGGCAACCGTGGGGTCGTCGGTCGGAGCCCACGCCTGGGTCAACTCGTTGTTGAGCTCGTTCTGGTGGGCGTCGACGATCGCCGACTTGCCCCAGACCTCGTAGCCGGCGAAGAGCAGGACGACCAGGCCGAAGGTGATCAGGACTTCGCCGGTGACACGGATGCCGGTGCGCAGTCGCGAGCCGAACGACGGGCGGGTCAGCTCGGAGTAGACGCTCTTGTAGCCCTCGCCGGTCTGGTGCGGCCGGAGTTGCACCACCCGCTCGCCGCGTCGGGGTTGGGGAGGGTCGGCAGGGCTGGCACCGGTCGGCTCATCCGGGACGGCGATGCGGGGGACGGCACCCATCAACGCTGTCGAGTCCATGGTCGGCGGCCTGGTGGCAGGAGTGGCGGGCACGGCCGGAATCATCGCGGTGGCGGCCGGGTCGGCGCCGCGATCCCCGACAGCGCTCGGCGGCACCCGGCCCGGCCCGGTCGGCGGCACCCGGCCCGGCCCGGTCGGCGGCACCCGGCTGGGGCCGGTCGGCGGGAAGCCTTCCGGCCCGGCCGCTGCGACGCGGTCGGGGGCGGGCGGGGAGACCGGGGAGTCGGTGGGTCGGGCCGGCCGAGTGGTGACCTGCGGGATGTACGCGGTCGGCGAGTCGGCCAGCGGCGGCGTCGAAGGGCCGGAGGAGACCGGGCGGCCCGGCGTGCCGGCGGCCGCCGGACGGGTTGGCATCGGCATCCCGCCGGGCGTGGCCGGAGGGGTCGGTGCGGCACTTGGTGGGTTGCCGGCACCCGGCGGGCGGGTAGTTGCGGCGCTGGGCGCGGGGGGGCGGGTCGGGGCGTTGCCGGGGGCAGCGGGCCGAACCGGGCCCTGGTTGCCGGCGGACGGCCGGCCGGGGGTGGTCGCGGGGGGAACCCCGGCTCCGCCGCGCGAGCCCGACCCGGCAGTCGCGCTGCCCGGCCAGGGCGGCGGCGCTTCGGCACCCGAGCGGCCCGGGGGCCCGGTCGGCTCGGGTCGAGGGGCGCTCGGTGGCGGCTGCTGGCTTCGCGGCGGCTGCTCAGGTCGTGGCGGCTGTTCGGCTCGTGGCGACTGCAGCACCGGCTCGGGCCAGTTGCTGGCCGGGGTCGGTCGGCCCGGCGCCGACTCGGGCCGGTCGACCTTGGGCAGAAAGGCGGTCGGCTCGTCGGTGTGGTCCCGGTGTCGCCCGTCGCGTTGCTCGTCCGGCCCGCTCACTTGGGCACCGTAGCCGAGCGTAGGGCTGTGGAATCCTCGAATGCGGGAACTCGCACCGTGGAGGCAGTCTCCTTGTAGCCAAGCTGGTAGTCGTCGACCGCGTCCTTGAACAACCGGACTCCCTGAGAGCTGGCGAGGCCCTGCTGGAGGGCAGCGGGATCGCCGATCGCTACGATCTTGAACGGTGGGGAGTACACCCGGCCGTGAAGTAGCAGGGTGTTACCGACGCAGCGTACCGCGCTGGTGGTGAGCACGCGGACATTCATGATTGACATGGCCTCGGCCCCGCCGGCCCAGAGCGCGTTGACCACCGCCTGTACGTCTCCCTGATGCACCACCAGGTCGTCGTTGCTGGCGTCCGACTGCGTCTGGTCGAGCTGGGGCGCGTCGTTCAGCTCGACGGTGACCCCGGGCCCGCTCAGGGCGGTGAACCCGGCGTCCTGGAGGCTGCCCTGGGCGCGATTCTGCTGAGCCTTGATCGGGGCGTCCGAGCCGGCCAGCGTGTTGGTCCGTTGCTCGACCTCGCCGCGCAGCTCGGCGGCGCGGCGCTCGCTGGCGGCGACCTGTTCGCGGCGATCCTCGATGAGCTGGTTGAGCTGGGGGCGTCGGTCCTCCCGGAGAGAGGTGCCGCCTGCGGTGGTCGCGGTGGTGGTGAAGAGCAACCCGGCCGCCGCGGCGATCAGGGGCACCCCGATCGACCAGCCCGGACGGCGTTGGCGCGGTCGCCGGGGCAGCAGCCCGGCGGCGGCCCGTCGGAGGACCTTCTGCCAGGAGGTTGCGCCGGATGTGTACTCCACCGAGCGTTCCTTCCGCGTGTCGGGGATCGGTCCGTGCCGGCTGGGCCGGTGATGCGAACAGTCCCGCCTCTTTCGGTCACTCCGTGCACCGGCCTGACCCCATTCGTGGTCCGGGCGGCCAATCGGGACTACGCTAGCTCTCGAACATTATTGGCCATGGACCGTCGCCCCCGCGCCCGGTTGTCAGGCCGGACGAGGTCGTCACCCCTCTGGAGAGCGCCGTGCCCAAGTCTCAGGTCCGTAAGAAGAAGGTGTACACCCCGCCGACGGACGTGCGTCCGACGACGACGTCGTCGTCGCGCAAGCCTAGCCCGGTGTGGTTGCCGATCACCGCGGTCGCCTTGATCGTCGTCGGCATCGGCTGGCTGGTGCTCTACTACCTGTCGGAGCAGGAGTACCCGGTCATGGCGTGGGGTTACTGGAACCTCGCCGTCGGCTTCGGTGCGATGGTCGCCTCGCTGGCGTTGCTCTCTCGCTGGCGCTGATCCGCCGACCGTCGCGTCGGCGGTCCCACGTCACCCCGTCGAGCCCCTGCCCAGCAGGATCGGGTGGGGCCCCCTATGGTGTGCGCAGGCAGCGCGGCCTACTGCGAGATGACTCACGTTACCGCTGGGTAACCTTCGCGTAGGCTGCACTGCATGACCGAGCAGAGCGAGGTCATCAGGCAGCAGACCGGGGAGGCCAACTCGATGGGCAGCGTCCAGATCGTCACCACGATCCTCGCAGCCGCCATCACCGCCGTGGCGGTGTGGCTTGCGGTGCGTGCGGTCCTGAAGATGGTGGCAGTCATCCGGCTCGGGCAACCCGCGCCGGAGCGGTTCTCCGACAAGGTCGCCCGCGCCAGGACGATGCTGGTGGAGACGGCCGGCCACACCCGGATGCTCAAGTGGGGCGTGGTGGGTGCCGCGCACTGGTTCGTGATGGTCGGCTTCGTCGTGCTGTCGCTGCTGGTGCTCGAGGCGTACTTCGAGGTGGTCACCACCGACGGCGGTCTGCCGATCATCGGGCACTGGACGATCTTCGGTCTGGTCACCGAGATCATCGGGGTGCTGGGTCTGGTCGGCATCCTGGTGCTGATGGCGATCCGGCTGCGCAACCGGCCGACCCGCCCGGGAGGGCGGTCCCGGTTCACCGGCTCGACCATGTGGCAGGGCTACTTCGTCGAGTGGATCGTGCTGCTGGTCCTGATCTTCGGCTTCGTGATCCGGGGCTTCAAGGTCGCCACTGACCACTTCGAGTTCCCGTTCTGGGCCACCCCGGTCAGCCACGCGGTCGGCGCGGTGCTGCCCGACTGGGCGGACGGCGTCAGCGTCGCCGCGGCCATCAAGATCATTATTTCGATGACGTGGCTGATCGTCATCTCCCTGAACGTCACGATGGGCGTCGCCTGGCACCGCTTCCTGGCGTTCCCCAACATCTTCTTCAAGCGGGAGCCCGCCAAGCCGGCCGGCTCCGGTCTCGGCGCGCTGCGCCCGATGACGAGCCAGGGCAAGCCGCTCGACTTCGAGGAGGCGGACCCGGAGAAGGACCAGTTCGGCGTCGCCCACGTCGAGCAGTTCAGCTGGAAGGGCCTCCTGGACTTCAGCACCTGCACCGAGTGCGGTCGCTGCCAGTCGCAGTGCCCGGCCTGGAACACCGGCAAGCCACTGTCGCCGAAGCTGCTGGTGCTGAGCCTGCGCGACCACGCGTACGCGAAGGCGCCCTACCTGCTGGCCGGCGGCGGCAAGGACCTGACCGGCGAGGAGAAGGCCACCCAGGCGCAGCTCGCCCACCTGGACGTGCTGGCCCTCGCCGAGGCCGACAAGCCGTTGATCGGCACCGCCGAGGAGGGCGGTGTCATCGACCCGGACGTGCTCTGGTCCTGCACCACCTGCGGTGCCTGCGTCGAGCAGTGCCCGGTGGACATCGAACACGTCGACCACATCGTCGACATGCGCCGCTACCAGGTCCTGATCGAGTCGAGCTTCCCCTCCGAGGCCGGGGTGATGCTGCGCAACCTGGAGAACAAGGGCAACCCGTGGGGCGCCCCGCAGAACACCCGCGAGGACTGGACGAAGGGTCTGGACTTCGAGGTGCCCCGCGTCGGCGAGGTGGACGACTTCGAGTACCTGTTCTGGGTCGGCTGCGCCGGCGCGTTCGAGGATCGGGCCAAGAAGACCACCCGCGCGGTGGCCACGCTGCTCAACGAGGCGGGCGTGAAGTTCGCGATCCTGGGCGAGGGCGAGACCTGCTCCGGCGACCCGGCGCGACGGATCGGCAACGAGTTCGTCTTCCAGATGCTCGCCCAGCAGAACGTGGAGACGTTGAACGAGGCGTTCGAGGGTCGGGAGAAGGCCAAGCGCAAGATCGTGGCGACCTGCCCGCACTGCTTCAACACCCTGGGCAACGAGTACGGGCAGCTCGGCGGGGAGTTCGAGGTGGTCCACCACACGCAACTGCTCGCGCACCTGGTCGCCACCGGCAAGCTCACGCCGGTGCAGCCGGTCGACGGCGGCGTCACCTACCACGACCCCTGCTACCTGGGTCGGCACAACCGCATCTTCGCGGCCCCCCGCGAGGTCCTCGGTGACGCCATCGCGGGCGACCTGACCGAGATGCCGCGTAACAGCGAGCGGTCCTTCTGCTGCGGTGCCGGCGGCGCCCGGATGTGGATGGAAGAGAAGATCGGCAAGCGGATCAACGTGGACCGCGTCGAGGAGGCCATGGCCACCGGGGCGAAGACGGTGGCGGTCGGCTGCCCGTTCTGCTCGACGATGCTCAACGACGGGGTCAACGGCAAGGGTGCCGGCGAACAGGTCGAGGTGATCGACGTGGCCAGCGTGCTGCTCCGCTCGGTCAAGCCCGAGCAGCCGCAGGGCGGCAAGGAGACCGCGCCGATCGGCGGCTGAGACGCGTACCTCCGGGATCTGTTCATCGACGGCGGCGGCCCCTGAGGGCCGCCGCTGTCGTGCAAGAATCTCGCCGAGGTGAGGCGACATCGACGGCCTACTCTTGATGACGCTGTTGCCCCTGGTCGGCTTCGCAGCCCTGACCGCGGGCAACGCGTTCTTCGTCGCGGCCGAGTTCGCCCTGGTCACTGTCGACCGGGCGGAGATCGACCGGCGGGCCGCCGCGGGCGACCAGGCCGCCCTGACGGTACGCACAGCGCTGCGCGAACTCTCCTTCCAGCTTTCCGGGGCGCAGCTCGGCATCACCATCACCGCGCTGCTCACCGGCTACCTGGCCGAGCCGGCCCTGGCTCGGCTCTTCACCCCGCTGTTGCGCCCGCTGGCCGGGGACAGCACGGAGCGGCTCACCCCGTTCCTCGCGTTGGCCCTGGCCACGCTGATCTCCATGCTCTTCGGCGAGTTGGTGCCGAAGAACGCGGCGCTGGCCCGGCCCATGCCGGCGGCGCTGGCCACGGCCGGTCCGATGCACACCTTCTCCCGGACGTTCGGCTGGGTGATCCGGGGGTTGAACGGCTCGGCGAACCGCCTGGTCCGGGCGTTCGGCGTGGAGCCGCAGGAGGAGTTGGCCAGCGCCCGCTCGCCGGAGGAGCTGGGCCTGCTGGCGGGCATCTCGGCGCGGGCCGGCGCGTTGCCCACGGACACCGCGATGCTGCTGCGTCGCACCATCCGCTTCGGTGACAAGCGGGCAGCGGAGGCGATGACCCCCAGAGTGGACGTGGTCGCGCTGCGCGCCACGGCCACCGTGGCGGAGCTTCTGGAGGAGTCGCGGCGGACCGGGCGGACCCGGTTTCCGGTGTATGAGGAGACCCTGGACCTGGTGACCGGTGTGGCCGGCGTGCCCGACGCGCTGGGCGTGCCGCTGGCCGACCGCGCGTCGACCCGGGTCGGTTCGGTGGCCCGCGAGCCGGTGTACGTGCCGGAGAGCCTGAACCTGGACGGTGTCCTGGCGGCGCTGAAGGCGGCCGGGGCCGACCTGGCCATCGTGGTCGACGAGTACGGCGGCACGGACGGCGTGGTGACAGTCGAGGACCTCGTCGAGGAGTTGGTCGGGGAGATCGCCGACGAGTTCGACCCGGCGAGCGTGGACGACAACGGTTCGGACGAGCTGACCGTGCCGGGCGGTGAGCGCACAGTGTTGGTCGACGGTGTGCTCCGCTCCGACGAGTTGGCCGAGCAGACCGGCTTCCGGCTACCCGAGGGGCCGTACGAGACCCTGGCCGGGTTCCTGATGGCCCAGCTCGGGCACATCCCGCTCGCCGGCGAGACGGTCGAGGCGGCCGGCTGGGAGTTCACAGTGGTCGAGGTCGAGCGGCACCGGATCGAGCAGGTCCGGGTGTTGCGCCCGGCGGACCCGGACGACGATGACTGAGCTGCTGGTGACAGTGCTGTTGCTGCTCGGCAACGGGTTCTTCGTGGGCAGCGAGTTCGCGCTCATCGCGTCCCGTCGGACGGTGATCGAGCCGCTGGCCGCCGGGTCGAAACGCGCCCGCTGGGCGTTGTCGGCGATGAACCAGATTCCGCTGATGATCGCTGGCGCGCAGCTCGGCATCACTGTCTGCTCGTTGGGTCTGGGCGCGATCGCCGAACCGGCGCTCGCTCACCTGCTGGAGCCGCCGTTCCACGCGGCGGGCCTGCCGGAGCGGGCGGTGCACCCGGTGGCTTTCGTGCTGGCGCTGGGCGTGGTGGTATTTCTGCACACGGTCGTCGGTGAAATGGTGCCGAAGAACATCACGCTGGCCGGTCCGGAGGTCTCCGCGCTCTGGCTCGGCCCGGCGATGCTGGCATTCTGTGTGGCCACCAAACCGTTGTTGCTCGCGATGAAATGGGCGGCCCGGAGGGTGCTCGGGTTCTGGCGGATCGAGGCGTCCGAGTCGGTGAAGACGGTGTTCACCGCCGAGGAGCTGGCCGGGTTGGTCTCGCAGGCGCGGACCGAGGGGCTGCTCGACGCGGAACAGCACGCGCGGATCACCGGCGCGCTGGCCCTGCACGCCCGGACGGCGGCGGACGCGCTGCAACCGTGGTCGACAGTGGTGACGGTGGCCGAGGACGTCTCGCCGGCGTCACTGGAGGTGCTGGCGACCCGGACCGGCCGGTCCCGGTTCCCGGTGGTGCAGCGGTCGACCCGTCGGGTGCTCGGCTTCGTGCACGTCAAGGACGTGCTCGGGTACGCCGGGCAGGGTCGCCGGTCACCGGTGCCGGCCGACGTCTACCGGCCGCTGGCGGTGGTGCCGCCGGACCGTACGCTGGCCGACCTGCTGCTGGCCATGCGTCGTGAACGGCGGCACATGGTGCTGGTCAGCGACGGGCGACGGCCGATCGGTGTGGTCACTCTCGACGATGTATTGACCGCAATCGTTGGATGATGAACCAATACCCTTGGTGTGCAAGCGGTTGCACGACAGTGATGGTTACCGCCCTCGCCTTGATTACCGCCGCGAGCTTCCCTAATGTGAGGCACCGACCGCTGTGGGTCGTCTGCCTCGGCCCTTTCCTCACGCGAGGCGCCCGGCGGTCGGTTGCAAAGGAGTCGGTGCCGGTGGCAACCATGCCCCCTCATCGTCACGACCTGTTTGCGTCTGCTCGCTCTGGTGGCCTGCGTCGCGTCGCGCACCGGGTGCTGATCCTGGTCGCCGCGGCGGCGGTCGGCGCCGGTCTGCTGACCGCGCCGGCACATGCCGCGCCCACGGTCGACGAGATCGAGGCGCAGATCGACAAGAAGTGGGAGCAGTTGGAGCCCACCATCGAGCAGTACAACAAGGTCCGGGCGCAGCTGAAGGTCAACCGGCAGAAGTCGGCGAACCTGCAGAAGAAGATCGAGCCGCTGGCGCTGCAGAGCGAGCTGGCGCTCAACCGGGTCGGCGACCTCGCCTCCCGCTACTACATCTCCGGCCCGTCACACGACATCGGTGCGCTGCTGGTCAGCGCCAAGCCGGACACGCTCACCGAGCAGCTCACCATCCTCGACCGGCTCGCTTCGCAGGAGCGCAAGGAGGTCGAGGGCGTGCTGGCCGTGCGGGCCAAGTACGACGGCGAGAAGCAGAAGCTGGACGCGCTGATCGTCACCCAGACCAAGCAGCAGAACGATCTGGCGGCCAAGAAGAAGCAGATCGACGCCGAGATCAAGCAGCTCGAGGCGTCGATGCCCAAGACCACCGTCAAGACGGCGGCCTGCCCGACCATCAACGGCGTGTTCAGTGCGGCGGCCCGCACCGCGATCAAGACCGCCTGCGGCAAGGTCGGCAAGCCGTACGTCTGGGGTGCCACCGGGCCGAACTCGTTCGACTGCTCGGGGCTGACCCAGTACGCCTACAAGGCGGCCGGGATCTACCTGACGCACCACACCGGTGACCAGTGGAACGAGGGTAAGGCCATCTCGCGCGCCGACGCCCGCCCCGGTGACCTGGTGTTCTTCTTCTCCGGCCTGAGTCATGTCGGGCTGTATCTGGGTAACAACCAGATGGTGCACGCGCCACGCGCCGGCAAACCGGTGCAGGTGTCCAGCATCACCACCATGCCCGTCGCCGGGTTCCGCAGACCTGGCTGATCCACCTCGCGCGACACGACGGCCCCCGGTCACCGACCGGGGGCCGTCGTGGTTCTCAGCGGGGTGCCCCCACCGGGGAGGGTAAGAGCTGCACGTCGGCGAGGTCGACGTACATGATCCGGTGGCCGAACTGGATCTGCGCGTACCGATTCTTGCCGCGAATGACCGTCCAGTCGCCGGGTGAGGAGCCGTCGAACGTGCTGGCCCGGTAGTACTCGCCGGCCAGCACCGCGCCGACGGCGTACCGCTGCCCGGCGGCCAGCGTGTACTGGAGCGGGGAGATCGCCTGGTAGGGCACCCCGTCCGGGTACGCGGACTGCTCCGGGTACGCCCGTCCGTAGACCGGAACGGTGGCTCTTCCGGGCTTCGGCGTCGCCACGACTCCGACGGTCCAACTGGCGGTCGGCGCGGACGCTGGGTTGTGGAACCAGGCCCGCTGCCCGAGGTACCAGATCGCCGTCCAGTCGCCCTGCCGGCCGGCCAGCGCGTACGTCTGCCCGGCGGACGCCCGGGCCCCGTGGTCCGAAACGGCCATCGTGTTCGGGCTGCCGTCCGGGCGGAGCGCGATGTCGTTGACCAGCGGCGCGTCAGTGGACGGCGCGCTGCGCAGCACCACCGACGAGGAGCCGCGCGGAGCGCAGGGCACGCCCACCGTGACGCAGTCGGTGAACGCCGGCTGGTTGGTGGTGTAGTCCGGGTCGATCCGGACCAGCCCGGTGGCCGGGGTGCCGGTGTCCAGTCGGGGGGCGTGCAGCAGGTCGAAGTAGTGCGTCCAGTCCCAGTAGGGGCCCGGATCCCAGTGCATCCCCCGCACTGTCGAGGGGATGGTGCCGGGCACGTTGTCGTGGCCGATGATGTGCTGGCGGTCCAGCGGGATGCCCAGCCGCAGCGCCAGGTGCCGAACGAGCTTCGCCGAGGTCCGGTACATCGCCTCGGTGTACCAGGTGCCCTGCGCCGCGAAGCCCTCGTGTTCCAACCCGATCGACTTCGCGTTGACGTACCAGTTGCCGGCGTGCCAGCCGACATCCTTCGTCTTCACGTGCTGGGCGATGTGCCCGTCGACCGAGCGGAGCGAGTAGTGCCAGCTCACGTAGGTCGGGTCCTGGACGAGTTGCAGGGTGGTGGCCCAACTCGCCTCGGTGTCGTGGATGACGATGTACTCGATCTTCTGCCGCGCGGGCCGGTCGGAGAGGTCGTGGTTGCCGTAGTCCCCCTCGCCGAACGCCTCGTAGGGCGCCGGGATCCACTCGCAGGAGATGGTGCGGGGGCACTCCACCCCGTCCGGGCGGGCCAGCCGGCGCAGGCCCAGCCGGTCCAGCCAGGAACGTTCGGGCCGCACCGTCCGGGCCGGCAGGGTGATCCGTTGGCCGTCGTCGGTCACCCGGGCTTCGCCCGCGCCGATGGTGGTGAAGACCTCGTCGGCGAAGGCCGCCGCGGCGTCGGCGCTGTCCGCGCCCGAGTAGCGGGCCACAGCGCCGTACCAGGCCGCCGGGTCGGTGTCCGCGCCGACCGGCGCGCCCAGATCCCTCTGGTACGCGGCCAGCAGCGCGGCCCCACCCCGGATGTTGAGGCCCGCGTCGGTACGCAGTGCCTCGGGGGCGGCGCCGGTCAGCGCGGCGGCGGCGTCGACGGTCTGCAACGCGGCGGTGGACGGGGCGGGCGCCTCAACCGGTCGGGGCGCGGGCACCCGGGCCGGCCGGGAGCCGTCGCCGCGCGGGTCCTCGGCGCCGGCGTCGTGGTGAGCGCGTCCGGGTAGGGCGGCCACGTGCCGCACGTCGGTCAGGTGCATCGGGCCGTAGCCGCCACTGGTGCTCGGTGTGCCGGCGTTGGTGTCCCAACGGGACTCCAGGTAGGAGACGCCGAGCAGCACGACGGCCGGTACGCCGTACTCGGTGGCCGCGTCGGCGTACTGCTGTTGGCGGTCGGTGGTGGGCGCGGCGGCGGCCGGGCCGGCGGAGAGTGGCACCGTTGTCGCGGCGGCGACCACGGTGGCGGCGAGCAGTGCGCGCCAGCCGGTCGACAGGGTTGGATGGTGCATCGAACCCCCTAGATTCTCGCGGAGTGAGGTCAGGTCACCATCGCGCCGTCCGGGAGCTCGCGTCAATACCTTTCCATCTATCGAAGTGTACGGAAAGAATTCTTCACACACGGTCGGTGACCTCGTCCAATCCGTACGGAGTGTCACGGCCGCACGGGTTGCGGATCGGTAACGGGCGTCTCTACTCTGGTCATTTGTCGGCCCGACAGCAGCTCCGCCCACCCCGGGCGGTAACGGACCGACACCGCCGAGTCGTTTCCGAGCGAACCGGGGACCCAGGTCCCTCGGGGTGAATCCGCAGCCACTGCGGTAGGGCGCCGACTTCCCGCCCGAACCCGTCAGCTAACCCGGTAGGCGGTCAGGAAGAAGGAGTACGGAACCCCGGTGGCACTCCATGCCCCGCGGCCGTCGTCCGAGCGGTCGGCATCAGCCGGCCCGGCGTCGATCGTGCCGCGCCCACGCTGGTCCCGCTTCACCACCGCACTCGCCGCGCTGGCCGGCGTCGCCGTCGTTCTGACCGGCAGCGCCACGGCGGCCCACGCCGACCCCTCCGTCGCCGAGATCGAGCGCCAGATCGACGCCGACTGGAACAAGCTCGAACCGATCATCGAACGGCACAACGCCACCCGCATCGACCTCGCCGCGAAGCGCAAGCAGGCAGACGCCCTGGCCGCCCGGATCACTCCGCTCGAGCGCCAGGTCGACGCCGCGATGGACAAGGTCAGCGCCCTTGCCGTACGCGCCTACATGGGTGAGAACGTCTCGACCGTCAACGCGATGCTGGGCAGCCGGTCGCCCAGCGAGGTGGTCGGCCAGCTCGAAATGCTCGACCGCTTCGCGCACGACCAGCAGAAGGACGTACGCCAGGTGGCCGACCTGCGCGACCAACTGGCCGCGCAGAAGGCGCCACTGGACGAGATGGTGGCCCAGCTGACCCGCACGGAAGCTCAGCTGGCGGCGAAGAAGAAGCAGATCAACGACGAGATCGACCGCCTGCAGAAGCTGCGCCTGAAGGTGTACGGCAGCGGCGGCGGCGGTCCGCTGCGCCCGGCGCCCTGCCCGGGTAGCTACCCCGGCGGTGCCGCGGGCACCGCGGTCAAGTTCGCCTGCGCGCAGATCGGCAAGCCCTACGTCTGGGGTGCCGAGGGTCCGAACTCGTACGACTGCTCCGGGCTGATGCTGGCCGCCTGGGCGAAGGCTGGCGTGTCGCTGCCGCACAACGCCGCCGCGCAGAGCCGGGTCACCAAGAACGTCAGCAAGGGTGACCTGCGCCCCGGCGACCTGGTCTTCTACTACAGCGACATCCACCACGTCGGCATGTACGTCGGCGGCGGCTGGGTGGTGCACGCCTCGCAGGCCGGTCAACCGGTCAAGATGAAGAAGGTCGACGACGGCCCGATCC
Source organism: Micromonospora sp. NPDC047762 (assembly GCF_043204655.1). Lineage (NCBI taxonomy): Bacteria > Bacillati > Actinomycetota > Actinomycetes > Micromonosporales > Micromonosporaceae > Micromonospora > Micromonospora sp. NPDC047762. The sequence goes on along the minus strand of NZ_JBIDCQ010000001.1, from coordinate 841,392 downwards.
ACAGCTATGGCCGTCCAGGCTGACCCAGTGTGACCGAAGGGCCCGTCGCGATCTCCTCGCGGCGGGCCCTCGTCGTTCTGGTCCTAACGGGTGGGCCAGGTGCGCCAGTGCTGCCAGGCGCGGCTGGGTGTCGGCCCCCGCTGGCCCTGGTAGCGCGAGCCGTAGACCACCGAGCCGTACGGGTGCTCGGCCGGCGAGGAGAGCCGGAAGATGCAGAGCTGCCCGATCTTCATGCCCGGCCACAGGGTGATCGGCAGGTTCGCCACGTTCGAGAGTTCCAGCGTCACGTGACCGGAGAAGCCCGGGTCGATGAAACCGGCGGTGGAGTGCGTGAGCAGCCCGAGCCGGCCCAGGGAGCTCTTGCCCTCCAGCCGGCCGGCGAGCTGGTCACCCAGGGAGATGACCTCCAGCGTCGAGGCGAGCACGAACTCCCCCGGGTGCAGCACGAACGGCTCGCCGTCGGGGACCTCGACCGCCGAGGTCAGGTCGTCCTGCTGCATGGCCGGATCGATGTGGGTGTAGAGGTGGTTGTTGAAGACCCGGAACAGCCGGTCGAGTCGGACGTCGATGCTGGAGGGTTGGACCAGGGTGGGCTCGAACGGCTCCAAGCCCAGCGTGCCGGCCTTGATCTCGGAGACCAGGTCACGGTCGGAGAGCAGCATCGGACCACCATAGCCGCGTTGCCAAAAGTGGCCGGATTCGGTGCTGGACCAGCGCGTCGAGGTCGCTGCTCGTACATTTGTTCGATAGAATGCCCACATGGCTTCCTGGTCCGAATTCGCCGCCGACGAGCCCCGACTCGCCGACGGGATCCGCGTTCTCCTTCAGCAGTACGGGCCGGGCTTCGGCTATCTGGCCACGGTCCGTGCCGACGGTGGGCCCCGCGTCCATCCGGTCTCCCCGGTCATCACCGCCGAGGGGCTGTTCTGCTTCATCATCGACTCGCCCAAGCGCCGCGACCTCGAACGTGACGGCCGTTACGCGCTGCACTCGTTCCCTGCGGAGGAGAGCGACGACGAGGCGTACGTGGCAGGTCACGCCCGCCCGGTGACCGATCCGATCCGGGTGGCGCAGCTGGCGCAGAGCGCCCGGGCCGAGCCGCAGGTCGACTGGCGGCTCTTCGAGTTCACCGTCGACGTGGCCATGCTCACCCGCCGCGAGCAGCACATCGCGGGCATTCCGGGTCTCGGGCCGAGCCGGCCGGCCGTTCGGGTCTGGCTCGACCCAAACGCCCAGTCGGCGGTGGCAGCGCCCCTCGCCGTCCCGCAGACGCGCCCGACCCTCCTCAGCCGTGACGTGCAGTGCACGGCCGCCTGACCACACGACCGGAAGATCATCGGTGCCGGCTCCGTCGTGACGGAGCCGGCACCGATGCGTACGCCCGCCACGCCCGGCGAGCCGCCACTCCCGCATGATCCACTCGACTTCAGCGAAACCGCGGTATCCCGGCGCTCCGGATGCCCCGACTTCCAGGAAACCGAGTCGATCACCCCGGCCGACCCGAGCGGCACGGTCCGCGGACACCTGCGGTCACCGGGGGTGCCTGGGTGCACGGGCTCGATGACTCGGGTACAGTGGTGCCGCTTGCGGGTGTAGTTCAATGGCAGAACATCAGCTTCCCAAGCTGACAGTGCGGGTTCGATTCCCGTCACCCGCTCCACGATGAAGGCCCAGGTCAGGACATGTTCCCGACCTGGGCCTTCATCCATTCCAATCGCTTCTTGCGCTTGCCGTGGGTGGTTGCACGTCAGGAGCGGCACCCGACAACGGATGTACCGCCCTGCCCCGCGCGCCTTCTGCTGATTCACAGTCAGTACGTCGGTCACCTGGTTAGCTGACGTGACGGTCGCCCGTCACCCGCTCCCCGATCGAGGCCCTGGCCGCTGTGACTGCCGTGCCAGCCGGCGCAGGTGGTGTGGTGCCAAGCGGGAACTCGAAGACGGTGCGCCAAGGGCTGATGTCCGGTGTTCCGGCGATGAGCCTGACTCTGTCGATGGCCGCGTTGATCGGCAGGTACGTGGAGATGGTTTCTGCGGCGTGGTTCAGCGTGGGCTTGGCGGCGTCGTGACCGATGGTCAGGTGCGGCACCACATCGCTGTGCGCCCCGGCATAGGGGGGCGCCTCGGGAAACTGCTGCCACACGGCCGAGGTGAGCTCCCGGAACGGGCGAGCTGGCTGCGGAGCAAGCCAGACGACCGTGTCACCGAACCAGCCGACGTCCGTCAGTGCGACGTCGAACCGAGGGATCCCGGCAATGGTCTCGCGCAGTACGGCCAAGACCTGCTCATCGAGCTGCTGCGGGGGCAGGAACGGGTAGAGGACGGTCACGTGCGCTGGCACCCCCCATCCGGCGGCCCGGTCGAGCGATGCCCGGAAGGGGCCCACCGCCTCCTCGGCCTCGGGTATCGGCACGATGAGCGCCGTCTGTGTCGGTTCCATCCCCACAGCTTTCCGCCACGGTCGGTGCCGGTCCACTGGATTCACCACCCGCCAGGAGGCCCGCACCCCCCAGAGGTCGGGCAGTAGGAGGCGTGGTGGGTAAGCGCCCGTTCTCAGTCTCGGGACCGCATTCGGGCAGCGAGGAAGGACGGCCGCTCGGTGAGGCGGGCGTAGGCCACGTTGCCGGACGGCCTCTACCGGTAGTCGGCGAAGATGCGACGTTCCACGCCATCGACGGTTACCGGGCCACCATGCGGAAGAATCCATTGTGGCTTGGTGTGGCCGAACGGCACCCCGAGGCAGACGACCGCCTCGGGGTTGTAGCGGGTCACCACGTCGACGACCGTGTCGCGCTGCTGCTCGCGAAGTCGCGCCCGATCTGCGGCCGGGGGTCGACGGGTGTGGTCGGAGACCGGCGGACGGGCGACCAGGACGGCGTCGACGGCGCTGAGGAGACCGCGTTCACCCAGTGATCGGACGATCCAGCCGACCTCGCGGGCGGGGAGAAGCTCCTCCGAGGTTTCGATGATCAGCACCCCGCCGTTCAGGACCTCCGGGGGGAACGGGAAGCGTCCCGCCGTCAGGATCCACTGGATGACCTCCAGGCAGCCACCCCAGGTGCGGCCGGTGACCGCTCGGGCCGGCCCGTGCCAGCTCCACGGCTCCGTCGATTCGCGCTCTCCGAACGACTTCAACGCCTGCGGATCTGCCCAGTCGACGCCGATGTCCTCGGACTCACCCGGGTCGGTGATCTCCAGACGTTCCCCGGTGAGCAACGCCGCTCGCAGCGACCGGACGTGGACGTCGTCGACGGCAGGCCCGGGGCCGAGGTGCACCTGGGAGGACCCGCCGTAGAAGCTGGCGATGCCGAGTCCCCAGAGCCAGTGGTGCAGGTTGGTGTTGTCGCTGGTGCCGAGGAACGGCTTCGGGTCGGCACGGGCCAGGTCGGCGTCCAGGTGAGGAATGACGGTGATCTGGTCCTCACCGCCGATGACGGCGAGAATGCCGCGTACCCGGGGGTCCGCGAAGGCGGCGTTGATGTCCGCCGCACGCGCTGCCGCGGTCGCACCCACCTGGCGGGTGGTGGGGTATTCGACAGGTACGAGGCCGGTCAGGTCGGCAAGCCGTCGCATGGCCTGCTCGTGGATCACCGGAAAGGCACCGGCGGCGGCGAAGGACGGTGAGAGGACCGCGAGGTGGTCCCCGGGACGCGCCTTTCGGGGACGAACAAGCTCATGCTCCATGTCGAGATCCAACAGGTGCGTCGGTCCGTACGCGACTCATTTCGGCCCATGCCTGAGGCGTTTCAGCACCAGCGCGTGGATGCCTAGGCCGCTCTCTCGGCAGCGAAGTAGGGCTCGGCCGCCTCCAGTCGGGGCACCTCAACGCCCAGCCTGCGCGCCTCCGCCAGGGTGTCGCGGCAGACCGCGCGCAGCTCCTCGGGGTTGGCGTGGGCTTCCATCACCAGGCGCATCGGCGGGAAGTGCCTGAACAGCCAGGCCATCACCGGTGCGGCCAGCCAGACGGGCGCGGTGAAAGGAAGTAGCTCGCTGCGGTGCCGCCGCAGATCAACGCCGCGAGCCTCGACGAGCCGCAGGAGTTCGCGGATGGCGAGGATCGCTTCGCGTATGTTGCCGGGCGTCAGCTTGGACAACGAGCCCTGCTTCAGGCTCTGTGTGTGCAGGCCCGCGTTCTGAACGAAGTGGATCGACAGCCAGCCACGGAAGTCGGAGCTCTCCTGGAGCCTGAACCCCGCCTCGCGAAACACCTGGCGCACGGCCCGCTCGCGTTCGGTCGGCGGCCGGTCGAGAGTGCCGAAGAAGACCACGGGCAGCAGAGCCCCATGCAGCACACCGTCGTCGCCGAAGCCGCCGCCAGCCCCGGGGAAGCCCCAGGCCACCTGGTCAGCGGGAAGGTGTTCGGTCGCGGTCATCGGCTCGACCCAGAGGTTGTTGAAGACGAGCACAGTGGCGTTGCCCACGCGCGGCCCCAGGAAGGCCGCGGCCTCCGCGAAGTTGTAGTGCTGCACGCTCAGCACGATCAGATCGAAGTCATGGTCCGGCTCCAGTGACTCGCGGTAGCGCACCGGCCACCTCTCGGCGACGCGCTTCCCCCACGGCCGTCGCCGGGCGTCGAGCAGGTCGAGATCAATCGCATCGCCGTACGCTGCCGCCCGCCCCGGCCGGACATAGAACTCGACGTGGTGCCCGGCCCGTTCCAGGGCCCACCCGTACGTCGCGCCGATGACGCCCCGGCCGAACATCAAGATCTTCACGCGGCACCTCGTACCCTATAATCGGAGACTGTCTCCGGTTCTAAAAATATGGAGACAGTCTCCACTTGTCAACCTGGAGCCCCACGTGACCGATGCCAAGCCACTGCGCGCCGACGCCCGCCGCAACCGGGACGCCCTGATCGCGAAGGCCCGCGAGCTCTTCGCCAGCGGCTGCTTCAACCTGCGCTTCGACGACTTCGCCAAACTCGCTGGCGTGGGCACCGGCACGCTCTACCGCCACTTCCCCACCCGGGAAGCCCTGGCTGAGGCGGTCTACCGCGAAGAACTCACCGCGATGTGCGACCGCGCCTACGAGCTGCAGGCCACCCTCCCCGCCGACGAGGCGCTGGAATCCTTCCTGCGCGGCTTCGTGGAGCACCTGCACCGCCACGAGGGCCTCGCCCGCACACTCGCCACGCTCATGGCCACCCAATCGGGCGCGCTGGCAGAGGGTGCCCAAGCCCTGGGCCAGGTGATCGACGACCTCTTGGCCGCTGCCGTCAGGACCGGGACCATGCGCGACGACGTGGGAGCCGGCGCCGTCATGATGGCCCTCCACGGCATCTGTGCGGCCTACGACCACCCGACCTACCGAACCGACGCGGACGGCCTCATCACCCTCGTTCTCGCCGGCCTCCGACGCGCGGCGCCGTGAGCAGATCTGGCCCCTGTGGCAGTCCAGCGACTGTGCTCAGCTGGAGGCCCGGACGAGGCGACAACTTCTACCGGGATCGACAGTGGTAGTTCCTGCTGGACCCGGCACCGGCTAGGGTCCGGCTTGGAGGTGGTCCGTGTTCACCGAAGCGTTTCCGATCGTGACGACACCTGACCTGCCACGACTGATCGCGTTCTACCGGGACGTGGTCGGCTTCGAGCTGACCTACCGGTTCCCAGACGAGGGCGCACCGGAGTTCGTCGCCCTCCGACTGGGCAGCAGCGAGCTCGGCCTGGCCGCCAACCCGGAGGCTGGCGGGCCGGCCGACTCACACCGCTGGGAGCTGTGCGTCTACGCCGACGACTGCGACGCGGCAGTGGGCGCGCTGAGCACGGGTGGGGCGACGGTCACCGAGGAGCCGGTCGACCAGCCCTGGGGTGAGCGGTCCGCGCGGGTCACCGACCCCGACGGCAACCGCCTGCTGGTGCTGGCGCGGCTGTAGACGACAGTGCCGGGAAGGGCGCGGTCATCGTCTCCAGAACAGGAGGTGGGTGACTCCGCTGGGGCTGGGCACCGACTCGAGGTGGAAGCGGTCGAGCAGTTCGTCAGGGCTGTCCCACAACCGCTCGCCCCGGTCGAGGTCGACGGGCGCGACGGCGATGTGCATCGTGTCGACCAGATCGGCCTCGAGGAATTCACGAATGGTGGCGACCCCACCACCGAGGCGTACGTCCCGACCGTTGGCCGCCTGCTTCGCCTCGGCCAGTGCCTCGGCCGGGCTGACATCGCGGAAGTGGAACGTGGTGTCGGTCAGGCTGAACGACGGGCGCACGTGGTGGGTCAGCACGAAGACCGGTGTGTGGAACGGCGGGTTGTCCCCCCACCAGCCCTGCCAGTCATGGTTCTCCCAGGGGCCACGCTGGGGACCGAACTTGTTGCGACCCATGATCTCCGCGCCGATGTTGCACTCGGCGTCGCGGGTCAGGTAGTCGTCCAGGCCACGGGTGCCACCCGGCTCGGTGCGATACACGAAGCTGGCGGTGGCGGAACGCCAGGAGAACAGCGGGGTGGGGTCCGCGTGACCGAAGGGCCGTTCCAGGCTCTGCCCCTCCCCGGTCCCGAAACCGTCGCGCGAGACGTTGAAGCACTGCACCCGCAACAGTTGCGGCATGGTTTCTCCTCCTTTCTTCGAGGGGCCGTGGTTCAGTTCGCGGTCACCGTCGGGCCGCCTCCGCTGCCCCGGTCGTCGAGCACGAGCGGGGCGCGACCCCGCACCGCGTACCGGATGTGGGTCACCTGTGGGGTGGCAAGGACGCGGGTCGGCGTCAGCTCGACCCCTTCCCGGTCGCCCAGGTCGAGGTCCGCGTCGAAGAGGCGCAGGCCGGTGCCGAGCACGACGGGTACGACGTGCAGCTCCAACTCGTCGAGCAGGCCGGCCTTGAGCACCTGCCGCACCAGGCTGCCGCCCCCGGCCACCGCGACATCCTTGCCACCGGCCACGGCGCGCGCCTGCTCGACGGCGCTGACCACGCCATCGGTGACGTAGGTGAAGCTGGTGCCGCCTCCCCGCAGCAGCCGCTGGCGAGGGCGGTGGGTGACGACGAAGACCGGCGCGCGAAACGGCGGCTCCTCACCCCAGGGGATCTCACCCCCGTCGGCCATCCGGCGCCCCATCACGTACGCGCCGGCCGCGCCGAACGACTCGGCGATCACCTCGGAGTTGGTGTCCTGCTCCCCGCCGGCGAAGCCCTGCCGTTCGCGCCAGGCCGCCGCCTCGGTCGCCCACCGGGTTACCCGGAAGAATTTGGCGCTCTCCTCCGAGTCCATCCAGTTGCCGTTTCCGTCGAACTGTGGCCCGGCGTAGAAGCCGTCCACCGACACCGACAGTTGCGCGGTCACCTTCGTCATCGCGTTCTGATCCTCTCCTCGGGCGACACCCCGCCTGGGTGTCGCTCCCCGAGGGGTCGGAGCCGAACGCGGTGTCCCTACCGGGAAGAAGTGTGACCTGTGCCACTCGTCGGCTCGGTCAGGTACCACTCCCCGGCGTGTTCCGGGTCGCGTGACCAGCGCAACCGGGCCTTTTCCTCCGGGCGGGGGCTCCAGTCCCGGTAGGGCGCGAGGGCCACCCGCCAGGCGATCACCGCGAAGACGTAGATGCCCGGGCCGACCAGCCAGAGCAGGGCGTCGCGTCGCCGATAGGAGGCGTACGGCGCGAGCCACGCGGTCGCCGCCACCGGCACCGCGACCGCGCTGAGGTCGGCCAGCGGCCCGCGGCCGAACCGGGACTCGACCAACTCGCGGAGGATGAGGGACGGAACGACCACCCCGACCAGCAACGCCACCGTGCGGATCATGCGGAGCCGGCGAGCCGGGGGTACGCGGGCGGCGGTTGCTTCGGCGGGCACCACCGGAGGGTAGGGCGCGGGTGGCCGGCCCGACTAGGGTGGCGATCATGCGGATTGGCATCGTGATCCTTCCGGACCAGCGGTGGGCGGAGTCGCAGCGTCGCTGGCGGCAGGTCGACGAGTGGGGCTTCGACCACGCCTGGACGTACGACCACCTGGGTTGGCGTGACCTGGTCGACGGCCCGTGGTTCGACTCGATGGCCACGCTGACCGCTGCTGCCACGGTGACCTCGCGCATTCGACTGGGCACTCTCGTGGCGTCGCCGAACTTCCGGCACCCGGCCGCGTTCGCCAGGCAGATCACCACTGTGGACGACGTCTCCGCCGGCCGCCTGCTGCTCGGTCTGGGAGCGGGTGGCATCGGCTTCGACTCGGCGGTGTTGGGTGGTGAGACGCTGCCGCCTCGTCAGCGGGTCGACCGGTTCGCCGAGTTCACCGAGTTGTTGGACCTGATCCTGCGGGAAGACGGCACCACCTGGCGTGGGGACTGGTTCGCCGCTGTGGATGCCCGCAACAACCCGGGCTGCGTGCAGCAGCCTCGGGTGCCGTTCGTGGTGGCCGCCAACGGGCCACGGTCGATGCGGTTGGTGGCCCGCTTCGGGCAGGGGTGGGTGACCACCGGCACGGGTGACGACAACGACCTGGCGGGTTGGTGGGCCAGTGTGTCGGCGTTGTCCGCGCGGATGGACCGGACCCTGGACGAGGCCGGCCGTGACCCGGCCAGCCTGGACCGCTACCTCTCGCTGGATGCCGCGCCGGTCTTCTCGCTCAGCAGCGCACAGTTCTTCGCCGACCAGGTCGGCCGCGCCGCCGAGCTGGGCTTCACCGACGTGGTGACGCACTGGCCACGCGCCAGCAGTTGGTACGCCGGTGACGAGGCCGTCCTGGTGGACGTGGCGACGCGGCTGCTGCCACAACTACGCGACTGAGCCCGCCGGGCCGACACGTCGGCCCGGTGGGAAGCCGGCGCACCGACCCGGCTGGGAGCCGCCGCGTCAGGTGCCGAGGTCGCCGCTGGCCACACCGCCCTCGCCGCCGGAAACCAGGCGGAAGCGCAGGCAGACGATCGGGGTGTCGCCGTCGACCGGCGTGCCGAGGCGCGCCCAGTAGGTCGAGTGTCCGGCCCGCCACTCCTCGATCGAGCGGTCACCCTCGCCCTCGGCGTGGGCGAAGTCCCAGGGCACGTCGGCGAAGCGGACCACCTCAACTTCGGTGATCTCCACGACGCCGGCCAGTGCGTTGTCGTCGTCGACCAGGGCCAGGCGTTCGCCGACGTGCTCCAACTCCTCGCCTTCTTCCGCGTACTCGGCGAGTCGGCCGGCCGTCGCGGTCTTCACGCCGGCCAGCACCAGGGTGTTGAGGGTCGACCGCAACTCGCCGGGGGTGCCGAGGGCGAGGGCGCGCAGTTCACCGATCCGAGGCCACATCCTGCCGAGGCTAGGCCAGGGCGCCCCCGGTCGACGCCGCAATACCCGTCGCCCCGCTCAGATCAGTTGGCCGGCGTAGCCAGGTGCGGTGAGGAGCCGCTCGTCGGCACTGGTCGCGTACGCGTCGAGGATCGCGTCGGCGAGCTTGACCACGTGCTCGTCGCCGTGGCGGGCCGCGCGGGCGAAAACCTCCGACGGCGTCGCGGGGGTGACGGTCGGTGGCGCGATGCCGTTGGCCGGGGCGTACACGGAGGTCATGGCCGCCGTCGCGGCCCAGGCCGCTGCGAAGCTCGGCGCCCACAGAGCCCGGTCCAGCGCCGGCAGGGTACGCAGCACGGCGGTCGGCGCGGTGACCGCGTGCACCAGCATGACCGGGTTGGTGTGCCCGAAACGCAGGTAGTCCAGACCGGCCCGGTGCACCAGCGTGGTGAGCCCCCGCTGCGCCTCGGCCGGGCTCCGCGCGGGGCGCAGCGCCGCGAGCGCAGGCTCCCACCGGGGTACGGCCGGCAGCCGGCCCAGCCGGTCCCGGACCCCTCCGGTCTGGTCCTCGATCCGGGGCAGCCCGGCCAGCGCGCCCGCCACGTCGATGTCGTCGGTACCAGGCTCGTCGGGATCGCCGGTGAACAGCCGGTCGGTGCCGGGGATCGGCTGCCAGCGTGCCGCCCAGTAGCCGAGGGCCTGGCCCAACTCGGTGAGCCGCCGTGGGTTCTCCTCGTCCGCTTCGAGCGCGCGTACGGCGTGCCCGACCCGGATCACGCCGTGGGTGGCGCCGGCGGCGATGCCCGGCAGCAGCCGGGGCCACCAGGTGGCGAGCACGTCGCGCCATTGGTGTTCGCGCAGTTGCCTGTCGAAGTAGGCCAGCCAGTCACCGGCGCGCTTCGGGTCGCCGAGCGCGTCCCGCCAGTCGTCGATCGGGTGCAGCCCCCGGGGCAGCTCATCGAGTCGGCCGAGGTAGTCGTCGAGCCAGCGGTGCACCCGTTGCTGGTGCCCGTGCCGGACCAGCGCCTCGACGGCCATGGGTCCGTGGTTGGACAGCCAGCCCTCGAACTCCGGGCCGGTGCGGTGCAGTCGTTCGTACGCCTCGTCCAGTGTTCCCTCGCTCATCCACCGATCGTCGTTCTTCAACCTCGCTTGAGGTCAACCCGGCAGATCCGCGGCGTCGATCAGGCCGGTGATCCGTAGGTTGGCCGCGATCTCGGGCGGGCAGTCCACGGCCACCACCGCGGTGCCCAGCACCTCGGCGCCCCGGGCTGCGCAGATGTCGTAGAGGGCGTGCAGCTGCGCGCCGGTACGCACCCAGTCGTCCACCACCAGCACCCGGTCGTCGGGGCCGAGGTGGCGGTCCCGTACGGCGAGGTCCACCCGTCGACCCCGGTAGTCCGGTGGGCTCTGTGCCCAGGTGAGTGGCCCGGCCGGCAGGCGTCCGTCACCGGGCTTGTGTGCGGCCACGAAGCCGACCCCGAGGGCGGTGGCGGCCAACGGCCCGAGCAGCAGCCCGGTGACGGCCGGCGCGAGCACCACCGTTGGCCGGGCGGCCCGGTACGGCGCCACCAGGGCCGGCCCCAGCTCGGCCAGCACCGCCGGGTCCCGCCACCAACCGGAGATGTCGCTGACCAGGTGACTGGTGCCCGGGCCGGGGTCGATCCACTGGAACAGGGCGGCCAGGCGTTCGGTCAGATCGGCGGGCATCCGCTCATCCTGCGGCACGGGCGGCGGGCGCGACGGCACCCGGGCCAGCCGGCCCACCCCGGGTCGGATGATCGGCTACACGTACCTGCGCAAATGCGGGCATACCACCATGATCACGTTGACTTCGGAAGTGCTTCTCTCGTTACGGTCCGATCCGGTTTGTTCAGACGACGAAAGGACCGGGCCGGTGGCAGGCAAGCACTCTCGTACCCGCATCTTCTCCTCCCCGGCGGGCATCGTGGCCACCGCGGCGGTCGGCGTCGCCCTCGCCGTCGGCGGCACGGTAGGTGCCGTGCAGTTGGTCTCCGGGTCCGACCAGTCGGGGCAGGTGGCTCTCGACCTCACCCCGACCACCGCCGCGAGCAGCCTGACCCCCAGTTCCCCGGCCGCCACCCCGAGCGTCAGCGCCTCGCCCAGCGTGACCGCCAGCCCGTCGGCGACCCGGTCGCAGCAGGCCGCCTCCCGGGGCAGGGAACGCACCACGTCGCCGAAGCCCAAGCCGAAGCCGACCGTCAAGAAGACCACGGCCGCGGCGAAGGTGCTGGAGAGCGGTTCGTGCGGCGCCTCGTTCTACTCCGACGGGCAGCTCACCGCCAACGGCGAGTCGTTCAACCCCGACGCGCTGACCGCCGCGCACAAGACGTTGCCGTTCAACACCAAGGTCCGGGTGACCAACCCGGCCAACGGCAAGTCGGTGACGGTGCGGATCAACGACCGTGGCCCGTTCATCGACGGCCGCTGCCTGGACCTCTCCCGGGCCGCCTTCGCCAGCATCGCCTCGGTCGACGTAGGCGCGCTCACCGTCCGCTACGAGGTCCTCGGCTGAGCGGGAGCGGCGACGCCGATTCGGTCGGCCGACTGGGCCGGCCGGACAGAACCTCCTCAGACGACGGGTCAGGTTCATTCACCGGTTCACGTGGATCAGGCAAACTGTCCCTCGTACCCACGCGACTCCTCCAGTCGGGCCGTCGCCCGCTGAGCCCCGGATCCCGCGCCGGCCTCGGCGCGGCCCTCGTTCTGCTCGCGATCGTCTCGGCGGTGGAGGCGGCGGACGGCCGTAAGGTGCACTACGTTGCGCTCCTGGCGGCCGCGCCGGTTCTCGCCGCCGCACTGGCGTCCTGGCTGGTGGTCCTGGGCGTGGGTGTCGCGGCGACGCTGATCGGCGCCGGCTTCGCGCTGGTCGCGCCGAAGGTTTCGTTGGCCACCTCGGTCAACGTTGTCGCTGTCGCTCTCGTCACCGGAATGGCAGTGGCGGTGGCCTGGGTTCGCCAGCGGCAGGCCGAGCGGATCGTCGAGCTGACCAAGCTCGCCTCGGTGGCCCAGCAGGCGGTGTTGCGCCCGCTCGGGCCGCAGGTCGGCACGCTCTCGGTCGCGGGACGCTACATCTCCTCCACCGCGACGGCCGAGATCGGCGGCGACCTGTACGAGGCGATCGACACGCCCTACGGCGTCCGCATGATCATCGGTGACGTGCGGGGCAAGGGCCTGGACGCGGTCCGGCTGGCCAGCATCGTCCTCGGTTCCTACCGGCACGTGGCGTACGAGCGGGCCGACCTGCGGGCCGTCGTCGCCGACCTGGACCGCGCGGTGGCCCGCAACGTCGGCGACGAGGACTTCGTCACGGCGGCACTGGTCGAGGAGCGTGGCGGCACCCTCACGATCGTCAACTGCGGGCATCCGCCACCGCTGCTGCTACGCCGAGGTGCGGTGATCCCGCTGGAACCGCCGGCCCCGGCGCCTCCGCTCGGGTTCATGCCGGTGGTCCGCCCCCGGGTCGAGCGCCTGGAGCCCGGGGACCGGCTGCTGCTGTTCACCGACGGTCTCGGCGAGGCGCGGCGGGACGGTGAGTTCTTCCCGACCGCCGACCGGGCCTGGCGACTGCTCGGCCATGGCACTGTCGCCGACGGGCTGGCATCGCTGGAGACCGCCCTGGTCGAGTGGGTGCACGGTCGGCTCGACGACGACATCGCGTTGGTCCTGATGGAGTACGTGGGTGCCCGCGCCGGCGCGGCCGTCGCCGTCCCGAGCTGGGAGGTCGGCGCCGCCGAGAGCTGAGCCGCCCGGTCGCGCCCGCAGGTGTGTAATGGCCGTCACTTGGGTGATCCGCTTGTCGCTGCCTACCCGCGAGTAATACAGTCGGGGTTACTGATCGGTAACACCTGTCCGGAAGCGGGGCCAGCGAGCATGACCCACTACAAGAGCAACCTGCGGGACCTTGAGTTCAACCTGTTCGAGGTCTTCGGGGCGGACCAGGCGTTCGGCCAGGAACCGTACTCCGAACTCGACGCCGACACCGCCCGCAGTTTCCTCTCCGAGCTTGATCGCCTCGCTCGCGAGGACCTGGCCGCCAGCTACACGGACAGCGACCGCAACCCGCCGGTGTTCGACCCGGCCACGCACACCGCGCCGCTCCCGGAGTCGTTCAAGAAGTCCTACCAGGCATTCATGGACTCCGAGTTCTGGCGCCTGGACCTGCCGCCGCACCTGGGCGGCACCAACGCCCCCCGCGCTCTCTGGTGGGCCCTCGCCGAGCTGGTGCTCGGCTCGAACGCCCCGATCTGGATGTACGCCTCCGGCCCGTCCTTCGCGCACGTGCTGGAGGTCGAGGGCAACGAGCAGCAGAAGCGGTGGGCCAAGCTCTTCATCGACAAGCAGTGGGGCTCCACCATGGTGCTCACCGAGCCGGACGCCGGCTCGGATGTCGGCGCCGGCCGTGCCTGTGCCATCCAGCAGCCGGACGGCTCCTGGCACATCGAGGGCGTGAAGCGCTTCATCACCTCGGGTGAGCACGACCTCAGCGACAACATCGTGCACTACGTGCTGGCCCGTCCGGTGGGGGTGGAAGGCGTCGGTGGCCCCGGCACCAAGGGCCTGTCGCTCTTCGTCGTGCCGAAGTTCCACTTCGACGAGACCACCGGCGAGCTGGGCGAGCGCAACGGCGTCTACACCACCAACGTCGAGCACAAGATGGGCCTGAAGGTCTCCAACACCTGCGAGCTGACCTTCGGCGAGCACGGCGTACCGGCCAAGGGCTGGCTGCTGGGCGACAAGCACGACGGCATCCGCCAGATGTTCATGATCATCGAGTACGCCCGGATGCTGGTCGGCACCAAGGCCATCGCCACCCTCTCCACCGGCTACCTCAACGCCCTGGAGTACGCGAAGAACCGGGTGCAGGGCGCCGACCTGGTCCAGCAGGCGGACAAGACCGCGCCGCGGGTCACCATCACCCACCACCCGGACGTGCGCCGCTCGCTGCTGCTGCAGAAGTCGTACGCCGAGGGCCTGCGTGCCCTGGTTCTCTACACCGCCACCTGGCAGGACAAGGTCGCCATCGCCGAGGCGGCCGGCGACGAGAAGGCCACCAAGCTGGCCAAGCGGGTGAACGACCTGCTGCTGCCGCTGGTCAAGGGCGTCGGTTCGGAGCGGGCGTACGAGATGCTGGGGCACGAGTCCCTGCAGACCTTCGGCGGCTCCGGGTTCCTCCAGGACTACCCGCTGGAGCAGTACGTCCGGGACGCCAAGATCGACACCCTGTACGAGGGCACCACCGCCATCCAGAGCCTGGACCTGATCTTCCGCAAGATCGTTCGGGACAACGGCAAGGCCCTCATGGCGGTCGCCGGCGAGATCCAGGAGTTCATCTCCACCGAGGCGGGCAACGGCCAGCTCAAGGAGGAGCGGCAGGCGCTCGGCAAGGCGCTCGGCGAGGTGCAGAACATCCTCGGTGTGATGACCGGCTGGCTGGGCGAGGCGCAGGGCGGCGACACCCGCGCCCTCTACAAGGTCGGGCTGAGCAGCCGGCGCTTCCTGCTGGCGATCGGTGACCTGGTGGTCGGCTGGCTGCTGCAGCGGCAGGCCGAGGTGGCGCTGAAGGCGCTGACCGGCGAGGTCTCCGCCAGCGACAAGGCGTTCTACACCGGCAAGGTGGCCGCTGCCCGATTCTTCGCACGTGAGGTGCTGCCCCGCATCGGCGCCGACCGGCGGATCATCGAGGGTGCCGACCTCGACATCATGGACCTCCCGGAGGAGGCCTTCTAGGTCCTGTGCCGGGTCGCACCACTCGGCACCGACGGCCGGCGGGGCATGACGCCCCGTCGGCCGCCGCCGTTTCGACCCGACGGTGGGCACGGATTGACCGCGCCCGGTCGGGTATGCCGCTGCCGTGGCGGGTAACCGTCGCGTGACCTCGAAAGGGAACGCCCAGAGCCACCGCACGGGGGAGTGCAGCGCACATGGGTGTAGGAAGCGGCATTTTTCTCATCGCGATCGGCGCGATCCTGACCTTCGCGCTGAGAGCCAACGTCTGGTGGATCGACGTACGCGCCGTCGGCTGGGTGTTCATCCTGGCCGGGCTGGCCGTACTGCTGACCACTGTCTGGTTCTGGCAGGACCGGCGCAAGCGGGCTCGAACCCTCATCGTGGAGGAGAACCGGCTGTCTCATCCGACGGCGATGATGCCGCCACCGCCGGACCCGCCGCCACCAACCGCGCCGCCGTCCTGATCCCGGCACAACGCGTACCCTGAGCCACCCGTCGGATCGGCGGGTGGCTCAGTCGCGTGCGGTGTGCCGAACCGTGAGCGGCGCTCCCGCCCTGCTCAACTCCGCCCAGCCCAGCGGGCAGCGGTGCACCGCCAGCTCGGCGGTGCGCAGACCCTCGTCGTTCACTCCCTCGGGGTCGAGGAGTGCGGAGAGCAGCGAGATGCCCGGATTGTGGGCAATGAGCAAGGCTGTGCGGGCCGCCGGGTCCACAGTGCGGGCCAGCGACAACAACTCCTCGGGGTGCGCGTCGTACGCACCCGGCTCATAACGGACAGTCGGGCGAGGACCGGTCGGGCCACCCTCCGGCGGTGAACCGGTCATCCCCATCGCCACCCCGTGCCAGGTCTGGCGGGTGCGTCGGGCCGTCGAGCAGATCACCACGTCGGGCAGCAGCCCCTGGTGCGCCAACCAGGCCCCAGCCGCAGCCGCGTCGGCGGTCCCGCGTGCGCTCAACGGCCGCTCCGCGTCGTCCGCCGCGTCGTTGCCCTGCTCGGCCTTCGCGTGCCGCAGCAACACCAGTGTCCGTGTGTCGGGGTCGGCGTCCGTCATGCCCCCAGCTTGCCCGATTGGCGATCTCCGTGCCTGGGTAAGTCGATGGATGCCGCACCCCTACCGACGGCCGCGGCGCGACGTACGCCAGGTTAGAGCCGAGGAGCGAGACATGGGCATTGGTGGCAGCATCTTCTTGATCGCGTTAGGCGCGATCTTCGCGTTCGCAGTGGAGGCCGACCTGGGTTGGCTGGACCTGGCCGTGGTCGGCTGGGTGCTGATGCTCGCCGGCGTCGCCGGCCTGCTCGCCACCCTCTACTTCTGGAACAGCCGCCGCCGCCCGGTAGTGGCCGCGCCGGTTCGCGAGGAGCGCGTGGTCGCCGACCGGGTCGTGCCGGTCCAGGACAACCAGGTCGTGCAGGAGTACCGCGAGGTGCGTCGGCCGGGCCGACCGGTCTGATCCTCGCCCACACACTCCGGGGTCCCGCAGCGTCGCGGGGCCCCGGCTCGCGTGTGCGCCCCGGCTCGCGTGTGCGCGACGGGACCGCCAGCACCCCGCTACCCGGCCATCTTGAAGTGTGGGCCTGATCCCGGAGGCGGTGATCGGGCGAAGATCGTGCTCGATCCAGGAACTAGTGCCTTCGAATGCGAGCGAGGCCACTACATCCTTGATCGAGCACGATCATTGGGTCAGGCGAACAGCGCGAAGTAGATCGCGATGTGGTGACAGAGCGCCGCCAGCAGGGTGCAGGCGTGGAAGAACTCGTGGTGGCCGAAGACGGTCGGCCACGGGTTGGGTCGGCGCAACGCGTAGAAGACCGCGCCGACGCTGTAGATCGCGCCGCCGACGATCAGCAGCACCAGCGCCGCGACGCCGCCCCCGTGCAGGATCTCCGGGAGCATGGCCACCGCCACCCAGCCCAGCGCCAGGTAGAGCGGCGCGGACACCCAGCGTGGCGCGTGCGGCCAGACCACCTTGACCGCAACGCCGGCCAGTGCGCCACCCCAGACCAGGGCCAGCATCACGGTGGCTGGCCGGGGCGCGAGCAGCATCGCGCAGAGCGGTGTGTACGTGCCGGCGATGAACACGAAGATCATCGAGTGGTCCATCCGGCGCATCACCTGATAGCCGCGCTCCGACCACACGCGGCGGTGGTACAGCGCGCTCGTACCGAAGAGCCCGCAGACCGTCAGGCTGTAGATGAGGCAGCTCACTAAAGGTGCCCACCCGGGTCGGGTGGCGGCGATCGAGCAGAGCACGATGCCGCAGACCAGGGCGACGAAGAAGGCGTACGTGTGCAGCCAGCCGCGCATCCGGGGCTTACCGATGTCGACCGGCTTCAGGCGAAGCGGGGCGGAGGTGGTCACCCAGTCAGGTTACGGCACCGTAGGTTACTTCTAAGTAGTGGCGTTGGTGACACCCGGCACCGTCAACGTGAACACCGGATCGGCACGGCATCGGCGAGGATGAGCGGATGCGGATCCGACCCGTCGGGGCGCACGCCCTGCTACTCGACTGCACCGCCCCCGCCGACACCCCCGAAGCCGAGGCCGCCTTTGTCGAAGCGTGGCGGGCCGAGCTGTGGCGGCGTCGGGAGCGGGGCGACCTGATCGCTGTGGAGATCGTGCCGGCGGCCCGGACCGTGCTACTCGACGGCCTGCCCGACCCGGCCACCACGACCGAGCAGCTGACCCGTTGGGCGTCCACCGTCGCCGGGGCCCGAGGCGCAGCCGACCTCCGTGACGCCACAGCCGAAGACGGGGCCGACGACGCGGCTGAGGTGTTCGTGCCGGTCACCTTCGACGGGCCGGACCTGGCGGCGGTGGCGGAGCACTGGGGCGTGGACGTGCCGGCAGTGCGGCACAAACTGACCAGTACCCGGTTCCGGGTCGCCTTCTGCGGATTCGCCCCTGGATTCCCCTACCTGACCGGGCTGCCCGCCGAGTTGGCGCTGCCCCGCCTCGCCACGCCCCGTCCCCGGGTGCCGGCCGGCTCGGTCGCGTTGGCTGGCCCGTACGCCGGCATCTACCCGGGCGCTTCCCCGGGCGGCTGGCTGCTGGTCGGTCGGACCGACCTGGTGCTGTTCGACGTGGCCGCGGACCCGCCGGCCCGACTCGGTCCGGGGACCACGGTGCGGATGGTGGCGGCGTGACCCGCCCGGCCGCCATCGAGGTGATCCGCGCCGGTGCGCTCACCACTGTGCAGGATCTGGGCCGGCCCGGCTGGGCGCACCTGGGCGTACCCCGGTCCGGCGCCCTCGACCCGGGTGCCCTGCGGTTGGCCAACCGGCTGGTCGGCAATCCGGAGCACGCGGCCGGCCTGGAGATCACTCTCACCGGCTGCACAGTGCGGTTGACCCGGGCCGCCACGGTGGCGGTCACCGGCACCGAGGTTCCTGTCCAGGCGGGTGCCCGGCCCGGTGACACGGGACGCCCGCTCAGCGTGCCGGCCGGGACTGTACTGCGGATCGGTCCCGCCCGTCGGGGCGTACGGAGTTGGCTGGCGGTGGCGGGCGGCATCGACGTGTCACCGGTGCTCGGGAGCCGGGCCACCGACACCCTCTCCGGGCTCGGCCCGCCCCGGCTACGGGACGGTGACCTGCTGCCGCTCGGTGATCCGGTCGGCACCCCGGCACCGGTGGATGTGACCGTGTGCCCCACGCCGCCGGAAGAGCTGCACCTGACGCTGGGTCCCGGTCCTCGCGAGGACTGGTTCACGCCGACCGCGTTCAACCGGCTCTTCAGCAGCGCGTACACCGTCAGCCCGGTGAGCAACCGGGTCGGTGCGCGGCTCGCCGGCGCGGCGCTGCCCCGCGCGGTGGCCGGCGAACTCCCCAGCGAGGGCATCGTGCTCGGGGCGGTGCAGGTGCCGGCGGACGGACAACCCCTGATCTTCCTCACGGACCATCCGACCACCGGTGGATACCCCGTCATCGGGGTGGTCACCGACGTGACCCCGCTCGCGCAGGCCCGGCCAGGTACTACCGTCAGATTCCATGGACCTCAACGCTGACCTGGGCGAGGGATTCGGCATCTGGCGACTCGGTGACGACGAGGCACTGCTGAGCCTCGTCACCTCCGCCAACGTCGCCTGCGGCTTCCACGGTGGCGACCCGTCGACAATGCGGCGGGTCTGCGAAGGCGCCGCGCGACGCGGGGTCGCGGTGGGCGCGCAGGTCGGCTACCGGGACCTGGCCGGCTTCGGCCGGCGGCACATCGCGTACGACTTCGCCGAGCTACGCGACGAGGTGACCTACCAGTTGGGGGCGCTGGACGCGTTCTGCCGGCTGTTCCGCACCCGGGTCCGGTACCTGAAGCCGCACGGCGCGCTCTACCACGCGGCCAGCACCGACGAGTCCCAGGCGGCGGCGGTGGTCGCCGCCGTCAGCGGTTACGACGCGGAGCTGCCCGTACTCTGCCTCCCCGGTTCGACGCTCGCCCAACTCGCCGTGGGTGCCGGCCTGCCGGTGGTTGCCGAGGCGTTCGCCGACCGTGCCTACCTGCCCAACGGGGCGCTGATGCCGCGCGGCACCCCCGGCGCGGTGATCACCGACCCCGAGCAGATCGCCGAACGGGCGGCGCGGATGGCCACCGAACGCAGCGTGGTGGCTGTCGACGGCACTGTCATCCCCTGCTCGGTCGACTCGATCTGCCTGCACGGGGACACCCCCGGCGCGGTCTCCGCCGCCGAGCTCGTCCGCGCCAGCCTGATCGACGCCGACATCACACTGGCCCCGTTCGCCTGACCGGAGGGGCCCAGCCGGGCCCCTCCGAATCGCGTCAGGCGTCCAGGCCGCGAAGCACCAGCGGCAGCCGGGTCACGGCGCCGTCGACCACCCGGACCGGTACGCCCCAGTCCTGCCGGGTCAGGTGGCACGCCGCGTGCTCGACGTCCGCGTCACAGGTCGCCGCCTGCGCTGTCACCTGGAGCACCCCCGCGGTGACCTCGCCGTTGAGCACCAGCCGGCGGGACAGCTCGGTGCCCGTGCCGGCACCGTCCACCAGCAGTTCCGGCGGGGACGCGGAGACCACCAGCCGGGTCGACGGCCCGTACGTCTCGTCCAGCTTCTGCCCCGGCGCCGGGGTGAAGACGATGTCCAGGGTGACCTCGCCGGCGGCGACGTCGGTCGGCTTGCGCTCGGTGCGGTGCCGTGGCCCGTCCACAGTGCTGGCACCCGCCGCCGACAGGGCACCGGGGGCGAGCCGGGTCAACCGGTGTGCGGCGGACTCCACCACCAGCACCTCACCGGACGGGGTGAGCACCAGGTCGCTCGGCTCCGCCAACCCGTCGGCGACGGTGGAGACCTGGTTGCTGGCCGGGTCGAAGCGGCGCACCGCACCGTTGTACGTGTCCGCGATCAGCACCGAGCCGTCCGGCAGCGCGCACACGCCCAGCGGGTGCTGGAGCAGCGCCGACTCCGCCGGGCCGTCCACGTGCCCGAAGTCGAACAGGCCCTGCCCGACGGCGGTGCCCAGCACACCGTTCTCGACGTACCGGATCGAGCTGGTCTCGCTGTCGGCCACCCAGAGCCGGGTGCCGTCGGCGGAGGTGGACAGCCCCGACGGCTGGGCCATCCACGCCTCGGCCAGCGGGCCGTCGCGCAACGCCTCCACTGTGGTGCCGGCGTACATGCCGGCGGTCCGCTTGATCGGGTCGAACCACCAGAGCTGGTGGATGCCGGCCATCGCGATGATCAGCTTGTCGTCGTACCAGGCCAGGTCCCACGGCGACGAGAGGTCGACGGCGAACGCGTCGTGGGCGTGGTCGTCGACCTCAGCGCGCCACTGCCGCCCACTGCCGGCAACGGTGACCACCTCGCCGGACTCCAGCCGAACGCCGCGCAGCAGGTGGTTGACGGTGTCGGCCACCACCAGGTCGTAGCCGGCCACCTCGGCGACGTGCGTGGGCAGCACGCACACGCCCTGCGGCTCGGAGAACGTCGCCGCTGCGGCCGGACCGTCCGCCCGGCCGCGCTCGCCCGAGCCGATCCGACGCACCGGCGTCTCGCCGTCCGGGTCGACCTCGACCAGGGAGTGTCGGGCCGAGTCCGAGACCAGCAGGTTGCCGTTGGGCAGCACCGCCGCCTTACCCGGGAAGCGCAGCGCCGTCTCCGGTGCCGGCGGCGGGACGTACGGGCCGTTGCCCCGGTGCAGGGTGCCCTTGGCCTCGTGGGTGGTGATCAACTCGTCGATCAGTCGGGCCAGCCCCTCGGCGTGCCCCTCGCCGGCCATGGTGGCCACCACGTAACCCTCGGGGTCGATCACCGACAGGGTCGGCCAGGCCCGGGCCGCGTACTGCTGCCACATGTCCATCTCGGGATCGTCGAGTACGGGGTGGTGCACCCCGTACCGCTCCACGGCGGCGGCGAGTGCGTCGGCGTCCTTCTCGTGCTCGAACTTCGGCGAGTGCACGCCGATGACGACGAGCACGTCGCCGTACTTCTCCTCCAGCGGGCGCAGCTCATCGAGCACGTGCAGGCAGTTGATACAGCAGAACGTCCAAAAATCCGCGATTACGATCTTGCCGCGAAGGTCGGCGAGCTTGAGGTCGCGTCCACCGGTGTTCAGCCAGCCCCGACCGCGCAGTTCGGGAGCCCGTACTCGTGCGCTCATGCACCCATCGTGCCTGACCACCGGCCCGCGCCCGGCCGGAGGGGGCGAGATTCGGTACCACCTGCGGGTACGACGACGGCGGGGCCACGGTTGCCCGTGACCCCGCCGTCGGTGCGGCTACTTCGCGGCCGGCTTCAGGCAGAGCACCCGGTTGGCACCCTCACCCGGCAACACCACGTGGGGCTGCGTCGTGTCGGTGCACTTCTCCTTGGCGTCCACCTTCGAGACGATCGTGAACGCGCCCGCCTCGCCGCAGTCCGCCGCCGACGCGCCGGCCTGCCCGGACTGCTTCACGCAGGTGCCGACCGCCGGGTCGAAGGCCGGCGTGTCGTTCCCGCCGACCTTGCCGAGCAGAAGCAGCAGGCCGAGCGGCACCGCCAGGATGAGCATCGCGGCGATCAGCACCGCGGCCAGCACCCGGCCGTTGCGTACCTTCGGCGTCGGTGGCTCCACCTTCGGCTCGTCGACGGCGTCCGGCTTGAACGCGTCGAACCGGCCCTGGTCCGACTGGCCGGCCTCCTGGCCCCAGGACGACGCGGGCTGCGGCGGTGGCGGGAACGACGGCGGGAAACCGCCGCCGGGCACCGGTTCGGTCGCCGGCCCGCCGTAGCCCGGCGCGCCGGATCCCGGGCCGCCGAAGTTCGGCGCACCGAAGGTCGCCGTTCCGTTCGCGGTGCCGGCGGCAGACGCCCCGGGGCCGCCGAACTGGTCCGCCGACGGCTCGGCACCGGAGTGCGGGCGGGTGCCGTTCACCGGCCTGTTGTTGCCCGGGGCGTCGACGAAGGACGGCACACCGGGCGGGAACGCCGGCGGCGCCTCGTTGAACGCGTTCGGTGCGGGCTGCCGGTCGTCGAAGCGCGGATCGGCCGAGGGCTCGCCGCCCCAGCCGGGCCCAGCCTGACGCTGCGCGTCGTTCTGCCAGTCGGGTGCGGGCTGCTGCCGCTGCGCGTCGTTCTGCCAGTCGGGAGCGATCTGCCGCTGCTCCTCGTGCTGCCAGTCGGGCGTGGCCTGTCGTGGCGCGTCGTTCTGCCACTCCGGAGCACCCTGCCGGTCGGTGCCCGGGTCGCCCTGGAACGCCTCCGGCTCCGGCTCGGCCTCCGGCTCCGGTCGTGCCGGACGGCCGTACACCCTGGGTTGCGGGTTGGCCGTGCCGGTCGGTCGGATGGCCTGGTCGGTCGGGGGCATCACCCGGCTCGCCAACGGCACGGAGGCGCTCGCCGTGGCCCGGGCCGCCGCGCCGGCTGCCGACTCGGCGTCCGACACCGGTACGACCGCGCGGCCCGCTCCGGACTCGGGCGAGGTGCGTGGGGCGGGTACCACCGCGCCGCTCGCGGAGACGTCCTCGGGGCGGCCACCGTACTGCGCGGCGGCGTCCGGGGTCTCCCGCTCGGCGTAGGCGGGCTGCTCGGGGATCGGAGCGAACTGGGCCTGGGGCGTGTAGTCGGACGGCGGGACGGCAGCCAGGCTGGCACCCGGGACGCGCTGCTCCTGCGGGGGCAGCGGCACCGCGTTCGCCGGCGAGATGCCCGGCGCGGGCCCGGGCTGGTAGGCCGGTGCCTCGTCGCCGCGGTCAGCCTCCCAGCCTCCACGGGACTGGGCGGAAGCTTCGGCCTCCGCGCGACCCCACACCTCACCGGGGGCCCACGGCTCGGCCTCCGGCACGCCGCCGGAGTTGCCCTGGGCGGCGTTGTCCGGGCCGGCGGCCCAGTTGGGCGCGCCGCCGCTGGTGGGCACGCTGGCGCTGGCACGGGCGGGGAGGTTGCTCGGCTCCGCCGGGGTCCACCCTGCCTGCTCCGGCCGCTCGGTCGGCTGCTCCGGTTGGGGGAGCACCCAGTCGGGCTGCTGTGGACGGCCCTCGGCCTCGGCCCAGGCGGCCGGCTGCGCGGGCTGGTCCTGCCGCGCGTCGTTGCCGTCGTTCCACGATGCGGGCTGCGCCTGCTGCTGCTGCGCGGCCCACCCGCCGGAGTTGGCCGGATCGTCCTGCGCGGGCCAGTTCGTCGTCGGGGCCGGGACCTGGGCGGCGCCACGGGCCGGGCTCGGCTGGGCGGCCTGACCCCAGCCGGGGGCGGGCTGCTCGGTCGCTTCGGCGGGCTGGCCCCAGGCCGGTGGCGACTGCTCCGCCGGCGTCCACACCGGCTGGTCGTCGCGGGCGGCGCCGGCGGCGGGCCAGCCGCCGTTGCCGGTGGCCTGCTCCTGCTGGGCGCCGCCGGACCAGCCGGCGGCCTGCGGTGCGGCGTCGGACTGCGGAGACTCGGTCGCCCGCCAGTCGGCTGCGGGCGGGTTGGCCTGCGCCGCGCCGCCCCAGCCGCTGGCCGGGTCCTCCTGGGCGGGCCAGGCGGCGGTGGCCGGGGGAACCTGCGCGGCGCCCCGTGCGGCTGGCTGGGCCTGCACCCAGTCCGGCTGCTCAGCGGGGGGGTTCGGGGTCCAGGTCGGTGCGGGTGCGCTCTGCTCGGCGGGCGTCCAGCCCTGCTGCTGCGCGGCCCAGGGTTCGGGCTGCGCCGGGGTCGGCGCGCCGTCGTTGCCGGACCATGCGCCGGGCTGCTGCTGCGGCGGCTCGCTCGCGCCACCACCGGCGGCCCAGGCGGGCTGCGCCGGGTCGTTGGGCTGCGCGGCGGCGGCACCCCAGGCGGGGGCCGGCGGCTGCTCGGGCTGGGTCGCCCAGGCCGGCGCCGACGGGTTCGGTCGCGTCGGGGGCGGGGGTGCCCAGCCCAGGTCGGGGCCGGCGGCGTTCTGGCCGTTGTCCGGCTGCGCCGGGCGGTCGCCGTACGGCGCCGGTCCGCCGGCGCCCGGTGACACCTCGTCCGGCTCCTGGCCGGGTCGGTGCGGGCCCTCGGACGTCATGGGTGCGCCTCCTCCATCACATGTCGGCTCGCCGGTGCCGATCGGTCTCCTCGGCGTGGCTGCCGGCGTCACCGGCGTACCGCTGTGCCGGCTCCCCGCACGGTATCGGGTGGTGGCACGAACCGTCCAAGGAGCACTGCTCGTCACTCACCGTGGCCGGTTGATGTCGAGCAGTTCCTGTCGGCTCGGCCTCTGCCGGGTCGGCGGGCGACGACCGAAGCCCACCGTACCGGGCGCTGCGGCAGGGCGGAATCCCGGTGGTGGTGGTTGGGAAACGCCGATGGCCCACCCGGTGAGCCGGGTGGGCCATCGATCTGGAGGAGGTGAGGAATGTGGTGGAGCGTCAGCTCATGTGACGCTGGGCGATGACGAGGATTTCCTCGCGAACCGCCGGCGAGTTCGCCGAGCGCAGCGCGTGCTCGATGGCACGGGCGCGGCGGGTCGCGTCGCGGTGGTTGCGGATTCGCTCGATCATGCTGCTCATTGGTGGGTCCCCCTAGCTATTCGGTTGTCAGCCCCTGATGCCTCTATTCAACAGCAGGAGCCGGCGAAATTCCATCGATTATTAGGTGAGCTGAGACACCTGCCTAACAATCAAAGGTCAACAGGCCGCTTGGCCGACGGTTCCTTCGTTCAACGGACACGGCCGGTGTGCCGGGCGTTAACCCGTGGCACACCGGCCGTGGCTGGCGTTCTGAAACGATCAGGTCCAGGCGAGCAGCGCCGCCTCCGGATCCGTGAGGAAGTCGCCGACGTCCCGCAGGAACTTCGAGCCCAGCTCACCGTCGATGATCCGGTGGTCGAAGCTCAGCGCCAGCGTGGTGACCTGGCGAACCTTGACCTTGCCCTTGTGCACCCAGGGCATCTCCCGCACCGCGCCGAAGGCCAGGATCGCGGACTCACCCGGCGGCAGGATCGGTGTGCCGGTGTCCACCCCGAACACGCCGACGTTGGTGATGGTCAGGGTGCCGCCGGACATGGCCGCGGGCGAGGTGCGGCCGGACTTCGCCGTCTGCACCAGGTCGGTCAGCGCGTCCGCCAACTCCCGCAGCGAGAGTCGGCCGGCGTCCTTGACGTTGGGCACGATCAGACCGCGCTCGGTGGCCGCCGCGATGCCGAGGTTGACGTACTCCTTGACCACGATCTCGTCGCCCGCCCAGGTCGAGTTGACCATCGGGTGCCGTTGCACCGCCAGCAGCACCGCCTTCGCCACCAGCAGCAGCGGCGAGACCCGTACGTCGCGCCACTCCCGCCGGCCGCGCAGCCGGTCCAGTGCCTTCATCGCCCGGGTCACGTCGACGGTCAGGAACTCCGTCACGTGCGGGGCGGTGAACGCCGAGCGGGACATGTTCTCGGCGGTCAGCTTGCGGACGCCCTTGACCGGGATGCGCTGCTCCCGGTCCGCGCCGAAGCTGGGCGCTGCCGTCGCCGCGATCGGCTCGGCAACCACGACGCTCGCGCCGCTCGCCGCCTGCTGTACGTCCTCCCGGGTGATCGAGCCGAGCGGCCCCGACCCGGTCAACGTGGCGAGGTCGACCCCGAGATCCTTGGCGAGCTTGCGCACCGGCGGCTTGGCCAGTACGGCTCCCCCGCTCGCCCCGCCGCGTCGATCATGGACTTGTGGTGCCGGAATCGTGGGAGTCGGGGTCGGTTTGTCACCCACCACAACTCCATGATCGACCCCAGAAGGGGCGGCGCCCTTGCGGGGGCGGCGCTTCGCGGCGGTGGTACGCGGCCCGTAACCGACGAGCACCGCCGTCCGCCCGCCCGGGGCGGCACCGCCGATCAGACCGGGTTCGATCATGCCCTCGGCCGGTGCCACCTCCACCGCCGCCAGCGAGGCCGCCGACGGGGTGGGCAGGTCACCGCTGGGCGTGGCAGTGGTCGACAGCGCCTCCAGCGGCCCGGCACCCGGGTCGGTGTCGATCGCGATGATCGGCGTACCGACCTCGACCGTGGTGCCCTCCGGGTGGTGGATCGCCTGGACCTGGCCGGCCCACTTCGCCGGGATCTCCACGGCCGCCTTCGCCGTCTCCACCTCGACGATCGGCTGGTTCAGCTCGATGGTGTCGCCGACCTTGACCAGCCAGGCCAGGATCTCGCCCTCGGTCAGCCCCTCGCCCAGGTCGGGCAGGTTGAACGTCTTGATCCGGGACATGTCGCTCACCAGCCGAAGGTGCGGTCGACGGCGTCGAGCACACGATCGAGGTCGGGCAGGTACTCCTCCTCCACCCGGGCGGCCGGGTAGGGGGTGTCGAAGCCGGTCACCCGCAGCACGGGCGACTCCAGGGAGTAGAAGCACTCCTCGGTGATCCGGGCGGCCAACTCGGCGCCGAGGCCGATGTTGGACGGCGCCTCGTGCACCACGACCACACGGCCGGTGCGCTTCACCGACTCGTACGCCGCGGTCAGATCCAGCGGCGAGAGCGAGCGCAGGTCGATGACCTCCAGCTCCCGGCCGTCCTCGGCGGCGGCGGTCGCCGCCTCCAGGCAGGTCCGCACCATCGGACCGTAAGCCAGCACGGTGACGTCGGTGCCGGGCCGCACGACCCGGGCCGAGTGCAGGGGGTACGCGTCGGACAGCGGCGCGTCCAGGTCGACCTGGCCCTTCTCCCAGTAGCGCCGCTTGGGCTCCAGGAAGACGATCGGGTCGTCCGAGGCGATTGCCTGCTGGATCATCACGTACGCGTCCTGCGGGTTGGAGCAGGTCACCACCTTCAGGCCGGCGGTGTGCGCGAAGTACGCCTCGGGCGACTCGGAGTGGTGCTCGACCGCGCCGATGCCGCCGCCGAACGGTATCCGGATCACCATGGGGATGCTGAGCTTGCCGCCCGAGCGGTAGTGCATCTTCGCCACCTGCGACACGATCTGGTCGTACGCGGGGTAGACGAAGCCGTCGAACTGGATCTCGCAGACCGGCCGGTAGCCGCGGATGGCCAGACCGACAGCGGTGCCGATGATGCCGGACTCGGCCAACGGGGTGTCGATCACCCGCTGGTCGCCGAAGTCCTTCTGCAGACCGTCGGTGATCCGGAAGACGCCGCCGAGCTTGCCGACGTCCTCGCCCATGATGATGACCTTGGGGTCGTTCTCCAGGGCGCGGCGCAGACCGGTGTTGAGGGCCTTTCCGATGGTGAGCGTCTCCGTGGCCATCAGTGGGCGCTCCCCTCGAACGACTCCATGTAGCGGCTGAACTTCGCGCGCTGCTCGTCGAGCAGCGGAGACCCGTTGGGGTAGACGTTGTCGAACATCGTCACCGGTTCCGGGTTCGGCATCTCGAGCACCCGCTCACGCAGGTGCACCGACTCGCGGCGGGCCTGCTCGTCGACCTCGGCGAAGAAGCCCGCGTCGGCGATCTGCTGCTTTTCCAGGAAGGCCTTGACCCGGGCGATCGGGTCCTTGGCCTGCCACGCCTCGACCTCGCTGGCGATCCGGTAGCGGGTCGGGTCGTCGGAGGTGGTGTGCGCGCCCATCCGGTAGGTGTACGCCTCGATCAGGCTCGGGCCCTGCCCGAGGCGGGCGTTGTCCAGCGCGGTGCGGGTGACCGCGTACGTGGCGAGCACGTCGTTGCCGTCCACCCGTACGCCGGGGAAGCCGAAGCCGGCGGCCCGCTGGTAGAGGGGGACGCGGGTCTGCCGCTCCAGCGGCTCGGAGATCGCGTACTGGTTGTTCTGGCAGAAGAAGACCAGCGGCGCGTTGAACACGCTGGCCCAGACGAATGCCTCGTTCACGTCGCCCTGGCTGGTGGCGCCGTCACCGAAGTAGGCGATCGCCGCCTCGCCGTCGTCGGTGCCGGTCTTGCCGTCGATGGTGATGCCCATCGCGTAGCCGGTCGCGTGCAGGGTCTGCGCCCCGATGACGATCGTGTACATGTTGAACTTGAACTCGTTCGGGTCCCAGCCGCCCTGGTCGACGCCGCGGAACAGGCCGAGCGGCATGATCGGGTCGATGCCCCGGCAATAGAGGACGCCGTGCTCCCGGTAGGTCGGGAAGGCCATGTCCTGGGTACGCAGCGC
The DNA here is from genome assembly GCF_043204655.1 of Micromonospora sp. NPDC047762. Classification (NCBI taxonomy): domain Bacteria; kingdom Bacillati; phylum Actinomycetota; class Actinomycetes; order Micromonosporales; family Micromonosporaceae; genus Micromonospora; species Micromonospora sp. NPDC047762. The sequence continues at coordinate 812,999 of NZ_JBIDCQ010000001.1, read as the reverse complement.
CCGCCCGGAGCCGACCTGGGCGGCTTCCTGGCCGAGCAGGCTTGCCCACAGGCCCAGCTCGCCCTGACGCTGGAGAGCGGTCGCCTCGGCGTCCAGCTTCCGGACCAGCACCAGGTCGCGGTAGAGACCGCGGTATTCCTCGTCGGTGAAGTCGACGCGGTACTCGGTGCCGTCCGGCCCGATGGCGCTGTCGATCCGCTCGCCTTCGGGGGTGAGTAGCTGCACCAGCGCGGGGTCGCCGGCCGCGCCCTTCCTGGAGCGGGGTGCAGCCCGCCTGCTGCGGGTGGTGCCCCCGGGGTCGCCCTTTGCCATCGGTGTCTCCCTGTCGTGTCTGCGTCGGCACCGGGGGGTCACCCGGCCGCGCAACTCGTGCGCCTGCCCGGCTGCTGCCGGGCCGGTTCCTGGCGGCCGCGCCTAGCCCCGGTGGGGGTTGCCGCACGGCGTGATCCGGGGTCTGGCCGAACCCGGATCGGGAGCGCCGGCGCTCAACCGCGCCTGCCGCGAGGGTGCGCGGAGGTCACGGCTGCGTTGCCGTCGTGCTCCATATTCGCAGAGCAGGTGAGCGCGCCCACAGTACGCCTGCCTCCGCAATCCGACTGCCCATGCTTTGACGCCGTTTGTCGCCATCATGCCGGCCGGCGTTTTCCATGCGTTGCGGCACGATTCGTCACCGTTCGGGCAGCACTGCGTGTCGACACGCGGTGGAGGTTGGCTGACTCAGGGTGACTGCGCCAGGCTGGTTCCCGCAGGATCGCGCCTATCGGGCTATTTGTCGGGTTTTACCCTACGGCGGCGTCCATTCATGTCCTCCCACGGCCGACGACTAGGGGTGTGCGGTGTACGAGCCAGGTGACGGTCCCGGCACACCAGCGCTCGGTCGGCACCGGTCGGCTGGCGGCTATCGCCGGGTGGTCGGTGTCCACCGGGCCCCCGGCGCCGGTGGCGCCTCCCGCGGTTACCTGCTCACCGTCGCGCTGCTGGCCGGCACGGCGTCGATGCCCATCCTCGCCGCGATCAGCGCGGGCTCGGCCACCCCGGGCAGCAGCGCCCTACCGGACAGCAGCATCCCGTTCATGCCGACCCCGTCCGTCGGGCCGGTGGTGATCCCCATGCCGATGACCAGCCAACCGGCGCTTCCCCCGCTCGGCACACCCAGCGTCGGCCCGACCAGCGGCTGGCTGCCGGCCGCGCCGTCGCACGCGCGGGGAGGGCCCGCCGCTGCCGATCCCGGGCCCGCCCGGTGGACGAGCGCCCCGCCGGTTGCACCGAGACCCACGCGCAGCAGCTCGCCGCCGGTACCCCCGCCCGTCGCTCCGCCACCGCCGACCAACCCGGACCCGACCGATCCGCCGGACCCGACCGATCCGCCGGACCCGACCGATCCGCCGGACCCGACCGACTCGCCGGACCCGACCGACTCGCCGGGCCCGGAACCGACCGACCCGGAGCCCACCGACTCGGCGGACCCGGACCCGACCGACTCGGCGGACCCTTCCAGTTCGGCCGATCCTGATCCGACCCCGACCCTGACGGTGGACCCGACGCCCACGCCGACCGACGACGCGACAGCGACCGCCGTGCCGACCAGCACCCGGTCCGTCCCGGCCCCCACACCCACGCCGCCCGCGGTCCCGTCCCGCCGACCCGGCCCGGTGATCCCGTCGCCGTCGGCCGTCGCCCCGACGCCCAGCGTCAGCCCGGCGCCACTGGCCGGACCGACACACCCTGCGGTCTCGCCGACGGTACGGTGACGATCAGGCGCGACCCGTCCGGCGACGGCGGCGCTCGGCGGTAGGCGCGTACCGGAGGGGGTGGCGTGGGCGGCGGTGCGGAACCCCGCCCGGTCACCACCCGGCCCGGCCCGGGGCTGCGGATCGCCCGGCTGGTCACCGAGGTGACCGCCCCGGCGGTACTCGTGTCGCTGCTGATCATCACGGTGAGCTGGCGCAGCGCCAGCCGCCCCGGTCAGGGCCTCGTCTGGGGTCTGCTCGCCACTCTCTTCGTCACCGGCATTCCGTTCGCCTACATCGTCGGCGGGGTACGCCGGGGCCGGCTCACCGACCACCACGTCGGCCGCCGGGAGCAGCGCCGGGCCCCGCTGCTGGTCGGCCTCGGTTCGGTCGCGGCAGGGCTCGCCCTGCTCGCCGTGCTCGGTGCGCCCCGCCCGGTGCTGGCACTGGCGGTGTCCGGCCTCGTCGGCCTCGTCGTCGCCGTATCGGTCAGCCACTGGTGGAAGATGTCGATCCACTCGGCGGTGGCCGCCGGCACGCTGGTCATCCTGATGCTCACCTTCGGGACCCGGCTGGTCGTCGCCGCACCGCTGCTGGCGGTGGTCGGCTGGTCCCGGGTACGGCTGAAAGACCACACCCTGGCACAGGTGCTGGCCGGAGGTGCGCTCGGCGCCCTGATCGCCGCGGTGATCTTCGGTTCGATGCGCTAGCCCGACCCGAAACCTGCGGCGCAGCCCGGGCCCCGGATCCGCTGCGCTGGCTCGACCCACGGCGGGCTGCGCTGGCCGGGCCCCGGAGGGCGATGCCGGCCGGGCCGAGGGCGGGCGGCGCGTAGCCGCCCACCCTCAGACGCCGTCAGGCGCCGTCGTCGGCGAGGCGGTGGCGGTTCGCCTCGATCCACGCGTCCAGCGCGGCCGGGTCGTCCGGGTCCACCCCGTCGGCCATCAGCTGCGCCACCGCGGCGGTGGCCGCGCTGCGCCGCTCACCGGTCGAGTAGAGGCGGGCGAACTCCGGCACCATCTCCTCGATCGCCTCGTCGGTGCGCGTCGTCGCCGCCTCGGGCAGCCCGCGCTGGCGCGACGCGTACCGCGCCCAGGCCCGCAGCACCCGGGGAAGCATCGCCGCGTCGTCCATGTCCAGCACGGCCCGGCGGTGCACCCAGTCCAGCAGGAAGAGCCCGGACACCGCCGGACTCCAGCGCATCGGATCGGCGTCCGGGAAGCTCGCCGAGTGGTCCAGCAGCAGGCTCAGGCAGAAGTGCAGCGAGGCCAACTCCGGCCCGTCGACGGCGTCCAGCCCGAAGCGGGCGGCCTCCGGCGCGGCGAGGAACCGCCGGACCAGGTCGGTGCGCTCGGCTGCGGAGAGCGGCTCGACCTCCGCCGGACCGGTCGGGTCGGCCGCGGTGGGCAGCATCGCCAACCGGGCCCCGACCAACGCCCGGTCGGTGGCGAGCGACCCTTCGCCGGGCAACTCGCCCAGGTCGTCGGTGACCGCCAGATGGCGAGCCACCTCGCCCCGGAACCGGGCTGGATCTTCGGTACGGAACCAGGTCAGCTCGTCGTCGGCGCACATCTGCCGGACCTGGTCCAGGATCCGTTCGGCCGGACCGCCCACGAAGATGTCCTTGGTGATCCCGATGTTGTGGTCCACCAGGGCCACCAGCGCGTGCTCCGAGCCGCCGGACTCGTCGTCGTAGGCGAAGGTCGCGAGGTAGGAGGTCTGGTCGCCGTACACGTCGCCGTACGCCCAGGTGCCGGTGAGGTGCACCCGGCCGAGCTGGGCCGTCCAGGTGGGCGCCTGGCTGCCCGGGCGCACCCGGTCGGCGCCCTCGGCGGTCGGAACGAGGGTGGCGAAGACCTGCCGGATGGTGGTCGCCGCCGCGACCCTGCGGCGGGCGGTGGCGGCGAGAAAGCCGGTGACGAACTCCCGTACGGCGGCGTCGCGGTCGGTCTCCGCGATGGCGTAGACACTGCCCAGCAGGGCGCTGCCGAGCATCTCGGCGTCGAGGGCGGACTCCAGCTTGGTCACGTCGCGTGCGGCGTGCAGCACCGCGTCGTAGGGGGTCTGAGGCGTGGCCATGCTCCGACCCTACGCCGCCCGGGGCATACGCAGAGCGGTAGCGAGCCGTGCGGAGCGTCAGCGGCGTGCGGCGTCCCGCAGCGCGTCGCGTGCCTGGGCGTACGAGCCGAGCACGGTCCGTACCGGTGTCAGTACGTACTCGTCGCCCACCTGGGCGACCCGCGCCGTCAGCCGCTGGTCGGCGCGGGCGCGGGCGCGCCGGGCGGCCAGGCGCACCACCGGCCGGGTCAGCGCCGCCACCAGCAGCCCGGCCAGCAGGCCGCCGAGCAGCAGGACGGTCGGCAGCGGCACCTGGCCGATCATCGGGTTGTCCAGCGCGGGCAGGCCGAGTGCCCGCAGCGCGTAGCCGAGCACCAACCAGCCCAGCCCGACCACGGCGGCGAGGGTGACCAACCACTGCACACCGCCGACGAGCCGCCACCACAGCGGGCGACGGTCGAGGCCGAGGTCGGTGCCGGCGATCGTGCGATCCAGTGCGTCCGGCAGGTCGCCGAGGCGGGACCGGGCGGCGGTGGTCACCGCGCCGGGCCAGGCCGCTGGCAGGCCGGCGGCGGCCCGGTCGGCCACCGCGCGGATGGCGAGACCGAGCGCCGAGCGCTGGGCGGCCGTCGGGTCCGGTACCGAGGTGGCCGCCACCAGGCTCTCCGCCGGGTCGGCCTGGTCACCGCTCGGGCCCGGCAGGTGCAGCCGACGCAGCGGGTCGGGCCGCAACCGCCGCCAGCCCCGGACCACGGGCCAGCCGGTGGCCGCGCCGGCCCGGTGCCGGTACGCCCGCTCCACGGCCTCGGTCACCGCCGGCACCCCGGCGGCCCCGGCCAGAGCACGGTTCAGCCCGTTGACGGAGGTGTCGTCCGGCCCGCCCGCCGGCCGGGCCGAACCGACCAGCTCGTCCAGGCCGGCGACGACCGTGTCGACGTCACCCGCGAGCCGGCGCAACGCGGCCTGCCGCTCGGCGACCGTGCGCTCCAGCGCGTTGCGCAGTCCGACCATTCCGGCCGGATCGATGGCGGTGGTGGCAAGCAGGGGCACCCCGGTCAGCCCGTCCGTGTCGAGCAGTCGACGCAGGTCGTCCAGGACCCGGGGCACCTCGGCCGGGGGCAGCCGGTCGGCCTGGTTGAGCACGACCAGGGTGACGTCCCGGTGCCGGTGGAACTCGCGCAGGTAGCTGTCGTGGATGACCCGGTCGGCGTACTTCTGTGGGTCGACGACCCAGACTACCTGGTCGACAAGGCCGAGGAGTCGGTCCACCTCGAGCCGGTGCGATCGCTGCACCGAATCGAAGTCGGGCAGGTCGAGCAGGATCAGCCCGTGCAGGGCCGTCTCGTCGTCCGCGTCCAGGGCGCTCTCCCGGACGAAGCGGTGTCGGGGCAGTACGCCGATCCAGTCGAGCAGATGGTTGGCGCCCTCCAGCGGCCCCCACACGCAGGCGTGGGTGACGCCGGTGGTCGGCCGGCGCACCCCGACCGGCGAGAGTTCCAGTTGGGCCAACGCGTTGAAGAGGCTGGACTTGCCGCTGCCCGTGGCGCCGGCCAGAGCGACCACAGTGTGGTCCCGGGACAGCGCGAGCCGGGTGCCGGCCCGCTCGACAAGGGTGTGCGCGGGCACCAGGTCGGCGTCCGGCAGCAGACCGTCCACGGCGGTCAGGAACCGGCGTACCGCGTCCAGGCGGGCGATCAGCGCGTCGGCGTCGACCCGCTGGTCCCCGCGGAACACCTCGCGTACCCGGCCGGCGATGTTGCTCACCGGGAGCCCTCCTCGTCGGCGGCGGACAGGCCGCTGCGGTGCCGGGCCAGCTCGACCCGGCCGGCGGCCCGGCGCAGCCCGTCGCCGGCGTCCGCGGCGGGGCGGGCGTCGGCGGTGCGGCTCAGGAAACGGTCGGCCTCCTCGTCGAGCAGCGTCCGCACCCGGCCCAGCAGGTCGGTGCGGGCCTTTGCGGCGAGGGTACGCACCGCCTGGTCGCCGAAGATCGCCTGGAGGACGGCCTGCGCGGCGACAGTGGTGCCGGCACCGGTGGCCAGTTCCAGCCCGGTCGGGATGAACGCAGTGGAGGCGAAGACGGCGATCATCACGGCCAGCCCGGTGGCATTCACCGCGTACGCGGCGGTGCGGGCCACGAATCGCTTGTCACCGCCCTCGACCCGGACCAGTTCCAGCACTCCGCGCTGCCAGTCCCGGACCATGCGCTCGGCGCGTTCGGGTAGGTCGTCGCTCGGGTGGGCGAGCGCCGGGTCGAGCAGCCCGGCGCCGGCCGGGTGTGCCTTCCACCCGGTGTACGCGGACTCGGCGGCTTCCGAGGCCACCCCGCGCAGCAGCGTCACCAGTTGGGACTCGATGGCGTTGCGCAGCTCGACGGCGGGCGCCGGCCGACCGGTGACGGCGGCCACGACCCGGTCCCGGAGGCGGCCGATCCGTGCCTCCAGCGTGCGGAACAGCTCGCCGGTGCCGACGAACTCCTGCCAGCGGGCGAGCACCTCACCCCGGAGCAGCCGGCCGTCCTGGAGCCCCTGCTCGACGGTGCGCTCGGCACCCCGGTACGCGGCCCGGACCCGTTCGTCCAGCCCGTCGGCGGCGGCGAGCTGCTCGTCGGCGGCGTCGGCCAGATCCTCCACGGCGGGGTGGAGTGCGGCCAGCGCCCCGTCGAGGGTCTGGCGGACCACCGCCGCCCGCGCGTCCACGTCGGCGGCCAACCGGGCGAACCAGTCGGCAAGGGGGGCGGTGACCCCCTCGGGCAGCAGCCCCTGACCGTCGACCCAGGTTTCGGGCAGCACGAACAGCGGCGCCCGGCCGAGATCCTGCTCGGCGAGCATCTCGGTCAGGTGCGCGGCGATCTCGTCGGTGGCCTCGGCGGGCACCCGGTCCAGCACCATGGCGATCACGGCGCCGCGCGCCCGGGCGCTGCGCAGCAGCTCCCAGGGCACCGCGTCCGCGTACCGGGCGGCGGTGGTGACGAAGAGCCACAGGTCGGCGGCGGCCAGCAGTTGGGTGGCGAGTGCCCGGTTGGCGTCGACGACCGAGTCGATGTCGGGCGCGTCGAGGAAGGCCAGCCCGGCGGGCAGGGCCGGGGCGGTGACGAGGTGCAGGGCGCGCGGATCGTCGCTCGGCTCGGTGGTGCGGGTCAGACCGGGCAGGAGCTCTCCCTGCCGAAACCAGGCCGCGTCGGACGGGTTGCAGACCAGCACCGGGGAGCGGGTGGTCGGCCGGAGCACGCCGGCGGCGCTGACCCGGGCCTTGACCAGGCTGTTGACCAGGGTCGACTTACCCGCGCCGGTGGAGCCGCCGACCACCACGAGCAGTGGGGCGTCCAGCCGGGCGAGCCGGGGCAGCAGGTAGTCGTCGAGTTGGTCGGTGAGTGCGGTGGCGGTGTGCCGGGCGGGGCCGGCGGTGGGCAGCGCGAGGGGATAGCGGGTCGCGCCGATCGCCTCCCGGAGGCCCGACAGTGCGCCGGGGAGGCTGTCGTCCCCGGTGGTGGCGGGGGGCTCCTCCGCGGCGGCCGGCGGGTCGGTGCGGGCTGCGACGGCGGGCGCACCGGAAAGGGTGGCGGGATCGCCGTGCGTCGTCACCGCTAAAGCGTGCCCGACCGATGCAAGGGAAGACAACCGGACGGTAATAACGGCTGGGTTGCGTCGGGTTGACTCAAGTCACCTTGACGATTGGCCAACGCGTGGCACTATTGAGTCAAGTTCACTCAACTTGTGGTGGGGCCCGCTGCGGGCGGTGCTCGCCAGCAGCCCACGGGCGATGCCCGTCACCTGCACAACCTTACGAAGCGAGGAAGCGAAGATGGCACGTGCGGTCGGTATCGACCTCGGCACGACGAACTCCTGCGTCAGCGTTCTCGAGGGCGGTGAGCCCACCGTCATCGCCAACGCTGAGGGTTCGCGGACGACTCCTTCGATCGTCGCGTTCGCCCGTAACGGCGAGGTGCTCGTCGGTGAGGTCGCCAAGCGCCAAGCGGTGACCAACCCGGACCGGACGATCCGGTCGGTCAAGCGCGAGGTCGGCACGAACTGGTCCGTCGACATCGACGGCAAGAAGTACACCCCGCAGGAGATCTCGGCCCGGACGCTGATGAAGCTCAAGCGGGACGCCGAGGCGTACCTGGGCGAGCAGATCACCGACGCGGTGATCACCGTTCCGGCCTACTTCAACGACAGCCAGCGCCAGGCGACGAAGGAGGCCGGTGAGATCGCCGGCTTCAACGTGCTGCGGATCGTCAACGAGCCGACGGCCGCCGCCCTGGCGTACGGGCTGGACAAGGGCTCCAAGGAGCAGACCGTCCTGGTCTTCGACCTCGGTGGCGGCACCTTCGACGTGTCGCTGCTGGAGCTGGCCGAGGGCGTCGTCGAGGTCAAGTCGACGAGCGGTGACAACCAGCTCGGTGGCGACGACTGGGACCAGCGGATCATCGACCACCTGGTCAAGACGTTCCGTGGTGAGCACGGCATCGACCTCTCGCAGGACAAGATGGCCCTCCAGCGGCTCCGCGAGGCGGCCGAGAAGGCCAAGATCGAGCTGTCCGCCGCCACCACCACCAACATCAACCTGCCGTACATCACCGCCGGCGCGGCCGGCCCGCTGCACCTCGACGTGACGCTGAGCCGTGCCGAGTTCCAGCGGATGACGCAGGACCTGCTGGACCGCTGCAAGGGCCCGTTCGAGCAGGCCGTGAAGGACGCCGGGATCAAGATCTCCGACGTCGAGCACGTCATCCTGGTCGGTGGTTCGACCCGGATGCCCGCTGTGACCGACCTGGTCAAGCAGCTCACCGGCCGTGACCCCAACAAGGGCGTCAACCCGGACGAGGTGGTCGCCGTGGGGGCCGCCCTCCAGGCCGGCGTGCTCAAGGGTGAGGTCAAGGACGTCCTGCTGCTCGACGTGACCCCGCTGAGCCTGGGCATCGAGACCAAGGGCGGCATCTTCACCAAGCTGATCGAGCGCAACACCACCATCCCGACCAAGCGTTCCGAGGTCTTCACCACGGCCGACGACAACCAGCCGTCGGTGCTGATCCAGGTGTTCCAGGGTGAGCGGGAGATCGCGGCGTACAACAAGAAGCTCGGCACCTTCGAGCTGACCGGCCTTCCGCCGGCGCCGCGCGGCGTGCCGCAGATCGAGGTCGCGTTCGACATCGACGCCAACGGCATCGTCAACGTGCACGCCAAGGACCTGGGCACCGGCAAGGAACAGAAGATGACGATCACCGGCGGCTCCTCGCTGCCGAAGGACGACATCGAGCGGATGCGCCGGGACGCCGAGGAGCACGCGGAGGAGGACAAGCGTCGCCGCGACGACGCCGAGACCCGCAACGTGGCCGAGGCGCTCCAGTGGCAGACCGAGAAGTTCCTCGCCGAGAGCGGCGACAAGCTGCCCGCTGAGAACCGCGAGCAGCTCAACGAGGCGCTCGGCGAGCTGCGTGGCGCCCTCGGCGGTCAGGACATCGAGAAGATCAAGTCGGCGCACGAGAAGCTGGCTCAGGTCTCCCAGCAAGCCGGTTCGCTGCTCTACTCGGCTCAGGCCGAGCAGGGTCAGCAGCCGGGTGGCGAGCCTGGCCCGGGCGCGACCGGCGCGACGGGTGCGACCGGCCCGCAGGCCGGCGGTGCCGACGACGTGGTCGACGCGGAAATCGTGGACGAGGACGGCAAGAAGTGACCGTCGGCCTCCGACACGTTTCCACCGCGAAGGGGATGAGGTAGCCGCATGACGCAGAAGCCACGAGCCGCCGACCCGGGCGACACCGGGTCGACGCCGGGTGGCTCCGCGACCACGGAGCCGACCGGCGACGGGGAGCGGGTCGTCATCCGCAACAACCGTAAGCTCGTCGACACCGCCGAGCCGGAGGGGACCGCCGCGGACGCGGAGACCGGTGTGCCGGCCGAGGGTCTGGTCGAGGACGCCGAGGTCGTGGTCGATGAGATCGAGGTCGAGGTCAACTCCACCGACGGGCCGGAGCCGTCCGGTCCGGCGGTGGTGGACGCCCCGGCGCAGCCGGTGGACGGTGGCCGCGCGGGCACCTCGCTCGGCGCCGAGCTGGAGGCACTACGGGCCGAGCTGGACGAGCGGACCAGGGATCTCCAGCGGGTGTCGGCGGAGTACGCCAACTACCGCAAGCGGGTCGACCGGGACCGCAGCCTCGTGCAGGAGCAGGCGACCGGCTCGGTGCTGGCCGCGCTGCTGCCGATCCTGGACGACCTGGACCGGGCCCGGGAACACGGCGACCTGGTCGGGCCGTTCGGCACGGTGGCGGAACAGCTCACCACCGCGCTGGGCAAGTTCGGTCTGAACGCCTTCGGCGAGCAGGGCGACCCGTTCGATCCGACCCGGCACGAGGCGGTCGCGCACCAGACGTCGGCCGACGTCAGCGAGCCGACCTGCGTACAGGTCATGCGACGCGGCTACCAGCTCGGTGAGCGGCTGCTGCGCCCCGCGCTGGTCGCGGTCGCGGATCCGGAATAGTGCCAGACAGTGAGCAGGCCGTCCCGCCCACCGCCCAGCGGTGGGCGGGACGGCCGGGCCACCAGGGTCGGAAGGAGGTGGACCGGTGAGTTCGAAAGACTGGATCGAGAAGGACTTCTACGCCGTGCTCGGCGTGGACAAGGCCGCCTCCGCGGATGACATCAAGAAGGCCTACCGCAAGGTGGCCCGGGAGTCGCACCCGGACCACAACCCGGGCGACCCGAAGGCCGAGGAGCGATTCAAGGCCGCGTCCGAGGCGTACAACGTGCTGTCGGACAGCGGCCGCCGTCGCGAGTACGACGAGATGCGTTCCCTCTTCGGCTCGGGCGCGTTCCGGCGCAACGCCAGGGGTGGGGGTCAGCCGGGCGGCATGCCGTTCGACGTCTCCGACATGTTCGGTGGCGGCGGAGGCGGCGGCGATCGTCGCTTCGGTGGCGCCGGCTTCCAGGACCTGTTCAGCTCGATCTTCAGCGGAGGTCAGGCCGGTGGGCAGGCCGCGCCACGCGGTCCGGCCCGTGGTCGAAACGTGGAGACCGAGGTGGCGCTGGACTTCGGCGACGCCGTGCGCGGGGTGACGCTGCCCCTGACGTTGCGCGCGCCGGGAGTCTGCGACACCTGCCACGGCAACGGGGCGAAACCCGGCACCCAGCCGCGTACCTGCCCGGTCTGTCATGGTGCCGGCGTGACCACCCGCGACCAGGGGTCGTTCAGCTTCTCCGAGCCGTGCCGCAACTGCCAGGGCGTCGGCACGGTGGTCGAGGAGAAGTGCCCGGAGTGCCACGGCAGCGGCGGTGTCACAAAGACCCGCACCATGAACGTGCGCTTCCCCGCCGGTGTGGCCGACGGTCAACGCATCCGGCTGGCCGGGCGCGGTGAGCCGGGCGAGCGCGGTGGCCCGGCGGGTGACCTCTTCGTACAGGTCAAGGTTCGGCCGGACGAGCTGTTCGGGCGTACCGGGGACGACCTGACGCTGACCGTGCCGGTCACCTTCGCGGAGGCCGTGCTCGGCACGGACCTGCGGGTGCCCACGCTCGACGGGGCGGTGACCCTGCGGGTGCCGCCGGGGACGCCGAGCGGTCGGGTGCTGCGGGCCCGGGGCAAGGGTGTGGTCCGCCGCGACGGGCAGGCCGGTGACCTGCTGGTAACGCTGGATGTGGTGGTGCCGGCCCGGTTGTCCGACGAGGCGCGCACGGCGCTGGAGTCGTTCGCCGAGCAGACCCCGCCGGCGGCCCGGGAACATCTCGACGCGCGGGTGCGTCGAGTCAGTTAGTCCGGTGGAACGGACGCGGAGGTGAGCGGGATGTCGGGCGAGTTCCTCGGTTCGGGCGACCCTGCCTACGAGGCCAAGGTGTTGATGATCTCGGTGGCGGCTCGGATGGCGGGGATGCATCCGCAGACCCTGCGCCAGTACGACCGACTGGGGCTCGTGCAGCCCGGCCGAGCTGCTGGTGGCGGGCGTCGCTACAGCGTCCGCGACGTCGTGCTGTTGCGCGAGGTGCAGCGGCTCAGTCAGGACGACGGGATCAACCTGGCCGGCGTCAAGCGGATCATCGGGCTGGAGCGGCTGCTGGAGCAGGCGCAGCAGCGGGTGGCCCGGCTGGAGGCTGAGCTGGACGCCGCGTACCGCCGGGTGGCGGAGCTGGAGTCGCTGGCCCGCTTCCCGGGCCGGGATCTGGTGCCGACGAACCGCACGTCCACCGCCCTGGTGGTGTGGCGCCCCCGCCGTACACCCGATCGCTGAGCTGCCGCTCACCCCGGATCTGTCTTCTCGGCCCGGACCGCGCCGGATTCCCGGCGCGGTCCGGGCCGCTTCGGTTAGCCTGTCGATAAGGGTCCAATCGGCTTAATCTGGACCTACCGGCATGGCGAGGGGGAGCGATGGCGGAACAGGCGAAGAAGGTGGCCCAGCAGACCGAGGACCGGTTGGAGAACCTGGCCGAAACCGTCCGCAAGAAGTTCGACAAGGTGACCGAGGGGACCTACCGGGACCGGATCATCGCGGGCCGGTTCGCCGAAAACGGCGACCACACCGGCGAACGGGGCCAAGCCGAAACGGACCGCAAGCAGGACTGACCGGTAACCGACGTGCGGGCCGGGACCCACGGGGGGTCCCGGCCCGCACGCACGCCACACACCACGCCCCGCCCCCCGCGCCCCCGCGCCCCCCGCGCAATTCCGCGATCTTGCAGTTTGGGATGACGGAATGTCTAGCTTCGCGCAATAGGTCGGAACAGAAAGTGCAAGATCGGCGAAAGAAACGGCGCGAATCCGGTAGTTCAGCCGAGGCGGCGGTTCTCGCGGACCAGGCCGCCCTCGCACCAGTCTCGGTAGACGAAGAGGTCCGGTCTGGCCAACAGCACCCGGCCGTTGTGCGCCCAGACCTTCATCAGCTCGTCGCCGTCACGCTCGGCCTGTTCGACGAGCTTGCGGAAGCGGCGCTTGGGATGGGCGCGGAAGTTCGTCCGGATGCCGTCGGCCGCGTAGATGTAGAGGCAGTGCAGCGCGAACCGTCGGGCCGGGCAGGTTGAATCCATCGCTAACTCGAAGAGTGTCAACACCAGCCGGTCGCCGGAGACCAGCAGGTCCCAGTCCGGTGGCATCGACGCCAACGGCACTGAATCGGGCTTGTACGCCCAAGCTCGCAACTCCGCCGGAGTCGGATCGACGGGGTTGGCAAAGCCGTGGAACGTCGACTCCTGCACGCTCACCGGCTGACCTTCCGCTCTCGCCCGCGTTTGGCAACGCTGCCTGCGGACCCTGGCTGCTGGGGCGAAACGGTAACCCGCCGTCGGGTGCTGCGGTAGTACCCGCGAGGAGCAATTCCGCAACCGTTGGCATGGGCGGGTCGGTTGCATCGATGACGCAGCCGATGATGTCCCCATGACCATCCACGTACGACAGTTACAGCGAGGCGCCGAGGCCGAGTTCGTCACGGGGCTGGAGTGGCTTTTCGCCCCTCCCGGTGGCCGTCCCGGGGATTGGGACCGGGATCGTGCCGTCGAGCGGACCGCGCAATTGCTCGCCCACGAAGACGTCGCACTCTTCGCGGCGCGATCGGGTGAAGGTCAGGTGGTCGGTGTGGCCAGCGTCTACGTGGACATCCTCTCGGTGCGCTTCGGCCGTCGGGCTTCGATCGAGGACCTCGCTGTGCACCCTGAGTGGCGCTCCCGGGGTGTCGGCTCCAGCCTCCTGACGGCGGCCAGGGCATGGGCGCACGAACACGGTGCCGACTACGTCTTCCTGGAGTCCGGCCTCGCCCGGACCGAGGCGCACCGCTTCTACCTTCGCGAGGGTGCGACCCACGCGGCCGCGGCGTTCAGGTGGACCTCAGTGCAGTGAGTCGATGACCGGGGCCTGCCCCCGCCGCTGCGCCGCCGCGCGGTTGCGCAGCCACCGCTTGAACCACGGGAAGTCCGGCAGCCGGGCCAGGATCGGCCCGGTCACCACGGTGATCAGGACGTACGTCGCGGCCAGCGCTGCCAACCGCGGCTCGACGCTCCCGGCGGCCACCGCGAGACCGGCGATGACGATGGAGAACTCGCCTCGGGGTACGAGTGCCAGACCGGTCCGCCATCGGCCGGGTTCGGCGATGCCGACCCGACGGGCGGCGAGGTAACCGGTGGCCGTCTTCGTCGCCATGGTGATCACGGCCAGCGCGAGCGCCGGCAGCAGCACCGGCGGAATGTCCTGCGGGTCGGTGGTCAGGCCGAAGAAGACGAAGAACACCGCGGCGAACAGGTCCCGCAGGGGCGAGAGCAACTCGGTGGCGTGGTGCGCCACCGGGCCGGAGAGCGCGATGCCGACGAGGAACGCGCCGACCGCCGCCGACACCTGGAGCGACGCGGCGATGCCAGCGATCAGCAACGTCAGACCGAGTACGCCGAGCAGCAGCGCCTCGGGGTCCTTCGCCGACAGGGCGGACGAGATCAGGTGGCCGTACCGGATGGCGACCACCAGCACGATCAGCACAGTGCCCACCGCGACGGTGAGCGCGATCCCGCCGCCGAGCAGGCCGGTGCCGGCCAGTACGGCGGTGACGAGCGGCAGGTAGAGCGCCATCGCCAGGTCCTCGATGACAAGCACCGAGAGGATCACCGGGGTTTCCCGGTTACCGAGCCGGCCCAGGTCGGCGAGGACCTTGGCGATCACCCCGGAGGAGGAGACCCAGGTGATGCCGCCGAGCACCAGGGCGGCGACCCAGTCCCAGCCGAGCAGCAGGGCGAAGGCCGCGCCGGGCAGCGCGTTGAACACGCCGTCGATCAGCCCGGCCGGGGCTGCCGAGCGGAGGTTGCCGACCAGTTCGTTGGCCGAGTACTCCAGGCCGAGCATCACCAGCAGCAGGATGACGCCGATCTCGGCGCCGACCGCGAAGAACTCCTCGCTGGCGGCGAGCGGAAGTAGCCCGCCGTGCCCGAACGCGAGCCCGGCGAGCAGGTAGAGGGGAATGGGCGAGAGGCCGAAGCGCCGGCTCAGCCGGCCGAGGAGGCCAAGCAGCAACAGCAGCGCACCGACTTCGATGAGCAGCGTGGTGAAATCGTGCATCCGCCTCAGCCGTCCGGGTCACTGTCGGCGAGGATGGCGGACACACCGTCGAGACCTCTGCGGGTCCCGACGACGACCACCACGTCGCCGGCTGCGAAGCGGAAGGAGGGGAGTGGCGAGACGATCACTTCGCCTTCGCGCAGCACCGCCACGATGGAGGCGCTGGTGCGGGTACGCGCCTTGGTGTCGCCGAGCTTCCGGTTGACGTACGGAGAGCCGGCCGTGATGGCGATCTGCTCGGTGAGCAGACCGGCGGCCTGCTCGCGGAGCCCGGAGAGTTGACCGAGCATCAGCGACGCGCCGAGGATGTCGGCCAGAGCCTCAGCCTCGTCGTCCGTGAGCGGAATGTCCGCCTGGCAGGCATCGGGGTCGTCGGGATCGTAGAGAACGAGATCACGCCGGCCATTGCGATGGGAGACGACGCCCAGGCGGCGTCCGGACTCCGTCACCAGATCGTGACGTACCCCGATCCCGGGTAGGGCGGTCTGCTCGACACGTACTCGCACCAGCCAAGGCTACCGCTTGATGAACAATCCGCAGATCTTGGACGGCCACCGGTCGTCAGACCAGGCCCTGCGCAGCTCATCGGGCGTGATCGACTCGGCTTTCCTGAAGTCGCGGTGTCCTGGTGGTCCGGACACCCCGACTTCAAGGAACCCGAGTCGATCAAGCGCTGGCGGTCAGCGGAGGCTGGCGAAGAACTCGCGGATGTCGGTGACCAGCACCTCGGGGGCCTGGTGGGCCGCGTAGTGACCGCCGACGTCGCCCCGGCCCTCGATGTCGGTGTCGTACGCCGTCCACCGGACGATGTTCGAGTGGTCCCGGTCGGCGAACGGGCGGATGGACTGGAAGTCCCCGGGGAACATGGCCAGCGCGGTCGGGGCGGTGGTCGGCTCGGTCGGCGGCTCGCCGGCGTGCGCGTCCTCCCAGTAGAGCCGCATCGCCGAGGCCGCCGTGCCGGTGAACCAGTAGAGCGCCACGTTGGCCAGGATGAAGTCGGCGTCCAGGCTCTCGTCGAAGAGTTGGGCGTTCCAGGCGAGCAGCCCCACCGGCGAGTCGGCCAACCCGAACGCCAGGGTCTGCGGCTGCTGACTGTGCACCTGGTTGAAGGAGAACTTGTTCTCGTAGAACCACTGGAGGTGTCCGAGCGCCGCCTGGTCCGCCTCGGAGAGCCCGGCGAACTCGGCCGGGTCGCCCGAGGGGAACGAGAAGAGCTGGGTGACGTGTACGCCGAGCACGTGCTCCCGGTCGGTCCGGCCCAACTCCGGCGCGATCATCGATCCGGCGTCGTTGCCGACCGCGCCGTAGCTGTCGTACCCCAGGCGGTTCATCAGCTCGGCCCAGGCGCGGGCGATGCGGAACCGGTTCCAGCCGGCGTTGCGGGTCGGGCCGGAGAAGCCGAAGCCGGGCAACGACGGGACGACCACGTGGAAGGCCGGCGCGTCCGGGTCGGTCGGCTCGGTGAGCGGGGCGATCACGTCGAGGTATTCCAGCACCGAGCCGGGCCAGCCGTGGGTGAGCACCAGCGCGGTGGCGTCGGGCCGGGACGACCGGACGTGCAGGAAGTGGATCCGCTCGCCGTCGATCTCGGTGACGAACTGCGGGTGAGCGTTCAGGCGGGCCTCGACGGCGCGCCAGTCGAACCCGCCCCGCCACCTGTCGACGAGGGCCCGCACCCGGTCGTTGCTCACCCCGTACGAGTCACCCGCGCCGGGCAGTTCGACGGGCCAGAGGGTGCGGTCCAGCCGGGCGGCCAGGTCGTCGAGGGCGGTTTGCGGGATCTCGGCGCGGAACGGGTGGACAGCTGTGTCACTCATGCCGGAACTCCTTTTGGAACGGAATGTTTCGTTCTGCAATCACCATAGCAGAGCGGAACGATCCGTTCCACTGTTAGTCTGAACCCATGTCAACGACGTCCGGCAAGACCCTCGGCGGTCGCCGCGCCCAGGCCGCCCGCAACGACGAGGTCATCCTCGAAGCCGCCCGCGCCGTCTTCCTCGACGACCCGAAGGCCCCGATCGCCGCCGTCGCCGAGCGCGCCGGCGTCGGCATCAGCGCCCTCTACCGGCGGTACGCGGGCAAGGAGGACCTGCTGCGCCAGCTCTGCCACGACGGGCTGCGCCGGTACGTCGCGGAGGCGGAGACCGCCCTCGCCGAGCCGGACGACTGGGCCGCGTTCACCGGTTTCCTGGCCCGGGTGGTCGACGCCGACGTGCACTCGCTCACCGTCCACCTGGCCGGCACCTTCACCCCGACCGAGGAGATGGGTCGGGACGCGGTGCGCGCCGGTGAGTTGGCCACCGCGCTGGTCGACCGGGCCCACGCGAGCGGGCGGCTGCGCCCCGACGCGGTCGTCCACGATCTGGGGTTGTTGTTGGAGGCGTGCGCCGCGGTCCGCGTACCCGATCCGGAGCGGACCCGCCAGCTGCGCCGTCGCCAGCTCGCGGTCCTGGTGGCGGGCCTGTCGTCGGTGCCGGACGAGGGCCCGCTGCCCGGCCCGGCCCCGGCGGCCGGGGAGTTCGACTGGCGGTGGCGACGCCGGGAGTGATGGGCGTCACGCGCTAAGGTTGAGCGGAATACGCTCAACTCTGGTTGTGTCCAACCCAGTGGACAACGCCGATCCGGGGGAGCCCATGAACACCGAAAGACTCACCACCAAGAGCCGCGAAACCATCACGGGCGCTGTGGCACTGGCCAACCAGCGTGGCCACGCCACGGTGGAGCCCTGGCACCTGCTCCTGTCACTCCTGGACACCGACGGCTCGACCGCCACCGGGCTGCTGCGCGCCGTCGGGGCCGACCCGACCGAGCTGCGCCAGGCCGCCCAGCGCGCGGCCGACAACCTGCCGGCCGCCCGCGGCTCCAGCATCGCCGAGCCGACGTTGGCTCGGGAGTTTGTCAACGCCATCGGCGCCGCCGAGCAGATCGCCCGGCCGCTGGGCGACGAGTACACGTCCACCGAGCACCTGCTCGCCGGCCTGGCCCGGGTGGGTGGGGCGGTGTCCGGCGCGCTGAAGACCGTCGGTGCCACCGAGGAGGCCCTGGTCGCCGCCTTCCCGACCGTGCGCGGTGGGGACCGTCGGGTCACCACCGCCGACCCGGAGCAGACCTACCAGGCCCTGACCAAGTACGGCGTCGACCTCACCGCCAGCGCCCGCGACGGCAAGATCGACCCGGTCATCGGCCGGGACTCCGAGATCCGTCGGGTCATCCAGGTGCTGTCCCGGCGTACCAAGAACAACCCGGTGCTGATCGGCGAGCCCGGCGTCGGCAAGACCGCGATCGTCGAGGGCCTGGCCCAGCGGATCGTCACCGGCGACGTGCCCGAGTCACTCCGCGACAAGAAGCTGATCTCGCTGGACCTCGGCGCGATGGTCGCCGGCGCGCAGTACCGTGGCCAGTTCGAGGAGCGACTGAAGTCCGTCCTGGAGGAGATCAAGAACTCCAACGGGCAGGTCATCACGTTCCTCGACGAACTGCACACTGTCGTCGGCGCCGGCAAGGGCGAGGGCTCGATGGACGCCGGCAACATGCTCAAGCCGATGCTGGCCCGTGGTGAGCTGCGGATGGTGGGCGCCACCACGCTCGACGAGTACCGCGAGCACATCGAGAAGGACCCGGCGCTGGAGCGCCGTTTCCAGCCGGTGCTGGTCGGTGAGCCGACCATCGAGGACACCATCGGCATCCTGCGTGGGCTCAAGGAGCGCTACGAGGTGCACCACGGCGTACGGATCACCGACGCCGCGCTGGTGGCTGCCGCGACGCTGTCCGACCGTTACATCACCGACCGGTTCCTGCCGGACAAGGCGATCGACCTGGTCGACGAGTCCGCGTCCCGGCTCCGGATGGAGATCGACTCGCGTCCGGTCGAGGTGGACGAGATCGAGCGGGCCGTCCGCCGGTTGGAGATCGAGGAGATGGCCCTGGCCAAGGAGCCGGACGCCGCCTCGGCCGAGCGGTTGGAGCGGCTCCGCAAGGAGTTGGCCGACAAGCGCGAGCAGCTCACAGTGCTCTCCGAGCGCTGGCAGACGGAGAAGAGCCACATCACCAAGCTCTCCACGGCGAAGGAGGAGCTGGAACGCCTCGGCGGTGAGGCCGAGCGGGCCGAGCGCGACGGCGAGCTGGAACGCGCCGCCGAGCTGCGCTACGGCCGGATTCCCGCCCTGAAGGTCGAGCTGAAGCAGGCCGCGGAGGAGCTGGCTGAGCTCCAGGCCGACGGCGCGATGCTGAAGGAGGAGGTCGGCGCGGACGACATCGCCGCCGTGGTCGCCTCCTGGACCGGCATCCCCGCCGGCCGCCTGCTGGAGGGTGAGACGGCCAAGCTGCTGCGGATGGAGGAGTCGCTGGGCGGCCGGGTGGTCGGCCAGACCGAAGCGGTCGGCGCCGTCTCCGACGCGGTACGCCGTGCCCGGGCCGGTATCGCCGACCCGGACCGCCCGACCGGCAGCTTCCTCTTCCTCGGCCCCACCGGCGTCGGCAAGACCGAGCTGGCCAAGGCCCTCGCCGAGTTCCTCTTCGACGACGAGCGGGCCATGGTCCGCATCGACATGAGCGAGTACGGCGAGAAGCACTCGGTAGCCCGCCTGGTCGGTGCCCCACCCGGCTACGTCGGTTACAACGAGGGCGGTCAGCTCACCGAGGCGGTGCGCCGACGGCCGTACTCGGTGGTGCTGCTGGACGAGGTGGAGAAGGCTCACCCGGACGTCTTCGACGTGCTGCTCCAGGTGCTCGACGACGGCCGGCTCACCGACGGCCAGGGCCGCACCGTGGACTTCCGTAACGCGATCCTGATCCTCACGTCCAACCTCGGGTCGTCGGTGATCAGCGACCTGACGCTCGCCGACGAGCAGCGCCGCGAGGGCGTGCTGGCCGTGGTCCGGTCGCACTTCAAGCCGGAGTTCCTCAACCGTCTGGACGACATGGTGGTCTTCGCCTCGCTGCGGGGAGATGACCTGCGCTCCATCGTCGACATCCAGTTGCACCGGATGCGGCGGCGGTTGGCCGATCGCCGGCTGGGTCTGGAGATCACCGATGCCGCTCGGAACTGGCTGGCCGAGCACGGCTACGACCCGATCTACGGTGCGCGACCGCTCCGTCGTCTGGTCCAGACCGCGATCGGCGACCAACTCGCCAGGGCCCTGCTCTCCGGGACGATCCGAGACGGCGACACCGTCAAGGTCGAGCTGGCCGACGCGAAGGAAGGGTTGGCCGTCACCGCCGCCTGATCCGTCGCACCCGGGCCGATCCCGCCTCGCAGGCGGGGTCGGCCCGACCCGTTCTCCGCCCCCGACGGCGCCCCACCGGGACGCTCCGTAGCTGCCAGATCACCAGACAATGATGAATTTCTCCAGGTGCGCGGGGTTGTTACCGTTCCCGCCGACGCACTTGGGGAGGTGGTCGGCATGAACGGTCCCGTGGCGTACCTGGTGACGACGTTGGGGTGTCTGATCGGAGTCGCCGGGGTCGTGGTTGCGGTGGTGGCGCTGCGCAAGGGCCGTAAGGCCGCCCGGCCGGCGGCACCCGCGGACCCGTTCCGGGACACCGACAGCGACGCGCTCCGGGGCGACCCGCGCAGGCTCAAGCCCGGCGACATCGTCGAGATCCGCCGGGTGTCGTACGCGGTCCGGGGCTCGGTGCATCTGGATGAGGGCGGCTGGAGCTGGGCCGAGCACCTGCTGGACACCGCCGAGGGCGACAAGCGCTGGCTCTCCGTGGAGGAGGACCCCGACCTGGAGCTGGTGCTCTGGACCGTCGAGCCGGCCGCCACGATCACCCCGGGTGCGTCCGCGCTCGACTTTGCCGGCCGCCGCTACGCCCTGGAGGAGTCCGGCCAGGCCCGCTTCACGGCCACCGGCAGCACCGGCCTCGACCCCAGTGGCACCCTTCGATACCACGACTACCGGGCCCCTGGCGGCGAACGGCTCTCCTTCGAGGCGTACGGCCAGGCCGGCTGGGAGGTCGCCCGGGGCGAGCAGTTGCACCGCGCCGACGTGATGGTCTACCCGCAGGCCGGGCCGGAGGCCAGCTGAGGTGCTGGTGAGCCTCCACACCCCGTACGTCGACACCTGCGCCGCCGACCTGAGCCTGGCACTCGGCGGCCCGGAGCGTCCCGCGCTGCACGTCCGCGACCTCACGCTGCCCGGGGACGTCCGGCTACGGCTGCGCCTGCTCGGTGCGTCCCACCAGGTCGTGCTGGCCGAACCCGGCGGTGCGGCCGAACTCACCGAGACGGTCGCCTGCCTACCGGGCCGGCCGCCGCACCTACCCGACGCCCTGCACGACGAAGCGGGCGGCTACCGCTTCACCGCCACCGTGCTGCGCCCCGCCGACGGTGAGTTGCACACCCGGATCGCCAGGCTCCGCGCCGACCTGGCCGACGACCCGTACGCCCTGGTCGGAGTCTTTCCGGGCGACCCGGACGCGGTCACCGCGCTGGCCGTGCGCACCGACCTGCCGCACGGAACGGTCGGCTGGCGTACCTGGCACGCGTACCCCCAGACCAACGAGCTGGTCCTGACCGAGACGGTGGTGGCACTGCGATGACGTACCGACGCTGGTTCGTGGTGGGCGTGGCAGCGGCCGT
Source organism: Micromonospora sp. NPDC047762 (assembly GCF_043204655.1). Classification (NCBI taxonomy): domain Bacteria; kingdom Bacillati; phylum Actinomycetota; class Actinomycetes; order Micromonosporales; family Micromonosporaceae; genus Micromonospora; species Micromonospora sp. NPDC047762. The sequence continues at coordinate 791,612 of NZ_JBIDCQ010000001.1, read as the reverse complement.
GGTCGGCGCGCTGGTCGCGGCCTTCGCCCTCGTCAACGGCACCTTCTCCCCGCGCGCCTACGTGCAGGACAGGTATTCGCGAGCGGCCAGCCGGGACATCGGCCGGGAAGCGACCGCGTACACCTCGTCGAAGTCACCGACCGCCGTCGCCAAGGAACTGACCGACGCGTGGAATCCGTCCGACCGGTACGCCGACGGCAGCGGCGTCTACCTGCGCTACGACGACGACTCGGTGGTGATCCTGCCGATCGCCGCAGGCTCGGTGATCCTGCTCGAAGACATGGACACCGCTCACCCCCGCTACCACTCGACCGTCGGGTCGTACTGGGGTTGGGGACGCGGTAACAGCGTTCGGGGCGGCGGCCCCGGCACCGGCAAGTAGCCCGACGCCTGACCCCATCACCTGGAGCCCTCCGTGCAGAACCTCGTCACCGAGGCCCGGCCGCACTGGCGGCTGGCCCGCGCGGCGGTGCTGGTCGCGGTCTTCGTCTGCGCCGCCTGCGGGCTGGTCTACGAGCTGGCCCTTGTCGCGCTCGGCAGCTACCTGATCGGCGACACCGTCGGGCAGGCGTCGATCGTGCTCGGCGTGATGGTCTTCGCGATGGGCGTCGGCGCACTGGTCGCGAAGCCGTTGCAGCCCCGGGCCGCCGCAGCGTTCGCGGTGATCGAACTGACCCTGGCCCTGCTCGGTGGCCTGTCCGTGCTCGGCCTCTACGCCGCCTTCGCCTGGCTCGACCTGTACGGCCCGGCGTTGGTCGCCACCGCCTTCGTGCTGGGCCTGCTGATCGGCGCGGAGATTCCGCTGCTGATGGTGATGTTGCAGCGCATCCGCGAGCAGGCCGCCGGCAGTGCGGTGGCCGACCTGTTCGCCGCCGACTACGTCGGCGCGCTGCTCGGCGGGCTCGCCTTCCCGTTCCTGTTGATCCCCGTCTTCGGCCAGCTCAAGGGTGCCCTGGTGGTCGGCGCGGTGAACGCGGTGGCCGGTCTCGCCCTGGTCTGCACGGTGTTCCGGAGAGAGCTGAGCCGCCGCGCCCGGCTCGTCCTCGGCGCCGGCTCCGTCGTGGTCGCGCTCTGCCTGGGGTACGCCTGGGTGACCGCCGCCGACTTCGAGGTGACCGCCCGGCAGCAGCTCTACCGGGACCCCGTCGTGTACGCCGAACGCTCCCGTTACCAGGAGATCGTGCTGACCAGGTCGGTGCGGGAGGTCGGCCACGCCGACACCGACCTCCGGCTGTTCCTCAACGGTGATCTTCAGTTCAGCTCGGTGGACGAGTACCGCTACCACGAGGCGCTGGTGCATCCGGCGATGCGAGGTCCACGCGGCGACGTACTGGTTCTCGGTGCCGGCGACGGCCTCGCCGTCCGGGAGATCCTGCGGTACCCGGACGTCCGCCGGGTGACAGTTGTCGACCTCGACCCGGCGGTGGTGGCGCTGGCCAGCACCGTGCCGCAGCTGCGGGCGCTCAACGGCGGCTCGCTCGACGACCCCCGGGTACGGGTGGTGAACACTGACGCGTTCGGCTGGCTGCGTACCGCCGCCGAGCGCTTCGACGTCGTGGTCGCCGACCTGCCCGACCCGGACGAGACGGCCACGGCCAAGCTCTACACCGTCGAGTTCTACGCGCTGATCAGGTCGGTGCTCGCCGAGCGGGGACGGCTGGTGGTGCAGTCCGGCTCGCCGTACTTCGCGCCCCGCTCCTACTGGTCGATCGACGCGTCGGTGCGGGAAGCCGGCTTCGCCACAGTGCCGTACCACGTCGACGTGCCGTCCTTCGGCGACTGGGGTTTCCTGCTCGCCACGGCGGGAACCGCCCCGCCGGTGCTGGAACTGCCGGCCGACGCTCCCCGGCTGCGTTTCCTCGACCCGGGCGTGCTGCGGGCCGCGGCGGCCTTTCCCGCCGACCGCGCCCGCCTGGACGTGCCCCCCAGCACCCTCCTCCAACCGAGGGTCCTCGACTACGCCCGCACCGAGTGGCGCGGCTACTGACCCGCACCACCTGGCGCCCGAACAGGCGGCCGTGTCAGGAGAGTCTCCGCTCATGGCACAAACCTCGTGATCAACGGGGTGGAGTGGGGCCGGACGGGGAAAGGGTGGAGGCATGTTTGGAAAGCGGAAGGCTTGGGAGCGCGAATTGGGCGCCGCCGTCGACGAGTTGGTGGCCGCTGAGACGCTCGCCTTTGGTGGGGTGGGGATCGCGGGCACCCTGTTGCCGGTGACCGAGGCGTACCACCGGGTCGAGGCCGCCCTCAGCGACCACCCCGATGAGGTACGCCGCCAGCTCGACCGGGTGCTGGCCGACGGCACACCCGCCGGCCGGGCGTACGCGGCCACGCTGCTGGAGCGGATCGACCCGGAGACGGCCCGAGCGACGTGGACGTCGCTGCGGGACGATCCGAGCGAGTTGACCACCTTCGTCGGCTGCGTGATGGACCGGGAAACCCTCGGCACCTACGCCAGTCGGCGGCTCGCCGCAGCATGATCTATTCGCCGGTCGGCGCTGCCCGATCGGTTCTGCCGGTTGCTGACGACGCACCGTACGTTGCGAGCCATGAGCCCGCCCGCCACCGCGCCGCGTCCGCCCCGCCCGGCCACCGTGACCATCGCCTTCTGGCTGCAACTGGCCGTGGTGCTGGTGCTGCTCGGCCTGGCCGCGCTGACGGTGGCCGAGGCGGTGCGCTTCGATGGCCAGATCGACCGCGCGGTACGACTGGTGCCGGACGCCGACCCGGAGGAGGTGGCCGGCGAGCGGCAGGGCAACGCCGTGATGACGCTGATCCTCGGCGTGCCGGCGGTGTTGCTCGCGGTCTGGTTTTCGGCCACCGCCGTCCCGGTCCGGCGGGGCGCCAACGTCGCGCGGATCCTGGTCTTCGTGGCCAGTGGAGCGCAGTTGCTGGTCTGCTTCGGGCAGTGCTGCTCCGGAGGTTTTCTCGTGCCGCTGCTGACCATGCCGGAGATCGGCGACGAACCGCCACCGGACTGGGACGAGGAGTGGGAGACCTCGACGTTCTACGACACGTTGTACGCCGGCACCGATCCCTGGGAGGACCTGCTCTTCCCGGCGGCAGGGCTGGGTGTGCTCACCGTTCTTGTCCTCTCCGCAGCCGTGACCCTGCTGCTGGCGCTGCCGCCGGCGAACCGCTGGTTCGTGCCGCGTACCGCGAACGAGGCGCTTCCCGGGCCGGCCTGGGTGATGCCCGTCCCCACCTACGCCCCGACCGGTTACGGATACCCGACAGCTCCGCTCGTGCCGGGCTTCCTGCCGCCGAACCAGCCGCTCCCACCCGGCTACCTGATCTGCCCCGACCCGGCAGCGCACCTGACGCCGGGAGCACCGGGCGCCTCACCAGGGCCGACGGGACCGCCGGTGCCGCCTCCGGAGGACGCACCCGACCACAATCGTTAGCTGAGCTGTCGGCCACAGCGCGGGTCGTCCGGGTGCCGACGGTTGTTACCGTCTGCGCCGACGTACCTGGGGAGGTGGTCGAGTGGACGCGCTGGTGACGTGCCTGGTGGCGGCTGTTGCCGTACTAGCGGTGGTCGTGGTCGTCGTGCGGGCCCGCCGACGGCCGACGGGCCGGCCTCTCGGCCAGCCGGCGGAGCCGCCGCACGGTGGCCCGCTCCGCCGGCTGGCTCCGGGTGACAGCGTGCGGATCCGCGAGCGGGAGTACGCGGTGAGTGCCACGATCCGCCTGGTCGAGGGCGACTGGAGTTGGGTGCAGCACCTCCTCGACGACGACTCCGGCACCCGCCACCGGCTCTCCGTGGAGGACGGCCCCGAACTCGAGCTGGTCTTCTGGACCCCGGAGCCGGGCGCCACCGTCACCCCGGGCGCCCCGACCATCGAACTCGGCAGGCGGCGCTACACCTGGGCCGAGACCGGGCAGGCGCGTTACACCGCGACCGGAGAGACCGAGTTGCCGTCGACCGGGACGATGCGCTACCACGACTACCAGTCCGGTGGCAGCGCGCGGCTGTCCTTCGAGGCGTACGGCGAAGAGGGCTGGCGGGTCGCCCGCGGTGACCTGCTCGACCCCGCCGACCTGACAATCCGCCCGCCCCGGGCCTGAGGCCTGCCGAGCCGGGCCGGGCGGACGCGCCGGGCTCGTCACGGCATGCCGAACTGGCCGGTTGTCGATACGGTGTGGGCGCGATCTAGGGAAGGAGAATCGTGGTCGATTCCCAGAGCACGCCGGCCCGTCAGCGGCCATCCATTGTGTCGATTTCCAGTTACCTGCTCTTCCTGTTCCTGGCGCTCCAGGTAATCAGTCTGATCATCACGCTCAGCACCTTCGGCAAGACGCGGGACGCGCTCCGCGAGGCGTACGCGGGCAGCGGCACCGACGGTGACCAGGTGGCCGACGTCTTCGCCGTCATCGGCATCGGCGGGAGCATCGTCCTGCTGCTGCTCGCGGTCGTGCTGGGCGTGCTGGCCCTGTTCAACAACCAGGGCCGCAACGGTGCCCGGATCACCACCTGGATCGTCGGCGGCATCATGGTCTGCTGCGTGGGCGGTGGTCTGCTCAGCAACGCGGCCGGCGGTTTCAACACCGGTGGCGGGACCACCGGCGACGCGCCGAGCCCGGAGGAGATCCAGCGCCGCCTGGAGGAGGCCCTGCCCTCCTGGGTGACCCCGGTCAGCCTCCTGCTGGGTGTGCTCAGCCTGATCGCGCTGATCACGGCGCTGGTCCTGCTGGCGCTGCCGAAGGCCAACCCGTTCTTCCGCAAGCCCACCGCGGGCTGGGAGCCGCCCACCCCGGGCGCCAGCTACCCGGGCCACCCGCCGGCGCCGGGTCAGCCCGGTTACCCGCAGGCATCCGGTGAGCCGGGTTATCCGTCGAGTGGGGAGCCGAGCTACCCGCCGCCACCGGCGGCGGACCGCCCGGACGACACGCCGCCCACGGATCGGCCCGGGTCAACCCCGCCGCCGAGCAACTGACGGCTCGATAAGCACGACGCCGACGATCCCTCCGAGTAGGTTGCAACCCGACGCCTACCGGAGGGATTCGTCGTGTCGTACCCGGAATCGGCACCGGCCCGCCGGCCCGCCGCCGCCCTGTCGGCTGCGACGGTGCTGTTGGTGATGGCGGTCGCCGCGCTCGCGTACGCGGTGGTCTCCCTGGTGGTGCTGGGCGGGACGGTCGACGCGTTCCGCTCCGCCGCCCGCGACACCTCGGCGAGCCCGGAGCAGATCGACGGCGTGGTGGCCCTGCTCCGCGCGTCGGCCGTGCTGACGGCGGTGGTGGCGGTGCTGTCCGCGCTGCTGCTCGCCGGCCTGGCCCTCGGTCTGCTGGCCGGTCGCAACGGCGTTCGGGTGGCGACCTGGGTGGTCAGCGGGCTCGGTCTGCTCGCCGCCTGTTGCAGTGTGGTGGTGGTCGTCGGCGAACGGGCCGCGCCACTGCGAATGGGCTCCGGCGACCAGTCCCTCGCCGAGTTGCTGGGCCTGGTCGGTGACGCGTACCCGTCCTGGTGGATCCCGCTCAACGCCGGGCTTTCCGTCGCACAGGCGCTCGGTTACCTTGTAGTAGCTTCGCTGTTGGCGCTGCCGGCGGCGAACAGATGGTTCGGCCGCCACCGCACGACGGCGCCAACCGCATCGCCCATGTTCCCGCCCGCACCGCCCCAGCCCCCGTCGGCGCCGCATACGCCCCCGTACCCGCCCAGGTGAGGACCACTCCGTGACGCTCGACCCCACGACTGCCGAGCGCCGAGCCCTGATCACCGGGGCCACCGCCGGCATCGGCGCGGCGTTCACGCGACGCCTGGCCGCCGACGGCTGGCACCTGGTGCTCGTTGCCCGCGACGCGGCGCGGCTGACCGAGCTGGCCACCGAGCTGGGTTCCACGTCCGGACGCGAGGTGGAGACGATCTCAGCGGATCTGTCCACCGACGACGGCTGCGCCACCGTGGAGCAGCGCCTCGCCGACGGCAGCCCGGTGCACCTGCTGGTCAACAATGCGGGGATCAGCCTGAACAAACCGTTCCTGCGCTCCACGGCGGAGGACGAGGCGCGACTGTTGCGACTCAACGTGCACGCGGTCATGCGGTTGACCCTGGCGGCGCTTCGACCGATGACCGAACGGCGAAATGGGGCAGTGATAAATGTCTCTTCGGTCGCCGGGTTCGGGACGGCGATGCCCGGATCGACATACTCCGCCAGCAAGGCGTGGGTCACCAACTTCAGTGAGTCCGTCGGCCAGTCAGCGCGGCCGTTCGGCGTCCAGGTGATGGCCCTCTGCCCCGGCTACACCCGCACCGAATTCCATCAGCGGGCCGGCATCAACATGTCCAAGACGCCGGAGTGGCTGTGGCTGCGGGCCGAGGATGTTGTGGACGAAGCCCTGCGTGACCTGCGCAAAGGCAAGATGGTCAGCATCCCTGCGTGGAAGTACAAGGTGGTCGTGGCAGGTATGCGACACGCGCCGCGGCGGCTGCTCCAGGCGGTCGCGCGGGACACCCGCGGCCGGATCGGTCGCGACGAGCGCTGAGCCTCGACCGGCCCGCCGACCCCGAGCGAGTGGTGGGACGGCGTTGGCACGCCGCTGTCGGCCCAGTTGCTGAGCGTAGTCGAGCATCGCCAGTCATCGGTTCCCCTCGGGGCTGATCAGGGTGGACCCCACACACGGCGTTCAGAGTTGCGCAGTAACCTCTATCGCCATGGGGGACCACGACGACCTGCGTAAATTCATTACCGACCTGGCTGTGGTCCACGGCCGGGTCGTGCTCTCGTCGGGGCGCGAGGCAGACTGGTACGTGGATCTGCGGCGCGTCACGCTCCATCACCGGGCCGCTCCTCTGGTCGGCCGGGTGTTGCTCGACCTCACCGCCGACTGGGAGTTCGACGCCGTTGGGGGCCTCACCCTGGGCGCGGATCCAGTCGCGCTCTCGATGCTGCACGCCGCCGCTCCGACCGGCCGGGCCCTGGACGCCTTTGTGGTGCGCAAGGCGGGCAAGGCCCACGGTCTTCAGCGGCGGATCGAGGGACCGGAGGTGGCTGGCCGCCGTGTGTTGGCGGTGGAGGACACATCCACGACTGGCGGAAGTGTTTTGACAGCTGTCGAGGCGCTTCGCGAGGCCGGGGCGGAAGTCGTGGGTGTGGTGGTTATTGTTGATCGAGGCGCCGGCGACGCGGTGCGAGCCGCCGGATTGCCGTACCGGGCGGCCTATACGTTGGCTGACCTCGGCCTTGTGGCGTAAAAGTCTGCCGATTCGGATCTGCTGATATGCAGGCGGATCGATGCTGCTGGTGGAAGGATGGAATACGTGGGAACTGCGTTGGCCGAAATGACTATGCCTCAGATCTCGCCGCTAAACGGCGAGCCGATCGAACGTGCCGATGCCGAGCGTCTCGCCGGGGTCCTCAAGGCCCTTGCTGATCCTGCTCGGTTGCGGCTGCTCAGCCTGATCCAGTCGGCCCCCGAGGGCGAGGCGTGCGTCTGTGACCTGACCGCGCCGCTCGGCCTCTCTCAGCCGACGGTCAGTCACCACCTGCGCATCCTCACCGAGGCTGGCTTGTTGCAGCGGGAGAAGCGCGGTGTCTGGGCGTACTACAGCCTGGTCCCGAGTGCGATCGCGACGATCGCCGACCTGCTGACCCCGCCGCGTAAGCGGGCCACCAAGAAGGCCCGCTGACGTAGGCACCATGCCGTCCCGAGCCGGGGCGGCGTCCGGTGGCGAGCCAGGGGTGGCGCCACCGGTGGTTGACACCTGCTCGGCCCCGGTCGCACCACCGGAGGCCGGGTTCGACATGCCGACGGCCGACCCCCTCACCAGGGGGCCGGCCGTCGTCGTACCGCTCAACCGTCCTGACCGTGCTCCGGGCGCTGACGGCCGTCCTGGTGCTGGTCGTGGTCGAACGCGTCGCGGGCCGCCTCCACAGCGCCGGCGGCGCTGGCCGCCGCGACCACCGCGACCGCCTCGCCGCGCTTACGAGCCCGCCGGTCGCGGAGGAACTCGAAGAAGATCGGCAGCACCGAGATCACAATGATCAGGGCCACCACCGGCAGGATGTAGTGGTCGATCTTGTCGCCGATGGCCTGGTAGATCTGCTCGGCCAGCAGGTAGCCGATCAGCAGGATGCCGTCCACCCAGAGCACCGCGCCGACGATGTTCCAGAGCAGGAACTTCTTGGCCGGCATGCCGAGCGCGCCCGCGACCGGGTTGAGGAACGTCCGGACGATCGGAATGAAGCGCGCCAGCACGACGGCCTTCGCCGGGCCGAACTTCTCGAAGTAGTACTCGGCCTTCTCCACGTACTCCTTCTTGAAGAGCCGGGAGTTCGGCCGCTCGAACATCGGCCGGCCGTACCGCGCGCCGAGCCAGTGCCCCAGCTGTGCCCCGAGGATCGCGCAGATCGGCCCACCGATCAGCAGGCCGGCGAGGGAGAGGCGGGTGCCGTCACCGAAGATCGCGTCCGCCACCGGTGACGAGGCCACGCCGGCGAGGAACAGCAGCGAGTCACCCGGGAAGAAGAAGCCCACCAGCAGGCCGGTCTCGGCGAAGAGGATCACCCACACGCCGATCAGCCCGAAGGTCTGCAACAGATCTTTGGGATCGAGCGGGTTCAGGGCGACGCTCTCCACGAGAGCGCGGGTCTTCTCAGCTGTGTCCACGGCCACAAAGGGTACCGAAGCCCGGGGCCCCGGCCGCGCCGGACCGGCCCGTCACCACCCGCCCGCGCCGTGGGGCCCAACGACGGTGCCCCGCCGACCGTGGTGGTCGACGGGGCACCGGTGGTGCGGGGTGGATCAGGCGACGAAGCGGGTCCGGCGGCGCTTGGCCACCAGGTAGCCGCCGACGCCCGCGGCGAGCAGCAGCGCGCCGAGGCCGGCGATCAGCCCGGTGGACTGACCGGTGATCGGCAGCGAGCCGCCGTCACCGTCACCGTCATCGCCGCCGCCCTGGCCGCCGTCACCGCCGCCGTTCACCAGGATCTGCGCGGTGTCGTTGGCCGGGTTCAGGTCCTTGATCTGCTTGTCTTCCTGCCCGGTGCTCAGCTTGACCTCACCGGTCTGGCCGCCGGCCTGGTCGATCCGCACCTGGAACTCGTAGTCGACCTTCTCGCCCTTCCTGATCGAGCCGAGCACGAAGCACTGGTAGATCCGCCCGCCGGGCTTGCCCGGCTCCCACCCGTCGTCCTCGGAGCTGAAGCAGTCCTCCGGAGCGCGGACGGCGGTGACGCCCTTCGGCAGCGTGACCGTGGTGCCGATCCAGGGCGACTCGCTGCCACCCGAGTTGACGGCCGCCGGCCCGTTGTTGACGTAGCCGACAGTGAGCGGGACGGTGGCGCCAACGTCGCCGGTCACCTTCGCGCCGCGCGCTGCCACATCGGCCCGCTGGTCGCCGGTCACCTGAAGGTCGACCCAGGTCGAGTTGTCCAACGGGTTGACGTCGGTCTGCCCGGAGCGCATGTTCATGACCGGCTCGAGCTTCAGCTCACCCTCGGTCCCGTTCGGCCCGATCTTTGCCGGGAGTTCGGCCTCGGACCGGTACTCGTCCCAGTCGGCAGGCGTGAACCAGATGGAGAACCCGCCGAAGCTGTTCGGCGCCCAACTGTCGGCGGGCACCGTGAAGCCGAAGCTGTCGTCGAGGCGGAAGCTGGCGTTCTTGCCGATGGTCGCCTCGAAGCGGCAGGCGAATGCCCAGTCGTGCAGCGGGCCCTCGGTGTACTCGCAGTTCTCGTAGCGCTTCGACGGCTGAAGACCGTCCGCGCCGACGAAGAAGAGAACCGCGTCCTTCGCGGGCGCCTCGCCCCGGTTCGTCACCTGGAACGGGGCCTTCAGCGTGGCACCGGGCGCGCCCTTGAGCTCCAGGAACTCGTTGGTGGTGAGATCGACGCCCTCGCCGATCTCCACAGTCGAGCTGTAGGAGACGGATCCGGACTTGCCGTCCGACGTGACAGTGAAGTTCAGCTCGCCCTTCTGATCGGGCTTGGCACCGGCCTTCGCGCGAACGACGAGGGAGACGAGGTTGAGGTACGAGCCGTCGTCGTCCTGGTCCTCTACCTTGCACGTCAGGATCGCACCGGACTCGGTGCAGTTCTCCCCGCTGCTCTCGACGCTGGCGAAACCGTCGATCTTGCTCCGGTCCACCTTGATCGTGTAGTCGTCGGGCTGCCGCTCCGTGGTGAGCGAGAAGAGGGTTACCCACTTCTCGGTGCCTCCAGGCGCGACGATCACGTTGTTGGCGTACAGGTCGAGATTGTCTACCGCTGCGGCGGGGGCTGCCGGTGCGGCGACGGCCGGGCTGGCGGAGGCGGCGACGAACGCGCCTGCTACGCCCAGTCCGGCGAGCCAACGCCGGGTGGAGTGGGTGAGCATGAGGGGGGTTCCTCCAGTTGGGGGATCAGGTGGAGCCTGCGGATCTTAAGGAATTGCTAAGGCTGACTGCAGCCCTCAAAGCCGCCCGCCGAGCAAGACGAACCAAAAGGTTGATGAGCGTCACCGCAATGTTCGGTCGGTCCGCTTCCGTCAAGTGAGGCAGGAGCCCCCGGGAGGTGCAGTGACGTACGAGGAGTTCGCGGACACGCGGCTGGCCCCGCTACTGCGGTACGCGGTGATGCTGACCGGCGAACCACACCAGGCCCAGGATCTGGTCCAGGAGACCATGGTCCGGGTCCAGCTCAACTGGCGTCGGGTCGCCCGAGCCGACTCGCCCGAGCGTTACGTACGCCGGATGCTCACCAACCAGTACGTCGACTGGCGGCGCGGCTCGTGGGTGCGCCGGGTGCTGCTGCGCGGGGAGCCCGACGCATCGGTGCCGGTGCCCACCGATCACGCCCAGTCCGCCGTGGACCGGGACCAGGTCTGGTCCTGGCTGTCCCGGCTGCCGCGTCGGCAGCGGGCCGCGCTGGTGCTGCGCTACTACGAGGACCTGCCCGACGTCGAGATCGCCGACATTCTCGGCTGTGCCGTCGGGACCGTCCGTTCGTCCATCTCCCGGGCCCTGGCCACGCTCCGGGCCGAGTACGTGGAGGCGTGAACATGATCGAGGATGACCTGCGTGCCGCGTTCGCCCGGCACGAACCGCTGACCCCGTCGACCGGCCCGCTGCGTGTCGCGATCGACCGGCTCGCCGCTGTCCGCCGTCGCCGCCGCCAGCGGTTGCAGGCCGCTGGCGTCACGCTCGCCCTGCTCGCCGCGCTCGGAGTCGGGGTGCCGCAACTGCGCCCCGATCGACCAGTTGCGGATCCGTTGATGTCCGGACAACCGGCTGACGCGCAGTCCGGGGCGCTGAACGTCCTCTTGCTCGGGGTGGACGGCTTCGGCGAGCAACCGCCGTACCGGTTGGCGGACTCCGTCCTGCTGGTGCACATCCCTGCCGACCGGAGCCGGCCGTACCTCATCTCGTTGCCGCGCGACCTGGAGGTGTCGATCCCCGGCCGGGGGATCGACAAGCTCAACAGCGCGTTCTGGAGCGGTGCCGGTGAGCCCCGGCCCGACCTGGACGCCGGCTACGACCTGACCCGCCGGGTGGTCGCCGACCTGACCGGGGTACCCGTCGACGCCGGCGCGGTGCTGACCTTCGCCGGTCTGCGCCGGATCACCGAGGCGGTCGACGGGGTGGAGGTGTGTCTGCCGAAGGAGGTGCGGTCCTGGCACACCCGCCGGACCTTCCCGGCAGGCTGTCAGCTGCTCGACGGGGCTGCCTCCGTCGACCTGCTGCGGCAACGGCGGTATCTGCCCGACGGCACGTTGGACCGGGACCGCAACGCCCAGCGCTACGTCGCTGGACTGGTCCGGCGGGCCGTCGCCCAGGACGTGCTGACCAATCCGGTACGGCTCACCGCGCTGCTGTCGGCCGCCGGCACGGGTCTGGCGGTCGACGACGACGGCCTGCCGCTGACCAGGCTGGTGGCGGTGCTACCCGAGCTGAGGAGCGTCGACCCGGTGGGGCTCAGCCTCCCGGTGGGCCAGCCGGTGGATGACCGTACGCTGCTGCCGCTGGCCCCGGAGCAGGGCCCGGCGTTCCTCGCCGCGCTGCGCGAGGATCGGTTGGCGCAGTGGGTGGCGCAGCACCCGGAGCAGGTCAACCCCGTCCGCTGACGGACGAGGACTTCACGACGACGCCCCGCCAGCCCGGTACGGGCTGGCGGGGCGTCGGTCGGGTCGGGGTGGGTCAGGCGGTGAAGCGGCTGCCGTGGCGTCGGGCGAGCAGGTAGCAGCCCGCACCGGTGACGAGCAGCAGGGCGCCGATGCCGGCGATCACAGTGGTGGGGGCGCCGGTGATGGGCAGCGAACCGCCGCCACCGCCACCGCCGTCGCCATCACCGTCATCATCACCTTGGCCACCGCCGCCCTGGGCCGCGTTGACCACGATGGTGGCCCTGTCGTTGGCCGGTTTGATGTCGTCCTTGAAGGCGCCGCCGGAGGGGCACTCGCACGGCGCGTTGACCCGCACCGCGCCCCGGGCGTTGGGGATGACCTTGTCGATACGCAGCCGGAACTTCACGGTGTACGTCTGCCCGGCCACCAGGAGCATCTCCGAGGCGCACAGGTACGTGCGGGTGGTGTCCTGCCGCAACCAGCAGTTGTCGGGGACCCCGACGGCGGTGGTGCCCGGCGGTAGCTCGACGTCGGTGTGGGTGGCGGCCTCGAAGTCTCCGTTCGTCCTGTCGAGCGTCGCCGGGCCGTTGTTCCGGAAGCCGACGGTCGCCGTGACGACGGCCCCAGCCGCGCCCTTGAGCGTGGCGCCGATCGCCGCGAGGTCGGTGCCGTTCGTGCCGGTGGCCTTGATGGTCCACCCGGTGTACTCGTTACCCGGGCCGACGTCGGTCTGGTCGGCCTGCCGCACCCTGCTGGGTGCCTCGGCCAGAGTCAGTTTCGGGCCGCTGCCGGGGGTGGCCGCTCGTGCGCCGACGGCCGCCCGCACCCGGGTCAGGTCCTCGAAGTCGGCAGTGGTCATGAACTGGGCGTAGCCCGACTGGTTGGTCGGCGCGGCGGTGTCCTTGGCGAGTTCGAGGTTCAGCGTGGTGGCCAGCCCGGTGCCCACCGGGATGTCCTCGTCGAAGTGGCAGGAGACCAGGTGGTCGTCGGCGTAGCGGCAGTTGCTGAACCGGTCCTTGGTGCGGATCGAGTAGGGGAGGTCGAAGACCGCGACGAATCCGGTGACGGTCCTGTCGCCGGCGTTGGCCACGACCAGCGGCACAGTGAACTTCCCACCCGGCTTGGCGGAGAGGCTGGTGTACGGTCCGCCGGCCAGGTCGACCCCCTCGCCGACCCGGACGTGCGAGGTGTAGCTGCCGCGCCGGCCGCTGGCCGCCTGGAAGCTGACCGCGACGTCGCCGGAGTCGCCGACCTGCGCCTCGTCGGTGGCGGCGATGAGTACCTGCTTTGCCCCGTTGCCGTAGATCCCGCTGCCGACCGGCGCCATCTCGTACAGGACGATCTCGTCGGGCTCCTCGCAGACGAGAACGCCCGACTCCGGGGCGGTGCACTTCTGGCCGTTGGCCGGGGCAATGGTGATCTTGTTGGCGAGCGAGCGGTAGTCGTACCGCACGGAGACGTCGGTGAGGACCGTCGGCTCGTCGGCGTACAGCGACAGGGCGCGGGTTGTCGGCGTCGCACCGACGGCCAGGGTGGCGTCCTGGAAGTAGGGCTCGACGGCAACCGCGGCGACGGCGGGGGTTGCGGAGGCGGCGACCAGCGCGCCAGCCGCGCCGAGCCCGGTCAGCCAGCGGAGCGAGTGCTTGAGCATGGGGTCCTCCCGTGGGGGGTACAGGTGGCGCTCGTCCAACCTAGGGACGCCCGGACCCTCCGGTAACCCCTTCCGGATCGATATTTGTCTAATGACCCGAACGGCTGAAGACCCCTGTCGCAACGGGCAGCCGACCCGCGGCGGAATCAGCGGTAGTCGTCCTCGTCCCCGGTGACCACCCGGGCCTGCTCCATCGCGTCCCAGTCGTCGACCTCCAGGCCGCGGTGCGGCTCACCGTCAACGTCGGTCGGGCCGGCGACAGTGGCCTGCTCGACCGCGTCCGCCGGGTCCGCCTCGGGGTCGCGCTCGTCGGGCGCGAGGTGGTCACCGGGGGTGAAGTCCTCGTCGGGCTGACCCATCGTCCCTCCCGGGGGTCTCGGGGCACGGTTCCCACCCACCGTACGGGCTGGGCCGGCGCGCCGCCCGGAAGCCGAGTAGGCGGAATCAGCCCTCGGCGACGCGCCCCGGTGCCAGGATGGTGCCGTGGGCTTCCTCATCAGACTGGCGATCACCGCGGTCGCGTTGTGGATCACCACGCTGATAGTGCCCGGCGTCGACGTGCATGGTCGCTCGGGTGGCAACACAGTCCTCACCCTGATCGTGGTGGCTCTGATCTTCGGCGTGATCAACGCGGTGCTCAAGCCGGTGATCCGGGTCGTCGGTTGTGTGTTCTACCTGCTGACCCTGGGCCTGTTCGCGCTGGTGGTCAACGCGTTGCTGTTCCTGCTCACCGACCGGATCGCCAGCGGGCTCGACCTGCCGTTCCAGGTGGACGGATTCTGGCCGGCGTTCTGGGGAGCCATCGTGATGACGGTGGTGACCTGGTTGATCAGCGTCATCGTGCCGGACAACCTGGACCGCCGGTGAACGACCAGCACCGGGTCGGTTGTTCCGGCGCACCTCACCTACGGGATACTTCCGGGCGGAGGACAGCGCGGTCCGGCGCACAAATGAAGAACAGCGGCCAGCACGGCCGAGAGTGGTAAGTAAGGAGCACATCACATGCCCATCGCTTCCCCCGAGGCTTACGCGGAGATGCTGGACCGCGCCAAGGCTGGCCGGTTCGCGTACCCCGCGATCAACGTGACCTCCTCCCAGACGCTGAACGCGGCGCTCAAGGGCTTCGCCGACGCGGAGAGCGACGGCATCATCCAGGTCTCCACCGGTGGCGCCGAATACCTCTCCGGTCCCTCGATCAAGGACATGGTCACCGGCGCGGTGGCGTTCGCCGCGTACGCGCACGAGGTCGCCAAGAAGTACTCGGTGAACATCGCCCTGCACACCGACCACTGCCCGAAGGACAAGCTGGACGGGTTCGTGCGTCCGCTGATGGGCATCTCGCAGGAGCGGGTGAAGCGCGGCGAGGAGCCGCTGTACCAGTCGCACATGTGGGACGGCTCGGCAGTGCCGGTCGCGGAGAACCTCGAGATCGCCGCGCAGCTGCTCGACGAGGCCGCCAAGGCCAAGATCGTCCTTGAGATCGAGGTCGGTGTCGTCGGTGGCGAGGAGGACGGCGTCGAAAACGCCATCAACGACAAGCTCTACACCACCACCGATGACGGCCTGGCCATGGTCGAGGCGCTCGGCCTCGGCGAGAAGGGCCGCTACATGGCGGCGCTGACCTTCGGCAACGTGCACGGCGTCTACAAGCCGGGCAACGTCAAGCTGCGTCCGGAGATCCTCAAGCAGATCCAGGACGCCGTCGGCGCCAAGTACGGCAAGGACAAGCCGCTCAGCCTGGTCTTCCACGGCGGCTCGGGCTCCCTGCTGAGCGAGATCCGCGAGGCTCTGGACTACGGCGTGGTGAAGATGAACATCGACACCGACACCCAGTACGCCTTCACCCGCCCCGTCGTGGACCACATGCTCCGCAACTACGACGGCGTGCTGAAGATCGACGGCGAGGTCGGCAACAAGAAGCAGTACGACCCGCGCGCCTGGGGCAAGGCCGCCGAGGCCGGTCTGGCCGCCCGGGTCGTCGAGGCCTGCGAGCACCTGCGTTCGACCGGCACCACGATGACCAAGTAACGACGTTCCACCCGACGGCCGGCTCCCCGCACTGGGAGTCGGCCGTTGTCGTCAGGTCGTCAGCAGGCGTACGGCCTCGCGAACGTCGTCGGTGAGGTGGATCGTCGACGACAGGTCACCGAACGGGGACGCGGCCAGCAGCGGACGCAACAACGCCTCCACCGGCAACTCCCCGGTCCAGTAGGCGCGGTCCAGGAAGATGTACGCCCCGCTGGCGCCGTCGGTGCCGTAGTAGGTCTTGGTGGCCGCCTGGAACACCTCCTGCACCGTGCCCGCCCGCCCCGGCGCGAAGACGATGCCGCCCCGGGCGAGGCGCAGGATGGTGTCCTCCCGGATCGCGTTCGAGAAGTACTTCGCGATCCGCCCGGCGAACAGGTTCGCCGGCTCGTGCCCGTACAGCCAGGTCGGAATGGCCAGACCACCCGCACGCGCCCAACCCAGCTCGTCGCCACGTTGCCGGGGCACCCCCGCGTACCGCTGCCGGACCGTCAGCGCCGTGGCTGTGTACCGGTGGTGGTCGGTGAAGTCGGGGGCGGTGGCCAGCAGGTCGATCGCGGCCGTCACATCGGTCTCCGGCCGGTCCGCCAGGTAGGCGCCGAGGTTCGCGGCCTCCATGACACCCGGGCCGCCGCCGGTCACCACCAGCCGGTCGGCCCGCGCCAGCTCCCAACCCAGCACGGCCGCCATCCGGTACGCGGGACTGCCGCGCCGCACCGCGTGCCCGCCCATGATGCCCACCACCGACTGCGGCCCGAACGCGGTCAGCCAGACCCGGGTGGCGTCGGCCAGCGCGTTGTCCACGCCGTGATCGTGCAGCCGTTGACCCAGCGCCTCCTTGACGTCCGGCAACGCGCCGCCGTGCGCCCGGTAGTGGTCGTACACCCGGGTGTCGTACATCCCGGTGAACCCGCCCTCGGCGAACCCGGCGGCCAGGTCGTCCGGGGTGTAGAGGTGCGTCGGCTGGGTCGGGTACGGCAACCCGGAGAACGGCGGCACCACGTTCGCGCCCCGCCGGACCAGGTCGGCACCCACGTCCCGGGACGCGAACAGGCAACCGACGAAAAGGGTGCCGGCGACGTCGACGCCGGTCAGGTCGGGCACCGGCGCGAGGTCGAGCCGCAGGCCCTGCACGGTCAGCCCGGCCAGCCGGCCGGTGGCCAACTGCTGGTCGAACTCGGCCCGGGTCTGGATCTCACCGGCATGCAGGTGCGGCTCGATGACGTCCGCGGGAGGTGGGGTCGGCACCGGGCCATCCTGCCCCTCCGTCGGGGCCGGTCAAACCTCGGGCCAGGGGTGGAACCGACAGGAGCCCGATGGTCGTGGCCACCGGGCTCCTGCGTTACCGGTTCCTGGGGAGGCTCCGGACCATTATTTGTAGTGGAAAACACCAGGCAGCGGCATAGGCCGCAGGCGTGACCAACTCCTCAGCCGTTCAGCGGGACACGTCGGCCGACCCGCTCGCGTGTCGCCCTGTCCAGCGGGTTGAATGGGGCGATGCAGAACCTTTTGCCAGAGCCACCGGCCACCCGCCTGCCCGTGAACGACGAGGCCGACGCCGCCCTGGCCGCCGCCGACGAGGCCGGCACCGATGAGGCGTACGCCAACGTGGCGGCCGGCTTCCCGACCTACAGCGCGGCCTGGGCGGAGCTCGCGGCGCGGGCGTTCGCGCAGGGCCAGGTGGTGACGGCGTACGCGTACGCCCGCACCGGCTACCACCGGGGCCTCGACCAGCTGCGTCGCAGTGGTTGGAAGGGGCACGGCCCGGTGCCGTGGTCACACGAGCCCAACCAGGGCTTCCTCCGCTGCCTCTACGTGCTGTCCCGTGCCGCCGACGAGATCGGCGAGGCCGACGAGGCGGCCCGCTGTGCCCAGTTCCTGCGCGACTGCGACCCGGAAGCGGCGGACGCGCTGGCGAGCAACTGACCACTGCCCCGACGGCCGGCCCGAGACCGGGTCGGCCGTCGGCGGGTCACAGCCCTTCGGCGACCGCGGCGGCGATCTTCAGCCAGGCGTCCCGGGTGGCCGAGGAGAGCCCGCCGTACCGGATCGGCTCGCCGCTGTCGATGAGCCGCTCGTACGGGGCCAGCAGCACCGCCCGGGTGCGGGCCGCGAAGTGCTCCTGGATGGCCGGCAGGTCGATCTCCTTGCGGGACGGTGGCATCGACACCACCGTCACGGCCTGGCGGACCAGCCGTTGCCGGCCGCTCTGCTCCAGGTGGTCGAGCATCCGGGCGGCGGTCTCGGCGGAGTCGTTACGGGCCGACATGGTGACCACCAACTGGTCGGTGGCGTCCATCGACGCCTGCCAGTTCTGCGCCCGGACGTTGTTCCCGGTGTCCACGAAGATCAACTTGTAGAACCGGCTGACCACCTCTCGGATCTCGGCGAACGCGGCAGCCGTCAACATCTCGCCGCCGGTGGCCGACTCGTCCGAGGCCAGGACGTCGAACATCCCCTCGCCCTGCGAGCGGACGTACTGCGACAGGTCCCCGACCCGCCCGTGCGCACCCTGGAACTGCCCGAGGTCACGCAGCATGTCCCGCACCGTGCGGGAGTGGAAGTCCTGTTGGGCGCGCATCCCGAGCGTGCCCTGGGTCTCGTTGTTGTCCCAGGCCAGTACGTAGCCGCCGCGCTTCTGACCGAACGTCATCGCGAGCAGCAGGATGGCCACCGTCTTCCCGGCGCCGCCCTTCGGATTGACGACGGTCACCTGCCGCAGACCGCCGAAGTTGCGGCGCACCATCTCGATGTCCCGCTTGAGCTCCTGCTCGTGCCGCCCCGGAGAGAGCCGGAGCAGGCCCATCTTGTTGACCACCGCGCGTACACCCATGGTCGCCACCGGATCGGCGGGTCGAACCTGGCGGCGTCGGGCGAAATCCTCGGCGGTCGGTGCGGCTGTGGTGTCCGGTGTCCAGCTCGCGTCCGGGTACGCGGTCGCGTCCGGGTACGCGGGGGCCGGGACCCGGGTCACCCCGTCGGCCTCCTGGTACGGCTGCCCGGGCGTGCCGCCGGGCGAGCCCTGCTGCCAGGGCGGTGGGTGCCAGCCCGGCGAGGGCGGGAACGGCCCGGGCGGTGGGGTCGCCGGCCCGGCCTGCCCAGGAGCGTGTTGCGGTGCGGCAAGGCCGTGCGGTGGGTTGCTGAACTGCGTCACGTCGGGCGGTGGCGGAATCTGCGCCGGGCCGACCTGGCCGGGGATGAACGGCTGCCCGGGGTGTGCCTGCGTGGGACCGGCGTGCGGAACGACCGGAGGCGGAGGCGGAACCGGAGGTGTCGCGCCGGCCTCGTCCGGAGCGGGCGCGGCCGTTCCGGCCGGGCGTTGCGGCGGGTACGCCCACGGCGACTCGGCAATCGGCCGCGCCGGCCCGTCAGGGGACCCGTCCGCACCGGCCCCGCTGGCCTGTTGCACCGGCTGGCCGGGCTGTGGTGCCGGCCCGCCGGGCTGCGGCGCGGTCCCGTCCGACTGTGGTGTCGGCCCGCCAGCCTGGGGCATGGGCACACCAGGTTGTGGTGCCGCCCTGGCCGCCGCGAAGGCTGCGGCCGAGGGGTCTGCCGGCGCGGGGCCGGCGGCCGTCGGACTGTCGGCGGCACGCGGGCTGTCGGTGGCGTTCGGGCTGGCAGCGGACGCGGTGGCCGCCGAAATGGGCGAGCCGGTGGCGGCGGCCGAGGTGGAGCGGTCGGCGGGTGCCGATGCGGCGGAGCGGTCGGCGGCGGTCGGGTGATCCAGGGTGAACGGCAGGTTCAGGTCGACGCTGCCCGGGGTGATCGGCGCGGCGGTCGGGCCCCGGTCACCGGGCAGTACCTGTGCCGCGTCGGGCGCGGCGCTGCCCGCGTCGCTCCCGGCGGGACGGCCGTCGCGCGGTGCGGCGGTGGTGCTCGGTGTCGCGGCGGCAGCCGGGATGCAGGGGCCGGTTGGCCCGCCGTTGCTCCCCGGGCCGGTTGGCCCGCCGTTGCCCCCGGGGCCGGTCGACGGCGTCGTCGGCCGGGCAGCGGTCGCAGGCGGAGCGGCCGGGGGTGACGCAGCGGCCGGGTCTGCCGGGGGTGACGCAGCGGCCGGGTCGGTCGGCGGCGGCCAACTCGGCTGCGCCGGCGCCCAACCAGACCCGACGCCGGACGGGCCGCTGGCCCCCCACCCCCCGGGCGCCGGGACGGCGCCGGTGAGCGACGGGTAGTCCGACGGCGAGGGCGGCGACTGGGCCGCAGCGCCGGGCTGGCCGGGAACCGGCGGTCGCCCGATCGGCGGCGCGGCCACCGGTGGCGTGACCGGATGTGTGACCGGCGACGGCCCACCCCGCTGCTCGGCGACAGCAGCCCACGGCGGCACCGCGCCCCGGTCGCCCGGATCTGGCGGCCAGAGTGGTTCGACGTCCCGCTCCGGCACCGGCTGCTGGCCGGGCACCTGCGCCCGGTCGGCGTTCTCGTCCATTACGGCCCTCCCCAGTCCTCCTGCGAGGATAGGCCCAATCGCCCAACAGGGCCGATCGGCTCAGGCAGGTCGGCCGGTCGCGGCCGAGGTCAGATCGACCAGACCGCCCAGGCGCCCGGCTCGACCCACCAGGAACGCTTACGGGTCAGCTCGCTCTCGACACCATCGTCGAGGTACGGCACCCTGCCCTCCCTGGGCAGCACCGACACCGCCCGTCCACGGGCCCGCCGAACTTCGAGGCGTACCCGCTTGCGCCCCCACGTCGACCGGACGACCACCGGCACGGCCACCGCGACCTCGACCTGGCCGTCGGTCGGGTCCGGCGCGGTCAGCAGCGTCACGTCGTTGAGCGTCGCGTACCCGCCGGCGTTGCCGACCGCGCAGGCCAGCAGCGGTTCCGAACCGTCGGTGAGGATGGTGTCGTCGACCTCCACCCGGGCGCGCCAGTGCAGCGGCCGGCCGGCGTCGTCGGCTGCGCCGAGGAGCGCGCCGTCCAGGGTCACCGAGCCACCGTCGTTGCGGAGCAGGTCCAACCGGCGCGGCGTGCCGTCCAGCACCGCGGCGGCCACCGCCGCCGGGTCACGGGGCAGCCCGAGCTGCGCGGCCAGGTCCCGGTGGGTGCCGCCACGGGCCGGGTCGAGCGGGAGTACGGCCACCGGCGGCAGGTCGGGCAGGGTCCGGTTGCCGGGCAGGTCCGCCGGGCGCTTGCTCGGCGCCGGGGCGTACCGCTTGACCAGCCGGCGCAGCACGGCGCGCAACTGCCCGTCGCTCGCCGTGGCGATGACCAGCCGGGTCTTGCTGTCCGGGTCCGGCCAGGTGAGGCCGTCCGGGCGTGCTGGGCCGTCGAATCGGGCCAGCACCGCGTCGATCTCGGCGTCGGAGCGGGCCGTGACCGTCTCCACCCGGGCGCCCCGGGCGTTCAACGCGTCGGCGCACGCCAGCACCGGCACCCGTGGTCGCTCCGTCGCGCACTGCCCGGTGTCGGTCTCGCCGCTGCCGGCCTGGTCGGTGTTCGCCTGCCCGCTGCTGGTCTGGTCGTTGCCGGCCTGGTCGGCATTTGCCTGGCCGGGGGCGGCCTGGCTGGTGTTTTCCGGCCCAGTGTCGGCCTGGCTCGTTGGGCCGGTGTCGGCCCCGGTCGCGCCGCCGCCGCAGCAGGCCCCGCCGCTGCCGCAGCCCCCGGGAGCGTCCCGCTCCGAACCAAGGGTGAGCAGCACCACGTCGTACACGGAAGAGCCTCCTGCCTCTCGACGCGACCCCTGCCGGCCACGCCGTCACTACTTGTTAACCTGACACCCCGGGCTCGCCGAGCGGTCGCCACCTGGCACCCGAGCCTTCTGGAGGCGGAAAAGATGCCAGCGATCGTGCTCATCGGCGCTCAGTGGGGCGACGAGGGCAAGGGCAAGGTTACCGACCTGCTGGGTGAGCGGGTCGACTACGTCGTGCGCTACTCCGGCGGCAACAACGCCGGGCACACGGTGATCACCCCGGACGGCCAGAAGTACGCGCTGCACCTGATGCCGTCCGGCGCGCTCTCACCGAACGCGATGATCGTCATCGGCAACGGTGTGGTGGTCGACCCGAAGGTGCTGCTCGCCGAGATCGACGGCCTGGCGGAGCGCGGCGTCGACGTGTCCCGCCTGCGGATCTCCGGTGACGCTCACCTGATCATGCCGCACCACCGGGCGCTGGACCGGGTCATCGAGCGCTACCTCGGCTCGTCCCGGATCGGCACCACCGGCCGCGGCATCGGCCCGGCGTACGGCGACAAGGTCGCCCGGATCGGCATCCGCCTCCAGGACCTGCTCGACCCGGGCATCCTGCGCAAGAAGCTGGAACTCGCGCTGCGCGAGAAGAACCAGATCCTCTTCAAGGTCTACAACCGCAAGGCGATCGACGTCGACGCGACGGTCGAGGAGTACCTGGCGTACGCGGAGCGGCTCAAGCCGTACATCGCGGAGACCCGGGCGATGCTCTGGGACGCCCTGGACCGGGGCGAGACGGTGCTGCTGGAAGGCGCCCAGGCCACCATGCTCGACATGGACCACGGCACCTACCCCTTCGTGACCTCGTCCAACCCCACCGCCGGTGGTGCCTGCGTGGGCGCGGGCATCCCGCCGACCGCGATCAACAAGGTCATCGCGGTGAGCAAGGCGTACACCACCCGGGTGGGTGCCGGGCCGTTCCCGACCGAGCTGTTTGACGCCAACGGCGACCACCTGCGCAAGATCGGCGCTGAGTACGGCACCACCACCGGGCGGGAGCGCCGGTGCGGCTGGTTCGACGCGGTCGTCGCCCGGTACGCCTGCCGCCTCAACGGCGTCACCGACCTGGTCATCACCAAGCTGGACGTGCTCACCGGCCTGCCCAAGGTGCCGATCTGCGTCGGCTACGAGATCAACGGCGTCCGGGTCGACGACATGCCGATGAGCCAGACGGACTTCCACCACGCAAAGCCCGTCTTCGAGGAACTCGACGGCTGGTGGGAGGACATCACCAAGGCCCGCACCATCGACGACCTTCCGGAGAACGCCCGCCGCTACATCGCGAGGGTCGAAGAACTCTGCAACACCCAGGTGAGTGTCGTAGGCGTAGGCCCAGGCCGAGAAGAAAACGTAGTCCTCCACCCCCTCCTCCCCTAACCCCCCGCACCCACCCCCACCCCCCGTGTTGATCATGAAGTTATTGCCATCGCTGTCGGCGTGTCGAGGCAATAACTTCATGATCAACCAGCTCTGAGAGCCTCGTTATCCACAGGGGTGGAGGGGTTGTCCACAGGGGGTCGTTTCGGGTTTCGGGTTGGGCCAGGGTGGCCGGGTGGATGCCTTGGATGTGGTGCGGCAGATTGCGGCCGTGCGGGACGGAGTTGTAACACTCAAGGCAGGCGCGTGCGGCTGGCCTGACGACGCATGAGGTGCAGCGGCTTTGTCGGACTGGACGCTGGCGGGTCGTGGCGCGTGGCGCCTATCTGGTGGACGCTGACCGGTACGACGGCGTTCCGCGAGCGGCACGGATCAGGGCTGCGGTGGCCTCCTTCGGGCCAGCCGCAGCCGCTGTGCTCGCAACGGCTGCGGAGCTGCACGGGTTAGCCGGTCTGCGGGCCACCGACGTGATCGACCTGTCGGTGCCAGGCCCGATCGCCAGGCCAGCCCGGCTTGCCCACCCGGAGGTGGTGGTCCATCAGTTGGTCATTCAGCCCGACCAACTTGTCCAGGTGAACGGAATCACCGCTACAGAACCGCTGCGGACCCTTGCCGACGTGAGCCTTCGGGTTGATCGTCTTTCGGCGGTGAGTGTGCTGGACTCGGCACTGAATCGTCGGCTCGTGACCATCGATGATCTGCTCGCCATTCCGCGCCTCGTTCGAGGACGACGCGGTGCGGTCGTGGCGCGTGGCTACCTCAGCGAGGTCGATGGGCGTGCGCAGTCCCCGTTGGAGACGCGGACCCGGCTGCGCTGCGTGGACGGGAGAGTGCCACCGGACGCACTGCAACTTGAGGTACGCGATGAGGACGGCTACCTGTTGGGGATCGGGGATCTCGGCTGGCGGGGCCCTCGCGTCATCGCCGAGGCCGACGGCCGCGGCCCTCACGGTGCCCCGGAGGCCGCCTACGCCGACCGCCGTCGACAGAACCGCCTCGTCAAAGCCGGCTGGACCGTCCTCCGATTCACCTGGCAGGACACCCTCCACCCCGCCTACATCCCGCACACAGTCCGCCAGGCAATCGCCGCTGCCCGACGCCGTCGATCATGAAGTTGTTGCCACGACACGCCGCGGCGGAGGGCAATAACTTCATGATCAACGGTGGGGTAAGGGGGGACAGTAGGATCTCGGGCGTGCGGGTTCTTTTGGTGGGTGGTGGCGGGCGCGAGCATGCGCTTGCGCTCGGGTTGGTGGCGGATTCGCGGGTTTCTGCGGTTGTCGCGGCGCCGGGTAATCCGGGGATCGCGGGCGTGGCTGAGCTGCGGGCCGTCAATGCCACAGATCCGGCCGCGGTGGCGGCGTTGGCCGTGGAGGTGGCGGCTGACCTGGTGGTGGTCGGGCCCGAGGCGCCACTGGTCGCCGGGGTCGCCGATGCGGTACGCGCCAAGGGCATCGCCGTGTTCGGTCCATCCGGTGCGGCCGCGCAGCTGGAGGGCTCCAAGGCGTTCGCCAAGGACGTGATGACCGCCGCTGGCGTGCCGACCGCCCGCGCGTACGTCTGCGCGGACGAGGAGAGCACCGCCCGGGCGCTGGACGAGTTCGGCGCGCCGTACGTGGTGAAGGACGACGGGCTAGCCGCCGGCAAGGGCGTGGTGGTGACCGACGACCGGGCCGCCGCGTTGGCGCACGCCAACGAGTGCGGACGGGTCGTGGTCGAGGAGTTCCTCGACGGCCCGGAGGTCAGTCTCTTCGTGGTCACCGACGGCGAGGCGGCGCTGCCGTTGGTGCCGGCACAGGACTTCAAGCGCCTCGGCGACGGCGACACCGGGCCGAACACCGGTGGCATGGGGGCGTACGCGCCGCTGGCCTGGGCGCCGTCCGGTCTGGTCGACGACGTGATGCGCGATGTGGTCCACCCGACGCTCGCGGAGATGCGTCGCCGGGGCACCCCGTTCGCCGGCCTGCTCTACGTGGGGCTCGCGATCACCGCCGCCGGCCCTCGGGTGATCGAGTTCAACGCGCGCTTCGGCGACCCGGAGACCCAGGTGGTGCTCGCGCTGCTGGAGACCCCGCTGGGCGGGTTGCTGCACGCGGCGGCCACCGGCTCGTTGGCCGAGCACCCGCCGCTGCGGTGGCGGGACGGCAGCGCCGTGACAGTGGTGCTCGCCTCGGCGGGTTATCCGGCCGCGCCGCGCACCGGAGACGTGATCACCGGTGCGGACCGTCCGGGCATCATCCACGCGGGCACCGCCCGCCGGGCCAGCGACGGCGCGTTGCTCTCCGCCGGCGGCCGGGTCCTCTGCGGTACGGCCACCGGCGTCGATCTGGCAGCCGCACGGGACGCCGCGTACGCGCTGGTGGACGGGGTGGAGTTGGCAGGCTCGCAGCACCGCACCGACATCGCCTCCGCCGCGATCGAGGATCGGATCACGATTCCCGGCTGAACTCGGGCAACCCCCGGCAGTGACATCCAGGCGACCGTCGGCAGCGCCGCCGTCAGCCGTAGTAGCGGCGCAGCTCTCGGGTGAGCACCTTGCCGGTGGCGTTGCGGGGTAGGTACTTCACGAGGATCACGTCCCGGGGGACGCTGAACCGGGCCAGAAAGTGCCGGACGTACTCGCGGACCGCCTCGGGGTCGAGGGTCTCGCCGGGGTGCAGGGCGAGGAACGCGGAGAGGCGCTGGCCGTACTCGGGGTCGGGCACGCCGATCACTGCCGCCTCGCGGACCTGTGGCAGTTGCGCGAGCAGGTCCTCCACCTCGGACGGGAAGACGTTCTCGCCGCCAGAGACGATCATGTCGTCGGCCCGGCCGTCGACGAAGAGCAGCCCGTCGGCGTTGAGCCGGCCGAGGTCGCCGGTGTCGAGCAGCCCGTCGTGGGTTTCCCGGCTGGCACCTGAGGTGTAGCCCTCGAAGAGCATCTCGTTGCCGACGAAGATCCGCCCGACCCGTCCGTCCGGTACGGGTTGGCCGTCGTCGTCGAGCAACTCCAGTCGGGTGCCGTGCGGGGGACGACCAGCGGTGGTGGGTGCTTGACGCAGGTCCTGCGGGCCGGCGATGGAGGCCCAGGAGACCTCGGTGGACCCGTAGAGGTTGTAGAGGACGTCTCCGTAGACGTCCATGAACTTCGGGGCCAGTCCGCCGGGCAGGGCGGAGCCGCTGACCGCGACGACAGTGAGCTGGGGGCGCGGGTCCGGCGGGGGCACCTCCAGCAGCCGTTGCACCATCACCGGTACGGCGAAGAGCGCGTCGCAGCGGTGCGCGGTCAGGGCGGCGAGCGTTGCGGCCGGGTCGAAGCGGCGGTGCAGCACGATGGTGGCCCGTAGTGCCAGGCAGACCTGGAGGGCGGCGAATCCCCAGGTGTGGAAGATCGGTGCGGCGATCATCACCCGGTTTCGGGCGTGCAGGGGGATGCGGTCGATGATGGACACCAGTGGGCCGAAGCCGCTGGGTGTCGGCCTCCGGGCGCCCTTGGGTGTGCCGGTGGTGCCGGAGGTGAGGACGATGATCCGGCCGTCGCGCTCGGGTGGTTGCAGGTCACCGGGCAGTGCCCCGGCCACCAGTTCCTCGCGGGCGCGTTCGTCTAGCCGGTGCAGCTCGGCGGGGAGGCCGAGAACCCGATCGGCGAACTCGTCGTCGTGCACGAGGAGCCGCAGTCGCTGCTCCTCGGCGACGGTGCCCAGCTGGGCGGCGCTGAGCCCGGTGTTGACCAGTACCGCGTCGACGCCGAGCAGGGTGGCGGCGACGATCGTCTCGATCAGTCCGCTGTGGTTGCGGCAGAGCACGCCGATCCGGTCGCCGGCCTGTACGCCGAGCCCGGCCCGCATCGAGCGGGCCATCCGTTCGGCCCGGTCGAGCAGGTCGTGGTACGTCAGCTCGACGCCGTTCTCGTCGATGACGGCGGGCCGGCCCGGGTCCCGGGCGGCTGCCTGGCGTAGCTCGCCTGCCAGGCTCCACCCCCACGTGCGCAACGCGTTGAGCTGCGAGGCGACCCGGATCGGGCTGCCGGGGGTGAGCAGCCCGCGACGGGTCAGCGTGGTGACGACGAACGGCAGGTCCATGCCGCAGACCTCCTCGGGGTGGTGCGCGGACGGGCGGCGGCCCGCCCGTCCATCAGGGCTTCTTTCCTTGATCATGCACTGGGCGCGGCTGAAGGCCCAGTTCGCGTCGGCGTGGGGTGACGAAGACGGCACAGATCGTGGAGTCCGGCCCGCCGTCGGCCCGCCCCTCGAGGAGGGCTGGGCCGACGGCGGTCAGCGGATCTGCATCCCGGAGATCGCCCGGGAGATGACCAGTCGTTGGATTTCCGAGGTGCCCTCGAAGATGGTGTAGATCTTGGCGTCCCGGTACCAGCGCTCGACCGGGTGGTCACGTAGGAAGCCGGCTCCGCCGAGCAGTTGCACTGCCTTCTCGGTGACCGACACGGCCACCTCGCCGGCCTTGAGCTTGGACATCGATCCTTCGCCCGCTGTGAACGGGCGGTTGTTGCGGCCCATCCACGAGGCCCGCCAGACCAGCAGCCGCGCCGCGTCGATCTCCATCCGCATGTCGGCCAGCGCGAACGCGACCCCCTGGTTCTCGATGATCGGGCGTCCGAACTGGACGCGGTCCTTCGCGTAGTCGAGGGAGTATTCGTAGGCGGCCCGGGCCACGCCGAGCGCCTGGGCGCCGACGGTGGGTCGGGACAGCTCGAACGTGCGCATCGCGGCCTGCCCGGTGGACCGCTGACCGGAGCGGGCACGGTCGAGGCGTTCCAGCAGGGCGTCCCGTCCGCCGAGGAGGCAGCGGCCGGGTACGCGTACCCCGTCGAGGAAGACGTCGGCGGTGTGTGACGCGCGGAGGCCGAGTTTGCGCAGCTTGCGGGTGGCGGCCAGGCCGGGGGTGCCGGGCGGTACGACGAACGCCGCCTGACCCCGGGAGCCGAGCGCGGGGTCGACGGAGGCGGTGACCACGTGCACTCCGGCGATGCCGCCGTTCGTGGCGTACGCCTTCTGGCCGGTGAGCACCCACTCGTCGGTGGCCTCGTCGTAGACGGCCCGGGTGCGCATCGCGCCGACGTCGGAGCCGGCTTCCGGCTCGCTGGTGCAGAAGGCGGCGACGGTCGGTGAGTCAACGTCGCCGAAGCACTGCGGCACCCACTCGACCATCTGGTCCGGGGTGCCGGCGCCGTAGATGGCGGCGACGGCGAGCGAGGTGCCGAAGATGCTCATACCGATGCCGGCGTCACCCCAGAAGAGTTCCTCGCTGGCGATCGGAAGGGAGAGCCCGGTCGGGTCGGCCCAGCAGGTGGCGAGGAACTCGAAGCCGTAGAGGCCGACCTTGGCGGCTTCCTGGATCACCGGCCACGGGGTGTCCTCGCGTTCGTCCCACTCGGCGGCGGCCGGGCGCACGACCTCGGCGGCGAAGCCGTGCACCCAGTCGCGTAGATCCCGCTGTTCCTCGTTCAGGTCGAGCGAGAACTCAGCCATGTCAGGCCTTGGGGATGTCGAACAGGTTGGCGATGTTGGCGGCGAGGCCGAGGTCGCCCTTCGCCTTCAACTTGCCGGTCATGAACATCATCACCGGGTTGGCGCCACCGGAGACGATCTTCAGGAACTCGACCGGGCCCATGGTGAGAGCCAGCTTCGGGTCGTGCTGCGGGGTCGAGTTCACGACGCAGGTGCCGTCGGCGATGACCACCTCGTAGGTGTCGCTGCCGCCGTCGGGGCGACCGGTGATGATCCAGTGGATGACCGCGTTGGTGGAGCCGGCCCGGTCCGCGCGGAACAGCGACGGCATCCGGCCGAACACCTCACCCAGGACCTTGTCGCGCATGTCGCCGGACATCACCTGGGCGATCTTGTCGTCCGGGGTGGACTTGACCAGCTGGGCGAACTCCTTGGGGCCCACGTTGGCGAAGGTGGCCGGGTCGAAGTCAGTCATCAGGTGTGCCTTCCGGAAGATTGGCTACTCGTGCGTAACCCTACGCACGAGTAGGTATGCTCGCAAGGTGTCCAGCGTCCCCGCCTTCAAGCGCCTGCCTCGCGCCGTCCGCGAGCAGCAGATGCTCGACGCGGCCGTCAAGGTCTTCTCCCGACGTGGTTTCCACGCCGCCAGCATGGACGAGATCGCCGAGGACGCCGGCATCTCCAAACCCATGGTGTACGCGTACCTCGGCACCAAGGAGGAGCTCTTCGTCGCCTGCCTGCACCGGGAAGGCACCCGGATGATGCAGGCCATCGCCGGGGCGGCGGCCCCCGACCTGCCGGCCGACGAGCGGCTCTGGCGCGGGCTGAGGGCGTTCTTCGGCTTCGTCGGCGCCTACCGGGACGGCTGGGCGGTGCTCTACCGGCAGGCCCGGGGCGAACAGCCGTTCGCCGGCGAGTTGGCCACCATGCGGGCCCGGCTGGTCGAGGTGGTCGCCGGAATGCTCGACCACGCGCTGCGCGCCGAGGGCCGCGAGATCGCCGCCATCGACCTGGAGGTCGTCGCGTACGCCCTGGTCGGCGCGACCGAGTCGTTGGCTGACTGGCTCGCGGACCACCCGGACGCCGACCCGGAGAAGACGGCCACCCGGATGATGAACGTCGCCTGGCTCGGCGCCGCCCAACTGCTGCACGGCGTCACCTGGCGTCCGCCGGCCGCCTGACGGCCCCGGCGGAAAGAGCGTCGGTGCCCGGCTCGCCGGCCCGCGCCGTACGGCGGCGGTTGCGGAGCCAACGGACCACCTCGACGACCACCGTCACCGTCAGGGCGAGGCCCAGACCGAGCAGGAGACCACGCAGCGGGTCCTGCTCGAAGGCGAGCCCACCGACGTACCCGACCAGCGCGGAGTAGAGCCCCCACGAGCTGGCGGCCAGCGCGTCGAAGGCGAGGAACCGTCGCCGGGGATAGCGCACCGCACCCATGGTGAGGGTGACGGCGGTCCGGCCGCCGGGGATGTAGCGGGCCACGGTGAGGATCAGGCCGCCCCGGGTGGCGATCCCCCGACGGGCCCGGTCGATGGCGGCCCGGCGTCGACCGTCGGGCGGCAGCCGGTCGAGCAGCCGGGTGCCGCCGCCCCGCCCGATGGCGTACGAGATGTGGTCCCCGACCAGCGCCCCGGCGGCGGCCACGAGGATCACCGCCGGCAGGTACGGCGCTCCGGAGGCCGCGAACACCCCCGCGGTGATCACCGCCGTCTCGCTCGGCACCACCGGGAAGAAGCCGTCGAGCACCGCGATCGCGAAGATCGCCAGGTACACCCAGGGCGAGGACATCGTGTCGTGCAGCAGGTCGAGCAGATCCATGATCCCGATGCTGGTCGGGGCGGCGGCTCCGGACATCGGCCAGTGGTCAGGTGGGCGGCACTACTTAGGTAGCGGCCGGCCCGGACTGTGCATCGGGGTCATCCCCCACCTCACCCGGGTACGGCGCTGCGGGGCGGCCCGATGCGTCGGCTGGGCCCTAGGCTCGCTGCGTGGCCTCCAGCGCCGTCGCCCTCCGGCGGGTCGTCCATCGGTACGCCCCGCCGCTGCTCGCCGTCCTGGTCGCCGCAGCCGTGTGGGCCAGCGCGACCGGTGACATCGGGGTCCGCTCGCCGCTGCCGAGCATGGTCGTGCTGCTGATCGCACTGGGCTCGGCCTGGGCCGCCGGCACGGTCCGGACCCGCCGCTGGCCGTTGTTCCTGGCCGCGGCGGTCGGCTGGCTGGTGCTCGCCGCGGCGGCGGCCGGGGTGCTGGCCTCGTACCAGGCGGGTCTGCGGTTGCGAGGTCGCCAACTCGCCGGGTACCTCGCCGGTGCGGCGGGGGTGCTGACCGGCGGGGTACTGGTCGGGCTGGCGGTGGGTGGCGTACGCCGGATCACCACCGCCAGCACCGGCAACGTGCTGCTGCTCGCCGCCGGCCTGGTGGGGCTTCCGTTGATCTTCGGCCTGTGGGTGCGGGCCCGTCAGGACACGCTCGCCGCCCTGCGGGACCGGGCCGAGCGGCTGGAACGCGAGCAGGAGGCCCGCGCCGACCGGGTCCGCGCCGAGGAACGGACCCGGATCGCCCGGGAGATGCACGACGTGGTGGCACACCGGGTCTCGTTGATGGTGGTGCACGCCGGGGCGCTGGAGGTGACCGCCGCGGACCCGGCCACCGTCGAGGCCGCCGCGCTGATCCGGACGACCGGCCGGCAGGCGCTCACCGACCTGCGCGAGGTGCTGGGTGTGCTGCGCCAGGCCGACCCGACCGTGACGCCGGAGCGGGGGCTGGACACGTTGGATGAGTTGATCGGGGAGTCCCGTGCCGCCGGGCTGCGGGTGTCCCGGCAGGACGAGGGTGTGCCGAGGGCACTTCCAACGACGCTGGGGCGTACCGCGTACCGGGTGGTCCGTGAGGCGCTGACCAACGTTCGCAAGCACGCGGCCGACGCCGAGACGACCGTCTGCCTGCGCTACCTGCCCGACGGGCTGGAGGTGCTGGTCCGTAACGGCCCGTCCGAGGGCGGGTCGGCGTTGCCGGGTGCCGGGCAGGGGCTGCTCGGGCTGCGCGAGCGGGTGGAGCTGCTCGGCGGCCGGTTGGAGGCAGCTCCGGTGGACGACGGCTTCCTGGTCCGGGCCCTGATTCCGCTGGCGGGTGCGACGTGATCCGGGTCGTGGTGGTCGACGACGAGCAGTTGGTTCGGGCCGGGCTGCGGCTGATCCTCGAGGCGGCGGAGGACATCACTGTCGTCGGTGAGGCAGCCGACGGTGCCGGCGCGCTGGAGCAGGCCCAGCGGTTACGCCCCGACGTGGTGCTGCTCGACGTGCGGATGCCGGGCGTCGACGGGCTGACCGTGGCGCCCGACGTGGTCGCCGTCGGCCCAAAGGTGATCATGTTGACCACCTTCGACCTCGACGAGTACGTGCACCGCGCGCTACGTGCCGGCGCGGTCGGCTTCCTGCTCAAGGACACCCCGCCCCGCGAGCTGGCCGCCGCCGTCCGCACGGTGGCCGCCGGGAACGCGATGCTCGCCCCGACGGTGACCCGGCGCCTCATCAGCTCGTTCGCCGAGCGCGGTCCGGCCCGCCGGGAGGCGGCCCGTGAGCGGCTCGCACCGCTGACCGAGCGGGAGCTGGCGATCGTCCGGGAGGTGGCGCGCGGGCGCGGCAACGCGGAGATCGCCCGGCGGCTGACGATGAGCGAGGCCACCGTCAAGGCACACGTCAGCCGGGCGCTGGCGAAACTCCACGCGGGCAACCGGGTGCAGCTGGCCATCCTGGTGTACGACGCCGACCTGCTGTGACGGGTGTGCCCGTCAGCGTCGAGCGGCGGCGCGTCGGTGCGCCTGGCGGCGCAGCCACCGAATCCCCTCCAGCCCGAACGTGACGACCAGCGAGACCCCCACCCCGACCAGCACGCCCTTCACCGGGTCACGTTCGAAGGCCAGCCCGCCGAAGTAGCCGAGCAGCCCGCAGTACAGCGCCCAGGTGATCGTCGCGATGCTGTCGTACAGCAGGAACGACCGGCGGGGATAGCCCACCGCGCCCATGGTGAGGGTGACGGCGGTCCGCCCGCCCGGCACGTACCGGCTGGTGGTCAGGATCATCCCGCCGCGCCTGTCCACCGCCCGCCGGGCCCACTCGGAGCTGGCCCGCCGGCGGCTGCCGTCGGGCAGGCGGGCCAGCCGGCGGGCACCTCCGCCCTTTCCGATGGCGTACGAGATGTGGTCGCCGACCAGCGCGCCCACGGCGGCGCTGACGATCACCAGGGTCAGGCTGGGGTGCCCGGCGCTCGCCGAGAGCACCCCGGCGGTGATCACCGCCGCCTCGCCCGGCACCGCGGGGAAGAACGCGTCGACCGCGGTGAGCCCGAAGATCACCAGGTAGACCCACGGCGACGTGACCGTCCCACGGAGGAGGTCGAGGAGGGCGTCCATTCCCCCATGCTTGCCGGGCGCGACCTGCCCGGTGGGCGAGTCGCCGGATCACAGGCCTTCGGCCCCGAGTTGTCAGTTGGCGCGGACCAGGGCCGGTGGGGCCAGCAGTGGGCCGCACCGGGTCTTGTCGTCGGCGGTGGGGCCGTGCGAGGTCAGCACCACCGGGGTGCCCAGCTCCGCGCGTACCGCCTCGGCCCAGTCCGCCGGTGGGTCGTCGTACACCGGGCGCGAACGCAGCAGGCGGGCGGTGAGCGCGGCCTGCCGGTCCAGGTCGCCGGGCGGGCCCGGGGTGAGCCGGTCGGTGGTGTCGTAGCGGCGGCAGATCCGCAGGTCGGGGCCGGTCAGGTCGAGGTGGGTAAGGGCCAGGCCGTCGACGCCGCCGGCCGCGGCGAGGGCGTACCGGTGGGCGACCGCGTCGAAGTGGCCGAACCGGAACCGGCCCTGCCACGGGTTCGTGGCGTTGTGCGCGTCGGCGAACGGCAGGCTGCTGTCCTCGGTCACCAAGGGGCCGTGCCCGTGCCGGGTGGTGACGACGCGGAGCACCCCGATCCGGGTCACGTCCCCGGGTCGGCCCGCCTCGGCGAGCAGGCTGTCGACGTTGGCGAACGTGGTGGTGCTCCAGGTGGTGTACGGGTGGAAGCCGTGCCACTCGTCGAGCAGCACCCCCTGCGCGCCCTCGAAGACGCAGGTCCCGGTGCGCAGCGCCCCGGCGAGCCAACTGGCGTCGACGATGGCGACCCGGTCGGCGAACCCCGTGTACGCGGGCAGGCAGTCCTCGATCGGTGGCGCGTCCAGCGGGCCCAGCTCGGCGGTCAGCCGGTCCCGCAGGATGGTCAGCCTGCGGCGCAGCAGTGCCGGGTGGTGGCAGTCGGCGACCCGGGGCGCGTCGTCGGGGTGGGCGAGACCGTACGCGACGGCCTCGCCCACCCCCAGCCCGCAGGAGCCGTGCCGGTCGGCTCCCCGGGCGATCTCGCGGGCCCGGTTGGCGGCCCGGTGGTACGGGGTGGCGAGCAGTGCGTCCCCGTCGACGGTCAGCCGGTCGAGCGCGTCGGGCACCCCGACAGCGGCGAGGTGGTCGGCCTCGGCGGCCATCGCCAGCGGGTCCACCACCACGTGCCGGGACAGGTGCGTACGCACACCGGGATGGAAGGTGCCGGCACCGAACTGCGCGAACGTGTGGTGCCGCCCGTCGCGCAGCACGACGTTGTGTGCCGCCTGCGCGCCCCCGTTGAAGCGGACCACCGTGTGCACGGGACGGGTGGCGCAGAGCCAGTCCACAACGGTGCCCTTGCCGGCGTCGCCGTAGCCGAGGTCGACCACCGCCACGTGGTTCACAACCGGGTCACCCCGCTGGCCGTGTCGGTGAACGTCGGCAGCGTCGACACCTCGGCCCGCCGTCCCCGACCGAGGCGGGCCAGCGCCTTCGACACGGTCCCGGTGGCGCTGGAGCCGGCGCGGTCCAGGTCACGCAGGCCCTCGTCCAGGTCGATGGCCTGCTCGCCGAGGCCGATGGTGAGCGCGATGGTCTCGCAGACCGCGTCGAGGTCGTCGAGCACGACGGTGTTCTGCCCGAGCAGGTCCCGCCAGAAGTCGAGCACCGTGGCGTTGCCGGAGTAGTGGCTGCCGGTGGGGAGCAGGTAGTAGGTGTCCCAGCGGCGGGTCACCTCGTCGACGACCTGCCGCAGCGGCACGTCCTCGGAGAGGTCGTCCCCGATCAGGCCGGCCACCTCCCGGGCCTTCACCCGCTGGTACGCCAGCTCGTCGCCGATGATGAACAGGTAGCCGCGCCGGCCGCGCTTCTCCCAGTTGTCGGTGACCGTGTGCCGGGCCATGAAGTACATGGCCAGTTCGTACGACTCGCTCATCTGTCCGCCGCCACCGCCCTCCAGCACGATCCGGCCGAGGTCGTCGTCCATCCGGTTGTCCGACTCGAACTGGCCCACCTGCAACGGCACCCGGTCGCAGGTGGCGTCGCCGATGGCACCGAACATGATCTGCGGGTCGCTGGCGTAGCCCTGCCGTTGCAGCAGCCCGAGCAGTTGCGGCAGCTTGGTCTGCAGGACCCGTGGCACCGTGCGCATCGAGCCGGTCACGTCGAAGAGCACCGCGACGGGGGTCGACCGGGGGTGCTCGGCGGAGTCGCGGCTCTCGCGGGTCGCGTCCCTGGGGTCGAGCGCGGGGTGCACTGTGCGCGCCCCGCTGTCGCTGTAGGAGAAGGCGCTCCTGCCGGTGGACCGGCGGTAGCGGTCGGCTGCGTCGTACACGTCGGTGGACCAGATTCCACTGCCCATGACAGCTCCTTAGGGGGTGAGGGTGAAGGGTCGGAAGGTGCGTGGCCCGTAGAGCCGGTCCAGCACCTGGTCGAGTTCGCGCAGCAGGCGCCAGGCGTCGTCGGGCCGGGCGCCCAGGGACCGTTGCCGGCAGCCCTGCGCGAAGATGTGCAGCTCGCGGGGCGCGCGCGGGCCCATCAGCCAGCTCATGCAGTGGCTGGCCATCGCGATGTCGGTGCCCGGCCCGCACGGCTGCTTCTTGAGGACTTCCTCCGGGTCCCAGCCGTGGCCGGGGACCACCGCCGGGATGGTGCTGCCGACAGCCGCGGAGAAGCACCAGTCGATCAGCACCACGCCGTGGGCGTCCGGCTCGATCAGCACGTGTCGGGGCACTACCGCGCCGTGTACCACGCCCGCCCGGTGGGCCAGGCCGAGCACGACCAGCAGTCGCCGCCACATCCAGGCGACGTCCCGGGCGTCCAGCCCGTCGGGGTACGCGCGCCGTACCTCGTCCAGGTCGTGCAGGCCGGGTGCGGTGGCGAGCACGTTGATCCGCCGTTCCGCGCCGGTGTTGGCGTCGCGGTGCCGGAACTCGTCGACCAGCCGGGGCACGTACGGCAGGTAGCGCGGGTCACCGCGCTCGGCGATGGTGCGCAGGGCGTGCGCCTCGCGGGCCATCAGGTCGTTGTCGGTGGGCCGTCGGGGGAGCTTCAGCAACCGGTCGTCGCCGACGTCGTAGAGGTCGGCGAGGTCACCTGAGTGGGTTGGCGCGCCGAGCCGGTAGTCGCCGAGGACTGTGGTCTGCCGTGCATGCCACCGGGTGGTGACGTGGATGAACGCGTCGATGGCTTCGGCGCGTACCGCCGGGTCGGTCGGCAGGCGGTCGGGGTGCAGGGCCGCGACCAGCTCGCGGTAGCGGCGGGCCGGCTGGTCGGCGCCGAACAGGTCCGCGTCGGTGCGGGCGGCCGCGACCAGGTGGATTGCCTCGGTCGCCCTCACCGCACCGTCTCCTCGCGGGCGGGGCGCAGCAGCGCCGGGTGCAGCAGGCGGGCGTCGCCGGCCCGGTAGAGGCGGGCGCGCGGGCCGCCCCGGGCACCACCGCGCTCGGTGCTGGCGCCGGTGCTCTCCACGAAGCCCGGCACGGAGAGCACCTTGCGGTGGAAGTTGCCGGCGTGCAGCGGGTGCCCCCAGACCGTCTCGTAGACGGCGCGCAGTTCGCTGATCGTGAACTCGGCGGCGAGGAAGCGGGTGGCGAGCGGGGTGTACTCCAACTTGGAGCGGGCCCGTTCCAACGCGTCGTCGATGATCCGGCCGTGGTCGAAGGCGAGCTGCCGGCTGGTCAAAGCGGTCACCGGCAGCCAGATCGCCTCGTCGGCGTCGCTGCCGGCGGCCGGGTCCGGCAGGTCGGGGGCGAACGCGAGGTGGGCGATCGAGACGACCCGCATGCGCGGGTCGCGGTCGGGAGCGCCGTAGCTGCCCAACTGCTCCAGGTGTACGCGGAGCAGCTCCTCGCCGCCGAGCCCGGTCTCCTCGGCCAGCTCCCGTCCGGCGCCGGTGGTCAGGTCCTCGTCGGGGCGGACGAAGCCCCCGGGCAGCGCCCAGTGCCCGGCGAAGGGTGCCTCGCCGCGCCGGATCAGCAGCAGGTGCAGTGCGCCGTCGCGGATGGTCAGGGCCACCACGTCGACGGTCACGGCGACCGACGGATAGGCCCGGGGGTCGTACGCGGCCAGGAACTCCTGCTCGTTCATCACGTCTCTCTCACTTTGAGAACATCTCGCTCTGAGAACAACTTAGCGCAGAAGCGCGCGCCTGCCAAGGGCAGGACCAACTCAGCGCACGAGGCGGTGCGGTGCGCTCAGCGCACGGTGCGGTGCGGCGCGCTCAGCGCACGGTGCGGTGCGGCGCGCTCAGCGCACTAAGCCCGTCAGGTGGGGTCGGCCCCGCGAGTCGTGCAGGGCGAACCCGCCATCCGGCAGGAGCGCGAAGCTCACAGTGCTCGGCAGCGGCACGGGCAGCTTGAAAGCGACCTCGACCGTGTACGCGTCCGGCAGCCGGGACTCCAGCGCGGCCAGGCAGCGCGCCTTGCTCCACATGCCGTGCACGATCGGCCGGCGGAAGCCGAACAGCCGCGCACCGAGTCGGGAGGTGTGGATCGGGTTGTGGTCGCCGGAGACCCGCGCGTACTCCGTACCGACGCGCGGTTCCACCCGCCAGCGGGCGGTGGCCGTCGGCGCGGCGGGTCGCTCGCCGGGCTCGCGCCCGCCCGGCTTGCCCTCCCGACCGAGGTACGTCGAGACGCCACGCCACACCTCCGCCCCGTCGACGGAACCGACCAGCACCACGTCCACCTGCCGCCCCCGGTCGTGAGGGCGCAGGTTCTGCGCGTACGTCGTGAAGTCGAGGGTTTCGTCGGCGGTGATCGGGCGGTGCGTGGTGATCCGGTTGCCGACGTGCACCAGGCCGATCAGCGGGAGGGGGAAGTCCGGCGCTGTCATCAGGCGCAGGGCCAGCGGAAAGCCCATGACGTGGGGAAACGTCGCGGGCAGCCGGTCGGTGAGCCGGAACCCGCAGACCCTGTCGTAGTCGGCCAACTGCGTCCGGTCGACTGTCACCCCGCTCACCGTCAACTCGACAGCTTTCAGGTCGGGCCCGCGCCGTCCACCCCCGAGGCCCGGTAGCGCGCCGAGCAACGCCCGTCGGTGCAGCGCCCCGACCGCCGGCATCCGGGGCAGCTCGACCAGGCTGCGGCCGCCCGACTCCGGCCCCGTTCCCATCACGCCCCCAGCAGGCTCTGGCCGCAGACCCGGACCACGTTTCCGCTGACCGCGCCGCTGGCCGGCCAGGCCAGCCAGCCGATCGTCTCGGCCACGTCCACCGGCAACCCGCCCTGGGCCAGGCTGTTCATCCGCCGCCCCGCCTCGCGGACCACCAGCGGGATACGCGCGGTCAGCCGGGTCTCGATGAAGCCCGGGGCCACCGCGTTGACGCTGATCCCGTGCTCGCGCAGGGCCGGCGCGAGTGAGTCGACGAGCCCGATCACACCGGCCTTGCTGGTGGCGTAGTTGGTCTGCCCCCGGTTGCCGGCGATCCCGGCGATCGACGAGACCGAGATGATCCGCCCGCCGGCCGGGATCAGCTCCCGCTCCAGCAGTACGTCGTTGATCCGTTCCTGGCTGGAGAGGTTGACGTCGATCACCTGGTCCCACCGGTCGGCGTCCATCCGGCCCAACGTCTTGTCCCGGGTGATGCCGGCGTTGTGCACCACCACGTCGACCCGGCCGTGCCTGCCGGCCAGGTGCTCCGCGAGTCGGGTCGGCGCGTCCGGCGCGGTCAGGTCGAGTTGGACGGCGGTGCCGCCGATGTCGTTCGCCACGGCGGCGAGCGCGTCACCAGCGGCCGGGATATCCAGGGCCACCACCTTCGCGCCGTCGCGGGCGAGCACCTTAGCCAACGCGGCACCGATGCCCCGTGCGGCGCCGGTGACCAGCACGACCTGCCCGTCCAGCGGGCGGTCCCAGTCGGCCGGGACGCTCGCCGCGCCGCCGCCGACCCGGATGACCTGCCCCGACACGTACGCGGACCGGCCGGACAGCAGGAACCGGAGAGTCGATTCGAGGCTCGTGCGCGTGCCGGCGGCGTCGCTGTCGCGGGCGACGTGGACGAGTTGCGCGGTGGTGCCCCGGCCGAACTCCTTGCCGATGCTGCGGACCAGCCCTTCGAGGGCGCGCTGGGCGGTCGCCTCGCGGGGTGTCGGGCACTCCTGCGGCGGGGTGCCCAGCACGATCACCCGGCCGCTGGGCAGCACGGCCCGAGCCTGCGGGTGGAAGAAGTCGTAGAGCTGACGCAGCTCGGTCGAGTCGGTGATCCCGGTGGCGTCGAAGAGCAGAGCTCCGTACCGCTGCGAGGTGGCGGCGGCCGGGTCGGCCAGCTCGACCCCGGCGCTGGTGAGGATCTTGGCAACCGGCTCGGCGAGCCGGCCGCCGGTGGCCGCGCCGAGCAGGGCCGGGCCGGCCAGCAGCGGGTCGCCGGGGTGGTGCCGGCGCAGTCGGGGCGGGTCGGGCAGCCCGAGGCGCTTGACCAGCGCGCGGCCGGCGGCCGATTGGACGAAGCTCGCGTACCTGTCGGTCATGGGCGTAGCCTACTGGCGAGTAGGGTTCGAGCAACACATGTCGAGGAGGCGGATCGTGCAGAGCATCCGGCGGGTCGCGGTCATCGGGGGCAACCGCATCCCCTTCGCCCGCTCCAATTCCCGCTACGCGGACGCGTCGAACGCGGACCTGCTCGGCGCGGCGCTCGACGGCCTGATCGCCCGCTACGGGCTGGCCGGGCAGCGCATCGGCGAGGTGGTCAC
This sequence comes from Micromonospora sp. NPDC047762, assembly GCF_043204655.1. Classification (NCBI taxonomy): domain Bacteria; kingdom Bacillati; phylum Actinomycetota; class Actinomycetes; order Micromonosporales; family Micromonosporaceae; genus Micromonospora; species Micromonospora sp. NPDC047762. The sequence goes on along the minus strand of NZ_JBIDCQ010000001.1, from coordinate 752,347 downwards.
CGGGGCGGTGCTCAAGCACTCCCGCGACTTCAACCTCACCCGTGAGGTGGTCCTCGGCTCCCGACTCGACCCCCACACCCCGGCGTACGACATCCAGCAGGCCTGCGGCACCGGCCTGGAGGCGACCATCCTCGTCGCCAACAAGATCGCCCTCGGTCAGCTCGACGTGGGCATCGCCGGCGGTGTCGACACCACCTCCGACGCCCCGCTCGCCGTCAACGAGGAGATGCGCCGCACGCTGCTCAAGCTCAACTCGGCCCGTACGCTGGGCGAACGGCTCAAGATCGCGGCGAAGCTGCGCCCGTCCCAGCCGTTCAAGCCGGAGATCCCGCGCAACGCCGAGCCGCGTACCGGGCTGTCCATGGGCGACCACGCCGCCCGGACCGCAGTGCGCTGGCAGATCGACCGGCGCTCCCAGGACGAGTTGGCGCTGCGCTCACACCAGCGCCTCGCCGCCGCGTACGACAGGGGTTTCTTCGACGACCTGATGACGCCGTACCTGGGGCTCACCCGGGATGCGAACCTTCGCCCGGACAGCAGCCTGGAGAAGCTCGCCTCGCTGAAGCCGGTCTTCGGCACCCGTGGCCCGGACGCCGAGCACGCCACCATGACGGCCGGCAACTCGTCACCCCTCACCGACGGCGCGTCCACTGTGCTGCTGGCCAGCGAGGAGTGGGCGGCTGCGCACCACCTGCCCGTGCTGGCCTGGTTCAGTTGGTCGGAGACGGCGGCGGTGGACTTCGTGCACGGCGACGAGGGGTTGCTGATGGCACCCGCGTACGCGGTGCCCCGGATGCTGGCCCGTGCCGGCCTGACGTTGCAGGACTTCGACTACTACGAGATCCACGAGGCGTTCGCGTCGCAGGTGCTGGCCACCCTCGCCGCCTGGGAGTCGCCGGAGTTCGCCAAGGACCGGCTCGGCCTGGACGCGCCGCTCGGCGCCGTCGACACCGACCTGCTCAACGTCAACGGTTCGTCGCTGGCCGCCGGGCATCCGTTCGCCGCCACCGGCGGGCGCATCGTGGCGACCCTGGCGAAGCTCCTGGCCGAGCGGGGCAGCGGGCGTGGGCTGATCTCCATCTGCGCCGCCGGTGGTCAGGGCGTGACCGCCATCCTGGAGCGCTGAACGGAGTGTGCACGGCGACGCCCGCCGGACCCGAGGGTCTGGCGGGCGTCGACAGTGCGGTAGGGCTCAGCCGAGGGTGAACCTCTCCCAGGAGCTGACGACCGGGCCGCTGGCGATCAGTGGCTTGCTGCCCGCGCCGTCCGCGCTGACGTACTTGTTGTTGATGGCGGCCTTGAAGCTGACGGTGCCGTCACTGCTGCGGATCATTGTGAACCGCTCCCAGGTGCTGGCCGTCGGTGCGTTCGCGATCAGCGGCTTGGCGCCAGCGCCGTCGGCGGACACGAAGTGGTTGTTGACCCGGGCGAGAAGGCCGACCTGCCCGTTGCCGAGATCCACCACGTCGAACCGTTCCCAGGTGCTGGCGGTCGCCGCGCTCGCGATCAACGGCTTGGCTCCCGCGCCGTCGGCGCTGACGAAGCGACCGTTGACCTTGGCCTTCAGTGACCGGTTAGCGTCCGGTACGACGACCAGGAGGAACTTCTCCCAGGTGCCGATGGTGGACGTGCTGGCGCTCATCGGAACGGCGCTGTTGACGTCGGCGGTCACGTACTTGCTGGTGATGGGGCTCTGGAGGCTGATGGTGCCGTCGCTGTTGCGCACCAGCTTGAACGACTCGTGTACGTCCACGAACACGCTGTCCGCGGTCAATGTGACGAGGTCGGACTCAGCGACGGCGACGTAGCGACCGACCGCCCGGGAGAAGAGGGCGACCCTGCCGTTGCCGGCATCCGCCAGGTCGAACTGCGCGATCGTGCTCGGTTCGGCCTGGTTCGGCCGAAGCCCGTAGCTCTTCTCGTAACTCACGTAGCGGCGGTTGGAGAGGGCGCGCAGACCGACGGTCCCGGTCGGCCGCAGCATGCTGATCTGCCTGCCGTAAGTCCCCGACCGACCGTCGGTGCCAGTGACCGTGACGGCGATCCGGTAAGAGCCCGGGTTCGCGTAGGTGTGCGAGGCGATCGGGCTCGTCTGGGTGACGCTGCTGCCATCGCCGAACGAGAACTGGTAGGACGCGATCGGGTTGAGGCCGGGGAGAGAGGCGGACGCGTCCACAGTCACCGACCGCGCCTGGATGCTCATGGCGACGTCGAACCGCACCTCCGGGCTCCGGACGGCTTCGATGGTGCCACGGTCGGCGTACGTTATCGGGCCGGCGCCGGTGTTCGGCACGCCCGGATCGTCGACGCGCGGCGCGCCGCCGCGGGCGAGGGTCGGGTAACCGGGGGCGGCCGAGTTCGCCGAGTCGATGTTGTCCCGGGCCTGCCCCGTCTCGCGGTCGTGTGTGGCCTGGCCGGAGGCGGCCCGGAACGCAGCGAGCGACATCCGGGTGTTCCAGGCGTAGATCTCCGGTGAGTCGTTGTAGTAGTGGTGCGCGTTGTTGTAGTCGACCACCGTCTTTCCGACGGCACCGCCGTAGACGCCGATCTCGACCCCGTCCAGCACCTTGTTGTCGCAGTAAGCCAGATTGAAGTAACCGTTCAGAGCGAGCACGTTGTTCTGTACGGAGACGCCGGACGAGGCTCCGTCGACGCGGATGCCGTCGCGGCAGCGGTCCTTGATGGTGTTGTTGGCGATGGCCGTGCCGGTGGCCCCGTTGTTGTGCACGCCGTGGCCGGCGCCCCCGGAAATCACGTTGTTGGCCACCACGGTGCCGGCTGCGGTGGGCCCGAGCGCGATCGCCGCGTTGCTGAAGCCGTCAACGCTGCCACCGATGTACGAGTTGCGCTGCCCGTCGATCCGGACGCCGACCGTGTTGTCGGCAAGGACGTAGTTGGCATAGCCCTGCACGCTCGTGTCCTGGATGGCCACGTCACTGCTGGCGGCGTCCATGGTGATGCCGGCGCTGGCGGTCAACCCACTGACGATGATCTTCGACAGGCTTGAGCTGGTCACGCCGGCGAACCGGATCACCGGTGACGTCGCGGGAATGTTCAGGGCGTAGGTGCCGCCTCGGATGGTGAGGCCCGAGGAGTTGCGCACGTCTAGGGCCGGCACGTCGCCCGACCCGACGACGCGGAGGTTCTGAAGCACCACATCATGCTGGCCGTCGATCACGAAGCCGGCCGTCGCGCCGATCAGGGTCGCCCCGGAACCGGAAGCGGCGAGGAAGGTGACCGGCTGCTCCGGCGTGCCGGACGTGCCGATCGTGACGCGCTCCCGGTAGGTGCCGCCGCCGACGTCGACTGTCTGCCCACCGGTGACGATCGCTGCTGCGGCTCCGATGGTGCAGAACGGCTGCGCCAACGTGCCCGGGAACTGGTCCGAGCAGCCGGTGGCGGCATTCTGCCGGACGTAGAGCGTCGTCGGAGCGGCCGCCTGGGCGGGCAGCGCGGTGCCCACCAGGGTGCCGCTGGTCAGTAACGCGGTCGCGAGACCGGCGAAGAAGGATTTGCGCATGCTGGCCTCGAAAAGGAGGAGGATCCGGCGACGCCGGAAGTCAGATAAGGCGATTTTGCATGATCGACAAGTGAGGTGCTGACCTGGGTGACAAAACGGCCACCCGTCTCGTGACCGTCCTGGTTCCGGCGGATCGAGGCGGCCGGCAGGTAGACGTTGACGTCCTGTTCAACGGCCGGCTGAACGCCCGTGAGGTTGTCGGGTGACGGTGACCGTCCGCACCCCCGAACGAGGTGCGTTCGATGACAGCTGGGTCCGGAACGGGGCCGGTAAGCGTTGGTGCTGTCTGTCGTCATTCCGATGTACAACGAGGCCGCGGTCATCCCGGTCCTGATCGCCCGGCTGCGTCCGGTGCTCGACGCGCTCAGCGTCGAGTACGACCGGCCCTCGCCCGACGACGCCCGCCGGACCCCGAGGTTCCGGCGGGCGTCGATCGATTGGGCCGGCTCAGCCGAGGGTGAACTTCTCCCAGGTGCTGACGGCCGGGCCGTTGGCGATCAGCGGCTTGCTGCCCGCGCCGTCGGCGCTGACGTACTTGCTGTTGATGCCGGCCTTGAAGCTGACGGTGCCGTCGCTGTTGCGGACCATTGTGAACTTCTCCCAGGTGCTGACGGCCGGGCCGTTGGCGATCAGCGGCTTGGTGCCGGCGCCGTCGGCGGACACGAAGCGGCTGTTGGCGCGGGCGAAGAGGGCGATCTGACCGCTACCGAGGTCGGCGATGTCGAACCGCTCCCAGCTGCCGACGGTCGCCGCGCTCGCGATCAGCGGCTTCACACCGGCACCGTCGGCGATCACGTAGCGGCCGTTCACGCTGGCCTTCAGCGACCTGTTCGCGTCCGCGACCGGCACCTGGGCGAACTTCTCCGAGGCGCTGATGGTGGACCGGCTGGCGCTCATCGAGATGGTGCCGCTGGCGTCGGCGGTGACGTACAGGTTGTTGCTCGCCTTGAGGCTGACGGTGCCGTCACTGTTGCGGACGACAGTGAACTTCTCCGGCGTGCCGACCACCTGGCCCGCGGCGTTCAGAGACTCGTTGGCCGACTGCGTCACGTAGCGGCCGTTGGACCGCGCGACGAGGGCCACCTGGCCGTTGCCGGCGTCCCCCAGGTCGTACTGCGCGGCGGCGGTCAACCCGGCCTGGTTCGGCAGGAGAACCGACGCGGACGTTCCCACGTAGCGACGGTTCGACATGGCGAGCAGGCCCACGGAAGCGGTCCGCCGCAGCACGCTGACCTGCTCGGTGCTGCTGCCGGTCAGGCCGTCGGTCCCGTAGGGGGTGACGGTGACGTTGTAGGTGCCCGGTGTGGCGTACCTGTGCGTGGCGATCGGACTGGACTGGCGGGTGGAGGTTCCGTCGCCCCAGCTGACGTCGTAGTCACGGATCGGGACGAAGCCCGGCGTCGAGGCGGAGGCGTCCACCCTGACCGTGCTCGTGGCGAGGTCCACTGTGGCGTCGAAGGACGACACCGGGTGTTTGATGGCCTCCGCGGTGCCACGGTCGGCGTACGCGATCGGGCCGGCGCCGGTGTTCGGCACGGCCGGATCGTCCCGGCGTGGCTTGCCCTCGGTGTCGAGATCCTGGTAGCCGGGCGCCGTCGAGTTCGCCGAGTCGACATTCTCCCGGACATCCGACGTGTACCGGTCGTGTGCGGCCTGCCCGGAGACGGTGCGGAACTGGGTGAGACCCATCCTGGTTCCGTTCCACGAGTAGCCGGTCGCGGACGCGGACTGGTGCCAGGTGTTGTTGTAATCGATCACCGTGCCGCTCACCGCGGCGTCGTGGACCGCGATCTCAGCGCCTTCGGGAGCCTGCGGGTCGCAGTAGCCCTGGGCGAAGGCGGCGTTGTTGCGGAGCAGGTTGTTCTGCACCGAGACCTGGGATGACGCACCGTCGACCCGGATGCCGCCCAGGCAGCGGTCCTGGATGTCGTTGTTGGCGATGGCAGTGCCCACGGCTCCGCGGTTGTGGATGCCGTACCCGATCCCGCCCTTGATCCGGTTGTTGGCGATCACCGTCCCGGCGGCGGCCGGGCCCACCGAGATGGCAGCTCCGGAGAAGCCGGCGACGTCGCCGTCGATGATCGTGTTCTGTGGCCCGTCGACTCGAATGCCCACGCCGCTATCGGCGGCGACGTGGTTCGGGGCGGTCGACACCAGCGTGTTGCTAACGCGCACGTCGCTGGTGGAGGCATCCATCGTCAATCCGTCGGCGAGCGCCGCTCCGGTGGCGATGAGGCCATCCAGCCATGTCCACGTCGCATTGGTCAGTCGGATGGCGGGCGCGGTGGCGACGTTCGCCATGGTGAATCTGCCGCCCGCGACCACTACGTTCGAGGCGTTCCGCAGATCGAGGGCGGGCACGTCGGCAGACCCACTGACATTGATTTCCTGGATATAGATGTCGTGCTGGCCGTCGACGACCAGCCCCGCGTTCGGACCGACGAGCGTCACCGGGGTGCGAGGGGTCTTGGCGACGAAAGCGATCCCCGATCCCGGTGTGCCGGAGCTGGTGATGGTGACGCGCTCGGCGTAGGTGCCGCCGTCGATCCAGACCTCCCCGGGGGCGGTCACCACGGCGGCTGCGGCACCGATCGTGCAGAACGGCGTGTCGTCGGAGCCGGGCCCCTGGTCGGAGCAGTTCGCGTCGGCCTGCTTGACGTGCAGAAGCATCACAGGGTCGTCTGCCTGGGCGGGTGCGCCGGTGGCCAGGAGGGTGCCGCCGGTCACCGCGATCGCGGTGAGGCCGGCGAGGGATCTTCTACGCATGCATGCCCTCTGTCGTGAAAAGAGATTCGGCTTCGCCGGAGATCAGATGGAGACCATGATCCGATACCGGCTGGTAGCTGTGCCGCCCCGGGCGACAAAACGGCCAGTCGGCCCCACCGGCACCCGCCCTGGCCTGCCGGCCGCACGGGCCGCCGGGTAGGAGAGAATGAGGCACGTGACGACGATCCCCAACGTGCTGGCCAACCGGTACGCCTCGCCCGAACTGGTCGCCCTCTGGTCCCCGGAGGAGAAGGTCCGGATGGAGCGGCGGCTCTGGCTCGCCGTTCTCCGCGCTCAGCGCGACCTGGGAGTGCCGGTGCCGGACGGCGTTGTCGAGGCGTACGAGCGGGTGCTCGACCAGGTCGACCTCGCCTCGATCGCCGAGCGGGAGCGGGTCACCCGGCACGACGTGAAGGCCCGGATCGAGGAGTTCAGCGCGCTCGCCGGGCACGAGCACGTGCACAAGGGGATGACCTCCCGGGACCTCACCGAGAACGTCGAGCAGCTCCAGGTGCGCGCCTCGCTGGAGCTGATCCGCGACCGGGTGGTGGCCACCCTGGCCCGGTTGGCCTGGCTGGCCCACGAGCACTCCGAGCTGGTCATGACCGGCCGGTCGCACAACGTGGCGGCGCAGGCCACCACGTTGGGCAAGCGCTTCGCGTCGGCGGCCGAGGAGCTGCTGATCGCGTACGAGCGGCTGGAGGAGTTGATCGCCCGCTACCCGCTGCGGGGGATCAAGGGACCGGTCGGCACGGCCGCCGACCAGCTCGACCTCTTCGACGGTGACGCCGACAAGGTGGCCGAGTTGGAGCGGCGGGTCGCCGAGCACCTGGGCTTCTCCCGGGTACTGGACAGCGTCGGGCAGGTCTATCCGCGCTCGCTCGACTTCGACGTGCTGGCCGCGCTGGCCCAGACGGCCGCCGCGCCGTCGTCGCTGGCCACCACGATCCGGTTGATGGTCGGTCAGGAGCTGGCGACCGAGGGCTTCAAGCCGGGTCAGGTCGGTTCCAGCGCGATGCCGCACAAGATGAACACCCGTTCCTCGGAGCGGGTGAACGGCTTCGCCGTGATCATCCGGGGTTACCTGTCGATGGTCGGTGAGCTGGCCGGTGACCAGTGGAACGAGGGGGACGTGTCCTGCTCGGTGGTCCGCCGGGTGGCGCTGCCGGACGCCTTCTTCGCCGCCGACGGGCTGTTCCAGACGTTCCTCACAGTGCTCGACGAGTTCGGCTCGTACCCGGCAGTGATCAACCGCGAGCTGGAGCGGTTCCTGCCGTTCCTGGCCACCACGAAGATCCTGGTCGCGGCGGTCCGGCGAGGCGTCGGCCGGGAGGTCGCCCACGAGGTGATCAAGGAGCACGCGGTGGCGGTGGCCCTGGCGATGCGCGAGAAGGGCTCACCGGAGAACGACCTCTTCGACCGCCTGGCAGCGGACGGTCGACTCGGCCTGTCCCGAGCCGACATCGACACCCTGGTCGCCGACCGCAACGCCTTCGTCGGCGCCGCCCAGGCCCAGGTGGCAGCGGTGACGAGCCGCATCACCACCGTGGTGACGGCCCACCCGAACGCCGCCACCTACAGCCCACCCCCCATCCTCTAACCCCACCCCACCCCTTGGCCCTCCGGGCTGTCGATCATGAAGTTGTTGCCACGACACGCCGGTTGGGGTGGCAACAACTTCATGATCAACGAGGCCGAGGGTCCGGGCCTAGTGGGTCGGTGGGTGGGTTGGCGGGGTTACTCGCCGGTTGGGGTTTCTGCTGCGGTGCGGAGGTTGGGGGCGCTGGCGGGCTCGGCGATGCCGCCGAGAGATTCGGCGAAGGCCGGGTCGGTGGCGGTCTCCGCCGCGACCGCCGGCTGGTCGGCCGGCATGACCTCGGGCATCTTGGGTACGGCGACCACTGCCGTCCCGTACGCGCAGATCTCCATCCACATCTCGCCGCAGTCCCGGCTGTCGAACCGCATGCCGATCACCGCGTTCGCGCCGATCCGGAGGGCCTCCTCGCCGAGGCGGGTCACCGAGTCGGTGCGCCACCGGGTCAGGTTGTCCGGGGCCATCGGGTCGTACGCGCCACCGCGCAGGTTCTTCACACCCTCGCGGTACGGGTTGCGCGTCCTGGCCATCGATGACACCACCTCACCGAGAATCTGGCGGATCTCGTAGCCGGGCAGTTGCTCTGTCGTCACGACCAGCACGGTTCCGATGCTGTCAGGAGTGGCCCGACCCGATCGGGTGCATTGTTCACCTGATCGGATGCTGCAAAACGACGCGGCGCGGACGGCCGGCACGTGGCCGACCATCCGCGCCGAGCGGGGCGCTAACCGTCAGACACCGGCCACCGAGGTGATCCAGGCCCGGTTGTACGCGACGCTGCCGTAGTTCTGGATGCTCGACCCGTCGGCGGTGGAGGCGACGCCGACCTGCTGACCGTTGTAGAACTGCGGGCCGCCGGAGTCACCGCGCCAGGCGTTGCCGTTGATCCGGGTGCTGCGGATCGCCTGGCCGCCGTACGCGTCGGTGGCGCCGTTGCTGGTCACCCGGACGGTGGCGGTCTTGAGCTGGGTGGACGCCGAGCAGCCGCTGTAGCAGGTCATGCCCCAGCCGTAGATCGAGTTCGTCGAGTTGATCGGCGGGTTGCTGCTGGCCAGGCTGACCGCGGAGGTGCTGACGGTGCTGGAGAGCCGCATGAGCGCGAGGTCGTTGCGGGTGTAGGTGGCGCTGACCGTGCGGGTGACCCCGCCGGAGGTGCGGTTCACGCTTCCGACGCGCACCGACATGGTGCCGCTGATGCAGTGCCGGGCGGTGAGCACCCACTGCGCGGCGATGACGCTGCCGGAGCAGGTGAACGAGCCGTTGCTGAGCACCGCGGCGGCCCAGGGGGCGGACGAGACGGTGCCGCCGCCGATGATGGGTTGCGGGCCGGCGGGGGCGGCGGACGCGGCGGACGTGACGCCGAGGGCGCCGACCAGCGCGGTGCTGAGTACGGCGAGCAGGGGGCGGATGCGCATCGGGTGGACTCCTTGGACGGGGCGGGCCCGGGGTCGCCGGGCGCGGGCGGCGCCGGACGGCGGGGGGTTCCCGGCGCCGGCAGATCGAGCTACGTCGATGTAGAGTAGGGCGCGACGCGATCGTTATCAAGGAGGTCATCGAGGTTGCCCAATGTAACGATTCGGCCACCCGCTGCGCCGTGTATGTCCTGCTAGGGCCACCTGTAGCGCCCGACGTGTCACCCTGAGCGTCAGTAATGTCGATCACTGCCTGAACCGCACCCGGCCGGTGCGTCCGCGGCGATATCTGCCAGGTACGCTGGCTGCGCTCGCCCATTTGTGGGTCGGCACCCAACTGCGTACACAGTCAGGAGTGCCCAGTGCCTCGCGTCGTCGTCGACGTCATGCTCAAGCCCGAGATCCTTGATCCGCAGGGCCAGGCCGTCGCAAACGCGCTGCCCCGGCTCGGCGTCGGTGACGTCGCCTCGGTTCGGATCGGCAGGCGCATCGAGATCGAGTTCACCGGTGAACCGGACCTGGACCGCGCCCGGGAGATTGCCGACAAGCTGCTCGCCAACCCGGTCATCGAGGACTTCACCGTCCGCGTGGTCGAGGCCGACGAGACCGCGGACGCCCGCTCGTGACCGCCCGGGTCGGTGTGGTCACCTTCCCCGGCTCGCTCGACGACGGGGACGCGGCCCGGGCCGTCCGGATCGCCGGCGCTGAGCCGGTCCGGCTCTGGCATGGCGATCCGGAGCTGCACGGTGTCGACGCGGTCGTCCTGCCCGGCGGTTTCTCCTACGGTGACTACCTGCGGTGCGGCGCCATCGCCCGGTTCGCCCCGGTGATGGAGACGATCGTGGACGCCGCCCGGGGTGGCCTGCCGGTGCTCGGCATCTGCAACGGCTTCCAGATCCTCTGCGAGGCGCACCTGCTGCCCGGCGCGCTCACTCGCAACCAGCACCTGCACTTCCGCAACCGGGACCAGGTCCTGCGCATCGAGTCGGCCGGGACGGCGTGGACCAACGCGTTCCAGCCCGGCCAGGAGGTGCTCATCCCGGTCAAGAACGGCGAGGGCTGCTACGTCGCGGACACCGCGACGCTGGACCAGCTCGAAGCCGAAGGTCGGGTGGTCGCCCGCTACGTCGGCGGCAACCCCAACGGGTCCCAGCGCGACATCGCCGCGATCACCAACGCCGCCGGCAACGTGGTCGGCATCATGCCGCACCCCGAGCACGCGGTAGAGGCGCTCACCGGCCCTTCGCTGGACGGCCTCGGCTTCTTCACGTCGGTCCTCAAGCACCTGGTCGGGGCGCCGGCATGAGTGCGAGGAGCGGCTTCGGCGGGCACGAGCGCAGCGAGGAGAGGTCATGACCACCCATCCGGATCCGGTACGGGACACGCCGGAGGCGTACTCCGCCCCGGCGCAGCCGACCGAGCCGAGCCCCGCGCAGCCGGCCGCACCGGCGACCGCTCCCGCCCAGCCGGCCGCCGCCGTCTGGGCCGAGGGCGTGGACACCGTGCCGCGCGCCGGTGGCACCCCGGGCGAGCTTCAGCCGTACACCGAGCTTGGTCTGCGCGACGACGAGTACGACCGGATCCGGCAGATCCTCGGCCGCCGGCCCACGCAGTCCGAGCTGGCCATGTATTCGATCATGTGGAGCGAGCACTGCTCCTACAAGTCGAGCAAGGTTCACCTGCGCCAGTTCGGTGAGAAGGCCCCGCCCAGCGACCGAATGCTCGCCGGCATCGGTGAGAACGCCGGTGTCGTGCAGATCTCCGACGAGCTGGCGGTGACCTTCAAGGTCGAGTCACACAACCACCCGAGCTTCGTCGAGCCGTATCAGGGCGCGGCGACCGGCGTCGGCGGCATCGTCCGGGACATCCTCGCCATGGGCGCCCGTCCGATCGCGGTGATGGACCCGTTGCGCTTCGGTGCCGCGGACCACCCGGACACCGCCCGGGTGCTCACCGGCGTGGTCGCCGGCGTGGGTGGCTACGGCAACTGCCTCGGCCTGCCCAACATCGGTGGTGAGCTGGTCTTCGACCCCTCCTACCAGGGCAACCCGCTGCTCAACGCGCTCTGCCTGGGCGTGCTGCCGGTCAGCCGGCTGCAGAACAAGGCCGCCGCCGGCCCGGGCAACGTTGTCGTGCTGATGGGCGCCAAGACCGGCCGGGACGGCATCGGCGGCGTGTCGGTGCTGGCCAGCGCGACCTTCGACGAGGGCAGTGAGGCACGTCGACCGGCCGTGCAGGTCGGCGACCCGTTCACCGAGAAGCTGCTGATCGAGGCGTGCCTCGAGCTGTACGACGGCCAACTTGTCGTCGGCATCCAGGACCTCGGCGGCGCCGGCCTGACCTGCGCGCTCACCGAGACCGCCGCCGCCGCCGGCACCGGCATGCGGGTCTGGCTGGAGCGGGTTCCGCTGCGCGAGCCCTCGATGGACCCGCACGAGATCCTGGCCAGCGAGTCGCAGGAGCGGATGCTGCTGGTCGTCGAGCCGGACAAGCTCGACGCTGTGCTCAAGACCTGCGAGAAGTGGGGCGTCCTCGCCACCGCGATCGGCGAGGTCACCGCACCGGAGCCGGACGGCCGCCCGGGTCGACTGCTGATCACCTGGCAGGACCACCTGGTCGTCGACGTGCCGCCGGGTTCGCTGGTCGACGACGGCCCGGTCTACGCCCGGCCGATGCGTGAGCCGGCCGACCTGATCCTGCTCCAGGCCGACCGGGCCGAGACGCTGCCCCGCCCGGCCGACCCGGAGGCGCTGCGGGAGACCGTGCTGCGCATGATCGCGTCGCCGAACCTGGCCGACAAGTCCTGGGTCACCGAGCAGTACGACCGTTACGTGCTGGGCAACACAGTGCTCGCCCAGCCGGAGGACGGCGGCGTGATCCGGATCGACGAGCGGACCGGGTTGGGTGTGGCGCTCTCGGTGGACGGCAACGGCCGGTACGCCAGGCTCGACCCGTACAACGGCACCAAGCTGGCCCTGGCCGAGGCGTACCGGAACGTGGCGGTGACCGGCGCGAAGCCGATCGCCGTCACCGACTGCCTCAACTTCGGCTCGCCGGAGGACCCGGGCGTCATGTGGCAGTTCGCCGAGGCCGTGCGCGGCCTGGCGGACGGCTGCCTGGAGCTGGGCATCCCGGTGACCGGCGGCAACGTCAGCTTCTACAACCAGACCGGTGCCGCGGCCATCCACCCGACCCCGGTTGTCGGCGTGCTGGGCGTGCTGGACAACGTCGCCGACCGGGTGCCGATGGGCTTCGTGCCGCGCGCCGCTGGCGACCACGACCAGCTCTACCTGCTCGGCGAGACGAACGTGGAGCTGTCCGGCTCGGAGTGGGCCTGGGTGACGCACGAGCACCTCGGTGGTATTCCGCCGCAGGTCGACCTTCTCCGCGAGAAGGCGCTCGCCGAGCTGCTGGCCGAGGCGGCCCGCGTCGGTCACCTGGCCTCCGCGCACGACCTCTCCGACGGCGGTCTCGCCCAGAGCCTGGTCGAGTCCTGCCTGCGTCGCGGCGTCGGTGCCCGGGTCGCGGTGCCGGAGCAGTTCGCCGAGGGCTCGATGCCGTTCGTCTACCTGTTCAGCGAGTCCGCCACGCGGGCGCTGGTCTCGGTGCCGCGCGGCCACGACAAGGCGTTCGCGGCGCTCTGCGCCGAGCGGGGCGTGCCGTTCGAGCTGATCGGCGTCACCGACCCGTCCGGTGGGGCGCTCGAGGTGCACGGTCAGTTCCGGATCGGCCTGGACGAGCTGCGTACCGCGCACACCGAGACGTTGCCGCGCCTCTTCGGGGGTTCGGCGTCCGTCGAGGTGCCCGCGCCGGCTGCCGGCGTGGCGGGTGCGGTCGAGGCCGTCCCGTTGCCGGGCGAGCCGGCCGAGCCGGTCGACGCGGCCGAGGTGGTCTCCGAGCCGATCGCATCCTCGGGTCCGTCTCCGGAGACCGGCGCGGTCGAGCCGATCGGGTCAGAGCAGCCGGGCGAGGTGTCCGAGCCTGACTCCGGTGTCACCGAGCCGTCGCCTGACGAGCGCTGAGGCGTTGACGGCCGCCGTCTACGGCCAGCCCGGATCGGGTGCCCGGTTCGACTGGGGGCTGACCGGGGCGGCCGAACTCGGCCGGGTCTGCGCGGCGCTGGTGGTGGTGGACGTTCTCTCGTTCACCACCGCCGTGGAGGTGGCGGTCGCCCGGGGCATGCGGGTGCACCCGTTCCCCTGGGGTGAGCAGGCGGCCGAGTACGCAGTCCGGGTCGGTGCGACCGCTGCGGTCGGGCGGCGGCAGACGACCGCGGAACATCCGTGGTCGCTCTCGCCCGCCGCGCTGAGCAGCGCACCGGTGGTGGCGGACCTCGTGCTGCCCTCCCCGAACGGCTCGGCCATCAGCGCCGCCGCCAGCGCCACCGGCCTGCCGGTGGTCGCGGCGTGCCTGCGCAACGCGCGCGCCGTCGGGCACTGGCTGCGCCGCCAGGGGTACGGCACGCTGGACGCCCCGATCGGCGTGATCGCCTCGGGGGAACGGTGGCCGGACGGGTCGCTGCGACCGTCGGTGGAGGACCAACTCGGTGCCGCCTCGGTGCTGGACGCCCTCTCCGGTGTGCCCGGTGGGCTCTCGGTGGAGGCGGCCATGGCGCTCGCCGCGCTGGCGAGCACCCCGGATCTGCCCGCCGCGGTGCGCGGCAGCGTCTCCGGACGGGAGTTGACCGAGGGCGGCTTCGCCGCCGACGTGGACGTCGCCGTCCGGATCGGCGTGTCGGACGTCGTGCCGGTGCTCCACCACGGCGTCTTCTCCGCCGCCTGACCGCGCCTGACCGCGCCTGACCGAGCCGCGCGCTCCCTGTGATCAACTCGGCTTTCCGGAAGTCGCGGTGTCCAGGTCTTCGGGATGGCCCGACTTCACTGATCGCGAGTGGGTCTTGCAGCGAAAACGGCCACCCGGATCTCCGGGTGGCCGTTTTCATGTGCTGTGGTGGGGGTCAGTCGTCCAGCCAGTCGAGGCGGCGACCGCCGCGCTCGGTCGGCGGCGGGGTGTCCGGTCGGGGGTTCCGCCCGGCGGGCTGGCCG
>NZ_JBIDCQ010000001.1:348387-737910 GCF_043204655.1 Micromonospora sp. NPDC047762 | reverse complement strand
TAGCCGGCCTGGTCGTAGCCTCGGTCGTCGTAGCCGCCGCGCTGCTGCTGCGGAGGCTCCTGACCGTAGTTGCCGCCCTGGTCGTAGCCGCCGGCGGGCTGGCCGTAGCCGGCCTGGTCGTAGCCTCGGTCGTCGTAGCCGCCGCGCTGCTGCTGCGGAGGCTCCTGACCGTAGTTGCCGCCCTGGTCGTAGCCGCCGGCCGGTTGGCCGTAGCCGCCCTGGTCGTACCTGCCAGCCTCCGGAGCGCCGTATCCTGCGGTCGGCTCGGCGGCGCGACCGCCGTACGGGGCGGCATCGGGCTGGCCGTACCCCTGCCCCTGTTCGGGCTGGTAGACGCCGGTGGCGTACGGGTCGGCCGGGGCCGGGTACTGGGTGCTGTCGCCGGTGTAACGGCCGGTCGGCTCGTCGAACCGCTCGCCGTAACCGGCTGCGCCAGCGGGAGCCGGCGGGTAGGCGGCGGTGCCGCCCGGGGCGTCGTAATCACGACCGCCGTAGCCGCCACCGGAGGCTGGGGCGTTCCCGTAGCCGGCACCGGAGGCCGGAGCATTGCCGTAACCGGCGCCGGGCGCGGCACCGTAGCCGTCACCGGCCGCACCAGCGCCGTAACCGCCCTCGGGGCCGGCCGGGGAGCCGTAGCCGCCACCGGAGGCGGGGGCGTTGCCGTAGCCGCCGGCACCGTACCCAGCGGACGCTGGCTCCTCGCCGTAGCCCGCGCCACCCCAACCCTGCTGACCCGCGCCGCCGTAAGGCTGGGCAGGCGCGCCGTACGGGTCCGGCGGAACGTCGTCGACCACCGGGCGGTGCATCATCGTCGGCGCCTCGCTCAGCGCCGCGCCGCCGACCATCGTCGGATCCGCTCCACCGCCGGGCCGACCGCCGACCACGCGGGTCTGGTCGTCCGGACCGCGGAAACCGCCCCGTGAGGGAGGCACCACACCGCCGCCGCCGACAGCCGCCGGAGCGTCGTCGTCGTCGCCGTTCTCCCTGCGCTTCATCCAGAGCAGCACGATCGTGCCGACACCGGCGGCGACCAGGAGACCACCGAGCAGAATGATCAGGTACGAGCTGAAGCCGCCGCCGTCGTCCTCGCTGTTCGCGGCGTTCGCCGGAGCACCCTGGCTGGCCTCCTCGGTGGGCTCCTCCTCGGTGCCCTCCTCGGTCGCCTCGTCGGTGGGAGTGGCCTCGGGGGTGGCGGACGGCGTGGCGCTGGGCGTCGTCTCGACCTTGATCGCGAGGCTGAGTCGCTGACCGGTGACTGCCTGCCCGGCGCTGGCGTTCAAGGACTTGAACGCCTTGATGTTGTCGAACGACGCGCCCAGGTCGATCCGTCCGGGCGCGATCGGGTTCTGGGTGGTGCCGGTGAACCGGAAGTCGCCGCTGCCATTGCTGGTGGCGTCGTAACGGTGACCGGCGGTGTCCTGGAGGACCACGAACGCGTTCGCCACGGCCTTGCCGTCGCCCTGCGCGACCACCTTGCCGGAGACCGACCGCACGGTCTGGTTCTGCGGCGGCGGCGGAGCGGCCTTGCCCTTCACAGTCAGCGAGACGGTGGCGGTGTCCGGGCCCGACTCGGCCTCGACGGCCACCGTGATGGTCGCGGTCGCGTCGCCGGCGTTGTCGCTGGCCGCGATCCTGACCAGGGCCGACCCTGTCGGGTTGCCCAGGCCGCCGCCGGAGAGTTTGACGTCGCCGCAACCACTGGCGCAGCTGACGCCGGACGGCAGGCCGGCGAGGCTGACCTTCGCTGACTCGTCGTCATTACCCCCGGTGACGCGCACGGTGATTGTGGCGTCGCTGCCGGCGTTTACGGTGATCGAGCCGGGGGAAACGCTGACATCTGCGGCCATGGCTGGTGTGGCGGGGACGGCGAGCAGAGCGCCGGCAACCAGCGCTACGACCACACCGGCCCGCTGCTTCCAGGCACGTCGGTGTGTTGACACGTCCACCGCCTTCCGGGCTGACTTCCCTCTGACCGGCGGGGCGCCGGGCCGGGGATCATCACGGTACGAATACGCCGTCGGCAACTATGCCTTGTCCGACTGCATGAGCGCGACCCAGGGCCAGCGTCGCGTGTTTGGCCTGGGGGTCGTATCGTCCCGTCGTGTCCTCTCCGCACAGTAAGTCCGCTGCCGTTGCCGCCGCGTTGTCGGCGCTCGACGAGGGGCGTACACCCGAACGGCCGGTGTTCCGAGAGGCGGTCCGGTCGCTGTTGGCCGTCCTCGCGGAGCGCGCCCCCGGCCGATCGGTGGAGGTGCGCGTCCCACCATACGGGGCGATCCAGTGCGTACCGGGGCCTCGACACACCAGGGGAAATCCACCAAACGTGGTCGAGATGGCCCCGAACACCTGGTTGGAGCTGGCAACCGGCAGGGTCGCCTGGGCGGAGGCGGTCACCGACGGTCGCGTCCAGATGAGTGGAAACCGCGCGGACCTCTCGGCCTATCTGCCCCTCTAGTTGTCCCGATGTCCACTCCCCGTAACGCTGAGCAGGGGAATCGTGACTTTCTGTATTGACGCCGATTCGCGTACACTGTCAGGCGATGACAGTGGTCCCGGCAGAGGAGAGTGGATCCGCCCGTGATCCCCGCCCGGCCGGTCCAGACCAGCATGAGGGAGCGGTAGGTGCCCCGAGGCGACGGCCGGCTGAGCCACGACCTTGATCCCCAACGACCTGGCCCCCAGGATGCCTGTGGCGTCTTCGGCGTCTGGGCCCCCGGCGAAGAGGTTGCCAATCTGACCTACTTCGGCCTCTACGCCCTACAGCACCGCGGCCAGGAGGCGGCGGGCATCGCGGTGAGCGATGGCTCCGGCGTGGTGGTCTACAAGGACCTCGGCCTGGTGGCGCAGGTCTTCGACGAGCCCACCCTGGCCAGCCTGCGTGGTCACCTGGCGATCGGGCACGCCCGGTACTCCACCACCGGCGCGTCCAACTGGGAGAACGCCCAGCCGACGATCCGGTCGACGACCTCCGGCACGACCATCGCGCTGGCCCACAACGGCAACCTGGTCAACACGGCCGAGCTGGAGAAGGAGGTCGCCGAGCGCGGCCTCATCGCGGACGGCTCGACAAACGACACCTCCCTGGTGACGATGCTGCTCGCCAGCCGACCGGATCTTTCGGTAGAGGCGGCCGCGCTGGAGGTGCTGCCGCAGCTGCGTGGCGCGTTCAGCTTCGTCTTCATGGACGAGTCGACCCTCTACGCGGCCCGCGATCCGCACGGCGTCCGCCCGCTGGTGCTCGGCCGCCTTGAGCGCGGCTGGGTCGTCGCCAGCGAGACGGCCGCCCTGGACATCGTCGGCGCCAGCGTGGTGCGCGAGGTCGAGCCGGGCGAGTTGATCGCGATCGACGAGAACGGGCTGCGCTCCACCCGGTTCGCCGCGCCGGAGCCGAAGGGCTGCCTCTTCGAGTACGTCTACATCGCCCGCCCGGATGCCACGATCGCCGGGCGCAACGTCCACTCGGCGCGGGTGCAGATCGGCCGGCAGTTGGCCAAGGAGCACCCGGTCGAGGCCGACCTGGTGATCCCGGTGCCCGAGTCGGGCACCCCGGCCGCCATCGGGTACGCGGAGGCGTCCGGCATCACGTACGGCGCCGGTCTGATGAAGAACCCGTACGTGGGCCGCACCTTCATCCAGCCGTCGCAGACCCTGCGTCAGCTCGGCATCCGGCTCAAGCTCAACCCGCTGCGGGAGAACGTCCGCGGCAAGCGGTTGGTGGTGGTGGACGACTCGATCGTGCGCGGCAACACCCAGCGCGCCATCGTGCGGATGCTGCGTGAGGCGGGGGCGCTGGAGGTGCACGTCCGGATCTCCTCCCCGCCGGTCAGCTGGCCGTGCTTCTACGGCATCGACTTCGCCACCCGGGCGGAGCTGCTGGCCAACGGGTTGGACAACGACGGCATCCGGCGCTCCATCGGCGCCGACACGCTGGGCTTCGTTTCCCTTCCCGGTCTGATCGCCGCGACCGAGCAGCCGAAGACCAGGTTGTGTCGGGCGTGTTTCGATGGGGAGTACCCGATCGAGTTGCCAGCCGGCAACCTGATCGGTAAGCACCTGCTCGAAGGGGTGGGTCGACGCGTCGCCAACTCGACGCCGGAGGCCCCGCTCACCAACGGCTCGTCCGTCGCCACTCCGGGTGGCGTTACCGCAAACCGCCCGTAGCACCAACCGGCGCGGCCCGGCTACCGCCGGCGGCACCGAGAACCAAAGGGGAGAACCGTGACGCACGTGTCCGAGCGCAGCGGCGCAGGAAGCAGCCCGACCGGCGCCGGCGGCGACCGCCAGCCGTGGACGGGCGGTGCTGGCCGCCAGGCGCGCAAACGCTCGGTCTCGTACGCCGACGCCGGTGTCTCCATCGACGCGGGTGACCGCGCGGTGGAGTTGCTCAAGTCGAAGGTGCGGCAGACCCGCCGTCCCGAGGTGCTCGGTGACCTCGGTGGCTTCGCCGGCCTGTTCCGG
Organism: Micromonospora sp. NPDC047762; assembly: GCF_043204655.1. NCBI lineage: Bacteria > Bacillati > Actinomycetota > Actinomycetes > Micromonosporales > Micromonosporaceae > Micromonospora > Micromonospora sp. NPDC047762. The sequence goes on along the minus strand of NZ_JBIDCQ010000001.1, from coordinate 733,452 downwards.
CTGGACACGAAGAAGTACAAGAGCCCGATCCTGGCGTCCTCCACCGACGGGGTGGGCACCAAGCTGGTGATCGCCCAGCAGATGGACATTCACGACACGGTCGGCATCGACCTCGTCGCGATGGTCGTCGACGACCTGGTGGCCTGCGGCGCCGAGCCGCTGTTCCTGCTCGACTACATCGCCACCGGCGAGGTGGTGCCGGACAAGGTCGCCGAGATCGGCGCGGGCATCGCCGACGGCTGCCGCTACGCCGGCTGCGCGCTGCTGGGCGGCGAGACCGCCGAGCACCCCGGCGTCCTGCGTCCGGACGAGTACGACATTTCCGCGACCGGCGTGGGCGTGGTCGAGGAAGCTGACATCCTGAGCCCCGAGCGGGTCGAGGTGGGCGACGTGGTGATCGCCATGCGCTCCTCCGGCCTGCACTCCAACGGGTACTCGCTGGTCCGGCACGTGCTGCTGGGCGCGGCCCGGATGCGTCTGGACATCGTGATCGACGACTTCGGTCGGCAGCGGACCCTCGGCGAGGAGCTGCTCACGCCGACGAAGATCTACGCCAAGGACTGCCTCAAGCTGATCGCCGAGGCCGAGGTGCGGGCGCTGTCCCACATCACCGGTGGCGGCATCCCCGGCAACCTGGTCCGGGTGTTGCCCGAGCACGTGGACGCGGTGGTCAACCGGTCCACCTGGAAGCCGCAGCCGATCTTCGACCTGATCCAGACGAAGGGTCGGATCGACGACCACGACATGGAGTCGACCTTCAACATGGGCGTCGGCATGTTCGCGATCGTCTCGGCCGAGGACGCCGACCGGGCGCTGGCCACCCTGACCGGCCGTGGCGTCGAGGCGTGGCAGGCCGGCGAGATCATCGAAGGCACCGGCAACGTGCAGATGGTCGGTCAGCACACCCGAGGATGATCACCTCCCGGTGATCGTACGGGCACCTGATCAGGGCTTCACCCGAGTGGCCAATGCCGCCTAGCCTGAAGGGCACCCTCAGGCTAGGCGGAGGAGGGCAATGGCTGCTCGGGGACAGTCGTTCAGCGGGATGCGCGGCCTTGCCGCCGTCCCGTCGTACGTCGTCATGCAGCCCACCACTCTCTGCAACCTCGACTGCGCGTACTGCTATCTGCCGTTTCGCGCCGCCGACCGCCGGATGCCGGTGGCGGTGGCCGAGGCGGTCGCGGCCGCTGTCAATCCGTGGGCGGCGACTGGTCGGTTCTCCGTCGTGTGGCATGGCGGCGAGCCCCTGGCCGCCGGTCGAGAGCACCTGGCCGATCTGATCGCCCCGTTCGGGCCGGCGGTCGAGCACCACGTGCAGACCAACGCCACCCTCATCGACGACGCCTGGTGCGATTTCTTCGCCCGGCACGAGATGCGGGTGAGTGTGAGCGTCGACGGGCCCCGGGCGCGTAACGGCGACCGGGTAAACCGGGGCGGTCAGCCGGCGTACGACCGGATCCTGCACGGCATCTCGGTGCTGCGCCGGCGCGGTCTGCCCTTCTCCGCGCTGGCCGTGGTGTCCCGGCCCGAGCCGGGGCTCGCCACCGAGCTGTACGACTACTTCCTCGAGCTGGGCTGCGACGTGCTGGGCATCAACATCGAGGAGACCGAGGGGGTCAACACCCGCGACAACCGCCACGACCCGTCGGCGGTGTCCGCGTTCTGGGCGGAGTTGGTCGGGGCGTGGCGTCGGGAGCCCCGGATCCATCTCCGCGAGATCGAGTGGTCGTTGCGTTACGCCGCGGCGGTGCTGGACAACTCGGCGGACGGGGTGCTGCCCCGCCATCTGGACCCGATCCCGACGATCGGTCACGACGGCTCGGTGATCGTGCTGTCGCCGGAGTTGGCCGGGTTCACCGACCCCCGCTACGGCGACTTCAGCAGCGGCAACGTGCTGACGACCCCGTTGGCGCAGATCCTCGGCAACGCGGCGTCGACGCCGTGGGTGGGGGAGTTCCTGGCCGGGGTGGAGGCGTGTCGGGCGTCCTGCCCGTACTTCGGCTTCTGCGGTGGTGGTCATGCCGCCAACCGTTACTTCGAACTGGGGCGTTTTGACGGTACGGAGACCGAGCACTGCCGCAACAGCAAGATCCGCCTATTGGAGGGAGTGTTGGAGCATGCCCGAGACCACCAGTCACCGGCGGCCTGAGCGCGAAGCGAACGACGGAGTCACCGAACGGGTGCGGGACGCGGCTCCCGCGCTCGTCGCGCTGCTCCAGGAGGCCGAGGACGCACGGCTGCTGCGTTCGGAGGTGTCGGGCGGAGGGGACTCCAGCGCGGTCTGCGCCTGGAACCACTTCGAGAACATCCCGACGTTCTACAACTGGAACAATCGCCCGCGCTGAGGGAGCCGTTGTCAGGGGCCTGTCGAGCGGCCGGAGTGGATCCGGTCGGGCCAGGCCCCTGATCGTCGGCGACTGCACCTGCACGGGACGTGCGTGAGCACGCGGGGGTTACCGCGTGCTCAGCTGCGTCGAGAGGTCAGCGGGTCGGACGTACCCAGGGATCTGGGTCGTCGTCAGCGTGATCCTCATCATCATCGCCGACGGACTCTTTAGAGTCGTCGTCGAAGTGGTGCTCAGACTTACCAGCACCCGCCAGTTCGCGCTGCAAAGCGGTGAGGTCGGTGTTCGGGGAGTGGTACTTCAACTCCCGCGCCACCTTAGTCTGCTTGGCCTTAGCACGGCCGCGCCCCATGGCTCGACCCCCTCGCACAGAATGCGGGGCAGCCCGAAGGCGGGCCCCGATGACGTCAGGCATCTCTCGTGGCTCTTACGGTACATGGGGATGCCAACGTTCGGCACCTCGGGTTACCGTCAGCCGGCTCTGCGCGTCGCGTCGATCCGGCCGTCACCCAGTGTACCGGGTAAGGAGCGGAACGGTTAGCACCCGTGACACCGGACAAACCGCATCAAATTCGACCCGGGCTCAGCTTACCCAGCGAGGCCCGGCACCGGGGCCCGGAGGCGGATCTCGTCGACCCGCCCCCGGGGGCGCTCAGCGCAGGTGGATCGCGCGCAACCGGCCGACGTCCGCCATCCGGCGCTCCGCCAGCCGGTCGGCGGCCACCGCCGGGGGCACGCCCTCCGCGTCAGCCAGGTGCAGGATCTCGCGGGTGGTGTCGTAGATCCGGGTCGCCCGCAGCTTCGCCCGGTCGAAGTTGAAGCCCTCGATCTCGTCGGCCACCTGGATCACGCCGCCCGCGTTGACCACGTAGTCCGGGGTGTAGAGGATGCCCCGGTCGGCCAGCAGCTTCTCGATGCCCGGGTGGGCGAGCTGGTTGTTCGCCGCCCCGGTGACCACCTTGGCGCGCAACGCCGGCACGGTGTCGTCGTTCAGGGCGCCACCCAGCGCGCACGGCGCGTACACGTCGATGTCCGCGGCGACCAGCGCGCTGGCGTCGTCGACGAGGGTGACCTCAGGGTGGTTGCTGCGCACCCACGCCAGCGCCTTCGGGTTGACGTCGGTGGCGACCACCTCGGCGCCGTCCTCCAGCAGGTGCCCGGTGAGGTACTTGCCGACCTTGCCCAGCCCGGCCACGCCGACCCGCCGGCCCCGCAGGCTCGGAGTGCCCCACACGTGCTCGGCAGCGGCCCGCATCCCCTGGAAGACACCCCAGGCGGTGAGGATCGACGAGTCGCCGGCGCCGCCGTGCTCGACGCTGCGCCCGGTCACGTAGCGGGTCTCCCGGGCCACCACGTCCATGTCCGCCACGTACGTGCCGACGTCACAGGCGGTGTAGTAGCGACCGCCCAGCGACTCCACGAAGCGGCCGTACGCGCGCAGGAGCGCCTCGCTCTTGATCTGCTCCGGGTCGCCCCAGATGACGGCCTTGCCGCCGCCCAGGTCCAGCCCGGCGAGCGCGTTCTTGTACGCCATCCCGCGGGACAGGTCCAGCACGTCGGCGAGGGCGTCGTCCTCGCTCGCGTACGGGTAGAAGCGGGTGCCGCCGAGTGCCGGGCCCAGCGCGGTGGAGTAGATCCCGATGATCGCCTTCAGGCCGCTCTGCTTGTCCTGGCAGAACACGACCTGTTCGTGACCGGTCGATACCGGGTCGTCGGTGCTCGCGAATACGCCCATTGTTGGCTCCTACTGTGGTGTGCGTCCTTGTGGGACGCGGACCTGGTGGACCCCGGCGGGGATGCTGCCGGTGTGATCGAGCCTAGTATCGGCCGCCGGGCAGGCGCTCGACGTGCCGCCGCCGTCCCACGGTGCGGCGCGCGTGCTCCGGCCGCTGACCGCGTACGGGCGTGGTTCGTGGGAGGATCGCGCGGTGCCGTCGCTCTTCGCTTCTTACCTGCGCGTGTACGAACCGCTGGCCGCGTTCGATCGGGACCGGCAGAGCTACTGGCGCCGCTACGTCTCGGAGGGGCGCGCGATCGCCCCGGTCGAGGGGCCCGGTCGGCAGCGGACGGCGGTGATCGAGGCGCTGGGCGCTGGCTGGACCCGGCTGCCCGACCTGCCGGAGGAGGCGTACGTCCTGGAGACGGACGACGGCCTGCTGGTCTGCCCGTGGAACCTGCGCATCCGGGTCGCTGAGGCGGCGCTCAGCGCCCGGGACGGGGTGCCCTCGGTGCTCGCCGACGCCTTCGTGCCGCCGGTGCTCGCCGGGCAGGCCAGGGCGGTGGTGGACGACTGGCGCAGTGGCGCCCGGGTGCTGGAGCACGGGGTGCCCAGGGTGCACGAACAGATCGCCACCTGGGGCGTACCGCTGCGGTGGTTCGTGCTCTTCGACCCGGCGGAGCGGGACCTGGTCACCCAGCCGGGCCGGCGGGCGTTGCGCTACCGCACCGAGATCTCCAAGGCTCGACGCCGCTCGTCGCGGGCGCTGTCGGTGCTGCGCAAGTCGGTGGGCGAGGCGCCGATCACCGAGGCGGTGGAGGAGGCGGCCCGCTGGCTGGAGGAATTCCATCCGCGGTCAGTGGTCGAGCTGGACTACGGCGGTCTGGTCGACCTGCTCTCCGACGAGACGCTCGCCGCGGACGACTCGCCCGAGCTGGTCGCCGGTGGCCTCGCGGGGCTGTCGCGCGGCGAGGCCGAGGAGGCGTCGGCCGCGTACGACAAATTGGTGGCCCGGTGGCGCGCGGTGCAGCTGTTGGAGCGGTGCAACTAGGGCATATCGCACTAGGAGCGCTCCCAAGGCGAGTTGTGCTCGTAGTTGACGCATCACGAACCGTGATCATGAGTCCTAATAAGGTACTTTCTGCCGTGTAAAAGTCGTAAAAATCGGGCATGGTTCATCCGTCCGTCTAGGGACCTTCATCCGTTCGGCCCATGTCGGACATCGGGGACTAGCCGGACCATGGGAGACGCGTCGGCCGGCGGGACCCCGGCCGATGTCTATACATGTGGAGGAGTGACCGATGGCATCGCGAACGCACGAACCAGAGCCGCTACTCACGCCGGCCGAGGTGGCGTCGATGTTCCGGGTCGACCCGAAGACGGTGACCCGGTGGGCCAAGGCTGGCAAGCTCAGTGCCATCCGCACCCTGGGTGGCCACCGTCGGTACCGTGAGTCGGAGGTCAGGGCGCTTTTGCAGGGCCAGATCCCGCAGCAGCGGCAGGGCGACTGAGCAGCGATAGTTCTTCGAAAGGGGCGGTGGATCTCGATCCGCCGCCCCTTTTCGTGTGCGCCGCCGAGCACGACCCGACCGCGGGTCAGCGCCGCGGGGTCAGCGCCGTGGCTCGGCCAACGTCACCCGGATGCCCACCGTGCCGCCCTCGCCGCGCCGCAACCGGCTGCTCAGCAGACTCAGTCGACCGATCACGCGGTACTTGTGCTTGATCAGGTCGCGGATCCGGCCGGTGTCACCACCTCCGTAGAGCGTCGCGTGAGCTGGCACCTCCGCCCCGTGTGGTCGACCCCGGACGTCGCACGGGGCGATGGTCACCTCTCCGTTGCGGCGGATCCGCTTCACCTTGCCGGAGTCGGCCCGGGTCCAGACCGCCAACGCCTCGCCGTCGCGCACCGCCCAGACCGGGGTCGGCACCGCCCGACCGTCCTTGCGAAAGGTCGTGAGCAGGATGTACTTCTCGGCCGACAGTCGGTCCAGCATGGTCACGCCGCCAGGATACGGCCGGTGCGGGGCACTGAGTGGCCAGATAGCGTGAACGTCGTGACGGTGGAGCCCCAGATCGGTGACGTGGTCGGCGAACTGCTGCGGGACACGCTCGCCGTGGCCACCGGGGTGGGCCCCCGGCCCCTGGTCGGTGGTCGACTGCCGCGACCGGTCATCGAGATCATCGAACGGGACGACGGTCTGATCAACGGCGCTCCGGCCGCGCACTACCTGGACGGGCCGGCCGAGTGGCAGCCGTACGACCACCGCGCGGTGGACCGGGCGCACGGCGAGACGCTGGACATCGGCACCGGAGCCGGCCGGATCGCGCTGCTGCTCCAGGAGCGCGGCGTACCGGTCACCGGGCTGGACACCTCCGCCGGCGCGCTGGAGGTGAGCCGGCGTCGCGGTGTCCGGCGGCTGGTGCACGGCACCGTCGACACGCACGTCGCCGACGGGTCGCGGTACGACACGTTCCTGCTGCTCGGCAACAACCTCGGGCTGTTCGAGGGGCGGGAGCGTGCTCCCGAGTTCCTGGCCGCGCTGGCCGCGCTGGCCCGACCGGGGGCGCAGATCATCGCGCAGGGCACCAACCCGTACGGCACCCGCGACCCGCTGCACACCGGCTACCACGAGCGCAACCGTCGACGCGGCCGGTTCGGTGGCCAGCTGCGGCTGCGGCTGCGCTACCGCGAGTTGAGCACCGAGTGGTTCGACTACCTGGTCTGCTCGGCGGACGAGTTCGCCAGCCTCGTGCACGGCACCGGTTGGCGGCTCACCGATGTGGACGACCGTGACGCCCCCTACTACCTGGCCACCCTGCGCCTCGTCGACTGAGCAGGACGGCCCCCGCTCACCGCCGGGCGGAGAGCGGGGGCCGTCCGTACGTCTCAGACCTGGACGGTCGGGGGGAGCTGCTCGGGCGGAAGGCCGCCGTCGCCGTCGACCACCTCGTCCGGTTGGCCGTCCTCGTCGATGTCGACCATGGTGATGTCCACCTTGCCGTCACCGTCGGTGTCGAACTGGAACAGGTCCGCCTTGCCGTCGCCGTCGGTGTCGACCACCCACACGTCGGTCTTGCCGTCGTTGTTGGTGTCGGCGCGCAGCAGTTCGACCCGCTCGTCGCCTCGGGTCTCCACGGTCTCCCCGGCGGTGACGCTCTCCGGTGCCTGGCTCATGTCGATGCGGTCCTTCCCTCGGTTGACGGGGCGTCATTACCCGATCCGGCGCTCCCCCACGCATGGACCGGGTCGTCGCGCTGTCTAGGGTCGCACCATGAGCGAGCGGAGCGGGCGGGACACCCGGGCCGGCGTAGCGGGGACCCCGCGCGTCGGCGGGCGGGACAGGGAGGCGTGATGAGCGATCGTTTCGTGGTCGTCGGTGCCGGCACGATGGGGCTTGGCATCGCGTACGTGGCGGCCGGCGCCGGGCACGCCGTCGAGTTGGTCGAGGTGGACCCCGCGCGGGGTGCGGCCGCGCTGAACCGGCTCGCCGAGCTGTGGGAGCGGGCTGTGCAGCGAGGGAAGTTGAGCGCCGACGAGGCCGCCACGAACCGGCAGCGGGTGACGCTGCGCCCAACCCTCGCCGATGTAGCTCCCGCCCCCCAGGTGATCGTGGAGGCGGTGCCGGAGCGCCTCGAGCTGAAGCGTGCGGTTCTCCGGGACGCCGCCGCGCTGCGTCCGGCACTGCTGGGCAGCAACACCTCCAGCATCGCCATCGGGGCGCTGGCCGCCGAGCTGGACGCGCCCGAGCGCTTCCTCGGCCTGCACTTCTTCAACCCGGTCTGGGCGATGGCGCTGCTGGAGATCGTGGTCGGCCCGGCCACCGCCGAGGAGACCACCGCCGCGGCCGTCGCGCTCGCCGGCCGGCTCGGCAAGGACCCCGTCGTCGTACGCGACATGCCCGGTTTCGCCACCTCCCGGCTCGGGGTCACCCTCGGGCTGGAGGCCATCCGGATGGTCGCCGACGAGGTGGCCAGCCCGGCGGACATCGACAAGGCCATGGTGCTCGGCTACCGGCACCCGATCGGGCCGTTGGAGCTCACCGACCTGGTTGGGCTCGACGTGCGGCTGGACATCGCCCGCACCCTTCAGGCCGCGTACGGGGACCGTTTCGCGCCGCCGCAGCTGCTGGTGGAGATGGTGGCCGCCGGGCGGCTGGGCAAGAAGTCCGGGCAGGGCTTCTACCGCTGGGAAGGCGGGGTCAGGCAGTGAGCGGGTTGCGGATCGAGGAGCGTCCGGACCGGCTGGTGGTCACCCTGGACCGGCCGGAGAAGCGCAACGCCATCGACGCCGACCTGATCGCCGAGCTGCACCAGGTCTGCGCCGAGTTGGAGGCCCGCCCGCGCCTGCTGCTGCTCACCGGCGGCGCGTCGGGCATCTTCGCCGGTGGCGCCGACATCGGCCAACTCCGCGAACGGGGTCGCACGGACGCCCTCGCCGCGATCAACTCGGCTGCCTTCGCCCGTATCCGGGCGCTGCCGATGCCGACCGTGGCGGCCGTCGACGGCCCGGCGTTGGGCGGTGGCGCGGAGCTGGCGTACGCCTGCGATCTGCGGGTGTGCACGGCGCGGGCGGTCTTCGGGCAACCGGAGGTGCGGTTGGGCGTCCTTGCCGGCGCCGGCGCGACCCACCGGCTGCCGGCGTTGATCGGCGAGGGCCGGGCCAAGGAGCTGCTCTTCACGGGCCGGCGGGTGGACGCCGCTGAGGCGTTGCGGATCGGCCTGGTGAACCGGGTGGTGGACGAGCCCGGCGAGCTGCTGACGGTGGCGCACGCGTTGCTGGACGAGATCGCCCTGGGCTCACCGTTGGCGGTGCGGCTGACCAAGCTGGCGGTGGACGCGCCGGCCGCCGCGCACCCGCACCTCGACCTGGTCAGCCAGGCGGTGCTCTTCGAGGACGACGAGAAGCACCGCCGGATGACCGAGTTCCTGGAGCGCCGCCGGCCGCGCTGATCCCGCGTACGCAGAAACGGCCGCACCGGCGTGAAGCCGGTGCGGCCGTCGTCGTTTCTGGGCCTGCCTACTGCCGGATCTGCACCCCGGCGTCGGCCAGGCCGCGGATCACCTGGGCGGACTCACCGAAACCGATGATCAGTACGGCGTCCGCGCCGAATTCCTTGATCTCCTTCGCGCCGCCGCTGAAGTCGACCGGAGCGGCCTTGGCGTCGGCCGGCGGCTCGTACGTCAACAGCTTGAGCCGGTCGTTGGCGATACCGGCCTTCTCCAGCTCGTCACGGACGGTGCCCTGGAGGCCCTCACCGTAGGAGTCCTTGCGGGCGACGATGACGATCTTCTGTGACCCGTCGCGGAGGATCACGTCGGCCAGCGCCCGGCCCTGGAGGCTGTCCGGCGGGGCGGTACGGAAGTAGAGGCCCTGGTCGTCGACGTCGGTCAGGCTGCTGTCGGTGTTGGACGGGGAGAAGAGGATCTTCCCGGCCTGCACCACGTCCGGCAGCACCGCCCGGGAGATGCCCGAACCACCGGCACCGATGATCACGCTGACGCCGTCCGTCACGTGCTTGGCCACCGTCGCCTTGGCCACCGCCGGGTTGGTGCCGTCGTCGCCGTCGAGCCACGTCACCGGCTTGCCCAGTGCGCCGCCAGCGGCGTTGACCTCCTTGATCGCCAGCGCCGCGCCGGCGGCCATCGGCGGGTAGGCGATCGAGAGGTCACCGGTCTTCGGCAGCAGGCCACCCAGGATCAGCGGCTCCTGGTCGGCGGCGGCGCCACCCGGGCGCTGCTTCTTCGGCTTCGGCGGGGCCTTGGTGCTCGCCGCCGACTCGATGCCGGCGCCGACGAACTCGGTCTTGCCGTCGTTGATCTGCTGCCCGTCGAAGGTCAGCGTCGCGTAGCTCGCCGTGGCCGGCTCACCCTTGTCGGTGAAGCCCGCCCGGGTCAGCGACACGCCGCGGTACTCGATGTCCTGCCCGTTGCGGGCCAGCGCGAGACAGCTCGTCGGGTCTTCGCAGCGCTGCCCGTCGTTGGTCACGGCAACGATCTGCTTGGTGATGGCGGCCGGGTCGGTGCTCCCGGCCAACTGGGCGGCGAGCACGGCGATCACCACCGCGTCGTACGTCTCGGCGGAGTACACGAAGTCCGTCAGCGCCGGATTGACGGCCCGTAGCCGGCCCTTGAAGTCGTCTGGCAGCGGCACGAGGGGCGTGGTGCCCTTCATTCCGTCGACGAGACTCGCCCGTTCCTTCAACTCCGCTGGATAGGAGTTGAGCATGTTGCCGTCCGTGCCGTAGAGGCGCACCTGTTGGGCGCTGGCCTCTTCGGGCTTGTCATCCCCGCAAGCGCTTGTGGCGAGCAGGATCGTCGCGCAGGCAGCCAGTGTGGCTACCCGCGAGCGGCGTGATACGAACATGGTCGTCCTTCCTCCGGCGAAGGTCCGCTGCGCACATTAGCGTGCCGAGGCCGGCGGCGGGACCGTGGAGGTGGCGTAATGCGCAGGTAGCTCGCGTTGAACACGGACAGTGACGGTTGAGAGGGGCGCTTGACCACCCGTCCTACTGTGCGCTGCGTGACGGACCTACCACAGCAGACGTTCGATGACGCGGCCGCCGTGCTCCGTTCGGCGCTGACCGGCGATGGAGACGCGGTGGTGGGAGCCTTCGACGCGGTCGTCGACCGGGCCGGCCTGGACGGCGCGTACGACGTCGCCTGGTGCCTGGCCGCGACGATGCTCGGTGACGCGCCGGCAGCCAGCGGGGCGGCGCTCGACTTTCCGGGGATCGACCAGGCCGGGTACGACACCCGCTGGGTGGCCCGCTTCGTCAGCGCGTACGCGAATCGGGACGAGCCGACCGGGGAGGCGCTGTTCGGCGCGGCGGCCGCCGACGGGCTGCTCCCCGACTGCCTGCTCACACTCGCCGGCTCGACGATCGCCACACTGCGCAGCCGCGCGGGGTGAACCGCCGCCGGGTCGCGGCGTCCGTCGGGGGGCGGACGCCGCGACCGTGCGGGTCGGTCAGAACGCGTGGTACGCGATGAGCGGTTCGTACTCGTAGCGCAGGTTCTCGAAGCGGACCCGGAAGTTGACGCCGTCCCGAACGTTGGTCGCTACCGTGATCCAACCCGAGTTGGCCGGCAGGTAGGTCCAGTAGTTGCAGGCGCTCGTCTTGTCGACGAAGATCACGCACGCGTCGGTGGCGTACACGCTCGCGTTGCGCACGTTGATGTCGCGGCAGCGCGTCGTGGTGCGGTACTGGCCGGCTGAGCCGCCGTACCGGCCGGTCTCGAAGTACGACCGGACCGCCCCGCCGTAACAGGTGGCGAGCGGGGCGAACACGTTCGGCCCGGAGCTGACCGGCGTGGTCGGTGTGGTCGGCTCCGCCTGGGCGGGCGTGCCGACGGAGAGCAGCGCGACGGCCGTGGCGACGGCGAGCAGACGAGCGGTCGGGGATGGCATCCGTTCGTTCCTCCAATGAGTTGGTCAACGGTCCGTATTGGACTGATCATCTGGCCGTGACGATGATACGTATCGATCGATGGCCGCGCGGCCCCGGTGATGTCCGGCCCGTGTGGTAGCTCTGTAGGCATGTCCGAGGCCATGCTCAGCAAGGTGCGCAAGCTGTTGGCCCAGGCCGAGGACCCGGCCTGCACGCCGGCCGAGTCCGCCGCGTTCACCGCCAAGGCGACCGAGCTGATCGCCCGCTACGGCGTCGACCGGGCGCTGCTCGCCGCCCGGGACCCGACCACCGACCCGGTCGGCGATCGGGTGCTGGACGTCGTCGCCCCGTACGCCCGCGACAAGGTCGGCCTGCTCGCCGCGGTGGCCGAGCCGCTGCGCTGCCGCTGCGTACGCCGTCGGCAGGGCAACGGCTTCGCCCTGCACCTCTTCGGCTTCGCCAGTGACCTGGAACGGGTCGACCTGCTCTTCACCTCACTGCTCGTGCAGGCGGCGCACGGCCTGGCCGCCACCGAGGTGCCCGCCGACGACCACCCCGCCGCCTTCCGCCGCTCCTGGCTGGCCGGCTTCGCGGAGGTGGTCGGAGGGCGACTCTGGGCGGCGGAGTCGGCGGCGGCCAGCGAGTCGGGGACCCCGTCGGTGGCGCTGGTGCTGGCCGACCGGTCCGACCGGGTGCAGCGCCGGCTCACCGAGGAGTACCCACGGCTGCGTACGGCACCGCCACGTCGGTTGGGCGGCACCGGCTTCGGTTCGGGGGCGGAGGCCGGGGAACGCGCGAACCTCGGTGGTCGGGACCTCGGTGGTGCCGCTGCCGGTCGGCGGCTCGGCCGGTGATCCGGTAGGCCGTCAGGCCGCCGTGCTGGGGCGATGGCGCGACACCGTGGCGACGTAGCGGGTGAGCAGCTCGTGCCAGCCGGCAGTGAGCGCCTTGCGGTAACCCTCGGCAGCCTCGCCGTGCCGGTCGAAGTGCCGGTGCTCCAGTTCGAGCCGGGTCTGTTCCGGCCCCTCGGCATGGAACAACACCTCGACCTCGCTCGCGCGGGCCGGGTCCGGCACCGGTGCCCGGTCGGGGCCGATCTGCCACACGAAGACCAGTCGGCGAGGCGGATCCCAGGTGAGCACCCGGCCCCAGTCGGCCCGGAAACCGTACGGGCCGATCTCGTAGAGCATGCCGCCGGCCCGAGGCTCCATGCCCAGCTCGGCCAGTGCGTCCGGGCCGGACCAGGTGTATTCGGTGACCCACCAGTCGGTCAGCTCGTCGCTGAAGACCGCGAATGCGTGCTCGGCGGCACCCGGGACGAGAACGCTGCACCGGAGAGAGAACTGGCCGACGTCCTGCCGGATGTCGGCCGGATCAGTCAATTCCTGTCCCATAGGCCCGGACCATACCGGCTGATGCCTCGGTGTGCAGCTTCGCGCGGTGCCCGGTTCCAGACAGAGGGTCGTCGAGTCGTCACGGACGGGATGCCCGGCTGGAAAGCGGGTAACCGCGCGGACGACCGGGACTTTCGTGCGGGCGGGCGGGAGATCATGAGCGAGAACGCGCAGCAACGAGGACCGGACCGGACCGTCGACGACGCCGCAGACCCGGACGTCCTGCTCGACATTCCGAAGGTCACCGTCGACTCCATCCGACTGGCGGTCGACGGTCTGGAGGCCGACCTGTCGTTGCGGGCCCGGGTGGCCAACCTGCTCCAGGTCGACGCCGGCGTACGGGTGCACCTCAACGGCGGCGAGTTGAACATCGACGGGGTGAACGCCGAGGCGCAGCTGCGGGTGCGGTTGGAGCAGTTGACCAGGATCCTGGGCCGCGCGCTCGACACACTCGACCACAACCCACACATCATCGAGACGCTCGCGCGCACGGCCGGCACCGCCGTCGACGACATGAACCGCGGCGCCCAGCAGCTGGCCGCAGGCTCAGCGGAGATCAAGGCATCGGGTCGACGCTCGGACGACGTCCGCGACCAGCCGAGCCGGCAGGTCGGCGCGGCCAGCCCGGTGGTCGACCGCGACCGGCTGGGCTCCGACCGGACTGGTCCAGGTCGGCCATCGGGCTCCGGTCAGCCGGGTCCCGATCGCCATGGCCCCGATCGCCATGGTCTCGATCAGCCGGAGCTGGATCAGCCGGGCCGTGGGCGACCGGGTCCTGACCGGCCGAATGCGGATCGGCCGGATGCGGGTCGGCCGGATGCGGGTCGATCCGGGGCTGGTCCGGTCGGCTCAGGACCGGGTGCCGGCGGTCCTGGACCGCGAGCCGGTGGCCCAGGACCGGCCGACCAGGCGCAGCCGGAAGGTCAGCGTCCGGAGGGCCAGCCTCCGGAGGGCCGTGAGCCGCAGAACCCGCAGTCGGAGGAGCAGCGTGCGGAGGGCCAGCGTCCGCGCAGTCCACAGTCGGAGGGGCAGCAGCAGGAGGGCCAGCGTTCGCAGGGCCAGCGTCCGGAGACCGGCCCGCCGGCTGCCCATGGTTCGGAAGGTCAGCGGCACGAGGGTCCGCGTCGCACCGAAGAAGCCCGCAAGCAGTCGGATGGGTCGGGTCCGAGCCCGTCCGGTGGCGGCGACGGTGGTCTGCCGGCCGCGGCGCAGGCTGCGGCGCAGAGCGCAGCCCAGTTCGCCGAGCAGGCGGGGGAGACGCTGCGAGAGGCCGGACGCAGCGTGTGGGAGGCGATCCAGGGCGGCGTGGCCCAGCATCGCTCGCAGGGTCGCCGCGACCACTGACGCCGCGTGGCAATGCGGCACGCCCGCCGCGCTGCCCTGATGCGGAGGCGACCGCAGACATGATCGACTCGGTTTCCTTGAATACGCGGTGTCGCGCCAGCCGGAACGCCGCGACTTTCAGAAAGTGGTGTTGATCACGCTCGCCAAAGCAAGATCCCCACCTGCGTATCCGCTGGTGGGGATCTCTGTAGCCCGGCGAAAGGCTATGTGGCCAGGGGCGGGGTCGAACCGCCGACCTTCCGATTTTCAGTCGGACGCTCGTACCAACTGAGCTACCTGGCCGTGTCGCTCGGCTCATGTTACCCGGCAACCGGACGAACCGGCGGCAAGGCGACCTGCTCCGATACGCAGAACGCCGCGCGGGGCGCGGCGTCAGCGCTGCGGTCCTGACGGGACTTGAACCCGCGACCTCCGCCTTGACAGGGCGGCGAGCACTCCAACTGCTCCACAGGACCTAGCTTGTGTTGCTCCGGCTTGCACCGGCCTTGCCCCGGCTTTCGCCGGTCGTGCCCCCAACGGGATTCGAACCCGTGCTACCGCCTTGAAAGGGCGGCGTCCTGGGCCGCTAGACGATGAGGGCGGCCCCGCCATCATTGCACACTCGCAACTTCAAGCGGACTTGCTCCCATCCGGCCCCGCCGGAGGCTTCGAAAGCATACGTGATGCTCCGTCGGTCGACAAAATCGGTGTCGGCAGGGGCTTGGGACGGGCAATAACAGCAGGTCAGGGCGGTTCTAGCGGAGTCGGGTGATGCCGAAGCGCTGCTTCAGATCGGCGATCATCTTTGGGCATGCGGCGAGTGTCGCGGCCCGATCACCGCCTCCGTCATGCAGAAGAACGATCGCACCGGGCCGGGTGGCGGCGTGGACACGCTTGCCGATCGTGGCTGCGGTCGGCTTGTCCCAGTCCTGCGGGTCTACCGACCAGTGCAGTGGACGCATGCCGAGGTCCTTGGCCACCCTGACCACCTCCGACGTCCACCGGCCGCCGGGCTGCCGGTAGAACGACACCTTCGCGCCGGGAACGGCCTTCTGGATGGCCTTGTTGGTGCGGTCCAGGTCGGCCCGGATCTCGCCGACGGGTCGACGGGCGAGCTCGAGGTCGTGTCGCCAGCTGTGGTTGCAGAGCTGGTGTCCCTCCCGGACGATCCGCCGGACCAACTCCGGGTGACGCTGTGCCTCGCGACCGACGACGCAGAAGGTCGCTGTCACCTTGGCGGCCTTCAGCTGGTCGAGCACCTTGGGTGTCCAGGCCGGGCTGGGCCCGTCGTCGAACGTCAGGGCCACCGGGCGTACGCCGGTGTTGCGCCCCAGGCCGGAGGGGAGCTTGGCCGGCAGCGGCCGCAGTGGCGGCTTGGCCGGCTTGGTGACGCTGGGGTGCGGTTTCGGGGTGGGCGGCGGTGTCGATTCCACCGGCTTCGGAGCGGCGGCGGGTGTGATGGTGCGGGTTGGCTGGGCGCAGCCGGACAGGAGCAGCGCCACGGCGAGGACGGACGCCAGGATGGCGCGGGCTTGCATCTGCTCGCTCCCGGAGGGTCGGGGTAGGCGGACCCGCCCGACGGTAGTTCACGCCGCGATCCGGCGACAGTGCGATCAGTCACGCCTCGACTGGTCCAGGGAGTCGCGGACGGCGGTGGAGAGCGAGACCGCCTCGGCCAGGTCGACCGGCCGCACCACCCCGGCGGGCAGTGTGTCGGCTCGCCAGCCGGGGCCGGCGGCGAGCACCAGCAACGGGCGCCGGGGGGCAGCGAGCAGCGCGCTGAGTTGGGTCGGGTCGGCGGTGGCCCGGGTGTGCGACCAGAGCACCACGGCGGCGGGTCCGGTCCGGTTGACCGCCTCGACGAGAGCGGCCACCGGCACCCGGGCACCGAGCATCCGGTAGCTGACGCCGGCCTCCGCGAGGGCTGCCGCCAACGCTTCCAGCGGCAGCGTGTGCTGTTCCTCGTCGGCGCAGGAGAGCAGGATCCGGGCCGGCCCGGTGGGGACCTTGGCCCGACTGGCCGCCGCGAGCGCTTCGGAGACGCAGCGGGACATCAGGTGTTCCACCTCGATCAGGCCGGCGGTGGCGGCGTGCCGTTCGCCGATGCCGGCGAGCACCGGGCGCAGCAGGCCCTCCCAGGTGGCCACGACCCCGTTGGTGGCCAGGGCGTGCGCGATCGTCTCGCTGATCGCCGCCGTGTCCAGTCGCATGGCAGCCCGGGCCAGGCCGCGGGCCGCCGGACCGGCACGGCCGACCGGGATGGAGCCGCCGCCGTCCCGGCCGGTCGGGTGGATCCGGGCGGGGGCGACGGTGCCGTTGGGCATCGGGTCCGGTGCCTGGCGGGCCCAGCGGGCCGCCTCGGCGGGGCTCACTCCCTCGGCGGTGAGTCGTCGCATGATTTCGAGACGGGCCAGATCGGTGGGTGTGTACCGGCGGTGGTGACCGGGGATGTGTTCGCTGGGCCCGAGCCCGTAGCGCTGGTGCCAGGTGCGGAGGGTCGTCACCGCGACCCCCAACCGACGTGCGACGGCGCCCGCGCTCAGCGCCTCATCGACCACCCGACCGCTCCGCCGTGTCATCCGCCGACGATCCGGGCAGCGTCATGGCCGGGCCGGTTGCGCCCGACCGGGACTCCGCGGGGCGGAGCAGCCGGTTCACCACCCCGCCCAGCCAGGGCGCGTACGACCGGGGATCGAGCTTCAACTCGGCCTCCAACGCGGCGGGGTCGGCCCACCGCAGCTCGGCCACCTCGTCCGGGTCGGGCAGCAGCGGAGCGCCGGGCAGGAACTCGCCGCGCAGCACGTGGTCGTACTCGAACTCGACCCGACCGGTCGCCGGGTCCTCGGCGTAGTAGACGTAGACGCCGACCTCGGTCAGCTCGACCGGGCCCGCGCCCAACTCCTCGCTCAGCCGTCGGTTGGCCGCCTCGGCGAGCGACTCGCCAGGCTGGGGGTGGCCGCAGCAGGAGTTGGCCCAGCGCAGCGGAAACCGGGTCTTGGCGGCGGCTCGGCGTTGGAGCAGCACCTGGCCGTCCGGGTCCACCAGCAACACCGAGAAGGCCCGGTGCAGCTGCCCCGGTGGTTGGTGCGCGGCCGCGACGGTCGTCTCGCCGTGGGCCGTGCCGGTCTCGTCGACCAGCTCGACGAGGTGCTTCTCGCGGCTGCTCATCGGCCTTCCCCGGTGATCCGGCCGGCGGCGAGCTTGCCGGAGATGAGCACCATCGGTACGCCGACGCCGGGTTGGGTCCCGGAGCCGACGAAGACCACGTTCGACAGGTCGCGGTGCAGGTTGGACGGGCGGAACGGGCCGGTCTGGAAGAGGGTGTGCGCGGCGGCGAACGGGGTGCCGGCGGCCATCCCCTGCTCCTCCCACTCGGCGGGGGTGATCGCCCGGAGCACCTCGACCCCGGCTCCGAAGGCGACGTAGCCGCGCTCCTCCAGGGTGCCGATGAGCTGGTCGGTGTAGCGCTGGGTCAGGTCGCCGCGCCACTCGAACGGTGCCCGGTGCAGGTTGGGCACCGGGGCGAGCACGTAGTAGGTGTGTCGGTCCGGTGGGGCCACCGCGGGGTCGGTCCGGCTGGGGTTGGTCACCAGCAGCGACGGATCGGTCATCAGCTCACCCCGTCGGATGACCTCATCGAAGGTGCCCTTCCACGCGCGCCCGAAGTGGATGTTGTGATGGGCGATCTTCGCATAGGCCTGTCGGGAGCCGACGTGCAGAACGACGCAGGACGGCGAGTAGGTGAGCCGGCGCTGCGGCGCGGCGGGAAGCAGGTCCCGGTAGGCGACCGGCAGGTCGGGGTTGAGCACCACAACGTCCGCCGGCACCAGGTCGCCGTCGGCGGTGAGCACGCCGGTGGCGCGGCCGTTGACGGTCTCCACCCGGGTCACTGTGGTGTCGTACCGGATCTGCACGCCGTGCTTCTCGGCCGCGCCGGCCATCGCCCTGGAGACCGCGTGGATGCCGCCGCGTGGGAAGTAGACCCCGGCCACCGAGTCGAGGTACGCGATCACCGCGTAGATGGCCAGCGCGTCGTGTGGCGCGAGGCCGGCGTACATCGCCTGGAAGGAGAAGATCCGCTGGGTACGCGGGTCCCGGAAGAACTGGTTGATCTTCGTCTGGAGGCGTCGGAAGGCTCCGCCGCTGAGCAACTTGAGCAGGTTGCCGGTGATCAGGTCGGTCGGCGCGTCCAGGTTGCGCTCGATGAAGTCGGTGCGCTCCAGCCGCCACAGCTCTCGCGCGTACTCGACGAACCGCAGGTAGCCGTCGGCTTCCCGGGGCCCGCACACCCGGGAGATCTCGGCCGCCATCCGGGTGGTGTCGGTGAGCACGTCGAGGGTCGAGCCATCCGGGTAGTACGCCCGGTAGGCGGGGTCGAGCGGGGTCAGGTCCAGCCAGTCGTGCAGCTCCTCGCCGACCGCGCCGAGCGCCTCGGCGATCAGGTCGGGCATGGTGAGCACGGTCGGGCCCGTGTCGAACTCGTAGCCGTCCACGCCGAGGCGTCCGGCCCGCCCGCCGGGCACCGGCTCGCGTTCCAGCACCGTCACCTGTCGACCGCTGCCGGCCAGGTGCAGCGCGCAGGCGAGCCCGCCCAGCCCGGCCCCGACGACCACCACCCGGTCCGTCCGTCCTGTCACCGTCCGCACGTGACCACCTCCTCGCTCAAGTCGCTCATCAGGCCCGCCGGTTGGCAGCGGCGGTGGCCAGCCCGGTCAACGCGGTGCGCGCCGTCTGGTCCACGGGTGCGGCGTCGAGCGCGGCCAGCGCGTCGCTGACCCGCTCGGCGATCATCTGCTCCACCCGGGTCACCGCGCCGGTCTCGGCGACCAGTTCGGCGAACGTGTCGACCGATCCGTCGGCGGCCCGCTCCAACGCCGCGAGCTGGGCCGGGGTGGCCAGCTCACGGGCCAGCGTGAGCAGCGTGGTCGGCTTGCCGGTGCGCAGGTCGTCCCCGGCCGGTTTGCCGGTGGCCGCCGGGTCGCCGTAGACGCCCAGCAGGTCGTCGCGGAGCTGGAACGCTTCGCCGACAGCCAGGCCGTAGCGGGTGTACGCGGAGACCAGCGGGTCGTCGGCGGGCACCCCGGCCAGGCAGGCGCCGAAGAGCAGTGGTCGCTGGACGGTGTAGCTGGCGGTCTTGTAGCGGGCCACCCGTAGCGCCCGGTCGACCGACCAGCTGGCCGGGTCGTTCTCACCGAGCACGTCGAGATACTGCCCGGCGACCGTCTCGACCCGCATCTGGTCGTAGCAGCGGCGCACCTCGAAGAGCCGGCTCGACGGCACCGATGCGTGGGCCAGCAACTGGTCGGCCCAGACCATGCAGAGGTCGCCGATGAGCACGGCGACTGCCTCACCGAACCGGCCGGGATCTCCCCGGTGGCCGGCGGCGACGTGCTGTTCGGCGAGCGCGACGTGGGCGGTGGGCCGGCCACGGCGGGTTTTGGAAGCGTCCATCACGTCGTCGTGCACCAGCGCGAAGGTGTGCAGCAGCTCGAGCGCGGCCAGCGCGGGCAGCACCGGTGGCAGCGCCGCGGTGCCGCCGACGGCCCCGCGCCAGCCCCAGTAGGCGAACGTGGACCGGATCCGCTTGCCGCCGGTCAGGACGGCTTCCCGCGCGGTGGCGGCGAAGCTGCCCATCGACGCGTCGATCTCGTTGAGGGTGTCGACCTCGGCGGTGAGGAACGTGTCAAGGGTTTCGTCGACCGCCGTGACCAGATCGTGGGTATAAGCAGCCAGAACGGCGCGGACCGGATCGTCTCCGTCGGCCGGCCCTGCCGGCGCCACGCGGGTCACGTTGCCCGCAACTGCGTCGTTGGCCATGCGGCTGAGCGTACCCTAGGCTACGAGTTGCGTCGATTGGTGCGTCGATAATGGAGGAGGGCCGGTGGAAACTGATCTCACCGCTGCCTATGACCGGTGCCGTGAGCTGCACAAACGCCACGGCCGCACCTACTATCTCGCCACCCGCCTGCTTCCCGCGTGGAAACGACGACATGTGCACGCCCTCTACGGGTTCACGCGCTACGCGGACGAGATCGTCGACAGCACCGAGGACCTGCCGCCGGCCGAGCGGGCCGCTCTGCTGGACCGCTGGGCCAGCCAGTTCGTGGCCGGTCTGCACGGTGCGCCGGTCGACGACCCACTGTTGCCGGCGGTGCTGCACACGATCGCCGTCTTCGATCTCGACCGGGACGACTTTGCGTCGTTTCTGAAGAGCATGGCGATGGACCTGACCGTCACCGCGTACCCGACCTACGACCACCTGCTCGACTACATGGAGGGCTCGGCGGCGGTCATCGGCACCATGATGCTGCCGATCCTGGGCAGCTCCGACCCGGTGGCAGCCCGGGAGCCGGCCCGGCAACTCGGCTTCGCCTTCCAGCTCACCAACTTCATCCGGGACGTCGCCGAGGACCTCGACCGGGGCCGCACCTACCTGCCGGACGAGGACATGGCGAAGTTCGGGGTCACCCGCGAGGAGTTGGCCGAGGCCCGCGCCCGGGGCCGTGTCACCCCCCGGATCCGCGAGCTGATCGAGTACGAGGTGACCCGCGCCCAGGCGCACTACGCCGCCGCCGCACCGGGCATCACCATGCTGGCGCCCGCCTCGCAGGCCTGCATGCGCACCGCGTACGCCCTCTATGGCGGCATCCTCGACGAGGTGGCCGCGCAGGACTACGACGTCTTCGTCCAGCGGGCCCTGGTGCCGCAGCGGCGACGGATGGCGGTGGCCGCGCGGGCCCTGCTCACCTCGACGGGTACGCCGGTCGTCATCCCCGGGCCGACGATCCAGCCGGAGAGCCGGTGACCGCGAGTACGGCGATCGTGCTCTTCACCCGCGACCTGCGGGTGAACGACCACCCGGCGCTGGCCACCACCTGTGCGGCGTTCGACCAGGTGGTGCCGCTGTACGTGCTCGACCCGGCGCTGGCCGACCTCTCCGCCAACCGCACCCGCTTCCTGCACCAGGCCCTCGCCGACCTGCGCGACCAACTCCGCGAGCGTGGCGGCGACCTGGTGGTCCGGCACGGCGACCCGGTGGCCGAGACGATCCGGCTGGCCGACGAGGTCGGGGCCACCGCCGTCGCGCTCTCGGCCGACGTCAGCCACTACGCCGGCCGCCGGGAGCGGCGACTACGCGCCGAGTGCGAGCGGCATGGGCTGCACCTGCGCCTGTTTCCCGGGTTGACGGTTGTCGAGCCGGGAGCGTTGCGCCCCGGTGGCGGCGGCGACCACTACCGGGTGTTCAGCCCGTACCACCGGGCCTGGGCGGCCAACCGGTGGCGCGAGGAGCTGGCCGCGCCTCGGCGGATCGCGCTGCCCGACCGGGTACGCGTGGGTCGGTTGCCGGCGCTGCCGAGCGGCGACTCGCCCGACGCTGCCGCCGGAGGCGAGCGGGTCGCCCGCCAGCGGCTCACCGACTGGCTGCCCGACCTGAACCGGTACGGCGATCAGCACGACGACATGGCCGGCGACGACACCTCCCGGCTCAGCCCGTACCTGCGCTTCGGCTGCGTGTCGCCGCTGGCGGTGGCGAACCGCGCCGGCGACCGGTCCGGCCCGTTCGTCCGGCAGCTCTGCTGGCGGGACTTCTACTACCAGGTCACCGCCGCCTTCCCGGAGATCTCGACCGCGGCGTACCGGCGGGGTGCCACCGAGCAGTGGCGCTACGACGACGACGCGTTGGCGGCCTGGACCGAGGGACGCACCGGGATGCCGATCGTCGACGCCGGGATGCGGCAGATGCTGGCCCAGGGCTGGATGCACAACCGGGCCCGGCTGATCACCGCCGGCTACCTGACCAAGCACCTCGGGCAGGACTGGCGGTCCGGGGTGGCGGTCTTCTTCCGCTGGCTGCTCGACGGGGACGTGGCCAACAACTCCGGCAACTGGCAGTGGGTCGCCGGTACCGGCAACGACACGAAGCCCTACCGGGGGTTCAACCCGGTCCGGCAGGCCGAACGGTACGACCCGGACGGCGACTACGTGCGCCGGTGGGTGCCGGAGCTGACCGCGGTGCAGGGCAAGGCCATCCACCAGCCGTGGCGGCTGCCCGAGGCCCTGCGCCAGACGCTCGACTACCCGCCGCCCCTCTCGGTGCCCGGCACCGACCCCGTCTGGCTGCGCTGATCAGAGCACCGAGTGCAACACCTCGACCAGTTCGTCGACCCGGTCGTGCTCGGCGAGGTGCGCCGTGGCGTACGCGAAGGTGTAGCCGCGCTCGGGGTCGGCCCATGCGCTGCTGCCGCCGATGCCGCCCATGCCCCAGCTGCCGTCCGGCTCCCGTTGCATACCCAACGTCCAGCGGGCGTCGCGATCCAACACCAGGTCCGGCCCGTCGTACTGGACCCGGGTCGCCTCCGCGACCAGCTCCGGGCTGAACAGCCGGACCCCGTCCAGGACACCACCGGCCAGCAGGCCGGCGTAGAGCCGGGCCAGGCTGGGAGCGGTGGCGTGCAGGTTGACGGCCGGCATCTCGGCGCTGCGCCACAGTGGGCTGTTCAGGACGGCCAGGTCCAGCCCGCCGGCCGGGTTGCCCAGCGCCCGCGCCCGCAGCGAGCCCGGCTCACCGAGCGCCCGGGTCGGCCACCCCGGGTCGCCGTACCGCAGGTCCGCGCAGCGCGACTGGTCCGCCTCGGTCAGCCCGAAGCCGAGGTCGAGCTGCCACCGGTCGGCGATCTCCTCGGCCAGGAAATGGCCCACCGACCGCCCGTCGACGCGGCGGACCACCTCGCCCACCAGGTGCCCGTACGTCCAGGCGTGTTCCCCGGCGACAGTGCCCGGCGACCACTCGGGGTCGGCGGCGGCCAGGTCGCCGGTGAGCAGCGCCCAGTCGGCGACCGCGCTGGCCGGTCGCGGCACCGGAAAGGCCGGCAGGCCGGCGGTGTGCGACAACACCTGACGCACTGTGGCGGGAGTGCGGAACTCCGGCCAGTACCGGTCCACTGGCGCGTCGAGATCGACAGCGCCCCGGTCGACGAGCAGCAACAGGCAGAGCGCGGCCCCCGGCTTGCCGACCGAGTAGACGTTCACCAGCGAGTCCGGCAGCCACGGCTCGCCGCCCGGCCCGTGGCCGCGGCGGGAGCCGCCGGTCAGGTCCACGACCGGCTGCCCGTCGTACCAGATGGTCAGGGCGGCGCCGGTTTCCCGGCCGGAGGCGAGCAGGTCGTGGAAGCAGTCCCGGACCGGAGCGAAGCGTGCGTGCATCCGGCCACGGTAGGCGTCCGGGGCCGGTGGGCGTGCCGACTTTTCCGGCGACCCCGGTGGTTGGGGTGGTGTCGCTGGGGGATGCTGTTCGGTGTGGCGGAACCGGAGCTGGTGGATGTGGTCGTGGTCGGGCTCGGGGTCGGCGGCGAGGAGGTGGCCGAGCGACTTGCCGAGGCCGGCCTGAGCGTGGTCGGCGTCGAACGGGATCTCGTCGGCGGCGAATGCCCGTACTGGGGCTGCATCCCGAGCAAGATGATGATCAGAGCCGCAAACGCGCTCGCCGAGGCTCGCCGGGTCGACGGGCTCGCCGGGACGGCCCAGGTCCAGCCGGACTGGGCACCGGTGGCGAAGCGGATCCGCGAGGAAGCCACCGACACCTGGGACGACACTGTCGCGGCGGAGCGGTTCGTCGGCAAGGGTGGCCGACTCGTGCGGGGCAGCGGTCGGCTCGACGGTCCACGCCGGGTCCGCGTCGGTGACCAGGTGTTCGAGGCCCGCCACGGGGTGGTGCTGGGCACCGGCACCCGCCCGTCGGTGCCGCCGATCGACGGCTTGGCCGACACGCCGTACTGGACCAACCACCAGGCGATCGAGGTCGAGGAACTGCCGAAGACGCTGCTCGTGCTGGGTGGCGGCGCGATCGGCCTGGAGTTGGCGCAGGTCTTCGCCCGCTTCGGGGTCCGGGTCACGGTGGTCGAGGCGCTCGACCGTGTGCTGGCCATCGAGGAACCCGAGGCGTCCGAGGTCGCCGCCGCGGCGCTGCGCGCGGACGGCGTGGAGATCCACACCGGGGTACGCGCCGAACGGGTCGAGCACGACGGGACCAGATTCACCCTGCACGGTGGCGGCGGCGCGGAGTTCACCGCCGACCGGCTGCTGGTGGTGACCGGCCGCAAGGCCCACCTCGCCGAGCTGGGTCTGGACACGATCGGCCTGGACGCCAGCCAGCGTTACCTCCCGGTGGACGACCGTCTGCACGTCACCGACCACGTCTGGGCGGTCGGCGACATCACCGGCGAGGGTGCCTTCACGCACATCGCCATGTACCAGGCGGGGATCGTCATCGCCGACATCCTGGCCCGCGCCCGGCAGGCGAAGGCGGGCGCGGACGCCAGCGGCACCTCCAGCGTGGTCGGCGGAGCGATGGGCGCGTCCAGTTCGCTGGCCGCCAGCGGATCGAGTGGGTCAGCAGGCACCATCCCGCGAGCCGACTACCGCGCGCTGCCCCGGGTGACCTTCACCGATCCCGAGATCGGCGCGGTCGGGCTCACCGAGCAGCAGGCCCGCGAACGCGGCATCAACGTGCAGGTGGGTTTCACCAAATTGAGCAGTTCGACGCGGGGCTGGATCCACCGGGTCGGCGACGACGGTTTCATCAAGGTTGTGGCGGACGCCGACCAGGGCGTGCTGATCGGCGCGACCTCGGCCGGTCCGGCCGGCGGCGAGGTGCTGTCCGCGCTGGTGGTGGCGGTGCACGCGGCGGTGCCGTTGAGTCAGCTCCGGCACATGATCTACGCGTACCCGACCTTCCACCGGGCCATCGAAACCGCTCTACAAGACCTGTCCTGACCCCTGCCCTCACCCAAGGCCACCGCGCTCCGGGCCCCGCGCTGCCCTGCGTGCGGCGGCGGAGCATGATCCACTCGCGTTGCGGGAGTCGGGGTATCCGGGGCATTGAAACCGCGCGACATCACTGAAACCGAGTCGATCATGACCGTCTGAATCGCGTCGGCGTCACCACTGCGGGTCGTGGCGGTCGGAATGGTCGGCGGTGGGAAGAATGCGGCAGCCGACCAGCAAACGACAGGCAGATTGCTGTTCATTTCTTTCATGCAGGTGACGTATCATTGCGGTCGTGACCAAGCGGTTGACTGAAGTTGCCAAGAAGGCGGGCGTCAGCGAGGCCACCGTCAGCCGGGTGCTCAACGGCCGTGACGGGGTCTCCGAGGCGACCCGCACCGCAGTGCTCACGGCGCTGGACGTGCTCGGTTACGAGCGGCCGACCAAGCTGCGCGGCGAGCGCGCCCGGCTGGTCGGGCTGGTGCTGCCCGAGTTGCAGAACCCGATCTTCCCGGCGCTGGCCGAGGTGGTCACCGGCACTCTCGCTCAGCGCGGCTACACCCCGGCGCTCTGTGCCCGCACCATCGGCGGCGTCTCCGAGATGGACTATGTGGAGATGCTCCTCGACCACCAGGTCTCCGGGGTGATCTTCGCTGGCGGTTCGTACGCGCTCACCGACGCCCGACACGACCACTACCGTCGGCTCACCGACCGGGGCCTTCCGGTGGTGCTGGTCAACGCCGGCGTTGACGAGTTGGGGTTTCCCCGGGTCTCCACCGACGACGCGGTGGCGGTGGAGCAGGCGTACGGGCACCTGCGCTCGCTCGGGCACGAACGCATCGGCATGGTGCTGGGCCCGGAGGGGCATGTGCCGTCCCGGCGCAAGCTCGACGCGATGACCCAGGCTGCCGGCTGGGACGAGGGCGACGCCGAGTGCGTCGAGCGTTCCAGCTTCTCGTTGGAGGGAGCGCGGGTCGCCGCGACGAAGTTGGTCGAGCGGGGCGTGACCGGCATCATCTGCGCCAGTGACGTGCTCGCGCTGGGCACGATCCGGGCGGCCCGCCGGCTGGGCCGTTCGGTTCCGGCCGACGTGTCGGTGGTGGGTTTCGACGACTCCGCCTTCATGACGTGCACCGATCCGCCGTTGACCACTGTGCGGCAGCCGATCGAGACGATGGGGCAGGCCGCCGTGGATCTGCTGGTCACCCAGATAGAGGGTGCCGGCGTCCTCCAGGACGAGCTGCTGTTCGAGCCGGAGTTGGTGGTGCGGGGTTCCACCGCGCCCGCCCCCCGCCGCTAGGCACCACACCGAACGACGCTTCGGCCGTCGACCGCCTCTCGCGGTCGGCGGCCGTTTTCGTCGTTGCTCGCCGCCGTCGGCATCGACCGGGCCGAATGACCGGTCATAGGCCATCAATAGCCAACAAGTCGGGCCTCTTTCAGCGTCTTGCCAACATCTGTCGTAACCACGTCGTGTCCTTTCGGAACAGCGTCGATACCTTGCCGAAATGAGTCGGCCTCGCTACAGTGACTCCACTCACACCTGGCTCCGACGCAGCTACTGGGCGTCAGGTCGTATCACCGCAGATCAGCGAAGGTCATTGGAGTCACCCGTTCCCGAAGGGATGGACAGATGTCCGTACCGCACTACCGAAAGGCTGCGGCGGTTGCGCTCGTGGCCGGCCTGGGGCTCAGCCTCACGGCATGCTCCACGAAGAGCGACGACAAGGGCTCGAACGCCAGCGGCAAGGTCACCATCACTGTCGACTGCCAGCCGGTCGGCGCCCAGAAGGAGCTGCTGAAGAACTGGAACGACGACGTCGCCGAGTTCCAGAAGCAGAACCCGGACATCACCATCAAGAGCGTCAGCGTCGGCGAGCAGTGCAACAACCCGCCGGACTTCACCGCCCGCCTCGCCGGCGGCACCGTGACCGACGTGTTCTACGGGTACATGACCGATCTCCAGCAGGTGCTCGACTCCGGTCAGGCGATGGACATCAGCCAGTACGCCAACAAGGACACGGTCCCGACCTGGGACAGCGTCGACCCGGCGCTCAAGGAGGTCTTCACCGACGGCGGCAAGCTCTACGCCGTTCCGGTGAAGAACTACTCGATGGGTCTGGTCTACAACAAGGCCCTGTTCCAGCAGGCCGGGCTGGACGTGAACAGCCCGCCCAAGACCTGGGCCGAGGTCCGGACCGCCGCCAAGAAGATCTCCGCGCTCGGCAACGGCATCGCCGGTTACTCCGAGTACAGCGCCGGCAACACCGGCGGCTGGCACTTCACCTCCCTGCTTTACTCGCAGGGCGGCAAGGTGCTGAGCGAGGACGGCAAGAAGGCCGACTTCAACAACCCCATGGGCAAGCAGGTCCTGCAGAACCTCAAGGACATGCGGTACGGCGACAACAGCATGGGCGCCCGTCAGCTGCTCCAGTGGGGCGACCTGCTGACGAACGCCGGCGCGGGCAAGGTCGGCATGTTCATCGGCGCGCCGGACGCCACCCAGGCGATCGTCAGCCAGTTCCAGGGCAAGTTCCAGGACTGGGCGATGGCTCCGCTGCCCGGCCAGGACGGCGCGGCGAAGGGGACGCTCGGTGGTGGCGAGGGCTACTTCTTCAAGAAGGACCTCACTCCCGAGCAGGTCAAGGCCGGTCTGAAGTGGGTCGCGTACCAGAAGCTCACCCCGGGCAAGGGCCAGTTCGACTACGTCCGGGCCAAGCCGCAGAACTACCCGGTGGGTCTGCCCCAGCCGCTGCTCTTCGCCAACGGCAGTGACGCGCAGAAGCAGGAGCTGGAGCTGCGTAAGGCGAACGCGAACGTCGACACGACGAACTTCGCGCTCTTCGAGGCGACCCCGGTTCCGATCAAGGGTGAGCCGCGCAACGCACAGGCCGTCTACGCGGTGCTCGATGCCGCGATGTCGGGTGTGCTGACCAACCCGAACTCGAACATCGACGCACTGCTCAAGACCGCCGAGGAGAAGGTCAACCAGCTCCTCGCCGCCGAGAGCTGACCGATCGTGTGGGGGCCGGTACGCCGACCCGGCCCCCACACTCCTCACCCCGCGCCGTCGACGTCACCGACTCACCCAGGAGTTGCCTTGGCGATCACCACCGTCCCGGAGACCCGCAGGAAACCGGGCCGCCCGCCGTCGCCGTACTCGGCGAGGCCGCAGCGCACCAGCCTCGGCCGCAAGGTACGGGACAACCTGACCGGTCACGCGTTCCTGATCGGGGCGGTGCTCTGCTTCGTCGTCTTCTCCTGGTACCCGATGGTCCGCGGCATCGTCATGAGCTTCCAGCGGACCCGGCGCGGCGAGACCACCTGGGTGGGCTGGGACAACTACTCCCGCATCATCGCCGACCCGAGCTTCTGGACGGCCTGGCAGAACACCTTCTACTTCACGGTGCTCGCCCTCGCCCTCGGCTACGTGGTGCCGTTCTTCGTGGCGATCCTGCTCAACGAGTTCCGCCACGCCAAGGGGTACCTGCGGATCCTGGTCTACCTGCCGGTGATGCTGCCGCCGGCCTCGGCGCTGTTCCTCTTCAAGTTCTACGCGTACGACCCCAGCGAGGCCGGGCTCTTCAACGCGATCCTCAAGGCGCTGCACCTGCCCACCTCGCAGTGGATGCAGTCGCCCGAGATGACGATGCCGGCGATGGTGGTCGCGTCGACCTGGATGAACATGGGCGGCGCGGTGCTCATCTACCTGGCGTCGTTGCAGAACATCCCCGGCGAGCTCTACGAGGCCGCCGAGCTGGACGGCGCCGGGATCTGGCGGCGGATCGTGCACGTCACGATCCCGCAGACCCGGCTCATCCTCGCGCTCCTGGCGATGCTCCAGATCGTCGCCACCATGCAGCTCTTCATCGAGCCCCTGATCCTCGCCAACGGTGCGGGCGCGGAGGACTCCGCGACCTCGGTGGCGTACCTCATCTACCAGCACGGGTTCTTCCAGAACGACCTCAACGGCGCCGCCGCGCTGGGCGTGATCATGCTCGTGGTGCTGGCCGGCTTCTCCGCCGTGTACGTGCGGCTGACTGCGAAACAGGACTAGGACGGCGAGGAATGGCACAGGATTCCGGAACCCGGACCCTCATCTCCCACTCCCAGCTGAGCCGGGGGCGCGGCAAGGTCATCTACTGGACGCTGCTGGTCATCGTCGTGGCGGGGTTCACCCTCGTGTTCCTCGGCCCGCTCTACTGGATGGTCACCGGCGCGCTCAAGTCCGGCCAGGAGATCGCGCAGACACCACCCTCGCTGTTCCCGAAGGACCCGCAGCCGCAGAACTACATCGACGCCTGGAACAACCTGGCCCTCGCCAAGCTGCTGTTCAACACCTTCTACTACGCGATCGGCGCGGTGCTGTTCCAACTGGTCTTCGACAGCGCGGCGGCGTACTCGTTGTCCAAGCTCCGGCCGATCTTCGGCAACGCGATCCTCGGCCTGATGCTGGCGACGCTGATGATCCCGGCGATGGTCCTCATCGTGCCGCAGTACGTGACGGTGCTCGACCTGCCGATCCTGCACATCAACCTGCTGGACTCGCCGTTCGCCATCTGGCTGCCGATGGTCGCCAACGCGTTCAACATCTTCCTGCTGAAGCGGTTCTTCGACTCGATCCCCGAGGAGCTGATGGCCGCCGCCCTCATGGACGGGGCGTCGTCGCTGCGTACGCTCTGGTCGATCATCCTGCCGCTGTCGCGTCCCATCCTCGGCGTCGTCTCGATCTTCGCCGTGACGGCGGTGTGGAAGGACTTCCTCTGGCCGAAGCTGGTCATGCCCTCGCCCGAGACCCGGACGGTGAGCGTCGGCATCTACACCTTCGCCGGCGGCACACCGATGAACGTGGTGATCGCCGCGTCGGTCATCGCCGCGATCCCGACGGTCATCATCTTCCTGATCTTCCAACGGAACATCATGTCCGGTCTGACCACGGGCAGCATCAAGGGATAACCACCACCGCATCCTTCCGCGCGGCGAACAACGACCGTTCGCCCGACACACGACCAGGTCCGGCGAACCCGCCGACGTACTGACGCAGAAAGCAGGTGCTCGTGTCCACAGCTGACAGAAGTCCGTGGTGGCGTGGAGCCGTGATCTACCAGGTGTATCCCCGGAGCTTCGCCGACGGTAACGGCGACGGCATCGGAGACATCGCCGGCATCCGGTCCCGGCTGAACCACCTGTCCGCGCTCGGCGTCGACGCGATCTGGTTCAGCCCCTGGTACCCGTCGCCGATGGCGGACGCCGGCTACGACGTCTCCGACTACCGCGACATCGACCCGGTCTTCGGCACCCTGGCCGAGGTGGAGGCGCTGATCGCGGAGGCGCACGCGCTGGGCATCCGGACCATCGTCGACGTGGTGCCCAACCACTGCTCCGACGCGCACCCCTGGTTCCAGGCCGCGCTCGCCGGCGGACCCGGCGCGCCTGAACGGGACCTGTTCTGGTTCCGGCCCGGCCGGGGCCCCAACGGCGACGAGCGACCCACCGACTGGATCGGCGAGTTCGGCGGCGAGACCTGGACCCGCACCACCAACCCGGACGGCACCCCCGGCGACTGGTACCTGCACCTGTTCGCCCCCCAGCAGCCGGACTTCAACTGGGACCACCCCCGGGTGCGGGAGGAGTTCGAGGACATCCTGCGGTTCTGGTTCGACCGGGGCGTGGACGGCATCCGGATCGACTCGGCCGGGCTCCTGGTCAAGGACGGGACGCTGCCCGAGGTCCGCGAGGACGAGCCGCACCCGTTCCACGACCTCGACGGCGTGCACGACATCTACCGGGGCTGGCGTCGGGTCGCCGACGAGTACGCCGACCGGGCGCTGATCGGTGAGGTGTGGCTGCCGGACCGGCAGCGGTTCGCCAACTACCTGCGCCCGGACGAGCTGCACGCCGCGTTCAACTTCGACTTCCTCGGCTGCGCCTGGGACGCCGCGGCGCTGCGGGAGAGCATCGACGGGACGCTGAGCGCGCACGCGCCGGTCAACGCGCCGGCCACCTGGGTGCTCTCGAACCACGACGTCACCCGGCACGTCACCCGCTACGGTCGCGCGGACACGCGGTTCAGCTTCGCCGCCAAGCGCGAGGGCACCCCCACCGACCTGGAGCTGGGCACCCGCCGGGCCCGCGCCGCCGCGCTGCTCTCGCTGTCGCTGCCCGGTGCCGCCTACGTCTACCAGGGCGAGGAGCTGGGCCTCTACGAGGTCGAGGACATCCCGTACGCGATGCGCCAGGACCCCATGTGGGAGCGGTCCGGCCGGATCGACCCCGGTCGGGACGGCTGCCGCGTACCGCTGCCGTGGGCCGGGGACGAGCCGCCGTTCGAGTTCAGCCCCGAGGGTGCCGCGGCGCCCTGGCTGCCGCAGCCGGCCGACTGGAAGGAGCGGACGGCCAGCGCGCAGACCGGCGACTCGGCCTCGATGCTGGAGCTGTACCGGGCGGCGATCCAGGCCCGCAAGGCCGACCCGGCGCTCGGTGACGGCGAGCTGACCTGGCTGCCCGCCCCGGACGGGGTGTTGGCGTTCAGCCGTGGCGGGGGCTTCACCTGCCTGGTCAACCTGTCCGCCGCGCCGGTACCGATGCCAGCTCAGGGGGAGTTGCTGCTGGCCAGCGGGCCGCTCGACGACGGGTTGCTGCCGGCCGACACAGCGGTCTGGCTGCGTACCGCCGAATCCACCGACGGGCCGCGCGGGGCGGACGGCCCGGCCTGACCTGACTCTGCTCGCCGTGGTGGCGGCGGCCCCGCCCCCCCCCCCCCCCCCCCCCCCCCCCCCCCCGGGGGGGGGGGGGGGCCCCCCCCCGCCCCCCCCCCCCCACGCCACCCAGGAAGGGAGAACCGAGGGGGACGCGCGACACCGCACCGACACGGGGGGATCTGGCCTGCCTGACGAAAGGGAGAGCGCAGCTCATGGCCAACCACACCACCGGCACCCCGCACCACCTTCGACACCCGACCAGGGCACTGTTGGCCGCCATCTCCGCCACAGTGCTCGCCGCCACCTCGGTGACCATCCTCGCGGTCACCGGCACCGCGACCCCGGCCTCCGCGGCGGGGTTGTCCCCCTTCGACATCCCCAACCGGGGCGCCACTGTGCCGTTCATCGAGCACGAGGCGGAGAAGGTCGCCCACAACGGCACGAAGATCGGCCCGGACCGGCGTTACGGCACGCTGCCGTCCGAGGCGTCCGGCCGGGAGGCGGTCACCCTGGACGCCGTCGGTGAGTACGTCGAGTTCACCCTCACCGCCCCGGCCAACGCTGTCACCTTCCGCTACAGCCTGCCGGACAACTCGGCCGGCACCGGCCGGGATGCCGCCATCGACCTGCGGGCCAACGGCAACCTGCTGAAGTCGGTCCCGGTGACGTCGAAGTACGGCTGGTACTACGGCGGATACCCGTTCAACAACAACCCGGGTGACACCAACCCGCACCACTTCTACGACGAGACCCGGGCGCTGTTCGGCAGCACCCAGCCGGCCGGCACGAAGATCCGGCTCCAGGTCTCCTCGACGGCGCAGTCGCCCACGTTCACCATCGACCTGGCCGACTTCGAGCTTGTCGCGCCGATCGCCAAGCCCTCCGGTGTCATCGACGTGGTCACCGACTTCGGGGCCGATCCGAGCGGCGCGACCGACTCGACGGCGAAGTTCCAGGCGGCTGTCGACGCCGGCAAGGCGCAGGGCCGGGCGGTCTGGATCCCGACCGGCACCTTCACCCTCTGGGATCACGTGGTGGTCGACGGGGTGACTCTGCGCGGCGCGGGCCCCTGGTATTCAGTGCTCGGCGGCCGGCACCCCACCGAGCGGAACAGGTCCGTCGGCATCTACGGCAAGTACGTTCCCGGTGGCGGCTACACCGGCCCGGTCCGCTCGCACGAGGCGAACGGGCCCAGCCGCAACGTCACGCTGCGGGACTTCGCCATCATCGGCGACATCCGCGAACGGGTCGACGACGACCAGGTCAACGCCCTGGGCGGCGCGATGACCAACTCGGTGGTGGACAACCTCTGGCTGGAGAACACGAAGGTCGGGGCGTGGATGGACGGCCCGATGGACAACTTCACCATCCGCAACAGCCGGATCCTGGACCAGACCGCGGACGGGGTGAACTTCCACACCGGGGTGACAAACTCGACGGTGACAAACACGTTCGTCCGCAACACCGGTGACGACGCGTTGGCGATGTGGGCGCAGAGCGTGCCGAACGTCAACAACTCCTTCACCCGCAACACCATCGGCGTGACCCTGCTGGCGAACCACCTGGTCAGCTACGGCGGTCGCGACATCAAGATCACCGACAACGTGACCGCCGACTCGCTGACCAACGGTGGTGGCATCCACGTCGCGAACCGCTATCCGGGTGTGCAGGGCGACACCGCGGTCCGGGGCACCTGGACGATCGCCCGGAACACGCTGATCCGCAACGGCAACTCGGACTACAACTGGAACTTCGGAGTGGGGGCGATCTGGTTCTCCGCCCTCAACGAGTCGTTCCAGCAGGCCACCATCAACATCACCGACACCGACATTCTGGACAGCTCGTACGCGGCGCTGCACTGGATCGAGGGTCAGACCAGCGGCATCAACCTCTCCAACGTGCGGATCGACGGCGCCGGCACGTACGCGCTCCAGGTGCAGGCACCGAGCCAGGTGTCCTTCACCAACGTGCGGGCCACCAACATCGCGCAGAGCAACCCGATGCACAA
Source organism: Micromonospora sp. NPDC047762 (assembly GCF_043204655.1). Taxonomy (NCBI): domain Bacteria; kingdom Bacillati; phylum Actinomycetota; class Actinomycetes; order Micromonosporales; family Micromonosporaceae; genus Micromonospora; species Micromonospora sp. NPDC047762. The sequence goes on along the minus strand of NZ_JBIDCQ010000001.1, from coordinate 699,812 downwards.
CTGCGTGGGCGGTGGCTTCCAGATCACCCAGGGCTCCGGCAACTCCGGCTGGTACACCCCGACCCCGTACTGCGGCCCGTGGCCGGACCCCCAGTGGGGTGGCGGACCCACCTCGCCGCCGCCCACCACGACCCCGCCCCCGACCACGACGCCGCCGACCACCCCACCGCCCACCACGCCGCCCCCGACCAGCGGGAACCTGGCGCTGGGCCGGTCGACGACCGCTACCAGCACCAACCAGAGCTACACGGCCGCCAACGTGGTGGACGGCAACGCGTCGACGTACTGGGAGAGCGCCAACAACGCCTTCCCCCAGTCGGTGACCATCGACCTGGGTGCGTCCCGGTCGGTCGACCGGGTGGCGCTCAAGCTGCCCAGTGGTTGGGAGCAACGCACCCAGACCCTGTCGGTGCTCGGCTCCACCGACGGCTCGTCGTACACCACACTGGCGTCGTCCGCCGGTCGGGTCTTCGCCCCCGGCTCGGGCAACACGGTGTCGATCGGGGTGCCCTCCGGTGACCGCCGCTACATCCGGGTCACCGTCACCGGCAACAGCGGCTGGCCGGCCGCGCAACTCTCCGAGGTCGAGGTGTACGGCGGCACCCAGACCACCCCGCCGCCGACCACACCGCCCCCAACCACACCGCCCCCAACCACACCGCCCCCAACCACGCCGCCCCCGACCACGCCGCCGCCCAGCGGCAACCTCGCGGCCGGACGGTCGATCACCGAGACCAGCCACTCCGACGTGTACGCCGCCCCCAACGCGGTGGACGGCAACGCGAACACCTACTGGGAGAGCGCCAACAACGCGTTCCCGCAGTCGCTGACGGTGGACCTGGGCGCCGACCGGTCGGTGTCCCGGGTCGTGCTGAAGCTCCCACCCTCATCGGCCTGGCAGACGCGTACGCAGACGCTGGCGGTGCTCGGCTCCACTAACGGGTCGACGTTCAGCACGCTGAAGGCGTCCGCCGGCTACAGCTTCAACCCGGCCAGCGGCAACACGGTCACCGTGACCTTCACGGCGACCACCCAGCGGTACCTGCGGCTGACCGTCACCGGCAACAGCGGCTGGCCAGCCGGCCAGCTCAGCGAGTTCGAGATCTACTCCAGCTAGGTCGGGTGCCCCCGCCCGAAGCGGCGGGGGCACCCGGTCCGGGCGTCCCGGCGCAACGCCGCGCCGGCCGTCCGACCCGTCCCCACCCAGCACCGTCCCCCACCTGTCGCGGAACGACGGGCGTACCCCTGCACCCGTCGCCGGGCAACGCACCCGCACCCACCCCCGAAAGAGGTGTAGCGACCCCATGTCCAGTAACGGCACCAGACGAGGCACGCCGCCAACCGGCGCGCACAATCCCGTCTCCCGCACGGGCCACCGACGGCTGCTCGCCGGCGTACTCGCCGGCGTGCTCCTCGCCACCGCCCCGGTCGTCACCCCCATGGCGAGCGCGGCACCGGCGGCCGACCCGTCCGCAGCCGCCGCCCGCGTGGCCATGCTCGCCGGGCTCTCCGCCACCATGACCGCCAGCAGCTACAACCAGAACTACGTGGCGGGCAACGCCAACGACGGCAACGCGTCAACCTACTGGGAGAGCGCCAACAACGCGTTCCCGCAGTGGATCCAGGCCGACCTGGGCGCCACTGTCAGCGTGGACCGGGTGGTGCTCAAGCTGCCACCCGCGTCGGACTGGCAGACCCGTACGCAGACGCTGTCGATCCTGGGATCGACGAACGGCTCGTCCTTCACCACCCTGAAGGCGTCCGCCGGCTACACCTTCAACCCGAGCAGCGGCAACACCGCGACCGTCAGCTTCACCGCCGCCAGCACCCGCTACGTACGCGTGCAGGTCACCGGCAACACCGGTTGGCCGGCCGCCCAGCTGTCCGAGGTCGAGGTGTACGGCGCGACCGGCAGCACCGACACCCAGGCTCCCAGCGTGCCGGGCAACCTGGCCTACACCCAGCCGGCCAGCGGGCAGATCCGGCTCGCCTGGTCGGCGTCGACCGACAACGTCGGGGTGACCGGCTACGACGTCTACGCCAACGGTGCGTTGCGTGGCAGCGTCGGCGGTTCGACGCTCACGTACACCGACAGTCAGGCGGACAGCGCCACGGTGTCGTACCACGTGCGGGCCAAGGACGCCGCCGGCAACCAGTCGGCGAACAGCAACACAGTGACCCGGACCGGCACCGGCAACCCGCCGACCGGCTCCAACCTGGCGATCGGCAAGCCGATCAGCGCCTCCGGGTTCGTGCACACGTTCGTGGCCACCAACGCCAACGACAACAACGTGGCCACCTACTGGGAGGGCAACGGCAACCCGAGCACGCTGACCGTGCAGCTCGGCGCGAACGCCACCCTCAGCCAGGTCGTCGTGAAGCTCAACCCGGACTCGGCGTGGGGCGCGCGTACCCAGAACATCACGGTTCTCGGCCGGGACCAGGGCTCGTCGAGCTTCACCACCCTGGTCGGCGCGGCGAACTACAACTTCAGTCCGGGCAGCGGCAACACGGTGACCATCCCGGTCTCCGGCGCGGCGGCCGACGTACGGCTCTCGATCGCCTCGAACACCGGTGCCCCGGCTGGTCAGGTGGCCGAGTTCCAGGTCTTCGGCACTCCGGCCCCGAACCCGGACCTGACCGTGACCGGCATGTCGTTCAGCCCGTCCGCACCGGTGGAGACCAGCACCATCACGCTCTCCGCGACGGTACGTAACGCGGGCTCGGCGGCCTCCGGCGCGACCAACGTCAACTTCTACCTGGGCTCCACCCGGGTGGGCACGGCCTCGGTCGGCGGTCTCGCGGCCGGTGCCTCGACCACTGTCAGCGCCAGCATCGGCACCCGGGACTCGGGCAGCTACCCGCTCAGCGCCAAGGTCGACGAGTCGAACACCGTCGTCGAGCAGGACGACACCAACAACAGCTACACCAACCCCAGCCCGCTGGTCGTCGCCGCGGTCGCCAGCTCCGACCTCGTCGCCTCGGCGGTCGCCTGGTCGCCGGGCAACCCGTCGGCGGGCAACACGGTGACCTTCTCCGTGTCCGTCCGCAACGCCGGCAACCAGGCTTCCGCCTCCGGTGCGCACGGCATCACCCTGACCGTGCTCAACGAGTCCGGCACGGTCGTCCGCACCCTGACCGGCTCGTACTCCGGCGTGATCAACGCCGGTGCCACGGTCGGCCCGATCAGCCTGGGCACCTGGACCGCCGCGAATGGCAAGTACACCGTCCGGGTGGTGCTCGCCGTGGACGGCAACGAGCTGCCGGTGAAGCAGGCCAACAACACCAGTGACCGGCCGCTCTTCGTCGGTCGCGGTGCCAACATGCCGTACGACATGTACGAGGCCGAGGACGGCGTCGTCGGCGGCGGCGCGGCGGTCGTCGGGCCGAACCGGGAGATCGGCGACCTGGCCGGCGAGGCGTCCGGTCGGCGGGCGGTGACCCTCAACTCGACCGGCAGCTACGTCGAGTTCACCACCCGGGCCAGCACCAACACGCTGGTCACCCGCTTCTCCATTCCGGATGCGCCGGGCGGCGGTGGGATCAACTCGACCCTGAACGTCTACGTCAACGGCACCTTCCACAAGGCCATCGACCTGACGTCCCGGTACGCCTGGCTCTACGGCAGCGAGGCCAGCCCGGGCAACTCGCCGAGCGCGGGCGGACCGCGGCACATCTACGACGAAGCCAACGTCATGCTCAACTCCACCGTCCCGGCCGGCAGCAAGATCCGTCTTCAGAAGGACCCGGCCAACACCACCACGTACGCCATCGACTTCATCAACACGGAGCAGGTGGCGCCGATCGCCAACCCGGACCCGGCGCGCTACACCACGCCGACCGGCTTCACCCACCAGGACGTGCAGAACGCCCTGGACCGGGTGCGGATGGACACCACCGGCAACCTGGTCGGGGTGTACCTGCCGGCTGGTAACTACTCCACCTCGTCGAAGTTCCAGGTGTACGGCAAGGCCGTCCAGGTGACCGGCGCCGGCCCCTGGTACACCCGGTTCAACGCTCCGTCGGGCCAGGACAACACCGACATCGGCTTCCGGGCCGAGAACTCGGCGGCGAACTCCTCCTTCAAGAACTTCGCCTACTTCGGCAACTACACCTCCCGGATCGACGGTCCGGGCAAGGTGTTCGACTTCGCCAACGTGTCGAACATCGTGATCGACAACATTTGGAACGAGCACATGGTGTGCCTCTACTGGGGCGCGAACACCGACTACATGACGATCAAGAACTCCCGGATCCGGAACATGTTCGCCGACGGCATCAACATGACCAACGGGAGCACCAACAACCTGGTCAGCAACAACGACGCCCGGGCCACCGGCGACGACAGCTTCGCGCTGTTCTCGGCCATCGACGCGGGTGGCGCCGACATGAAGGACAACATCTACGAGAACCTGACCTCGACCCTGACCTGGCGGGCCGCCGGTGTCGCCGTGTACGGCGGCTACGGCAACACGTTCCGCAACATCTACATCGCGGACACCCTGGTCTACTCGGGCATCACCATCAGCTCGCTCGACTTCGGCTACCCGATGAACGGCTTCGGTGCCAACCCGCCGACCCGGTTCGAGAACATCTCGATCGTGCGGGCTGGTGGGCACTTCTGGGGTGGGCAGACCTTCCCGGCGATCTGGGTCTTCTCCGCCTCGAAGGTGTTCCAGGGCATCCGGGTCAGCGATGTCGACATCATCGATCCGACCTACAGCGGCATCATGTTCCAGACCAACTACGTCGGTGGGCAGCCGCAGAACCCGATCACCGACACGGTCTTCACGAACGTCTCGATCAGCGGTGCCCGGAAGAGCGGGGACGCCTACGACGCGAAGTCCGGCTTCGCCATCTGGGCGAACCCCATGCCGGAGGCGGGGCAGGGGCCGGCCGTCGGCTCGGTCACCTTCAACAACCTGCGGCTGAGCAACAACGCCGTGGACATCCAGAACCCCACGACGACCTTCACCATCAACCGCAACTGATTCACCCGGTAGCCGACGCCGTCGGGGGGACCCACCCTCCCGGCGGCGTCGCGCCGTGTCGGCCCTCGCCCGCGGCGAACCGGGCCGCGCCGGCCGCCGCGTCAGTGGCCAGCGAATCCATCCCGTACGCCAACTCGGTCGCCAGCGCTTCCGGCTCGGGTCGTCCCGCAGCGGCCAGCAGTGCCAACCGGTCGTTGCGCAGGCAGGTCTGCGGATGCCGGGCGATCGCCGCCGCCAACTCCTCGGCCGCGGCCCGCGCCTGGCCGGGTGGCACCAACCGATTGACCAACCCCATCGAGTACGCCTCGTCGGCCGGCACCGGCCGGCCGGTGAGGATCAGGTCCATGGCCCGACTCTCGCCGATCAACCGGGGCAGCCGGACGGTGCCACCGTCGATCAGCGGCACTCCCCAGCGGCGGCAGAAGACCCCGAGTGTCGAGTCGGACTCGGCGACCCGCAGGTCACACCAGAGCGCCAGTTCCAGCCCGCCCGCCACCGCGTACCCGGAGATCGCCGCGATCACCGGTTTGCTGAGCGTCATCCGGGTCGGACCCATCGGGCCGTCCCCCTCGGGCTCGACCCGGTTGCCGCTCGGTGTGCCGATCGCCTTGAGGTCGGCGCCGGCGCAGAACGTCCCACCGGCGCCCCAGAGCACTGCCACCAACGCGTCCGGATCAGCCTCGAAGGCCCGAAACGCGTCCGCCAGCGCCCGAGCCGTAGGACCGTCCACGGCGTTCCGAGCGTCCGCCCGGTCCAGCACCACTGTGGTGACCGCCCCGACCCGCTCCACCCGTACACCCATCCCGCCAGCATGCCGGCCCGGCCCCAACCCCACAATCCCCGTCGATCTTGCACTTTGGGTTGCCGATTCGCCCCTTGTGGCCAGGATTTTGTGAGCACAAACTGCAAGATCGGCGGCCTGGGTGGTGCGGCAGGTTTGTCGCCGCTGGCCGGTTTGCGACGGCGAACGCCGGGAAGTCGGTACTCGTGCGAGCACTTTTGACGAAAGTTGAGCAGGACTCCCGGCTGGACCGCGCGGGCGACCGGTTGCAGAAGGTCGTCCTGGGGACGCTACGTCCACGTCGGCTGCGCGACCTGTTGCACGGGGTGACCCTCGGGCATCCGCTGCACCCGGCGATGGTGCAGGTGCCGGTCGGCGCGTGGATCAGCGCCGCGGTGCTGGACCTCATGCCCGGGCAGCGCCGGCCCGCCACGGTGCTGGTCGGTCTGGGCACCGTCAGCGCGCTGCCGGCGGCCGTCGCCGGTCTGAACGACTGGGCGGCACTCGCCCGGGACCAGCGCCGGGTCGGCCTGGTGCACGCCGCCGCCAACACCGTCGGCATGACGCTCTACGCCGGCTCGCTGGCCGCCCGGCTGTCCGGCCGCCACGGAATGGGTCGCGCCCTCGGCTTCCTCGGGCTCTCCACGGTGAGCCTCGGCGCGTACATCGGGGGTCACCTGGCGTACAAGCAGGGGGCGCAGGTCAACCAGAGCGTCTCCGAGCTGCACCGGATGACCGATGGCTGGCACTCGCTGGCCGACATGGCGACGCTGCCGCAACGCACCCTGATCACCAGAGAGGTGGACGACGACATCTCGGTGATCCTCTACCGGCACGGTGACGAGGTGACCGTGATGTTGGAGCGCTGCCCGCACCAGAGCGGGCCGCTCGGCGAGGGTGAGGTGCAGGAGATCGACGGCCACGCCTGCGTGGTCTGCCCGTGGCACGGCAGCGCCTTCCGGCTCAACGGCGGCGAGGTCGTACAGGGGCCGTCCGGCAACGACCAGCAGATCCTGCCCACCCGGATCCAGAACGGTGTGCTCCAGACCCGCCTGCCCTGACCCGATCCGCGCTGACCCGATCCGCGCTGGCCCGATCCGCGCCGGCCCGTTCCCCGCTGGCCCGCCCGCGCCGTGGCCTGGTCCGGGCGCCTCCGGCGTCGGGATGCCTCACCTCACGCAGATGCTCCGCGCCCCAGGGCAGTAACTCCTTCGACGCTGATGTCTGTGAGTCATCGTGATGACTCACAGACATCAGCGCTCTCCGGGACGTCGCCCCGGCCGCCCCGCCAGGGCGGCGTGACCAGACCGCCTCGGGCGCGATCGGCGCGACGTGAAGGAACCAGGTCCAGCGCGGGGTGGCCAGCCGCGTGGCAGGCGCGGCGTGGGTCCGGCGGATGCCGCCCGACCGGGGTGGCCAGCCGCGTCGCAGGCGCGGCGTGGGTCCGGCGGACGCCGCCGACCGGGGTGGCCAGCCGCGTCGCAGGCTGGCGTGGCGTGCGGGCCGCTCAGGTGCGTCGGTGTCGGCCGACCGGCGGACCGTCCGGTACCGAGTCCAGGCCGTGCCCGCCGTCGAACAGCCCGCCCTCGCCGCCGGCGCCGGCCCAGCCCTCGTCACCACCCCAGCCCGCAGGGTCGGCGGCCGTCATTCCGCCGCCGTGGGGTGCCGTGCCGCCGGAGAGTGCCATCCCGCTGCCCGGGAACGCCGTGCTGCCGGGGTAAGCCATTCCGCTGCCGGCGGGCATCGCCCCACTGCCGGCGGGCATCACCCCACTGCCGGTAGGTGCGACCCCGCTACTGGCGGGCGCCACCCCACTGGCGGGCGTCACCCGACTGGCGGGCGTCGCCCCACTGCCCAGAGGTGCGACCCCACTGCCGACAGGCGTCGTCCCGCCGCTGCGAGGTGCGAAGTCGCTCCCGCCCGGTGCCGCGCCGCCGTGTGGCGTCGCCGGGCCTTCGATGGCCGCGGCCGCCCGACTGGCAGCCCAGGCGGCACCGCTCCCGGCCGTCCCTCCGCCGCCACGCCGGCCCGCGCCACTGCCTTGGCCCGCACCACTGCCACCCTGGCCCGCGCCACTGCCTTGGCCCGCACCACTGCCACCCTGGCCCGCGCCACTGCCTTGGCCCGCACCACTGCCACCCTGACCCGAGCCACTGCTTCGGCCCGAGCCACTGCTTCGGCCCGAGCCACCGTTTCGGCCCGTGCCTGCACCGCTTCGGCCCGCACCGCGGCGTGATGTGCGGGAGGACGCGGCCAGTCGGGGAGCCGCCCCTGCGGTGGCTGGACGGCGGCGCAGCCCCAGGACTGCGCCTATCTGAGCGCCGACGATGCTCGCCACGGCCAGCACGGCAGAGACCGCCAGCGGGCGGTTCACCCGATCGGCGGGACCGACTCGGGCTGCACCGACCGTCATCGCTGGTGGTTGGCCCGCTGACTCCGTACCACTGGGTGGTGCCGGGGCCACCCGCGGCGGTGCGGCCCGCTCGGGCGCCGGCCGGGGCGCGGGCGGCTTCGGTGCCGCGGGCCTGTCGACGAGCCGACCGGTGGCGTGCTGCCGGGACCCCTGGTCGGTGGCCTCCGTGGGCAGTCGGAGCAGTTGGCCGGGGCGGATCCGGTCCGGGTCGTCGAGCTTGTTCAGCTTGGCGAGCTGTCGGTAGTCGTCGAACTCGTCCAGGTACCGTTCGGCCACCTCCCCGAGGTAGTCGCCCCGCGCCACCCGGTACACCGGCGCGGGCTCGTCGTTCGCCGCCGAGGCGCCGGGTGCGGCCAGCCCCGTCCCGGCCAGGCCGAGCAGGCCGCCCCGGGCCACCGGCGCTGCCGTGTCTGGTGTCGTCGCGGCTCGGCTCGGCGCGGCCAGGGTGGTGACGGACGTTGCGCTCGGACTCGCGTACACCGGAGTGCTGTAGACCGCTGCGGCGCTGGCGGCGGCCGGGCTGGCGATCAGGATCAGCGCGACCGAGCCGACCAGCGCGGCGGCGGCCTTCTGCTGGCGGCCCATCCCGGGCAGCTTCGGCGCCGGCCGGCGCAGGGTCTGTGCGCCCAGTTCGACGAGGACGGAGAAGGCGAACGTGGCCCAGCCGAACCACCCGGCCAGGGCCAACGCCCGCAGGAAGAGCTGACCGTCGTCCCGACTGGTCAGCGCGGTGCCCACCTCGCTGATCGTGGGGAGGTGATCGGGCAGCGGGTTACCGGCGAAGGCCAGCAGCGCGATCGGCGCGCCGACCAGCAGCACCAGGAGCACGGCCAGCGCGCCGATGCCGGTGAGGATCCGTCCGGTCCGCCGTACGACGGACCCACCCGATACGGGCATGGCTGCCTTCCTTCCTACGGTGTTGCGGTGATGGCACGCGCGGTCGCCTCGCCGGTGACGGTGACCGTCTTCTTCTGGGTGAACGGCCCGATCATGGCGCGCTGGTAGGTGATGGAGACGGTCACCCGGATCAGGGTCTCCCCGTCGACATCGGGGAAGTTCACGGTGTGGCCTGCGGTCTTCACGGCGTTCAGGTAGTTGTCCACCGCCTTGCGCGCCTCCGGCTCGTCGATCCGCTTCGGCCCGCCCTCGATGGCGGTGGCCCGGTCGATGGCCTGACCGCCGGCCCGGGCCGCCTCGGCGGCCAGGTTCTGGGCGTGTTGCAGGGTGCGGAGCTGCCCGGCGGCGTCGAAGGAGAGGCCGATGATGGCCAGTACGCCGATCATCGTCACAGCGAGGAAGATGCTCACCCGGCCGTGCTCACCTGCTCGCGAGGGCCGGGCAGTCGACGTGGTCGCCGTCATTGCCGACTCCGGTAACGGTCAAGTGGGGAGGTGAACTCCGCGGTGATCAGCCGATCACTCTTCATCCCAGGCAGGATGCCGAGGGTGATGTCCTTGAAGGACACCAGGCAGCTGATCTTCACCGTCACGGTGGCGTTCGACCCGACCGAGCTGCTGAAGGCATCGTCAAAGCTGGAGGCATTGCCGGGCGACTTGCCGGTGAACGTCGGGTCCAGGTCGTTGGCGCAGGCCAGGCCATGCCAGTCCAGCTGGTCCTGGGCGGCTTCCAGCGCATTCTTCCGGGCGGTGTCGGAGTCCCGGGAGATCGAGGCGGCCCGGGCGGCGTCGTGCGCTGCGGTCTGGAGCGTCTCCGCTGCCACGGCGCTGCGCCCGACCACACCGGCCAGGACCATCAGCGCGATGAACGCGGGCGCGAGGACCGCCACCTCGATGGAGACCGAGCCCCGCTCGGCGGTACGGGTCATGGCGGTGTCACCCTCTCCACCGTTCCATGGACGGTCTGCTGAATCGCGAAGTCCACGCCCGGCACCACGGACAGGGACCGGCCGCTGACCGTGCAGGTCACGTCGGTCGTGGTGGTCTCGCAGGTCGGCCCGGCCTTCTCCCAGCCCACCAGCCAGCCGCCGGCGCCCTTCAGGAAGCGGGAGGCGCTCTCCACCCCGGCACCGTTGCCCGCCTGGTACGTCCGCTGCGCGTTGACGCCACTCTGCGCGGCGTTCAACGCGGTGGAGCGGGCGAGGAAGACGGCCGCGACCTGGATCGAGGCGAAGAGCAGCACCAGGATCAGCGGCATCATCACGGCGAGTTCCACCGGGTTGGCGCCCCGCTCGCGGTCGCCGGCCGCGAGGCGGCGCCGGGCGGCGGTGACCGCCCGGCTCCACCTCGGGTACGCGGCTCGACGCACGTCGGCTACTTCGGGTCCGTGTGGTTCGGGATGCCGTTCATCCAGTTGTTGGCCTTGGCCAGGGCCAGGGTGGTGACGGCCATGGCGACGACGACCAGACCGGCGATGATCACCGCGGTGGGCACCGGGCTGTCGCCCCGCTCGCTGTCGCGGCGCAGGTCGGCCAGGCGCGTCGTCACCACGACGTGCAGGTAGCTGAGGATGGACATGGCGTTCTCCTTCAGGGGGCGGTCAGACACGGGCGATGAACGGATAGAGGACGAACCCGAGCAGCACGAAGACGAGCAGCGCGCCCGGGATGTCGAGCTTGCTGGTGATCCCCTCGGCGCGGGCGAGGTTGTCGGTGCGGATCTGGTCGCGCAGCGAGTCGGCCCGGCTGCGCAGCGTCTCGTGCACCTGCGCGCCCTCGCTGCCGGAGGAACGCATGATCGCGCCGACGTCGCCCAACTCGGGAATGCCGATCTTGTCGGCGAGGTCGCGCAGTTCGTCCCAGGGCGCGTGCATCTGCATCTGGGCGATCCGCAGCGATTCCTGGAGCCGGTCGAACACCCAGCCGTCGCAGACCGCAGCCGCCCGCTCCAGCGACTGCACCGGCCCGTGCGCCGCGGAGAGCTGCAACGCCACCAGGTCGAGGTAGGTGCAGACCGCTTGGCGGAACTCGTCGCGGGCGGCGGCGGCCTTGGTCAGTACGGCGCGGTGCGCCAGCAGGGCGGCCAGCAACGCCAGGCCGAGGCTGCCCAACACCGGCACCACCAGCGGGAACGGAATGCCGAGCGACCACAGCACCACCCCGAGCACTGTCGGTGTGGCCAACCCGATCAGCGCGGAGAGCAGCACCGACAACGCGTACTGCTCGGGCGTCTGACCGATCAGGGCGAGCTGCATCTGCGGCGGCCGCATCCAGCGGGACATCCCGCTCAGCCAGTCGAGTCGCCGGGACGCGGGCGTGGACACCCGGCCGGTGCCCGGCGGCTGATGCAGCCGGCGCAGCGCAGGCCCGAGCGCCGGTGTCGCCGGCACCAGCTCCCGGACCACCAGGAACACACCTAGACCGATGCCGGCGCCACCGCAGACCGCGAGGGCGAACTGCCAGTTGATGATCACGCGATCACCTCGCTCGGGTTGGGCGCCGGCAGGAACCGGGCCGGCCGTTGCGGTTGGCTCATCGACCGCACCCAGGCCAGCAGGCCGATGAAGGCGGCGCCGAGGGCGGCCATCACCAGCTGACCCACCGGGGTGCCGTACGGCCTGATGTACTCGGCGTTGATCAGCCCGTACGCCAGGGTCGCCAGCGTCATCCCGGTGAGGAAGCGGACCGCGAACCGGGGCTGGGTGCGCTTGGCCTCGATCTCCCGCCGGGTGGCCACCTCCGCGGACGCCGCGCCGGCGATCGAGCCGAGCACGTCACCCAGCCGCTCACCCCGGTCCGACAGGTGCAGGATCAACGCCGCGACCACCTGGTCGCAGACCGGGTCGGCGATCTCGTCGGCGAACGCCAGCAGGGCGGAGCGGGCCATCCAGCCGGCCTGGAGGCGGGCCGCGAGCAGCCGTACCTCGTCCTCGACGCCGGGTGGGACGCTGCCGATCGTGCCGATGATCGCCTGCTGGAGGCCCTGCCCGGTGCCGGAGACGTCCTTGAGTCGGCGGGTCCACTCGCCGACCGCCTCGATCCGGGCGATGGCCCGCTGTTCGGCCTTGCCCACCCCGAACAGCCACGGGGTGCCGGGCACCGCCACCGCCACCAGCAGACCCACCACCGGCAACCCGGTCAGCAGGAACGCCAACGCGCCGGCGACCAGCGCGGCGACCAGCAGCGCCTGATAGGCCCGCTGCTCGGCCGGCGTGCTGCCCGGCCCGCGCCACAGTCGGCTCAGCCCCGGCCCGCTGCCCGGCCGTCGCCCCGGGGGTCGACGGGTGCCGACCAGGGCGACCACGGCCAGCAGCAGCCCGGCCACACAGGCGGCGCCGGAGACCACCGCGATCAACTCAAGGCTGTCGAACATCAGGTCACCGCCGGGCCAGTCGGGTCTGCCGAGGCCGCCGCCAGGCACCAGCACCGGCCTCGACCCACCGGGTCAGCAGCCGCGCGTCGTAACCCACCCGCAGCAACTGGTCGCGGACCCGCTCCGGCAGGTGGCGAGGGACCGCGCGACCGTCCGGGCCGGGCCCGAAGACGGTGGTGGTGGTGATCCGACCGGCTTCGCCGGCCCCGATCACCTCCTCCACATGCGAGACGAACCGGTGCTTCCGCCCGCCGATCGCGGTCTCGTCCTCGACGGTGACGTAGACGATCAGGTCGAGCGCGTTCCCGGCCATCCGCCGGGCCTGGTCGACTGTCATCTCGCGGCCGTGCGCCAGGGCCAGCTCGACGATCCGTTCACCCACACCGGCGGCGGTACGGGCGTGAATGGTGCACATCGACCCCCGGCTGGTGGTCATCGCCTGGAGCATCGGCACGATCTCCCGGGACCGCACCTCACCCACGATGATCCGTAGGACGCCCATCCGCAGGGACAACGGGATCAGGTCGGCGATGGTCACCTCACCGGCCGGGCGGCCGTCGAAGCCGCGTTCGCCGTGCCCCTCCCGGGCCTCGAAGCTCATCACCGCCCGGTGCCGCTCCCGGCGGCGGGCCGGAAGCAGCTCCCGACTCTCCTCCAGCAGCACGTACGGCTCATCCTGCGGGATCTCGTTCATCAGTGCGCGGATGACAGTGGTCTTTCCGGCGCCAGCCAACCCGGCGACCATGATGTTCAGACCGGCGCGCATCGCGGCGCGGAGGAAGTCGCGCAGCAGCGGGTCGATCATCTCGTCCAGGTCACCTCGGGCGCCCGCGAGGTCGTCGAGGCTCACGTCCAGGGTGTTGTGCTTGCGGATCACCGCGTACGGGCGGTGGCTGACCAGGAACACCGCGGCCAGCCGGCTGCCGTCGGGCAGTTGCAGGTCGAGGGTGGGTTTCACTGTGGAGAGGGACCGCTCGGTCGCGCCCGCCCGACGGGCCGCCGCCTGGAGGATCTCCACCAGCTCGGCGTCGCTGTCGGCGATCGGCTCGGCCCAGTCCACCCCACCGCCGTGCCGGGTGATGCGTACCTGGTCGCAGCCGAGGATGTGCACCTCCTCGATGGTGTCGTCGACGAGCAGCGTCTGTAGCCGGCCGAGCCCGACCAGCTCGGCGGTCACCTGGTCGAGCAGCATGCGTTCGTCGCCGGCGGCCATCGGCGTGCCGGACCGGCGCACCCAGTCCGCGTACGCGGCGACCACTGTGACGGCGAGCCGGGCCCGCTCGGTGTCCTCCTCGTCGACAGTGAACTCCCGGCCGCGCTGCCATAGGGTGAGCCGTTCGGTGAGTTCCCGGCGCAGCTCCCGGACCACCTGGAAGTCCATCCGGGCCCGAGGGGGCGATTCGGGCGGCGGGCTGGTCGCGGGCGTCGACGGCGGCTGCGGCCCGGACTGGTGGTGCCGGCCGTTCGGCAGGGCCAGGGGCGGCGCGGTGGAGGTCACTGCCGGTGGCTGCTGGCGCGGATCGGTGGAGACCGGCTCAAACCGCATCCGGCACCCCCTGCTGCACGGGCCACGCCAACCGGGCCCGTCGCCGCTCCAGGAGCGACCCGATCGGGACCTCCAGCGCCGCCGCCGCGCGCATCAGCGGCCGACCGGCCCGCACGGTCCCGCCCAGGGCGAGCACCCCGGCGGTACGCGCATCGTGCGGCAGCCGTGCGATGACGGGCAGTTTCAGGGCGCGGCTGATCTCGGCCCGCCCGTGCCCGTCGCCGACCAGCAGCAGCCGCAGGGTGCCCGGGGGCACCCGGTGCTCGGCGAAGTCCCGTTCGATCGCGGTGACCACCGCGCGGGTGCCGGAGAGGTCCGGCAGGTTCGCCCGGGTCACCAGCAGCACCACCGAGGCGGCCCGCAGCACCGGCCACGGAGGCCCGGTCACGTGCAGCCGACCACAGTCGACGAGGACGTCGTAGCCGGGGGTGCCACGGTCGAGGGCGTCGAAGTAGTCGGCGAAGCGCTGCCACAGCGGGGTGACGCTGCCGCTCTGGGCCGGGTCGACGAGGCCGGGCAGCAGCAGTCGTTCCCGGCGGGGGGCGTCCAGGTCGACCAACTGGGACCAGAATGCGGTCTCCAGGTTGCCGTCGCGCAACTCGCCGACGGCCAGCTCTCCGATGCCGCGTGGGCCGTCCAGTTGGCCGCCGAGGTATCCGGCGAGGATCGAGCCGCCGGCCGGGTCGCATTCGGCTACCACCAGCCGCCGGTGCCACGCCAGCGCGCAGGCCAGCGCCGAGGTGGTGACGCCGGGCGAACCCTTCGCGGACACCAGCGCGATGATCGCCATGCTCAGGCCGCCTCGGTCAGTACCACGGCGAGCCGTTCCTGTGCGGCGAGCGCCACCACCGCGGGCACATCACGGGTCAGTAGCGCCAGGTACAGGACCCTGTCGTCGTTGGCCGGGCTGACCATGTCGATGACGGTGGCCGCGAACCGGGTGCCGGCGGCGGCCGTGTCTTCGTCGGCATCGTTGTCCGGGGTGCTGACCAGCAGGACCTTGTCGCCGGGGTGCAGTTCGCGGGCCGGCACCTGGGCGGTCTTCAGGCCGAGCGCGATCTGTTGCTGGCCGGGGCCGAGCAGCGGGTCGTCGGTGACCTGTCCCAGGGTGAGCAGCGTGCCCGGAAGCAGCGCGACAGCGGCCCGTTTGCCGACCACCTCGTCGAGCCGTGCGGCGGGCACCGGGCGCAACCCCTGGCCGCCGGCGACCTGCACGGTGACCAGGTCGGCCGCGCTGATCTCCCGGCCCACCTCGACCGGTCGTGCGACCGCCAGATAGCTGCCGGTGGCCCGTACGGAGGTGACCGCGAAGGCCGCGCCCAGCCCGCCCAGCGCGATCAGGAGGACGGCTAGGCCGAGCAGCCCGGGACGGACCCGGCGCTGGCGGACCACTGTGGGTGGGTTGACGGGTGCGTCCACCGACGGGGTTCCGTTGCGCGTCGCGAGGCTCATCTGGTGACCACCTGGAGTTCGTTGATCTGGATCTGCACGATGCCGCTTCTCCGGGTCTGCGGGATCACCCGCCTTGTGGCGTCGTTGTTGGTCCACCAGCTCACCGTCCAGTGCGTGGTGGCGGTGACGTCGTAGGTGTCTGCCTTGGGGTAGCCCTCGTCGTAGCCGCAGTCCGGGGAGGTGGAACCCGCCCGGGTGCCCGTGGCCTTGTACTCGGTGCCGGCGCTGTAACAGGTGACCGTCTTGCCGTTGCCCATGTCCCAGTCGATCCGGTCGACCTTCGCTTCGATGTAGACGGTCAGACCACGGTCGGACTCGTCGGCGTAGAGCGGGCCGAAGTAGTTCTTCCCCGGGGTTGCCCACATCCAGACGGGCAGGCCGACCAGGCCGGGGCCGATGCTCTTTCGGGGTGCCACCTTCAGCCGGGCCGGCAGCAGACTGATCGACGCCAGGGCGCGACGGGCCAGCTCCTCCGGGTCCGGCGGTGCGCCGAAGCCAGCCGGCGGGTCGGCCAGCGACACCACCTCCTGGGCACCCAGGTCGCCGCCGTTGCAGGTTTGCAGGTACCACTGCTCACCCTCGGGGGGTTCGACCGGCCCCTCGGTCAGCTTGTAGTAGCACCCGTCGCCGCTGTTGAACCAGCCCAGGTCCTCGTCGTAGCAGGGGATGGTCCGCCCGTTCCACTGGCAGACGCCGCTCCCGCCGCCGCCCCCGTCGTCCCCGCCCCCACCGTTGTCCCCGCCGCCGCCGGGATCACCGGGGTTGCCGGGCTCGTCGTCCCAGACGCTGCAGTCGGGTTGGTCGGGCGGGCAGCCCGCTCCCGGGTCGGCCCGTAGGGCGGCGGTGGCCGGCGGTGCCGCACCGACCACCAGCAGGAGCGTGAGGCCGATTCCGGCGAGCGCGCGTCGGGTTGTCACGGCCCGGCTCAGCACGGCTGGTCCCGGTGCGTCGCGCCGTAGTTGATCAGCCAGCGACCGTTCGGATATCGGGTCGCGGTGGCGGTGGAGAGATGTCTGCCGCCACCGCTGCCCGGAACGGCGCGCTTGTCCTTGGCGTAGACCAGCCGGTAGCCGGTCGTGTCCAGGCAGTCCTGGATCTCCACCGTGGCCGGCTTGGCGTCCAGGCTGACGGCGGTCACGGTCGGGTCGGACTTGAACGTCCCGGTACGCATAGCGCCGTGCTCCTTGGCCTCGCGAATGGACACCCGGACCCGAGTCAAAAGTGGATCACCGAGAAACCGGGACAGTTCCGGCGATCGCGGATCACTGCGCAGGCCGGCCGTGCGCGAGGCCGCGAGATAACCGGAGTACGCGTCAAGTGCCGCCTTTTCGGCAGCGCGTCGTTCGACGTCGGAATCGGTCCGGGGTCCGTTGTCGCGGACTTCTGTCGGCCGTTCGACCGCTTCCCGTCCGCTGGCGCAGGCGGTGACCGGCATCGCCGCCACGCCCACCAGCAGGCAGATTGCCGCTCTTCTGAGCTGCCTTCCGCGCACCGTTGAGCCTCCTCGTGGTCGCCCGGGGTGGTGAGGGCTCGCCGCCGTCGGGCATACGGAAGCGCGCCCGGATCAGCACATCCGGAGCGTTCATTGCGCTTCTGCATTCACCGTTACGGATCTTCTACAAATTGGGGGTCCTGTGTCGTCCGATGGTGAAGGTGAGGCTTGCGTCACACCCAAGGGGCGAGCATAGGCTGACGCTCGCCGATGCAACAGAGGCAATTCAAGCGAACACTCAGCGTGATGACAGGTGGTGGTGGCAGGTGTCCACACTGCTCCCCGGGCAATGGGCGAGCGAACTGTCGTTATTGATGGGGCGTCGCCGGGCCGGACGGGTTCACCGCAGTCGCGTCACCGGTCGCGGGAGTGGGACATCGCGGTCTCATCCCGGCATTCGAGCGACGTCGGCACCCCGTCGACGGGCTGCATCGTCCAACGGCACGCCTGACTCGGAACTGGTCGAAAGCGTCCGCGCGGGCTCCGGTCGGCAGGTCGCTTTCTGCGCCATCCGCCACACCGCAGCGAGCGTGCAATCACGATCCGTGTTCACCGTCGCAGGGGAGCGGTCAGCCGCAATGGAGGAGACATGGCGCTGACCGGCCCCCCGGCGGCCACCCCCGGTCGGGAAGACCGACCCGATCGGAGTCCGGCACCCCGGCCGTCCGGTGCCAGGACGGAACCCGCAGGCCAGGCGACGCCCGCTCCGCCGGGCGACCTCGCCTCGGCGGGGGCACGCACCCGGGTCTCGACGGTGTTCGCGATCCTCGCGATCAGTCCGCTGATGCGGTTGGCCGCGCTGCGCTACGCCGTACCCCCGGGTCTGCCCAGCCGGAGTGGCTGCGACGCCTGCGGCGCGCCGGTCGGCCTGACTCACCCCTGGCCGGCGCTGGGCCCGGCGGCCCGGTGCGGTCAGTGCCGCGCCCGGGTCGGCCCACCGCCGGCCACCGTCGAGCTGGCACTGCTCGCGGCGGCGGTGCTGCTGGCGATCGCCGGTCCGCCGGGCGGGGCGCTGCCGGCGCTGATCTGGTGGCTGGGCTGGACCATCCCGGCGATCCTCGTCGACCTGGCCGTGCACCGGTTGCCGGATCGGCTCACACTGCCCGCGGCAGCCGGGACCTGGCTGCTGCTCGGCGTGGCCGCGCTCGACGCCGACCCGGGGCACTGGCTGCGAGCCGTCATCGGCGGCGCCGGGCTGGCGTTCTTCTTCGCCAGCACCGCTGTGCTGCTCGGCCGCCGCGGCTTCGGGCTGGGCGACGCCAAGCTGGCGCTCAGCGTCGGCGCGCTGCTCGGCTGGTACGGCTGGCCGGTGCTGCTGTTCGGGCTGGTGCTCACCTTCGGGCTCTCCGCCCTGGTGAGTCTGGTCCTGCTGGCCACCCGCCGTGCCAACTGGAGCACCCACCTGCCGTTCGGCCCGTTCCTGCTGCTCGGCACAACGGCCGCTCTCCTGCTGGCGACCTGACCCGCCTCGCGGCTGGTCAGGGGCGGGATCGGCTGGCCAGCTTGGGGGCCGGGCTGCCGGAACGGTTGGCCCGGCGGCGGAGCACCTCGCTGGTCGGGCGGGCCAGCAACGGGGTGAGCACCACGGCGACCAGGGCACCGAGCAGCACACCCGCGATCACGTCGTGCGGGTAGTGCACGCCCACGAAGACCCGCGAGAAGGCGCCGAGCGCGGCCAGGGGCAGCGCGATCAGGCCGAGTCGGCGGGAGAGCAGCAACGTGGTGACCGCCAGCGCGCCGGCGATGGTGGCGTGGTTGCTGGGGAACGACCAGTCGCCCGGCGGTGGGCAGACGCCCGCGATGATCTCCCGACCGATCGACCGGCAGGGGCGATCCTCGTCCACCACGGTCTTGAGGAACTCACTGCCCACGTACGCCAGGACGGCCGGCACGGGCGCGATCAGGGCCAGTGCCCGGTCGTGCGGGCCGCCGGAACGGCGGCTCAGCGCGGCCATCACCAGCAGCGCGCCGAGTAGCAGGATCACCCCCTCGGTGGCGTGCCCGACGAACCACTGCACCGGCTCTGGGCTACCGGCGGCGGCGTCGACGACGTCGCTGTACCACTCGGCGCTGATCTCCGGAACGTCAATGCTGCCGTTGTCGACCATGCATCACCTCACTTCACGTTCATACCCTGTTCACCTTGGGCACACCCTAGGAACGCGCCAGAGGGCATCGCTGCTGTCGAAGGTCAGGTGGTTGTCAGACCTTCGTCCAGGTTTCGCACAGCCGGCTCTGATTGGCTGTCGCAGAACGTCGACCTCGACAGGAGACCTCGTGCAGACCGGTTCGGCCACCGATCAACCGCAGTCCACCGCCGCTACCGCAGACGACGAGACCTGGCGGATCCGGCGCACGGAGGCCGACATGGACCGGCTCGGCGAGACCGAGTCGATCTTCGCGTTGGGCAACGGATGGATCGGCTGGCGTGGGGTGCTCGACGAGGGCGCCCCGTGCGGGACGCCGGGCAGTTACGTCAGTGGCTTCCACGAGCGGCGTGAGCTGAGCTATCCCGAGGAGGGGTACGCGTTCCCGCCAGCCAGCGACACCGTCATCAGCGCACCGAACGCCGCACTGATCCGGCTCTGGGTCGACGACGAGCCGTTGGATCTCCGGACCGGGTCGCTGCGCAGCCATGAACGGGTGCTCGATCTGCGTACCGGCGTGCTGCGCCGGGAGACCGAGTGGATTTCACCGGCCGGGCGGGGCGTACGCATCCGCAGCACCCGGCTGGTATCCCTGCCGCGTCGCCCGGTGGCCGCCGTCCGGTACGAGGTCGAGCCGTTGGACACCGCCGTCGAGCTGAGGGTCAGCTCGGACCTGCTGGCCAACGAGAAGGTGCCGGAGCGTTCGGACGACCCTCGGGCCGCCTCGGTGCCCAGCGACCCGTTGACCGCCGAGACGTACAGTGCGACCGGCCTCGACGGCGTGCTGGTGCACCGCACCGAGCGCAGCGGCCAGCGTGTGGCGGTCGCGGTCAGTCACCTGCTGGAAGGCCCGGGCACTGTGACGACCAGCGGCGACTGCATCCCGGACCGGGTACGGCTGACCGTGACGGGTCGCCTGCACCCGGGGGAGCGGTTGCGGCTGACGAAGTTCGCCGCCTACGAGTGGGCGGCGGTCGACGCGACGCCCGTCGGCGAGTTGGCCGCCCTGGTCGCCGCCGAGGCGGACGCGGCGCGCGCGGACGGCTTCGACGCCCTGCTCACCGACCAGCGCGCCGCCCTGGACGCGGCCTGGCAGGTCGCCGACGTGCGGCTCGACGGCGATCCGGAGCTTCAGCAGGCCGTTCGGTTCGCGATGTTCCACCTGATCCAGGCCGGTCGCCCGGACTCCGACCGGACCATCTCGGCCAAGGGGTTGACCGGCAACGGCTACGACGGGCACGTCCTGTGGGACACCGAGAGTTACGTCCTGCCGGTGCTCACCTACCTGGCCCCGGCGGTGGCCCGCTCGGCGTTGAGGTGGCGGCACGCCCACCTGCCCGAGGCGCGGGAGCGGGCCGCCGAGCTGCGGTTGAGCGGCGTGACCTTCCCGTGGCGCACCATCGGCGGTCGGGAAAGCTCCGGCTACTGGCCGGCGGGCACCGCCGCGCTGCACGTCAACGCCGACATCGCCGACGCGGTGCTGCGCTACCTGGCGGCCACCGACGACCAGCGGTTCCTGGCCGAGGCGGGGCTGGAACTGCTGGTGGAGACCGCCCGGCTCTGGCACGGCTTCGGCCACTGGTCGGGCGGGGGCGACTTCCACCTGCACGGGGTGACCGGCCCGGACGAGTACGCCGCGCTGGTCGACGACAACGTGTTCACCAACCTGATGGCGAAGCGCAACCTGCGCGGCGCGGCGGACGCCGCCGAGGGGCATCCCGAGCTGGCCGACCGGCTCGGCGTGGACCGCGACGAGGTGGCCGGCTGGCGAGCCGCCGCCGACGCGATGGCCATTCCGTACGACAGCGAGCGCGGGGTGCACCAGCAGGCCGCCGGCTTCACCGAACAGCCCGAGTGGGACTTCGCGAACACCGGTGACGACGACTACCCGCTGCTGCTGCACTTTCCGTACCTGGAGCTGTACCGCAAGCAGGTGGTGAAGCAGTCCGATCTGGTGCTGGCCATGCAGCTCTGCCCCGGTGAGTTCACCGCCGACGAGAAGGCCCGCAACCTGGCCTACTACCAGGCCCGCACGGTCCGCGACTCGTCGCTGTCGGCGCCCCCGCAGGCCGTGCTGGCCGCCGAGGTCGGGCACCTGGATCTGGCGTACGACCTGTTCGCCGAGTCGGTCCTGCAGGACCTGGCCGACCTGGGCGACAAGACCGCTGACGGGCTGCACCTGGCTTCGCTGGCCGGCGCGTGGCTGGCCCTGGTGCAGGGCTTCGGCGGGCTGCGCGACGACCGGAGGGTGCTCTCCTTCGACCCCCGGCTGCCGCGCCGGATCGACAGGCTGGCGTTCAGCCTGCGCTGGCGTGGCCACCGGCTGCGGGTCACATTGACTCCGGCCGAGGTCCGCTACGAGCTGCCCGACGCCGCCGCGGACGCCGAGGTCGAGCTGTGGCACCACGGCGAGTCGCTGCGGGTCACCGGCGCCGAGCCGGTCACCCGGCCGATGCCGCCGGTGCCCGATCCCGGTCCGGAACCGCCCTCCCCGCCCGGCCGCCGCCCCACCCGCCGCTCAGCCGACTGAGTCGCCCCGACCGGTTCGGGCCGGCGCGGCTTCGTCCCGAGTCGGCGCGGGCTCCAGCTCAGGTCGGGGCGGGACCGCCGGCCATCCGCTCGCGGACGGCCTCCAGCGCCTCGAAGGCGTACGCCCAGTTGTGGCACTTGAAGCTGCGCAGGCCGTCGATCGCTGTGTGACAGTCGGAGCAGCGCACCCCGGCGATGGCGTCCGGGATCTCGGTGTTGACGTACTTGCGCTCGCCCAGGATGACCGTGGCGATCATGGCCTTGTCGTGCAGGCCGGAGAGCGCCGACGAGACGATGTCGTACCAGGTGACCCGTCGACGGCACTTCGGGCAGTCAGGTTCGTCGCCGCTGACCCAGAGTGGGGCGCCGATGCTGCGCGCCGGCATGCCGAGCAGTTTCTCCAGCCGCCGGACGTCCGACTCGGGGGTGGTCCAGCGGTGTCGGCCGGGCAGTGATGCGGGCGAGTCGTACACGGCGCGGAACAGGTCGTTGTCGACCTGCACGGTCTCGCGCTGAGCGGTCATCGGCGTCCATCCTCGTTGAGTCGGTGCCCCCACCGTGGCCAGCGGTGACCATGGGCGCAGCCGGATCAACGACACGAGGGGGCGGTGGGTCGTCGCTCCGCCGCTGACCGCTTTCGCCTCCGGTGGCCGGCCTCGGGTGGTACGACGGACGCAGGGCGTGCGTCGGCGGGAGGAGCGCCGATGGCGAGCAGACCAGAACGGTTGCTGCGGGGCGGCAACTCGCCGCTGAGCGCCTCGTTCCTGGAGCTGTTCTTCGACCTGGCGTTCGTGCTCGCCCTCAGTCAGTTGGCCGCCCACCTGCTGCACGACCTCAGCCTGGCCGGCGCGCTGCGTACCGCCCTGCTGTTGACGGGCGTCTGGTGGATCTGGGTGCCCACCACCTGGTTCGCCGACTGGTACGACCCGGAGAGTCCGGCGGTGCGGTGGTTACTGGTGAGTGCCGCGCTGGGCAGCCTGCTGGCCGGGGTGGCGATCCCGCAGGCGCTGGACGGGCGGGGCCTGCTCTTCGCCGGCGCGTACGTCTCGGTGCACATCGCCCGGGGCGTTGTCACCGCCGTCGGGCTGCGCGGTCATCCGCGACAGATTCGAACGCTGCGCATCCTCTGCTGGTTCAGCGTCTCCGCCGTACCGTGGTTGGTCGGTGGGTTTCTGCCGCAGTGGCGGGTGCCGCTCTGGCTGCTCGCCCTCGCCATCGACCTCACCGGCCCGCGACTCCGCTGGCCCACGCCGGGGATGGGACGGACCGGGCGGCAGGAGCTGCACCTGGCTGGCGAGCACTTCGCCGAGCGGTACCAGCAGATCATGATCATCGCGCTCGGCGAACTCGTCCTGGTCGCCGGCCTCTCGTACGCCGGCACCGATCTCCACTTCCCGCAGACTGTCGCGTTCCTGTTGGTCTTCGCCACCGCCGTGCTGATCGGTCTGCTCTATGTCACGCCCGCCGGCCAGCGCCTCGGCCCCGCCATCGAGCGTGCCGATCCGGCCCGTCTCGGCGTCATCACCGGATATCTGCACCTGGTGATGATCGCCGGGCTGGTGGTCACCTCCGTCGGCGCCGAGCTGAGCATCGCGCACCCTCTGCGAACTGGTGACATCACAGCGGTCCTGTTCATCCTGAGCGGCCCGATGCTGTTCCTCCTCGGGCGGATCCTTTTCTCGGCGGCGATCCACCGGCGACTCTCCTGGCCCCGGGTCGCCGCCCTGTTCGTGCTGGCCGCCGCGGCGGTTGTTCTGCGGATGCCGCTGCTGGCGGTCAGCGCGGTCGCCACCGGGGTGGCGCTCGCTGTGGTCGTCCTGGACCACGCCGGGATCGGCTCGTACCGGCACCGAGCTGGCGCGTAGTCAAGAAGCCTGACTAAAGTCAGGTATATGGACTCGGCTCTCATCGCCGCCGTGCGGCGGTTCAACCGGACGGTCACCCAACGAGTGGGTGCGCTCGACGACGAGTACATGGCCCAGGGGCGTCCCCTGGCGCAGGCTCGACTGCTGTGGGAGATCGGCCCCGCCGGCGCCGAGATCGCCGCGCTACGGGCCCGGCTCGGCCTGGACTCCGGATACCTCAGCCGACTCCTGCGCACTTTGGGGAACGACGGCCTCATCACCGTCGGACCGGCGGACCAGGCCGGCGGCGACGGACGGGTACGGGTCGCCACGCTCACCGACGCCGGCCGAACCCAGTGGGCCGACCTCGACCAGCGGTCGGACGAACTCGCCGCCTCGATCCTCGAACCACTCACCGAACATCGTCGGGAACGACTCGTCGCCGCCATGGCCGAGGTCGAACGGCTGCTCATCGGCTCGATGGTCGTCATCGAGCCGTGCCCGCCGACCGACCCGCGAGCCCGTGCGTGCCTGCGGGCCTACGCCCGCGACATCGCGCGACGATTCGACGACGGGTTCGACCCCGCGCTGAGCAACCCGGTCCACGACGAAGCGCTCGTCCCGCCCAACGGGGTGCTTCTGCTCGCCACCCTCAACAGCGAACCGATCGGCTGTGGCGCGGTCAAACTCCACCCCGACGCGCCCGCCGAGATCAAACGCGTCTGGGTGGCCGACACGGTACGCGGGCTCGGCGTCGGGCGGCGACTGCTGGGCGAGCTGGAACGGTACGCCGCCGAGCGCGGCGCGACAGCGGTCCGGCTGGACACCAACCGCAACCTCACCGAGGCGATCGCCCTGTACCGGGCGACCGGTTACCGGGAGATCGAGGCGTACAACACCGAGCCGTACGCCCACCACTGGTTCGAGAAGCAGTTGGGGGTCTGACGGCCGCAGTCGTCAGGTGATCGGGCGTCGCGTTCGCGGCGGCTACAGCCGCTCGAAGCTCTCCATGCCGGCGAGTTTCAGCACCTCGGTCCGGGTCGCTGGGCATTCCTTGCGGGTCTGGTCGTCAATGTCACGGCCGTTGGGTACAGGGCCCTGCTTCTCGTACCAGGAATAGAGGTTCACCGTGAGGTTGGCCATCGCGCCCGTCTCGGACCCGATCCCCTTGAGCGTCGGCACCTGGCCGTCCAGGTAGGCGCACACGTCCTTCGCCGACACCGGGGAACCGTCGGCCGGAGCGGATCGGGCCGCGCTGGTCGATCGTGTCGTGTCTGGTGCCGCAGCGGGCTCGGGCGCATCGGCCTCGGTGCACGCCGCCAGGGCGAGCACGAGGCAGAGGGCTGGTGCGAGCGGTCTGAAGGTACTCATTGGATTGTGTCCTCACAGGGTTCGTGGTGGGTAGGGGTTCCGGCGGCGTTCGCGGTGACGAGCCAGAGGCCGGTGGGCAGCCGGTAGCCGACGCCAGGCTCGCGGAACCGGCCGAGCAGCCGGGCGACCCCCGCCCGGGCCGAAGCCTGACCAGCTGGCGGAGCCGTCCGGTACGCGGCACCGGCCGGGCCGACCTCGATGAGCCATTCGGCCACCGCGTCGGCGTCCTCAGGAGTTTCCAGAGCGACATCGCACGGTGTGATCGTGACGGCGGTGAAGCCGGCGGTGGTGAGGATCCGGACGAGCCGCGCCGGGTCGGCGAACGCGAACGGACCGGGCTCGTCACCGACCGGGAGTGGTGGTAACGGTCCGAGATGCGGTGCGGCGCCGAGCATCGCCGCGGACAGCCACGGGTTGACGCCACTGTCGCGGAAGACGGTCGCGGCGAGGCGCCCTCCCGGGCGCAGTGATCGCCGGATCGTGCGGCAGCCGGCGACCGGGTCCGCCAACAGCATCAGGGTCATTCGTGAGAACGCCGCGTCGAACGGGGCACCAGGCACGACATCGAGAGTCTCGATGTCGGCCACGTGAAATTGGGTGCCCGGGTACCCGTCGGTGGGAAAACGGCGTCGAGCGGCGGTCACCATCGCCTCGTCGATGTCGACACCGACCGCCGCGCCGGTCTCGCCGACTGCGACGGCGATCTCGGCAGTGGTGCCGCCGCAGCCGCAGCCCACATCGAGGATTCGCTCGGCGGGTCGTGCGGCCAGTCGATCCATGGCAGCCGCGCCCAGCGGCCGACCGGTCTCGTCCTGCCGATCGGCGTGGCGAATCCAGCCAGCTGCCGCGCCCGCCCAGAAAGCGGCGCCGCGAGCCCGCAGGCTGGCGGTGTCGGCCATCAGAACGGCATCTCGGTGCCGTCGACGCTCATCGAGCGGAAGTGAGCCGCCTTCGTCGGGTCGAAGCCGTCCTCCTGTGCCGCCAAGCCAGCAGCCCGGACCAGCCGTTCGGACTGGAACCGGCGGAATGCCGCCTCGTCCTTCCAGATGTTGATGATCCGCCAGCCGTCCTCCGTCGGCCCGGCGACGTGCGCGAGAAGGCCCGGCGGTCGATCCGGTCCGAGGTGTCGTTCCACCTGCCGGTACTCCGCCTCGCTGACGCCGGGCATCTCCTGCAACACACCGAACGGCATGGCCGCCACCTCTCGATAGAGTGAACCTCTATCCAATAGAGCACTACACTCGAGAGGTGGTTGTCAAGAGACGTTATGACTCTTCCCGCCGACAGGAGCAGGCCCGACAGACCCGGCGGGCGATCCTCGAAGCGGCTGGCCGGCTGTTCGTCGACCCGGGCTACGCGGCCACACCGCTGACCGCTGTCGCCGTGGAAGCCGGCGTCGCGGTCCAGACCCTGTACGCGGTGTTCGGCAGCAAGCGGCAACTGCTCTCCCAGCTGGTCGACGTCACCCTGGCCGGCGACGACGAACCGGTGGCCCTGCCGGACCGGCCCTTCGTCGCCGAGATCCGCGCCCTCACCGACCCCCAGGCCAAGCTCGCCCGCTACGCACGTCACCTGGCCGAGGTCAACGCCCGGCAGGCCCAGGTGATGCTCGCGCTGGCCGGCGCGGCCACGGCCGATCCGGACGCCGCCGAGATCTGGCGCAAGAACGTCGACGACCGCCGCCGCGGCATGGCCATGTTCGCCGCCGAACTGGTCGGCACGGGAGGTGTACGCCCCGACCTGGGCGTCGACCAGGTGGCCGACATCCTCTGGTTGGCCCAGGACGTCCGCAACTTCGACTGGCTCGTCCGGCAACGCGGATGGGCGATCGAGCAGTACCAGCGGTGGTATGTGGACACGGTCAGCGGCGCGATCATCGCCGGCGCCGAATAGCGGAGAGCGCCAGTCATGGCGTGCTGCCGAAGCTGTGGCCATTCCCCGATCGACGTATTAGCGAAGGGTTAGGGCACGTTACCAGTTGTGATCTTGTAGCCCGGTGCCTCGCCGGGCAAGCTGATGGTCATCGCCGAACAGCGACCGGCAGCCTGAACGAGGAGATCGTCGTGCGCAAGCTCGTGTATTACATCGCCGCCACCCTGGACGGCTTCATCGCCGGCCCCGACGGCGCCGACCCGACCGGCCCCGGCGGGTTCTGGCCCATTCCGGACGACTACCTGCGCCACCTCGTCGCGGAGTACCCGGAGACCCTCCCCGGTCCGGCCCGGCAGGCGTTCGGCATCACCGATCAGGGCAGCCGGTTCGACACCGTGGTGGAAGGGCGCAACTCCTACGAGGTGGGCCTGAAGGCCGGTGTGACCGACGCGTACCCGCACCTGCGCCACCTGGTGTTCTCCCGGACGCTGGGCAGCAGCCCGGACCCGGCCGTCGAGGTCATCGGCCAAGACCCGATCGCCACGGTACGGGAGCTGAAGCGGCACGACGGCAAGGACGTCTGGGTGATCGGCGGCGGCGCGCTGGCCGGTGCCCTCTACCCCGAGATCGACCAGCTGATCATCAAGCTTGCCCCGTTGACCATTGGTGCCGGCATCCCGCTCTTCGGCCGTGACGCCGTCTTCGCACCACGCACCTGGTGCCTGACCGACCACACAGTTCTGGACAGCGGCGCGCTCTTCCTCACCTACACCCGCGCACAGACCGGAACCGAGACCGCGTGAGGGCACCGTACCCATGACCAACGCCCTCGCCCGGCCATCAACATGACCTGGACGTGAGCGGCGGCCACGCGTCCCGGCACCCGTTCCTGCTCCCCGCGGCGAGGTAAAGGTGCGCGACGACTCGGAGCTTGGCTCTACGCTCCCCACCATGTTCGCGCCAGTGAAGATCATCTCGGGTGGTCTGGAGATCCGTGAGTTCGGCCCGCAGGACGCCACCCAGCTGGCGGCGTTCGTGGCCGCCGATGATCGGACCGGACTGCCGCCAGGCTCACCGCAAACCGCCGCCGACGTGGACGAGTGGCTGACCGGGATGTCGCGCCAGCGGCTGGCCGGCGACGGTGTGCGGCTGGCGTTGGTGGACACGGCCGGAGGCGAGATCGTTGGCAGCATCGGGTTGCGGGACATCGACTGGAGGGCGGGACGCGGCGAAATCGGCTACGGGGTGCGGGCCAGTCGTCGCGGCCGAGGCTACGCGACCACGGCCGCCCGCGAGGTCGGCCGATGGGCGCTCACCGATTGTGGGATGCGCCGTATCCAGCTGCGCGCCCGGCTCGACAACGTCGCTTCCCTGCTGGTCGCGGAGAGGGCCGGATACCAGCGGGAGGGCACCCTGCGAATGGCCGACTGGGATGGCGAGAAGGCACATGACATGGCCGTCTTCTCGATGATCGCGGCAGATGTGGAAGCGGTCCGAGTCGCTGGTTGACCCGACGCTTGCCGGAGCCGTCGTGGGACGGCCCGTTGCCGGGCCGCTGGTGCGCGATCGGCACCAGCGGCCCGTCGGCTCACCCCTTCACCGCGCCCGCGGTGAGCCCCTCGGTCAGGAAGCGCTGCCCCAGGGCGTACATGATCACCACGGGGATGCTGACCAGCAGCGACGCCGCGGCGAGTTGTCCCTGCGGCACGACGTCTCCGGCGATCATGGATTGCATCCCCACCGGGAGCGTCTTGTACTCGTCCTTCGTGATGAACACGAAGGCGAAGAGGAACTCGTTCCAGGCGTTGGTCAGGGTGAAGAGCGCGACCGCCAGCAGCCCTGGCTTGGCCAGCGGCAGCACCACCCGGCCGAACGCCTGGATGCGGCTGCAACCGTCGACCAGGGCGGCCTCCTCCAACTCGATGGGGATCGACGAGAAGTACCCCACCAGCAGCCAGGTGGCGAACGGCAGTGTGAAGGTCGGGTACGTCACCACCAGGGACCACAACGAGTCGGTGAGCCGCGCGCCGATGAGCATCTGGTACAGCGGGATGAACAGCAGCGCGCCCGGCATCACGTAGGTGAGCAGCACCGTGACGGTGAAGCCCTGGGCCCCGCGGAACCGCAGCCGGGCCAGCGCGTAGCCCGCCAGGGCGGCGCAGACCAGTGCCACAGCGGTCGACGCCGCGGACACCAGCAGGGTGTTGAGATACCAGCGGCCGAACGGTTGGTTGTCGAACAGGGCGCCGAACTGCTCAAGCGTCCACGGCGTCGGCCACAGGTCGTCGGTACGCATGACGACCTGGCCCTCGGACTTGAAGGCCGTGACGAAGATCCAGTACAGCGGGCCCAGCACGAAGAAGAGCAAGCCAGCCAGCGCGGCCCAGGAACCCACACCCGACACCACTGTCGACGAACGGCGACCACCTCGGGACTGGAGGGTCGAGACCACCCGGCCGACCCCCGCCGCGATCAGCAGGATCACAGCGAGGACCACCGCCGCCTTCCAGAAGATCTGCGGTGATGCCCAGAGCAGCAGACCGGTGACCAGTGCGGTGACGACCCACGGCAGCGCCCGCCGCGCCGTCCCGGCCCAGCGCTGTGCCCCGAGCCGCAGCGCTGTCCGGCGTCGCCGAGGCAGTTTGATGTTGGTGTCCTGACGCAACAACCGGACCAGGACGAAGACCAGCCCGCCGATGATCGGCAGCATGACGAGCGTGACCGCCGCGCCCGCGCCGTACTGCAGTTGCAGGATGGCCTTCGAGTAGGCGATGAGCACGTACGGCGCTGTCACGTCACCCGGGCCGCCCTGCGTCAGCAACCAGACGAGGTCGAAGTTGTTGAACGTCCAGATCGACGACAGGGTCACCGTCACGGTGATCACGTGGCGCAGTCCGGGCAGCGTCACGCTTCTGAACCGCTGCCACGCCGAGGCGCCGTCGATGGTCGCCGCCTCGTAGAGGTCCGCCGGGATGGCCTTCAACCCGGCGAGGAAACACACTGTGAAGAACGGCACCCCCTTCCAGACGTTGACGAGGATCACCGACGGCATGGCCAGCGACGGGTCGGACAGCCAGCCCGCGGGCCAGCTGTCGACAAGGTGCGCGCTGGCCAGCAGCGGCCCGATCCCGGTGGCGGTGAGCAGCGTGTTGACGCTGCCGAAGATCGGGTCGAGCAGCGCACGCCAGCTGAACGCCGTCACCACCGTCGGCACCACCCACGGCACCAGGAGCAGCCCGGCCAGCACGGCCCGCCCACGTCGGCGATGGTGCAGCAGCAGGGCGGCGGCCAACCCCAGCACGACCTTGAAAATCTCGGCGTACGCGGTGAATACGAACGAGTTCACCACGCCGGTGTGGAACTGGTCGTCGCCGACGAGCGCGAGGTAGTTGTCCAAACCGACGAAGACGGTGTCCTGCCCGTGCCGTTCCGTGGTGCTGGTGATGATCGACCGGGCGATCGGCACGAGGACGAGCCCACCGACCAGCACCGCCATCGGTGCCAGGAACAGGGCCGCGAGTCGCCAGTCGCGGCCCAGCCGCCGCTGGACAGCGGTGAGGGAGCCGGGCCCCGACGGCGAGGATTTCCTCGCCGCCGGGACCCGGGCAGGACGGACAGACCTCACTGCGGCAGCCCCTGCTGGTTGAAGATCTGCACCATCTTCGCGTGGGCGGCTGACACGGCCTGCGCCGGCGCGGTGCCCTGCACGACCTGCTGCATCATGTCGGTGAGGACGTAGGCCGACCCCACCGCCTGCTGGCCCGCGCTGGCCTTCTGCGGGAAGGTCAGGCCGTTCTTCGTGTTCAGCGGCAGCTTCAATTCAGTGATTCTGCGCAGCATGGGGAACGCCGGGTCGCCACTGGTGAAGAACGGGTCGGCGTCCCAGACCTTCTCCCAGGCGGGCATCACCAGGCCGGGCGCCTCCTTTGCCACCCCGAGCAGCGCGGGCGCGCTGACCAGGTACTGCGCCAGGAGCTTGGCGAGCGCCGGGTTCTTGGCGCCCTTGAAGACGACGAAGCCCTGTGACTGGCCGAGCAGCAGCGGATTGTCGGTCGCCGGGCCGATGCAGTCGGAGAACACGTGGGTGTTCGCGTGCACCGGGTTCTTCTTGGTCCTGGAGTCCGCGTACACGCTGAACTGGTTGCGGGTGTAGCCGAGGATCCCGGCGAGCCAGTTCTCGTTGTTGCTGGTGTCGGTCCAGCTCGCGATCCCCGGCGGCAACATCGGCTTGTACTTCGGGTTGGTGTAGATGTCGCCGAGGAAGGTCACCGCCTGCACCGTCTCCGGGGAGTTGAAGGTGACCTTCCGGCCGTCGTTGGCGGCGATCGACCCGCCGTAGGCGTTGATCAGCGCCTCGATCATGCCGTTGCCGTCACCGGACCGGTTCACCGTCATGCCCCAGCCGAACCGGCGCTTGGCCGGATCGGAGATCTCCAGGCACAGGTCCCGCAGCTCCTCCCAGCTGTAGATGTCCTTGGGGGTGATGCCCTTGTCCTGCATCCAGTCCTTGCGCAGGAACGACCCGATCCCGATGAAGTGGTACGGGATGGCGAACCACTTGCCGTCGAAGACGCAGAAGTTCTTGGCCTCGGCGCAGGGCTCGCCGTACTTGGCGGTCAGCGCCGTGACGACGTCCGTCACGTCCTCCAGGTCGCCCAGCGCCTGGAACTGGGCGACGAACCGCGAGTCGGTCATGAACGCCAGGTCACGGGCCACCCCGCCCTTGACCTCGGCGTCGATCTTGGCCACCACGTCACCGGCGTCGGCCTGGACCAGACTGTTCTCGATCTTCGTGCCGGTGGTGTCGGCGAACTTCTTGATCGAGCT
This sequence comes from Micromonospora sp. NPDC047762, assembly GCF_043204655.1. Lineage (NCBI taxonomy): Bacteria > Bacillati > Actinomycetota > Actinomycetes > Micromonosporales > Micromonosporaceae > Micromonospora > Micromonospora sp. NPDC047762. The sequence goes on along the minus strand of NZ_JBIDCQ010000001.1, from coordinate 668,279 downwards.
GTCGAGGGCTTCGTTCGCCGCCGTCGAATACAGCTTCTGCGACAGCATGCCCATCGAGGAGCCCTTCATCGCCGCCGCGGCGTCGATCAGCTCCTGCGGAACCTCCGGCTGCACCCTGCTGGGCGGATCGGAGTCGCCACCGCACGCGGCCAGACCGGCCGCGCCGAGCACCCCAACCCCCATCCCCAGAAAGCCGCGCCGTGACCACCCCGACTTGTCCTCCATGGACACTCGCCTCCTTCATCTCCCCGCGCACGGCTGCACGCCGAAGGCACAGCTGGCGGACACCGCGACGGTTGTGTTCCAGTTGGTTTCTGCCGGCGACCACCGAGGGTCGCCCGTCGAGATCAGTGCGTCGGTGGGTCGCCACGGTGGTGAGCGGGCCCGCCCGTCACCGTGGGACGGCCACTGCCGCGCGCTTCGACGGAGCCACCCGAGACATGTCGGGTGCCGCTCGTCGGATGGCGCGACGGGGTCGAGGCGATCGGCGACCGGGCCGAGGCAGTAGCGCTGACGTTCCAGTTCGGTCGGGTCACGGGACCACCGCCGTTCGAGATTTCGAACTAGGTTCGATATACCGTATCGAGTGGTCGCGACGCTAGAACAGTGCGAAGAGCGATGTCAATGTTTCGATGTTGTTTCGAACCGAAAGCGGGAGGAGCCCTATCGAGGCTGCGCCCGGTAACCCATGCGAGCCGACAACGCGGCCGCCCCCTCGCGAACCAGCCCGGTCCACTCCACCTGCACCTGAGGCGTCCAACGGATGATCGGCGCGGACAGGCTCATCCCAGCGATGATGGCGCCGGTGTGGTCCCGGATCCCCGCGGCGACGCACCGCATCGCAGTGTCCGACTCACCGATGTCGACAGCGACGCCCTCCACCCGGACCCGGTCCAGATGTTCACGAAGAAGATCCGGATCGGTGATGCTGTCCGGCGTCATGCCCGGCAGAGGGTCCTTCAGCAGGACGGCGTCCAGGTCCGCCTCGTCGAGGGCCGACAGCAGCACCTTGCCCACGGCCGTGCAGTGGGCGGGCAGCCGCAGCCCGACCCCGGAAACCATCCGAACCGGGTGGGTGCTGTCGAACTTGACGAGGTAGATCACATCGGCGCCGTCGAGCACCGCCACATGAACCGCCTCGTCGCACGCGGCGGCCACGTCCCGTGCGACGCCCTGCGCCTCGCGTACCAGATCAAGCCGGCCCGCGAACGCCGCGCCCAACTGGAACAGCGGCATGCCGAGCCGATACTGCACGGGCTGACCCGGTATCGAGATCAGGTACGCGCGAGCCTCAAGCGTCACGAGCAACTCGTGGACGGTCGTGCGGGGCAGATCGAGTCGCTCCATCACCTGGCGGGCCGACAGTTGAGGGCAGTCCAGAAACAGTTCCAGGACGTCGAGTGCGCGGATGACCGCCGGTACCACACGGGGCATGTTCGATAGTCCCTTCGCAGTGCCGGACCCGTGTCAACGATCTCCACACGAGCCAGCACCTGAAGAGGATATCTACGTCAGCCCGCGGCGCCAGGTGCCAACCTCGTCGTTGATCCCCTGCAACGCGCCCGGATTTCGGGGCGTTCAGGACCCGGTCGTCTGGAATCTGTGGAGCGCGGCCTCGGCCACCCGGGTGAGGTGTTCGGCGCCGTCGGGCTTGTTGCCCTCCGCCTGAACGACCACCAAGGTGGTGCCGGTCCGGACGAGGATGATGTCCCACTCCAGCGTGTCAGGACCCGATGTCGTGGCGTTGATGACGTGAAGGCTGTCATCGCCCAACTGCGGCCCGGCCGCGACCGCGAAGCGATAACCGCCGCCCTGGTCAGGCAGCACAACGGTCGGGCAACTGCCGATGAACGTCCGCAGGTCCGCCATCGCTCGCCGTGCACCGCCGTCGGTGTAGGTCCTGAGGACTTCCGTTCCCACCCACAGGTCGTCGGGACCCGCGTCGAAGCTGAGGGTGGCTGCGGCTGTCGCTGACGGAGTCCCGGTCAGCCGCCTCGCCGACAGCAGCGGGATCATGCTGCGCGAACACGACGCGTCGACGTCTGGACGTCGATCGCCAGCATCGAGTGCCATGGTGGTCGCGATGTCCACGGTGAAGCCGGGCGGTAGCGACTCCGGGGTCACCAGGCGTGCGGACAGCGCCGCGGAGTACCCGGGCCCGCCGGTCGCCGGAACTGCTGGCGGAGGTGACTTCGTGGCCGTCGCCGAATCCGTCGCCTGCTTTGTCGCGTCTGGGGATCGATCCGCTCCGGGAGCCGTCGGAGAACCGCAGGCGGTCACCACGGAGACGGTCGCCACCGCGACCAACCCACGCAGCAGAATCCTGTGCACCGGGCAGACTCCGCCTCTCGTCGAAAGGCGTCAGGCTACCAGCGCGACTTCAGCCGTCGGGCGGCGAATGTGGCCCACCGCGGCCGATATGTGAGTGGGCCGCCAGGGATTCGAACCCTGAACCCCTCTGGTGCGGCGCTGTGCTGTCGTAGGCAGCAGCGCCGCCGCAAACGGCGAAATATGCTGTAGATCATGCACGGGTTCACTGACGTCGACCGCCAGTCAGACCCGAACTCGTGGGTCGACGTACTGGACCGCCTTACCGAGGAACCTTTCTACCGGGCATATCAGCAGCGGGTCCGTCAGCTGCTCCATCCGGCGCCCGGCCGTCGCTACGTTGATGTTGGCGCTGGCACAGGGGCAAGCGCAGCCCAGTTGAAAGATGAGCACGGGGTAAGCGTGGCGACCGTGGACTACGCACTGACCATGGCTGCTGCCAGGCAAGCCCGCGGCTTGACCCAAAGCACCGTCGCCGATGCCCATCACCTGCCGTTCCTCAGCGACTCATTCGATGGGGCCTGGGCCGATCGCACCCTGCAACACCTCGCCGATCCCCACGCCGCGATCAAGGAACTCATCAGGGTTGTCCGGCCGAATGGCCGCATCGTCCTCGCAGACCCCGACTACGACACTCAGGTACTTGACATCGCCGACCAAAGCTTGGCTCGGCGCGTGCTGAGATTTCGGGCTGACGTCCTCCTCCGCAACGGCACCCTGGCGCATCAACATGCCGGCCTTCTCGCCGCACACGGCCTGGTCGACGTCACCACCGAACCCCGAACGCTGCTGGTTCGGAACCCGACCGCCGTCGACAACGTCCTCGGCCTTCGCAGTTGGGCTGCCACAGCTGCTCAACGCGGCGTACTCGACCCGGCCGACGCTCGTGCGTTCGAAGACCAGTTTGACGACGCCGTCGTTGCACACCGGTTCACATACGCAGTCACGTTCTTTCTCACCGCCGCCACGGTCACCTGAGACGCAAGCACCCGCTGGAGACGTCAGAGATGATTTGGATCAGCCTGCCTGCTACGTCCTCGAAGTCGCCGAAGCCATTGACGGTCTGCCACAGGCCATCTGCCCGGTAATAGGCGCGCAACGGATCGACCTGCTCCTGGTAGGTCTCCTGTGAACGCGAGTACAAAAGCAATAGTTCCTGGCGTCGCTCGGCTTGTTGGGAGTCCAGTTCTATCCGATGTTCCACTCGGCGCTGCGCGGCGAGGCGACCCTGGTCCTCCGTCAGGGAAAGTTCGATCACTGCGTTGGGGGCATGGCCGCTCTGTGTCAGCAACTCAGCTTGGCGGATGTCACGGGGGAAGTTGTACATCACCCAGCTACCGTCGACGTGGGTTAGGACCTCAGCGATGGCTCTGACCATTAGCTCATTCGGTACAAGATGTCCGGCCTGCATATACCGGTTCGCCTCTTTGCCCAGCGGAGTCTGCTGCTGCACGTGATCGCGGAAGACGTTGCCTGCGCTGACAACCTGTAGGCCGATGGCGTCCGCCAGAGCCCGCGCAGCGGAAGCCATGTCAACTACCGGCCCGGCGACGAGGACAACGTTGGGCATGTGTACTCCATGTTGATGACGCAGAAGCGCCAAGCTAGCAGCACACGGCACATCACGTGAGTTTGGACGTCGAGCGTCAGCCCGGATAGGCCATCACCATGGAGATCTACACGGTGGTCTCCTCGGCGGCCACCCATGCCGCCCTCAAGCGGCTGGGCAGCGCGCTGGACCGGTGATACCCGAGGCTCAAGCCGTTGGCCGGCACCAGACCGGTCCGTCGGTCCTCCTCGCTAGGGTGCTGCCCGTGGATCACGATGGTCGGACCTTGCCGACTCCTTTGTCCGAAGCTCATGAAGTCGGCTTCGACTACAGCGACGGCGTCGGCGTCGGCGTCGGCGTCGACTTCGAGCCGTACCCGCACTTCCTCGACTCGGGTGAGATTGCCGAGTGGTGGAGGGCGTGGACCGGAAACGCGGAGCTGGACGGTTCCGAGTTCCGGGTCTTCGGACAGGACGGCACCGGAGGCCTCGCCGCGTTCTGGCTGGTGCGTCATGGTGAGCCGATCGAGCAGCAGCCGGTGGTGTTTCTCGGTTCGGAGGGCGAAACGGGGGTCGTGGCGCAAACCCTGTGGGACTACCTGTGGCTCGTCGCCGACGGTTTCGGTCCGTGGGAAGCGACGGCCTATCCCAATCACGAACACGAGCCCCGTACGGATGCCCGCCTCGCGGAGATCGCCCAACGCTGGGCACCGTCGCGTCGCAGGTCGGCGGATGACGTCATTACCGCAGCGCGGGAAGAGTTCCCTGGCTTTGATGAGCTGATCGGCTCACTCTGCCGGTAGTTGGCGTGAGGGGTGCTCGACAAGATTGGGACCGACGAGAGCCCACTGCTGTGCCGAGCCGTGCTGACAAAGACAGCGACCCCGTAGAGGGCCGCTGAGCTGGAACGGAGTGGGCCGCCAGGGACTCGAACCCTGAACCTATGGATTAAAAGTCCACAGCTCTGCCATTGAGCTAGCGGCCCGCGCGCTCAGGTTACCCGACCCTCTGCGGCCCGGCTGATGTCCGCCCCCGGTCCGGCGGAGCGATGCCGGTCTACGCCCGCGTCGCATGACATCCGTAGACGATGCAGGGCCGAGCGACCCGCTGGCGCGTCGGCCTGACATCTCCGGCAAACTTCCGCACTGCTCGGTCACCGGTATAGCTTCATCACCGTTATATTGAGGCCATGGCCACACCCACGCCGCTGCGGGAACCCACCTTCTTGATCCTCACCGCGCTCGCGCGGGAACCCATGCACGGCTACGGCATCACCAGCGACGTCGCGGCCCTCTCCGGTGGGCGGTTGGCGCTGCGGCCCGGCACCCTCTACGGCGCACTCGACCGCCTCGCCGACGAAGGGCTGGTCGAGCGGGACCGCGAGGAGGTCGTCGAGGGTCGGCTGCGCCGCTACTACCGGCTCACCGAAGTTGGCCGGTCCGTGCTCACCGCTGAGACCGAACGACTGCGCCGCAACGTCGAGGCCGCGACGCAGCGGTTACGTGCTCGACCTGCGGTCACCCGCACCGCCGGCGGCACCTCACGCGGCCCTCTGACGGCCGCCCGCCCCATCCTTCGACCGACCGGAGGCCCGGCATGAACCAGCCCAACCCCGCGCAGGATCAGGCCGGGTCGCCGCTGGAGTCCCGCTACCGGCGGCTGCTGTGGGCCTACCCGGGTGACTACCAGGCTGAGCGGGGCGACGAGATCGTCGGGACGTACCTCGACACCGTCGATCCGGGGCGGCGCTGGCCATCCCCACACGACGCCGTCGACCTGCTCGGCGCCGGGCTCCGGGAGCGACTGCGCGGGTACGGCGCTCTCGGGCTGGTTGCGGCTCTCCCGCTGGCCGCGACCGCCGCGCTGAACACCCTGGTCGCGGTCTCCGTCTTCCTGCTCCTGCAGGTCGAGTTCGAAGATCCCCGCTTCGCCGGGCTGGATCCGGTCGGCCCGTTCCAGACCCTCGGGGCCGTGATCTGGCTGGGCTGGCTGCTCGTCGCCGTCACCGCCACGGCGCTGCCCGGGGCTTGGGCCCGCTCTGTCGCGGCCGGCGGTCTCCTGCTGACCGTCGTCGTGCCGTCCGTGGCCGCCGTCACCGGGCGGCCGGGGCCACCGCTGTTCGTGCTGGTTCCCGCCGTCGCGCTCGGCCTGGCCACGCTCGCGCTGCCCTCCCATCCCGGCTGGGTGGCGCGTGGCCTGCCGCCGCTCACTGCCAGTTGTGTGACGGTCGCATCGGTGGCTTTCAGCGCCGCCGAGAACGGCGGGAACATGTTCACCTCGTACGGCTCGACCCCCGAACTGTTGGCGATGGTCGGGGGGTTGATGTTCGCGCTGGTCCTGCTCGTCGGCCTCGGTGGCGCCCTGCGAGCGGACGACTCCGGCCTCTGGGCGACGGTGCTGCTCGCCACCCCGGCCGCCCTGTTCGGCGCCAACCAGCTCAGCCAAGGGATCTGGGGCAGCCAGGGAGGTGGACCGACCTCGGCGGCCTACGCCACCACGACCGGGTCGATCCTTCTTGTCGGCGCGGCGCTGCTGGCAGCGGCCCTCGCCGGCCAGGCCGCACGACACCAGACCGTACGTCGGCGGGTGCTCGACGACGCCTGCCCGACCTGCGGACACCGTTCGACCGCTACGGCACGGGCCTGACGTCGGGCGGGACCCAGGTGGCGGGACTCGGGATCCCGGTAGTCGGGCTGTCCTGGGCGCGCGGATGCCGCGACTTTCAGGAAGTCGAGTGGATCAACCGGCGGGGCGGGCCGCCGCGCTGGTGGGTGGTTGAGCTGCTGCTGGGCGGGTACGGGGTCGGGCATGCGGATCGTGGTGGTGGGGGCGAGCGGCAACGTCGGTACGGCGCTGCTGCGGCGGCTGCGCCGGGAGCGTGGCGTTGAGCTGGCCGGTGTCGTTCGACGGTTGCCCGGCCCGGATGCCGGCGAGCCGTACGACCAGGTGGAGTGGCACTCCTGCGACATCGGCGCGCCGGGCGCGGCCGGGCAGCTCGCCGAGGTGTTCGCGGGTGCGGACGCGGTGGTGCACCTGGCCTGGCAGATCCAGCCCAGCCATGACCAGCGGGTGCTGCGCCGGACCAACGTCGAGGGCAGCCGGGCGGTGATCAACGCGGTGGTCCAGGCCGGCGTGCCGGCCCTGGTGTACGCCTCGTCGGTCGGCACCTACGCCCCCGGCCCGAAGGACCACCCGATCAGTGAGCGCTGGCCGGCCACCGGTGTGCCCGGTTCGTCGTACAGCGAGCACAAGGCGGAGGTGGAGGCGCTGCTGGATGGGCTCGAACGGGATCACCCGACGCTGCGGGTGGTACGGATGCGCCCCGGGTTGATCTTCCAGCGGGCCGCCGGTGCGGAGATCACGCGTTACTTCCTCGGCCCGTTGGCGCCGGTGCGGCTGCTGCGCTTCGGCCGGATCCCGCTGGTGCCGACGAACCGCCGGTTGCGAATGCAGGCGGTGCACGCCGATGACGTGGCTGACGCGTACGCGCGGGCGGTGTTGGGTGATGCGCGCGGTGCCTTCAACGTCGCCGCGGACCCGGTGCTCACTCCGGAGCTGGTGGCCCGGCACTTCCATGGTTGGACGGTGCCGGTCGCCGCGCCGGTGCTGCGGGCGGCGGCGGCGTTGACCTGGCGGGCGCGGCTGCAACCGGTCGACGCGGGCTGGGTGGAGCTGGGTCTGAACGCCCCGCTGATGTCCAGCGAGCGCGCGGAGACCGAGTTGGGCTGGCAGCCCAGGATCAGCGCGCTGACGGCGCTCAAGGAACTCTTCGCCGGCATGGCCGACGGCGACCACACGTCAAGCCCTCCGATGTCCGGCGCACCGAACCTGCCCGGCCGCCCAGCCGCCCTCCTCCACGCCCGCCCCCCAGGCGAAGGAAACCCCTACTGACCCCACCCACCCCACCCACCCCTCAGCTCGTTGATCAAGAGCTTTCGGTCAGAGAACGCCGCCCCGATGACCGAAACCTCTTGATCACCGGCGCCGGGGCCACGGGGGCGGGGCGGGCCACGGGGGCGGGGTTGGGTTAGGAGAGCTTGGAGTTGGTTACGGTGGGGGTGCGGGCGCCCAGGAAGAAGATGCCGGGGAAGCCACGGGTCTCGAACTTGGCGCTGGGGTTGCGGCGCAGGGTCGAGTTTTCGATCCTCATCGTGCCGGTGCGGTTGTTGCTCACGAAGAAGACCGCGCCGCCGCCCTCGTTGGCCTTGTTGTTCTCGATGATCGTGCCGGCGATCCGTACGGTGAACTCGTTGCCGTCGCAGTAGATCGCGCCGCCACTGCCGCCGCCGGGCGTACCGGACTTGGCCGGGTTGGCGCCGCTGCCGATCGCCTCGTTGTTCCTGAGCAGGCTGTTCAGCACCACCCACGACACACCGATGCTGCTCAGCGCCCCTCCGTTGGAGCAGGAGCCGCCGTCGAAGGTGCTGCCCACCACGTACACCGGCTTGTTCTCGTACTGGCTGAGCACCCGGACGGCTGCGCCACCCAGGTCGGGGCCGGTGCGGTCGCAGCGGTTGCGGACGAAGCGCGAGTTGACCACCTTCAGCCGCCCGCCGCGTACGAAGATCGCCCCACCGCCGCCGCCCTCGGCCTTCTCGCCCGTGGAGTTGCCGTCGGCGAAGGTGAGGTTCTGCACGGTGAGCTGCGGGTGATCCTGGTTCTGGCAGTGCGAGGTGGTGAAGCCCTGGGCCTCGTCGCAGGTGTTCATGTAGAGGATGCGGCGCTGCCCCTGGCCGCTCAGCGTGACGGTGCCGCCGCCGTCCAGCACGATCTTCGGCCCGTTGGCGTTGCGAACCTTGGCGGTGGCGGCCATCTTGATCGTCACCGGGGCCGGTCCACAGTTGAACGTGATGACTCCGCCGGCCGCGACGGCCTTCACCACCGCCGCGGAGGTGCAACTCGCCGGGGTGCCCGTGCCGATTCTCCGCGTCGGCTTCGAGGTGTCCACCGCTCGCGCCTCGGCCGGCACGGTGGCCCTGCCGTTCGGGTTGCCGGCGGCGAGCACCTTGTTGGCGGGCTTCGGGCTGGCGCTGGCCCCCGGGCCGCCGAGGCCGTCGCGAGCCCCCGGTGCCTCACCCTGACCGCCGGTGGGCAGGGCCGTCGGCGAGGCGGTCGAGCCGGCCTCGAAGGTGGGGGCCGGGTCGTTGGGCGCGCAGGCGGGCAGGGTCGCGGTGGCGACACCGAGGACGAGGAGAGCGGCAAGCGACGTCATGCGCACCCCGTGATGCTAGGAGCCGTGACGGCGTCGCGACGAATCCGCCGGGCCGGTTTAATGCACCGCTAAGACGCCGTCATCAGGTGTGGGAGAGGGCGAAGGCGGTCAGGAAGCCGGCGACGGTGATCAGACCGACCAGCAGGTGCGCGTTCTCGAACGCCTCCGGGACCATGGTGTCGGTGATCATGGCGAGGATCGCGCCGGCGGCCAACGCGGTGATGGCGGCCAGCACCTCCGGCGGCGCGCCCCCCAGCAGCGTGTTGCCGACCAGCGCGGCGACGCCACTGATCAGCGCGATCCCGGTCCAGAGCAGGAACACGTACCGTCGGGTGCGGCCGGCCTGGCGCATGCCGGCGGCGCTGGACAGCCCCTCCGGGACGTTGCTGAGGAACACCGCCGCCACCGTGACCAGGCTGACCGCGCCGCCGCCGAGCAGGCTGGCGCCGATCACGACCGATTCCGGTACGCCGTCGAGCAGCGCGCCGACGGCGAGCGCCGAGCCGGAACCAGGCTGCTCGCTCTCGGAGGGTTGCTGGTCGCCGGACCGTTTCCGGTGCCGGGCGCCGTGCCGGGCGAGAGCCAGGTTGGCCACTGTGTAGACCACCGCGCCGGCGGCAGCGCCGAGAGCGGTGGGCAGGAGCCCGCCCTGCGCGTGCGCCTCGGCGATCAACTCGAACGACACGGCGGAGAGCAGCACCCCAGCGCCGAACGCCATGATCGACGCGATGAGGCGCTGCGGCACCCGGGCGAACCAGCCGACCGCCGCCCCGACCAGCAGAGCCGACCCGGCCAGCAACCCCCATCCACCCGCCTGTAACCACTCCGGCATTCGCGGGACCGTACCCACGCTCGCCGAGGCGACAAACCCGTTTGTGAGGAGGGCTCAGAAGTCGGCGAAGAGATACGGCACCCGGCGGGGGAAGAGGCCGCGCAACTCCGTGGCGGCGTCCACCGGCACCTCGCCCAGACCGCGCAGTGGCAGCTCGGCCGGGTCCAGCACCCCGTACGCGAGGGCGGAGAGACCGGCTGCGGTGAGCGTGGCGGTCGGCGCGCGGCCGGTGGTGTCGTCGACCAACTCCAACGCCCCGGTCGTGCCGTCGAGCAGGTGGCTGCCGGCCAACCAGCGGTCCCCGGTCAGCTCGATCCGCACCCGGCCCGGACCCGCGGGCAGCCCGCTCAACGCGTCCAGCGACAGCAGCCGGGCCATCGGCGCGGACGCGCCCGGCACCTGGGTACGGGCCTCGACGTGCACGTCCAGGTCGGTCAGCCACAGCTCGGGCAACTCGTCCGGCGGAACCTGAACGGTGATCCGCTGGATCTGGTCGACGTGCCGGGCGAAGAACTGCAACAGCAGCGCCCGCGCGAGCGGGTCGGTGACCAGCAGCTCGTTGCCGTGCAGCGTGCCGCCGTAATCGTCGATCCGGTACGTCACCGCGCCGGTGACCTCCCCACCGACCCGGGCGGTGAGCAGCCAGTACTCGTCACGGTCACGCATTCCGACCGCCCGGTAGTCCGGGAAGATCGCGAAGCCGTGTCGTTCCTGGAGGTTGCGTTCGGTGAACGCCCGCCACGCCGGATAGCCGGCGGCTACGCGTTCCCAGCCGACCTCACCGGGCAGGTCCACCCGGAGCAGCGAACCCAGGTTGGCCGGGGCGAAGGTGACCCGGCGCGGCTTGGGCAGCCCGATGTAGCCGAACCGGGCGTAGAAGCTGGGCCGGAACGGATAGAGCGCGCTGAGCGGATGACCCTCGTCGCGCATCTCGTCGAGGAGTTGGTGCAGCAACGTCCGGACGTGCCCCTGCCGGCGGGCCAGCGGATGGGTCGCCACCCCGGCGACACCGGCCATCGGCAGCACCACCCCGCGCAGGTTCTGTCGCATCGGGATGGCCGAGACGGCGGCCAACGTGGTGCCGTCCTCCTCGGCGATCAACGTCCGGTTGCCCTGGTTGTAGGGCAGGTAGTCGCGGAACTCCGCCGTCCGGGCGGTGCTGAGCGGCGAGGACTCGAAGGCGTACGCGGCAAGCGGAAAGCTGGTGGTGAGACGGTCGTCGTCGGTCACCCGGCGAATGGTCATTCGCCTATCTCAACCCGCCGCGCGGGTCACAGCAACCGGATTGGCCCGATCCACGGTCGGCCGGGCGTCAGCCGACCGGCAGGTGCCGCAGGTGGCGACGGCGGCGCAGGCGGACGCTGGCCACCGCGGCCACGCCCAGAGCCAGCAGGGCGGTGACGGCGACCCCGTGCAGCAGGCCACGGGAGAAATAGCCCTGGTCGGTGTTGTCGACCGTCCAGGTGGCGATCTCCCGGCTCGACCAGAACGGCGTCAACCTCGCCCCCGACCCGGCCGGGTCGATCAGCATCTGCACCGTCACCACAGTGAGCAGCAGCAGCGTGCCCTCCAACTCGCGGGGCAGCAGCGCGCCGATCAGCATTCCGAACGGCGCCGCCACCGCGACGGAACAGAGCAGCGCCGCCGCCAGGCCGCCGTACCGCAGGTCCGCGCCGTCGATCATCGGGAGCAGGAAGAAGGGTACGGAGATGACCAGTCCCACCGTCCACAGGCCGAGCATCCGACCGAGATAGAGATGGTGCGGGCGGTAGCCGGCCAGCCGCAGCCTCGGCTCCAGCTCGCGGGCCGCGGTCGTGGCGAACAGCGCGGCGGTGCTCACCGCCCAGCCCACACCGAGCAGCAGCGAGCGAACCGACTGCCCGAGGTAGGCGTCCCGCCGGATCAGGTAGAAGGTCAACGGCATCAACAACAACAGCAGGAGTACGCCTCGACGCCGCAGCAGCTCCCGCAGGGTCATCTCGGCGACGGTGACGAGCCGGTTCACGGGCGGCCTCCCTGGATGCCGGGCGCGTGCCACCCGGACTCGTGTGCCGGGGTCAGGTCGAGCACGATGTCCACCCGGTCGAGTTGGTTGAGCAGGTGGGTCACCACGACGATGGCCGTGCCGGCGTCGCGCAACCTGCTGAGCTGGTCCCAGAAGTTGACGTACGTGCCCTGGTCGAAGCCCTGGTACGGCTCGTCGAGCAGCAGCACGTCGGGGGCGCTGAGCGTGGACATGGTCAGGTTGAGCTTCTGTCGGGTGCCGCCGGACAGGTGGCGGGCCTGCACGTCGCCGCCCGCTTCCCAGCCGAGCTGCCGGGCCGCCGCCCGACCGGCGCGGCGGGCCGGGCCACGGGCCACACCCTGACCGGCGCCGACCAGCACGAAGTGCTCGTCGGCGAGCAGGAAGTCGGCGGTCCCGCCGGACTGCGGGCAGTAGCCGAGCCGCCCGGAGACGGTCACCTCACCGGCGTCCGGTGACATGAGGCCGGCGCAGATCCGGAGGAAGGTGCTCTTGCCGCAGCCGTTCGCGCCGACGACGGCGGCGATCTGTCCGGCCCGGACGGTGAGCGTGGCGTCGCGCAGCACGGTTCGCCGTCCGTACCGCTTGGTGATGCCTGCCGCGTGCAGCCGGACCGGCCCGGGGCGCGGTCCGGGCGCGGTGCCGATGCTCTCCACGACAGCGCCCGCGTACTGCTGGGGTGGGCCGAAGACGACCCAGGGGTCGCCGCCGCCCTCGCGTAGGTGCGTGGCGGCCTCGGCGACCACGTGCCGTGCGGCGTCCGCCGCGACCCGGCGCTGGTGCAGCTCGGCTGTGAGGGTACGCAGCCAATCGTCGGCGTTCACCGGGTGACCCCCTTCGTGACGATGTCGTTCACCGGCCGGACGAAGGCGAGCCAGGCGCTGCCGCCGGCGTGGAGCGCCGCGTGCCCGTCGTCGGTGAGCCGGTAGTACTTGCGGGCCGGTCCGGCGTTGCCCTCCCGCCACTGCGCCGTCACCAGGCCGGTCTTCTGTAGGCGCAGCAGCACCGGGTAGAGCGTGCCGCCCTGGATCGGCCCGACGCCCGCCGCGTCGAGTGCCTGGGCGAGTTGGTAGCCGTAGGACTCGCCTTTGGACAGCAGGGCCAGGACGCAGATGTCGAGCACCCCTCGCAGCCACTGCCCGCGCCGGTCGGAATCCACGCGTCGGACAGTAGCGGCGCTAGCTAGATGGCACAACCACCTACTGTGGCAGCGGTACCCGAACCAGTCGGTTCGGGTGAGCCGCCGAGGGAGCCGTACGGGTCAGCGGGCGACGACGTCGGAGACCACGACTGTGACGTTGTCCGGTGCGCCGGCGTGGTGAGCCAGCTTCACCAACTGCTCACCGCACTGCTGGCGGTCGGCGTACATGCCCAGGGCCGCGGCGATGGCCTCGTCCTCGACGTAGTCGGAGAGCCCGTCGCTGCACAGCAGCAGCCGGTCACCGGCGACCACGGTGAGCACCCCGACCGCCGGTGGGGTGTCGGCACCCTGCACGGCCCGGGTCACCAGGGACCGCTGCGGGTGGTGGCGGGCCTGCTCGGGAGAGAGGGTCCCCTGATCGACAAGCGCCTGCACGAACGTGTCGTCCCGGGTGAGCTGGGTCAGCTCCCCCTCGCGCAGCAGGTAGCAGCGGGAGTCGCCCACCTGGGCCAGCACCAGCGTCTCCCCGGCCAGCAGCGCCGCGGTGAGCGTCGTACCCATGCCGTCCCGGCTCGGGTCGACGGTGATGGCGGCGTGGATGCGCTGGTTGGCGGTGCTGACCACGGCACGCAGCGCGTCGGCGGCGCCGTCGGGGTCGGTGGGGGGAGCCAGCTCGTCCAGGATCCGGATCACGATCTCGCTCGCCACCTCGCCCGCAGGCAGCCCACCCATGCCGTCGGCGACCGCGATCAGGCGGTCACCGGCGAGGGCGGAGTCCTCGTTGTTGGTGCGCACCAAGCCGATGTCGTTGAGGATGACCGAGCGGAGGATCAGCGTCATGGGGTCAAGCTTGCCAAGAACAACCGGCATTCGTCTCTACGCCTCCTACCTAGGTCGAGAAATGATTGCGATTATCGTCGACGAGGTCGACGGTCCGTGACCGATCGGCGCGGTCTCAGCGGCGCGGATAGCGCAGCAGCAGGCTCGCGGCGACCTCCTCGTCGCCCACCGCCGCGTAGCTGTGTGGCACGTCCGACACCCAGCGGAGGTGGCCACCGGCCGTGGCCGTCAGCGGTGCGTCGGCCGGCCCGGCGCGCAGCACCCCGGCGAACACGGTGACGTGCTCGGTGACTCCCGCCGGGTGGGCGGGGGAGAGCTGGCCCGGCCCGGGCGCGACCCGCATCCGGTACAGCTCGTAGGTCGCGTCGGTGTCGGTGAAGACCTCCAGCAGGGTGGCGGTGACCGCGGTGCCGTGCACGGTGGGCCCGGCGGCGGGCTCCGCCAGCACCGCCGTCAGCGGTACGCCGAGCTGCGCGGTGACCGCCCAGAGCGTCTCCAGGGTCGGGTTGCGGGTGCCGTGCTCCAGGCCGGAGAGGGTGGCCTTTCCGACACCGGCGAGCCGGGCGAGTGTGGACAGCGACATCCCCTGCTCCTCGCGCAGGGCGCGGACGCGGCGCCCGACGACGGCGGGATCCACGTCGAGGCCCGGGCGCGGGGCTGGTGGTGGGTGCGGCACCCGGCTATCGTGCTACATGCTTCCGTTCCGTAAACGGAACAGTCGGGAGGGGTGTGGTGGCCGGACGCGTGCAACCGGTGCTGGCAGGGGCAGTGACCGCGCTGGTGGGCTTCGCCAGCTCGTTCACCGTCGTGCTGGCCGGGCTCCGAGCGGCAGGCGCGTCGGACGCACAGGCCGCCTCCGGCCTGCTCGCTCTCTGCGTGGCATGTGGGTTCGCCGCCGCCTGGCTGGGCTGGCGGTACCGGATACCGATGAGTGTGGCCTGGTCCACTCCGGGCGCGGCGCTGCTGGTGGCGACCGGGCCGCCGCCGGGAGGATGGCCGGTAGCGGTGGGCGCCTTCCTCGTCTCCGGTGTGCTGATCGTCGCGGCCGGGTTGTTCCCGCCGCTCGGCCGCGCGGTAGCCGCCATCCCCAAGCCGGTGGCCGCCGCCATGCTCGCCGGGGTGCTGTTGCCGCTGTGCACCGCCCCGGTCCGCGCGTTGGTCGAGCTGCCGGTGGTGGCCGGATCGGTGGTGGTCGGTTGGCTGCTGCTGCACCGGTTCGTCCGACGCTGGGCGGTGCCCGGTGCGCTGGTGGTGGCCGTGGCGGCGATCGCACTGACCGCACCGCCGACCGGCCTTACCGGTGCCGCGCTGATCCCGTCGGTCACGCTGACCGCGCCAGCCTGGAACGCGTCCGCGCTCGTCGGAGTGGCGCTGCCGTTGTTCCTGGTCACCATGGCCGCGCAGAACGTGCCCGGCATGGCGGTGCTGGTCGGCTACGGCTACCGGCCGCCGTTCGGCGCCGCACTGCGGACCACCGGCCTGGCCAGTCTGCTCGCCGCTCCGGCCGGTGGGCACGCGGTGAACCTCGCGGCGATCACCGCCGCGCTGGCCGCCGGCCCCGACGCGCACCCCGACCCGGAGCGCCGATGGATCGCCTCGGTCACCGCAGGTGTCGGGCTGGCCGTGCTCGGACTGGGTGCCGGCGTGGCCACCACGCTGGTGGCTGTCGCCCCACCGATCCTCATCGAGGCGGTCGCCGGGCTGGCGCTGCTGGGCGCCCTCGCCACCGCGCTCGCTGCGGCGGTGACCGACCCGGCGACCCGGGAAGCCGCCGTGGTCACCTTCGTGGTGACCGCGTCCGGGGTGACGCTGATCGGCGTGGGCGGCGCGTTCTGGGGCCTGGTCGCGGGCTGCCTGATGCTGCTTCTCTTCCACCGCCGCCAACCCGCCCCGGCCGCGCCCGCCTCCGCCGCCCCGGCCACGCCCGCTCCCGCCGCGCCGGACAGATCCACTCGGGTTTCATGAAGTCGGGCCGTCCCGAGGCTCCGGACACCCCGATTTCCGTGAACCCGAGTCGATCAGGGCGGTTGGGTCACTCCTCGGGCGGCAGGTCGGCCACCCCGACGGCCAGGAGGACCCGGCCGTCGGCCACCGACCCGATCCGGTCGGCCGGTACGTAGACCGCGCCGGTGCGGGTCAGGTCGGTCGAGACCTTCAGATAGCCGCTGTGCAGCAGTCGCGCCGCCAGATCTGCTGGGACGTCCGGCTCCTCGACCGCGGTCGCCTCGATCAGCTCGTCCAGGCTGCTGCCCGGGTCGGCGGTCGGTGTCTGGACGGTCACCGCGTTCGGGTCACCCCGCTGGACGAGGTCCACGGTACCGACCTCGGTGCCAGCTGAGTCGATCACCGGCATCCCGGTGGTGATCCGCGAGATGGTCGCCTGCTGCTCGTCCTGCTGGTCCATCCCGCTGCGGTTCCCAGAGCAGCGCGCCGCTAAACGCCGCCGCCACCCACCCCAACCGTCCGCTGCCGGCCCGCCCCTCCCGTCCGTCCCTCCCCGCCCGCCCGCCGTTCAGCGGCCGCCGCGGGCTTGGTGTGGTCGCACCTCGTCCCAGAGCAGTGGCTCGGAGGTGGGGCCGGTCCAGAGGCGGTGGGTCGGGGGCGATGGAGGCTCGGAGGTGGCCGGTCCGGAGGCGGTGGGTCGGGGGCGATGGGCTCGGAGGTGGCCGGTCCGGAGGCGGTGGGTCGGGGGCGATCGGCTCGGAAGTGATGGCCCGGGGAGCGTGATGACTGTGAGTCATATTTATGCCTCAGAGTCATCACCGCCAAAAGCAATACCGCCCCCGGCCCGCTCAAGGTGGCGGGCGGCGGGCCGCTACAGCCAGCGGCGGCCCCGCACCCAGCACCCAGCCCAGCAGACGGCGCCCAGCACCTAGCGCCCAGCAGACGGCACCCAGCGCCCAGCAGGCGGCACGCAGCAAACGGCACTTAACAGGCGGCACAGCAAACGGCACGCAGCAAACGGCACGCAGCAGACGGCACTCAGCACGCAGCGCCCGGCACCCTCGCGCCCGTGCACGGTGTTCCCCGCACTCAGGTGTTCGGGAGGGTCCAGCCGCCGGGCGGGCGGGGGGACAGCTCCCGCCAGGTGTCCGGGCCGTCGAGCAGCGCCCGGACGGTGTCCTCGGCCTCGTCCGCACTGCCGTACTCGTAGAAACGGGAGATGCCCTCGGCGCCGCCGGCCCGCTGCTCGACGTGCCAGCGGTCGGCGTCCACCCGCAGGAAGACGTCCCGCCGGGCCAGCCGCCCCCACTTCCCGTTCCACCAGTGCTTTCGCTGCTCCATGGCGGGACTCTATCGAACACACGTACGAGAAGATGCGGCCCCTGCGGGAATCCCGCAGGGGCCGATGTGCATCCGTTCGGGTCAGCGCTGCGTCGGCGGCTCCGGGCGGCGGCCCAGCACGTCGTCCAGCGCCCCACGCTGCTGGCCGGGGGTGGTGTGGCCGGCGGAGACCAGGGCGTCCCGGATCTCGGTGAGCAGCTTGACCTCCTCGCTCGGCGCCGAGGGCGGCGGCTCCTCGCCCCGCTTGCGCCGCTCGGCCAGCCGGTTCATCGGGTAGACGACCAGGAAGTAGAGCGCCAGTGCGGTCAGCAGGAAGGTGATCACCGCGTTGACGAAGGCGATCCAGTCGAACGGGATGCCACGGAAGCTGGGTGCCGTGCCGGCCAAACCCTTGTCGCTGCCGGTGATGAGCAGCACGAAGACCCGGATCAGCGGGTCGAGGAACGACTTGGTCAGCTGGGTGACCACGCCCGTGAACGCGGCGCCGATGACGACACCGACCGCCAGGTCGACGACGTTGCCGCGCATGATGAAGTCTTTGAAGCCCTTGAGCATTCGTACTCCCGAGGTGTCCGCTTTTCTGTCGGGCACAACCTATGCCCGTTCGGCGGGTTCCAGAAAAGCGCCGGCTTCGAGCGCCGCCCGGCCGGGATCGCCGGCCCGGATCGCCTCGACCAGCCGGGTGTGGTCGACGTAGCGCTCGGGCGTGAGTTCCCCACCCATGGCCTGGGCGACTGTGCTGCGCAGTGCGGTGCCCACCGAGGCGTACAGCTCGGCGAGCATGGCGTTGTGCGCGGCGGCGACCACCGCGGTGTGCAGTGCCGCGTCGGCCTCGACGAACGCGTCGACCCGGCCGCCGTGCCAGGCGGCCTCGCGCTGGGCGAGCGCGCCGTCGAGCGCCGCCAGGTCCTCCGGGGTACGCCGCAACGCGGCGAGCCGGGCGGCCTCCACCTCGAAGGCGCGGCGTACCTCGATGACCTCGGTCATCCGGTCGTCGCCGAGTCGGCGGGCGACCACCGGGGCCAGTTCGTCGGTGGACACCACGTAGGTGCCGGAGCCCTGCCGGCACTCCAGCACCCCGGCGTGCACCAGGGCGCGGACCGCCTCGCGGACCGTGTTGCGCCCGACGCCCAGCGCGGCGACCAGTTGTGGCTCGGTGGGGATGCGCCCTCCGACGGGCCATTCGCCGCCCAGGATGCGGGCGCGGAGTTGCTCGGTGGTCTGCCGGACCCGGTGGCCGCGCGGTGGCACGGGGGGCTGGCCGCGGGGCGGTGCCGGCGGCGCGGAGGGGAATTCAACCGACGGTGGCACTGGTTACATCACCGGTCCCAAATTCATCCCATGATTGTAGGTTAGCGGTCATGACCCCGCCACCAACCGCCGCTCCGGCGCTGCCCGCTCCCGTCGCCGTCGATCCTCGTCCGACGCGGGACCCCGGCACCGGCCGGCGGACGCACCCGGCGACCGGTGGCGCGCTGGTGCTGGTCGGGATGCTGCTGGTCGCGCTCAACCTGCGCGCCGTGGTGACGAGCCTCGGCGCACTGCTCGACGAGGTCCGCGACGGGCTGGGCCTCTCCGGCGTCACCGCCGGCCTCGTCACCACCCTGCCGACCATCGCGTTCGCCGGGCTCGGCGCGCTCACCCCGTGGCTGGTCCGCCGGGTGGCGCCGGCCCGGGTGCTGGTGGTCGCCATGCTCGCCCTCGCCGTCGGCCAGGTGCTCCGGGTCGCCACCGACTCCGCCCTGATCTTCGTGCTCACCAGCGCGCTGGCGCTGTCCGGCATCGCGGTCGCCAACATCCTGCTGCCGATGCTGGTCAAACAGCACTTCCCGCACCGCACCGGCCTGGTCACCGGCGCGTACACGATGGCGTTGACAGTGGGCACGACGGTGGCCGCCGCCTCCGCGGTGCCGATCGCGCACGCCTTCGGGTCGTGGCGGGCCGGGCTCGGCGTGTGGGCCGCGATGGCCGCGGTGGCCGTACTCCCGTGGGTGCCGCTGGCGCTGCGGGCCCGCGCCGCGGCGCGGCGGGCGACCCCGACGGCGGCTGCCGCCACGCCCACGCGGGTCCGGCCGGCGCGGACCCGGCTCGGTTGGGCGATGGCCGTCTACTTCGGGGCGCAGTCGCTCAGCGGGTACGCGATCATGGGTTGGCTGGCCCAACTGTTCCGCGACGCCGGCTACCAGCCGGAGTCGGCCGGGCTGCTGCTCGCCGGGGTGACCGCGCTCGGCGTACCGATCGCGCTGCTGATGCCCACCCTGGCCGGTCGGCTCGGCAGCCTGCGGCCGCTGGTGCTCGGGCTCACCACCGCGTCGGCACTGGCCTACCTGGGGTTGGCGCTCGCACCGCACGGTGCCGCGCTGCTCTGGGTGGCCCTCCTGGCGATCGGGCAGGGCGCGTTCCCGATGATCCTGACCGCCATCGGCCTACGCGCCCGCACCGCCGAGGGCACCGTCGCGCTCTCCGCGTTCGCGCAGAGCACCGGGTACGTGATCGCCGCCCTGGGCCCGCTGATGGTCGGCATCCTCTACGAGGCCACCGGCGGCTGGACGGCGCCGATCGGGTTCCTGCTGGGTGCCCTCGCCGTGCAGACGACGGCGGGCATGGCAATCGCTCGTCCCCGTTACGTCGAGGACGAGTGACGCACGCCGACGGTCAGGTCAGGAGGAAGCCGGCGTCGGTTCGCCGGCGACTGCCTCATCCACCGTCGGGTAGGTGTGCAGCACCTCGACCAGCCCGCTCACCTCAAGGATGCGCAGCACGCCGCGCTGCGGGGCGGCCAGCCGGACCACGCCGCCGGCCTCGTCGCAGCTGTTCTTGGCGCGGACGAAGACCGACAGGCCGGTCGAGTCGCAGAACGAGACGTCCGCCAGGTCGAACACCAGCCGGTTGCGGCCCTTGTCGAGCAGGTCGGTGATCTGGTCCTGCAGCTGCGGTGCGGTGGCCATGTCCAGCTCGCCCGCGACCGCCACGACGACCACGTCGCCGCGTTGTTCCGTGTGCACCGTCAACGACATTCGCCAGACCTCCTGTTATCGGGGGAACGGTATCCCACGACCACCCCCGGAGGTAGAACGGGAGCCGTCATCCGGTGGCCATCGTCATTCCGTTGCTACGGGGCAAGTAGTTGATCAGACCCCGGTGATAGAGTCCGCCCGGTCCAGGTCAAGGGGGTTCGAAATGGCGTTGAGCACCGAAGAAAGTGGTCGGCTCGCCGCGCTGCTCAGCGGGCAGGACGAACGGGTCACGACTCGGTGGACCGAGATCGTCACCAGTTCGTTGCGGGGCCGGCTGAGCCAGGCAGAGCTGCGCCGGCAGGTCCAGGATCTGCACGGCGCCATCGTCGCCACGAGCGAGCAGGGCACCATCGACCTGTCCGCCGAAAGCGCCGCCGAACTGCGCGCCGCGCTCTCCGAGCTGTCTCGTGGCCGGGCCCGGCAGGGCTTCTCCGCCACCGAGACCACGATCAGCGTCTTCGCGCTGAAGGACGTGCTGGCCGAACTGTTGCAGGAGGCCGGGGGCCCGCACGCGCTGTCGGACTACGTCGCCTTCTCCAGGCTCGTCGACGAGATGGGCCTGTTCACCTTCGAGAGCTTCGTCCGCACCCGGGAGAGCCTGATCGCCGACCAGGCCGAGCAGTTGCTCGAGCTCTCCACACCGGTGGTCAAGCTCTGGGAGGGCGTCGTCGCCGTGCCGCTGGTCGGCACCCTGGACTCGGCCCGGGCCCAGGTGGTCATGGAGCGCCTGCTGCAGACCCTCGTCGACACCGGCTCGCCGTACGCGATCATCGACATCACCGGCGTACCGGCGGTGGACACCCAGGTCGCCCAGCACATCCTGAAGACCGTGGTGGCCGCCCGACTGATGGGCGCCGACTGCATCATCTCGGGCATCCGCCCGCAGATCGCGCAGACCATCGTGGCGCTCGGCATCGAGTTCGGTGACATCGCCACCAAGGCGAGCCTCGCCGACGCGCTGCGCCACGTGCTGCGGCTCAACGGGGTGGAGACCGCCCGTCGCCAGCCGCGCCGGGGCTTCTGATGGAACGCGTGCCGATCCTCAAGATCGGCGACATCCTGCTCGTCTCCATCCAGCTCGACATGTCCGACCAGACGGCGGTCCAGCTTCAGGAGGATCTGGCCGAGCGGATCGTGGACACCGGCTGCCACGGCGTCATCATCGACATCACCGCGCTGGACATCGTCGACTCCTTCGTGGGGCGAATGCTCTCCGCCATCGCGTCGATCTCCAAGGTGCTCGACGCCGAGACGGTGGTGGTCGGGATGCGTCCGGCCGTCGCCATCACCCTTGTCGAACTCGGGCTGTCGCTGAACGGCATCCGTACCGCGCTGAACGTCGAGCGCGGCATGGAACTGATCGCGGCTGCCCACGCCGACGAGCTCGACCACCAGCTCGACGACGATCCGGACGCCGAGACGGCCACGCCGTGACCGCGGGCGTCGACCTGGGCCAGCCACAGGCGCAGTCGGTCCGCAGCGATGAGGACGTGGTGCGCGTCCGGCAGCTGGTCCGCGCCGTGGCGGTGGCCAGCAAGCTGTCCCTCGTCGACCAGACCAAGGTGGTCACCGCGGCGAGCGAGTTGGCCCGCAACACCCTGGTGTACGGCGGCGGCGGTTCGGTCGAGGTGACGATCGTGGACAACGGCCGACGCAAGGGCGTACAGATCGTGTTCGCCGACTCCGGGCCGGGCATCGCCGACCTCGATCTGGCGATGACCGACGGCTACACCAGCGGCGGCGGCCTCGGCCTCGGGCTCAGTGGGTCGCGACGCCTGGTCGACGAGTTCCAGATCGAGACGTCAGCGGAGACCGGTACGCGGATCACTGTCACCAAGTGGTCCAGGTGAACGCCGACGCGGTCACCGACAGTGGCATCTGGTTCCGAGTAGAGGCCAGCAGCGCCGCGAGTGCCGTCCGGCGTGCCGCCGAACGGCTCGGCGCGCAGGTGGAGATGGGCGGGGCGCGCATCGCCGACCTGGCCATCGTCGCCGCCGAGCTGACCAGCAACCTGGTCAAGCACGCCGACGAGGGTGTCCTGCTGCTCCGACCGGTACGCCGCGCCGGGCTGGCCGGCGTGGAGCTGGTGGCGATCGACTCCGGGCCCGGCATGGCCGACCTGACCGTCTCGTCCCAGGACGGGCACTCCACCACCGGCACACTCGGCATCGGTCTGGGCGCCATCGTCCGGCAGGCCAGCTGGTTCGACGGATACTCGCTGCCCGGCCGGGGCACAGTCCTCGCCGTGCAGGTCTGGCCTGCCGAGGCACGGCCGTCCCCGTCCTGGGCGGGCGCTCTCACCCGACCGCTGACCGGCGAGACGGTGAGCGGCGACGGGTACGCCGTCCGGGTCGCCGACGGGCGGCACCAGGTGCTGGTCAGCGACGGATTGGGGCACGGCCCGCTGGCCGGGGCCGCCACCGACGCGGCGCTCGCCGCGTTCCGCAACGCCCCGGCCGGCCCACCGGCGACGGTGGTCGGTCACCTGCACCGCGGCATGTCGCACACCCGTGGTGCCGCGCTCGCGGTCGCCGAGTTGGCACCCGAGGCCGGGATGCTGCACTACGCGGGCCTGGGCAACATCTCCGGCGTGGTCGTCGATGCTGACGACAAGCGTCGCGGGCTGGTCTCGCTGCCCGGCATCGCCGGGCACCAGCGGCCGACGATCCGGGAGTACGCGTACCCGTTCGGTCCGGGCGCCCGACTCGTCATGCACAGCGACGGGGTGGCCGACCGGTGGCGGTTGGCCGACTACCCGGGCCTGATGGAGAAGTCACCACTGGTGATGGCGGCGACGCTGCTGCGTGACGCGGGTGTGCGGCGCGACGACGCCTGCGTACTTGTCGCAAGGTCCTGGGTATGACCGACGAACCTTCGGCCCAGCCGCTGCTGCAGATGGCGCTGCGGGTCGAACAGGACATCTTCGTGATCCGTCAGCGGGGCCGCGAGGTGGCCGCGGTGGTCGGCCTCGAACACCAGGACCAGGTGCGGATCGCCACAGCGCTCAGCGAGGTTGCCCGGGACCTGCTGCGGACGACCGGGGGAGCGGACGTCTCCTTCCACGTCGACGCGGGCGCCGACGGCCGGTTCCACCTGCGCGCCGACCTGGCCCCGATGTCCCCGCTGCCGGACGACCGCTACCAACCGCAGTCCGGCGCGGTGTCCCGACTGGTCGACACACTGAGCGTGTCGACCGTCGAGGGGGTTACGGTCGTACGGATGTCCCGACGAGTCCCGGCCAACGCGCCGATGCCGACCCCGGAGCGGCTCGCCGAGTTCCGTACGGAACTCGGCCGCACCGCGCCGGGCAGTGCGCTGGACGAATTGACAGTGCAGAACGGGCAGCTCATCTCCGCACTGGACGAGGTGCGCAGTCAGCGCGACGAGTTGGCCGTGCTGAACGAGGAGCTGGCCGAGACCAACCGTGGCGTGCTGGCGCTCTACAACCAGCTCACCGAGGAGTTGGAGGAGACCAACCGGGGCGTCGTCGCCCTCTACGCCGAGCTGGACGAGAAATCGGCCCAGCTCCGCGCGGCGAGTGAGTCGAAGAGCCGGTTCCTGGCCAACGTGAGCCACGAGCTGCGCGCGCCGGTCACCGCGATCATCGGCCTGGGGCGGCTGCTCACCGACTCCGCTTCCGACCCGCTCACCGACGAGCAGGGCCGCCAGGTCGATCTGATCCGCGCATCGGCGGCGGACCTGCTCAACCTGGTCAACGAACTCCTCGACCTGGCCAAGGCGGAGTCCGGTCGGATCGAGCCGGACGTGACCGAGGTCGACCTGCGGCCGCTCTTCGGTCAACTACGCGGCACCCTGCGCGCGCTGGCCACCCGCCCGGAGGTGGAGCTCGTCGTGGAGGAGCTCACCGGGCCAGCCCTGCTGCGCACCGACGAGGTGCTGCTCGGTCAGGTGCTGCGCAACCTGCTGCACAACGGGTTGAAGTTCACCGAGCGCGGCGAGGTGCGGCTGCGGGCCAGCCAACATGGCGACCGTTGGCAGTTCGAGGTCAGCGACACCGGGCCGGGCATCGCCCCGGAGCTGCACGACCGGATCTTCGAGGAGTTCTACCAGATCCCCGGCGCCACCCGGGTCGGCGGCACCGGCCTCGGTCTGCCGTACGCCCGGCGGTTGGTGACGCTGCTCGGCGGAACGCTGGAGCTGACCAGCGCGCCGGGCGGAGGCAGCACATTCAGAGTCTCCCTGCCCACCGGCGGGGCGTGACGGTGTGGACGGCATGCCGGCAACCATCCTGGTGGTCGACGACAGTCGTACCAAGCGTTACCTGCTGGTCAGTTGGCTGACCCGGGCCGGGTTCACAGTGCTGGAGGCCGAGAACGGCGCCGAGGCGTTGGCTCGGGTCGAGGTGGACCGGATCGACCTGGTGGTCCTCGACGTCCGGTTGCCCGACCTGAGCGGCTACGAGGTCTGCGAACAGATCAAGGCCCGGCACCCGGCGATGCCGGTGATCCACGTGTCGGCGCACGCCGTGGACGTGGCCGACCGCGCCCAGGGGCTGACCCGGGGCGCTGACGCGTACCTGACCGAGCCGATCGAGCCCGAGGAGCTGATCGCCACCACCCGGGCGGTGCTGCGCTACTACCAGGCGCGGCAGCGCGCCGAACTGCTCGCCGAGCGGCTGCTCGGGTTGGCCGACACGACAGTCGCGGTGCACGCCGCGCCGACCTTCGCGCGCCTGCTGGAGGCCGCTGCCGAGGGTGCCGCCCAGATCTTCAAGAGCCCGGCCGCGGTGATCGCCGAAACCTTCGACGGCGACTGCCTCGCGGGCGTCTGCGCCGGTCCCGGCGCGCTGGCCACCGTGGTGCCGTGGGTCGTGGACGACACCGGGGTGCCCACCGGCGCCACGGTCCGGGTGGAGGCCCCGGCGAACTGGGCGCTCGTCGACTGGCCGGCGGACGACACGGTGACAGTCGCCGCCGCCCGGCTACGCGAGGACCGGGCCCCGCTGTACGTGGTGGTCCCGACCGCCACCCAGACCGCGCGGACGCCGGTGCTCAAGCAGCTGGCTCAGGCGGTGGCGGCGGCCGTGGAGGGGCAGCGCTCGTTCGACGAGGAGCACCGGATCGCGGTCACCCTCCAACGCAGTCTGCTCCCGCGCGGGCTGCCCACAGTGGCCGGCCTGGACCTCGCGGTGCGCTACGAGCCGGCCAGCGCGCAGACCGAGGTGGGCGGCGACTTCTACGAGCTGGTGATGCTCGACGGGCACCTGCTGCTGGCGATCGGGGACGTCGCCGGCCACTCGCTGCACGCGGCGACAGTGATGGCCGAGCTGCGGCACGCGGTGCGGGCGTACGCGGTCGAGGGCCACCAACCCGGCGAGATCCTGCACCGCGTCAACGAGCTGATGCGGACGCTGCTGCCGAACGAGATCGCCACGCTCTGTGTCCTGCTGCTGCATCCACCGACCGGACGGGTCCGGCTGGCCAGCGCAGGGCACCTTCCGCCGCTGATGATCATGGACGGCAAGGTCGAGTTCATCCAGCATTCCGCGCCGCTGCTCGGCGTCCGCGCCCCGCGCCCGGCCGACCTGGAATTCGTGGTGCCGGCCGGAGCCACGCTGGTCTTCTACACCGACGGGCTGATCGAGCGACGGGACGCCACCATCGACGAAGGGCTGGCCGCGCTGGCCGCGAGCGCAGCGACCGTCGACGGTAACCTCGACCACTTCTGCGCCCGGCTGCTGGCGGAGTTGGCCCCACCGGAGATCCAGGACGACGTCGCCGTGGTCGTCCTGCGTCGTCGCTGATCTGCGGCTCTCTCAGCTCTGGCAGCTTCCGGCTCTCAGCGCACCGAGCGGGCGTACGCGGCGGGGGACACCCCGGCCACGGCGGTGAAGTCACGGACCAGATGGGCCTGGTCGCTGTAGCCGAGGTCGGCGGCGAGATCGGCCCAGCTCAACGGGCCACCGGTGGCCTGTTCGACCGCCTCCTGGAGGCGGTAGCGGCGGATCACCCACTTCGGCCCGACCCCCACGTACTCGATGAACAGCCGCTGCAACCGGCGGACCGGAACGTCGTGCCGCGCGGCGAAGTCGTCGACGCGCAGCACAGTGCGGTCGGTACGGATCGCCTCGGCCATTCGGACGGCCTCCTCGGCCAGCGGGTCCGGCTCCGGCTGCCAGGCGGTGAGGAGGGTGTCCAGCGCCCGGCAGCGCTCGTCGTCGCTGGCCGCCGAGGTGAGGGAGGCGCCCACGCCCGCCGGGACGTCCGGGTGGGTCAACCGGCCGAAGGGCAGCGGCTCCCTACGGCCGGTCAGTTCACTGACCGACCGCCGCCAGAACGGGTGGAAGCCGCCGGGGCGGAACTGCACCCCGGACACCCGGCCGGTGCCGTTGAGCGTGATCCGGAACAGGTCGCGGCCCACCCCGGCCACCTCGCCGGACTCGGGCCCGTCGTCGTCCCGTCGGAACACCACGTTCACCGCCGGGTGCGGCACGACCCGTTGCTCGAACGGCGCGCTCAACGCCCAGTCGATCAACCAGTAGTGCTCGACCCACTGGCGCAGCGACTCCGCCGGCAGGTGTCGGCGGAAGCGCATCTCGCGCAGCAGGCGTCCGGGGTCGAGAATTCCCCGGCTGTCGCCACGCGGTCGCTGTCGCATTTGTTCAAGACCACCCTCATACGCTGGCCGTATGTCCACTCAGACTAGCGAGCTGCTGGCGGCCGCCGCGCCGCGAACCGTCGATGTCGTACGGGGTGTCTCCGACGACCAACTGGACCTGCCCACCCCGTGCAGCGACTATCTGGTCCGTGATCTGCTCAACCACCTCTTCCAGGTGGTGGTCAACTTTCAGGGCCTGGCCGAGAAGCGACAGGTGGAGTGGGCCGAGAAGCCCGATCACCTGGGCGACGGCTGGCGGGACCGCTTCGAGGCGGAGACCGACCGATTGGTGACCGCCTGGTCGGATCCGTCCACTTTGGAGGGCGTGGCGCCGGGCATGGGCATGCCGCAACCCGTCATCGGCGGCATGGCACTGCTGGACCTGACAGTGCACGGTTGGGATCTCGCGGTCGCCACCGGCCAGCCGTACCAGCCAGCCCCGGAGGCGGTGGCCGAGCTGCACGCGCTGGTGGAGCGGTTGGGCCCCACCGCCCGCAAGATGGGCGTCTTCGCCGACCCACCCGTTACCCCGACCCCCGGCCCAACCCCCGACCTGGCACCCAACCTGGCCCACCTCCTGACCCAGACCGGCCGCACCCCCACCTGGCCCCGAACCCCCTAACCCCCCGGGGTACGCCCTTCTCTCGTTGATCATGAAGTTATTGCCCTCGATCTCGGCGTGTCGGCGCAATAACTTCATGATCAACGGGGTGGGGGGTGGGGTGGGGGGGTGGGTGGGTTGTTGACTTGGGTATTCGCTGGGTGAATAGTGGGCGGGGTGTCTACGCCGCATGTTCTGCTCGGGTTGCTCGCTGGGGGCAGCCGGCACGGGTATGAACTGAAGCGTGCGCACGACGAGCGGCTGCCGCGCGCCCGGCCGCTGGCCTTCGGGCAGGTCTACGCCACTCTCGGCCGCCTCGAACGTGACGGGCTGGTGGCTGCCGCCGGCCAGGACCGGGTGGCCGGGCCGGATCGCACGGCGTACGAGCTGACCGACCAGGGGCGGGACGCGCTGGACCAGTGGCTGTCCACTGTGGAAGCACCAATGCCGTACGTGGCCAGCACGCTCTTCGCCAAGGTCGTGGTCGCGCTGCTGGTCGCCGATGTCGATCGGGCCCGGTCGTACCTGATCGCCCAGCGGGCCGCGCACACCGCACGGTTGCGTGAGTTGACCGCGGTCAAGGGCGAACCGGCCGCCACCCTCAGCGACGTGATCGCGGCCGATTTCGCGATCGCCCACCTCGACGCGGATCTGCGGTGGCTGCACGCCACCCTGGGCCGGGTCGCCGACTGGCACCGGGAGGTGCATCCGTGACGCAACTCCAGGCTCGCGGCGTGGTTCGGGCGTACGGCCCGACGCCCGCACTGCGCGGCGTGACGCTCGACCTGGCCGAGGGCGAGATCGTCGCCGTCACCGGGCCGAGTGGCTGCGGCAAGTCGACACTGCTGCACTGCCTGGCCGGGATTCTCCGGCCGGACGCCGGCGAGGTCACCTGGCGTGGGCACCGCATCGACACCTGGTCGGAGGCGGCCCGGTCCCGGCTGCGGCGCACCGAGTTCGGGGTGCTGTTCCAGTTCGGTCAGCTGGTGGCCGAGTTGACCGCCGCCGAGAACGTCGCACTTCCTCTGCTCCTCGCCGGCACGGGGCGGCGAGAGGCACGGACGGCGGCGCTCACCTGGCTGGAACGGTTCGGGGTGGCCGAGGTGGCCGACGTCCGGCCGGGTGAGATGTCCGGGGGCCAGCAGCAACGTTGCGCCACGGCGCGGGCGCTGGTGACCGAGCCTCGGGTGCTCTTCGCCGACGAGCCGACCGGCGCACTGGACACGCTCACCGGCGAGCAGGTCCTCACCCAACTGGTCCGGCTCGCCCGCGAGCAGCGCACCGCCGTCGTGCTGGTCACCCACGAGCCGCGGATCGCCGCGTACGCGGATCGGGAGATCGTGCTGCGTGACGGCCTGGTGGACCACACCGGCCTGGGGCTCGACGTGCCGCTGGCCGGCGGCGCCCGGTGAGACCGACAACGCTGCTCCGCCTCGCGCTCGCCGGCACCCGCACCGACACCGCCCGGGTGGTGCTCACCGCGCTCAGCGCCCTGCTGGCCACCCTGGCCGGGCTCGCGGCGCTCACCGTGTTGGCCATCGAGAAACCCGCCGGTGACGCCTGGGAGCAGTCCGAGCAGTACCACAACGCACTGCTGCGGGAGCCCGGGCTGCGCGGCGGCACGGCGTTCGCGCTGCTCATGCTGATGGTCCCGGTGCTGGCGCTGGCCGGTCAGTGCGCCCGGCTCGGCGCGCCGGCACGGGACCGCCGGTTGGCCGCGCTGCGGTTGGCTGGTGCCACTCCGGGCCAGGTCACCAGACTGGTGGTGTTGGAGACCGGCGTGGCCGCGCTGCTCGGCACGCTCGTCGGGCTGGGTGTCTACCTGGTCGGCCGCGACCTGCTGCACAGCCCGGACGCGCAAGGTCGACTGGCCCTGCCCACCGACGTGCTGCCGTCGACCGGCGGGCTGGTCGGCGTGGTGCTCGGTCTGCCGGTCGTGGCGGCGCTGGCGACCGCCCTGATGCTGCGTACGGTCACCACCAGCCCGCTCGGGGTGAGTCGAAAGGCCGCCCGCGAGCGCGGGCCAGGCCCGTGGGCCGGGCTCCTGATCGGGTTCGGCGTGGTCTCGTTCGCGCTGATCCGCCCGGTGGTCTACAGGGTCGCCGACGGGCAGGCGGCGGGCCGGCTGGTGCCACTGCTGTTCGCGGTGGGCGCGCTCGCCGCGATGATCGGGGTGGTGATCGGCACCGGCTGGCTGTCGTACCACTGCGGGCGGTTGTTACGTCGGCACGCCCGCAGGCCGGCTGCCCTGCTCGCGGCGGGCCGGCTGATGGCCGATCCGTGGGCGGGCAGCCGCACGTTCGCGGCGCTGCTCGCCGCCCTGATCTTCGGCGGGGGTGCGGCAGCCCAGCGGGCCTACTTCGCCACGAAGGACCAGATCGAGCGGGAGCAGAGCCGACTCGCCGGGGCGGACGGTGCCGCCAACCCCTTCTATCTGTCGACGATGGATCTCGTCGACGGCGCGATCGCCGTAGCCATCCTGATCGCGACGGGCGGGCTGATCGTCGCGCTGGTCGAGGGGATCGTCGCCCGACGCCGCGCCTACGCCGCGTTGGTCGCCACCGGGGTGCCCCGGGCCACGCTGGGCCGTTCGGTGGCCTGGCAGGCGTTGCTGCCGGCCGTGCCGGCGATTCTGCTCGCGCTCACCGTTGGCACGCTGCTCGGCCGAGGGCTCGTCGCGGACGTGTCGGAGGGCGGCGGGTCGACGTTGATCTGCGAGGCCCCGGCCGCGCTCTGCGAGGACCCTGCCACCCGGGACCAGTACTCACGGATCGTGTACTACCCCGCGGTGCAGCGAGCCGTTCCCGTACCTCTGGAGCACCTGGCGTGGCTCGGCGCCGGCGCCCTGGCGGCGGTGCTGGTGACGGTCGCTGTCGGCCTGCTCTTCCTGCGTGCCAGCACCGCGTTGGACGAGCTGCGGACGACCTGATCCGAACCGCCCCCGCCGGCCGGCCTGACCCACACGGTCGGGTCAGGCGGCGAGCAGGCCGGAGGAGAGTGCGATCAAGGCGCCGACCACTGCCGAACAACAGCAGACGAGCAGGCCGGCGACCACCGCGAGGATCAGCCAGACCCGGCGGTCCCGCGCCACCGCCGCCACGCTCGGTCGGCGGACGTCCTCGGCCGCTCCGCCGTCACTATCCGTAGCCCCGGTCACCCCGGAAGTCTAGGCCGCGACATCCGCCACGACCCGGAATGGCCGGGCCGCGTATGCGCGACCCGGCCATGATCGCGCCCGATCGTCGGAGTGGGTGGTCTCCCCGAGCCGCCGAGGGGACCACTCCCACCACCGAACGCGATCATGCCGACCCGTCGGGTCAGGCGTGGCCGATGCGGTCCAGAATCCAGGCGTTGATGAACGCCTCCTCGCGCCACGAGTCGTAGCGACCGCTCGGGCCGCCGTGCCCGGCACCCATCTCGGTCTTCAGCAGGTAGTCGCCGCCCGGGGCGACCGCCCGCAGCCGGGCGATCCACTTCGCCGGCTCCGAGTAGAGCACCCGCGTGTCGTTGAGGCTGGTCACCGCGAGGATCGCGGGATAGTCAACGGCGGCCACGTTCTCGTACGGGGTGTAGGACTTCATGTACGCGTACACCTCGGGGTCGTCGAGGGGGTTGCCCCACTCCTCCCACTCGGTGACGGTCAGCGGCAGCGACGGGTCGAGGATCGACGTGAGCGCGTCCACGAACGGCACCTGCGCCACGATCCCGGCGAACGCGTCCGGCGCGAGGTTGGCCACCGCGCCCATCAGCAGGCCGCCAGCAGATGCGCCCCGGGCGACAAGCCGGTCGCTGGCCGTCCAGCCGGCCTTGACGAGGTGCTGGGCGCACGCCACGAAGTCGGTGAAGGTGTTCTTCTTGGCCAGCAGCTTGCCCTGGTCGTACCACCGTCGGCCCAGTTCACCGCCGCCCCGGGTGTGCGCCACCGCGAAGACCACACCCCGGTCCAACAGGGACAGCCGGGCCACCGAGAACCACGGGTCCATGCTGGCCTCGTAGGAGCCGTAGCCGTACAGCTCGCAGGGCGCCGAGCCGTCCCGGGGGGTGCCGACGCGGCAGACCAGTGAGATCGGCACCCGGGTGCCGTCGTCGGCGAGCGCCCAGTCACGGTGCTGCTCGTACTCGGCCGGGTCGTACGGTCGCCCGTCCGGACCGGGCAGCACCGGCTTCTGCTTGAGCAGCACCATCTGCCGGGTGACCAGGTCGTAGTCGTACACCGAGTCGGGAGTGATCAGCGAGGAGTAGCGCAGCCGGACCTGGCCGGTGCGGTACTCCGGGTTGGCGTCCAACCCGACGCTGTAGAGCGGCTCGGGGAAGTCGATGTCGTACCCGTCGTCACTGCCCACCGGCAGCACCCGCAGCCCGGTGAGCCCGTCGGTGCGCAGCGACACCACCAGGTGGTTGGCGAAGGCGTCGACGGCCTCCAGTCGGGTGCCGGGGGTGTGCTCGATCAGCGGCACCCAGTCGCCCGGTACGTCCGCCGAGGTGAACGCCAGCGCGAAGTCCTCCGCGCCGTCGTTGTGCAGGATCAGGAAGCGGTGGCCGTGGTGCTCCACCGTGTATTCGACGCCCTGTCGGCGGGGGGCGATCACAGCCGGCGCGCCGGTCGGGTTGCCGGCGGGGATCACCAGCACCTCGCTGGTCACCTTGCTGTGCACGTCGATGAGGATGA
Source organism: Micromonospora sp. NPDC047762 (assembly GCF_043204655.1). Lineage (NCBI taxonomy): Bacteria > Bacillati > Actinomycetota > Actinomycetes > Micromonosporales > Micromonosporaceae > Micromonospora > Micromonospora sp. NPDC047762. The sequence goes on along the minus strand of NZ_JBIDCQ010000001.1, from coordinate 636,165 downwards.
ACTTCTCCGACCGGGTCAGCTCCACCCCCACCCAGAACCGCTCGTCATCCTCCTGGTGGACCACCACGTCGTCGGCGGCGGCGGAGCCGATGGTGTGCCGCCAGACCCGGTTCGGCCGCCACGCGTCGTCCACCGTCACGTAGAACAGCACCGAGGCGTCCGACGACCAGGCGGTGCCGTAGAACGTGTCAGGCACCTCGTCCGGAAGCAGCTCGCCGGTGGTCAGGTCCTTCACCCGAAGGGTGAACCGTTCGTCACCGGAGAAGTCGGTGGAGTAGGCCAGCCAGCGACCGTCCGGGCTGACGTCGAACGCGCCGAGCGAGAAGAAGTCGTGCCCCTCGGCCAGCAGGTTGCCGTCGAGCAGCACCTCCTCGCCGTCGAGCGGGGCGCCGTCCGCGCTGACCGGCGGGTCGGTCTCACCGTCGCGGACCGCCCGGCGACACTGCACTCCGTACTGTTGTCCCTCGACCGTCCGGGTGTAGTACCAGTGCCCGCCCTTGCGGGTCGGCACTGACAGGTCGGTTTCCTGGGTGCGTCGGCGAGTCTCCTCGAACAGGTCGGCCCGCAGGTCGGCCAGGTGTGCGGTGCGCGCGTCGGTGTACTCGTTCTCGGCGGTCAGGTAGGCGATCGTCTCCGGGTCGTCCTTGGCGGCGAGCCAGGCGTACTCGTCGACGACGGTGTCGCCGTGGTGGGTGCGCTCGCTGGGCACCCGCTTCGCCGCGGGCGGGGCAGTCTCGGTGGTCACGGCGGCCACGTTACCGGCCGGCAGCCGCAGCGCGCCGGACCAGCGGCATCCCGATACTCGCCGCCACGGCTTTCGAACACATGTACGATGGCCGGCATGGCGGCAGCAGCGAGTTCCCTAGGCCGGTCCGGAGCCCTCGAGATCACCCGGCGGTTGGCGGCGATCTGCGGTCCGCCGTTCTCCCGGCTGGCCGGGCCCGCCGACGAGGTGGCGGGGCGACCGGCGCGCTGGGTCGCCGTCCCGGGCGGCCCGCACGCCGCCGCCGAGGTGCTGCGGCTGGCCGCCGTGCACGATCTGACTGTGGTGCCCCGAGGCGCGGGCACGAAGATCGACTGGGGCGCCGCCCCCGTTCAGGTCGACATCCTGCTCGACACCGGCCGGCTGGCCGGCATCGGTCACGAGCCGGTCGACTCGCTCGTGGCCGACGTGGGTGCCGGCACTCCACTGCGGGCGGTGCAGGCCACCCTGGAGCGCACCGGGCAGCGGCTCGCCATGGACGCCCCCTCACCCGGCGCGACACTGGGCGGTGTGCTCGCCGCCGGCGAGGCCGGCCCGCTACGCCACCGCCACGGCAGCCCCTGCGACCAACTGCTCGGTGTGCGTTACCTCGCCGCTGACGGCGAGCTGATCAGCATCGGCGGCGGCGCGCCCGGGCTCGACCTGGCCCGCCTGCTCTGCGGCTCCCAGGGCGCGCTCGGCGTGCTGGTGTCGGCGAGCCTGCGGGTGCAGCCGGTGCCGGCGAGCAGGCTCTGGGTGTCCCGCCCGGTGTGGACGCCGTTGGAGGTGCACGACCTGGTCCGGACGATCCTCGCCGCTCGGCTGGAGCCGTCGGCCATCGAGCTGGACCTGCCCGGGGGCACCCCCCGCCCCCGTACGTCGTACCCGCCCGGTCACCCGGCCGCCACCGCCCGGGAGCGCCACCCGTCGATGTCCGGCCGGGCCGGTGCGCCGTCCCGGGCTGGGAGCCTGGTGGTGCTGCTGGAGGGCGGCCCCGCCGACGTCAATGAGCGCGCCGAGCGGTTGGTCGGGCTGCTGCACGGGGAGGCGACGATCGCCCACTCAGCGCCGACGTGGTGGCGCCGCTACCCGTTCGCGCCCGGTGACACGGCGCTGCGACTGGAGGTGCCGATCGGCGACCTGCACGCGGCCGTCTACGCGCTGCGCGACGCGGCCGGAGCGCCGGTGCCGGTGCGCGGCTCCGCCGGGCTGGGCGTGGTGCACGCGGCACTGCCCGGGGCTCTGGCAGCCGACCGGGTGGCGTCCATCCTGGCCGCCGTCAGAGGGGTGCTGTTGGCCCGGCAGGGTCGCTGCGTGGTGGTCTCCGCTCCGGCGGCGGTCCGCCAGGCGGTCGACCTCTGGGGCGAGCTGGCTGGCCTGGCCCAGTTGCGGGCCGCGAAGCGGCACCTGGATCCGGAGCACCGGCTCGCGCCCGGCCGGCTACCCGGCGGCCTGTGAGGCCGGGCCGGCAGAGGGTCAGTCCATCCACCACCGGTGCATGTCCAGCAGCGGCGGGGTGAGACGGGCCACCATCACCAGCAGGCCGCCCACCGCACCGGCCAGCAGCAGTGACCGCGTCACCCGGGGCAGGACCGCGCGCTCCCGGGCGACCACCGCCCCCGCGACGATCGCCAACGGCAGCCCGAGCACCGCACCCGTCAGGTAGAGCACCGCCACCACGGGGTGGAGCACACCGAAGAAGGCGATGTCCTTCGGGTCGTACGCGCCGGTCAGCATCTCGGCCGGCCCGACGCCGGCGCTCGTCATCCGTCCGACGTAGAGCAGCAGCACGGCGAGGAAGCCGCCGATGGTCGCGAACTGCGCGGCGATCAGGGCCCGCACCGCCGGCCGGGAGTACGACGTGACCTGCGCGACGCTCGTCATGGCCGTCAATCTACCCAGCGGGCCGACATCCGGGGGCCCGTGCGGCGGTCAGGTCGCGTCGTTGCGGAGCACCAGGACGGCGATGTCGTCCCGGGGCGGCTCGACCGAGAAGTTGATCGCCGCGGCGCGCAGCCGGGCGGCCACCACGTCGGCCGAGTATCCGGCCAGGGGCGCGGCGGCGTCCCGCAGCCGGTCGGTGCCGAACAGCTCCCGGCCGCGCCTCCGCTCGGTGACGCCATCGGTGTAGAAGATCAGCGAGTCGCCCGGTGCGAGCGTGATCTCCGCCGTCGGCGAGGTGATCGTGTCGAGCAGGCCGAGCGCGGTGCCGCCCGTGCCGACGAACCCGGCACCGCCCGCTGCGGCAAGCAGCACCGGCCGGTCGTGCCCTGCGAGGTGCAGCGAGACGTCCAACTGGTCACCCTCGCCCGGCCCGACCGCTGCCAGCGCCAGCGTGCAATAGCGACCGCCGCCGCGCTCGACAAGTGTCTCGTTGAGCCGCGCCAGCGCCTCCGGTAACGGTTTGCCGTCGCCGACCAGCACTCGGATCACGTCCCGGACCAGCCCGGTCACCGCAGCGGCCTGGACACCCTTGCCGGAGACGTCACCGATCACCACCAGCCAGCGCCCGTCGGGCAGCGGCACCACATCGTAGAAGTCGCCACCCACCTCGGCGTCGTCGCCGGTCGGGACGTACTCGGCGGCGAAACCGATCCCGTCCACCAGCGGCAGCACCGGCGGCAGCAGAGACTGCTGGAGCGTCTGCGCCACCCGACGGCGTTCGGCATGGATCCGGGCGTTCTCGATGGCCAGCGCGGCCCGCCGGGCCACGTCCTCCAACACGGCCACCTCGTCCGGGTCGTGCCGGTGCCGCTGGTGTCGCCCCACCGCCAGGGTCCCGAGTCGCTGCCCGCGCGCGATCAGCGGAACGGCAAAACCCTCCATCGGCCCGCCCAGGGGAATCTGCGCCGCGCTGCGGGACGCCTCGCGGAGGCGGGCCTGGATCGAGTCCGGACCGGTCTCGGCCAGCACCTTGTGCAGTTGCGGAAGCATCGACTCGTCGGCGTGGCTGGCCGCCGCCAGCCGGAGCCGACCCCACTCGTCGGTGGTGTGCACCGCGCACCACTGACCGAGTCGCGGCACCACCAACTGCGGCACCAGCGCCATGGTCAGGTCGACGTCGAGCGACTGGGCCAGCAGCTCGCTCGCCTCGGCCAGGAAGGTCAGCCACACCTGCCGGCGGACATCGGCCCGGCGCAGCCGGTCGTTCTCCAGGTGCAGCGACAGCCGCTCGGCGGTGAGCACCGCCAACGGTTGGGCGTACGCCGACGGCGCGGCGTCCAACTCCAACTCCCCGGCGTACGGGCGGTGCACAGTCAGTGGCACCCGGAGCAGTTCGCTGCCGGGGCGGGGTGGCCGACCGAAGCGGGCCAGCACCTGGCTGCCCTGCCCGTCGCCCCGGTCCAGGCGGATCGTGCCGCCGGCTGCGCCCACCATCTCGGCGACCCGGCTGAGCAGGCTGGTGGCGAAGTCGGGCAACGGGTCGTCCCCGTACAGGTCGGGGGCGGTCTGCATGAGTTCGCTCATCGCGCTGGCGCTCGGCGCGGACCCGTCGGTGCTCGTCCAGGGGCCGGCGTTGGCCGGTGTCGATTCGCTGATGGTCCCGCTGCTGGGCAGCTCGGTGCCGGGGCGGTCCAGCCGGAACCAGACGCCCTTCCCGGTGGGCAGGTAGGTGGTGCCCCAGCGGCTGGCGAAGTGGTCGACGAGCAACAGGCCCCGGCCCCGCACGGAGACCTCGTTGATCTCGGCGGAGTCGTTGCGGTCGCCCACGGTCAACTCGTCGCCGGAACCGGGTGCGAAGTCGGAGACGGTGACGGTCAGCCCGATCTCGTCCGCGACGACCTCGATGTCCAGTTCGGTGCGGGCGTGCTCGACGGCGTTGGTGGTCAGCTCGGTGGTGAGCAGCAGCGCCTCGTTGGCCAGCTCGTCCAGGTGTGACTCGGTCAACACCGAACGGACCACGGCGCGGGCGGCGGCCGGTGTGCGCCGGTCGGCGGGCAGCCGGACCCGCCGGACGGCCCCGTCCTGGGCCCCGGCCGTCGCGGGCCCAACCTCGCCTGACACCCCCGTATCCTCCACCGTCGCACTGCCGGGTGCCAAGCCGATCAACGATCCGGTGCTGTCGCGTCGCTCAGCGGCACCGTTGGGGGCGTTGGGGCGGACGCGCAGAAACGATTGGCCCGGGAGCCGGGCGAGGTTTGCGGCGCGGCGTGCCGGCCCGACGCCGATCGGGCGGGTCGACGGGGCGATCGATGCCACCTGGCGGGTCGCGCACCCTGGCACCACGGCGCGCGCGGGCACAATATGGGGTGCCGGTGTGTGCGCACGGACCGGCGCCCCCCGAGTTGAGCGAGGAATGATGACCACGTCGAAGCAGTCGGTGGCGGATCCGTCCGCGCTCGACAACGAGGCGCTCCTCGGTGAGTTGACCGAGGCACTGCGACGGATCGGGCGGGGCGACCTGAAGGTCCGGCTTCCCCGCCGGGCCGGCGCGGCCGGTGAGGTGGCGGACGCCTTCAACGAGGTGGTCTCGCTCCAGGAGCGGCAGTATCTGGACCTGCGGCGGATCAGCCGGATCGTCGGTCGCGACGGCCGGCTCACCGAGCGGCTCGACGACGAGGGGCTGGACGGCTCCTGGGCGGAGGGGCAGCGGGCGATCAACTCACTGATCGACGACCTGGGTCGACCGACCACGGAGATCGCCCGGGTGATCGTTGCGGTCGCCGACGGTGACCTGTCCCAGCACATGGCGTTGGAGATCGACGGTCGGCCGCTGCGCGGTGAGTACCTGCGCATCGGGCGCACCGTGAACACGATGGTGGACCAGCTGTCGTCGTTCTCCAACGAGGTGACCCGGGTGGCCCGTGAGGTGGGCACCGAGGGCAAGTTGGGTGGCCAGGCCGATGTGCGGGGCGTCGCCGGCACCTGGAAGGACCTCACCGACTCGGTGAACACCATGGCGTCGAACCTGACCGGCCAGGTGCGGTCGATCTCGCAGGTGGCGACGGCGGTGGCCAAGGGTGACCTGTCGCAGAAGATCACCGTCGGCGCGCGTGGTGAGGTGGCCGAGCTGGCCGCCACGATGAACTACCTGACCGACACGCTGCGGCTCTTCGCCGAGCAGGTGACCCGGGTGGCTCGTGAGGTGGGCACCGAGGGCAAGTTGGGCGGCCAGGCCGAGGTGCCGAACGTGGCCGGCACCTGGAAGGACCTGACCGACAGCGTCAACTCGATGGCGTCGAACCTGACCGCCCAGGTCCGTAACATCGCGCAGGTCTCCACGGCGGTGGCGCGCGGCGACCTGTCGCAGAAGATCACGGTGGCGGCGCAGGGCGAGATCCTGGAGTTGAAGGACACCGTCAACACGATGGTGGACCAGTTGTCGTCGTTCGCCGACGAGGTGACCCGGGTCGCGCGTGAGGTGGGCATCGAGGGCAAGCTGGGCGGCCAGGCCCAGGTGCGCGGCGTCTCCGGCACCTGGCGGGACCTCACCGAGAACGTCAACCAGTTGGCCGGCAACCTGACCAGCCAGGTCCGCAACATCTCCCAGGTCTCCACCGCCGTGGCGAAGGGCGACCTGTCGCAGAAGATCACGGTGGACGCCCAGGGCGAGATCCTGGAGCTGAAGAACACCGTCAACACGATGGTGGACCAGTTGTCGTCGTTCGCCGACGAGGTGACCCGGGTGGCCCGTGAGGTGGGCACCGAGGGCAACCTGGGCGGTCAGGCGCAGGTGAAGGGCGTTTCCGGCACCTGGCGGGATCTGACCGACAACGTGAACTCGATGGCGTCGAACCTGACCAGTCAGGTCCGCAACATCGCCTCGGTGACCACCGCGGTGGCGAAGGGCGACCTGTCGCAGAAGATCACGGTGGACGCGCGGGGCGAGATCCTGGAGCTGAAGTCGACTGTCAACACGATGGTGGACCAGTTGTCGTCGTTCGCCGACGAGGTGACCCGGGTCGCGCGTGAGGTGGGCACCGAGGGCAAGTTGGGCGGTCAGGCGCAGGTGCGCGGGGTCGCCGGCACCTGGCGTGACCTGACCGACAACGTGAACTCGATGGCGTCGAACCTGACCGCCCAGGTCCGCAACATCGCCCAGGTCTCGACGGCCGTGGCGAAGGGTGACCTGTCGCAGAAGATCACGGTGGACGCGCGGGGCGAGATCCTGGAGCTGAAGTCGACTGTCAACACGATGGTGGACCAGTTGTCGTCGTTCGCCGACGAGGTGACCCGGGTGGCCCGTGAGGTGGGCACCGAGGGCAAGCTCGGTGGTCAGGCGCAGGTGAAGGGCGTTTCCGGCACCTGGCGTGACCTCACCGACAACGTGAACTCGATGGCGTCGAACCTGACCAGTCAGGTCCGCAACATCGCCTCGGTGACCACCGCCGTGGCGAAGGGCGACCTGTCGCAGAAGATCACGGTGGACGCCCAGGGCGAGATCCTGGAGCTGAAGTCGACAGTCAACACGATGGTCGACCAGCTTTCGTCGTTCGCCGACGAGGTGACCCGGGTGGCCCGCGAGGTCGGTATCGAGGGCAAGCTCGGTGGTCAGGCGCAGGTGAAGGGCGTCTCCGGCACCTGGCGCGACCTCACCGAGAACGTCAACCAGCTCGCCTCGACGCTGACCACACAGTTGCGGGCCATCGCCCAGGTGTCCACGTCGGTGACCCGGGGCGACCTGACCCAGCGGATCGCGGTCAAGGCGCAGGGCGAGGTCGCCGAGCTCAAGGACAACATCAACCAGATGATCGTCACCCTCCGGGAGACGACCAAGAAGAACGCCGAGCAGGGCTGGCTGGACTCCAACCTCGCCCGGATCGGCGGCCTGTTGCAGGGCCAGCGCGACCTCGGCGAGGTCTGCCGCATGATCATGACGGAGGTGACGCCGCTGGTCGACGCCCAGCTCGGCGCCTTCTTCCTGGCCGACGACACCGACGGCAGCATGCGGCTGCGGCTGACCTCCTCGTACGGGTACGTGGCGCGGGGGCACGACGTCACCTTCGGGCCGGGTGAGGGGCTGGTCGGGCAGACCGCGCTCTCCCGTCGCACGATCCGGGTCAGCGCCTCCCCGAACAGTCGGCTCACCCTGCGGTCCGGCCTGGCCGAGACACCCCCGTCCGACCTGGTGGTGCTCCCCGTCCTGTTCGAGGGCGAGCTGCTCGGGGTGATCGAGTTCGCCAGCGTGTCAGCCTTCTCCGAACTGCACCTGTCGTTCCTGGAGCGGTTGGTGCTCACCATCGGCATCGCGGTCAACACCATCCAGGCCAACCGGCGTACGGAGGAGCTGCTGGCCCAGTCGCAGCGGCTGGCGCACGAGATGCAGGAGCAGTCGGCGGAGTTGCAGCGCACCAACGCCGAGCTGGAGGAGAAGGCCACTCTGCTGTCCGAGCAGAAGGGCAACATCGAGACGAAGAACCGGGAGATCGAGCTGGCGCGGCTGGGCCTGGAGGAGAAGGCGCAGCAGCTGACCCGGGCGTCGGCGTACAAGTCGGAGTTCCTGGCCAACATGAGCCACGAACTGCGGACTCCGCTGAACTCGTTGTTGCTGCTGGCCCGTCTGCTGGCCGAGAACTCGGAGCAGAACCTCAGCCCGAAGCAGATCGAGTTCGCCCGGACCATCCACGGGTCCGGCTCCGACCTGCTGCGACTGATCGACGACATCCTCGACCTGTCCAAGATCGAGGCGGGCCGGATGGACGTCGAGCCGACCGAGATTCGCTTCACCGAGCTGCGCGGCTACGTCGAGCAGGCGTTCGCCCCGCAGGCCGAGGAGAAGAACCTGGACTTCCAGGTACGGGTGAGCAAGGATCTGCCGCCGGCGTTGGTGACCGACGCGCAGCGGTTGCAGCAGATCCTGCGCAACCTGCTCTCCAACGCGGTGAAGTTCACCGACAACGGTGCGGTGACGCTGCGGATCGCCCCGGCCGCGGAGAACGCGGTGTTCGACGTGCCGGCGCTGACGAACGCTCAGCAGGTGATCGCCTTCACCGTGATCGACACCGGGATCGGCATCTCCGACGACAAGTTGTCGATCATCTTCGAGGCGTTCCAGCAGGCCGACGGCACGACCAGTCGCCGGTACGGCGGCACCGGGCTGGGCCTGTCGATCAGCCGCGATCTGGCCCGACTGATCGGCGGCACCATCACCGTCTCGTCCGCGCCAGGCCAGGGCTCGACCTTCACGCTGTTCGTGCCGCAGGTGCTGGCACCGGACGCGGTGGTCGTGCCGCAGATGCCGTCGCCGCAGCGCGCCGGGCTGCCGTCGTCGCTGCTGATGCCGCCGCTGGAGCTGCTGCCGGAACGGCCGGAGGCGCCGGCCACCCGTCAACTGGACGGTGCCACAGTGCTGATCGTGGACGACGACGTACGCAACGTCTTCGCCTTGACCAGCGCGTTGGAGCTGCACGGGATGACCGTGCTGTACTCGGACAACGGGGCGGACGGTGTCCGTCTGCTGGCAGAGCATCCGGAGGTGGACATCGTGCTGATGGACGCCATGATGCCCGACCAGGACGGTTACGAGACCACCCGCCAGATTCGCCGCAACCACCGGTTCGCCGACCTTCCGGTGGTCTTCCTGACCGCGAAGGCGATGCCGGGTGACCGTGAGTCGGCGCTCGCTGCCGGGGGCAGCGACTACATCACCAAGCCGGTCGACCTGGACGACCTGATCGAACTGATGTCGTCCTGGATCAACGGCAGCCGGACCGAGGAGACTTCGTGACCCAGATGGCCAAAGCGCTGCTCGTTGACGACCGGCGGCAGAATCTGACGGCCCTGGAGGCGATTCTTCAGGGCCTGCCGGTCCAGTCCGTGGCGGTGGAGAGCGGCGAGGCGGCGCTCAAGCAACTGCTGGTGGACGACTTCGCGGTGATCCTGTTGGACGCGCAGATGCCGGACATGGACGGCTTTGAGACGGCGAGCCACATCAAGCGCCGCGAGCGGACCCGGCACGTGCCGATCATCTTTCTCACCGCCGCCGACCGGGACGCCCAGCTCGCCCTCCGGGGCTACCAGGTGGGCGCGGTCGACTACCTCACCAAGCCGTTCGACCCGTGGGTGCTCCGAGCCAAGGTGTCGGTCTTCGTCGAGCTGTGGGTGAAGACCCGGCAGTTGGCCACCCAGTCGGACCTGGTTCGGGAGCGCGACACGCAGTGGCGGCGGCTCACCGAAGCGGTCGACGAGGCGACCGCCCAGCTCCGCTCGGACGACCCGGAGGTCCGCGACCGGGCGGTGAGGCTGCTCGAGCAGGCCCGCTGGGGCAACACCGCCTGACGCGGCAGGGCGGGGCGGCTCAGCCGGTGGGCTGGTCGTTACGGATCATCAGGGCACTGCGCAGACCGGTGATGTCCAGTACGCGGATCAGGAAGTCGCCCACGTGCGTCAGCATCAGCAGGCTCTGCGCGTGGCTGGCCTTGCGGCTGAGCACGACAAGGGTGCCCAGCCCCTGCGAGTCGCAGAAGGTGACGCCACCAAGGTCGAGGATGATCTTCGGGGGTGGGTCGGCCAGCACCTCGTTGACGACGGTGGAGAGCTGGGCCGCTGTGAGCATGTCGATCTCACCGGCCAGGCGCAAGACTGCTTCGTCGCCCGTCCGGTGTAGCGTGATGGACAGTTCGGCACGATCCACCCGGTCAGCCTAGCGCGATCCGACCGACCTGGCCTGTCGAGGCCGTGAGCCGCCGCCGTCCAGGCCACGAGGCCCCCCGTGTTCGCGCTGCTGACCGGCGCGGGTCACAGGTGAGCCGGGTAACCCCACCACGGGGTGGCTGCTGGTTGACCGTCCGGCGCTGTCACAATGGCGGCATCGTGACCGACATCTTCTCCGCCGGATCCGGCCGCTACCCAGCCGATGCGCCGGCCTCCGAGGCCCTGTTCGACCGCGCCCGCGCCATCGTGCCGGGCGGGGTGAACTCCCCTGTGCGCGCCTTCCAGGCGGTCGGCGGCACCCCGCGTTTCATGGTCCGTGGTGAGGGCCCGTGGCTGTACGACGCCGACGGTCGCCGCTACGTCGACCTGGTCTGCTCCTGGGGTCCGCTGATCCTCGGGCACGCCCACCCGGAGGTGGTGGAGGCCGTCCAGGCCGCCGCCGCCCGGGGCACCAGCTTCGGCACGCCCACCCCCGGTGAGGTGGAGTTGGCCGCCGAGATCGTCGTCCGGACCCCGGTCGAGCAGGTCCGCCTGGTCAACTCGGGCACCGAGGCGACCATGTCGGCGATCCGGCTGGCCCGCGGCTTCACCGGCCGCTCGAAGATCATCAAGTTCGCCGGTTGCTACCACGGCCACGTCGACGCGCTGCTCGCCGCCGCCGGCTCCGGCGTGGCCACCCTGGGCCTGCCCGACTCGCCCGGCGTGACCGGCGCGGCGGCCAGCGAGACGATAGTGCTTCCGTACAACGACATCCGGGCCGTCGAGGAGGCCTTCGCCGCCGAGGGCCCGCACATCGCCGCGGTGATCACCGAGGCCGCCGCCGGCAACATGGGCGTGGTGGCCCCCCGCGACGGCTTCAACCAGCAGCTCGCCCGGATCGCGCACGCCCACGGCGCCCTGTTGGTGGTGGACGAGGTGATGACCGGGTTCCGGGTCTCCCGCGCCGGGTGGCACGGCCTCGACGCCTCCGACGCGGACCTGTGGACGTACGGCAAGGTCATGGGTGGCGGCCTGCCCGCCGCGGCGTTCGGCGGGCGGGCGGACATCATGGCGCGGCTCGCGCCGGCCGGCCCGGTCTACCAGGCCGGCACCCTCTCCGGTAACCCGCTGGCCTGCGCCGCCGGCCTGGCGACTCTGCGGCTCGCCGACGACGCGCTGTACCAGCGCCTCGACGAGACGGCCGCCGTGGTGGGCAAGCTCGCGTCCGACGCGTTGGCCGCCGCCGGGGTCGCGCACCGACTGTCGTACGCGGGCAGCATGTTCTCGATCTTCTTCACCGACGCCGACGTGGTCGACTACGACAGCGCGCGAACCCAGCAGGTGCCCGCGTTCAAGGCGTTCTTCCACGCGATGCTCGCCGCCGGCGTCTACCTGCCGCCGAGCGCGTTCGAGTCGTGGTTCGTCTCGGCGGCGCTCGACGACGCCGCTCTGGAGCACATCGCCGCCGCGCTGCCCACCGCGGCGAACGCGGCGGCAGCGGCCGGTCACGGGGGGTAGACAACCTTGAGCAAGACTGTGGTTCACGTGCTGCGGCACGGCGAGGTGCACAACCCCGACCAGATCCTCTACGGCCGGCTGCCCGGTTTCCGCCTCTCCGAGCTGGGTGTGCAGATGGCCAAGGCCGCTGCGGAGGGCCTGGCCGAGCGGGAGATCGTGCACGTGGTGGCCAGCCCGCTCGAGCGCGCCCAGCAGACCGCCGAGCCGATCGCCGCCCAGTTCGGGCTGCCGGTCGGGGTGGACGAGCGGCTGATCGAGAGCGCCAACTGGTTCGAGGGCAAGAAGGTCTCCCCGGGTGACGGATCGTTCCGCGACCCGCGCAACTGGTGGGTGCTGCGCGACCCGGTGACCCCGTCCTGGGGTGAGGCGTACCGGGTGATCGCCGAGCGGATGTTCGCCGCCGTGCACGCCGCCCGGGTCGCCGCCGAGGGACGCGAGGCGGTGCTGGTGTCGCACCAGCTCCCGATCTGGACGTTGCGCCGTCACGTAGAGCGCAAGCGGCTCTGGCACGACCCGCGCAAGCGGCAGTGCGGCCTGGCGAGTCTCACCTCGTTCCACTTCGACGGCGCGAAGGTGGCGGGCATCGGCTACAGCGAGCCGGCCGCGCACCTGATCGCTCTCTCCGCGACCGCCCGGACGGCCAAGGGGGCCTGATGAACGCCCGGAGGTGGACCGCCGGTCTGCTCGCCACCGTCGCCGCGGTGGCGCTGGTCGGCTGCACGTCCGCGGGCGGCGGGGAGAAGCAGTGCACCAGCGACGGCCTCACGATCACCTGTGCGCCGGACCAGCGGTCGAAGACGCCCAAGGTGGTCGGCGAACTGCTCACCGGTGGCCAGTACGACGTCTCCCAGGCGCGCGGTCAGGTCGTCGTCGTCAACTTCTGGGGTTCCTGGTGCGCGCCCTGCCGTGCGGAGGCTGACGACCTGGAGGACACCTACCAGGCCACCAAGGCGTCCGGGGTGACCTTCCTGGGCGTCAACGTGCAGGACAGCAAGGACAAGGCGATCGCCTTCGAGCGGGGGCGGGTCACCTACCCGAGCATCTTCGACCCGTCCAGCAGTCAGGCGCTGAACTTCGACATCCCGCCCAATTCCACACCGGCGACGGTGGTCCTCGATCGCGACGGCCGGATCGCCGTGGTGATCCGCCGCGCCGTGACCAGGGACGAGCTACGGCCGATCGTCGAACGGGTCGCCGCCGAGAAGCCGGCACCGAACTGATGGGCGAGACCTTCCGGGAGTTGGCCCTCAGCGGGCCGCTGCTGCTCGCCATCGGCGCGGCGGCGCTCGCCGGCCTGGTCAGCTTCCTCTCCCCGTGCGTCCTCCCGCTCGTCCCCGGCTACCTGTCGTACGTGACCGGCCTGGCCGGCGCCGACCTGGAGGGCCGGCGGCCGCAGGCCGATCCCGTGCCGGCCGGCGGGGGTGTCGCGGTCAAGGAACGGGTCGCGCGGGTCGGCGCGGTCAAGGGTCGGGTGCTCGCCGGGACGCTGCTCTTCATCGGCGGCTTCACAGTCGTCTTCGTGGCCACCGCGATCCTCTTCGCCAGCATCGGTCGGGTGTTCTTCGACTACAAGCGCGAGTTGCAGATCGGCGTCGGTGTGCTGGTCATCGTGGCGGGGTTGAGCTACCTCGGGATGATCCCGGCCCTGCAACGGGAGTTCCGGATCTCCCGGTTGCCGTCGGCGGGGCTGCTCGGCGCACCGGTCTTCGGGGCGGTCTTCGCGCTCAGTTGGGTGCCCTGCACCGGCCCCACCCTCGGCGCGGTGATGGGCATGGCCACCGCCAGCGGCCAGAGCGACCGGGCCGTGGTGCTCGCCGTGGCGTACTGCCTCGGGTTGGGGATACCGTTCATCGTCTTCGGGCTGGGCTTCGAACGCCTGCTCGGGGTCTTCCGCGCCGTTCGGCGCAACAGCCGCTGGGTCACCCGGGTCGGCGGCGCCCTGCTCATCCTGATCGGTCTGGCCCTGGTCACCGGCGGATGGCAGAGCTTCGTGATCTGGTTGCAGACCACCGTCGGGGTGGGCGAGGTGAGCATCTGATGACGGTCGTCGACGACCGACCGGAGACCGCGGCGCCCGCGCCACGCCGCCGGCCGAACCGGCTGCTGGCCCTGCTGCGCAACTCGTGGCGGCAGCTCACCAGCATGCGTACGGCGCTGATCCTGCTCTTCCTGCTCGCGATCGCCGCCATTCCCGGCTCGGTGCTGCCGCAGCGCGGAATCAGCCCGGAGAAGGTCAACGAGTACTTCGTCGACCACCCGGACTGGGCCCCCCGACTGGACCGGATCGGCGCGTTCGAGGTCTTCGGGTCGGTCTGGTTCTCCGCGATCTACCTGCTGCTGTTCACCTCCCTGATCGGCTGCATCACGCCCCGGCTGCGCGACCACGTCCGCACGCTGCGGTCCCGTCCGCCGGCCGCGCCGAAGCGGATGGCCCGGCTGCCGCAGCACACGGTGCTGCCCGCCCCGCCCGGTGGGGCGGCGGCGATCGCGGAGGTGTTGCGCAAGCGGCGCTGGCGCGTCGAGGTGCGCGGCGACGAGGTCTCCGCCGAGAAGGGCTACCTCAAGGAGACCGGCAACCTGCTGTTCCACACCTCGCTGATCGCGGTGCTGATCGGGGTGGCGCTCGGCTCCTGGTACGGCTGGAGCGGCAACCGGCTGCTGGTGGCCGGCGCGGACAACGCGTTCTGCAACACCCGCCAGCAGTACGCCGAGGCGAAGCTCGGCCCTCAGGTGGACAGCGCCGACCTGCCCGGCTTCTGCCTGCGGCTGGACGACTTCCAGGCCCGGTTCCTGGCGTCCGGTCAGCCGGAGTTCTTCAACGCCAGGGTGACAGTCAACGGTCCGGACGAGCCGACCCGCAGCGCCGACTTCTCGGTGAACTCGCCGCTGCGCCTGAACGACGCGAGCGTCTACCTGCTCGGCCACGGGTACGCCCCGGTGATCCGCTACACCGACCGGTTCGGCAACAGCCAGATCAGTGACGAGCCGTTCCTGACCACCGGCGACATGGGCCTGACCAGCGAGGGGTTGGCGGCCTTCCCGGACGCGAACGTCGACCCGGCGACCGGCCAGCGCGCACCGGATCTGCAGATGGCGTTCACCGGCATCTACCTGCCCACCGCGCCCGAGCAGGCGCCGTTCGTCCGCTCGCAGTACCCGACCGAGCGCAACCCGGCGCTGAACCTGGTCGCCTACCGCGGCAACCTCGGTCTGGACGCCGGTATCCCCGGCTCGGTCTACCAGCTCGACCAGCGGCAGGTGCGGGCCGGCAAGGTCAAGGAGGTCGGCACCAAACTGCTGCGCAAGGGCGAGACCTGGAAGTTGGACGACGGCACGACAGTTGAGTTCCTGGGCACCGAGCGGTACGTCACCCTCTCCGTCCGGCACGATCCCGGCTCGACGATGCTGCTGGTCAGCTGCGGCGTCCTGCTGATCGGGCTGATGGGTTCGCTGTTCGGAAAGCGCCGCCGGGTGTTCTTCCGGGTGGTGCCGGCCGACCCCGGGGACGGATCTCCGACGAGCGGTAGTAGCTTGATGGAGGTCGGTGGGTTGCCGCGCACCGACTATCCAGGGTTTGCCGACGAGTTCACCCAGCTGGTCGCCGCCGTCAGCGGTGCCGAACGGGCTGGTGCTGGCGCTGACTCCGCTGACCGGGCCGGCGTGCGAGAAGGAGCCGAGTGATGTCCGCACTCTCCGACAATCTGGTGACATTCGCGATCCTGGCGTACCTGGTCGCGATGATCGGCCACGCCGTCGAGTACGCGCTGGGCAACGCCCGTACCCGGGTCGCCACGGCGGCTCCGGTGCGCGAGTTGGTAGGTGCCGGTGGCGTCCCGACGCCGTCCGCGCCGGTCCCTTCGCCACCGACGGTCGACCGCTCGGCCGGGCGGGCCCGGCTCGCGGGCCTGATCGGGGTGGGCGCCACCGCGGTGGCCGCCGCGCTGCACCTGGGGGCGCTGGTCACCCGTGGGCTCGCCGCGGACCGGATGCCGTGGGGCAACATGTACGAGTTCGTACTCACGGTGACGTTCATCGGGGTGGCCGCCTGGCTGGTGGTGCTCTGGAAGCGGCCGTCGCTGCGCAAGCTCGGGCTCTTCCTCACCCTGGTGATGGTGCTGCTGGTCGCCACCGCCGAGCTGGTGCTGTACGTGCCGATCGTGCCGCTGGTGCCGGCGCTGAACTCGTACTGGTTCATCATCCACGTCTCGACGATCGTCTTCGCGTCCGGCATCTTCCTGCTCGGCGTGGTGCCGGCGGTCGGCTTCCTGATGCGCAGCGGGTACGAGCAGGGCAAGCGGAGTTTCCCGTACATCCTGGCGAAGCGGCTGCCCGGTGCGGCCGGCCTGGAGCGGCTTACCTTCGCGCTGCACGCCTTCGCGTTCCCGATCTTCACCTTCGCGGTGATCGCCGGTGCCATCTGGGCCGAGGCAGCCTGGGGTCGGCCGTGGGGCTGGGACCCGAAGGAGACCTGGGCGTTCATCTCCTGGGTGGTGTACGCCGGCTACCTGCACGCCCGCGCGACGCCCAGCGTGAAGCGCAACGTGGCCACCTGGATCGCGGTACTCGGCTTCCTCACCGTGCTGATGAATTTGTTCGGCGTGAACATCTTCTTCACCGGCCTGCACTCTTACGGCGGGCTGGACTGATCTGGACGTGGAGCGCGGGCCGGTCACGGATTCCGTCAGTGACCGGCCCGCGTCTACGGGGTGGGTCGCCAGGCCCGCATGGCCCGCTCGACCTGGACGGTGACCTGGTAGGACACCTCCGGTAGATCAGCCAACTCGATCCGCTCACCGCGCATCGCCAGTTGGGCGTGCAGCTCCCGGGCGACGGCGTCACGTAGCTCGACCAGCAGGGGCGACAACCCGTCCGGGTCGCCGACGACGTACGCGTCCGACATGAATCCACTCTGCTCCTGCGTCCCGCCGTTCGGCCAGGCACGGTGAGATGTGTCTGCCGGGCTTGACCCGGCCCTGGGCGGCGAGATGGCGGTGGCCCGCGCCTGGTCGCCCGTTGATCCACTCGGCTTTCAGGAGTCGGGGTGTCCTGCGGCCCGGGACACCGCGACTTCGCGAAACCCGAGTGGATCTTGTGCTTGCCGGCCACCCCGGGCGGGTCGCAGCTCGCGTTACCCCGATATGCGCGTCACGGCATGACGCAGCGTTGAGTGCTCGCTACCGTGCGGCAGGTGGGTCGCACGACCCGACAATTGCGGCGGAAGGTGGGGTGCGGTGACCACAGTGGTGTCCACGGCAGCGCTGATCCGGGAGCAGCTCCGGCGGTCCCGGCTCGCAGCCGGGCTGACCCAGGAGGAGTACGGCAAACGCGCGCACTACTCGCCGTCCATGGTGTCGGCCGTCGAGCTGGGGCACACGGCGCCCAACGAGGCGTACCTGACCCGGGCCGACGAGGTGCTCGACACTGGCGGCCTGCTGACCTCGCTGCGCGAGCTGGGTCGGCGCGACGGCGAGCCGATCTGGTTCCGCCCCTGGCTGGAGGTCGAACGGGTCGCCACCCAGCTGCGCTGCTTCGGCGCGACGATGATTCCCGGGCTGTTGCAGACCGCCGACTACGCCCGGGCGGTGTTCCGGCTCGACCTGGGGCTGACCGCCGACCGGGTGGAGGAGTTGGTGGCGGCCCGGCTGGAGCGGCAGACGATCCTCGACCGGGAGCACCCACCGCAGCTCACCGCCGTGATCGACGAGGCCGCGTTGCGGCGCTTCGCGGAGGGCTGCGCTGACGTGCTGGCCGACCAGTTGCGGCACCTGGTGGCGTGCGCCCGCCGCCCGCACATCAGGGTGCACGTGCTGCCGCAGGGTGTGGGCCTGCACGCCGGCCTCTTCGGGCCGTTCATCCTCGGCCGCACCGTCGACGGCAGTTGGCTCGGCTTCCTCGACAACCAGACCGGCGGCACCGCCGTGGACGACATCTTCGAGGTGGCGACCCTGCTCGGAAGGTGGGAGAGTCTGCGCAGTGACGCGCTGCCCCGGCAGCAGTCGATCGACCTGCTCGAGGAGATCGTGAAGCCATGGATCTGACCGGAGCCCGCTGGCGCAAGTCCACCCGGAGCGGCAACGACGCCGGCGCGTGCATCGAGGTCGCCGACAACCTGCCCGGCCGGGTGCACGTCCGCGATTCCAAGGACCGCGACGGCGACCTGCTGACCTTCAGCCCGGCCGCGTGGCGGGCCTTCGTCGACCTGGCCCGCACCCTCTGACCGTCCGCGAGCCGCGCAACTGGTCGGCGGCCCGTGATCAGCCGCCGAACCACGCAGCCGGTCGGCGGCGCGTGATCAGCCGCCGAACCAGCCGGGCACGTCGAGCCGGAACCAGTTCGCCGAGGCCATCGTGCCGAGGTCGTCTTCCATCGCGGTGACCCGTTCCGGGCCGAGCGTGTCCGCCCACTGTGCACGCAGCCGGTCGAAGATCTCGGCCGAGCGGCGTAGCCCGTCGGCGCCGCGCGGGGTCACCCGGACCAGCCGCCGTCGGGCGTCGGTGGGGTCGTCGACCCGCTCCAGGTAGCCGACGGCCACCAACCGGTCAACGGTCTTGCCGGCGGCCTGTTTGGAGATGCCCAGCCGTTGGCCCAGCTCGGTGGCGGTGGTGCCCTCCGCGCCGACCGCCTGGAGCACGAACCCGTGCAGCGGTCGCAGCTCCGGATGCCCCTCCCGGGCCAGCTCGGCGTGCAGATCGTCGATCAGCGTCCGGAAGCCGGCCAGCAGCAACAGCGGCAGCGCGAAGCCGGGGCGCGCGGGATCAGCGCTTGCCATGTTCGACAACCACGTTTACTATTTCGTCAACCACGTTGACCATCTTACGTCGTCCGATCCAATCTCTGGAAAGTAGGTAGCCATGCCCGTCTTCACCGCTCACACCGCCGAGACCGCGCCCGCCGCCGCCCGACGAGCCATCGAGGGCGTACGCGGCCGGTCCGGCTGGCTGCCCACCCCGGTGGCGCTGATGGCCGACTCGCCGCAGTTGCTCACCGGCTTCCTCACCGCCAGCGCGGGCTTCGAGCAGACCGACCTCGCCCCGCTGGAGCGGGAGGTGGTCATCCTGACGGTCTCCACCAGTCACGAATGCCATTTTTGCGTCGCCCTGCACAGCGGCAAGCTCACCCAACTCGGCGCGACCGCCGAGCTGATCACCGCGCTGCGTGCCGGCTCGGCGCTGCCCGAACCACGCCTGGAGGCGCTGCGCCGGTTCACACTGGCCGTGCTCGACCACCGGGGCGCAGTGCCGGACGACGAACTGGACGACTTCCTGGCCGCCGGCTACCAGCCCCGGCACGCGCTGGACGTGGTGCTCGGCGTCGGTGCGTACACCATGTCCACCTTCGCCAACCGGCTCACCCGGGCACCGCTCGACCCGCCACTGGCCGCTCACGCCTGGGCGCCCGCTGCCTGACCGCTGACACCTGCGGATCCCTGCTCAGGCCGCCTGGAGGAAGTCACGCAGCAGGGCGAGCATCTCGTCCGGACGCTCCTCGTACAGCCAGTGCCCGCAGTCCTCGATCACCTCGCCGCGGACCGTGTCGGCGTACCGGCGGACCTGCTCGGCAACCTGCCCACCGAGGCTGGCCGCCGATCCGACGGCCAGCACCGGCATGGTCAGCTTCGTGCCCCGGTACGCAGCGTTGTCCGCGATGTCCTGCTCGAACGCCCGGAAGTAGGCGAAGCTGGCCCGCAGATGTGCCGGGTCGCGCAGGTGGCTGGCGAACTCCTCGATGTCGGGCGCGCTGATGCTGCCCTTGCGCACCATCAGCGCGTCGGTGAACCTGTCCACCCAGAGCGACTCCCGCCCGTTGACCAGTGCCTCCGGAAGCCCATTGCCGAGAGAGAAGTAGCCGAAGTTCCACACCCCGGGCCCGGCCGAGGTGAGCGCGGGGAACGTGTAGATGCTCTCGTCGGGGATCGGCGCCTCGGTGAGCGCCAGCCGGCTCACCCGCTGCGGATGGGCGGCGGCGTACGCGTACGCCACCATGGTCCCCAGGTCGTGCCCGACCAGTCGAAGGTCACTGACCAGGCCGAGCTGGTCGAGTAGTCCGTGCAGGTCGGCGGCGACCGTCTTCTTGTCGTACCCGGTGTCCGGGGCGTCGCTGCCCCCGAAGCCGCGCAGGTCGGGCGCGACCACGTCGAAGGAGCGCCCCAACTCGGGCAGCAGGTGCCGCCACATGTACCAGCACTGCGGGTACCCGTGCAGCAGCACCAGCGGCGGGCCGGCGCCGCCACGGACGTAGTTCATGGTGATCTGGCCGACCCGAGCCCGCTGCTCGGTGAACCCCGCCGGAACCCGTTCCACGCCCATCGCCGCCTCCGCCCGCCGTCCGTCCGCCCGCCCGTGCCCTATGCCGTCCGCCCGCGCGCCTCCGTCCGCCCGCCGCCTGCCCGGCTACCCGCTCAACCGCCCGCCATGCCCGCGAGGTTCGGGTTCTGCCGGTTGATCCACTCGCCTTCCTTGAAGTCGCGGTGTCCGGCGGCCTGGGACACCGCGACTTCCTGAAAGCCGAGTCGATCAGGGGGGCGATCGCGAGCGTCACAGCACCCGGCTTGGGCCGTTCGGGAGCCCGTGCGGGAGACTGGGTGACATGGCGGCTCGTGGCTTCCCGTACACCGATCTCAAGGACTTCCTCGCGGCGCTGGAGCGCGCGGGGGAGTTGCGCCGGGTCGACGTCCCGGTCGATCCGACCCTGGAGATCAGCGAGGTGGTCACCCGGACGGTGCGGGCCGGCGGCCCGGCGCTGCTCTTCGAGCGTCCGACCCGGGGCGAGATGCCGGTGGCGATCAACCTGTTCGGCACCGAGAAGCGGATGGCGATGGCCCTCGGGGTGGAGAACCTCGACGAGATCGGCGCGCGGATCGGCGAGATGCTCAAGCCGGAACTGCCGCAGGGCTTCTCGGGCATGATGGGCGGGCTCGGCAAGGTCATGCAGCTCAAGTCCATGCCGCCGAAGAAGGTCAAGACGGCCCCCTGCCAGCAGGTGGTCTACCGCGGCGACGACGTCGACCTCAACCGGTTGCCCGGGCTGCAGGTCTGGCCGGGCGACGGCGGGATCTTCCACAACTTCGGGCTGACCCACACCAAGCACCCCGAGACGGGCAAGCGCAACCTCGGGCTCTACCGCCTGCAGCAGCACTCGCACAACACCATCGGCATGCACTGGCAGATCCACAAGAACTCCACGGCGCACCACGCGGTCGCCGAGCGGCTCGGGCAGCGCCTGCCGGTCGCGATCGCCATCGGTGCCGACCCCGCGGTCGCCTACTCGGCCAGCGCGCCACTGCCTGCGGACATCGACGAGTACCTGTTCGCCGGTTTCCTGAGCGGCGAGCGGGTGGAGATGGTCGACTGCCTGACCGTGCCGCTGCAGGTGCCGGCGCACGCGCAGATCGTGCTGGAGGGTTACATCGAGCCGGGCGAGCGACTGCCGGAGGGCCCGTTCGGCGACCACACCGGCTTCTACACGCCGGTCGAGCCGTTCCCGGTGATGCACATCGAAGCGATGACCATGCAGCGCAACCCCGTCTACCACTCGATCGTCACGTCGCAGCCGCCGCAGGAGGACCACGGCCTCGGCAAGGCCACCGAGCGGATCTTCGCACCACTGCTGCGCTTCCTGATCCCGGACATCGTCGATTACAACCTGCCCGCCGCCGGGGTCTTCCACAACTGCGCGATCGTGTCGATCCGTAAGCGCTACCCGAAGCACGCCCAGAAGGTGATGAACGCGATCTGGGGCGCGCACATGATGTCGCTGACCAAGCTGATCGTGATCGTCGACGAGGACTGCGACGTGCACGACTACAACGAGGTGGCCTTCCGCGCCTTCGGCAACGTGGACTACTCGCGCGATCTGCTGCTCACCGAGGGCCCGGTGGACCACCTCGACCACGCGTCGTACCAGCAGTTCTGGGGCGGCAAGGCGGGCGTCGACGCGACCCGCAAGTTACCCACCGAGGGCTACACCCGCGGCTGGCCGGAGGGGATGAGCATGAGTCCCGAGGTCACGTCCCTGGTCGACAAGCGCTGGAAGGAGTACGGAATCTGATGGCCGTCATCGACGCACCGGCGGCGAAGCCGGGCCGGACCAAATCCTTCCTGAAGCTCGTCGCCGTCGAGCACTCCGTCTTCGCGCTGCCGTTCGCGTTCCTCTCCGCGCTGGCCGCCATGCAGATCAACGGCGGCCGGGTACGGTGGCTCGACCTGCTGCTGATCACCGTGGCGATGGTCGGGGCG
The DNA here is from genome assembly GCF_043204655.1 of Micromonospora sp. NPDC047762. Taxonomy (NCBI): domain Bacteria; kingdom Bacillati; phylum Actinomycetota; class Actinomycetes; order Micromonosporales; family Micromonosporaceae; genus Micromonospora; species Micromonospora sp. NPDC047762. Next base: position 614,097 of record NZ_JBIDCQ010000001.1, on the reverse strand, counting down.
CGGACGTTCGCGATGGCCGCCAACCGGATCCTCGATCGCAGGATCGACGCGCGGAACCCGCGTACCGCCGGTCGGGAACTGGTCACCGGAGCGGTGAGCGTGCGGACGGCCTGGACCGGCGCGGCCGTCGCACTCGTGGTCTTCCTCGTCGCCGCCGCCCTGCTCAACCCGCTCTGCCTGGTGCTCGCGCCGCTCGCCGTGGTGCCGCTGGTCGTCTACCCCTACGCCAAGCGGTTCACCAACTGGCCGCACGCCATCCTCGGCATCGCCCAGGCGGTCGGCCCGGTCGGCGCCTGGCTGGCGGTCACCGGCACCCTGGACGGGTCCGGGCCGGCCTGGCTGCTCGGCGCGGCGGTGGGGCTGTGGATCGGCGGCTTCGACCTGATCTACGCCTGCCAGGACTCCGAGATCGACAGGGAGATCGGCGTGCACAGCGTGCCAGCCCGGTACGGTCGGCGCTTCGCGCTGCACGCCTCCTCTGTCGCGCACGTGGTGACCTTCGCGCTGTTCGTCTGGTTCGGTGCGCTGATCGGTCTCGGCTGGCTCTGGTGGATCGGGCTGGCGTTGACCGCCGTGGCGTTCGCCTACCAGCACCTGGTGGTCACCCCGACCGACCTCAGCAAGGTCAACCGGGCGTTCTTCACCGCAAACGGGTTCGTCGGCATCGCGCTGTTCTTCTTCGCCCTGCTCGACCTGGTGATCCGGCTCGGCCTACGGCCCTGAGGTCGGCGGGCTGGTGCTGACCGGGTAGCGGGCGCTCTCGAAGGTCCAGTCGATGGTCCCGCGCACGGCGTTCGCGATCCCGTCGAGATGGTCGGCGACCGTCTCGTCCAACGCCGGGCCGAACGACGGCACCGCGGCTCGCAACGCGACGAAGCGCCGCATCGCCTCCCGCCAGTGCTCGGCAGCCCGCTCGGCCGCCTCCGCCTCCGCGACGCCCAGTTCGGCCTCGATGGCGAGGACCAGATTGTGCCCGCCCGAGGTCACCCGGTCCCGTTTCAGTGAGGCCAGGTCGTTGTACCAGGAAAGCAGGTCGTTGCCGGTGCGGGCGATCTGACGCAGCAGCGGGTGGTGGTAGACCGGGTCGGGCAACGGCCGGCCGCTGACGAACTCCACGAGCGGGTACGACACCTCCGCCGCCGAGGTCGACCGACGTAGCTCGACGTACTCGTCCACGCTCGGACGGCGGCCGGCCTCCTTGGTGACGGCCTCCTGCCAGGTGCCGTCGAGGTGCCGGGCCACCGCGTCGGCGAAACGCTGCCGCCACCGTGCCGGCATCCGGCGGCGCGGCTCCCGCCAGGCCAGCACCAGCAGTCGGCGCAGCGGGCCGGTCAGCCCGGCCTGCCGCAGCCGGGTGCCGTCGTGCAGAAGCGCCAGGGTGCCGTTGCGCAGCGCCCGGATCTGCTCCGGTGTCAACCGGTCCGGCCCGTCGCAGGCGTCATCGACCAGAAAGAACCAGGTGAACATCGCGGCCAGCACCCGCAGGTCGGCTTCGGTCGCCGCCGGGTAGAGCCGCGCGGCGTACCGGGCGAAGGCGCCCTGGGACAGCCGGCGCAGCGCGGCGTCGTCCAGTGGAAAGCCGAGCTCGGGCAGCAGATCGAGCAGCCAGTCCTGCACACGATCGACGTGTGGTGGTGGAAGCCGGGGCGGGATCGGACATTCGGCACGCAGCGCCCGGAGGATCTCGCCGGTCGTCACCGATGCCTCCTCTTCGAGATGGATCCGGTGCGAATCGCCAGCGGCAGCATGTCAGATCGGCGGGTTGGGCCGGTGCCCCGCCCGACATGTCGGACCGGACCAACCACGGGGGTGCCCACCAGCGGACCAGCCGGACCAGGCAGGCTGGGGGCATGCGGGAACCATGGGTGGTCGGGGTCTCCGGTGCCTCCGGCACGCCGTACGCGGCGGCCGTCATCGGCGGACTGCTCGACGCGGGCGAGCCGGTGGACCTGATCGTGTCCCGGGCGGCACGACTCACAGTGCTCGACGAGACCGGCCGCCCCTTCCGTGACGGGCACTGGGCCGAGGACCTCGCCGCCTGGCTGGATCGGGACCTGACCGCGGCGGATGTGCGGCACTGGCCGGCCGGCGACCTGGCCGCCGGGCCGAGCAGCGGCTCCTACCGGGTACGCGGAATGGCAGTGGTCCCGGCCAGCACGGCCGCCTGCGCGGGCATCGCGATCGGGCTCTCCAAGGACCTGTTGCAGCGCGCCGCTGAGGTCAACCTCAAGGAACGCCGTCCCGTGGTGCTGGTCCCCCGGGAGACACCGGTGACCCGCAGCCACCTGGAGCACCTCATCGCCCTGCACGACGCGGGCGCGGTGGTGCTGCCGGCCAGCCCCGGCTTCTACGGCGCCGGGGCGGCGGCCAGCGCGCAGCAACTTGTCGACTTCGTGGCCGGCAAGGTGCTGGACGCGCTCGGCGTCCCGCACACCCTGTTCCGGCGGTGGTCCGGCCAGCTCGGCGCGGCCCGGAGCTGAGCCGTCCCGCTCGTGCTGGGCCATCCCGCTCGCGCTGGGCATGGTTGTGCTGCTCAGCACGAGCGGTGCTGCCGCCCGGCGGTTGGCCGAAGCGGGACGCGGACCGGACTGGTGTCCGGTCCGCGTGGCGTTGTCCGCACCAGTTCAGTACATGCCGGCGTTGGCCGGACCCGGCCCCGTGGATGCTGCCGGCCCCACATTGCGTGGCTTACCGACCTCATCCACTTCGTCCAGCATGCCCTCCCCCTCAAGCAGGGCTCGCACCTCGGATTCCCGAAACCGGCGATGCCCGCCTGGAGTCCGGATGCTTCCTATCCGGCCGGCCGCCGCCCATCTCGTCACAGTTTTCGGGTCTACCCGAAACAGCGCGGCGACCTCACCCGGTGTCAGCAGGCGATCTCCAGTGTCCACAGCCCCCTCCTCGCGTCGACGAAGCCCCCGGCTGAACACACTGCCCCCGGCTGGTGCGTAGCCCAGAGCCGTCATGAGGGACGTATGGCAATTACAGCACCAGGGACATGGCCTGTCCGCCCAAACGCGAAAAATGCACTGAGTGGGGAGTTAGTAATGTTACTGGTGCTACCTCGACCCTGACCGGTGGTTTATGAACAGTGACTCACCGCTCAGTCCAACGGGTGCCGAAGGCCGCACGTTACGCGTCAGCGGTTAAGGTGACTCTCTGTGGATGCCATCGACCTGAGCCTCGTCGACCTGCTGCGCGGCAACGCCCGCCTCTCGTACGCCGAGTTGGCCCGTCAGGTGGGTCTCTCGGCGCCGGCCGTGCACGAGCGGGTCGGCAAGCTGGAGAGCAGCGGCGTCGTCCGGGGCTACCGCGCGGATGTGGCTCCGGAGTCGATCGGGTTGGGTGTCACGGCGCTGATCGGCATCGTCGAGGACTCCGGTGCCGACAGCGACGACATGCTGGAGTCGCTGCGGGTGCTGCCCGAGATCGAGTCCTGCTACTTCATGGCCGGGGTGGAGTCGTTCCTGCTCAAGGCGCGGGTCGGCACGATCGCCGAGCTGGAGCAGTTGATCGTGCGGTTGAACCGGACGCCGGGGGTGGCCTCCACCCGTACCGCCATCGCGCTCTCCACGAAGTGGGAGAACCGCCCCCAGCCGGTCGGCCCGCCCGCGCCCTGACCGCCGCGTACCCCTGGTGTCGCCCGGGCGGCCAGCGGTAGCGTGCGCCGATGACCCAGCCGCCGCGTCCCGTGGCCGTGGTGACCGGCGCTGCCGGCGGCCTGGGCCGTGCCATCGCCACCGCGCTGCACACCGACGGTTGGTCGGTGCTGCTCACCGACCTTGACCCGGTGGCGGTGCAGAGCGCCGCCGCGCCGCTCGGCGGCTGGTCGGCCGCGCTGGACGTCCGGGACGAGGCCGCCTGCGCCGCCGTCGCCGCGGACGCGGCAGGCCGGGGTGACCTCGCCCTCTGGGTCAACAACGCCGGCATCCTGGTCACCGGTGCGTCGTGGGAGCACGACGCCGCGACCCGCCGTCGGCTGCTCGACGTGAACACCCACGGGGCCATGAACGGCACCCTCGCCGCGCTGGCCGTGATGCGCGCCCAGGGTCACGGCCACGTGCTCAACGTCGTCTCGCTGGCCGGGCTGATCGCCGCGCCCGGCGAGACGGTGTACGCGGCCAGCAAGCACGCCCTGCTGGCCTTCAGCCTCGGCACCCTGTCCGACCTGCGGATTGCCGGGTACCGGCGGGTGCACGTCTCCTGCCTCTGCCCGGACGGCATCTGGACCCCGATGCTGCACGACCGGCTGGACGACCCGGGGGCGGTGGCCTCGTTCACCGGATCGATGCTGACCGCGCAGCAGGTGGCGGCGCGGGCCGTCCGGCTGGCCCGCCGGCCACGTCCGGTGGTCAGCCTGCCCCGCTGGCGGGGAGCGCAGGTGCGCCTGTTGGACGCACTGCCCAGACTGGCCGTCGCACTCACCCCGATCGTCCGGGCCGCCGGCCGCGCCGGTCAGCGCCGCCAACGCCGCAGGTCAACGCCGCCGGACCCGCGCTGACCACCGCCGGCCCGCTTGCTAGGTTTCCGAGCGTGACTCATCTCGACCGGTGCGACGAATCCAGCAGAACCTGGGTGACCGAGGCGATCGCCGCCGTCGAGGCAGACGCCAACCGGTCCGCCGACACCCACCTGCTGCCGTTCCCGCTGCCCAGGGAGTGGGGGATCGACCTCTACCTCAAGGACGAGTCGTCACACCCCACCGGCTCGCTGAAGCACCGGCTGGCCCGTTCACTGTTCCTCTACGGGCTCTGCAACGGCTGGATCGGGCCGAGCACCACGATCGTCGAGGCGTCGTCGGGTTCCACGGCGGTCTCCGAGGCGTACTTCGCCCGGATGCTGGGCCTGCCGTTCATCGCGGTGATGCCCGCCTCCACCTCGCCCGAGAAGATCACCCAGATCGAGTTCCAGGGCGGCCGGTGTCACCTGGTCGACGACCCGGCGAGCGTGGTGGTCGAGGCCCGGTGGCTCGCCGAGGACTCCGGCGGGCACTTCATGGACCAGTTCACCTACGCCGAGCGCGCGACCGACTGGCGGGGCAACAACAACATCGCCGAGTCGATCTACGCGCAGTTGGAGCTGGAGCGGCACCCGATCCCCGCCTGGGTCGTGGTGGGCGCCGGCACCGGGGGCACCAGCGCGACCATCGGCCGCTACGCCCGGTACCGCCGGCTCGCCACCAAGCTCTGCGTCGTCGACCCGGACAACTCGGCGTTCTACCCGGCCTGGCTGGCCGCCGACTGGTCGGTACGCACCGGGAAGGGCTCCCGCATCGAGGGGATCGGCCGGCCCACCGTGGAGGCGTCGTTCCTGCCCTCGGTGGTGGACCGGATGGTCCAGGTGCCGGACGCGGCGTCCCTGGCCGCCATGCGCGCCGGCTCGGCGCTGCTCGGCCGCCGGGTGGGCGGGTCCACCGGGACCAACCTGTGGGGCGCGTTCGGACTCATCGCCGCGATGCTCGCCGAGCGTCGGACCGGCTCGGTGGTCACCCTGATCTGCGACCCGGGCGACCGGTACGCCGACACGTACTACGCCGACGACTGGGTGGCCGCCCAGGGCCTCGACCTGGCTCCGCACCTGGCCACCATCGAACGCTTCCTGGCCAGCGGGACCTGGCCCGCCTGAAGCGGTCAGCGGAGCCCCCATGGGCCGTCAGCGGAGCCCGACCCATCCCGGGCCGATCGGCCGAGCCACTGGCCCGTCACGAGGCTGATCAGCGCGGATCGATCCGTTCGGCCAGCCCGGGGTAGCGCACCACGTAGCCGCTGTCGTCCAGATCGATGTCGGCTGTGAAGGTGCCGCTGGCGAAGCGCACCCGACCGGGCCCGCGCCCGGTGTAGATCTGCTCGGCCGGCACCACCTCCAGGCCGGGCAGCAGCACCCAGGCAACTGTGATCCGGTGCGCCACATCGGCCGGCTCCGCCGCCATCCGAAGCCGGTGGACCGGCAGAGTGTTGAACAGCGGCGAACCGCTCAGGTCGACGTCGAGCGCGTCGGCCAGCCGGTCCGGGTCGTCCGTACCCGGCAGACCGGCGCGGGGATGACCGGCCGCGACCAGGGCGGCGTCCAGGTCGCCCTGCTCGGCGGTGGTCACCCGCCAGCGGCCGGCGGCCCGCTCCAGGGTCACCCGGCGCAGCCAGCCGAGACCCTCTGCCTCGACCTCGACGCGGGTGGTGGCCCAGTCCGGCGTGGTGGTCAGCTGATAGCGGGCGGTCCACGGGATCGGGTCCACGGCGAGCAGAGTGCCCCGGGCCGTCAACCCGTGGCCGTCGTCGAGCAGAACCTGCTCGCTGCCGGCGGTGTCCGTCCGGGACCAGAAGATCGACTTCGGCATGGTCGGCATGAGCCGGACGTTACGCGACCTGCTCGGTATCGGCAGGGCATGCGCGAACGCCGCCGCGAAGCCTGGGCTTCACGACGGCGTTCGGTAAATCAATCAGTAGGTACGAGCTGCCGGTCGCCCGCCGAAACCGCGCCGGTCGTCACGCGGGCGGTCCTCGCGGGGCCGGTCGTCGCGGGGCCGGTCGTCCCGGACCCGGCTCTCCGGGCGGAACCCACCCCGAGCGTCCCGGTCGCCGAAGCGCCGTTCACCCTGCGGCCGGTCGCCGAAGCGCCGCTCGCCGGTCGGTCGGTCGCCCCGACCGTCGCGGTCACCGAACTGCGGCCGGTCGCCGAACCGGCGCTCGCCCTGCGGCCGGTCGCCGTACCCCCGGGTGTCCCGATCGGCGTAACGCCGCTCGCCCTGCGGTCGGTCGCCGTAGCCCCGGTCGCCCTGCGGTCGGTCGCTGTGCTGCCGGTCGCCGAAGCGGCGCTCGCCCTGCGGTCGGTCGCTGTAGCTCCGGTCGCCCTGCGGGCGGCCGCCGTAGCTCCGGTCACCCTGCGGGCGGTCACCGAAGCGGCGCTCGCCGGTGGGCCGGTCGCCGTAGCGCCGCTCGCCGGTGGGCCGGTCGCTGTAGCTCCGGTCGCCCTGCGGGCGGCCGCCGTAGCTCCGGTCACCCTGCGGGCGGTCGCCGTAGCGCCGCTCGCCCTGCGGGCGGTCGCCGAACCGGCGCGGTCCGCCCGAGCGGTCGCCGTAGCCCCGGGGCTCCGCCTCGACGCGGACCGGGACGCCACTGGGCTCGCGGGCGCCGACCAGCTCGGCCAACGCCGCGTCCCCGACCCGGACCCGGGTCTCGGCCGGCGCGACGCCGGCCTTCTCCATCATCGCCAGGGTGGTACGGCGCTGCTTGGGCAGCACCAGCGTGGCGACCGCGCCCGACTCGCCGGCCCGGGCGGTACGCCCCGCGCGGTGCAGGTAGTCCTTGGGGTCCTTCGGCGGGTCGACGTGCAGCACCAGGGTGACCCCGTCGACGTGGATGCCTCGCGCCGCCACGTCCGTGGCGACCAGCACGTTCATCCGGCCCTCACGGAACTCGGCGAGCGTCTTGGTGCGCATCCGCTGGGTCTTGCCGCCGTGCAGCCCACCGGCGCGTACGCCGACGGCCGCGAGCTGCTCGACCAGCCGGTCCACACCGAGCTGCGTGCGGGCGAAGACCATGGTCCGGCCGTCCCGGGCGGCGATCGAGGCCGCCACCGGGAACTTCTCGTGCGGCGGGATCAACAGCATGTGGTGGTCCATGGTGGACACCGAGGCGGTGGAGGGCGCCGTGGAGTGGGTGACCGGGTCGGTCATGAACCGCTTGACCAACGCGTCGACGTCACCGTCCAAGGTGGCCGAGAAGAGCAGCCGCTGACCGCCCGCGGGCGTCTTCGCCAGCAGATCGGTCACCTCGGGCAGGAAGCCCATGTCGGCCATCTGGTCGGCCTCGTCGAGCACCGTCACCTCGACGTCGTCGAGCTGGCAGATGCCCCGTTCGATGAGGTCGCCGAGTCGGCCCGGGGTGGCCACGATGATCTCCACGCCGCGGCGCAGCGCGTCGATCTGCCGGTCGTACGGGACGCCGCCGACGGCGGTCTTGAGGAAGATGCCGACGGACTTGCCCAACGGCACCAGGGCGTCGTTGACCTGCATGGCCAGCTCGCGGGTGGGCACCAGGACCAGGGCGCGCGGACGCATCGGCCGGGCCCGGTTGCGGTTGGCCAGCCGGGCGATCATCGGCAGACCGAAGGCGAGCGTCTTGCCCGACCCGGTCTGCCCGCGGCCCAGCACGTCGCGGCCGGCGAGCGCGTCCGGAACGGTGGCCCGCTGGATCTCGAACGGGCTGGTGATGCCCTGCTGGGCCAGCGCGCGGACCAACTGCTCCGGAAGGCCGAGAGCGGCGAAGCTCATCGGCTCGGCGGTCTCGGTCTGAGCGGTCGCTACCGCAGGGGTGCCGGCCTCGCTCGGGGCGACGTCGAGCTGCTCCCGGGAGGCGTCGGCCGCCGGGACTGAGTTGAAAACGGACGTAACGGTGCTGTGGTCAGCAGAGGTGGTCAACAAAAACCTTTCGAGCGGGGCGCATCTTCGCGATGGCCTGCCGCGGCTGTGCCGCCGGATCGCCCGCAAGATCGCCCAGGGGCGCACACCACGCGCGCCGGGTCAGTGATCTCAACCAGTGTACGGCGGTCTGGCGAAGCCGCCAGTCGGTTGACCGACCGTAGTGGGCGGACTCACCATCGCCGGCGCTCGCTGGCTCACCCGTTGAGCACGCTGCCCACCAGACCGTCCAGGGCGTCGCCGGCCAGCAGGACGACCATGACACTGATCGCGACCAGCAGCCCCAGAGCGGCGGCCAGGACGATCATCACCCGGGCGTTACTGGACCGTTCGGCCGGCGTGTCGGACCACCCCTGGGCCAGGATGTGCCCGGTCAGCGAGCCTGAGTTCTCCACCGCGTTGGCGGGTATCGCGACAGTGGTGAAGCCGGCGCCCTCGCCGTTGCCGTAGACGGTGCCGGCCAGGTCGGTGCGGTTGTCGCGCCGCCCACCACGGGCGCCGGCAGCGTCCCGTCCGGCGGAGCCAGCCGGCGGGCCGCTCGGCGGCGCGGTCACACGCGAGTTTCCGGCGTGCGCGGTCGACGAAGGTGCCCCGGCGGTGGACGGTGGCCAGCTCGGCAGTGCCGGTGCGGGCACCACCGGCGGCGCGGAGACGGCTGCACCGGCCCAGCCGGCACCGGACGTCGGGCGGGTCGCCCCGGCGGGGGACGACCACCCGGCTGGTGGTGCGGAGACCGAGGCGCTGGCCCGTACGCCGGGCGTGTCGGTCATCGCGGGCGGCGGCGGAAACGGCGGTGCCGGCATCGGGCCGGGCGGGGCCGGTGGTGCCGGCACCGGCGGACCGGGTGGCGGCAGCGGCGGGCTCGGGACGGGCGGCGTCGGCGGACCGGGGATGGGCGGCATCGGCGAGGGCGGCGGGGACGGCGGGCCCGGAAGGGGTGGAACCGGATCGGGCGGCGGCGTCGGTCGGGGACCCGGCGTCGGCGCCGGACCGGGCGGGTACGGACCCGGGGCCGGCGCGGGCTCCGGTTCCGGTGGCGACGGCTGGGTCGGCCCGGGGCCGGGTGGCGTGGGGTCCGGCTCCGGCTCCGGAGTCGACGGCGTCGGAGGTTGGGCCGGCTCGGCACCCACCGGCGCGGCTCGATAGACGGCGGGCGCGCTCTCGCGACGGTCCGGGGTGCCCAGGGCGCTGGCAGTGCCCCGGCTGCTGCTCGGAACCGTGGCGCTGGCCCGGGCCGGCGCTGAGGAGTCGCTTCGCTGGCCCGGCAACGACACGTCGGCTGGGCTGGCCGAGCCGGTCGCACGGTAGGTGGTCGCGGTGACCGGAGCGCTGGCCGGCAGGTCACTGCGGAGAGCGCCGGCGGTCACGACGCTGGCACGTGCGCGTACCGGTGCCGCCGCCGGGCTCTGGCGCTCGTCGCCGGCCGCCGCGTCGTCATCGGCGTTGGTCGAGTCGTCAGCGACGACCGCTGCCGTGCCACCGCCGACCTGACCGCTGACCGCCGTGCCGCTGACCGCCGGGGCGGCGTCGCTGGCGGCGGAGCCGGCGTCCGTCGAGCTGGTGTCGCTGCCTGTCGAGCTGGTGGCAGCCGGGTTGGCGTCGCTGGCAGCCACCGGCTCGGCGGTGTCCGGCCCCGGTGGGCCGGGCTGGTCGACGGTGTCCGGCCCTGGTGGGCCGGCCTGGTCGACCACGGGGTCGACAGTCTCCGCCGGATCTCTCTGCTCGGCCATTTCCGCCCTCCGCGCCGTGCTCGCACCCGGACCCGTGACGTCGAGTCGGATGTGCCTGGTTGTCACGGTGCCACAGATCTTCCCGAGCGGACAGCCGGAGCCGGTCGTGGCGGATCAGCCCGTGGCGCTGGGGCTGCCCGTCGCGCTGCTACTGCTCGACGCGCTCGTGCTGGCCTTCGGCGTGGTCGGCGGAGACGTGCTGGCCGGCGCGCTGGTCGTTGCCGGGGGCAGGGTCGTCGGAGGGTTGCTCGCAGTGCTCGACGGCTTCGGCGTGGTGCTGCCGGTCGGAGTGGGCGTCGGGGTGGTCGTCAGCGTCGGCGTCGGCGTCGGCGTGGGCGTCGCGCTCTCGGTGGGCTTCGGGGTGGTGGTCTTCGTCGGCGACGGTGTGGGCGTCGGCTTGGTGGTCTTCGTCGGCGACGGGGTGGGCTTCGGGGTCGACACGGGCGGGGTCGGGTTGGTCACGACCGGTGCCGGCACCGCGCCGATCACCCGGGTGGCGGCGTACAGCCGGGACCAGCGGACGACCGAGATCTTGACGACGTCGCCAGTGGTGGGCGCCTGCACCATCTTGCCGTTGCCGATGTACATGCCCACGTGGTGGATCGTCGTCCAGCTGCTGCCTGAGGCGAAGAAGAGAAGGTCGCCGGGGAGCAGCGCGCTCTGCGGGACGGTGCGGCCCCGGGTGGCGGCGTACTGGTCGCGGGAGACCCGTGGCAGGTCGAAGTAGTCAGCGCCGGGGGACCGGTACGCCGCCCACATCAGGCCGGAGCAGTCGAACTGGTTCGGCCCCTCCTCGGACCACTTGTACGGGTCGCCGAGCTGGGCGAGCGCGTACCGGACCGCGGCCAGTGCCCGGGGGTGCGCGGCCATGCCGCTGATGCTCTGGTTGGAGACGTAGCCGGCACCGATCTGCTGCTCGGCGGCTTCCTGCTGACGTTCGATCTCGATCAGCGCGGCGGCGTTGTCCCGGCGCAGCTTGAGCAGGCTCGCCTCGGCGGTGCGCAGCGCCGTCTCACCGGTGGTGAACTCCGCCTCGGCGGCGGCAAGCAGATCCTTGGCCTGGCTGTGCTTCTGGTACGCGGCCTGCTCGCCCGCGCGGGCCCGGGACAGCTCCCCGGCCACGCCGGTGGTGCCGCCGTCGACCTTCTCGCCACGGGTGATCGCCTGGAGGCGGCTCAGCCCGCGGATGTCCTGGGCGAAGTCGCCCGGCGGCAGCGCGGCGGCGGCCTTGACGGCCTCGGCGGCGGCGGTGTCGGCCGACTGCTGGGCCCGGAGCAGGGCGTCCTGCGCGGTCGCCAGCGCCTTGCCGGCCGCGTCGAGCTGCGCCTGGGCGTCGACGCGTTTCTGCCGCCTCACCAGCAAATCCTCGCCGAGCGCGCCGACCTGGACCTCACCGGCGGAGATCGCGGTGGCCAGCGGACCGTTGCCGATGTTGACCACCGGAGGGGCGGGCACGCCGGCGACCGGCGCGCCGCCGGGCAGTTGGAGCGAGCCGGTGACCGCCGGGCGCGAACCCGTGTCCGGCACTGTGGTCGGCACGCCGGGCTCCGCGTACGCGGGGGTGGCCAGCACGGCTGCGGCGATCGCGCCGAGCAGGGCGGCCCAGAGCTTCGGACGCAGGACCGGCGAGATCACCGGGCTCCGTCGTCGCTGCCGTCGCCCGCGCCCGCTGTAGACCATGCCGCTCCCCGTCCAACCACTCGTCGTCGCGCTCGGTGGGCGCGACCGCCGGGACGGTACCAGTGTGTGTGTTCCGCCCCACCTTGTTACTACCGCACCGCGCCACTCATGTCGATGTGTTGTCGGGTTACGGGAGGCTGAGAGTCTGGTGAGGTGGGTCGCTGCCAGCGACCGTGCCGGCAGGCCCGTCGGTGTCGCGACGTACGCTCGATCCGGACCGCAGGTGGAAGGGACGTGCCATGGACGCCGGACTCAAGCGTGAGCTCGAAGCGAAGGTGTACGCCGGTGAGCGGCTGACCCGGGAGGACGGGGTCGCCCTCTACGAGAGCGACGACCTGACCTGGCTGGGGCGGCTGGCGCACCACAAGCGCACCGAGCTGAACGGCGAGCGGGTGATGTTCAACGTCAACCGGCACCTCAACCTGACGAACGTCTGCTCGGCGTCCTGTGCGTACTGCTCGTTCCAGCGCAAGCCGGGCGAGAAGGACGCGTACACGATGCGCATCGACGAGGCGGTCCGCAAGGCCAAGGAGATGGAGGACGAGCAGCTCACCGAGTTGCACATCGTCAACGGCCTGCACCCCACGCTGCCCTGGCGTTACTACCCGAAGGTGCTGCGCGAGCTGAAGGCGGCGCTGCCGAACGTCAAGCTCAAGTGCTTCACGGCGACCGAGGTGCAGTGGTTCGAGAAGATCAGCGGCCTGAGCGCCGACGAGATCCTCGACGAGCTGATGGACGCCGGTCTGGAGTCGCTGACCGGTGGCGGCGCGGAGATCTTCGACTGGGAGGTCCGACAGCACATCGTCGACCACGCCTGCCACTGGGAAGACTGGTCGCGCATCCACGCCCTGGCGCACAGCAAGGGCATGAAGACCCCGGCGACGATGCTGTACGGCCACATCGAGGAGCCCCGGCACCGCGTCGACCACGTGCTGCGGCTGCGCGAGTTGCAGGACGAGACCGGCGGCTTCGCGGTCTTCATCCCGCTGCGCTACCAGCACGACTTCGTCGACTCGGCGGACGGCAAGATCCGCAACCGGATCCAGGCGCGCACCACGATGGCCTCGCCGGCCGAGTCGCTGAAGACGTTCGCCGTCTCCCGGCTGCTCTTCGACAACGTGCCGCACCTGAAGAACTTCTGGGTGATGCACGGGCTGTCGGTGGCCCAGCTCTCGCTGAACTTCGGCGTGGACGACCTGGACGGCTCCGTCGTCGAATACAAGATCACCCACGACGCCGACTCGTACGGCACCCCGAACACCATGCACCGGGACGACCTGCTGCACCTGATCTGGGACGCCGGCTTCCAGCCCGTCGAGCGGGACACCCGCTACAACGTGGTCCGGGAGTACGACAAGGCCCCGTCGCTGGCCGAGCGGCGCGCCGAGCCGCAGCAGGTCTGGGCCTGAGCCACCACGTACCCTCGCAGTCGATGACCGAGCAACGAGGACCTGAGCCGCAGAGCGGGTTTCCCCGCCGGGACGCCGAGGGCCGCATCCGTACCCTGGGCGATCTGCTCGGGGTGTGCCTGGCCGGCCTGGTCATCGGCGTGCTCGCGTTGGTGTTGTTCGACTGGGCGTTCGCCTCGATCGGCGCCGGCGACTTCGGGCACACGAACGGTTGGCTGGCGGTGATCCTGCCGGCCTGGCTGTTCTGGGACGACTTCCGGGCCTGGGAGTTCGGCGCCGCCCGGGTGGTGGCGGCGGTGGTCGCCGCTGCCGTCGGGGTGTTCGCCGGGTTGCTGATCGCCGGTCTGGGTGCGGGGTTGCCGCCGCTGCTCTCCGGGGCGTTGGCGGCGGCGGCGTTCACTGTGGCGTACGCGGCCCTCTGGTTCCCGGGTGTCCGCTGGCTGGCCCGCCGGACCGGCTGACCGCGACCGCCCGTCGGGCGGCTCGACCCTTCCGCCGGCAGTGGCGGGCGACGGAGAGAACGGAGTGGTGCAGGTGAGTGCCGCGCTCAAGTACACGCTGGGCCGGATCGGGCTGTTCGTCGCAGTGCTGGCGGGCCTCTGGCTGGTCGACATGAACGTGTTCCTGAAGCTGATGCTGGCGCTGGTGTTCTCCGCCGCGCTCTCCTTCTTCCTGCTGCGTGGTTGGCGGGACGAGATGGCCGGGGAGATCGCCGAAGCAGCCGAGCGCCGCCGCACCGAGAAGGAACGCCTCCGCTCCGCCCTGGCCGGCGAAGACCAAGCCCAAGCCCAAACCCAAACCCCCACCCCAGACCCCCCCACCCAAACCCCCGACTCCCCGCGTTGATCATGAAGTTATTGCCACGACACGCCGATCGGTCGGGCAATAACTTCATGATCAACCGCATCCGGGTCTACCAGTTGGTGGAGCCGGGGACCTTGGGCCAGGGCTTTGTGGTGGGCTTGATCAGGTACGCGATGCCGCCCGAGCCGCCGGAGACGCCGCCGCTGGCGTTGGTGCGCTTGGTGCGCAGCCAGATCTGCTCGAACTGCGCACGCTTGTAGACGTTGCGCACGACGTCGTTGCTGGACGAGGCCGGGTCGTTGACGATCACGTCGCCGTCGGCGGTGAAGCCGACCACCACGAAGAGGTGTCCGGAGGTGCCGTAGTTCGCCCCGTCCAGCTCACTGGCGAGGAATGACTGGCTGGTCACGACGGGGATGCCGGCGGCGATGAAACGCTCCAGCTCGTCCAGCGAGTGCAGCCGGGTCACCCGGCCCTCCAGCCCGGGGAAGCTGGCCGCGTACGCGGTGTTGAACGGCCAGTTGCCCGCGCCGTCGTACGCGTAGTCGTAGGTCATCCGGGCGGCGTGGTTGACGGTCGGGTCGGGGTAGGTGGGGTCCACCCAGGAGGTGTCGGCCGCCGACGGTCGGCGACCCCAGTACTCGACGACCATCTCCGTCGAGGTGGGTGAGCACCACGCCTCGCCGCCGCCGTCGTACTCGGGGTAGTGCCCGGAGTGCACGTTCTGCGAGTAACGCGGCACCGGCAGTTCCCGGCCCCAGGCGATGTGTCCGGCGCTCGGCGGCACCGTGAACCGGTCCGGCACCGTGGAACTCATCGCGCCGAGCATCCGGACCACCGGGGCGGCGCTCTGCCCGGGAGCGCGGTAGAGGGTCAGCTTGAGCTGGTACGACCGCAGCAGCACCCCGGCGGTGGCGTCGTCGATGCTGAAGGTGTCGGTCCAGATCGTCGACCAGGGGTCGCCCTGCCGGTTGACGCTGGTCCGCCGGATGTCGGTGTCGCCGGACGCCCAGCGACCCAGGACGTACCACGGGGTCTGGTCGCCGCTCGTGTAGCTGCCCTGCATCTCCACCTGGATCCAGGTGCCGGCGGGGGTCTCCGCGTTCCAGGAGGCGATCAGTTCGGTGGCGTCGAACCCGACCCGGGTCACCGGCGAGGTCCAGGTGCCGTACTCCCAGGTGCGGGTGGTGCCGGTGTGCGGGTCCGCGTACTCGGTGGTGCCGGCCGGGCGGGCCAGGGTGACGCCCGATCGGGCGCCGGGCACGACGCGGGTGCCGGCCCGGCTGCCCCGGTGCCAGTCGGCGGGCCCGGACCAGTCCTGGTAGGTGATCTGCTCGTCGTGGGCGGGGGCGGGCGGGTGCGCCGCCAGCGCGGGTGTGGCGCTGGTGAGCAGTGTGAGCGTGGTGACGCCGGCGAGGGCGGCCGCGCGCAGGCGGGGTCTGGCCATGGGTGCTCCGCGGTGTCGAGGGGGCATCGTCGCTGGTCAGTTTTCCGCTTGGAGGGAAGTTTCGCCAGATGTTGATAGGTGGAAAATCATTGCCGCCATGATGATCCGCCTGGGATGGCCAACACAACGATCAATGTTGATATGACCATGTGACAGGTGGTGAAGTGTCCTTCACCGAGCGGGATCTCCCGCCCATCGAGGAGGTAGTCCATGGCCCTCCGCACGCCCATCCCCCTCCGCCGTGTCCTGGTGCTCGCTGTCGTCACCGGGCTGGGCATCGTCACCGTCGCCGCCGGCCCGGTCGCCGCCCGACCGGCACCGGACCGCACCGCTGAGCAGGCCGCCGCCGGCTACCGGGTGCTCGGGCCCCGGACCCTCGCCGACCGCAACGCGGTGGCCCGCACCGGAGCCGCCATCGACTACTCCGAACACGGCGTGCTGCACATCTCGGCCACCGCGGCCGAGGCCGCCGCGATCGGCAAGCTCGGCTTCCGTTTGGAACCGCTCGCCCCGCCACCCAACGCCGAACGAGGCGCTGGCGACTTCGGCGCGCTGGCCTTCCCGCCGGCCGACTCGAACTACCACGACTACGCGGAACTGACCGCCGTCGTGAACCAGGTCGTCGCCGACCATCCGGCGATCGCCCGCAAGATCAGCATCGGTTCGTCGTACGAGGGCCGCGACCTGATGGCCGTGAAGATCTCCGACAACGTCGGCACCGACGAGAACGAGCCGGAAATCCTGTTCAACTCCCAGCAGCACGCTCGTGAGCACCTGACCGTCGAGATGGCGATCTACCTGCTCAACCTCTTCACCGACAGCTACGGCAGCGACTCCCGGATCACCAACATCGTCAACGGCCGGGAGCTCTGGATCGTGCCGACGGTCAACCCGGACGGCAGCGAGTACGACATCGCCACCGGGTCGTACCGGTCCTGGCGCAAGAACCGGCAACCCAACAGCGGCTCGTCCAACGTCGGCACCGACCTGAACCGCAACTGGTCCTACAACTGGGGATGCTGCGGCGGCTCGTCCGGCACCACCTCGTCGGAGACCTACCGGGGGCCGTCGGCGTTCTCCGCGCCCGAGACGCAGGCGCTGCGCAACTTCGTCAACGGCCGGGTCGTCGGCGGTGTGCAGCAGATCAAGGCCAACATCGACTTCCACACGTACTCGCAGCTGGTGCTCTGGCCGTACGGCTACACCACGGCGAACACCGCGACCGGGATGAACGCGGACCAGTACAACACCTTCGCCACCATCGGTCAGCAGATGGCGGCCACCAACGGCTACACCCCGGAACAGTCGAGCGATCTCTACATCACCGACGGAGACAGCCTCGACTGGATGTGGGCGACCCACAACATCTGGGCGTACACCTTCGAGATGTACCCGGGCTCGTCCGGCGGCGGCGGCTTCTACCCGCCCGACGAGGTGATCCCGGCGCAGACCTCGCGCAACCGGGAGGCGGTGCTGCTCCTCAGCGAGTACGCCGACTGCCCGTACCGGGCCATCGGCAAGCAGGCGCAGTACTGCGGCGGCGGTGGCGGAACCACTGTCTGGTCGGACACCTTCGAGACCGCCACCGGCTGGACCATCAACCCGTCCGGCACCGACACCGCCACCCTCGGCGCGTTCGAGCGGGGCGCCGCCCAGGCGACCACGTCCTCCGGAGCCAAGCAGCTCACCCCGTACGCCGGATCCAACGACCTGGTCACCGGCCGGCTCGCCGGCTCGGCGGCCGGTGACTACGACGTGGACGGCGGAGTGACCAGCGCCCGGTCACCGGCGGTGACACTGCCGTCGTCCGGCACGCTGACGCTCTCGCTCGCCTGGTACCTGGCGCACGGCTCGAACGCCTCGTCGGCGGACTACCTGCGGGTGAGCGTGGTGCACAACGGCGGCACCACAGCGCTGCTCACCCAGGCCGGCGCGGCCAGCAACCGTAACGGAACCTGGGCGGTGGCCAACCTCAACCTCACCCCGTACGCCGGCCAGTCGGTCCGCGTGCTCGTCGAGGCGGCGGACGCGTCCGGAGCCAGCCTGGTGGAGGCGGCTGTGGACAACGTCACCATCACTTCCTCCTGATCGGGTGGGGCCCCGTCCCGCCCCGGCGGGGCCCCACCACCCGCTCCTGAGCCTCCAGATCCGGGACAAACCCCTCGTGCACAAGGGCTCTGCGATCGACCCACGCTGATCGGCCCTTGATCGATCCGGCACGTCCCGGCGGTGCGCTACCGTCTTAGCGACCAGTCCGCAGCGAAGCCGGTGCTCATCCCGGCGCTGTCCCGCAACTGTGATGCCCCACCGGTCGGTGGGGACGAGCCAGGTCGCCTACGGATCGGTCGCGAAACGCGCTCTCGAGGAAGGGCGCCTCGTGGGCGGGCGTACGAAAGTCCCTGTCGGCGAAGCACCACACTCCTCGACCGACAGGAGGCCCCTATGAACAGACGTACCCCTCGAATCTTCGCGGCGACCCTCGCGGTCGCCGCGCTCGCCCTCGGCGCATGCGCCGAGAAGGCCGACGACAAGCCGAGCGCCGGCACCGCTGCCGCCGCGTACCCGGTCACCGTCGGCGCGCTCACCCTCGACAAGCGCCCCGAGAAGATCGTCGTGCTGTCGCCCACCGCCACCGAGATGCTCTTCGCAATCGGTGCCGGCCCGCAGGTGACCGCCGTCGACGACCAGTCGAACTACCCGGCCGACGTGCCCAAGACCGACCTCTCCGCCTTCCAGCCGAACGCCGAGGCGATCGCCGGCAAGAACCCGGACCTGGTGGTGCTCTCCGATGACCGCAACAAGATCGTTGAGCAGCTCGGCAAGCTGAAGATTCCGGTGTACCAGACCCCGGCGGCGGTCACGCTCGACGACTCGTACCGGCAGATCACCGAGCTGGGCACGCTGACCGGTCACGCCGACCAGGCCACCGACGTCGCCACCCGGATGAAGGACGACATCGCCAAGCTGGTCAAGGACCTGCCGCAGCGCGCCGAGAAGCTCACCTACTTCCACGAGCTGGGCCCGGAGCTGTACAGCGCCACCAGCAAGACCTTCATCGGCTCGCTCTACAGCCTGGCCGGCCTGACCAACATCGCCGACCCGGCCGACGCGGACGGCAAGAACTTCGGCTACCCGCAGCTGTCCCAGGAGATCATCGTCAAGGCCGATCCGGACTTCGTCTTCCTGGCCGATGCCAAGTGCTGCCAGCAGAGCGCCGACACGGTCAAGGCGCGCAGTGGCTGGGCGGGCCTCACCGCGGTGAAGAACAACCAGGTCGTCGCCCTCGACGACGACATCGCCTCCCGCTGGGGCCCACGGGTCGTGGACCTGCTCCGGGTCATCGTCGACGCGGTCGCCAAGGTGCCGGCGTGACCGTCGTCCGTCAGTGACCGGGCCGCGACAGGTGTCCGATCCGGCACCAACCGGTCAGCCGACCGAGCCGCCACCGTCATCCCTGCGGGCCGAGCCACATTCCCCGGCCCGGCCCGCCGGGCTGCGGTCCACGGCCCGGCCCGCCGGGCTGCCGTCCGGGGCGCGGCCCGCCGGGCTGCGCATGCGGTGGCTGGTCGCGGGCCTGGTGGCGGTGCTCGTCGCGCTCGTCGTCGGGGTGTCGCTCGGCCCGGTGAGCCTGCCCCCGGGCAGCGTCGCCGCCGAGCTGCTCAACCTGTTTCCCGGGGTGCACCTCGACAGCGGGCTGACCGAACGTGAGATCGCGATCGTCACCGAGCTGCGCCTGCCCCGGGTGGTGCTGGGCCTGCTCGTCGGCGGTCTGCTCGCCCTCGCCGGTGGTTGCTACCAGGGCGTGTTCCGCAACCCGCTGGCCGACCCGTACCTGCTCGGTGTGGCTGCCGGCGCCGGCCTCGCGGTCACCGCGGCGATCGCCCTCGGCGGCGCCGGCCGGCAGGGCACGCTCTCCGGGTTGCCGATGACCATTCCGCTGGCCGCGTTCGCCGGTTCGCTGCTCGCCGTCACGATGACCTACGTGCTCGGCGCGGCCGGTGGCCGACGCGGGTCACCGGCCATGCTGATCCTGGCCGGGGTGGCGGTCTCCGCGTTCCTCTCCGCCGGGCAGACGTACCTCCTGCAACGCAACGCCGACACCATCCAGCCGGTGTACTCCTGGTTGCTCGGCCGGCTGGCCACCGCCGGTTGGCACGACGTGCTGCTGGTGCTGCCGTACGCCGCGCTGACCACAGTGGTGGTGCTGCTGCACCGCCGCGAGCTGGACGTCCTCGCGGTCGGCGACGACGAGGCGAGGAGTCTGGGCCTGCACCCGCAGCGCACCCGGTACCTGTTGATCGCCGCCGCCTCGCTGGGCACCGCCGCGGCGGTCTCCGCGACCGGCCTGATCGGCTTCGTCGGCATCATCGTGCCGCACACCGTCCGGCTGCTCGCCGGGTCCAGCTACCGGGTGATCCTGCCGATGTCACTGCTGTTCGGCGGCGCGTTCCTGGCGCTGACCGATGTGGTGGCCCGCACCGCCGCCGCTCCGTCCGAGCTGCCCATCGGAGTGGTGACCGCCCTGCTGGGCGGCCCGTTCTTCGTCCTCGTGCTGCGGACCGCCCGGCGAGCGCTCACGTGAGCCGCGAACCCGCCGCCGGCACGCCGGCCGTCGAGGTGCGCGGGCTGTACGTCGACCTCGGTGGCACGCCGATCCTGACCGGCGTCGACCTCACCGTCGCCGTCGGCGAGTGGGTCACCGTGATCGGCCCGAACGGCGCCGGCAAATCCACCCTGTTACGCGCCGTCGGCGGCCTGCTGCCCGCGCCGAAGGCGATCACTCTCTTCGGTACGCCGAGTGCCGCGCTGCGCCGCCGGGACCGCGCCCGGATAGTGGCCACGGTGGCGCAGTCCCCGGTGGTGCCGCCCGGCATGTCGGTGCTGGACTACGTGCTGCTCGGCCGCACCCCGTACATTCCGACCCTGGGCCGGGAGTCGACAGCCGACGTCGACGCCGTGCACGAGGTGCTGGGGCGGTTGGACCTCGCCGGCTTCCACCGTCGCGAACTGGCCACCCTCTCCGGCGGCGAACGGCAGCGGGTGTTCCTCGCCCGCGCGCTCGCCCAGGGCGCGACGCTGCTGCTGCTCGACGAGCCGACCAGCGCGCTCGACATCGGCCACCAGCAGGACGTGCTCGAAGTCGTCGACCAGCTGCGCCGGGAGCACGGCCTGACCGTCCTGGCCACGATGCACGACCTCTCTCTGGCCGGGGAGTACGCCGACCGGATGGTGATGCTCGCCGCCGGTCAGGTGGTGGCCGCCGGAACTCCGACCGAGGTGCTGACCGAGGAACTGCTCGCCACCCACTACCGGGCCAGCGTCCGGGTGGTCCCCGGCTCCCACGGCCCCCTGGTGGTCCCCGTCCGTCCCACCCGCCCCTGAGCGCGCGGGCGCTGGGTCAGGGGCCCAGGTCGATGACGGAGAAGAGGGCGCCCTGGGGGTCGCGGAGGGCGGCGAAGCGGCCCGCGGGGATGTCGCGGGGCGGGACCAGGATCGTTCCGCCCAGCTCGGCGGCGCGGGCCGCGGCGGCGTCCGCGTCGGCAACCGCGAAGTACACAGTCCAGTACGCGGGCAGGTCGGCCGGGAAGTCGTCGGCCAACGGCGGCATCATCCCGGCGACGATCTGTGTCCCGAGCCGCCACCCGGTGTACGTCATCGCGCCCACCGCCTGGTCGTCGGGCTGCCAGCCGAACACCAGCTCGTAGAAGACCTTCGCGCCCTCGGGGTCGGGGGTGACCAGCTCGTTCCAGCTCATCGCGCCGGGCACGTTGAACACCTCGGCACCGGCCATGGCCAGCGGCTGCCAGACGCTGAACGTGGCACCGGCCGGGTCGGCGAAGACCGCCATCCAGCCCCTGTCGAAGACCTCGAACGGTGGTACGACGACCTGCCCGCCGGCCCGTTCGACCCGGCCGGCGACCAGTTCGGCGTCGTCGGTGGCGAGGTAGGTCGACCAGATCGGGATCTGGTCCGGGATCGCGGGCGGGCCGGCGCCGGCCACCGGCTTGCCGTCGAGCAGGAAGACCGTGTAGCCGCCCGCCTCGGGTTCCGGGGTGACCCGGCCGGTCCAACCGAACAGCTCCGGGTAGAAACGCCGCGCGTCGGTCAGGTCCGGGGTGGCCAGGTCGGCCCAGCAGGGCGTACCCGGCGGGACGGTGCTCACGTCAAGACCCCTCTCGGCCCGGCGGCCACGGCGGCCCCCTGCCGGAATCCTGGCACCGTCCCGCCGCAGCCCGGGGCGGAAACGGACGAATCGTCAGCTGAACCGGCGACCCTCGTCCCGTCGGTACGCCCAACCGGCGAGCGCGGCGAGCAGCACCACCCAGACACCGAGCATGATCAGTGCCAGCGGTTGCACGTCGTAGTCGGCCACCGACGCCCACATCAGTTCCGCAGCGCCCCGGGTCGGCAGGTACGGCGCGATCGTCTCGATGAACCCGGGCGCGTCGCCCGGCGCGGAGAGCAGCCCGCCGCCGAACGCCAGCGGCAGGAAGATCAGCTGTGCCACCACGATCGCCGCCTTGCTCGGCAGCAGGTAGCCGATGGCGAGCCCCATCAGCGTGAACGGCACCGAGATGACGGCCACCGTCCCGAGAGCCAGTAGGAACGCCGCCGGCGTGACCTGGGCCGCGGTCAGCGTCGCGCCGATCACCACGACCGGGATCAGCGACAGGTAGGTCAGCGCCAGGCCGGCCAGCACCCGGCCGGCGAACCGCGGGCCCGGCCCGGTCGGCAGGGTCCGGGTGTACGGGTTCCAGGGCTGGTCGCGGTCCTCGGCGACACCGACGCCGTACTGGAAGATGTTGGCGCTCATCACCGAGAAGGTGACCATCGACGCGGTGGCGTAGGTGGCACCGACCGGATCGTCACCGGCGAACGGCACCACGAAGAAGATCATGGAGGCGGCCGGGAAGAAGGCGCTGCCGAAGACGGCCACCGGAATCCGGATGATCTCCAGGAGTTGGTAGCGGGCGTGGACCAGGGCGAGCTGCACGGTCGCCTCCTCAGACGGTGGTGGGTCGGCCGCCGGCAGCGGCGGTGGCGGGACGGTCGTCGGCAGCGGCGGAACGGCCGGTGCCGGCGAGCGTGTCTTCGCTGGACGCGTCTTCGCTGGTGATGGCGAGGAACGCCTCCTCCAGCGAGGTCGGCCGTACCTCCAGGTCGGTGAACGGGGTCCGGGCCGTGACAAGCGCTCGGACCAGTTCGTCGGCGTCGGTGGTGAGCAGGTGCAGCCGACCGTCGACCCGTTCGGTGCGAACCACCCCCGGCAGGTCGGGCAGGTCATCGGCGACCAGGCTGACCCGGCGTACGCCCACGATGCCGCGCACCGCGTCCACCGTGTCGTCGGCGAGCACCCGGCCCTGCCCGATGACCACCACCCGGTGGGCGAGTGCCTCCACCTCCTCCAGGTAGTGGCTGCTGAGCAGCACGGTGCCGCCGTCGTCGTGGAATGCCCGGATCGCGTCCCAGAGGGTGCGCCGGGCGGCAACGTCCAGGCCCGTGGTCGGTTCGTCGAGCAGCACCAACCGGGGCCGGCCGACGAACGCCAACGCCACCGCCAACCTGCGGCGTTGCCCGCCGGAGAGCCCACCGGTCTGCCGTCGGGTCAGGTCGGCGAGGCCGAAGCGGTCGAGCAACTCCGCCCGGGGCACCGGGTCGGGGTAGTGCGCGGAGACGAAGTCGACGACCTCGCCGACGCGCAGTGTGCTGGGCGGGCCGGTTTCCTGCATCGTGACCCCGATCTGTCGCCGGCTCGCCGGGTCGCGGGGGTCGCCCCCGAACAGCTCGACCCGCCCTGAGCTGGGGCGGCGCAGGCCCGTCAGCAGTTTCATCAGGGTGCTCTTGCCGGCGCCGTTCGGCCCGAGCAGGCCGACCAGCTCACCGGCTTGGACTTCCAGGTCGACACGGTCGAGCGCGAGGACATCGCCGTACCGGCGGCTGGCCTGGTCGGCGCGGGCGAGGGTCATGGCTGCTCCTTCGACGGGGTGGGGTCGAGCAGGGCGCGGATTGCTTCGGTGTACTCCTCGAACGCCAGCCGACCTCGCCGGCTGAGCCCGACCAGGGTCGTCGGAGTGCGTCCACGATGGGTCTTGCTGATCTCCACGTAGCCGGCGTCCTCGAGTTTGCGCAGGTGCACCGAGAGGTTGCCGGCGGTCATCGCGAGCAGCTCCTGCAGGCGGGGGAACGCGATCTTGTCGCCGACGTTGAGAGTGGAGAGGCTGGCGACGACCCGCAGCCGGGCCTGCGCGTGGATGACCGGATCCAGCTCGGTCACGGCTGCTGTCGCTGTCGCTGCCGCCGCCGGGCGAGCGCGCCGGCCACCAGCATTCCGCCGCCGCCGGCCAACGCCACGACGAGCGGGTGCCAACCCGGCCCGGCGAACGCCCCGACCAGGTTGATCAGGCTGATCCAGACGCCCAGCCGGAACAGGTCCTGGTCCAGCCAGACCGCCCCGCCGGCCATGTGCAGGGCACCGGTCAGCCCGACGGCGGTCGCCGACCAGAGCAGCGCCGCCAGGTCGTGCGGCAGGTGTTCGGAGATCCGGCCCAGCCCCGCGTAGACGCTCACCGTTCCGAGCGCCCAGGCGTACCCGTACCACTTGCCGCGCCGGGCGGAGTCGCCGGTCACCTGGCCGTAGGCCCGCATGCTGACCACCGCCTGGGTCGCTCCGGCGGCCGCGAGCAGTACGAAGAGGACGGTCAGCGGCAGCCAGCTCGGCAGTGCGACCAGCGCCCGATCACCCGGGGGGAATCGCAGGAAGAACAGCCCGAAACCGACCAGCCAGGCGACACCCCACGGCCAGTAGAGCAGGCGGGCGTCGGGATCGAGCTGGCGTGCCGTCGCTGACCGCTGGTCCTGGATCAGCCGGAGCGCCGCCGCGGCGTCAGTGGGTGGTGAATCATCGTCGAGGTCCACGCAAACTACTTTACGACACAAAGTCGAGCGGGGTGACCCCGTCGTCACCGACGGGACCCCCCGATGCCGGCGAGCATTGCCTATGGTGGTTCAGTCGTGACCACTGATCCGTCGCACAGGCCACAGGGGAGGGTTCGTGTCAAGCCCGAGCAATGAGCTGGAGGTCCAGCCGGAGGCTCTGACGGCGTTCGCCGCCGGGTCCAAGGATCGGGCGGCCCGTTTCCGCGAACTGCACCGCGCCTTCGGTGACGGGCACGTGCCACGGCACGCCTTCGGGGTGATGCCGGCGTCCTTCAACCTCGCGGCGACGTACGCCGAGCAGTTCGAGGCGTGCCTTCAAGGGCTGGCCGACGGCGCCGAGATGATGGCTGACATCGCCGAAGGGCTCACCGACACCGCCGCCGCCTACACCGGCACCGACGTGGCCAACACCGACCTCTTCGTGCCCGGCCGCCCGCCCGCTCCCGACCTCATCGCACCCGGCCCCTGGTCGGGTGGCAACGGCGCTCCGACCGGTTCGGTGCCGTCGTGAGCACCGAGGCGTTGCAGCGCAACAAGACCTACTTCGAGCAGATCGTCTCGGGCACGCCCGAGCCCTTCAAACCGCTCTCCAACGCGGTGCTCTGGCCGTTCGAGCAGCTGTTGGAGCTGGTCGCCGGCGAACCGGACGACCTGATGCGGGCCGCGCAGCTCTGCCTGGACACCGGCGCGGCCGTACGGGAGATCGCCGGTGACCAGATCGCCGACCGGGCCCGCCTGCGTGGCGCCTGGTCGGGCGACGCGGCCGAGGGCTTCCACGCCTCCATGGAGTCGGTCGAGGCGGCGATCGAGGAGCTGGCCCAGGGGCTCGACGGCACCAAGGACGTGCTGGTCGAGGCGGCGAACGCGGCGGTGGACGCGTTCAATCTGCTGGTCGAGCTGATACTTGAGTTCCTGCTCTGGTTCCTCACCGAGGTGATCATCGCGGCGGTGGCCGCGGCGCTGAGCGCCGGCGTCTCGTTGGCCGCCACAGTGGTCCGGGTGCTGGCCCGGCTGGCCACCACGGTGGGTCGGATGGTCAAGATCGTCGCTCGGTTCGCCGAGGTGCTCACCCGCCTCGCCGCCCGGCTGGGCAAGGTCGCCGGGCAGCTTCGCAAGTACGCGGAGACCGTCATGGAGATCAAGAAGCGAAAGAAGCAGTACAAGCTGCTCAGCAAGGGCGGCTGGACGCCCGAGGGGCGGGCCTTCCAGGTCGAGAAGTTCAAGACCCTCTTCCCGGGCAAGTTCGTCATCAACCAGGTCTCGCCGGTCAACATCCCCGGGTTCGGCGGTGCCCTGCTGGACACCGGCGTGGGCCTGCACGACATCTCCGACGGGCAGAAGGACCGCAACTACCTGGTGGACGGCACGTACAGCGAGGACCTGGGCCCGTATACCGCGGGTGTGCAGAATGTCTTCGACTCCATCGTGAACTGAGAGGCAGCCATGACCTTCCCCGCCCTGGACCGAATCGAGGCGCTGGCTCGCAACCTCGACGGATGGCAGCGGCAACTCGCCGATCGGATGGCGGAGCTGGAGCAGACCAGCGCCGAGGGTGTGAGCGACTCCGGTCTGGTGCGGGTCACCGCCGCCGCCGACGGCAAGATCCTTTCTTCGGAGCTGAACGCGCGGGCGATGAGACTGGACTCCTACAGCCTGGCCGAGGAGTTCACCGCAGCCGCCAACCGGGCGCAGGAAGCCGCCGCGGCCCGCGTCCGGGAGTTGGTCGGGGAGGTCATCGGTGACGCAGGCGCCGGTCCGCGCCGGTCCGCCGACTACGAGGGACGTTGATGACGACCGACGGGAGCCAGACACGGTACGTCGAGGGGATCACCCGACTGCTGGCGGCCGGGGAGCAGGTGCGCGCGGTGGCCCAGGTGCGAGCGGGCGGCGGGCTGACGCCGGCGCCTCCTTCGCAGCCGTCGACCCCACCCGCCACCGGTGGGCCGGGCTTCCTGGGTGTCCTGCTCAACGTGCTGTCCCCGAACATCACCTTCGGCCGGGCGGACAACGCCGTCGACTGGCTCTTCTTCGGTGTCGGAGGTCGAGGCGACCCGGATTCCCAGGCATCCGTGCTGCACCACGCCCTGACCGCGGCGGCGAAGGGCCCCGGCCTTCGGACCCTCGTGCTGGGGGTCACCGACCAGCGGCTGCTGCTCGGCGCGACAGCACCCGTCGGCCTGCTCTCCAGCTCGACGGCTGACGAACAGGCGCAGGCCGACATCGAACTGCTCGGGTCCGTCCCGCGCACGACCGTCGCCGCCCGGGTCGGCAGGTACCGGTTGAACTGGAAACGGCTGCGGATCGACTTCGCCGACGGGTCGTGGCTGTCGTTCCACGTGCCGCTGGCCGACTCCAGCCGCCCGCTGCGGGAGGTCGCGGCAGCCCTGTCAGCCGGCTGAGCCACCGTCGAGCGGGGCGGGCAGCGGCGCAACGTGCAGCACCGCCAGCCGGGACACCGCCCGGGTGAGCACCACGTACAACCGGTGCAGCCCGCGCGGCTCGGCCGCGACGATCGCGGCCGGCTCGACCACCACCACATGGTCGTACTCCAGGCCCTTGACCAGCGTCGCCGGCACCACCGTGACCCGCTCCGCGGTCGCCACGTCGTCGGCGGTCGCGGTCTCGACACCGGCCTCGGCCAGCGCCGCGCGCAGGCCGTCGACCGCGTCGTCCGCGGCGATCACCCCGACCGATCCGTCGTGCGCGAGCGCCGCACGCACCTCGGCCACCGTCGCCGAGGTCAGGTCGGTCACCGTACGCACATCCAGGCCGCCGTCGTGGCGCAGCGACTCAGCCGGCGGTACGTCCACCGCGAGCGCCGGGAGCAGCAGGTTCGCGAAAGCGACGACTGCGGCGGGCACCCGGAACCCGATGGTCAACGGGACCACCACCGCGTCCGGCTTGCCCAGATGGGCGAGAGATTCCCTCCAGTCCGTCGCCGCCCACGGCGCGGTGCCCTGGGCGAGGTCACCGAGGAGCGTGACCGAGCCGTGCTCACTGCGCCGAGCGATGGCCCGACACTGCATCGGGGAGAGGTCCTGCGCCTCGTCCACCACCACGTGCCCGAACCCGGAGAGCCGTTCCAGCAGCCCGGTCGCCTCGTCGATCAGCACCGCGTCGGCAGCGGTCCAACGGGTCGCCTTCGGCGTGCGGGCCGGCTTCACCCATGTCAACTGCGCCTGCTCAGCGTCGCTGAGCAGCCCGTCCGCTGCGGCGGCGAGCCGGTCCGGATCGGAGAACAGGCCGTGCACCAGCCCTTCCGGGGTGAGCGACGGCCAGACCGCGTCCAGGAAGTCGAGCACCGGCCGGCAGCGGCTCATCCGGCGCAGCCAGGCATCGCTGGGCGACTCCGCACGCCGCGCCTCGGCCTGCCGTTGCAGCAGACTCACCACCCGCGCCTGGACACGTTCCCGACCCGTGCCGTACGGCAGCCCCTCCCGGCGGGTCTCCTCGACGATCCGGTGCAACGGCTCCACCCCGATGCGCCAGCGGAACGAGCCGTCCGACACGGTGATCGACTCGGTCGGAGTGCCGATCTGCGCCTGCACGGCGCGTCGCAGCACGCTCGCCATCCGTACGTCGTGTTTGAGCGCGGCCACCGCCGGCGCCTCGACCGCCCGAACCGCCACCCGGGAAATCAACTCCTCCACCGTGGCCTGCTCGACCTCGACCTCACCGAGCGCCGGCAGCACCGCCGCGATGTACGACAGGAACGCCCGGTTCGGCCCGACGATCAACACACCCGCCCGCCGCAACCGCTCCCGGTGCAGGTAGAGCAGGTACGCGGCCCGGTGCAGACCGACAGCCGTCTTCCCCGTACCCGGCGCGCCCTGCACACAGATCGAGTCGGCGAGATCAGCCCGGACCAGCTCGTCCTGCTCCGGCTGGATGGTGGCGACGATGTCCCGCATCGGCCCGACGCGTGGACGCTCGATCTCGGCGGTGAGGATCCGACTGGTCGTACCGAGCTCTTCGCCCCGATCCAGCCGCTCATCCTCGAAGCTCGTCAGCACACCATTGCTGAACCCGAACCGTCGCCGAACCGCCACCCCCTGCGGATCCCGCACACTGGCCCGGTAGAACGACCGGGAGACCGGTGCCCGCCAGTCCAGCACCAACGGCTCACCACGATCATCGGTGACATGCCGCCGCCCCACGTGATACCGCCGACCGTGATGATCGCCGTTCGCGTCAGGTGCGATCGGCTCGCTGGCGGGCCTGCCGGCTGTGGTCCTGTTGTCGGTGTTCCTGTTGTCGGTGGTGCTGTTGTCGGGGGCACCGGCGAAGTCGAGGCGGCCGAAGAAGAGCGGAGTGGTCGGGTCGTCGGCCAGCTCGGCGACCCGGCGGGCCAGGGTGCGGCCGAGCGTCTCGGCCGCGTACGCGTCGCCGGCCACCTGGTCACCGGTGGCGAAGAGAGACTCGGCCCGCTCCCGCATCCGACCCAGTGCCGCCCGCGAGGTGCTGAGGTGTGCGCGTTCGGCGGCCAGGTCCGCGTCGAGGCCGGTGTCGGTGTCGGTGTCGAGGTCAAGTGCGGGCATGCTGACGTCCCATCGTTCACATCTGCTGCGCGCTCGCGTGTCCGGGGGCGGATGGCCGGCCGCCCGGCGCGAAGACGTCCGTTCCGGTGCAGCTCACCTCGGCCGTCAAGCGGCCTGCAACCCTACGCTTCCCAACCCGCCGCAGCCATCGAATTACCGACGCGACCACCCGTCCGAGACGGCGTGTCGCCCGGACGGCTGTCGCTGGACGATCAAGCCCCGCCCCCCGGGGGCCGTGCCTCTCATGCCGTGACCGCCGCGACGCCGGTGATCGACTCGGCTTTCAGGAAGTCGCGGTCTCTGGGCTGGTGCAACGCCCCGATTTCCAGGAAGCCGAGTCGATCACCGGGCCGCTGGGCCGGGCCGCTGGGCCGGGCCGCTGGGCCGGGCCGCTGGGCCGCGCCGCTGGGCCGCGCCGCTGGGCCGCTGGGCCGCGCCGCGAAGCCATGTCGCGCTCGCCGCGTCGCTGGGCCGCGGTGCTGAGACGCCAGGCCGCGCTCGCCATTCAGGCCACCCCGTCGAACCGTGCCCGCCCTCGAATCCGCCTGCTCGGTGCCGAAGGTGAAGGCGCGGCGACGCGCGGTGGCCCGGGCGGGACGCGGGGGTGATGGCAGGTTGGGGAGGCTGCCGGGATCATGGGGGTATGACCGAGGCCCGCTCCGATTCGCGCCGGATGACGATCAGCGACCCCCAGGTGATGCGGGCGATGGCCCATCCGGCCCGGATCGCGATCATGGAGTACCTGAACAGTCGCGAGAGTGGTGGGACTGCCACCGAATGTGCCGAGATCGTTGGGCTGTCGCCGAGCGCAACCAGTTACCACCTGCGGGCGCTGGCGAAGTTCGGCCTGGTTGAGCAGGCGCCGAGCCGGGGGGACGCGCGCGAGCGCTTGTGGCGTGTGCCGAGCGTGAGTGTGCTGGTAGAGGCGGGTCGTGATGCCGGGCCTGAGGCGCGTGCGGCCGAGGCGGCGCTGGTGGAGGCGCATGCGGTCCGGGCCATGGAGCGGACTCGGGACTGGTTGCGGCGTGCCGGGGACGAGCCGGCCGAGTGGTACGACACGGCCCTGTTCACCGACACGCTGGTGCTGCTCACCGCCGACGAGTTGACCGAGTTGAACGATGCGGTGCTGGCGCTGCTCCGGCCGTATCACCCGCGGCGGCGGCAGGGTGGCGCACCGCCGGGGGCGCGCACTGTCGCGGTGCAGTACCGGACGGTGCCGTTGGCATAGCCAGGCTTGCATGAATCAGTTGTGAAGGATTATTTTCGAAGTATGTCCTTCACAACTGATGAATCGCGCTGGTCGGACGTCTGGCTCGCCGCCGCCGCTCGGGGCACCACGATCTGCGGCGACTTCCTCGCCGCGACCGCGCTGGCGCTGGCGCTACAGGGTGCCGGTGCCGGTGGGCTGGCCGTGTCGGGGCTGCTGCTGGCCGCCACCCTGCCCCTGGTGGTGCTCGCCCCACTCGCGGGCAGACTCGCCGACCGGACGGACAGTCGTACCCTGCTGGTGACCATCGGGTTCGGCCAGGCCGTAATCTGCGCGCTGCTCGCCGTCGTCGAGCAACCGGTCCTGGTGGTAGGGCTCGTCGCCCTGCTGGCCTGCGGGCTCGCGGTCACCCAACCCTGCCTCGCCGCGCTGCTGCCGGCGATGGTCCGCCCGGCTGACCTGCCGCGAGCCAGCGCGATCAGCCAGACCGCCGTATCGCTCGGTGCGCTCGGCGGCCCGGTGCTGGCCGGCCTGCTGGTGGGACAGTTCGGCACCCGCGTACCGCTGCTTCTCGATGCCGCGACCTACCTGGCGCTCGTGGTCGCGGGCCTACTCCTGCGGACCCGACGCGGTGGCCAGCGGTCCGCCGCCGCGGCCAGCGAGACCGCAGCCAGCGAGGCCGTCGTGAGCAGCCAGACCGCCGCCAGTCGGGCTGCCGACGTCAGCAGCCCGGCCGTTTCGGGCGGTGTGCCAACCCCGGGGGGTACGGAGGTCGGCTGGCGGCTGCGCCGCGATCCGTTGATGCTCGTCATGGTGGTGAGCACTGCCGTGGTGATCGCGGCGATCGGCGGCATCAACGTGATCGAGGTCTTCTTCATCCGCGAGACCCTGGAGGGCTCGGCGACCACGTACGGCCTGGTCAGCGCCGCATGGATGGCCGGCATGCTGCCGGGGACCTGGCTCGCCGTACGACTTGCCCGGCGGCTCGACGACGACGGCGCGTTGGTACGGGGGGTGCTGGCCACTCTGGCCGTGTGCAGCCTGATGGTGTTGCTGGCGGCGACGGTGCCGGCGGCAGGTGTGCTGGTGCCGCTCTGGCTGGTGGGTGGTGCGGCCAACGGTGGCGAGAACGTCTTCGCCAACCTGCTCACCGCTCGGCGGGTACCAGAGGCGATGCGCGCGCGGGCGTACGCCAGCTACGGCGCGGCGGTGCAGGGTGGCTCGATGGCGGGCTTTCTGATCGGCGGGGCGTTGCTCGCGGTCGTTCCGCCTCGGCCGCTGATCGCTGGTGCCGGTGTGGTCGGGCTGCTGGTGGTGCTGGCCTTCGTGCCGGTCGTGGCCGGGGCGGCACGACGGTCGTCAAGTGCGGGCTTGGCCACTCCGGGCCGGCCCGCCGAGCCGGAGCCGGCAGCCGGGGATACGGTCGGGCTATGGCTGAGCGCATCGCACGCCCGCGGGTCGGGCACATCCAGTTCCTGAACTGCCTGCCGATCTACTGGGGTCTGATGCGCTCCGGTGCCCTGCTCGACGTCGACCTGCACAAGGACTCGCCGGACCGGTTGAGCGCGGCGCTGGTCGCCGGCGACCTCGACATCGGCCCGATCACGCTGTTGGAGTATCTGAAGCACGCCGACCAGCTGCTGCTCCTGCCGGACCTGGCGGTGGGCAGCGACGGGCCGGTGCTCTCGGTCAACATGGTCTCCACCCGTCCCCTCGGCGAGTTGGACGGCGCCCGGGTGGCGCTCGGTTCGACCTCGCGGACCGGGGTGATGACGGCCCAGCTGCTGCTCGCCGAGCAGTACAACGTGCGGCCCGAGTACTTCCGCTGCCCGCCGGACCTGACCCAGATGCTGCTGGAGGCCGACGCCGCAGTGCTGATCGGGGACGTGGCGCTGCGGGCGTACTACGAGGCACCGCAGAAGGGCCTCACTGTCACCGACCTCGGGCAGGCGTGGCGGGAGTGGACCGGGCTGCCGATGGTCTTCGCCGTCTGGGCGGTCCGCCGTGACTTCGCCGCCGCCCACCCGGGCCTGGTGAAGGAGGTGCACGAGGCCTTCCTGCGCTCGCGGGATCTCTGCCTGGCCGAGTTGGACCAGGTCGCCGAGGCCGCTGCCCGCTGGGAGACCTTCGACGCGGAGACGCTGGCCACGTACTTCCGGACCCTCGACTTTTCCCTCGGCGAGCGGCAGGTCACCGGGCTGCGCGAGTGGGCCCGTCGGGCCGCCGCCATCGGCGAGGCCCCGGCGCTGCCGGACGGCGGCCCGGAGTTCTTCGCCGGCTGACCGCCGCCAAGCCGGGCCGGCAGAGCGCCGAGCTGCCAGCTCCGGCCCGGCAGAGCGCCGAGCTGCCGAGCGGCTCAGGTGCCGGGGCGGAGCAGTGCCTCGGTGATCTTCTCGCAGTTCTTCATGCCGTAGTCGTAGCCCATGTTGATCGGGTATTTGACCATCACGCCCATCGTCCAGGTGTCACCGATCGCCAGGCAGTTGATGTGCATCTCCTGCTCCTTGGTCCGGTCGATCCACCCGTTCTTGATGGCGATCTTCTTCTGCTCGGAGGCCGGGAAGGCCTTGCGGATACCGAAGTCGCCGGCTCCGCGAACCAGCTTCATCTCGTTGAGCAGCCACTTGGTCCACTTCGGCCCGGCGGCCGTGCCGGTGACGATGCAGTTGCCCATCCGGGCGGTGTCCCGGGGGGAGAGCGCCGTCCGGCTCCAACCCTTGTCGGGGGCGACGCTGCTGTCGGTCAACTTGCACATGGAGATGAGCCGCTTGATCGATGCTTCCCGGTCGACCTGGTTGTAGAACTGTTCGGCCCGGGTGTTGTCGCTGTCCCGGATGATCCGCGTCGCGTCGGCGAGCTTCGCGTCGCTCGGGGTCTGGCCGGCGTCGGCCGCGCGACGCAGGTAGTCGGCGACGATCCAGGCCTTGATCATCGAGGCGGTCGTGCTGGTCTCGCCCATGTTCTTCGAACCGATGATCTTTCCGGTTCGGCGGTCGAGGACGCTCCAGGAGTACCAGCCCTCGATGTCCAGGTCGAGGTTCTTCGCCACGAACGGCAGCGGCTCCAGCGACGGGCTGGGCTTCGGCGACGGCGAGGACGGCTGGCGGGCGCTGCGGTCGGTGCCGGAGCCGGTGGGGCGGTCGCTGGTGCCGGAGCCCGCGTCGCCCCACTTGGCCGCGGCGGATGACTCGAACGGCGATCCGGGCAGCAGTCGCAGCGACACCAGGACCAGCCCGATGAGGATGACCGCGACGGCGATCAGCCGAACCGGGGAGGCCTCGCCGCTGTTGCGGCGGTCGACCCGACGGTTGCCGGCCATCAGAGCTTTCCGACCGGCTGCTGCGGCACCTTGAGCGCGGCGCCCGGCTGCGGGGTGACCAGTTGGGTGGCCACACTGGCGCAGACCTTCGCGCCGTAGTCCAGACCGGTCCTGATCGGGTAGCGCAGCATCACCGCGAGGCTCCACTTGCTGGTGACGGCGAGGCAGTTGACGTGCCAGTCGCCGTCGCCGTAGATGGGGGTCCAGCCGTTCTTGATGCTGACCGGGCCCTGGGAGGTGATCGACTTGGGTAGACCGTCGATGATCCCCCAGCGGCCACCACCGGACGAGGGTTTCTGGTCCTTGGCAGCGGTGGTGCCCCTCACCTTGCTCATCTGGTCCAACACCCACTTGGTCCACTTCGGGCCGGCAGCCTTGCCGTCGGCGATGCAGTCGCCGACGCGAGCCGCGTCGCGGGGGGACATCCGGGTGAAACTCCAGTAGCCGGTGTACGGCTTGACGTTGCCGCGCTTGGTGTCGGTCAGCCCGCAGATCTTGATCGCCCGCTGGATCACCGCGTCGGGAATGCTGCTCGACGAGGGCTTGTAGGAGCCACCCGCAGCGGCGTGGATCTTGTTGGCCGCTCCGTCATCGCTGTCGACGATGGCGAGGCTGGCCATCTTCTTCATTGCTGCGGGCGGCTCCCTGTCGCCGAGCTGTCGCAGGTAGTCGGAGACGATCCACGCCTTGATCATCGATTCGGTGGAGCTGGTCGCGGTCATGTTCGGCGACCCGGAGATCTTGCCCGTCTTCCGGTCCAGCAGGGCCCACGAGAAGAACTCACCCTTGAAGCTCACCGACACCGGGCCGGCGGCCAGGGTGGGCGGCGGTGGTGGGGTGGGCGCGGGCGCGGCCACGCTCGACGTGCCGCCTCCACCGCCTCCGCCGCTGTCGTCGCTGGCGAGCCGGGCGTACGCGGTGGGGACCAGTAGGACGCCGCCGAGCACGACCGCCGTGATGGCGAGCACCAGGGTCACGCGAGATCGCATGAGTGGGTGAACTCCAGGTGTCAGGGCCGGGGGGACCGGCTTGTCGTCGGGACGAATCGGGTGCGATCGCCGAGGCCGGGGGAGGTGGCCTCTGTGGAGATGTCGACGTCGGCAGCCGATCGGTTGTCCGGCAGAAGTCTACGTCCGGACCAGCGGACCGCCAGGGTTCGACACTAGGCAACCTGGGATAAAGGCGGGATATGGGGCCGGTATGAGGTTTTTGCAGTGATTCATCTTTGTTCCGTGGCCTAGGTCACGGCGACGTAACGGTCCCCAGGTAGCGCAAAGCGCTCATCCGCTCACAGATGGGATGCCCGGATTCCTGTTACACCCCCTGGTGCAACGAGGCGCAAGCTGTAACACTTAGCCTCATGTATGGCAACGACTTCTCCGCCCCGGACGGCGCCACCGACGAGGCGCCCGGCGGCCTGCTGGGCGAGGTCGAGGCCGCCGAGGCCGAGCTGCGAGCAGCGGCGGCGCGCGGGCGGCGTGGCGGACCCGCTCCGGACGAGGACCTGGCGGCGTACTTCGCGGAGGTCGTCGACGCCGAGCAGAAGATCGAGCCCCGCGACTGGATGCCCGACGCGTACCGACGGACGCTGATCCGGCAGATCGCCCAGCACGCCCACTCCGAGATCATCGGCATGCAGCCGGAGGGCAACTGGATCAGTCGGGCGCCGTCGCTCAAGCGCAAGGCGATCCTGCTGGCCAAGGTGCAGGACGAGGCGGGTCACGGCCTCTACCTCTACGCCGCCGCCGAGACCCTCGGCATCAGCCGCGACGAGCTGGTCCAGCTGCTGCTCGACGGTCGCCAGAAGTACAGCTCGATCTTCAACTACCCCACTCTGAGCTGGGCCGACGTGGGCGCCATCGGGTGGTTGGTGGACGGCGCGGCGATCGTCAACCAGGTCCCGCTCTGCCGCTGCTCCTACGGCCCGTACGCCCGCGCGATGATCCGGGTCTGCAAGGAGGAGTCGTTCCACCAGCGGCAGGGCTACGAGATCCTGCACACCCTGGCGCACGGCACTCCCGCCCAGCAGGCGATGGCCCAGGACGCGGTGGACCGTTGGTGGTACCCGTCGCTGGCCATGTTCGGCCCGCCGGACGGCGACTCCACGCACTCCGCCCGGTCGATGGCGTGGAAGATCAAGCGCTTCTCGAACGACGATTTGCGCCAACGCTTCGTCGACATGTGCGTCCAGCAGGCCGAGATCCTCGGGCTGCGCATCCCCGATGCGGACCTGCGCTGGAACGACGAGCGGCAGGCGTACGACTACACCCAGCCGGACTATGACGAGCTGATGCAGGTGATCTCGGGCGACGGGCCGTGCAACCGGGAGCGGATGGCCCACCGCCGGGCCGCGCACGCCGACGGCGCCTGGGTACGCGAGGCCGCCGCGGCATACGCCGCGAAGCGGGCGGGACAGAAGGAGACGGTGGCCGCGTGAGCGAGCGTAGCGAGCAAGCCGGAAAACCCGGCATGACGAGTCATTCGCCTCTGTGGGAGGTCTTCGTGCGGGCCCGGCGTGGGCTGTCGCACACGCACGTCGGCAGCCTGCACGCGCCCGACGCCGAGCTTGCCCTGCGCAACGCCCGCGACCTCTACACCCGCCGCCAGGAGGGCGTCTCCATCTGGGTGGTGCCGGCCGGTGCGATCACCGCCTCCAGCCCGGACGAGAAGGACGCCTTCTTCGACCCGGCCGCCGACAAGGTCTACCGCCATCCCACCTTCTACGAGGTGCCGGACGGGGTGGCCCACCTGTGAGCGAGCGAACCAGCCAGCACAGCGAGGTGACGGCGTGAACGGGCCCTTCGACTTCACCCTCTCGCTCGCCGACGACGCGTTGATCGCGGCCCAGCGGTTGGCCGAGTGGACCACCCGCGCGCCGGAGATGGAAGAGGACATCGCGCTGGCGAACATCGCCCTCGACCAGCTCGGGGCGGCGCGGCTGCTGCTGTCGTACGCCGGCGAGCTGGAGGGCGCCGGCCGCGACGAGGACGCGTTGGCGTACCTGCGCGACGACCGCGAGTTCCGCAACGCGCTACTGGTCGAGCTGCCCAACGACGACTTCGCGGTGACGATGGCGAAGCTGTTCTTCCTGGCGGCGTACCAACTGCCGTTGTACACGGCGCTGGCCGGCTGCGCGGACGAGCGGTTGGCCGCGATCGGCGCGAAGGCGCGCAAGGAGTCGGCGTACCACCTGGACCACGGCGCGCTGTGGGTGAAGCGGCTCGGTGACGGCACCGAGGAGTCGCATCGTCGGATGCAGGCTGCCGTCGACCAGGTGTGGCCGTACACCCATGAGCTGTTCGCCGCGGACCCTGCGGCTCCGGTCGATCCGGCCACCCTGCGGTCCTCGTTCGACGAGGTCGTCGGCCCGGTGCTGGCCGAGGCGACGCTCACCCAGCCGGGCGGTTCCTGGGCCCCGGCCGGTGGGCGGGCCGGTGTGCACACCGAGCACCTGGCCTACCTGCTCGCCGAGATGCAGGTGCTGCACCGCGCCCACCCCGGAGCGAAGTGGTGAGCGCGCCGAGCGCGAGCCCGGCAGTCGATGACCGCGCCGGCAGGGCGAGCGCACGGGAGGCCGCCGCCAGCGTCGTGGACCCGGAGATCCGGGTCATCACCATCGACGAGCTGGGCATCCTGCGGGCGGTCGAGGAGGATCCGGCCAGTGGCCGGGTGACCGTCACCATCACCCCGACCTACACCGGCTGCCCGGCGATGGACGTGATCCGGGCCGACATCCGCCGGGCGCTCGCCGCCGCCGGCCACCCGGACGCGCAGGTCCAGACCGTCTACAGCCCACCGTGGAGCACCGACTGGATCTCCGAGGGTGGGCGGGCCAAGCTCGCCGCCGCCGGGATCGCCCCGCCGGCCCGGGTGCCCGCCGCCGGCGTCGTGTCAGTGACGCTCGCGGTCCGCTGCCCGCAGTGCGGCTCACCGGAGACCGAGCAGGTCAGCCGGTTCGGTTCCACAGCGTGCAAGGCGTTGTGGCGGTGCCGTTCCTGCTCCGAACCCTTCGACCACCTGAAGGCGCTGTGACTGTCACCATCACCCGCCCGGTTCGCCGCCGGCCGGTCTTCCACCCGTTGTCCGTCGCCGCCGTCGACCGGCTCACCGACGACTCCGTGGCGGTGACCTTCGCCGTACCCGAGGAACTGCGGGAAACCTTCGCGTTCCGCGCCGGCCAGCACCTCACCGTGCGGCGAGCCGCGGAGGACGGCACGGACGTGCGCCGGTCGTACTCGATCTGCTCCACCCCCGACGACCTCGCCCGGCACGGCCGGTTGCGGATCGGGGTGCGGGAGATCCCCGGCGGCGCCTTCTCGGCGTTCGCGTGCGGGGCGCTGCGCGGTGGCGACACCGTGGAGGTGCTGCCGCCGCTGGGCACCTTCACCACGGCGTTCGCGCCGGACCGGGCGCGGCACTACGGCGCGGTCGTCGCCGGCTCCGGCATCACCCCGGTGCTCGGGCTGGTCGCGACGGCTCTGGCCGTCGAGCCGGCCAGCACCTTCACCCTGGTGTACGGCAACCGCACGGCGAACACCGTGATGTTCGCCGAGGAGTTGGCCGACCTGAAGGACCGTTACCCCACCCGGCTGCACCTGGTGCACGTCCTCTCCCGGGAACAGGGCGAGTCGCCGCTGCTCTCCGGTCGGATCGACGGCGAGCGGCTGGGCCGGCTGCTGGGCACCATCGTGCCGGGCGACCTGATCGAGGAGTGGTTCCTCTGCGGCCCGTACGGCATGGTGGTCGACGTCCGGGACGTGCTGACCGCACGCGGGCTGCCCGAGTCGGCGGTGCACACCGAGCTGTTCCACGTCGACACGCCACCGGAGCCGGTGCGCCGACCCGTCGACCAGGCGGGCGCCGGGGCCGAGGTGACCATCGTGCTGGACGGCCGGTCGTCGAGCTTCACGATGGGTCGCGAGGAACGGGTGCTGGACGCCGCGCTGAAGGTGCGGGGTGAGCTGCCGTACGCCTGCAAGGGTGGCGTCTGCTCGACCTGCAAGGCGAAGGTCGTGGACGGCGCGGTCACGATGGCCCGCAACTACGCGCTGGAGCCCGACGAACTGGCCGCCGGCTACGTGCTGACCTGCCAGTCCAGCCCGACCACCGACAAGCTCACTGTCGACTACGACGCCTGATCAAGCACCCGTACCGCAGATCTTGGACACTTTCCGTCACGCCGGAACGGAAACTGTCCAAGATCTCGGCCGGACGGGCCGGGCGTCGTACTGGGGTGCTCGTCACCGGCGGCGGAGGGGCGCGTCGGCCGCCGAAGCGGCGACGTAGGCTCGGGGTGTGACGGTGAGCCGGGAGATCGACGACATCCTGCAGCGCGGCGCGGACGGCGGGCGGATCACGCCCGAGGAGGCGCTGCTGCTCTACACCGAGGCGCCCTTCCACGCGTTGGGCGAGGCGGCGGACGCGGTGCGCCGGCGGCGCTATCCGGA
Source organism: Micromonospora sp. NPDC047762 (assembly GCF_043204655.1). Classification (NCBI taxonomy): domain Bacteria; kingdom Bacillati; phylum Actinomycetota; class Actinomycetes; order Micromonosporales; family Micromonosporaceae; genus Micromonospora; species Micromonospora sp. NPDC047762. The sequence continues at coordinate 575,163 of NZ_JBIDCQ010000001.1, read as the reverse complement.
CAACGTCGTCACCTACCTGATCGACCGCAACATCAACTACACGAACGTCTGCGTGACGGCGTGCAAGTTCTGCGCGTTCTACCGCGCACCGAAGCACTCCGAGGGCTGGACCCACCCGACCGAGGAGATCCTGCGCCGCTGCGGCGAGGCGGTCGAGCTGGGCGCCACCCAGGTGATGCTCCAGGGCGGGCACCACCCGGACTACGGCGTGGAGTACTACGAGGAGCTGTTCTCCTCGGTCAAGCAGGCGTACCCGCAGCTGGTCATCCACTCGATCGGCCCCAGCGAGATCCTGCACATGGCCAAGGTCTCCGGGGTGAGCCTGGACGAGGCCATTGCCCGGATCAAGACCGCCGGCCTGGACTCGATCGCCGGCGCCGGCGCGGAGATGCTGCCCGAGCGGCCCCGCAAGGCGATCGCCCCCCTCAAGGAGTCGGGCGAGCGCTGGCTGGAGGTCATGGAGCTGGCCCACCGGCAGGGCATCGAGTCGACCGCCACCATGATGATGGGCACCGGCGAGACGCACGCCGAGCGGATCGAGCACCTGCGAGTGATCCGTGACGTGCAGGACCGCACCGGCGGTTTCCGGTCGTTCATTCCGTGGACGTACCAGCCGGAGAACAACCACCTGAAGGGCCGCACCCAGGCGACCACCCTGGAATACCTGCGGCTGGTCGCGGTGGCCCGGCTCTTCTTCGAGACCGTGCCGCACCTGCAGGCGTCCTGGTTGACCACCGGCAAGGACGTCGGGCAGCTTTCGCTGCACATGGGCGTGGACGACCTCGGGTCGATCATGCTGGAGGAGAACGTCATCTCCTCCGCCGGTGCTCGGCACCGCTCCAACCTGCACGAGCTGATCGGCATGATCCGCTCGGCGGACCGGATCCCCGCGCAGCGCGACACCCTCTACAACCGGCTCGCCGTGCACCACACGCCGGCCGACGACCCGACCGACGAGCGGGTGGTCTCGCACTTCTCCTCGATCGCGCTGCCCGGCGGAGGCGCGGGCCGATCCCTGCCGCTGGTGGACGTCAGCTGACGGTCGACACCCGGCCGTTCGGCTGATCGACGCTCATGCTCCCGCCGGGTCACCCCGGCGGTACGGGTGGTCCCCGCCGCCGCAGCGTCAGCCTCTCCGGTCTGGGGCTGGTGGAGATGATCGTCGGCGGCTAGCGTCCCGGCTCATATTCGTCGCCACCGTCGACGGAAGAGGCTGTCCTCCATCGGCCCGCTGCGGGTCGTTCATATAACGCACGGCAGTACGGGCGGGATGGGTGACCATCCCGCCCGTACTGTCTGCGCAGCTCGGGCCGGACGGACGAAACGGCCTCCGCCTGCTGGCGTGGAAGATCGGCCTCCGATAGCGTCCGCTCGTTCCGCAACCATTCTTTCTTCCCTACCCCCCGGGGGACTGATGACAGCGTTCCACCGCTCGACGCTGGTGCGCGCCAGTGTCGTGGCGCTGCTCGCGGCCGGCGGCATCGCCGCCGTGGCCGCCCCAGTGCTGGCGGCCGAGCAGGCCGATCTGGCTCTGGTGCCGCTCAGCTACAACCTGGCCAAGGGTGTCACGGAGGCCAAGAGCAAGCCGTTCAAGTTCTCCGTCGACAACAGCCGGAGCGAGGAAGACGCCAAGGGTGTCAGTTACACGGTGGACACCAGCAAGCTGAAGACGAACAAGGTCCGGGTCGTGGTGCCCGACGGCTGCCGGGTGAACGGCAAGAAGTTCACCTGCCGCCTCGGCGACCTGGCCGCCGGAACCAGCGAGGACTTCGGTATCCCGATCTTCTCCACCGGTGGCAAGGGTGCCGCCGGCACCCTGGTGGTCACCATCCGCTCGACCACCGAGGACCCCAACAAGGAAGACAACAGGGTCGAGCACGACATCACCGTCACCGAGCCCGGGTACGACCTGACCAGTTGGGTGCAGGACGTCAACGCCAACGTCGTGCTGAACGGCGTCAACGGCGATGACCCCGACCTTCGGCCGGTGCGGCCGGGCGAGACAGTGCCGGTCGACTGGGCGGTCTACAACGACGGCAGCCGCAAGGCCACCGGTCTGGCCTACGTGCTGACCCTGCCGGCGGGCGTCACCTTCGACACCCTGCCCGACACGTGCACCACGCAGACGTTCGGCGTCGCTCAGGCGCTCTGCCAGGACGACGGCGCGGTGATCCGCCCCGGTGACTACTACACCGCGGACGTCAAGGTGACAGTCGGCAAGGACGTCACCGAGCCCGTGCTGCGGGTCGGCGAGCTGGTGGCGCACGGCCTGGACGCGGCAGCGGGCAAGCCCGAGGAGCAGCCACGACGGGCCAGCACCGCCCAGCGGAAGGCCTTCACCGAGATCGACGAGGGCGACAACCAAGCGATCTTCGACGTCTTCGTCGACCAGACCGTCGACCCGACGCCGACGCCCACGCCGACGGCCACCCCGACCGAGTCGCCGACCCCGACGCCGACGCCGACGGTCACTCCGACCGAGTCGCCGACCCCGACGCCGACGGTCACTCCGACGGAGACGCCGACGGCGACGGAGACGCCGACCCCGACGCCGACCGTCACCCCGACGGCGACGCCGACGCCGACGGAGACGCCGACCCCGACGGAGACGCCGACCCCGACGGTCACCCCGACCGAGTCGCCGACGCCGACGGAGACGCCGACCCCGACGCCGACGGTCACCCCCACGGCGACGCCGACCCCGACGGTCACTCCGACCGAGACGCCCACGGTCAGGCCGACTCCGACCGCAACGGAGACGCCGACGGCCACTCCGACCGCGACCGTCACCCCGACCGCGACTGCCACTCCGACGCCGATCCCCAGCGGTACGACGACGCCGGGCACGACCGTCTCGCCGGGTGCCGGTGATGGTTCCACCGGTGGTGGCTCGGGCGGTGGCGGCCTGCCGGTGACCGGTGTGCAGGTCGGCCTGATCGGCGGCATCGGCGTGATCATCCTGCTGGTGGGTGGGGCGCTGCTGGTGCTCACGCGTCGCCGCAAGGTGGTCCTGGTCTCGCCGACGGACGAGGAGTCGACCGACTGACACCGGTGTCCTGACCAGCGGCGCGCACGAGCGGCGCGACCGCGACGGGTGCGATGGCGACAGGCGTTCTGACCGAGGTGTCACGGACGCGGGTACGACGCGAGGGCGGGGTGGGCGACCACCCCGCCCTTTCGCGTACGGGGTGCGGGCCGCCCACCCAGCGAACGTCGGTTGGCGGGCGGCTGGCAGAGTGAGGGGGTGAGCCGTACCCCGCAGGGCCAGCGCGCCAGTCTGGACAAGCAGCCGCACGAGGTCGCCGCGATGTTCGACGGCGTGGCCGAGCGTTACGACCTGACCAACACGGTGATCTCGCTGGGCCAGGATCGCTCCTGGCGGCGGGCCACCCGGGCGGCGCTCGGGCTTCGGCCGGGCGAGCGGGTGCTGGACGTGGGCGCGGGCACCGGCGTATCGACGCGCGAGCTGGCCCAGTCCGGGGCGTACGCGGTCGGGGTCGACCTGTCCCTGGGCATGTTGCACACCGGCAAGCGGGCCCGGCCCGAGGTGCCGCTGCTGGCCGGGGACGCGCTGCGACTGCCGTTCGCCGACGCCAGCTTCGACGCGGTGACCATCTCCTTCGCGCTGCGCAACGTCAACGACACCGACGCGGCGCTGCGTGAGCTGGCCCGGGTGACCCGGCCGGGCGGCCGGCTGGTGGTCTGCGAGTTCAGCACCCCGGTCAACCCGGTCTTCCGGACGGTCTACCTGTCGTACCTGATGCGGTCGCTGCCGGCGGTGGCCCGCACGGTGTCGAGCAACCCCGAGGCGTACGTCTATCTCGCCGAGTCGGTCCGCGCCTGGCCGGCGCAGTCCGCGCTGGCCGGCCGGGTGGCCGCGGCCGGGTGGGGGCGCGTGGCGTGGCGCAACCTGACCGGTGGCGTGGTGGCCCTTCACCGGGGGATCCGCGAGTAGCGGGCGGTCTGCACCAACTGGTACGGACATTATTCAGGTTCCGTAAATATCGGACTTGGTCCACTTTGCCCGGTACGCTCGATCGCATGACCGGAGCAGACCCGGCGGACCCGGTGGCCGCGACCGATGACGACGCGGCCGAGCTCATCTCCCAGTTGCGCGAGCTGGCCGGGGCCGACCCGGTGGAGGTCCGGCAGGTGGTCGCCGAGGTGTTGGCGGCACTGGACCGGGCGGCGGGTGGGGCGCTCCGCGAGCATCTGCCGGAGACAATTCGGGTCGATGCGGGCCTGGACGCCTCCAGCCCGGCCTGACACCTGACCGCTGTGGACGGTGGTGAGCTGTCACATCGGCGAGTTAGGTACCCCTGATCCTGCGCTGGTATGACGCCGGTCATACACTCGTCCCGTCTGGCTTGTGAAGCATTTCACGAGCGTGCGGGAGGAGGCGCGGATGACCGCGGTGGAACATGACGCCGACGTCATTGTCGTGGGCGCCGGTCCCGGTGGATCAGCGACTGCGTACCACCTGGCCCGGCACGGCGTACGGGTGCTGTTGTTGGAGAAGACCGAGTTCCCCCGGGAGAAGGTCTGCGGCGACGGGTTGACCCCGCGCGCGGTGCGCCAGCTCATCCGCATGGGTGTGGACACCTCACCCGAGGCGGGCTGGCTGCACAACCGCGGCCTGCGGGTCATCGGCGGTGGGGTGCGCCTCGAACTGGACTGGCCGGAGCTGGCCAGCTTCCCCAACTACGGTCTGGTGCGCACGCGCCTGGACTTCGACGACCTGCTCGCCCAGCGGGCGGTGGCTGCCGGCGCGAAGCTTCGGACCAGCGTCAACGTGCTGGGCCCGGTGCTCGACGGCGATGGCCGCGTCACCGGCGTCGAGGCGGAGGTCGGGCCGGGCAAGGAGCCCACCACCTTCCACGCCCCGCTGGTCGTCGCGGCGGACGGCGTCTCCGGCCGGTTCCCGCTGGCGCTCGGGCTGGCCAAGCGGGAGGACCGGCCGATCGGTGTCGCCGTCCGCCGCTACTACCGCTCGCCGGCCAAGCACGAGGACAACTACCTGGAGTCCTGGCTGGAGCTGCGCAGCAAGGACAGCGGTGACAACCTGCTGCCCGGGTACGGCTGGATCTTCGGCCTCGGTGACGGGCGGGTCAACGTCGGGCTCGGCGTGCTCAACTCGTCCTCGGCGTTCGGCAAGACCAACTACCGCCGGCTGCTGACCGACTGGCTCGCCAACACCCCGGAAGACTGGGGGATGACCGACGAGACCAACGCCGACGGCCCGATCCTCGGTGCCGCGCTGCCGATGGGCTTCAACCGGGTGCCCCACTACACCCGGGGAGTGCTGCTGGTCGGCGACTCCGGCGGCATGGTGAATCCGTTCAACGGCGAGGGCATCGCGTATGCGATGGAGTCCGGCGAACTGGCCGCGGAGGTCGTGGTCCAGGCCCTCGCCCGGCCGGCCGGCCCGGAACGCGAGCGTGCGCTGCTGGCGTACCCGAACGAGTTGAAGGCCCGGCTCGGCGGCTACTACCGGCTGGGCGGCATCTTCGTGAAACTGATCGGCCGCCCCGAGATCATGCGGATCGCCACGAAACACGGCATGCCACACCCGACGCTGATGCGTTTCGTGCTCAAGCTGTTGGCCAACCTGACCGACCCGCGCGGCGGGGACGCGATGGATCGGGTCATCAACGCGATGACGAAGGCCGCCCCAGCCGTATAAGTAGGACGGCATCGGTGCTGGTCAAGGCCCCGATGCCGACAAAGATCGACCCCCGCCGACTGCCACTGCGAGGGACGTGAATAGTGTGATTTTCGTCAAGCACCGAGGGCAGGGAAGGACGAGCAGGAGAAAACGATGTCGCTCTCGCCTTACGCACCGATCATCGGGCTGTTCGCCCTCGCCGCGGCGTTCTCGCTGTTTTCCGTCGGCGCCGCCCGCTTCGCCGGTCCCCGTCGCTACAACAAGGCCAAACTCGAGGCTTACGAGTGCGGCATCGAGCCCAGCCCGCAGCCGGTCGGCGGCGGGCGGTTCCCGATCAAGTTCTACCTGACGGCGATGCTCTTCATCGTCTTCGACATCGAGATCATCTTCCTCTACCCCTGGGCGGTCTCGTTCGACGCTCTGCCGATCTTCGGCTTCGTGGAGATGGTCCTGTTCATCGTCGCGGTCTTCGTTGCGTACGCCTACGTGTGGCGGCGCGGCGGCCTGGACTGGGACTGAGGAAGGAACGTCAGATGGGCATCGAGGAGAAGCTTCCCGCCGGCGTCCTGCTCACCTCGGTGGAGAAGCTGGTCAACTGGTCTCGGAAGTCGTCCGTGTGGGGCGCCACCTTCGGCCTGGCCTGCTGCGCCATCGAGATGATGGCCGCCGGTGGTCCGCACTACGACATGGGCCGCTGGGGCATGGAGGTCTTCCGGGCGTCGCCCCGGCAGGCCGACCTGATGATCGTGGCCGGCCGGGTGAGTCAGAAGATGGCCCCGGTGCTGCGCCAGATCTACGACCAGATGGCCGAGCCGCGCTGGGTGCTCTCGATGGGCGTCTGCGCCAGCAGCGGCGGCATGTTCAACAACTACGCGATCGTGCAGGGCGTCGACCACGTGGTGCCGGTCGACATGTACCTGCCCGGCTGCCCGCCCCGGCCGGAGATGCTCATCGACGCGATCCTCAAGCTCCGCGAGAAGATCATGTATGAGCCGCTGGGCCCGAACGGCCGCAAGATGCTGGCGGCCCGCCAGGAGCGCGGCGACGTTCCGATCGTCCCCTACGGCTCGATGCCCTCCTCGTACCGCAGCGACAAGGCCCGGCGCGCCGAGTGGACCCGGGCGGTCCGCGAGGGCCGCGAGGAGCAGCTGCGCATCGAGAACTGGATGAACGCTCAGAACCACCTTCACCCGCAGGCAGGCCCGAAATGACGTCACCCACCGACAAGCCAAACGACGGCGGGGTGCCGGTACCGGTCACTCCGGTCGGCGCCAGCAGCACCGCCCCGGCGGAGTACCCGCCGGCCAGCCCGGCGGGGCGCGGCATGTTCGGCAACCAGGGCACCGGCGACGTGTCCGGCTACGGCGGCCTGGTCCGCCAGCGCCAGCCCATCGAAGAGGCGTCCCGGCCGTACGGGAGCTATTTCGACGAGGTCCGCGACGCGCTGGAGGAGGCGTACCCGGCCTTCAACGACGCCATCGAGAAGGTGGTGGTCGACCGGGGTGAGCTGACCCTGCACGTACGCCCGGAGCGGATCGCCGAGGTGTGCCAGGTGATGCGGGACGACCTGGCGCTGCGCTTCGAGCTGTGCTCCTCGGTGTCCGGTGTGGACTACCTCGGCGCCGACGAGCGTCGGCTGCACGTGGTCTACCTGCTCACCTCGATGACGTACCGGCGGCAGGTCCGGCTGGAGGCCGCGGTCTCCGTCGAAGCCCCGCACCTGCCCAGCGTGACCGCCGTCTACCCGACGGCGGACTGGCAGGAGCGCGAGGCGTACGACATGTTCGGCATCGTCTTCGACGGCCACCCCAACCTGACCCGGATCCTCATGCCGGACGACTGGGAGGGCCACCCGCAGCGTAAGGACTACCCACTCGGCGGCGTGCCCGTCGAGTACAAGGGCGCGGAGATCCAGCCGCCGAGCGAGCGGAGGTCGTACCAGTGACGACGTCGAACTACGCCAGCGAGCGCGAGACCGACGAGGGTCGGGTCTTCACCGTCACCGGTGGGGACTGGGACACCATCGTCTCGGGCACCGACCCGATCAACGACGAGCGGATCATCGTCAACATGGGTCCGCAGCACCCGTCCACGCACGGCGTGCTGCGGCTGATCCTGGAACTGGAGGGCGAGACGGTCCGCGAGGCCCGCTCGGTCATCGGCTACCTGCACACCGGCATCGAGAAGAACCTCGAATACCGCAACTGGGTCCAGGGTTCGACGTTCGTGACCCGGATGGACTACCTCGCCCCGATCTTCAACGAGACGGCGTACGCCCTCGCGGTCGAGAAGCTGCTCGGCATCACCGACGACATCACCGAGCGGGCCACCACGATCCGCGTGCTGATGATGGAGCTCAACCGGATCTCGTCGCACCTGGTCTGGCTGGCCACCACCGGCATGGAGCTGGGCGCGATCTCGATCATGTTGTACGGCTTCCGCGAGCGGGAGTACATCCTCGACATCTTCGAGACCATCACCGGCCTGCGCATGAACCACGCGTACGTGCGGCCGGGCGGTGTGGCGCAGGACGTGCCGGACGAGGCGATCGTCAAGATCCGCGAGTTCCTCAAGATGATGCCGAAGAAGCTCAAGGAGTACGAGGACCTCCTCTCCGGCCAGCCGATCTGGACCGAGCGGACGAAGGGCGTCGCGGTGCTGGACGTCACCGGCTGCGTGGCGCTCGGCATCACCGGCCCGGTGCTGCGCTCCGCCGGCCTCGCCTGGGATCTGCGCAAGACCATGCCGTACTGCGGCTACGAGACGTACGAGTTCGACGTGCCGACCCACCCCGACGGTGACGTGTGGGGTCGCTACCAGGTCCGGCTCGCCGAGATCCGGGAGTCGATGAAGCTGGTCGAGCAGGCGCTGGACCGGCTCCGTCCCGGCCCGGTGATGGTCGCCGACCGCAAGATCGCCTGGCCGGCGCAGCTCGCCATCGGCGTGGACGGCATGGGTAACTCGCTGGAGCACGTCGCGAAGATCATGGGTCAGTCGATGGAGTCGCTGATCCACCACTTCAAGCTGGTGACCGAGGGCTTCCGGGTCCCGCCCGGCCAGGTGTACGTCGCCATCGAGGCGCCCCGCGGCGAGCTGGGCGTCCACGCGGTCTCCGACGGCGGCACCCGGCCCTACCGGGTGCACTACCGGGAACCCAGCTTCGTCAACCTCCAGGCCCTCCCGGCGATGGCCGAGGGCGGTCTGATCGCCGACGTGATCGCCGGCGGCGCCTCGTTGGACCCGGTGATGGGTGGGTGTGACCGATGACGACGACTTTCACTGACGAGACCCGGGAGCGGGCGCGCGACATCATCGCCCGTTACCCGGCGGACCGGTCCCGCTCGGCGTTGCTGCCGCTGCTGCACCTGGTCCAGGCCGAAGAGGGGTACGTCTCCCCGGCCGGGGTCGCGTTCTGCGCCGAGGTGCTGGGGCTGAACAAGGCCCAGGTCGGCGCGGTGGCCACCTTCTACACGATGTACAAGCGCAAGCCGACCGGTGACTTCCTGGTCAGCGTCTGCACCAACACGATGTGCAACGTGCTCGGTGGCCAGGAGGTCTACGACACCCTCGCCGAGCACCTGGGCGTCGGGCACGACGAGACCACGGCGGACGGCACGATCACGCTGGAGCACGCCGAGTGCCTGGCGGCGTGTGACTACGGCCCGGTGATGACCGTCAACTACGACTTCTTCGACGGCGTGGACGCCTCCACCGCTGTCGGTGTGGTGGACGAGTTGCGGGCCGGCGGTCGGCCGATGCCGACCCGGGGCGCCCGGCTCTGCACCCTGAAGGAGATGGCGGTGCAGCTCGCCGGTTTCGCCGACGAGCGCGACGGTGCGGTCGCCGACGGCGGGCCGGGCGAGCCCACCCTGCGCGGGCTGCGGCTGGCCCAGCAGCACGGCGTCTCGGTGCCGGGCTTCGACCCGAACACCCCGATCCGCAGCAAGGCCGAGGCCGACAAGGCCGCCGCCGAGGCGAAGGCGAAGGCGGAGGCCGCCAAGCCGGCGCCCGTCGAGGCCAGCGCCGCGCCGGTCAAGGGCGGCGACGGGGCGTCCGCCCCGACGGGGGCCGGAGTCACCGGGCCGGCAGAGGCCAGTGACAGCCCCGGCACGAAGGTCCCGACGGACGGCACCGGCACCGCGCCCGAGGCTGGCGACGCGCGGTCGGCCGAGGCCGCCGGCGTGGCGGCCAACGCGCCGGCCAGCGACGGCAAGCCCGCCGGCGACGAGGCCGGGGCGCAGGAGCGCAACCTCACCGAAGCGAAGGCTGGGACGGACGCCGACGGCGCCGGACCGGCGGACGCCAACGAAACGGGGGCCCAGAAGTGACCACTCCCCGCCCGGAGACGCTGGCCAAGCTGACGCCGGTGCTGACCAAGCGCTGGCTGTCGCCGGACGCCTGGCGCATCGGCACGTACGAGCAGTTGGATGGCTACGCCGCGCTGCGCAAGGCGCTCAAGGCCCACCCGGACGACCTGATCCAGCTGATCAAGGACGCCGGGCTGCGGGGCCGGGGCGGCGCAGGCTTCCCGACCGGCCTCAAGTGGGGCTTCATCCCGCAGGGCGACGGCAAGCCGCACTACCTGGTGGTCAACGCCGACGAGGGCGAGCCGGGCACCTGCAAGGACCTGCCGCTGATGACCCACGACCCGCACGCGCTGGTCGAAGGCGTCATCATCGCCTCGTACGCGATCCGGGCCGCCCGCGCCTACATCTACATCCGGGGCGAGGCGGTGCACGCCGCGCGCCGGCTGCGCAACGCGGTCCAGGAGGCGTACGACAAGGGTTACCTGGGCCGGAACATCCTGCGCAGTGGCTACGACCTGGAGCTGGTGGTGCACTCCGGCGCCGGGGCGTACATCTGCGGCGAGGAGACGGCGCTGCTGGACTCGCTGGAGGGGTTCCGGGGTCAGCCCCGGCTGCGCCCGCCGTTCCCGGCCACCCACGGCCTGTACGCGAGCCCGACTGTGGTGAACAACGTCGGCACGATCGCCAGCGTGCCGCCGATCGTGCTCGGTGGGGCCGACTGGTGGAAGAGCATGGGCACCGAGAAGTCCTCCGGGCCGATGATCTACTCGCTCTCCGGCCGGGTCGCCAACCCGGGCCAGTACGAGTGCTCGATGGGTGTCACGCTGCGCGAACTGCTGGAGTTGGCCGGTGGCATGCAGCCCGGCCACAAACTGCGGTTCTGGACCCCGGGCGGCTCCTCCACCCCGCTGCTCGCCGCCGAGCACCTGGACGTGCCACTGGACTTCGAGGGGGTGGCGGCGGCCGGCTCGATCCTCGGCACCACGGCCACCCAGATCTTCTCCGACCAGGACTGCCCGGTCTACGCGACGTACCGGTGGCTGGAGTTCTACCACCACGAGTCGTGCGGCAAGTGCACCCCGTGCCGTGAGGGCAACTACTGGATGGTCCGGGTCTACCGGCGGATCCTCGCCGGTCAGGGCACCCACGAAGACCTGGACACCCTGCTGGACACTTGCGACAACATCCTCGGCCGCTCGTTCTGCGGTCTGGGTGACGGCGCGACCAGCTCGGTGACCTCCTCGCTGCAGTACTTCAAGCAGGACTACCTCGACTACATCGAGGGTCGGACCGCACCCAAGCTGTCGGAGAAGACCCTGGTAGGGGCGCACTGATGACCGACGTAGCCAAGCAGACCGAGACCGTCACCCTCACCATCGACGGCGTCGAGGTCACCGCCCCCAAGGGGACGCTGCTGATCCGGGTCGCCGAGCAGATGGGCACCGAGATCCCCCGGTTCTGCGACCACCCGCTGCTGGCCCCGGCCGGCGCGTGCCGGCAGTGTCTGGTCGAGGTGGAGGGCCAGCGCAAGCCGGTCGCCTCCTGCACCCAGACCGTCGCCGACGGCATGGTCGTGCGTACCCAGATCACCTCCCCGGTCGCCAAGAAGGCGCAGGAGGGGGTGATGGAGCTTCTGCTGCTCAACCACCCGCTGGACTGCCCGATGTGTGACAAGGGCGGCGAGTGCCCGCTCCAGAACCAGGCGATGTCCACCGGCCGCACCGACTCGCGCTTCCACGAGCACAAGCGGGAGTACGAGAAGCCGATGGCGATCAGCAGCCAGGTGCTGCTGGACCGCGAACGTTGCGTGCTCTGCCAGCGGTGCACCCGGTTCTCCGAGGAGATCGCCGGCGACAAGTTCATCGACCTGATGGGCCGGTCGTCCGCCGAGGAGATCAACATCTACCGGGACGACGCGTACGGCGAAGAGGGCGACGCCGGGGACGTCCCGTTCAACTCCTACTTCTCCGGCAACACGGTGCAGATCTGCCCGGTGGGTGCGCTGACCGGTGCCCAGTACCGTTTCCGCGCCCGCCCGTTCGACCTGGTCTCCAGCCCGAGCGTCTGCGAGCACTGCTCGGCCGGCTGCGGGCAGCGCACCGACTGGCGGCGTGGCAAGGTGCTGCGCCGGCTGGCCGGCGACGAGCCGGCGGTGAACGAGGAGTGGAACTGCGACAAGGGCCGCTGGGGCTTCCAGTACACCCGGGCCGCCGACCGGCTGACCACTCCGCTGGTCCGGGACGAGCGCACCGGTGAGCTGCGGGAGGCGTCCTGGAGTGAGGCGCTCACCGTCGCCGCCGAAGGGCTGCACATCGCTCGGGAGAGCGGGCAGGGCACCGCGGTGCTCACCGGCGGCCGGCTGACAGTCGAGGACGCGTACGCCTACGCCAAGTTCGCCCGGGTCGCGCTGAACACCAACGACATCGACTTCCGGGCCCGCCCGGTCTCCCGCGAGGAGGCCGACTTCCTGGCCAGCTCGGTCGCCGGGGTCACCGACGTCACCTACACCGACGTGGAGAACGCGCCGGCGGTGGTGCTGGTGGGCCTGGAGCCCGAGGAGGAGTGCCCGATCCTCTTCCTGCGGCTGCGCAAGGCGTACCTGAAGAAGACCCTGACCGTGTACGCGCTGGCGCCCTTCGCCACCCGCGGCCTGGAGAAGCTCGGTGCCAAGCTGGCCCGGGTGGTGCCGGGCGAGGAGGCCAGCGTGCTCGCCGAGCACGCCACGGTCAGCGAGGCGCTGAGCGCACCGGGCGCGATCCTGATCGTCGGCGAGCGGCTGGCCACCGTGCCAGGTGGACTGTCCGCCGCGGCCGACGTGGCCCGGCGTACCGGCGCGAAGCTGGCCTGGGTGCCGCGGCGCGCTGGTGACCGCGGCGCTGTCGACGCGGGCTGCCTGCCCAACCTGCTCCCCGGTGGACGCCTGGTCACCGAGCCGGCCGCCCGGGCCGAGCTGGGTGAGGCGTGGGACATCCCGGCCGGGGTGATCCCGAGCCAGGCCGGTCGGGACACCGACGGCATCCTTGCCGCGGCCGCCAACGGGCAGCTCGGCGCGCTTGTCGTCGGCGGTGTCGACCCGGCCGACCTGGCCGACCCGCGACTGGCCGAGTCCGCCCTGGACGCGGTGCCGTTCCTGGTCAGCCTCGAGCTGCGGGGCAGCGCGGTGACCCGGCGGGCGAACGTGGTGCTGCCGGTCGCCCCGGTGGCCGAGAAGGCCGGAAGCTTCCTGGACTGGGAAGGCCGGCTGCGCCCGTTCGAGGCGGTGCTGAACACCTCCGCGATGACCGACGGCCGGGTGCTCGACGCGCTGGCCGCGCTGCTCGACGTACGCCTCGGCACTGCCGACGTGCTGAGCGTGCGTCGTGAGCTGGGCACGCTGCCGGCGACGCGGATGTCCCGGCCGGCCGCGCCGTCGGTCGCACCGGGCCGGGTGCCGCAGCCGAACTCCGGGGAGGCCGTGCTGGCCACCTGGCACCAGCTGGTGGACCTCGGCACCCTGACCGAGGGCGACGAGAACCTCGCCGGGACCGCCCGCCCGCCGGTGGTCCGGCTGGGTAAGGGCACCGCCGAGGCGCTCGGTGTGGTCGACGGTGACGCGGTCACGGTCGGCACCGACCGGGGGGCACTGACCCTGCCGGCGGAACTCACCGAGATGCCGGACGGCGTGGTCTGGCTGCCGACCAACTCACCCGGCTCGACCGTGCGGCGCAGCCTCGGGGCGACGTCCGGCGCGGTCGTCCGGATCTCCGTCCCCGCACCGAGTACGGCCATCCCGGCCGGACGCGTGGCGGCCGACGAGACCGGTCTCCCGGGTCCGCTCCTCAACTCCGGGGGTAACCAGTGAGTCCGATCTACCTGGCCCAGGATCCGACGCTGGCCGACTTCGGCCGGGATCCGTGGTGGCTGGTCCTCGGCAAGATTGTCTTCGCGTTCGCCTTCGGTCTGCTGGCCACCCTGCTCGGTGTCTGGTTCGAACGGCGCGTGGTCGGTTACATGCAGGTGCGGCCCGGCCCCAACCAGGTCGGCCCGTTCGGCCTGCTGCAGACCCTCGCCGACGGCCTGAAGATGGCCTTCAAGGAGGACATCCTGCCGAAGGCGGCCGACAAGGTCGTCTACTTCTTCGCCCCGACCATCTCGGTGATCTGCGCTGTCACCGCCCTGTCGGTGGTGCCGTTCGGCCCGATGGTGAGCATCTTCGGTCACCACACGCCGTTGCAGGTCACCGACGTGCCGGTGGCGGTGCTGCTGCTGCTCGCCTGCTCCTCGATGGGCGTCTACGGCATCGTGCTGGGCGGCTGGGCCTCGGGCTCGACGTACCCGCTGCTGGGTGGTCTCCGGTCGAGCGCCCAGATGATCTCGTACGAGGTCGCGATGGGGCTCAGCATCGTGGCGGTCTTCATGACCGCCGGCACGATGAGCACCAGCGGGATCGTCGCCGCTCAGGGCGACGGCACCGAGCTGACCGTCTTCGGCCAGACCATCCCGGCGCCGGGCTGGTACGCGATCCTGCTGCTGCCGAGCTTCATCATCTTCTTCATCGCCACGGTGGGTGAGACCAACCGGGCGCCGTTCGACCTGCCCGAGGCCGAATCCGAGCTGGTCGCCGGCTTCATGACCGAGTACAGCTCGCTGAAGTTCGCGCTCTTCATGCTCAGCGAGTACGTCGCGATGGTGACCATGTCCGCTGTCACCACCACGCTGTTCCTGGGCGGTTGGCGGGCACCCTGGCCGATCACCATCTGGGAGGGCGCCAACTCCGGTTGGTGGCCGATGCTCTGGTTCTTCGGCAAGGTGATCGCCCTGGTCTTCGTCTTCGTGTGGTTGCGTGGCACGCTGCCCCGGCTGCGGTACGACCAGTTCATGCGGCTCGGCTGGAAGGTCCTGCTGCCGATCAACCTGGCCTGGATCCTGGTCCTGTCGGGCCTGCGCTCCATCGAGGACTGGGACACCCGCGGCAAGGTGATCGCCGTCGGCATCCCGGCCGGCATCCTGCTGATCGCCACGATCTTCTGGCCCAGCCGGCGCCCGACGCCGAAGCCGACGACGCAGGAACAGGTCGACAACCGGCCGCACGGGAGCTTCCCGCTGCCACCGATGGATCTTCAGGTACCACCGAGCCCGCGCATCACGCGCGTGGTCGCCGAGCGGGAGCCGGCCAACATCGTTGCCGGCTCGGACTCCAGGGAGGTGTGACGTGGGCGCGATCACCGGAACGTTCAAGGGATTCGGTGTCACCTTCTCGCACATGTTCAGGAAGGTCGTCACGACCGACTACCCGTTCAAGCCGCCGGTGTCGGCGCCGCGCTACCACGGGCGGCACATCCTCAACCGGCACCCGGACGGCCTGGAGAAGTGCATCGGCTGCGAGCTGTGCGCCTGGGCCTGCCCGGCGGACGCGATCTACGTCGAGGGTGGCGACAACACCGACGAGGAGCGCTTCTCGCCGGGTGAGCGGTACGCCAGCATCTACCAGATCAACTACGCCCGCTGCATCTTCTGCGGGCTGTGCATCGAGGCCTGCCCGACCCGGTCGCTCACCATGAGCAACGAGTACGAGTTGGCCCGGGACAACCGGCAGGACCTGATCTTCACCAAGGAGCAGTTGCTCGCGCCGTTGCTGGAGGGCATGGAGCAGCCTCCGCACCCGATGCGGCTGGGTGACAGCGAGAAGGACTACTACGTCGGCGCGCTGGACAACCCGGGCACCTCCGCCGGTGCGGAGACGTCCCCGATGGGCCCCGGCCGCTACCAGGTCGAGGAGCACCCCGGCGTGACGTTCCCGGGCGCCGAGCAGGCCGCCCAGCGCGTGGCGACCGGCAAGGGAGAGGGAGCATGACCACGTCTACGGTGCTCGCCGCGGCGGGTTCGGTCTCCACCGGTGAGGCGGTCACCTTCTGGATCCTCGCCCCGCTCGCGCTGATCGGCGGGATCGGGATGGTGGCCGCGCGCAACGCCGTGCACTCGGCGCTGTGGCTGGTGCTGACAATGCTCTGCCTGGGCGTGTTCTACGTGCTCCAGGCCGGCCCGTTCATCGGCATGGTGCAGATCATCGTCTACACCGGCGCGATCATGATGCTGTTCCTCTTCGTGCTGATGCTGGTCGGCAGGGACTCCACGGACTCGCTGATCGAGACGCTGCGCGGCCAGCGCGTCGCCGCGATCGTGCTCGGCCTGGGCTTCGCCGGTCTGGTCGGCACCGGCCTCTACCAGGCGCTGGACCGGACCAACACGGTCGGTCTGGAGCAGGTCAACGCCGAGGGGAACGTACAAGGGATCGCCCGGCTGCTGTTCACCAAGTACGTCTTCGCGTTCGAGCTGACCTCGGCGCTGCTGATCACCGCGGCGGTCGGTGCCATGGTGCTGGCCCACGTCGAGCGGCGGAAGCAGGACAAGGTCGACCAGGTGTCCACCATGAAGGCACGCTTCGCCCCGGGCAACTACCCCGGCCCGAAGCCGGGCCCCGGCGTCTTCGCGACCTCCTCCTCGGTGGCCACCCCGGCCCGGCTGCCCGACGGCCGCCTGACCGACCGCAGCATCCCGGCGATCCTTCCGCAGCGCGAGCTGACCGCCGAGGAGACCTCGCTGAAGGGGACGGACAAGTAATGGGATCGTTCTTCTCGGTCGAGCCGACCTACTACCTCGTGCTCGCCGCGGTGCTGTTCACCATCGGCGCCGCCGGGGTGCTGGTCCGGCGCAACGCGCTCGTGCTGTTCATGTGCGTGGAGCTGATGCTCAACGCGGCCAACCTGACGCTGGTCACCTTCAGCCGGATCAACGGTGACCTCAACGGCCAGATCATGGCGTTCTTCGTGATGGTGGTGGCGGCGGCCGAGGTTGTGGTCGGGCTCGCGATCATCATGTCCATCTTCCGGACGCGACGCTCGGCGAGTGTCGACGACGCCAACCTGCTCAAGTACTAGAGGGGTCCACCGGTGGAAGAGACTGTGGAATACGCCCAGGCCACGGGGCTGCTCGGGGGCGTCTGGCTGCTGGTGGCGATCCCGCTGCTCAGCGCGGCAATCCTGCTGCTGCTCGGCCGCCGGGCCGACCGCTGGGGGCACTGGTTGGGCGTCGCCGCCATCGGCGCCGCGTTCGTGCTCGGCCTGAGCTTCTTCTTCCAGCTGCGTGGCCTGGAGAACAAGTCCGTCGAGCTGAGCCTCTGGGACTTCATCGCCGTCGGTGATCTGCGCGTCGACTTCGGCCTGCTGTTCGACCCGCTGGCTGCGGTCTTCGTACTGCTGATCACCGGGGTGGGTTTCCTGATCCACCTGTACGCGGTGGAGTACATGTCGCACGACGCGGGCCGTCGTCGGTTCTTCGCGTACTTCAACCTGTTCGTCGCGGCGATGCTGCTGCTGGTGCTCGGCAACAACTACGTGATGCTGTACTTCGGCTGGGAGGGCGTCGGTCTGGCGTCGTACCTGCTGATCTCCTTCTGGACCGAGCGGCCGAGCGCGGCCACCGCCGGCAAGAAGGCGTTCCTGATGAACCGGGTCGGCGACGCCGGCCTGGCCATCGGCATCTTCATCATGTTCGCCACCCTGGGCACCACCCAGTACGACGAGGTGTTCAACGGTGTCGGCGCGCTGACCGGCACCACGGTGCTGGTCCTCGGCCTGTTGCTGCTGCTCGGGGCGGCCGGCAAGTCCGGTCAGTTCCCGCTCCAGGCGTGGTTGCCGGACGCGATGGAGGGTCCGACCCCCGTGTCGGCGCTCATCCACGCCGCCACCATGGTCACCGCGGGCGTCTACCTGATCGCCCGGTCCAACCCGATCTTCTCGGCCAACTCGACGCTGCAACTCGTGGTGGTCAGTGTCGGCGCGCTCACCCTGCTGATCGGCTGCATCATCGGTGCGGCCAAGGACGACATCAAGCGGGTGCTCGCCTGGTCGACGGTGAGCCAGATCGGCTACATGTTCCTCGGTGTCGGTCTCGGCGGCGCGGCG
This sequence comes from Micromonospora sp. NPDC047762, assembly GCF_043204655.1. Lineage (NCBI taxonomy): Bacteria > Bacillati > Actinomycetota > Actinomycetes > Micromonosporales > Micromonosporaceae > Micromonospora > Micromonospora sp. NPDC047762. The sequence continues at coordinate 557,248 of NZ_JBIDCQ010000001.1, read as the reverse complement.
TACGCGCTGGCCATCGTGCACCTGCTGGCGCACGGCTTCTTCAAGGCCAACATGTTCCTGGGCGCGGGCTCGGTCATGCACGGGATGAAGGACCAGGTCGACATCCGCCGCTTCGGTGGGCTGTCCAAGTACATGAAGATCACCTGGTTGACCTTCATGATGGGTTGGCTGGCCATCATCGGCATGTTCCCCTTCTCCGGCTTCTTCTCCAAGGAGCCGATCATCGTGGCCGCCTTCGAGCGGGAGGACTGGACCGCCTGGCTCTTCGGCGGTGCGGCACTGCTCGGCGCCGGGCTCACCGCGTTCTACATGACGCGGCTGTTCGTCCTCACGTTCCACGGGCCGCAGCGGTGGACCGAGGACATCGAGCACCCGCACGAGTCGCCGAAGCTGATGACCATCCCGCTGATCCTGCTGGCGGTCGGGTCGGTCGGCGCCGGCTTCCTGCTCGCCACGTCCGTCCCGGACTGGCTGACGGAGACCGCCGGACTGGGCGGCGAGCACGCGGAGCACGAGGCGGTCCTCTCGCACACCGTGATCACCATCCTGTCGCTGCTGGTGACCGTGCTCGGTGCCGGGCTCGCCTGGTTCCTGTTCCGCGCCGGCACCGCCACCGCGCCGCAGCCGGCCGGGGTGCTGGTCACCGCCGCCCGGCGCAACCTCTACACCGACACGGTCAACGAGGCGGTCTTCGAGAAGCCGGGCATCTTCCTCACCCGGGCGCTGGTGTACCTCGACAACCGGGGCATCGACGGGCTCGTCAACGGGCTCGCCGCCGCGGTCGGCGGTGGCTCGGGTCGCCTCCGTCGGATGCAGACCGGCTTTGTCCGCTCGTACGCCACCTCGATCCTTGCCGGTGCGCTGCTGGTGATGGCGGCGTTCCTGGCGGTGCAGGCGGGGTGGTTGGCGTGATCGACCTCTTTCCGGCCGCCCCCGCCGGCGGACCACGCAGTGACGACGGAGGTAAGGCCGCATAATGTCCAACTTCCCGTTCCTCTCGGTGCTCACCGTGGCGCCGCTGGTGGGCGCCCTGGTGGTGGCCTTCCTGCCGCGCCACCGCCCGGAGCTGGCCAAGCAGGTGGCGTTCGCCTGGTCGCTGCTCGTGCTGGTGCTCTCGGTGGTGATGTGGGTCAGCTTCAACGCCGGCGGTGACCGGTTCCAGTTCCGCGAGTCGTACTCCTGGATCCCGAACTGGGGGGTCAGCTTCACCTTCGCCGCCGACGGCATCGCGCTGGTGATGCTGATGCTGATCGCGGTGCTGGTGCCGCTGGTGATCCTGGCGTCCTGGCACGACGCGGAGTCGTCGAAGCGGTCGGTGCCCGTCTACTTCGCACTGCTGCTGGTCCTCGAGTGCACGATGATCGGCGTCTTCGCGGCCGCCGACGTCTTCCTGTTCTACGTGTTCTTCGAGGTCATGCTGGTGCCGATGTACTTCCTCATCGGCAGCTACGGCGGCCACCAGCGGCAGTACGCGGCGGTGAAGTTCTTCCTCTACTCGCTCGTCGGCGGTCTGTTCATGCTGGCCGCGGTGATCGGCCTGTGGGTGGTCGGCGGGAAGACCTTCGACTGGCAGGCGCTCTCGCAGGTCGACATCAGCACCGGCACCGAGCGGTGGCTGTTCCTCGGCTTCTTCCTCGCGTTCGCCATCAAGGCGCCGTTCTTCCCGTTCCACACCTGGTTGCCCGACGCCGGTGGCGCCGCCCCGGCGGGGGCGGCGGCGCTGCTTGTCGGCGTGCTGGACAAGGTCGGCACCTTCGGCATCCTGCGTTACTGCCTGCCGCTGTTCCCGGAGGCGTCGAAGTGGTTCGCGCCGTGGGCGCTGGCCCTGGGCGTGATCGGCATCGTCTACGCCGCGCTGCTGGCGGTCGGCCAGAACGACCTCAAGCGGCTGGTGTCGTACACCTCGATCGCGCACTTCGGCTTCATCGGCGTGGGCATCTTCGCCTTCACCACCCAGGCCGGCACCGGCGCGGTGCTCTACATGCTCAACCACGGGCTGGCAACCGGCCTGCTCTTCCTGGTGGTGGGCATGCTGATCTCTCGGCGTGCTTCGTCGCTGATCAGCGACTTCGGTGGCGCCGGCAAGCTCGTCCCAGTGCTCGCCGGGGTGCTCTTCTTCGCCGGTCTCGCCTCGCTCGCGCTGCCCGGCACGGCGCCGTTCATCTCCGAGTTCCTGGTGCTGATCGGCACGTTCACAGTGAACAAGCCGGTCGCGGTGATCGCCACGCTCGGCATCATCCTGGCCGCCGCGTACGTGCTGTGGATGGTGCAGCGCACCACCCAGGGCACCCTCAACCCGGCGCTGACCGAGGTCGACGGCATGCGCCGGGACCTCAACCTGCGCGAGAAGGTCGTGGTCGCCCCGCTGATCGCGCTGATCGTGCTGCTCGGCTTCTTCCCCAAGCCGGTCACTGACGTGATCAACCCCGCCGTCCAGGCGACAATGGACGACATCGGCAGAACCGACCCGGCGCCGTCCGTGGGCGGCACCGTCCAGGAGGCGGCAAAGTGACCGAGTTGAAGCTGCCGTCGATCGACTACGCGGCGATCTCTCCGATCCTGATCATGCTGGGCACCGCGTTGCTCGGCGTGCTGGTCGAGGCCCTGGTGCCTCGTCGCTGGCGGCACGTGGTGCAGTTGACGCTGGCGCTGCTCGCCGTGCTCGCGGCACTGACCATGGTGGTCCTCAGCGCCGACGAGCGGATCATCACGGCGGGTCAGGCGCTCGCGATCGACGGGCCGACGCTCTTCCTCCAGGGCGCGATCCTGGTGCTGGCCGCCATGGCGCTGCTGCTGATCGGTGACCGCTCGGTCGAGCGGGGCGGGGCGTTCGTCGCCCAGGCCGCGGTGACCGCGGAGTCGGCCGACGACCGGCGGCAGGCCGAGGGTCGCAACGGTCTCACCGAGGTCTACCCGCTGACCACGTTCGCGATCGGCGGCATGCTGATCTTCGTGGCGGCGAACGACCTGCTGACCATGTTCATCGCCCTTGAGGTCTTCTCCCTGCCGCTCTACCTGCTCTGCGCGCTGGCCCGTCGCCGGCGTCTGCTGAGCCAGGAGGCGGCGATGAAGTACTTCCTGCTCGGCGCGTACGCCTCGGCGTTCTTCCTGTTCGGCGTGGCCCTGATCTACGGCTTCACCGCCGGCATCCCGGGCCGCACGGCCGGCGTCGACTTCGCCACCATCCACGCGGCGGTGGGCGAGTCGCCGGCCAGCCCGGTGCTGCTCTTCGCCGGCATGGCGCTGCTCGCCATCGGTCTGCTCTTCAAGGCCGCGGCGGCCCCGTTCCACGTCTGGACCCCGGACGTCTACCAGGGCGCTCCGACCCCGGTCACCGGTTTCATGGCGGCCTGCACCAAGGTCGCCGCGTTCGGTGCCCTGCTGCGCGTCTTCCAGGTCGCGTTCGCCGACGCCAACTGGGACTTCACGCCGGTCCTCGGCGCGGTGGCGGTGCTGACCATGCTCATCGGCGCGGTGCTCGCGGTCACCCAGACCGACATCAAGCGGCTGCTCGCGTACTCCTCGATCGCCAACGCCGGCTACCTGCTGGTCGGTGTGTTGGCGCCGAGCCGCGACGGGCTCGCCGGCACGATGTTCTACCTGGTCGCGTACGGCTTCTCGGTGCTGGCCGCGTTCGCCGTGGTGACGCTGGTACGCGACGACGACGGCGAGGCCACCCACCTGTCCCGCTGGGCCGGGCTGGGCCGCCGGTCGCCGTTCTTCGCCGCGCTGTTCACGTTCATTCTGCTGGCCTTCGCCGGTATTCCGCTGACCAGCGGCTTCACCAGCAAGTTCGCCATCTTCGGGCCGGCGCTGGAGGGTGGCCAGGCCTGGCTGGTGATCGCCGGTGTGCTGACCAGCATGATTCTGGCGTTCCCGTACCTGCGGGTCGTGGTGATGATGTGGCTCTCCGAGCCGGGCGAGTCGACCCCGACCGTCACGGTGCCCGGTGGGCTCACCGCCGCGGCGCTGATGATCGGTGTGCTGGCGACCCTGGTGCTGGGTGTCGCCCCGGCGCCGCTGCTGGATCTGGCTACCGGAGCCGCCGAATTCGTTAGATGACCGAAGGATCGATCACCGGGGGTCGGCGCGTGTTCACGTGCCGGCCCCCGGTGCGTATCCCCGGGCCGGAGCAGGTCGAACGGGTGTGGCATGGTTGATAGCGTGGTGAATCCGGCGGGCGAGCGTTCAGGTGCCTCCGGCTCCGGCGGTCGACGGGGTCGGGCGAGCACGAGTCAGTTCGGCGCGCTTGGCCTGAGCCTCGCCGATCCCCGTGTCGAGGCGTCCGTGCTGGGTCTGCTGGACACGGTCGAGGTCGAGTTGCGGGCCAGCGTGGCCAGTGCCGACCCGTTCGTCACCGAGGCCGCCCGGCACCTCGTCGAGGCCGGTGGGAAGCGGTTCCGGCCGTTGCTGGTGGCGCTCGGCGCCCAGTTCGGTGATCCGACCGGTGCGCAGGTGGTCCCGGCCGCCGTGGTGATGGAGCTCACTCACCTCGCCACCCTCTACCACGACGACGTGATGGACGAGGCAGCCGTCCGTCGGGGCGCGCCGAGCGCGAACTCCCGGTGGACCAACTCGGTCGCCATCCTGGTCGGCGACTACCTCTTCGCCCGCGCGGCGGACATCGCCGCCGACCTGGGCCCCGAGGCGGTCCGGTTGCAGGCGCGCACCTTCGCCCGGCTGGTGCACGGCCAGATCGCGGAGACGGTCGGGCCGCGTGCCGACGACGACCCGGTGGCCCACTACCTGCACGTGATCGCTGAGAAGACCGGCTCGTTGATCGCCACGTCCGCCCGGTTCGGCGGCATGTTCGGTGGGGCCGCCCCTGAGCACGTGGAGGCCCTCGCCGGGTATGGCGAAACGATCGGCGTCGCCTTCCAACTCTCCGACGACCTGCTGGACATCGCCTCCGAGTCGGTGCAGTCGGGCAAGACCCCCGGCACGGACCTGCGCGAGGGTGTTCCGACGCTGCCGGTGCTCTACGCCCGCGAGGCGGACGACTCCGACGCGTCGTCGGTGCGGCTGCGGGAGATCCTGGCGACCGGCCCGTTGACCGACGACGCGCTGCACGCCGAGGCGTTGGGGCTGCTCCGGGAGAGCCCGGCGCTCAAGCGGGCCCGGGAGACCGTCCGCAGCTACGCCGAGGACGCCCGCGCGCAGCTCGCTCCGCTGCCGCACGGCCCGTCCCGCAGCGCTTTGGAGTCGCTCTGCGACTACATCGCCGACCGCACCAGCTGATCCACGCCACGGCCCTCCGCAGCGCCGGCGCGGGTCAACAGTCGGCTGCCGACGAGCATGAGGGCGGCGGCGAGCAGCATCGCCACGGCCGCGACGGTCCACATCGCCGGGTAACCGAGGTGGGCGGCGAGCGGGCCCAGGCTCAGCGGGCCGAGGCAGCCGCCCGCGTACACCCCGGTCTGTGTGATCGAGGTGGCGGCGGCCGGTGACCGCGGGTGGAGCCGGACCACCGCGAAGTTCATCAGGCCGGGCCAGGCCCAGCCCAGGCCGAAGCCGAGCACCACACCGACTACCAACGGCACCGAGCCGGTCAACGCGAGCAGGCCCAGCCCGACCGCGCCGACGAGCAGCATCGCGGCGATGAGGGCGACGTGACCGGTCTCGCGGCGGTCGGCCAACCAGCCCGCGCCCACCCGGGCCGCCACGCAGACAGCGCTACCCAGGGTCAGGGTGAGACCGGCGAGGCCCGGCGACAGACCTCGGGCCGCCGAGGAGTCCACCAGGAAGGTGCCGAGCGAGTTGGCCGCGCCCGACGCCAACGTCGCCGCCGCGCCGATCACCACCAGCGCCGCCGTCGCCCGCCCCGCGCGCGCGGCGCCGGCCCGACGGGCCGGGCCAGGCAACTGTCGGGGTACGGCGGCCAGCGTCGTCAGCGCCGCCACGGCGGCGGCCACGAACGCCCAGCGCCAGCCGGCGGTGAGCGCGATGGTGGGCACCGCCGCGCCGGCCAGCAGGGTGGAGACCGGGATGGCGGCCTGCTTGACACCGAACGACAGCCCCTGCCGCCGGGCCGGCACGTGCTGGGCCAGCGCCGCGTTGCTGGCCAACTGGCCGAGCGCGTTCGCGGCGGCGCTGAGCGCCAGCAGACCGACCAGCACCGGGTACGACCTGGCGAAGGCGGCCACGGCCAGCATCGACCCGGCGGCCAGCACGATGCCGCAGCGGGCGACCACCGCCGGTCCGTACCGCTCGACCAACCGCCCGGAGGGCACCGAGGCCAGCGCGCTGACCCCGAAGTAGACGGAGACGGCAAGGCCCAGGCCGGCCGGCGAGAAGCCGAGGTCCGTGCCCATCTGAACGGCGAGACCGCCGAGCAGGAAGACGGGGAGTACGCAGGCCACCGTGGTGACGACTGCGCCGACGCTGGCCCGAACCGGATGGGGTCGGGCAACGGCCGGATCGGGGGTGTTCGAGGTGTCGGTCATCGTTCGGCAAACCTACGCGAGCCCTGTTCACCGCACTCCCGGTGACCGGCGGGCAACAACCTGTGGATGGTGATCTGGCATCCTCGACCCGAACAGGCATTTCGCACCGGGCCTGTTTTTCATATGGTGTAAGTCCACGGCGGCGGAGGTGGTTGTGCGCGACCCCTTGGCAGAACCTTCGGACCTGATTCGCAGCGTGTCCCGAGCGCTACGGGTGCTGGAGTCGGTCGGTCGTGCCCCGAAGGGCCTGACCGTCAAGCAGATCGCCAGACGCTGCGAGCTGACCGTGGCCACCACCTACCACCTGGTTCGCACCCTCGCCTACGAGGGCTACGTGATCCGTCGCGAGGACGGCACGTACATCGTGGGGTTGGAGGTGGCCGACCGGTACCGGGAGCTGGTGACGGCGTTCCGGGGCCCGCCGGCGGTCGGTGAGACACTGCGCCGGGCCGCCCTGGACACCGGCTACAGCCACTACCTTGGTCGGTTCGTCGGCGGCCAGGTGGCCCTCACCGCCGTCGCCGAGGGGCACCGCTCGCCCTACCTGGAGGATCTGGTCCCCGGCTTCGACGAGGGTGCGCACGCGACAGCGCTCGGCAAGTCGCTGCTCGCCACCCTCACGACCGACCAGCGCTACCGCTATCTGCGCGAGTACGGCATGCGCCCGTTCACCACCGCCACGCTCACCACCACCGAGAGTTTCGAGGCGGACCTGGCCGCCGGCGACCGGCGCGGCATGCAACTGGAGATGGGGCAGTTCCGCCAGGGGGTGGCCTGCGCCGCGGTGCTCGTCGCGCCGGACAAGGACATGGAACGCCGGGTCGTGCTGGCCTGCGCGTTGCCGGCCAGCGAGATGATGACCTCCGCCCGGGTGGTACGCGCCAAGCTGCTCACCGTGGCCCGCAGCGTGGCCGACGGCATCGCCAGCGACAACTGACGGCCGAGAGGCCCTCTCCCGGGCTGGGAGAGGGCCTCTCGGGGCGGTCCAACGCGGGACCGCCGGAGGAATGTCAGCGGCTGTCGTGCCGTCAGCTGCCCACCGGGCCGCCGTCGAGGCGCCAGGTGACCACCACGCCCGGCTTGGCGTAGTCACCGTCCGGCCAGTTCGAGGCCGGGTTCTCCACCGAGGCCCCGGTGATCTCGCCCGGGTGCTGCACGGCAACGAAGACCGAGCGGTTGTCGCCGGTGATGAACGGACCGCAGGTCTCCGCGCCGAGCGGCACAGTCAGGAACTGCTTGAGGTGACCCCGCTCCGGACCCTCAACGGCGGTGGCGAACAGACCGTCGTTGCTGCCCAGCGCGTTGCCGTCAGTGGAGATCCAGAGGTTGCCGGTGGCGTCGAAGGCGACGTTGTCCGGGCAGGAGATCGGGGAGACCTTGGTCTTGTCGTACCCGGCGAAGAAGGTCGACGGGTCGGTCGGGTCGCCGCACACGATCGGCAACGACCAGGCGAAGGTCTCCGAGGTGTTGTCGTTGCGGTCCTCGACCAGTTCCAGGATCTGCCCGTGCTTGTTGGCGTTGCGCGGGTTGGCCTCGTCCGGCTTCGGGTTGCTGCCGACGCCCCGGTTGGTGTTGTTGGTCAGCGCCACGTACACCTTGCCGGTGAGCAGGCTCGGCTCGACGTCCTCGGGGCGGTCCATCTTGGTCGCGCCGACCTTGTCACCGGCGAGCCGGGTGAAGGTGAGCACGTCCGCCGCGGTCATCCCGTCGACGAACGACCGGTTGCCGCTGACCAGCCTGATCCAGCGGCCCCGACCGTTGAACGCGCCGTCGGTGGGGAGCTTGCCCGTACCGTCGATCTCGGCGGCGCTGGTCTGGTCGAGCTTCGCCACGTAGAGCGTGCCGGACTCCAGCAGGGTCAGGTTGTGCTTGCGGGCAGCCCAGGAGTTGCCCTTCATGAACTTCTTGTCCGAGACGAACTTGTAGAGGTAGTCGAACCGCTCGTCGTCGCCCATGTACGCGACCACGTGGCCGTCCTTCGCGACGATCACGTTGGCGCCCTCGTGCTTGAACCGGCCCATCGCGGTGTGCTTGCGCGGGCGGCTCTCCGGGTCGAACGGGTCGATCTCGACGACCCAGCCGAACCGGTGTGCCTCGTTGGGGTGCTTCGCCAGGTCGAAGCGCTCGTCCGCGCGCTCCCACTTGCGGCTGCCGCTGGGGTAGCGGCTGGCGGTGCTGATGCCGTAGCGGTCCAGCTTCGGCTTCAGTTCGGCCGGGGCGGCGTCGGCGCCCACGAAGTACTGGTTGAAGTTCTCCTCGCCGGAGAGCACGGTGCCCCACGCGGTCACGCCACCGGCGCAGTTGTTCAGCGTGCCGACGACCGTACGGCCCCTGGGGTCGGCGGCGGTCTTCAGCCAGGCCGAGCCGGCGGCCGGGCCGGTCAGGTCGAACTTGGTGCTCAGGGCGGTGACCCGCCGGTTGTACGGCCGCGGGCCCTTGCCGACCGGCTTCCACTGCCCGGTGCCCGCGACCCGCTCAAGCTCCACCACCGACATGCCGTGCGCGGCCATGGCGGTGCGCACCTGCTCCACGGAGAGCCCGTCCAGGCCGGGGAAGCCCGGGAACATCAGGTCCTCGTTGGTGTACTCGTGGTTGACCACGAGCAGCGCCCGCTTGCCCTGCTTGTCCAGCGGCAGCACACCCACGAAGTCGTTGTTGTAGCCGAACTGCTTGGACTGCGCGGCGGCGGTCTGGTGGTGCAGGTCGAACTCCGGCGCGCCCGGCAGCACCGGGTCACCCCACTTGATCACCACGGCGTGGTCGTAGCCGTTCGGCACGACCAGGGTGTCCAGCTTGTTCGGAGGGATCGGCTTGAAGGTCAGCGCGCCGCTGCCGATTCCGGTGCTCGGACGACCGAACCCGAAGTTCTCCGGAACGTCCGGGGCGGTCGGGGCCGCCATGGCCGGGGCCGCCCCGGCGAGCGCGCCAGCCGCCGTGCCGCCGAAACCGAGCACCAGCGCGCCGACCGCGCCAGCCCGGACCACGCCACGCCGCGACACCTCGGCGTTCACCACATCGCCGAAGTACGCGTTGTCGGAGGTGTTCGGGACCGGGTGGTCACACGCGTTTCCGCACCGGTACAGGCAGGTCATGGCATCACGGGTGCCATGGCGGGTGCCGTTCAACAGGGGGAGCAGCCGGGGACGGTCGCTCATGGGGGAGGCCTCCAGAGAAGTCGGTGGCACGACAGGCGGCGTACCAGCCGGACGCTAGGAGGACGTGGTGAGCACGCGTCAGCCGCGATGTGAACCAGGCATGAACACCTCTCCGGGCGGCACCCGTCTGACCTCGGGCTGAACCGTTCGGCGTGACCGCACGTATTCCCGAGCGGACGCACCGCCGGACGCGCGCCGGAAGCGAGGAGACCGCCATCAGCGACCACGACGCCCAACTGCTCCGCGCGCTGCACGACGAGCACGCGGAGGCGCTGTACGCCCATGCTCTGCGGCTGGTCAACGGGGACCGGCAGCGGGCCGAGGACCTGGTGCAGGAGACGCTGCTGCGGGCCTGGCGACATCCGGAGTCACTCGACCCGAGGCGCGGATCGGTGCGGTCCTGGCTGTTCACCACCGCCCGTAACCTGGCCATCGACGCCTGGCGGCGGCGATCCACCCGGGTCGGCGAGGTGTTCACCGACGATCTGCCCGAACCGCCCGAGGTGATCGACGAGGCCGAGCGGGCGGTGGAGGCGTGGACCGTCGCCGAGGCGCTCAACCGGCTCAGCCCGACCCACCGGGAGGTGCTGGTCGAGTGCTTCTACCAGGGGCGGTCGGTGGCCGAGGCGGCGTCCCGTTTGGGCGTACCGCCAGGGACCGTGAAATCCCGCACCCACTACGCGCTGCGGTCTCTACGGTTGGTCCTGGCCGAGATGGGGGTGACGGGATGACCCGGTGCGAGTTCGCGTACGACGACGGCGCGTACGTGCTGGGCGCCCTGGCCCCCGCCGAGCGGGCGGCCTACGAGCGGCACCTGGGCGGCTGCGCCTCGTGCCGGGAGGCGGTCGCCGAGATCGCCGTCCTGCCCGGGTTGCTCGGGCGCCTCGACCCGGCGGGGTTGGAGCAGATCCTGCCGCCGCCGGCCCCGCCCCGGGTGCCCGCGCTGCTCGACGAGGCCCGCCAGCGTCGTCGTCGGGAACGCGCCGCGGATCGGCGACGGTGGGCACTGACCACACTGGCCGCCGCCGGGCTGGCGCTGCTGGTCGGTGTGGGCACCGCAGTGGCGCTGCCTCGACCGGTCGACCCGCCCGGCGCGCAGGGCAAGCCCGCCCCGCAGGTGTCGATGGTGGCCATGCGGCCGGTGGCCGCCGCCGGGCCGGTGCACGCCGACCTCGGGCTGACCGGCACGAAGTGGGGCACCGAGGTGAGAATGCGTTGCGGGTACGACGCGCGGACGAGCTACGGCAAGGCGTATCCGTTCCGGCTGGTGGCGCGGGGCCCGAACGGTGCCACCGAGCAGATCGGCTCGTGGTTGGCGGCTCCCGGCGACGATCTGAGCTTCACCGGCGCGACGAGGTTCACCGACGCCGAGCTGGTCAGCGTGGAGCTCCAGAAAGCCGACGGCACGCCCCTCCTGACCTACGCCGTCCCGTAACCCACCCCACCCCGTCCCTTTCGCGATCTTGCATTTCCTGTCCTTCCACAAGGGGCATGGAGGGCATATCGGCGACAGAAACTGCAAGATCGCGGGGCGGTCAGGGAGTTGGGACGGGCGTTGGGAGAGGGGCGGGCCGGCGGGTGCGGCGGGAGGCTCGGACGGCGTCGGCGGTGAAGACGATCAGGGCCAGCCAGACCAGCGCGAAGCCGGCCAGCCGGGCCGGGGGCATCGGCTCGTGGAAGATCAGCACCCCGCAGCCGAGCTGAAGGATCGGCGCCAGGTACTGGACCATGCCCAGGCTGCTCAGGGGCAGCCGGTTGGCCGCCCCGGCGAACAGCAGCAGCGGGATCGCCGTGGCCGCGCCGGCCAGCACCAGCAGCGCGGTGTGCCCCGCCGAGACGTGCCCGAAGGTCAGGTCGGCCTTCGCCGTCAGCCAGCCCAGGTAGCCCAGCGCCGGCAACGCCAGCACCGCCGACTCGACGAACAGCCCCTCCGCCGCCGGCAGCCCGAGCCGCTTCTTCACCAGGCCGTAGCCGGCGAAGCTGAACGCCAGGGTCAACGCCAGCCAGGGCAGCCGTCCGTAGTCCACTGTGAGCACCGCGACCGCCGACGCGCCGATGCCCAGCGCCACCCACTGCGCCGGGCGCAGCCGCTCCCGCAGCACCGTCACCCCGAGCAGCACCACTACCAGCGGGTTGATGAAGTAGCCGAGCGCGGTCTCCACGACCCGGTCGGAGTTGACCCCGTAGATGTAGGTGCCCCAGTTGACAGCGATCAGCGCGGCGGCGGCGACGATCCCCGCCACCGCCCACCGGCGGCGCAGCAACGCCCGCAGGAAGCCGATGTTGCGCAGCGCGCCCAGCAGCAGAGCCACGAAGACTACCGACCAGACGATCCGGTGGGCCAGGATCTCCAGCGGGCCGGCGGGTCGCAGCAGCTTCAGGTAGAGCGGAAAGAAACCCCAGAGCAGGTACGCGCCGAGGCCGTAGAGGTATCCAAGGCGGAGTGGCGTCACGTCTCCACCGTAAGGGGCGTAGTGCTGCTTTGTTCCTTTCCGGTGAGCGGGGTCACCGGGGCTCGCCGGTCCAGCTGCATCCACCGTTGCGGCGCGTCCAACGGGGTGAAGCCCACCCCGGCGTACACCTGGTGGGCGTCGTTGGTGCAGAGCAGGATCCGGCGTACGCCCAGCTCATCCAGGTGGTCCCGGACCGCGCCGGCCAACCGTCCGCCCAGCCCGCGACCCCGGGCGGCGCGGTCGACGTACACGTCGCAGAGCCAGGCGAAGGTGGCACCGTCGGTGACGACCCGGGCCACGGCGACCTGGCGGCCGTCCTCCGGCCGGTAGATGCCGAACGGCAGCGAGCCGGCGAACGACCGCTCGGTGGTCTCCCGGTCCCGTCCGAGCGCCCAGTACGCGTCGGTGGACAACCAGTGGTGCACCAGATCGAGGTCGATCCGCTCCGGATCGGTGCTGAGCAGGTGGCCGTCGGAATAGGTCAGCGAGAACATGCCGCGACGCTAACCGCCGAGGTGGGCGGTAAGGCCGCCACATTCCCGAACTCTGGTCATCGGCCCGCCGGGGCCCCGGCCGAGGTCGGAGCCCCGGACGGACCGGGTCGGTGCTGGCTGGTCGGCGGTCAGTCCCGGTCGAGGACGGCGCCGAGGATCCAGGTCACGATGCTCACGAAGAGGGCGCCGAGCACTGCCGCCGGCCAGAAACCGTCCACCGAGAACGGCAACCCGGCCTGGTCGGCGATCCAGCTGGTGAGCAGGAAGAGCAGCCCGTTCACCACCAGGGCGATGAGACCCAGGGTCAGCAGGTAGAAGCCACAACCGACGGTCTTGATGATCGGCTGGAGAACAGCGTTGACCACACCGAAGATCACCGCCACCAGGAGCAGCGTGGTCACCGTCTCGGTGGCCGAGTTCGAATCCAGGGAGATGCCCGGGATGAGGAGCGTGGCCAGCCAGAAAGCCAGTGCTGTGCTGGCCAGCCGAATCAGCAGACCTTTCAGAAAACCCATGGCGGGGATCGTGCCACGGACACCGCAGCGACGTAACCCGCCGGCTGGCGCGTCCGGTCGAATCAGCCGCGCGTCGGCGGGCCGATCAGTTCAGCCGCGCGTCGGCGGGCCGATCAGTTGCGCCTCGATCGGAGTGGGGGAGAGCAGTGCCCACCGCAGCGCCCGACGGTTGACCACCGCCACCATGTCCTCCCGGATCCGGGTCAGCCACTCGGCCGACCCGCCCAGCCCCAGCGCGGCTCCGGCCAGGGTGGCCTCGGCGGAGGTCAGTGGCTGGAGCAACGCCAGGTCGGCGCGGCTCAACGCGTCCACATCGGCCGGGGTCAGCTCGTCGCGTACCACCAGGGTGGCCCGCCACGGCGGGCCCGGCACGGCCTCGGCCGCCACCGGCCCGGCGTCGACGATCAGCAGCAACGGACGCAGCGCGGTGCCCACCCCGTCGGCGACCGCCCGACCGGGAGGGAGCAACGGGATCGTGCCCCCCGGTGCGCCAACCCCACGGACAAACGGCTCCCAGGCCCGTGGCCGGGCGGTCTGCACCACCACCAGGGCGCCGAGTGCCAGGGCGCGCAGGGCCACCAGCTGGGCTGCCCGTACCCCGCCGACCAGCAGCACGCGGGTGCTCTCCGGCCGGAACAGTCGCACTGTGACGGCGCGGCCGTGCCGGTTGGTGCCGACCATCATTCCCGCGTCGCCCACTGACAGCTCCCAGTCGTCCACGGTCGGGCCGGGTCGCTGCCCGGGCGCCGGTGGGCGGGGCTGCGCTCCGGGTGCCGTCAGCGCCAACGGCAGCGTGGCGGCCAGCCCGCTCAGGTGCGCGCCGTCGAGTCGTCGCAGCTTTCCGCCCAGGTCGGTCACCAGCCGGACCAGCGCCTCGCTGGCCGCCGCCAACTCGGCCGCCGTCCCGGCGGCCAGGCGTACGGTCAGCTCGGTCGGCACTCCGCCGGCCGTAGGCGGAGCCGACGACGTCGACATCGTCGGCGACGGGCCTGAGCAGATCGACACCGTCGTGGCCGTCGCCGGCAGCGCCAGCAGGCGGGGTACCAGCCGGCGCCCAGCCGCAGCGCCCGCGTCGGGCCAGTGGAGCAGACGGAAGGTGGCCTGGACGAGACTGCCGGACCGGATCGCCGGCCACGACTCCCGGACCGGGTCGCCGTCGTGGTGGGCCAGCTCGCCCAGTACGCGTAGCGCCGCCGGCACCCCGAGCGGTCGCGCGGCCAACGGCCCGAGCCGGCGGACGATCCGGCGGACCGTTCCGGCGAGTACGCGGCGCAGGTCCTCCTCGGACCAACCGTTCACCCGCAGCACCCGGACCGCCACCACCGCGCGCTCGCGCCCGGCGAGCCGCCCGTCGGTGAGCTGCCGGTACGACGTGCCGACCGTGCCACCGGCGCTCGGCACCGGCGCGGGCGCACCGGCGAGCAGCAGTTGGACCAGCAGCGGGGGCTGGTCCGGCCCGGTCGGGGGGAGCAGCGCGGCCGGGGCGGGGATCGCCTGGGACACGTCACCCAGCAGGTCGCCGGGGTCGCCGAGCTCCAGGAGCGCGACCATGCCGGTGGTGTCCTCCAGGAGCGCCGCCGGCCCGCCGGTCAACTCGGTCGAGCGGACCACGGTGCCCGGGGCGACCAGGTCGAGCAGTTCGGCCGCGTCGGCCGGCCCGGTCAACGCCCGCCGGCGGGTGAGGTGCCCGACGGCGGTGCCCAGCCACTCGAACAGCCACCGGCCCCGCACCGGCGCCCAGGCGGCGGCCACCAGCAACACGGCCACCAGTACGGCTGCCGCGACGACCGGCGCGGGTCGGCCGAGGGTGACGAGCACCAGGGCCGCCGCGACCTGTGCGGTGACCAGTTGGCCGGCTCGCGCTCCGGCAGCCGCACGACGGCCGAGTGCGACCCAGTGAGCCGCCGGCGACCGGCGACGGGGGGTGCGCTGCTCTACCGGCAGCGGGCCGCTGTCGGTGGGTCGGCCCGGCCCGCCCACCCGTGGGGAGGCGCCTGCCTCGGACCCGACCGGGGTCGGCGGGTGCGGCCCTCCGGTGGTGATCGCCGGCACCGTGCCTCCTCGACCAGTGGGGACCAGGGTCGGGCGGGCCGGCCGCCCTCCGGCGGCCCGTCACGCGCCGCGACGTGACTGCGGCACATCGTAAGCGACCGATGGCCGCCTCGGTTGTCCACAGGGGAAGCCGGTGGGGTAGCAGAACCGCTACGAGGTCGCTACCGTCAGCCACGAAGTCCTTCGCTGACCCGTGTCTCAGTGCTCGAAAGACCGGGCCAAGCGACGACGCGTCGCCCCGGGATGGGCGCGTCGACGGCCAGGTGCGATCCGAGAGACGAGGTGACGTCCGGATGTCCCAAACCAAGGCAGAAGCAGCGGTGATGCAGCAGACTGCCGCGAAGTTCGAGCAGGTGGACCAGTCGTTGCAGTCCATGCTGACCGGCCTGCTGGCCGAGCTGGAAGTGTTGCAGCAGGCCTGGCGTGGCGCTGGTGGCCGGTCGTTCGAGCAGGTCAAGCAGCAGTGGTCACAGGACCAGGCGGCGCTGCACCGCGCGCTGCGCGAGACCGCCGGTGCGATCCGCACCGCCGGTCGGCAGTACCACGCGTCCGACGACGAGGTGGCCAGCCGGGTGGCCGGCACCAACCGCGGCGGCATCCAGCTGCCGCTCTGATCCCGCTGGGGAGGGAATCCGATGGACCATGGTGTGCTGGTCGTCAACTTCGCCGCGCTGCAGCAGGCCGGCGCTGACATTCAGAAGGCGTTGAACACCCTCGACGCGCAGCTCGGTCAACTCGAACGTGACGCCGCCCCGCTGGTGGCGAGCTGGACAGGCGACGCGCAGCAGGCCTACGAGCAGCGGCAGGCGCGGTGGCGTTCGGCCTCGCAGGACCTGCAGGGGATGCTGCGTGACATCAGGTTGGCGGTGAACGACTCCGCCACCGACTACCTGGACACCGAGAAGAAGAACACCGGGCTGTTCCAGTGAGCGATGTGGGCCGGGAGCGCTGACCGTGTTCGGGTCAGCGCCCCGCCCGCGGCCGGTCGGCGGCGAGGGCCGTGTGCGGACGGCTCCAGGCCCTGTGCGGGCGGCTCCAGGCCGTGTGCGGGCGGCTCCAGGCCGTGTGCGGGCGGCTCCAGGCCCTGTGCGGGCGGCCTCAGGCCGGGCCGGCCGGTCGCCAGCGTCGACGGGTGCCCCGGGGCACCACCAGGGCGAGCAGCGCCACGGTGACCGCCGTGATGCCGGCCACCGCCCCGACCAGCAGGGCTCGGTCCCGTGCGGCGACCCGGCGGGCCTGGTGGGCGAGCTGCGCCGGGTCGGCCCGGTCGTCGGCGAGCGCGGCGACCGGCGGTGCGCCGGCCGCACGGCCACCGCTGGTCTCGGTGACCGCCCGGTAGGGGTTCAACACTCCGGAGCCGTACCCGCCGCCCCGGCCCGCGCCCGGAGCTGGGTCGGCGGTGGCGATGATCCGCTCCGCCACCTGGGCGGCGGTCAGCTCCGGCCGGTACTCCCGCAGCAACGCGGCGGTGGCGGCGACGAAGGGCGCCGCGTAACTGGTCCCCTCGACGCGATGGTGGCCGACACCGGGTGCGGCGGTCAGCACCTCGCTGCCCGGAGCGACAAGATCGACGTACGAGCCGGTCTGCGAGAACGCCGCCCGCCCGCCGTCCGCCCCGATCGCGCCCACGCCGAGCACCCCGTCGTAGCCGGCGGGGAACGGTCGGGGGTCCCCACTGTCGTGCAGGTTGCCGGCGGCGGCCACCAGCACCACGTCCCGCTCGACCGCGTACCGCACCGCCGACCGGACCTCCGGGTCGTCCGCGTACAGCACGACGGACAGGTTCACCACGTCGGCCTCATGGTCGACGGCCCACCGGATGGCCCGGGCGAACTCGTCGGCGCTGACCGTACGCCCCGACTCCCGCCCCTGCACGACCTGCTGTTCACTCACCCGAACCGGCAGGATCCGGGCACCCGGTGCCAGGCCGCGGAAGGCGACGTCGGGGCGGGGTGCCGCGGCGATGATGCTCGCCACACCGGTGCCGTGCCCGGCGCAGTCCCGACCGCCGTCCCCGCCGGGGTCGAGCAGGTCGGTGCCGGCCAGCACCCTCCCAGCCAGTTGCGGGTGCACCCGGTCCACCCCGGAGTCGACCACCGCGACCGTCACCCCGTCGCCGGTGGCCAGCGGCGCGAGCCGCGCCGGGTCGTACCGTTGCTGTGGCCAGGGCCTGGCGGCGACCGGCCGGACGGGGGCGAGTGGGGTCGCGCAGGCCGGTGCCGACGCGCCGAGACCGGCGGTGGCGGCGACGGTCGGAAGGGCCGGTACGGTCAACAGGCTGGCGGCCAGACCTGCGAGGACCGGGCGCGTGATCGATCGGGACATCGACACCCTCCGTATCGTGTCGGCTCCGAAACGGGATGTTATCGCCTCCCTCGGGCCCTGGCAGGCCGCCGCCGGCCAGCCATTGTGATCTTGGTACCACCTTGTAGGTTGTACGCGATACCTGTGGCCTGTTCTCGGAAGGGGAGGTGGCCGTGACCGCATGGGAACCGGCCACGGAGGCCGAGGTGGCGATGCGCGACGCGCTGCGCGCAAACGACCAGGAGCTCTACTTCCGGCTCCTGTCCCGCACCGATGTGCTGCTGCCGGTCTCCGCGCCGACGCAGCCCGGCCAGCCACCTGCCGGATGGGGCACCTGGACCACCGGCGGCCGGACCCACGTCCTGGCCTTCACCTCCGCCGCCGCACTGCGAGCCTGCCTCGGCGATCACGCCGGCAGCAACCGACGCATCCCCTTCGCCGACCTCGCGGCCAGCTGGCCCAACCACGAGTGGTGGCTTGCCGTCAATCCGGGTCTGCCGGTCGAGGGTTACCTGCCGGCCTGGTTCGTGTCGCAGTTGTCCCGAGGTGACGTGCGGCTGCCCGGCCGTGCCATGGGTGCCCGCGCTCGCCTGGAGCGTGCCGAGACCCTGGCCCGCACCCGGCCCGGCGCGCCACCGCGGGACACCGCCACTGCCGCTGGATCACCTCCCGTGACGGGGGTGGCCCCGTCCGCGCCCGAGAGTGCTCCGCTCGCACCCCGAAGGCCCGCGCGGAGCCCGGGCCCTCGGGTGGGTGTCCCGCCGGTGCCGGGTCCGGCGCCCCGGCCACCCGCCTCTGCTGAGCCGCCGCGCGGACCTGGCGAGGAGGACCTGCCCGCCGCCGGTCAGCGGCACCCGACCGAACCGCCTCGACCCGCCCCAGGCGTCGGAGCACTGCCCCGCACCGGCCGGCCGTCCCGGTTCACCCCGTTGGCTACCGCCGGCCCCACCACCGACCAGGCTGGGCCGGGTGCGGGCTGGCCGGCAGCGACCCGGCCGGGCGACGTCGACGGCCCCGCCCCGGCCAACGGCAACGGTGGCCCCCAGGCCGCGCCTCGGCGCTCCTTCTTCGACCCCACTCCGGCCCGCGACCCGGCCGCGAGCGGGGGACGCCCCGGTGAACGGGCGGTCCCGCCGACCCGGTTCGGTCGAGGCAGCCAGCCCTTCCCTCGCCGCCGCCCAGCCGATGCGCCGGCCGACGAGTCAGCGACGCGGGCCTTTCCGATGGCGGCGGACCCGGCCGCCACCCAGCCGGTACGACGGCCGGAGGGCGGCCTCGGCGCGCCTCGCGGGATGGACGTGCCGCCGTCCGGCGAGGAGATCACCCAGCCGCTGCCGCCGCGCCGGCACAACCCGCTGGCTGAGGAGCCCACCCGCGCGTTCCGGGTGACCGGTGAGCCTCGCCCGACCGGTGCGCCCGGACGGGCATCGGCGGAGGAGACGCAGGCGATTCTCCAGGACCGGCCGGGCCGGTTCGAGCCGGTGGAGGATCCGCCGGTGTCCGTCGCGGAACCGGTCTCCGGGCCGCCTGCGCCGCGCCGAGGCTTCACGCCCATCGTCATCGAGGGCACCATCATCGAGTCCCGCGACCTCACCGACCCGGTCGAGAGCAGCGCGCCGGTCGACGCGCCCCGGCGGCCCAGCCCCACCGAGGCCGCCCCGCCGCCGTTCGGCTCGACGCCCCCCGGTCCGGGCCTGTTCACGGCGTCCCCCAGCCCCGCTGAGGCCGCTCCGCCGCCGTTCGCCAGCCCTGGTCCCTTCGCACCTCCGTCCTTCAGCCCCGATCAGCCCGCCCCTAGCCCGTCCGTCCCGCAGCCCGTGGTTCCGGCCGAGTCCGGCGGCGTCGGCGATGGCCTGGGCAACCTGAGGGCCGACGTCCCGCTCAGTGACGATCGCTCCGACAGCGAGGGCTCGTCGGGAAGCCCGGCCGGCGGCGAGAGCATGACCGCGGACGACGGCACCTACCCGCCTGCCGACGAGCCGCCGCCGGTCGAGTTCGAGCCGGCGAACACGGTCGAGGAAGACCTGCTCAATGCCGCCGGCTCGGGCAGCACCGACACGTTCCTGTCCACCCTGCTGCTTGCTCGGGTGCTGCTGCCGGCGGCACCGGACTCGGCGCGGGGAAGCCGCCCCGGGGATCCCGGCTTCGTCTGGCGTACCGGGCAGCTCGACGGCGAGACGTACGTGGTGGTCTACACGTCGTCGGAGCGCCTCGCCGACCATGTCGAGGGGGACATCGACACGGTCCGGGTGAAGTTCGCCCAACTGATCAGGCGCTGGCCCGACGAGGACTGGTCGTTCGCCGTCAACCCGGGCACGCCGGTGGGTGCCAAGTTGCCCGGCGAGCAGATCGTCGCGTTGGCCAACTGGGCCGCCGAGGTGGGGCTCGGGGACGACCTGGAAGTGGACCAGGTGGAAGCGCCGGCCGTGGCCGAACCCGCCACCCGTCCCCGGTACGCCCCCGCAGCGGTCGACCCGACCCGGCCGACGGTCATGCAGAAGGCGATCGCCCCCAGCCAGCTCGCGTACTACCTGGATCGCGGGTACGACCGGGTGTCCGGGTTCGTGCACCGGGCCGGTGAGCTGTCCCACCTGACCACACCGGCTCAGTTGCACGAGGCGCTGGGCCTGAGCTACCCCGGCTCGCCGTTCGCCCAGGACGCCGAGGAGATCTACGTGCTGCGCTGGCCGGCGCACCGGCCGAGCCTCTACCGCATCCCGTACGGCGGTCAGAACGAGCCGGCGATGCGGGCCATGGAGGGCTGGGTCATCGAACGCCCGCCGTTCCGGGGCAACGGCTTCGCCCCGGGTGAGAGCAGCGACGTGGTGGCGGAGTTCAAGGTGGACAGCGCACGGCTGCCGCACGGCGCCCAACTCTGGCGCATCGGCGCGGACGGCAGCGAGCGGGTGGTCGCCGAGCTGGACACCGACACGGTCACCTGGCGACGGGTCGGGGAGGCGTGATGCGCGACGGCTACGTGGCCCGTTGGCAGGGCCGGGAATACCAGGCCAGCCCGGACGGCGACGACATCCGCCTCTACCAGCCCGAGCCGGGTGAGGGCTTCGAGGAGGTCCGCGCGGGCCGCTACGTCCGGGTGCTGCCGGCGAGCGAGATCGAGGATCTGGCGTACGTGCGGACCACCTGCACCTGGCAGGGGCAGCCGTTCATAGTGCTCGGCGAGCACGACGCCTGGCTGCGGGTGGAGTACACGGGTGGTCGCTGGCCGGTGGCCGAGGCGATGCGGCTGGAGGTCTTCGACTTCGGCGTCTACCAGGGTTGGGCGCCGGCCGCCGAGGTCACCGACCTGCGGGAGCAGCGGGTCTGACCGGTCAGGTCTTCGCCCATCGCAGGATTTCACCGAGCACCAGCTCCGGCGCCTCCAGGTGCGGGAAGTGCCCCACACCGTCGAGCAACCGCCACTCGTAGGGGGCGACGACGTACCGGCCGGAACCCAGCGCGGTGCGGGGCAGGGAAGCGGTGTCCAGGGCGCCGTGCAGTTGCAGGGTCGGGGTGGACAGCGGCTTCTGCATCAGGCGGACGAACCGGTAGCCGTGCAGTCGCAGCAGCGAGCGGAATGCCCAGCGGTAACCCTCCAGCGCGCAGAACGCGGCCTGCGGGATGCACATCGCCTCCCGGCACCGCTCGGCGTACGCCTCGAAGTCCGGCCCGGCGACCCACTGTGGGCCGCCCCAGCGGCGCATGATCTCGCCGACGGCCGCGGCGCCGTCGCGGGTCAGGACGTGCTCGTAGCGGGGTAGCTGGAACTTCAACGCCGGAGTGGAAGCGGTGAACTGCCCGCGCGGGTCGGCGAAGATGGCGGCGCGCAGTCGCAACGGGTGCGGTGCCCCCAGCACGACGAGCCGGCGGACCAGGGACGGGTGGAACGAGGCCACCGTCCAGGCCACCATGCCGCCGAGGCCGCTGCCGACGATCGTCGCGGACCGTTCACCGAGCGCGCGGATCAGTCCGGCGATGTCGGCGGCGAGGGTGTAGCCGTCGTACCCCCGGGGTGGTTTGTCGCTCGCCCCGTAGCCGCGCAGGTCGACGGCGACCGCCCGGAAGCCGGCGTCGGCGATCGCCGGCAGCATCTGGTGCCAGGCCCACCAGTGCTCCGGGAAGCCGTGCAGGAAGAGCACCATCGGCCCGGTACCGCCCTCGACCACGTGGAACCGGCTGCCGTTGGCGCCGACGAAACGGTGCGTCCACGGCCCCTCGGTGAGGACACAGGACTCGTCGACGGCCCCGCCGCGCTGGTCGGTCATGGCAGACAGCCTAGAACCCGAGGTCGCGGTGACAGTCGCCACGGCCACGTCGCGACCGCAAAGGTGTGCCGACAGGTACGAGGCTCGAACGCGCGACGATCCCGGATCGGTGAGTGCTCACCGATCCGGGATCGCTGTCGGTCTACCGCAGGTAGGTGCTGAAGGCCCGGTTGGCCACCTGATCGCCGACGGTCAGTCCGGAGTCAGCGTCCCACTGGTAGTGGACACCGAGCCAGACTCGACTGCGGGCGTTCTCGATCGCAGCCGCGCTGAAACTGGTGAAGGTGCGCGTGACGTTGACCGCCTGGGGATCCTCGGTGGTGGCGGCGAAGGTGAACGCGTCCGTGCCGTAATGGCGCTTCATGATGCCGGCCCACGCGCCGGCGAAGGTCGCGTGCCCGGACACGTACGCAGGGAAGGGCGGGGAGAAGTGGTTGCCGCTTCGATCGGCTGACAGGGGCTCCCAGGAGGGGTTGGGCGTGGTCGCGGCGTTGTTGTCCGTCTCGGGCTCGGCGATCGCGGTGTCCGGGCGCCACAGGTCGATGCTGGTGTTGTATTTGGCGTCCCAGGCTGCGATGGCGGCATCGGCCATCGCCATCGCCACCAGGGCGAACAGTCGCGCGGTGTCGAGAGGACTCTTGGTCGCGACGATCTGGGTGTGCCGGAAGAGTTGGCCCGGCGGCTTGTAGGTGCCGTCGAGGTCGTTGGCCCAGAAGTACGCCGCCTGGGTCTGGTCTGCGGTGCGGTCCTCGGTGCTGGCGGTCGCGGAGCCGCGCTTCCTGACCTCGTTCACCTGCTCCGCGTAGGCGCTGCTGCGGAGCATCGTGTCGACGTTGGTGAAACCGCCCGGTAGCGGGGGACGGAACTGCGAGCCCGAGGTGAGGGCGAACGGCGTGACCGCGCCCCAGTTGGGGCTGGCCGCAGCGCCGGAGCCGGTCGGTCGCCACTGGCCGGCGGTGAAGCTCGCGGTGTACGCGGCGTTGTTGGTGGAGCCGTCGTTGGCGCGGGCATTGATCATGTTCTGTGCCGCGCCCTCGCCGACGCTCGTGCTGTACCCCTCAGGTCCAGGGTTGCCGATCGGCGGGTAGGCGCGCGAACCGGCGAAGTCGGTGGAGAAGTCCCGCGTCGGCCAGATGGAGCTGAGGACGGTCACCGCCGCCACGTCCATGTTCCACTGGCGGTCGTAATTGTAGTTGGGTATTTTCGCGATCCGGGCGATGTACGGAGCGCCGCTGCCGCCGAGCGACACGTGCGCGTCGTACATGGCGAGATGCATCATCGCGCCGGCCCGAGACAACACCGTCGGCGGGCCCCCGACCGCGCGGTAGGTCTTCAGCAGAACGTTGTTCCAGTAGATGACATGGTCGAAGCCCTCCGGGACGGCTTGCGCCGGCCGGGGTGCTGCGGTGATGGTGCCGCCGATGGTGAGTGCGGCTACGAAGAGGGCGACGGTCCGTCGCATTCCGATCCTTCGCAAGTGGATCCTTCCCCGTTGAACATCCGCGCCGGAGGCGCGTCGCCGACAGGATCTCCATCGGCTTGTGTCAATGATCGGGGGCCCCGGGAGGCAGGGACATGGCGAAGTGGCCGCAGTCCGCAAGTTGCAAGATCAAATCCAGCCGCGTTGCGCGGCGGCGACCCCGAGGGTCAGCCTGTTGGACGCACCGAGCCGCTCGGAGAGCAGTTCGAAGTGGCGGCGTACCCAGCGAGGGCTGCGCCCGAGGCTGCGCGCGATGGCCTCGTCCTTCGCGCCGCTCGCGGCCAGTCGGAGAATCTGTGACTGCACCGCCGTCGGACCGTCGCTCTCGCCGGTCTGCCGTTCGGCCAGTGGTACGGACCGTGACCACAGGCAGTCGAAGTGGTGCGTCATGATCTCCACCAGCGCGGCCGTGCGAAGGAACAGGCCCGACCACCGACCGGCGCCATCCGGGGCGATCAACGCGGTGCGTCCACCGATCACCATCGACGTGGGCACGGATGCCGCCATCCGTACCTGGGTGGTGTCGACGCCGCGTAGGTGGTTCGGCGTGTCGAGTACGCGGTGATCGACGATCGTCGGGTGGCGCCGCGCCGATTCCGGGTAACCCCAGAGAGCGCCATCGCCGGCCGGAGGCGGCACGCCGCGCAGCGACCGGCAGTCGTCGTTCTCGACGGTCAGGCGGTCGGCGAGCCGGACGAACTCGGCCCAGTCGCGGACCGTGTCACGCTCCTCCGCCGGTGACGCCGTCTGCTGCTCCCGCTGTTCAAGCCGGGTGTAGTGCTCGATCAGGCGGTGCTGGGCCTGGACAAGCTCTTGTTGCCCGGCGGCCAGCCGCAACCTCAGTTCGAGGGCGGAGACGGTGGCCAAGCGCACTGTCGGTGCGCCGCCCCCACCCGGATCCAACTCCACGTCACTCGACACGCGAACCACCCCCGTGGTTGTGCCTGCCGTGGCTGGCGCGTGATTCGGTCAGCGCCGAGTCGAGGTGACCCGGGATCCACAGTCAGGCGATACCAATCGTCACGGTCGGTCGATGTGTCGTCAACCGCCCGTACTGGCGTTGACTGTGGTCGATTGATGTGCTCCGAGACTCGGCGCTGTCGGCCGAGGAGAACCGCCGCCAAAGGGCGACGCCCGGGCAGGTGACCTGCCCGGGCGTCGCTGGGTGTTGCTGAGTCAGAGGTCAGCTGACCCTGATCTTCATCGAGGTGCCGTTCTGCTCCTTGACCTCGATCTTGACACCGGCCGCGGGGAGCTTGACGCCGTGGTTCGGCAGCTCCTCGTAGAAGTACTTCTTGGTGTCGTTGAACACGGGCTCAGCGGCCTGACCGCGGATGTACTGCGGCTGGCTGTTGAGGTGCAGGGTGAACGAGTCAGCCTTGTTCAGGCTGAACGGTGCGTCGTACACCTGGATGCGGGCGCGCCACGGGGCTCCGGTCAGGTTGTAGATCGGGCGCGGGTGCGCGTCGATGTACAGGTTGCGGCCCTCACCCGGGTGACCACCCGGGTTCGTCACCGGGTCGTACGGCGCGGTGTTGTTGTCGGAGAACCGGGTGTTCCAGTACGAGATGAGCAGGCCCTCCTGGTACGCGTAGTGGTCCACCCAGTCCGGGCGGGTGTTCGCGTAGCCGAAGAAGTACGGGCCCGTCTTCAGGTACTTGTCGTACGAGACGTACGACCGGTTGCCGGCGATGTAGAAGTTGTCGAACAGCCGGGTGTAGGTCGCCCCGACCACCTCGAACTTGGAGAGCGTCCAACCGGCGTCGGTCTCGGCGCCGTCGCTGAACACGGTCTGGCCGTCGGCGGTCACGGTGATCGCGTCGCCGAAGAAGCCGCCCTCGGAGACCCCACCGTCGGTGACGTAGTGCAGGCGGACCTGCGCCACCTTGCCGGCGACCGAGGTCAGCGGGATGTTGATGTCCGCCCAGGCGCCCTTGCTGTTGCCGGCCAGGGCCGGGCGACCCGCACCGTCGACGCCGATCGGCTTGCCGCCGACAGTGCCGTCCAGGTCGGCCCAGGTCTGACCGCCGTCCGTCGACGCCTCGAAGTAGAGGTAGTCGTAGCCGGCCTCGATGCTGTACTTGCCCTTGAGCGACAGCGCCGCCGAGGACTTCCCGGTGAGGTCGAACGTCCTCGTCATCTTGCTGTCGAGGTTGTCCTCGTTACCGGAGAAGTACTGCTTCGAGCCCTCGAACGGTGCCCCGTAGTTGAAGGTGTACTCCCGCTGCGGGAGCACGACCACTGCGGCCTGCGCCTTGTCCGAGTTGTACTCCTGCGGGCCGAGTTCCAGCGTGCGCTTCTGGCCCGCCACGATGACCTCGTAGTCGAGCCAGCCGAGCTGGAGCTTGTTCCACGCGCCGAGGTCGCCGCCCCGGTCGCCGATGCCGACGTCGTTCTTCGCGCCGAGCCGGCTCTGGGCCATCAGGGTCCAGTGCTCGTTGTTGTTGTCCGCGGGGCCGTAGTCGTCCGGCAGGCCCAGGTCGTGGCCGTACTCGTGGTAGAAGACGCTGCGGCCGCCGTTTTCCGGCTGGATCGTGTAGTCGCGGATCCAGACGCCGGTGTTGCCGATCTGGGTGCCGCCGATCGGGAAGTTCGGCGGGCCCACGGGCGAGCTGTTGAACGCCGACCAACGGTGGCTCCAGATCGCGTCCTCACCCTGCTGCGGGTCACCGTCGGCCTGGTCGCCGCCGGAGTGGACGATCTGGAAGTGGTCGATGTAGCCGTCCGACTCGTTGAAGTCGCCGTCACCGTCGTAGTCGAAGCGGTCCCACTGGTCGAAGGACTTCATCTCGGTGGCGATCTGCGCGTCCGTACGGCCCTTGGCCTTCTGGTCGGCGACCCACTGGTTGGCGGCGTCGGCGATCAGGTTCCAGGTGTTCGCGCAGACGTTGTCGTTGCAGACGGCCGGGTCGTTGGCCGGGACGTCCAAGTCGTCCGGGATCGGGTCGTCGGAGCGACCGTAACGGGCCTCGTTGTACCGGACCTTGACCCAGTCGGTCACCTCACCGTCGACGGTGTAGCGACCCGAGGACTGCGCCTCGTAGTACTGCTTGAGCGACTCGTCGCCCGGGTTGGTGCCGAAGTAGAGCTGGCGGAAGTGGTCCGGGCTGAAGTCCGGCTGCCAGATGGTGGAGTTGTCCACGGCCCGGTTGGGCTCGGGGATCTTGTTGTGCAGCGGCCCGTCGAACGTCGCCGGTCCGGCGATGTCCGGGTTCATGTCCTTGTCCGGGTAGGACGGGTGCCGCTCGTCACCGAACTCGGCCAGGATCACGAAGATCTTGTCGGTCCGCTCACGCTTGAGCTCGACGTACTGGTCCTTCGTCGCCTGAGCGCCAGCGGCGGAGCGCGCGTTGCCGTTGGTCGCCGTCTTGCCGACCTGGCCGACCTTGACGACAGTGCTGCCGTTGCGCTCGATCGGCTTGCTGCGCCCGCTCAGCACGTCGGCGAGACCCTGCTCACGCAGCTCGCGGCGCTTGTCCTCGAGCTTGTCGGGGAGTTCATCCTTCAGCGCTTGTGGTTCGGCAGCGGCCGGTGCCGCTGCCGGCAGTTTGGGCTGCGGGGCGGCCGAGGCGGACGGGCCGAACGCCAGGCCTGTCGCCGTCAGTGAGAGCCCGAGCAGACCCACTGCGACTTTGCGCACGTGGTACCTCCGGTGTGAGGGAACCGGCCCAACGGGGGTACGGGCCGGTGGGAGATCGATCCCACTAGTGGGACCATTGGTGAACATAGTTACTGGCGGGACAGGTGGGAAGACGAACGCGTCGATTTGTTGCAAGATTTTGTTGGGAATGCTTTTCACCGTCACACCCCGCCGGTTCATCAGCCACGGTGAGCAGCGCGGGTGCGACCGCGACCGTATACAACGACATTTCTCGATCAATCTGACCGCACGCAAGACAGCGGGGCCGGCGGCGTCTCCGCCACCGGCCCCACAGTCAGTTGTCGCGCAGTGAAACAGTTACTTCTTTGCCGGGGTCACGTAGATCTGGGCCGACGAGTTGTCCCCGGCGGCCTTCTTGATGGTCAGCGAGACGCCGTAGTTCACGCCGGCGTCGCCCGGGTTTCCGGTACCCAGCACGATCGCGCCACCGCCCAGGGTCACGCCGTAGAACTCCGGCGCAGGGCTGCCGTCCGGGTTGGTGACCCGGGTGGTGTACGGCGCGTTGTTACGCGACGGCAGGACCACCGACGCGTCGTTGTCGCGGGCGTAGGCAGCACCGTCGCGCATCTCGATGCCCGGGTACCAGCCCTTGGCGTCGGTGAACGCCTTCACCGGCGGCAGCCCCTTGAACTTCGTGCAGTACGCGCTGTACGGCTCGTCGGCCGCCTCCAGGCACTCGGTGAACGGGTACGTCCGGTTCAGCGTGAACGCCGCGTTCGACGACTGCGGGCGGCTGGGCAGGTTGTCGGTCACCGACGGGTCCTTTACCGCCGCCTCACCGGTACGGCGCAGCGGGTCGAAGTGCGAGTCGACGATGAGCAGGCCGCCCTTCGCGCCGTAGCTGGGCAGCGCGGTCATCTGCCCGGTGACGTGGTTGACGTCGCCGAGCGCGGTGTCCCGGTACCACACCAGCATGCCCGGAGCGTTGTAGGAGATCCGGTCGACCTTCCACGCCTCGTGCGAGTAGATGGTGTCGTAGGCGTACTGCAGGCCCTTGTCGAAGCCGTCGAAGTTACGCCACTCCGCCAGGTAGTACTGGGCGTGCACCTCGGTGCCGCTGGAGACCTTCCAGCCCGCGCCGGTGGTGTCGACGAAGGTGCCGCCGGTGGCCGTCCAGCCGTTGGCGCCGCCCTCGACGTCGTCACTCCAGGTGGTGGCGCCGCCGCCGGTGACCGAGAAGTCGTCGACGAACCAGTTGCGCTCCTCGAACGCCTCGTCGGTGGCCAGACGCAGCCGCACCTGAACCGTCGTCCCGGCGTACGCCGACAGGTCGACGTAGTCGTGCCGCCAGCCGTCGGTGCTGCCGGTGAGGCCGTACTTCTTGCCGCCGAAGTCGTTCATCCGGCCGTTCGGGTCCGGGTAGCCGTCCGGCGTGGTGACCACCGTGCCGCCCTCGTCGTACACCTTCTGCTCGGTCCAGGTCGTACCGCCGTCGGTGGAGAGCTCGACGAAGCCGTAGTCCCAGTCCTCCTCGATGATGTAGTTGTTCCACATCCAGAACTTCGAGTCGGCGGCTGCCGGCACGTCGACCGAGCGGCTCAGCTTGACGTCGGCCCACTCCTGGTCGTTGTTGCTGTGCCACATCTTGGTGCCGCTGTGCGGGGTCGCCAGCGTCGTCACCTTGTCCGGCAGGTCGACCTTGATGCCGTCCTCGGAGTCGATCGGGGTGCGCGACGTCTGGCCGAGCTTGACCTCACGCGGGTTCGATCCGGGGCGGATGGTCAGCGGGTCGGCCCAACCGAGCACCCACTTGTCCCAGATGCCCATGTGCGTCGGCAGCGCCTGGAAGATCTCACCGGAGTGCGAGCCCGAGGCCATCAGGTCCCAGAAGTCCACGTCGGAGTCGGCGTTGCCGGACGTGTCGTAGAGGTCCGGCAGACCCAGGTCGTGGCCGAACTCGTGGGCGAAGACACCGACGCCGGCGTCTTCCGGCTGCACGATGTAGTTCGACGCCTTCAGGTTGGTGCCCGGGATGGTGTAGCCACCGGCGACCGTGGAGGAGTGCGCCCACACCGCGTACACGCCCTGGTCGCCGCCGCCACGGGACTTGCCCTGGCCGGCGTGCACCAGCACGAGGTGGTCGATCACGCCGTCCGGCTCGAAGACGTTGCCGTCACCGTCGCGGTCGGCCTGGTCCTCGATGTCGTAGTCGGCCCACGGGAAGTTCGGGTCCTTCGCGACGAGCGCGTCGATCGCGTCGGTCGCCAGGCGGCCCGCGCCGGCCGGGTTGTCCGGGTGGCCGTTCATCGACTGCTCACGGCCGGGAACCCACGCGCCGGTCTCGTCCTGGAAGCAGCGGTTGGCCGCGTACCAGCCCTCCGAGTGCGGCACGGTGATCCACGGGCTGGCCTGCCCGTCCACCGTGTACGCGTTCTTGGACATCTCCAGGTACATGTTGTGCATCGTGCGACCGGACAGGTCGATGCCCTTCTTGCCGTCCGGGCCCTTCAGGTCCGTGCGGACCCGCTCGGTGATGCCCTTCTTGCTGTAGAGCATCTTGTTGTAGTGCTGCGGCGAGAAGTCCGGCACCCACATGGAGTTGTTGTCCTCGTGGGGCAGGCGCGCCGGGTCCGCGATCTTGTTGTGCTTCGGGCCGTTCTGGACCGTGCCGGGGACGCAGGTGCGGTCCTCGAACACCGTCTTGGGGACCATGACGTCCGTGAAGTCGTCGTTGGCCTTGTCGTTGAACTCCACCAGCAGCGTCAGCAGCTTCGCCGTCTGGGTGGTCGGGGCCTTCTTGAACTTGCGGGGGTTCTGACCCGTCTTCAGCGACTTGGCCTCGTCCTTGGCCAGCTGCCGTGCGGTCACCGGGTTGCCCCGGGCGTGCTTCTGGTCGAACGCGCGCGCGGATTCCGCGGCAGGGGTGTAGATGCCACCCTTGCCCTTCACCTCACGGCCGGTGGTGTCCGGCTGCACCTCGGGCTCGGCGTAGTTGATGTAGTGCTCGTCCGCGCCGATCACCGCCTGGGGGGTGCCGGACGACGGCTGGGCTGCCGCACTGCCACTCACGGTCAGTGACGTGGCCGCGAGGGCGATGACGGGCAGTGCGACGAGTAGTCGTCGCCGCGCCCTGGACTGCGGTTTGTGGTTCATGCCGCTCCGTTTCTCGGGCATGGGGAGGAGGACGTTGGGGTTGCCGACCATCGAAGCGATGTCTGTCGAACTCTGCCAACCTGCGTGAACCTAAAGCACAACCGGCCGAAAGGACAGTGGTGGCCGACGCCTGTGCCCGTTCAGCTTTCCCCGACTCCCCCGACCGACCGATGTGACACCGGCAGTGCGACGCGAACCGCACCCGTAAGACATGGCAGAGGGTGGCGGCCCGAACGGACCGCCACCCTCCATTGAGTACGCCTACCGTCAGTCCTCGTCGGACTTCGTACCGCTCATCCCCGAGGAGATCAGGTCCATCACCGAGGAGTCCTGCAACGTCGTCACGTCGCCCAGCGAGCGGTTCTCCGCCACATCCCGCAGCAACCGTCGCATGATCTTGCCGGAGCGGGTCTTCGGCAGCTCCGGCACCAGCATGATCTGCCGCGGCTTGGCGATCGGGCCGAGGGTCTTCGACACGTGGTTGCGCAGGTCGGCGATGAGCTGCTCACCCGCCTCGCCGGCGATGTCCGTGCTGCCCCGCGGGATGGCGAACGCGACGATCGCCTGACCGGTGGTCGGGTCGGTCGCGCCGACGACCGCCGCCTCGGCCACCGACGGGTGCGACACCAACGCCGACTCCACCTCGGTCGTCGAGATGTTGTGCCCGGACACCAACATCACGTCGTCCACCCGGCCGAGCAGCCAGATGTGCCCGTCGTCGTCCTTCTTCGCACCGTCGCCGGCGAAGTACATGCCCTGGAAACGCGACCAGTACGTGTCGATGAACCGGTCGTCGTCACCCCAGATGGTGCGCAGCATCGACGGCCACGGCTCGCGCAGCACCAGGTAGCCGCCACCACCGTTCGGCACCGACTGGCCCTGGTCGTCCACCACGTCGGCCACGATGCCCGGCAGCGGCGTCATCGCCGAGCCCGGCTTGGCTGCGGTCACCCCCGGCAACGGCGAGATCATGATGGCGCCCGTCTCGGTCTGCCACCAGGTGTCCACCACCGGCAGTTCGCCCCGGCCGATGTGCTCCCGGTACCACATCCAGGCCTCCGGGTTGATCGGCTCGCCGACGCTGCCCAACAGACGCAGCGACGACAGGTCGAAGCCCGCCGGGAGGTCGTCGCCCCACTTCATCATCGTCCGGATCAGGGTGGGAGCGGTGTAGAGGATGCTCACCCCGTACTTGTCGACGATCTCCCAGAACCGGCCCTTGTGCGGCGTGTCCGGGGTCCCCTCGTACATCACCTGGGTGGCGCCGTTGGAGAGCGGGCCGTACACGATGTAGGAGTGCCCGGTGACCCAGCCGATGTCGGCCGTGCACCAGTAGACGTCCGTCTCCGGCTTCAGGTCGAACACCGCGTGCGTGGTGTACGACGCCTGGGTGAGGTAGCCGCCGGTGGTGTGCAGGATGCCCTTCGGGCGGGCCGTGGTGCCACTGGTGTAGAGGATGAACAGCGGGTGCTCGGCGTCGAACGGCTGCGCGGTGTGCTCGGCCGACGCGGTCTCCACCGTCTCGTGCCACCAGTGGTCCTTCTCGGTCCACGCCACGTCCTCGCCGGTGCGGCGGACCACGAGCACGTGCTCCACCGACGGGGAGTTCGCCACCGCCTCGTCCACAGTGGGCTTCAACGCCGACGGCTTGCCCCGCCGGTAACCACCGTCCGCGGTGATCACCACCTTGGCGCTGGCGTCCTGGATCCGGTTGCTCAACGAGTCGGCGGAGAAGCCACCGAAGACCACACTGTGCGCGGCGCCGATCCGGGCGCACGCCAACATCGCCACCGCCGCCTCCGGGATCATCGGCAGGTAGATCGCCACCCGGTCGCCGGCTGTCACCCCCAGGTCGGTGAGCGCGTTCGCCGCCCGGCAGGTCAGCTCGTGCAGGTCCGCGTACGTGATGGTGCGGGTGTCGCCCGGTTCGCCCTCCCAGTGGATCGCGACCTTGTCGCCCCGGCCCGCCTCGACGTGCCGGTCCAGGCAGTTGTACGCGACGTTGAGCTGCCCACCCACGAACCACTTCGCGAACGGCGGGTTCGACCAGTCGAGCACCTCATCCCACTTCTTCGACCAGGCCAGCCGATCGGCCTGCTTCGCCCAGAAGGCCAGCCGGTCGGCCTCAGCCTCGGCGTACGCGTCGATGGTGACGTTGGCGTGCGCGGCGAGTTCGGCCGGCGGGGGGAACTGGCGCGTCTCGTTCAGCAGATTGGCCAATGCCTCGCTCATGCCGTGACTCCTCATCCTCGGGGTGACCTGGGTCTCGATGGCACGAGGGTAGTCGCGGGGCCTGCGCCCGGCCACGGCTGCCCACCGCCTCGCGCCGAGCGGCCCCCGGGGCGCGCCCGGCGGCCCGTCCCCGGCCGCGCGGCCCGGCAAGGGCGTCGTGGGTGGGCGCGGCGCGAAGCGTCTTGATCAACACGGGTTCTTTGAAAACGCGCTGTCCAGACCAGGCGGACACCCCGGATTCATGGAACGCGTGGTGCCCCCAGCCCGAACGGGTGCCAGCCTGACCGGGGCGGCCGGGGTTGCGGGCGGGTGCGCCGCGCCGGGCCTGGTGCGGTGCCGCGCCGGGAGGGTGGTCCCTGTCGCGTTGCGGGCGGGTGCGGCCCGCCGCGCCGGGCCGGGTCGTTAGCGTGGCGGGGTGACCACCGACCCGCTCGCCCCGTTGCTCGCGCTCGCCGACATCGCCGCCGCCGTCGAGCAGGTCCGCGCGCGGTTCGACCAGGCGCTCGGGCATCGGGCGCTGCGCCGGCACGGCGGACAGGTCGCCGCCGAGGTCAGCCTGCGCTCCGCTGTCGCCAGCGCGGCCCTCGAGGGTGCCGGGCACGAGCGTGAGGCGGTCCGGGCCGGCACCGTCACCGACCCGGTGCTCCAGGGGGCGCTGCGGGTCGCCGGAGCGCTGCCGGGCCTGAGCGAGCTGTGGCCCAAGGCGCCCCGCCAGGCGCTCGCGAAACTGCACGTGCTCGCCGCACGGGACCTGGTGCCGGAGGCCGAGCTGGGCCGCCCGGTCGCCGACCCGGTGGTCGCCACCCGACTGGACGGGCTGGCCGGCCTCGTCGCCGGCGGTACGAAGGTCTCCCCGTTGGTGCTCGCCGCTGTCGTACACGGCGAGTTGTTGAACCTGCGTCCGTTTGCCGGGCCGTCCGGCGTGGTGGCCCGGGGGGCGGCCCGGCTGGTGCTGCTCGCCAGTGGCCTCGACCCGCGTGGCCTGCTCGCCGTCGACGTCGGGCACCGCGAGCGGGAGCCCGAGTACGTCGGCGCGGCCGGTGCCTTCGCCACCGGCACCCCGGACGGGCTGCGCTCCTGGCTACGGCACTACCTGGCCGCCGTCGAGGTCGCCGCCGACCAGCTCACCGCCATCGGAGACGAGATCCTCGCCGCCGCCTGAGCAGTTGGACGGGTGGTGTCAGGCGGTGGTGGCGGCTCGGGTTCGGCGGTGACGGCCGTACCAGGCGATGCCGATGGCCACACCCACCCCGACCCCCAGAGCCGCCGCGGCCACCGGAACGGCGGGCCGTTCCCGCAGCCGCCGGCCCAGCGGGATCGGGTGCCGGAACTCCAGCACCGGCCACGCGTTCTCCGAAGCCAGCTTGCGCAGCTGCCGGTCCGGGTTGACCACACTCGGGTGGCCCACGCACTCCAACAACGGGCGATCGCTGTACGAGTCGGAATAGGCGTACGAATCAGCCAGGTCGTAGTCCCGGGCGGCGGCCAACTCGGTGACCGCCTCGACCTTGCTCGGGCCCGCCGCGTAGAACTCGACCTCGCCGCTGTACCGGCCGTCCTCCACCGTCATCCGGGTCGCGATCACGTCGGTCACGCCAAGCAGCTCACCGATCGGCCGGACCATCTCCTCGCCGGACGCCGACACCAGCACCACGTCCCGCCCAGCCGCCTGGTGCTCCACGATCAGGGCGGCGGCCTCGGCGTACACGTAGGGGTTGATCAGCTCGTGCAGCGTCTCCGCGACGATCTGGCGGACCTGCTCCACCTGCCAGCCCTTGCAGAGCGCAGCCAGGTAGTCCCGTGTTCGGGCCATGGTCTGCTCGTCGGTGCCGCCCAGCCGGAACATCAGCTGCGCGTACGCCGACTTGACCACGTCCCGCCGGGTGATCAGCCCATCCCGGTAGAACGGCCGACCGAACGCCAGGGCGCTCGACTTGGCGATGACGGTCTTGTCCAGATCGAAGAAAGCGGCACTTCGGCCCACGGCGCGAAAGTCTAGCCGGATGGTCTATGGTCGGCGGGTGCCCGGGGTCATGCCACCCCTCAGACCTGCGGGCTCTCCGCTCCGCGTGATCACGCTCACACTCTGCGAGGAGATTTTCGCAGTGAGTGGAGGCAGCACCACTCGACGTGACGGGCCCGCTCAGGCAGACTTGTCCGTACGACGAGCTTTCACATCCCCGAAACAGGCAGACCCTCAGCGGTTGCACCCCCCGTGACCGCTGAGTGGTTCGGCTCGACCCCCCCGGAGCCGAACCTCCGACGACCCCCGTCTCCCCCCGACGGGGGTCGTCCCTTTTCGTGGGAGCGCGCCACTCGGCACCATGAGGCTCGCTCGCGCCCTGGAAGCGGGGGTCTGCTGCTCGGTCGGGCCTTTCACCCTCACGTCGCGGGCCGTGCGACCGCTGCCTGGCGTGTAATTTCCCAGCGGGACGAGCTGAGGAGGAACGCGTGGCTGCTGGTGGCTTCTCGTCGAAACGGCTGGCCCGGCTGCGGGGGTTCCTTGAGCACCACGTCGAGTCCGGCTTCGTCCCGGGCATGGTGGTCGTCCTCGCCCGGCACGGTGAGGTGCACATCGAAGCGACGGGTCAGCTCGCGTTCGAGGGTCCCGGGTCGCAGACGCCGATGGCGGCCGACACGATCTGTCGCCTGGGCTCGATGTCGAAGCCGATCGTCGCCGCGTGTGCGATGACCCTCGTCGAGGACTGCACCGTCCGCCTCGACGACCCGGTCGACGATCTTCTCCCGGAGTTGGCGGACATGACAGTGCTCGTCGATCCCCACGGTCCGCTGGACGACACCGTCCCGGCGGAACGCCCGATAACGCTGCGGGACGTCCTGGACGGCACCCTTGGCACCGGCATGGTCCCTGCCGAACCGGGCACGGTGCCGATCGCCGACGCGTTGGACGCACTCGAATATCAGTCGCCGGACGAGTGGATCCGCCAGCTCGGTGACCTTCCGCTCGTCCACCAGCCGGGTGAGCGCTGGATGTACGACACCGCCGCCAACGTGACCGGCGTGCTGATCGCCAGGGCCACCGGCATGTCCTTCGGGGATGCGATCCGTGAGCGGGTCTGCAAGCCACTGGGGATGATCGACACCGCGTTCGACGTGGGTAGCGAGAGCATCCACCGGTTCGCTACGGCGTACGAGCAGGACAACGCCGCCACCGGCGAGCCGGTTGTCGAGGACGGTCCCGACGGGCGGTTCAGTCGACCGCGCCTGTTCGAGTCCGGTGGCGGCGGGCTCGTCTCGACCGCTAGGGACTACCTCGCCTTCGCCTCGGCGCTGCTTGCCGGCGGTGTCCACGGCGGCGGGCGGGTGCTGTCGCGGCCTGCGGTGACGCTGATGACGAGCGACCACCTGACGGCGACCCAGAAGGCCGTCTCCGGGTTCTGGCCCGGCTACTTCGACGCCATCGGCTGGGGTTTCGGAATGTCGGTCCGGACCCGCCGAACGCACCTCGGGCCCTCGGTCGGCAGCTACGGATGGCCTGGCTTCTACGGCACGGCCTGGTACAACGACCCCGCCGAGGACCTGACGGCGATCGTGTTCATGCAGCGGGCACACGCTGGCGACCAGCGGCTGCCGATGTGGCACGACTTCTGGACCACCGTCTACCAGTCGATCGACGACTGACCGCAGCGTTCGTACCCCGGTGGAAGGCACCCGCCCCAGGCCGCGCGGTAATCCCGGGGCCCTCAGCGACACAAGCCATTGTGAGAGTCGCCGAGGCAATGGGGGTTCGGGTGGGTCCACCGAAGAAGCGGGACGAGGGCTGGTTCACCAGTCTCTACGCCGCCGAGTACGAGCACATAGTTCGATACGGCCTGCGTCGGCTCGCTGACCGGGATGCCTCGGCGGAGCTTGCCCAGGAGGTCTTCGTCGTCGCCTGGCGTCGTCGCGCCGAGGTGCCGGAGCGCAGCCTGCCCTGGCTGTACGGGGTGGCCCGACGCCTTCTGGCGAACCAGTGGCGGTCGCGACGCGGCGCACCGGACCTCCTCCCGATCACCGATGTCGACCTCGAGCGACTGGCCGGATCGTCGGGTGCCGACACGAGCGTCGGGGTCGCCGACATCTGGACCGCGCTGGCCAACCTCAACGACCTCGACCAGGAAATCCTCCGGCTGGTCGGCTGGGAGGAGCTGACGGTGTCCGAGGCGGCCAAGGTTCTCGGTTGCACCGGGGCGACCGCCGCAGTGCGCCTGCATCGCGCCCGCCGTCGCCTTGCCGAAGCGATGTCAGCCCGGCCCGCGCAGACCGGGCGTCGCCCGGTGTTGGCGACCCTTCGAGAGGATCTGTGATGTTCGGAGCAGAGCAGACCCGTACTCTCCTAGGCCCGGCCGACCCGGCCCGCAACGCCGCCGTCGGGCCACCGCCGGTCTCGGCGCGCGAGCTCATCGACCGCGCCAGCGCTACCGAGACGGTCGTCGGGCGTCGTCGCGTACGCCCGACCCGCCGGCTGGTCCTGACGGCCGGGACGCTGGCGGTCGCGGCCGGTGCCGTGGCGGTGCTCCAGCCGCTCGGCGGGCGCGCACCGGAGGCCCCGGGCGGGCCTGGAAACGCAGCGGGGTTGGTGCTCGTGCCGGTCGCGTACCAGTTCGACGCGGATCCGCCGGCCGCCGGCCCGCAGCTGCGCTTGCTGGCCGACAAGATCAAAGATGCGGCGTACGACCACCAGCGCGGCCGCTACATGTATCACCACACGAAGGTGTGGGGCGATCCGGTGATGACCTCCGCCGACGGTCGCCACCACGTCGCCTTCGCCGGGGCCTCCAAGGTCTGGCAGGCCGCAGACGGGACCGGCAGTCAGATCAACACCCAGCTGGAGCCGCAGTACCCCGACCAGGAGTCCCGGGACTACTGGCAGCGCGCCTTCGATTCGCGTCCGGCGGTCGAGGGCACCCCTGCTCCGGCCATGATCCCGCTGCCGCCGCAGGAACTCAGGCCGCCGTCGGCTGTCCCGGCCGAGCTACGGGAGCTGCTGAAGGTCGAATACGGCGCAGGGGCGGCGAGCAAGGAGGTCAGCGCACTCTACGGCCGGTACGTCGTACCGCGTGCGACCCGAGCGGCGGTCCTGCGGGTCCTCGCCGATGTGCCCGGCTTCCGCTGGCGGGGGCAGGTCACGGACCGTGCCGGTCGGAACGGGGTCGCCGTCACCTTCGACGACCGCGAACACGACGCGCAATCTCTTCTGGTCTTCGATCCGACGACGGGCGAACTGCTCGCCGATGAGCGGTTGACGCTGTCGCCAGTGCGGATCAGCTCGTACCAGGTGATCCTCGATGCCGGCTGGACCGACCGGGTCGGCTGACCGCGACTTGCGGGGCCGCTCCTTACGGGAGCGGCCCCGCTGTCTTCCCGTAGCGCCCGTAGCTGCGGCGATGCCCGCGCCCGTAGCAGATCAACTGCCTCGGCGGCGGTTTTCCACAGGCCACCAGGTTGTCCACAGGCGACGACATCGGGACGGCTCGTGGGGTGGATTCCGAGCAGGGTCGGCGGCATACCAGAGCCCGACCGCTGGAGGCCGCGATGCCACCCCGTACCACGGTTCCGCCGATCCGCCGGCTCCCGCTGGTCGTCACCGGCGACGACGACCTGCTCGACGATGTGCTCCGGCTCGCCGCCGTCGGCGGCACGGAGGTGGAACTCGCCCGCGACCCAGCGGCTGCCCGCACCCGGTGGCTTCCCGCGCCCCTGGTGCTGCTCGGCGCCGACCAGGCGCAGGCCTGCCTGCGCGCCCGGTTGCCGCAGCGCCCTCGGCTGGTGCTGCTCGGCCGGGCTGGTCAGCTCGACCCTGGCTGGCAGATCGCCGAGCTGATCGGGGCCGAGCACGTCGCCACGCTGCCGGCCGCAGAGCCGTGGTTGGTGGATCGGTTCGCCGAACATCATCCGGATCGTCCGGCTGGCGTCGGCGCCCGTGTGGTCGCGGTCCTCGGTGGTCGGGGCGGTGCGGGCGCGAGTGTGTTCGCCGGTGGTCTGGCGGTGACCGCCGCCCGGGCCCGGTTGCGCACCCTCCTGGTCGACGCCGACCCGCTCGGTGGTGGCCTCGACCTCGTGCTGGGCTGGGAGCAGTTGGAAGGCCTGCGCTGGCCGTCGCTCACCAGCGCCGACGGACGGGTGGACGCCCCGGCGCTGGTGCAGGCCCTGCCCAGCCGGGGTGACCTCGTGGTGCTCTCCTGGGACCGCGGCGAGATGCTGCCGCTGCCGGTGACGGCGATGGCGGCGACAGTCGACGCGGCCCGGCGTGGACGGGACTTCGTGGTGATCGACCTGCCCCGACAGTTGGACGATGCGGCTGTGGTGGCGCTGCAAGCCGCCGACCAGGCGTTTGTCGTCGTGCCGGCCGAGTTGCGTGCCACCGCGGCGGCCACTCGGGTGGTGGCCGCGGCCGCCCCGCACTGCGCTGCGCTCTCGGTGGTGGTGCGCGGGCCCGCACCTGGGCGGTTGCGGGCGTCCGAGGTGGCACGGGCGCTGGGCCTCCCCTTGGCCGGCACGTTGCGCCCCGAGCCGGAGCTCTGCCGTCGGCTGGAACGGGGCGAGGCGCCGGCCGCCGGGGGCAAGGGCCCACTCGCCGTGCTCTGCCAACGGATCGTCACCGACCTCACCGGCGCGCCGGCTGCGGGTGCGGCGTGACCGCCGGGCCGGAGGACGGCACGCTCGCGGCCCGGGTACGGCAGCGGATCGCCGCCGCCACCACCCCGGTCACCGCGGCGGCCATCGTCTCCGCGGTACGGGCCGAACCCGCCGCCGCAGTGCTCGGCGACACCGCCATGCTGCGGATCGCCGACCGGGTGCGCGACGACCTCGTCGGCGCCGGGCCGTTGGCGCCGCTGCTCGCCGACCCTGAGGTCACCGACGTCCTCGTCAACGGCGTCCGGGTCTGGGTCGACCGCGGGTCTGGGCTGCACCAGGTCGCCGTCCCGGTGGGCTCGGTCGAGGACGTCCGTCGATTGGCGCAGCGGCTGATCGCCAGCGCGGGGCGGCGGCTCGACGACGGCTCCCCGTACGCGGACGCGCGGCTTCCCGACGGCACCCGACTGCACGCCGTGCTGCCGCCGGTGGCGACCGAAGGTCCCTACCTCTCGCTGCGGACCTTCCGGCACCGGCCGTTCACCCTCGACGAGCTGGTGCGCCAGGGGACCGTGCCGCGACCGCTGGCACCACTGCTCGCCGCCGTTGTGGCGGCCCGGCTGGCGTACCTGGTGACCGGTGGCACGGGGTCGGGCAAGACGACCCTGCTCAACACCCTGCTGGGGATGGTGCCGGCCACCGAACGGATCGTGCTGGTGGAGGACGCCGCCGAGCTGCGTCCGGGGCATCCGCACGTGGTGGGGCTTCAGGCACGTACCGCCAATGTGGAGGGGACGGGCGTGGTCAGCCTGGCGGACCTGGTCCGGCAGGCGTTGCGGATGCGCCCGGACCGGCTGGTGGTCGGGGAGTGCCGGGGCGGTGAGGTGGTCGACCTGCTGGCGGCGCTCAACACCGGCCATGACGGGGGCGCGGGCACCCTGCACGCCAACACACCGTCGGACGTGCCGGCCCGGTTGGAGGCCCTCGGCATGTTGGGTGGGCTGCCTCGCGCCGCGCTGCACGCCCAGGTGGCCGCCGCGTTGCAGGTGCTGTTCCAGGTACGACGCAGCGACCGGGGTCGCGTCCTGGAATCGGTCTGCCTGCTGCTGCCCGAGGGACCCGAACGCATGGTGACGGTGGTGCCCGCCTGGGTGCGCGGCAGCGGGCTCGGGCTCGCCGCCCGCGCCCTCGGGGCGCTGCTGCGGGAGCGTGGGGTGGCG
The DNA here is from genome assembly GCF_043204655.1 of Micromonospora sp. NPDC047762. Lineage (NCBI taxonomy): Bacteria > Bacillati > Actinomycetota > Actinomycetes > Micromonosporales > Micromonosporaceae > Micromonospora > Micromonospora sp. NPDC047762. Next base: position 517,308 of record NZ_JBIDCQ010000001.1, on the reverse strand, counting down.
GTGCCACCCATCCTCAGCGAACCATGGCCCGGATCGGCGGGTCCGGCATGACCGCCGAGACGATGCTGGTTGCGGCGCTGCTCCTTGTCGCCGCTGCCCTGGTGGCGTGGCCTGTGCGGAGCATTCGGTCCCGTCGCCGTCGCGTGCTGGCACCGGAGCGGATGGCCGGCCGTGTTGATCCGGATGACGCCCTGGTGGAGTGGATCAGGGAACTCGGTCGCACGCCGGACGGGCCGGTCGACGGCACCGGAGCTGCCCCGACCAAGGGTCATCCGGTCGGCATCGCGGGCGAGTCGGGTGCCACCGTGGGTGCCAACGAAAGACGGACGGCACTCGGCTGGCCCGACCGGGACGTCACCCGCAGCCCGAGGTGGCCGGGAGCGGCAGACGGGGGCACACGTCCGGAGGGGCCGACGCGCCCACCGGCCCGGCGGGATCCCCGACGCCCGACCGGCACCGCCCGCCCGGGGGTGGCCCCCACGATGCTCGATGCCGAACGGCAGCCGGGCGCGTCGGCGGCCACGATCACGATCGGTGTCAGCAGCGCGGACACGGCCGGTCGGAACGACGTCTCCGGCCCGGCAACCGCAGACGGGCACGGCGACCTGGACGCCGACTGTCGAGGCGGTGCGTCCGACGGGGCGGCGTCCGACGGGTGCGCGATCGTCGATTGCCGCGCCCACGGGCGCGTCGGCGCGACCGGGAGAAGGCCGGGTACGCCCCCGTCGGTGCGCATCTCGCGATCGACGACCCGCGTGCTGCCGGTGGTCGGTCTGCTTGGCGGCGGTGTGGGTGCCGTGGTCGGCGGTCCGGTGGCTGCGGTCGCGATGGCCGGGTACGGCACCCTGGCCGTGCGCGCCGCGCTGCGTTGGCGAGTGAACCGCAGCGCCGACCGGGACAGACGACGTGGGCTGGACCAGCTCTGCGGCCTCGCGGCGGACCTGCGGGCCGGCCTGCCCGCCCCACACGTGCTCGACGTCACGGTCGTCGGGAGTGACGGGGGGAGCCGCCTACGTCAGCTGACCTCGGCGGCGGTGCGCTTGGCCGACCGTACCGGTGCGCCGCTGGCGGAGCTTCTGGAGCGGATCGAGGCGGACGCACGGGCGACCGACCGGGGTCTGGCCGCAGCGGCGGCCCAGGCAGCCGGTGCCCGGGCCACGGCCTGGCTGCTGGCGGCCCTGCCGGTTGGCGGGATCGGGCTGGGGTACGGCATCGGCGTAGACCCCATGGCGGTGCTCCTGCACAGCACGGTCGGCGGCGCCAGCGCGGTTGTCGCGGTCGCCCTTCAGGTCGTGGGCCTCCTCTGGGCGGAACGGCTGGGCGCGGCACCGGGGCGGGCTGGATGACCGCCCAAGGCCCAGCCAGGCGGCGACCGGACGTGATCCGGCTCGTGGCGGTGCTGGCTGGGCTCGCCGTGGCCATCGTCGTCGAGGGCTGGCTCGGGCTGCTCGGCGCTATCCCGGCCGCGTTCCTGCTCGACGTCCTGTTGCGGCGGATCGAGTCGCCCGCCGTGCGTCGGCGGCGGCAGCAGGAGGCCGCCGACCTACCGCTCGCCGCCGACCTGCTGGCCGCGGCGATGCGGGCGGGCGCCCCGGTGGATCGCTCGGTACTGGCCGTCGCCGAGGCACTGGACGGGCCGCTAGCCGGCCGGCTGGCCCGGGTCGGCCGCACGCTGCTGCTCGGTGGTGGCCCAGCAGAGGCATGGTCCGCGCTGGACGGAGTGCCCGGCGCGGAGCGCCTGACCGCAGCGGCGTTGCGGTCGGCAAACAGTGGTGCCGCCCTGGCCGGCGCACTGACCCGGCTCGCCGACGACCTGCGCGCCGACCGGGCCACCTCTGCAGAGGCATCAGCCCGCCGGGCGGGTGTGCTCATCGTCCTGCCGCTGGGGCTCTGCTTCCTGCCGGCCTTCATTCTCGCCGGACTCGTGCCGGTGATCGTCGCCGTTCTCGGCGACGTGCTCTGACCCATCGAGAAGGGAAACAGTCATGCGCAAACTCATCGCCCGCCTGCGCGGCGATGCCGGAATGAACACGGCCGAGTACGCCGTGGGCACCCTCGCTGCGGTCGCCTTCGCCGGGATCCTGTTGAAGGTGCTGACCTCCGGCAACGTCCAGTCGGCACTGACCGCCGTCATCGACCGGGCACTGAAGTGATCGAGCGCCGGCAGGCCGGCCGCGATCCGGGTTCGAGCGTTCCCGGGCTGGCGGCACGCGGCGGGCGGAGACTTCGCGTCCTTCCGCGGACCGTTGGCGGGGACCGGGGGTCCTTCACCGCCGAACTGGCGGCCGGCCTGCCGGCGCTGCTCCTGCTCCTGCTGGCCGGCCTGACCGCTGTCAACGCCGTCAGCGCACAGGCGGGCTGCCTGCACGCGGCCCGGGAGGCTGCGCTCGCCGCCGCCCGGGGCGCGGACGGCGGCGCGGAGGGTGACAGCGCGGTGCCGCCGGGCGCGGCGGTCTCAGTGTCCGTCGACGGCGACCTGGTGCGGGCGACGGTACGGGCACCCGTCCGGACGTTGGGCGGCCGGCTACCGCGGATCACCGTGGTCGCCACCGCAGTCGCCGCCGTCGAACCGGGCGCGCACCAGGGGAGTTGGTAGTGCGAAGGGATCAGTCACCCCGCGCCGGTCACCGACCGGCTTCCGGGGAGCACGTTGATGGCCGGCCGGACCGGCAGCGAGGTGGCGCCACGGTCCTGCTGCTGGCGATGGGGCTCGTCTTCGTGGTGTTCGGGACGTTCGGTGCCGCCATCGTCGCCGCCGGAATGGCGAGCCAGCGGGCGGCGGTAGCTGCCGACCTCGGCGCGCTGGCCGGGGCGGCGCGGGCGCTCGACGGCGACGCCGCAGCGTGCGCGTCCGCATCCGACCTCGCCGGTCGCAACGACGGCCGGCTGGTCGGCTGTCGCCTCGACGGGATGGACGTGCTGGTGACGGTCGAGGTGGCGTTCACGCCGCTACCCGGCCTGACCCGGGTGGCTACGGCGAGCGCCCGCGCCGGCCCGGTACGTGGTTGAGCCGTGTGGTTGCCCGCCTGACCGGTGCCGTGGTGTCAAGCGCAGGTAGGGGCCGTTGCGCGGCTGAAGCGAGCTGGGGCACTCGTGGGATTGGTGGACGCTACGGAGCTGAATCGTTTACGACGCCAGGCGTGATGCGTTTACGACATCAGCTCCAAAGGGGGAGCGGACCACATCCGGGGGCAGGGGGCCGGGTCACCAACGGCCTGCCGCCCGGCGGTGCGTTCAACGGCCTGCCGCCCGGCGGCGCGGTGCAACGGTCTGCCGCCCGGCAGTGCGTTCAACGGCCTGCCGCCCGGCGGCGCGGTGCAACGGTCTATCGCCCGGGAGTCAGGACACGCCTGCGGCCCGCCGGCCGGGACTGGTTGAGGTCCCGGCCGGCAGCCGAGGATTGGGTGGCCGCTACGGCGACGGTGGAGGGTCGCCGCGCCGCCGTGGCCCGGGCCGGGTGTGTCAGCGGGCCTGGAGCGCGTCGAGGGCGACGGCCATCGCGATGACCAGGCGACGGTCGATCTGCGGGTTCTGCACCTCGACGACGTACTTGTCGCGCAGGCCCCACTTCTTGACCACCGTGAAGACCGGCTGACCGCCTGCGGTGAAGTCGAAGTGGTACGGCAGCCAGGACAGCGAGTCGACGAAGCGACGCAGCAGTGCCACCGGCATGCTCCGCTCCTGGCCCGTCACCTGCGGCAGACCGGCCTGCTCGACGTGCCAGGTGGAGCGCAGCAGCGACTGGGCGAAGTCCTTGCGGAACAGCCCGATCGCGTTGCCGGCCGCGTCGGTGACGTCGTACGTGGCACCGAGGTCGATGCGCTGGCGGGCCTTGAAGCCGAGCAGAGGCTGCTGCTTGGAGTCATCCGTGTAGATGGTCACCTGCTCCTTGAAGGCGAGCCGCTTCTGCTGCGCGAACGCCAGCAGCTCACCCTCGGTGCCATCGGGGGCGACCGCCCGGACCTCGTACTGGTTGACCATCATGCGCAGTCGCTGGCGGATGTGGAACTGGTGCTGGCCCTGCAAGTTGTCGAGCTGCATGTGTACTCCTCCGGGGGTTGGTGCGCCGGAGTCTCGCACAGCCCGACAATCGTCGCGTCCCTGCCGCCCATGATCAGAAGCTGCTGGGTAGCCGTCGAGGTCCCCGGACGACTACCCAGCACGAAGTGGTCACTGGTGCCCTGGCAGGACCACTCCGAAAGACCTCAGCGACTGTCGACGGAGTTCGCGGCCCGCAGCGCCCAGGTGTTCAGCACCTGGTGGATGCCGCGCAGCCGCTCGTTGATCTGTTCCAGCCGTTCCGCCTGGGCCAGGGCGGCCAGTGCCGACCCCAGCGCGATCTGCTGGTCGAGGGTGAGATTGTCCTGGTCGATGGTGTAGAGCAGGTCGACGGTTTCGGCGATGGTGTCGGCCACGGCTTCTCCTCGGGCACGGGGGCGGTCGGCAACATGGGCATCGATGGAAGCGCTCCCATACCATTGTGCCCCGTGCCAAGCCGATTCATGCAAGCCGCTCAGTCCGGCAGGTTCGCCAACACCACGTCGAGCACCCGGATCGCGTCCGGCTTGGAGAGGGGATTGTTGCCGTTGCCGCATTTCGGTGACTGCACGCAGGACGGGCAGCCGGCCTCACAGCCGCACTCCGCGATCGCGTCCCGGGTGGCCCGCAGCCACGCCGCCGCCGTCCCGTACGCCCGCTCGGCGAACCCGGCTCCACCCGGATGCCCGTCGTAGACGAAGACGGTCGGCGCCTCGGTGTCGGGGTGCAGGGCGGTGGAGAGCCCGCCGATGTCCCACCGGTCGCAGGTGGCCATCAGCGGCAGCAGGCCGATCGCGGCGTGTTCGGCGGCGTGCAACGCACCCGGCACGTCGGCCGGCTGGACCCCGGCGAGGGCCAACGACTGCGGTGACAGGGTGAACCAGACCGCCACCGTGCGAAGCTCCCGGGTGGGCAGGTCCAGCGGCCGGGTGTCGATCACCTCGCCGGTGGCGATCCGCCGCCGTTGGTACGACACCACCTGACTGGTCACATCCACCTCACCGAGGAACATGCCCACCGGGCCGGCGTCCACGTAGGAGCGCACCGACACCACCGACAGGTCGGTGACGTCGCGGGCGTGAGTGGACCAGTCCGGTTCCTCGGCGCGTACCAGCGCGCAACCGTCGGCCAGGTCAAGCTGGTCGACCACGTACGAGACACCCTGGTGCAGATAGACCGCGCCGGAATGCAGCAGGAAGTGCGACGAGCCGCCGTCGACAGTGCCGAGCAGCCGGCCGGTCGACGACTCCACCACCGCGACCGGGGCACCGCCCTCGCCGCGCAGGTCCACCTCTGGCCGCTCGCGGTGCCGCCAGTACCAACCGGTGGGCCGCTGCCGCAGCGCCCCCGCCGCGACCAGCTCGTCGACCGCCTCCTTCGCCCCCTCGCCGAAGAGCGCCAGGTCGGCAGGTGTGAGCGGTGCCTCCACCGCGGCGCAGGCCAGCTGCGGTGCCAGCACGTACGGGTTGGCCGGGTCGAGCACAGTCGCCTCCACCGGCGCGCCGAAGATCGCCTCCGGGTGGTGCACCAGGTAGGTGTCCAGGGGATCGTCCCGGGCCACCAGCACCGCGAGGGCCTCCTGCCCGGAACGGCCGGCGCGGCCCGCCTGCTGCCACAGCGACGCCCGGGTGCCCGGGTAGCCGCAGATCAGCACCGCGTCGAGCCCGACCAGGTCCACGCCCAGCTCCAGCGCGTTGGTGGAGGCCAGGCCGAGCAGGTCGCCGTGCAGCAGCGCCCGTTCCAGCTCGCGCCGCTCCTCCCGCAGGTAGCCACCCCGGTAGGCGGCCACCCGGTCGCCGAGCCCCGGAACCGCGTCGTCCAGCGCTCGACGCGCGTTGGTGGCCACCACCTCCGCGCCCTTGCGGGAGCGGACGAAGGCGAGGGTGCGTACCCCCTCGGCGACCGTGTCGGCGAGCAGGTCCGCGGTCTCGCGCAGCGCCGACCGGCGGACCTGGTGGAGCTCGTCGTGTTCGCCCGTCGCCTGCGGCGGCACCGGGGTGGAGGCCGACGAGTCGGGTGGCAGCAGCGGCGGTTCCCAGAGCGCGAAGGTGACCCCGCCGCGGGGGGAGGCGTCCTCGGTGACCGCCGTCACCGGCAGCCCGGTGAGACGCCCGGCCGCGGTGGCCGGGTCACCGGACGTCGCCGAGGCGAGCACGAACACCGGGGTGGCCCCGAACCGGGCGCACTGCCGGCGCAGCCGACGCAGCACGTGCGCGACGTGCGAGCCGAACACGCCCCGGTACGTGTGGCACTCGTCGATCACCACGTACGCGAGTCGGCGCAGGAAGCCGGACCACTGGGCGTGCCCGGGCAGGATGCCGTGGTGCAGCATGTCCGGGTTGGTCAGCACGAACCGGGAGTGCCGCCGGATCCACTCCCGCTCGGTGCGCGGAGTGTCCCCGTCGTAGCAGGCGGGGCGTACCCCTTCCAGCTCCAGCGCGGAGACGGCGCGCAACTGGTCCGCGGCGAGGGCCTTGGTCGGTGCCAGGTAGAGCACCGTGGCCCGGGGGTCGGCGAGCAGGGTGGCCAGGGCGGGCAGTTGGTACGCCAGTGACTTGCCGGACGCGGTGCCGGTGGCGACGACAACGTGCTGGCCCTCGTACGCCAGGTTGGCAGCCTCGGCCTGGTGCTGCCACGGCGCGACCACGCCGCGTCGGGTGAACGCCGCGCGCAGCTCCGCCGATGCCCACGGCGGCCACGGCGCGGGCACCCCGGCGCGGGCCGGCACCCGCTCGACGTGGGTGACCGGGTCGGCGGCGCCTCGGGCGCGTAGCCGGCGCAGCAGGTCGGCGGGCGCTGGCCCGGTCCCGGGACCAGCGGATACGGTGGCCGCGGACGACGACTCCAGGTCGTGGCGCGGCGTGCCGCGCGCGGAGCTGAAGTCGTTGGAGGTCACGCCCTGCACTCTCGCACTGGTGTTCGGAGATGAAAAGTCGGACACCGGGGTAAGGGGAAGCCTCCGCTGGCGTCCGCAGGCCGCCCCGGCGGTAGTGGTTAGATGCCCACGAGAGTTTACGGCTCTGGCGAGGAGGACCGATGGAGCTGTCACTGGCGACCCGCACCGTGGGCGAGCACACGGTGCTCGAGGTCGGTGGTGAGGTGGACGTCTACACCGCGCCCCGGCTCCGTGAGCGACTCCTCGAACTGATCGACGGTGGCGCCCGTCACGTGGTGGTGGACCTCGGTCGGGTGGACTTCCTCGACTCGACCGGGCTGGGCGTGCTGGTCGGCGCGCTCAAGCGGCTCCGCTCGGCCAGCGGTTCGTTCGCGCTGGTCTGCGACAAGGAGCCGCTGCTCAAGATCTTCCGGATCACCGCGCTGGACCAGGTGTTTCCGCTGCACCCGACGGTCGACGCGGCGGTCAGCGCCGACTCGGCGGGCGCCGACGCGTGATGGCGACAGTCAAGCTCTCCTTCTCGCCCGCTCCGGTGCACGTGCGCACCGCCCGCCTGGTCGGCGTCGCCGTCGCCCGGCGGGCCGGGGTGCGGGAGGACCTGCTGGACGAGGTGCGCCTGGCCATCGGTGAGGCGTGCACCCGCGCGGTGGCCCTGCACCGGCAGTACGGCCTGGCCGACCCGGTGCTGGTCGAGATGTCCGACGGTGGCTCGTACGCCGTGCGGGTGGTGGACCGGGCGCCGATCGAGGCGGGTATCGGTCTGACCGCGCTGCCGCCCGACGAGCTGGCCAACGAGTCGCTGACCGATGAGGCGCTCACCACCGGCGTCGGCTTCGCGCTGCTCGCCGGTTTCGTCGAGGACCTCCAGGTGCGCCCGGTCGACGAGGGCATCGGCACCGAGGTGCGGATGGTGTGGCCGGTCGGCCGCTGACCACTTCCGCTGCGTAGGCCGCGTCCCCTGCTGGGGATGCGGCCTTCTCTGCATGGATCGGGCCCTATATCAGATTTCGTTTCATAACACAGCGACGAAGATCATCGCGACACGGTGCCACCTGGGTGTGACCTCCAACACTGTGGAGGGCTACAGTACCCGGGTTGTCAGCAAGTGACCTATCCCGCAGCCAGCGGGTATGGGTGTTCATCGCTGGTCCGCTGGTGGGTTGGCGCGCGCTTGCGAGTCCGCATCCAGGCGTCGGTCAGTGCGTCTCCACTCACCGGCGCGATTGTTCGGTAACAGGAGGACACAGATGTCCGAGACCTTGGCCGCCGACGGCGGCGGGCTTTCCCTTACCGGAAGCAATGTCACCTACGTCGTCATCGCCGCGGTTGTCGCGCTGGTGGCACTTGGTTTCGCTGCCGCCCTGACGAAAACGGTGCTGGCCGCTGGCAAGGGCACCGAGAAAATGCAGGAGATCTCGGGGGCCGTCCAGGAGGGCGCCTCGGCCTACCTGCTCCGACAGTTCCGCACCCTGGCGATCTTCGTGGTCATCGCCGTCGTGCTGCTCTTCCTGCTTCCGGTGCACGACACCGACGGCAGTGAGCTCGCGGTGAAGCTCGGCCGGTCACTCTTCTTCGTGGTGGGCGCCCTGTTCAGCGCGTTCATCGGCGGCGCCGGCATGTGGCTGGCCACCAGAGCCAACCTGCGGGTGGCCGCCGCCGCGAGGGAGCGGGCAGGCGGCCGCGAGGCGGCCATGAAGATCGCGTTCCGGACCGGTGGTGTCGTCGGCTTCTTCACCGTCGGCCTCGGCCTCTTCGGTGCCGCGCTGGTCGTCCTGATCTACCGGGGTGACGCGCCCACCGTGCTGGAGGGCTTCGGCTTCGGCGCCGCGCTGCTCGCGATGTTCATGCGGGTCGGCGGCGGCATCTTCACCAAGGCCGCCGACGTCGGCGCCGACCTGGTCGGCAAGGTCGAGCAGGGCATCCCCGAGGACGACCCGCGCAACGCCGCAACCATCGCCGACAACGTGGGCGACAACGTCGGTGACTGCGCCGGCATGGCTGCCGACCTGTTCGAGTCGTACGCGGTCACGCTGGTCGCCGCGCTGATCCTCGGCCGCGCCGCGTTCGGCGAGGAGGGCCTGGTCTTCCCGCTGATCATCTCCACCATCGGCGTGCTGATCGCCATCGTCGGCGTCTTCATCACCCGGCTGCGTGCGACCGACCGCAACGCCCTGACCGCGATCAACCGGGCCTTCTACCTGTCGGCTGTGCTCTCCGCGGTGCTGGTGGCTGTCGCCGCCTTCGCGTACCTCCCGGCGACGTTCGGCGAGTTCGACAGCGGGCTCACCGACGCGCCTGGCAACCCCCGGCTGGTCGCCATCGGCGCGGTCGTGATCGGCATCGTGCTGGCAGCCGCGATCCAGGCGCTGACCGGCTACTTCACCGAGACCAACCGGCGACCGGTGCAGGACATCGGCAAGAGCTCGCAGACCGGTGCCGCAACCGTCATCCTGGCCGGCATCAGCATCGGTCTGGAGTCGGCGGTCTACTCGGCGCTCCTGATCGGCGCCGGCGTCTTCGGGGCGTTCCTCCTCGGCGGCAGCTCCATCACGCTGTCGCTGTTCGCGGTGGCGCTGGCCGGCACCGGCCTGCTCACCACTGTCGGCGTGATCGTCGCGATGGACACCTTCGGGCCGATCTCCGACAACGCCCAGGGCATCGCCGAGATGTCCGGTGACCTCGACGAGCACGGCGCTCGCACGCTCACCGAGCTGGACGCCGTCGGCAACACCACCAAGGCGATCACCAAGGGCATCGCGATCGCCACGGCGGTCCTCGCGGCGACCGCGCTGTTCGGCTCCTACACCGACTCGCTCCGCAGCGCGTACGAGGACGCTGGCGTGGGCGACGTCGGTACGGAGATCCTCAACTCGCTGAACGTGGCGAACCCGCGCAACCTGGTCGGCCTGATCATCGGCGCGGCGGTGGTCTTCCTCTTCTCCGGGCTGGCCATCAACGCGGTGTCCCGCTCGGCCGGTGCCGTGGTGATGGAGGTCCGCCGGCAGTTCCGTGAGCTGCCCGGCATCATGGACGGCACCCAGCGCCCGGAGTACGGCAAGGTCGTCGACATCTGCACCCGGGACGCGCAGCGCGAGCTGATGACCCCCGGCCTGCTCGCCATCCTGGCGCCGATCGCTGTCGGCTTCGGCCTCGGGCCCGGCGCGCTCGCCGCGTACCTGGCCGGTGCGATCGGTGCCGGCACCCTGATGGCGGTGTTCCTGTCCAACTCCGGTGGGGCCTGGGACAACGCCAAGAAGCTGGTCGAGGACGGCGCGTACGGGGGCAAGGGCTCCGAGGCGCACTCCGCCACGGTCATCGGCGACACCGTCGGCGACCCGTTCAAGGACACCGCCGGCCCGGCGATCAACCCGCTGATCAAGGTGATGAACCTGGTCTCGCTGCTGATCGCGCCCGCCGTGGTGGCCTGGAGCGTCGGCGACGACCGCAACGTCGGCCTGCGGGTCGGCATCGCACTGGTCGCGACGCTGATCATCGTGGCGTCGGTGGTGTTCAGCAAGCGCAAGGGCATCGCGATGTCCGACTCGGACGCCGACGGCAACGCCGGCGCGGGCAGCACCGACCACCGCCCGGAGACGGTCAACGCCTGATCCAGGAACGGCCCGGGTCCCCGGTCGACGTGGCTTGTCGACCGGGGACCCCGGCCGTCCGGCCCGATGCCACACCTGGCCAAAGGCCGTACGCTGCAACGCATGCGTACGTGCCGGGCGTCTGCCGCCGGAAAGCTCACGGTGGTCCTGGCCACGATCGTCGTTCTGGCCGGCTGCGGCGGCGGCCCCAGCCCACGGGCCTGGGCGGCCTCGGTCTGTGGCGCCCTCACCCCATGGCGCTCCGAGATCAACAAGTTGACCAGCAGCACCGACGAGCAGATGACCGCGCAGACCACGCCGGCGCAGGCCAAGGAGAACCTGGTGCGGCTCTTCGACGGGGCGGAGCAGGCCAGCGAGGCCGCGCGCAGCAAGGTGGAGAAGGCGGGCATCCCGGAGGCGGAGAACGGCGAGGCCATCTCCGCGGGTTTCCGCAGCTCCCTGGGGAAGATGCGGGACGCGTACGGCCGTGCCCGGGACACCATCGACGGCCTGGGCACCGGCGAGCCGACGGCCTTCTACGACGGCGTGCGGGCCGCCGTGGAGACCCTCAACAAGGAGTACGACGCCGGCGCGCTGGATACCAGCAAGCTCAACTCCGAGGAGTTGAAACAGGCATTCGACGAGGTGCCGGAGTGTCGCTGAGCGGGCTCGGTGACACCGGGAAGGCACAGCCGCCCCCGGCGCTGTTCCCCGCGCCCGAGTCCGACACGCCCACTCCCGGGCGACGCCGTGGCGGCGCGCCGCAGGACCGCCCGTCGCCGGGCGGCCCGGTTCGGAACGGCCCGCCCCAGACGGACGACGCGGGCCGGCAACTTGTCTTCTTCGGCGCGGATGCGGCCGAACCGACCGTCGCCGACCTGGCCGGGCTGCTCGCCGGGCCGGCCGAGGTGGTCCGGATGGGCGGCACCGCCCGGCTCTCGGTGCAGGTGGACGCCGCCTGGCGGGTGCACGTGCTCGTCGCCGAGCTGGCGTCGAGGGGGCTGGCGGCGAGCTGGGAGCCGACCGAGGGCGCGCGACACGCCGTTCGTACGTCGTACACCCGGATCTTGAAGCCGCTGGCGGCCGCCTGGCTGCACGGTACGACGAAGCGTCCGCCGGCCGCGTTCCACCTGACCGGTCGGCGGTTGCGGCTGTGGCTGGCCGCCGCCGGGACGCCGGAGCCTCCGGACTGCTTCCTGTTGCGGCTGGGCGTCGACGACCAGGAGTGTTGGGAGCCGATCGGCGTGGCGCTCGCCTCGGCGGGGCTGGCCGGGGCGCTGCTCGGCCCGGGTGAGGGCGGCCCGGCGTACCGGATCACCGGCCGCCGCCGGTTGGCGCGGCTCGCCGAACTGGTCGGCGGGCCGCCGCCCGCCACACCACCCGAAGCCTGGCCAACCTGATCCACCCCTCATCGTGTCGATCATGGAGTTGTGGTGTGCGGGATGTATTGCTCGTCCGGGGCTAAAACGCCCACCATAAGTCCATGATCGACCCGGTTGGGCGGCGGCTTGAGACGGTGTGGCCGGGTGTCTGGTGCCGGACAGACGGCGGGTCGATCCAGGCGGAAAACGGGCGGGTCGTGGGCCCGCCATCGTCACAGTGACCCGCTTCGAGCCCTACCCACGGTGTACGGTGGCGCCGTCCGGCAGTGCCGAGCGTGGCGCAGTGGCGTCGACAGCCGCGTCGAAGCGGATTGCGGCCCGCGAAACCCGAAACGCGGGCGGCGCGTTACGTTGGACATCCGGACCGCCGGTGCGACGGCGGGGTCGAAAGCGGTCGCTGTCCGGGCGCCGGCAGGCCACGAGCAGGAGTGAGGTCGGGGAGAGACGTGCCGAGCAACGCTGGAACCACCCGTCTGGTCATCGTCGAGTCACCGGCGAAGGCCAAGACGATCTCGGGCTACCTCGGCCCGGGGTACGTCGTGGAGGCCAGCTTCGGTCACGTCCGCGACCTGCCACGCAACGCCGCCGACGTGCCGGCCAAGCACAAGAAGGAGCCCTGGGCCCGGCTCGGGGTGGACGTCGACAACGGCTTCCAGGCGCTCTACGTCGTCTCCGCCGACCGTAAGCAGCAGATCAGCAAGCTGGTGAAGCTGGCAAAGGAAGTCGACGAGATCTTCCTGGCGACGGATGAGGACCGTGAGGGCGAGGCCATCGCCTGGCACCTGGTCGAGACGCTCAAGCCCAAGGTCCCGGTCAAGCGGATGGTCTTCCACGAGATCACCAAGCCGGCGATCCAGGCGGCGGTGGCCAACCCGCGGGAGATCGACCGCGATCTGGTGGACGCCCAGGAGGCGCGCCGGATCCTCGACCGCCTGTACGGCTACGAGGTCTCGCCGGTGCTGTGGAAGAAGGTCATGCCACGGCTCTCGGCGGGCCGGGTGCAGTCCGTGGCGACCCGCATCGTGGTCGAGCGGGAGCGGCAGCGGATGGCCTTCCGCACCGCCGAATACTGGGACATCCTGGCCAGCCTCGCGGTGGCCGACGCCGGTGAGGGCCCGCGTGCCTTCAACGCCACCCTGATCGCTCTCAACGGCGACCGGATCGCCACCGGTAAGGACTTCGAGCCGACCACCGGTCGCGTCCGGGCCGGCGCTGGCGTCGTGCACCTCGACGAGGGCGGCGCCCGGGGTCTAGCGGCCCGACTGGAGGGGCGGCCGTTCACCGTCACCCGGGTGGAGGAGAAGCCCTACCGCCGTCGCCCGTACGCGCCGTTCATCACCTCGACCCTCCAGCAGGAGGCGGCCCGCAAGCTGCGCCTGTCCTCGCAGCAGACGATGCGTACCGCGCAGCGCCTGTACGAGAACGGCTACATCACCTATATGCGTACCGACTCGGTCAACCTGTCGGAGACCGCCATCTCGGCGGCCCGCCGACAGATCGTCGAGCTGTACGGCGAGCGCAGCGTTCCGCCGGAGCCGCGCCGCTACACCGGCAAGGTGAAGAACGCGCAGGAGGCGCACGAGGCGATCCGCCCGGCGGGGGACAACTTCCGTACCCCGGGTGAGGTGGCCAAGGAGCTGTCCGCCGAGGAGTTCAAGCTCTACGAGCTGATCTGGCGGCGCACCATCGCCTCGCAGATGACCGACGCTGTCGGCTCCAGCGTGTCGGTGCGCATCCGGGCGGTCTCCACCTCGCAGGAGGAAGCCGACTTCGGCGCGACCGGCAAGACCATCACCGACCCGGGCTTCCTGCGCGCCTACGTCGAGTCGAGCGACGACGAGAACGCCGAGGCCGAGGACGCCGAGCGTCGGCTGCCCACCCTGGTCAAGGACCAGCGGTTGACCGCCGACGAGTTGGCCGCGCAGGGCCACCACACCCAGCCGCCGTCGCGCTACACCGAAGCGTCGCTGGTCAAGGCCCTGGAAGAGCTGGGCATCGGCCGCCCGTCCACCTACGCGTCGATCATGCAGACGATCCAGGACCGGGGGTACGTCACCAAGCGCGGCCAGGCGATGATCCCGACCTTCCTGGCCTTCGCGGTGATCGGGCTGATGGAGCGGCACTACCCCCGCCTGATCGACTACGACTTCACCGCCACGATGGAGAACGAGCTGGACGAGATCGCCGGCGGTGACCACGCGGCGGTCGACTTCCTCACGGCGTTCTACTTCGGCAGCTCCAACGGTGCCGGCGACCAGGACATCGCTCGTTCCGGCGGGCTCAAGAAGCTGGTCACCGAGAACCTCAACGACATCGACGCCCGCAGCGTCAACTCCATCCCGCTCTTCACCGACGACGACGGTCGCGAGGTCGTCGTGCGGGTCGGCCGCTACGGGCCGTACCTGCAACGGGAGCTGCCCGGCGGCGAGCAGCCGGCACCGGCCGCGGCTTCGGGTGAGGGCGAGGAGGGCGGCACCCAGGGTGACCGGGCGCCGATCCCCGAGGGCCTGGCCCCGGACGAGCTGACACCGGAGAAGGTGCACGAGCTGTTCCTGGGCGGCAGCGGCGAGCGCAAGCTCGGCGACGACCCCGGCACCGGCGAGCCGATCGTGCTCAAGTCCGGCCGGTTCGGCCCGTACGTGTCCAGCGGCGAGCGGAAGTCCTCGCTGCTGCGTACGCAGACCCCGGACTCGCTGACCCTGGAGGAGGCGCTCAAGCTGCTCAGCCTTCCCCGGCTGATCGGTGTCGCGCCGGACGGCGTCGAGATCTTCGCGAACAACGGTCGCTACGGCCCGTACGTCAAGCGGGGCGAGGAGTTCCGTTCGCTGGAGTCCGAGGACCAGATGTTCACCGTCGGTCTGGACGAGGCGCTGGCTCTGCTGGCCGCCCCGAAGGCCCGTGGACGGCGAGCCGCGGCACCGCCGCTGCGCGAGATGGGCGTGGACCCGGCGACCGAGAAGCCGTTGGTGATCAAGGACGGCCGGTTCGGTCCGTACGTGACCGACGGGGAGTTCAACGCGTCGCTGCGGCGCGGGCAGACGCCGGAGGCGCTGACCATCGAGGAAGCGTCCGAGATGCTGGCCGAGAAGCGGGCCAAGGGTCCGGCGCCGCGGAAGAAGGCGGCGGCGAAGAAGGCGCCCGCGAAGAAGGCGACGGCCACCAAGAAGACGGCCGCCGCCAGCAAGTCCACGGCCGCGAAGAAGACCACCACTGCCAAGGCGACGGCGGCGAAGAAGGCTCCGGCGAAGAAGGCCGCCCCGCGCAAGGCCGCCTCCAACACCGACTGACCACGCCTCGGGTCACCTGATCGTCACGCGTCGGTCCGACGTGAGCCGTCAGACCCCGAGGACGTGCTTCAGGTGGGGGTTGGCGAAGACGCGGTGTGGGTCGAGCCGGTCGCGGACGGCCTGGAAGTCCGCGAATCGGGGGTACGCGGTGGCCAGCGAGGCGGCGTCGCGGTAGTGCAACTTGCCCCAGTGCGGGCGACCGCCCAGCCCGGCGGCCACCTGCTCGAAGGCCCGGAAGTACGGCTCGTACGGCATGCCGACGTACTGGTGCACGGCGATGTAGGCGTTGTCCCGGCCGTAGCCGTGTGACAGCCAGATGTCGTCGGCGGCGGTGAATCGCACCTCCACCGGAAAGAGCACCTTGAACGGCAGGCCGTCCACGATCCGCTGGAGCGCGGCGAGCGCTTCGGGCAACGCCTCCCGGGGCAGGCCGTACTCCATCTCCACGAAGCGGACCCGGCGCGAGGTGCAGAAGACCCGGTCGGAGCGTCCGGTGTACTGCCGTTCGCTGAGGGCGCGGACGGACACCGCGCTGATCCCCGGGGCCAGCGCGGGCACGGCCCGGCCGAGTCGGCAGGCGCCGGCGAAGACCCGGTTGGGCAGGAAGTCGTCGTCCAACCAGCCGCGCCAGCGGGACAGCGGCCGGTCGTTGGCGGGTACCCGGTCATTGGCCTTGACCTGGACCCGGGCCGTGTACGGGAACCAGTAGAACTCGACATGGTCGTGTCGGCCGATCAGCTCGGGTAGTTCGCCGAGCACGTCGGCCAGTTCGGCCGGTCGTTCGTGGGCGCGCAGGACGAAGGCGTCCACGCAACGCAGGGTCACCTCCACCAGGACGCCGAGCGCGCCGAGCGACACCCGGGCGGCGGCGAGGACGTCGGGATGCTCGTCGGCGGAGCAGCGCAGCACCTCGCCGGTGCCGGTGACCAGTGTGATGGCCTCGACGAAGGTGGAGAGGCACCCGTAGCCGGCTCCGGTGCCGTGGGTGCCGGTGGAGATCGCCCCGGCGACGGTCTGCGCGTCGATGTCGCCGAGGTTGGGCAGCGCGAGGCCGTGCCGGGCGAGCAGGCCGTTGAGCGTGTGCAGGGTCATGCCCGCCGGCACGGTGACCAGTCGGTGTGCGACGTCCACGCTGACGGTGGTGTCCAGGTCGGACAGGTCCATCCGACGGTCGTCGGCGAGCGCGACGGCGGTGAACGAGTGGCCGCTGCCCGTCACCCGGATCCGGCCGCCGTCGTCGGCGGCAGATCTGACGGCTTCTACGACGTCGGTCGGCGAGCCGGGGCGCAGGATCGCGCTGGCGCTGCCACGCTGGTTCCCGGCCCAGTTGGACCATCCAGCCCCGAGCGGTGCGGTGCGGACCATGCGCGCTCCTCATTCATGAATATGAACTGACTTCATATCAGGAACGTTCTAGCTGGTAAATACCGCAATTGCGATCCGCTCGTTGTACCGGTAGTCACGGACTCGTGACGTGGAGATATGTTCATCCGTCGAAGGGGGGTGGCGCAGAGTGTCCACACCAGCCGCCACGACCGGGCCGCTGCGCCGCGTACCGGTGCAAGGTCGAAGTGTCGCGCGGGTACAGCGCATGTTGGATGCCTGCGCCGAACTCGTCGACGAGGTGGGGTACGAGGGGCTGACCACCACCCTGCTCGCCGAGCGGGCCGAGGTGGCGATCGGGTCGGTCTACCAGTTCTTTCCGGACAAGCGAGCCATCGTGCAGGCGTTGACCCTGCGGACCATGGAGTCCTACCTCCAGCGCCTCGACGAGCGGTTCGCCTCCGACGAGATGACTCACTGGTGGGACGGCGTCGACGCGGGCATCGACGAGTACATCACGATGCACCGCACCGTCCCCGGCTTCCGTACCCTGCACTTCGGCGACGTGGTCGACCTGCACCTGCTCGACGAGCAGCGGGACAACAACGGCGTGATCGCCGACCAGTTGGCCCGGGTGCTCACCGAGCGTTTCGGGCTTACCGACGTGCCCAAGCTGCGCTTCGTGCTGGAGATCGCCGTCGAGGCGGCGGACGCGCTGATCAAGCTCGCGTTCCGTCGGAAGTCCGACGGTGACGAGCGGGTGCTGCTGGAGGCGAAGGCGTTGATCCGGGAGTACCTGCACCGCCAGGTCGACGGCCCGGACAGCGGCCGGTCCGCAGTCGGCAAGCAGGCCGAGGCGCCCCAACCCGCCTGAGTCGGCGTGGGGCGCCGGCCCCGGCCGGCGGTGGGGGCGGTTGTCCGATCTCAGAGGAAGGCCTGCCCCTCACCCCGGTAGGTGGGGACGGTCGCCACGACCGTGTCGCCCTCGATCAGGTGCAGCTCGTTGACCCGTTCACACAGCTCACCCGCCTTGGCGTGCCGGAACCACACCCGGTCGCCGACGCGCAGCCCGGCTGCCGCCGCTCCGGACAGCGGAGTCTGCACCTCGCCGGCGCCCTCGGCGCCGACCAGCTTCAGCCCTGCCGGTAGCCACGGCCGGGGCAGTCGACTGTCGGCGGCCGGGCCGGAGGCGATCCAGCCACCGCCGAGCACCGTCGCCAGCTCCGGCGTCGGTCGGCGGACCACGGCGCAGGCGAAGAACGCCGCCGGGGTGGGCCGCCAGGCGCGGTACGCGTCGAACAGCGTCGGCCCGTACAGGCCCGATCCCGCGGTGATCTCGGTTACCGCGGGATCGGCGCTGGTCGCGGCCATGCTGCCGGTGCCGCCGCCGTTGACGAACTCCAGGTCGGCGTGCTCGCGTACCGCGGCGACCGCCGCGCCACGGCGGGCCAGCAACTCACGGTACGACCCGCGCTGGGCCAGCCTGATCGCGCCCGCCAGCAGCGTCTTGCCCGGCGGCGCGTCACCCAGGCCGGCGATCTGCGCCTCGTACGACATCAGCCCGACCAGCCGGAAGCCGGGCCGACGGGCGACGGCGGCGGCGAGCGCGCCGGCCGCCCGGGCGCTGTGCACCGGTGAGCGGCGGACGCCGACGTGCACCCCGCGCAGCGGTCGCCAGGAGGCGTCCAGATCCAGGCAGAGCCGTAGCACGGCGCGCTGCCCCGGGGCCTTGATGGCGTCGATGAGGTCGAGTTGGCCGGCGCTGTCGATCATCAGGGTGATCGCGGCGGCGAGTGTCTGGTCGGCGCCCAGCTCGGCGAGGGCGGCCCGGTCGGCGCTCGGGTACGCGACCAGCACGTCGTCGCTGACGCCGGCGCGGACCAACCAGATCGCCTCGGGCAGTGTGAAGGCCATCACGCCCTGCCAGTCGGGCCGGGCGAGGGCTCGACTGATCAATTCCCGGCTGCGGACCGACTTGCTGGCGAGCCGGACCGGTTTTCCCGCGGCGCGGTCGGCCAGGGCGGCCGAATTGGCGTCGAAGGCGGTGAGGTCGACCACCGCGTACGGGGGGTCGAGGTGGGCAGTCGCCCGATCCAGGCGCTCGCGAAGTTTGTCGCTTTCGATGGCCACGTGTGCACGCTAACTGTCTGACGGAAAATGCGAAATACCCTCGCGTACGTCCGGGCTGCGGTCGGTACCTCCGGCGGCCTAGGCTCAGCGAGCAGGAGAATGTCGCCCGGGGGGTGGCCCCCACCGGGTCTAGAGTGTTGCACCGGAGGTGCCCAGCGATGGGCCGGCACGTGGAGGTACGGCCATCGAAAGCCAGAACAGCGGCGAGTCGCCCGGCGTGTCGCGCTCGGGTGACCAGTCGGGCAACGCCGCCACGCAGCCCAACGGCGGTCAGGTTGATCCGTCCGGTTATGCCGCGATCCGGTCCGTGCTGCGCATCCGGCCGTTCCGCCGGCTCTGGATCGTGCTTGGCGCGGCCTCCTTCGGTGACTGGCTCGGCCTGCTGGCCACCGCCCTCTTCGCCGCCTCGCAGGTGCAGGGCAGCACCGCCCAGGGCGCCGCGTTCGGCGGGGTCACCGCGATCCGGCTGCTACCCGCGCTGGTGCTCGGCCCGGTGGCCGGCGTCTTCGCCGACCGGTTCGACCGACGCTGGACGATGGTCATCTGCGACCTGCTGCGCTTCGTGCTCTTCGCGTCCATTCCGCTCTACGCCCTCAGTGGGGCCGCAGGCGGCCTGGTGGTCGGCTGGGCGCTGATCGCCACCTTCCTGATCGAGTCGCTCACCCTGCTCTGGATTCCGGCCAAGGAGGCCGCGGTCCCGAACCTGATCCCGCGGGCCCGGCTGGAAGCGGCCAACCAGCTCACCCTGATCACCACCTACGGCCTCACCCCGGTCGCCGCCGCCATCGGCCTCGCCGTGCTCGACCGTGGCGTCCGTGGTGCCGTCGGCGGCGACCTGCCCTCCTGGGCCGAGCCGGCCCAGCTCGCACTCTGGTTCAACGCCTTCTCCCGGCTCGCCACCGCACTGGTGGTGGCGTTCGGGATCAAGGAGATCAGCGAGGCGCAACGCGGCGAGGCGGAGCGTGCCGAGCAGAGCATGTTCCGGCAGTTCTCCGAGGGCTGGAAGTACATCGGCCAGACCCCGCTCGTCCGCGGCCTGGTGCTGGGCATCTTCGGCGCGTTCGCCGGCGGCGGCATCGTGGTCGGTACCGCCAAGTTCTTCGCCAACTCACTGGGCGCCGGTGATGCCGCGTTCTCGCTGCTCTTCGGCGCGATCTTCGTCGGCCTGGCGCTCGGCATCGGGCTCGGCCCGATGGTCGTCAAGGAGATGTCCCGGCGTCGCTGGTTCGGCATGAGCATCGTGCTGGCCAGCGCCGCGGTGATGACCCTCGCCTTCGCCATCCACCTGTCCATGGCGATCGTCGGCGCGGTGCTGGTCGGCGCCGGTGCCGGGATGGCCTTCCTGGCCGGCACCACGCTGCTGGGCGGGGAGGTGGCCGACGAGGTGCGCGGCCGGGTCTTCGCGGTGGTGCAGATCGGCACCCGACTGGTGCTGATCCTGGCCATCGGGCTGAGCAGCGTGTTGGTCGGCGTCGGTGGCTCGCGCAAGCTGGAGATCGCCGACCTCGGCATCTCCGTCTCCTCCACCCGACTGCTGCTGCTCGCCGCCGGTGCCGCCGGCATCTTCGCCGGGATCAGCGCGTTCGGCCAGATGGACGACAAGAAGGGCGTTCCGGTCCTCGCCGACCTGTGGGGCTCCATCCGGGGCCGTCCGCTGATGCCCGCCGAGCCGTTCGTCTCCGCCGGGCTCTTCGTGGTCTTCGAGGGCGGCGAGGGCGCGGGGAAGTCCACCCAGCTGGCCGCGCTCTCCGAGCGGCTGCGCGGTCACGGCCGAGAAGTAGTGGTCACCCGCGAGCCGGGGGCCACCGGCGTCGGCCGGCGAATCCGGTCGCTGGTGCTGGACACCTCCGGCGACGACGCGCCCTCCCCCCGGGCCGAGGCGCTGCTCTACGCCGCCGACCGGGCGCACCACGTGGCCACCGTCGTCCGGCCCGCGCTGGTTCGGGGCGGCGTGGTGATCAGTGACCGGTACGTCGACTCGTCCCTGGCGTACCAGGGCGCCGGCCGGACACTGCCCGTCGACGAGGTCTCCTGGCTCTCCTCCTGGGCCACCGGTGGGCTCAAGCCCGACCTGGTGGTGCTGCTGGACGTCGAACCGCGCACCGGTCTGTCCCGGGTGGCCTCGCGCAACACCGGCACCGACCGGCTGGAGGCCGAGTCGGTCGCCTTCCACGAGCGCGTCCGGTACGCGTTCCTCGACCTCGCCGCCGCCGACCCGAAGCGCTATCTGGTGCTCGACGCGTCCCGGCCGGCCGACGAGATCACCGGGCTGGTGGTCCGGCGGGTCGAGGAGATGCTCGGCAAGCCGGGTGGCATCGTGCACCCGCGACCGGCGCAGGGCCCGGACACCTCGGTGCAACCTGAGTTATCCGACGCGGAGCTGGTGACGATGGAGCACAAGACCTGATGCCGGACGTCTTCGCCGACCTGGTCGGCCAGGACGAGGCGGTGGTCGAGCTGCGGCGCGCCGCCGCGGCGGCCGCCGCCGTCCTGCGTGCTGGCGCAGCCGCGTTGGTCACCGCCGGCCCAGCCGGCGGTGACGGGTCCGCGGCCGACGACGCAGTGACCGGCGTGGACCCGTCCGCCGGGATGACGCACGCCTGGATCTTCACTGGGCCTCCCGGTTCCGGCCGCTCGGTCGCCGCGCGCGCGTTCGCCGCCGCACTCCAGTGCGTGCACGGCACCGGCTGCGGTGAGTGCCCCGGCTGCCACACCACAATGGGTGCCACCAACGCCGACGTGCGGATGGTGGTGCCGGAAGGGCTCTCCATCGGCGTCGGTGAGATGCGCGCCCTGGTGCTCCGCGCGGCCAGCACCCCTTCCGGCGGGCGCTGGCAGGTGGTGATCATCGAGGACGCCGACCGGCTCACCGAGGCCGCCGGCAACGCGCTGCTCAAGGCGATCGAGGAACCACCGCCGCGGACGGTCTTCCTGCTCTGCGCCCCGTCCACCCACCCGGACGACATCTCGGTGACCATCCGGTCGCGCTGCCGGGTCGTACCCCTGCGGCAGCCGCCGGCCGCCGCGGTGGCCGAGGTGCTGGTTCGTCGGGACGGCATCGCGCCCGACGTGGCGCAGTGGGCGGCGTCGGCCGCGCAGGGTCACGTAGGCCGGGCCCGCCGACTGGCCCGCGACCCGGAGGCCCGCAAACGACGCGAGGCGGTGCTCGCGGTACCCCGCCGGTTGACCGGTGTCGGCGCGGCGTTCGACGCGGCGTCCGCACTGATCGAGGCCGCCGAAGCGGAGGCCGAGGCGTCGGTCACCGAGGCCGACACGACCGAGCGGGCGGCACTGGAGACCGCGCTCGGCGCGGGCGGCACCGGCCGCGGCGCGGCCGGCGCCCTGCGAGGCGCTGCCGGGCAGCTCAAGGAGCTGGAGAAGCGGCAGAAGTCCCGGGCCACCCGGGCCCAGCGGGACGCACTGGACCGGGCGCTGGTCGACCTCGCGGGCTTCTACCGGGACGCGCTCACCATGGCGCTGCGCGCACCCGTCGCCCCGGTGCACACCGACACGGCCGCGCTCGCCGGTGCTGGCGCGCAGAAGTGGGACGCCGACGGGGCGCTGCGCCGGCTGGAGGCCGTGCTCGCCTGCCGTGCGGCGATCGAGGCGAACGTCAAGCCGCGGATCGCGGTCGAGGCGATGATGCTCGCCCTCTGGAAGGGCTGACCCGCACTTCCCGGCCGTTGTCCACAGGCATCGACAGGCCCGATTGCGGTGCGGTACGGTCCCTGTGCCGTGGTGACGGTGGCACCACACTGAGTGATGAATCACCCGGGAGGAGTCGGCCGATGCCGCGGGGGGAGATCGACGAGGCCTGGATCGAGGAAGCGGTGCGACGCTACCGCCGGATCGAGTCCCTCCAGGCCGAGTTCGACCAGGCGGTGTCGACCGTCGAAGTGACTGTCCGCTCGCCGGACGGCCTGGTCGAGGTGGTGGTCACCGCCGGTGGACGGATCACCGACGTCCGGTTCCTCGGGCCGCTGCACAGCCGCAGCCCGCGCGACGTTGCCGGTTCCGTGCAGGCTGCTGTCACCGCGGCGGCCGACGCCGCCGAATGGGCCCGGGAAAAGCTGCACAACGAGACGTTCGCCGCCTACCGACCGCTCGCGGGGGCCTGAGATGGACACACTGCGCGCGCTCTCCGCCCGACTGGACGAGGCGAGCGCCACGCTCACCGTCGTTTCGCACACCGTCACCGCCAGCGATCCGGCCCAGGCCGCGTTCGGCGCCGACGCACCGGGCCGCCCGGGCGAGATCGGTCGGGCGCTGCACCGGCAGTGGACCACCGCCACCGACGACCGGGCCCGGGAGGCCCGCGCAGCGGCCGGTCGACTGGCCGCCGCCGCGGCTGCCGTGCGGGAGGCCGCCGACCGCTACGCCGAGGTCGACCGGGCGGCCCGCCGCCGGCTCACCGGGGAACCGTGATGGACGCGCTGGACCGGCTCGCCGAGCCCGGCCTCGACCTGCTCCGCCGGGTGGACAGACTGATCGCGGCCGGTGTCCCCGAGGGGCACCGGGTCTGGCCGCTCCTGCGCCGCATGCAGGTGCTGCCGGGCGACGCGGTCCGCGGCTTCCTCGACCTGCACCCCGTGCCGCTCGCCAGTGCCGGCCACGCGGTGCGCCGGCTCGTCCGGGGGTACGACGACGTCTCCGCCGCGCTCACCGACCCGGTGCTCTGGTCCGGTCCGGCCGCCACGGCGTACGGGCAACAGCGGGCGGCGCTGCTGCGCCACCTCGACGAGGGGCCGGACAGCCTGGTCGGGCGACTCGAATCCACCGCCGGTTACGCCGACGCCCTCGCCGACTGGGTGGAGGGCAGCCGACTCGCGCTGGCCCGCACGTTGGCCGACGTGCTCCGCTCGGCCGAAGCGGTCGCCGTGGTCGCCGCCACCGCCACCGGTGCGTCGACCCGCCCCGGGCCGGTCGGGCCCGGTGTGGCCGACGCCGCCGAGATCGCCGCGCGGGTGCTGGCGGTGCTCTGCGTCGCGTACGACGGTGCGGAGACGCTGCTGCGTCAGTGGGGGCCGAGCCTGGCCGAGACCGCGTGGCGTCCGCCAACGGACGGGCGTCCCCACTACGACCAGCCCACCCGGGTCGGCTGGTAGCTGAGCCCGGCCCTCCGGCCGTGGCCGCGTCGCCCCGCCATTCGGTCTTCCGGCCGTGGTCGCGTCGCTCCGCCTCTCGGCCTCCGACCGTGACCGTTCTGCCTCGGACAGGCCACGGCGTCGCTCGCGGGCGCCTGACCTGAAGCCGGCGCCCACGGCGACGCCGTGGTCTTCCCCCTGCACCCCCCGCAGGTCTGCCTCCACTCAACGCCGCCGAGGCACGTCTTGTCTCCTGCCCGGCCCCGGATTCAACCGTCCGGGCGAGCAGCAATGGCACGACGGGACGCCAGGCAATAGGTCGAGTCGACGGTCATGAATGGCAGCGGGGCGTAGCCGGCCGGTGCGCCTTGCGCCGTGACCCGTCGTAGGGTGGGGGGATGGGCATGCTCTGCGCGGTCAGCTTCAACCGGTACGGGCGGCTCTACTACCTCGACCCGGGCGAGTTGCGTCCGCAGGTGGGCGACCGGGTGCTGGTGCCCACCGATGACGGGCCCGAGGTGGCGGAGTGCGTGTGGGCCGCGCAGTGGGTGACCGAGGAGACCGACGGCTTCCCCCGCCTGGTCGGGTTGGCCGGCGACGACGACCTCCGCCGGGACGAGGCGTTGCGTCGCCGCAAGGCCGAGGCCAAGGTGGCCGCGAAACGGCTGATTCGCTCGCACGGCCTGCCGATGAAGGTGGTGGCGGTCGACCATGTGCTCGGCTCCGCCGAGAGCGGCGGTGAGCGCAGCACCGTCTACTTCACCGCCCCGCACCGGGTGGACTTCCGGTCCCTCGTCCGCGACCTGGGCGCGACCCTGCACTGTCGGGTGGAGCTGCGTCAGCTCTCCGCCCGCGACTCCGCGCGGGTGCAGGGCGGCATCGGCTCCTGCGGTCGGGACCTGTGCTGCGCCACGTTCCTCACCGACTTCGAGCCGGTGACCATCCGGATGGCGAAGGACCAGGACCTGCCGCTCAACCCGCTGCGCATCTCCGGCGCGTGCGGGCGGCTGATGTGCTGCCTCAAGTACGAGCACCCGCTGTACCAGCGCTTTCAGGAGACCGCCCCGGCGGTCGGCAGTCGGGTCTCCACCCCAGAGGGTGACGGCCGGGTCGTCGGCCACAGCGTCCCGCGTGACGCGGTGACCGTACGCCTGGACGCCGACGGCTCGCGCTCCATGTGCTCCCGCGCCGACGTCTGCGGCTCCCGCCAAGCCCACAACCAGCAATACACCCCCTAACCCACCCCCACCCCCACCCCCACCC
Source organism: Micromonospora sp. NPDC047762 (assembly GCF_043204655.1). NCBI lineage: Bacteria > Bacillati > Actinomycetota > Actinomycetes > Micromonosporales > Micromonosporaceae > Micromonospora > Micromonospora sp. NPDC047762. Next base: position 492,318 of record NZ_JBIDCQ010000001.1, on the reverse strand, counting down.
CCACCCCCACCCGCGAACCGCCGTCACCCCACCCGCGTTGATCATGAAGTTATTGCCCCGACACGCCGCGCTAGGTGGCAATAACTTCATGATCAACGCGTGTGGGGCGGTGTGGGGTTGGGGTGGGGGGGGTTAGCGCAGGACTGTGGGGGGTTCGGTCAGGCGGGGGGTCAGGGGGGACTTGGGGGTCAACCAACTCTGGGTGGGGGACTGGTCGGGGTTCACCTGCCAGTCGCGGGAGACCCGGTCCACCCCCAGCGGGTAGATGGTCAACGTGCCGTCCGGGTCGATGCGCAGACGCAGGAACGACTTCGAGTCCTCGATGCCCTGGCCGGCGAAGAGTTCGTTGACGTTCACTCCGAACGAGCCCGCCACCAGCAGGTACGCCGCCACCAGTTGGCTGGCGACCAGTCCGATCACCGGGCCGTAGAGCACCGCTGCGGCGACCGCCGGCAGCGGCCACGGCCAGTCGTAGAACGGCAGCGCCAACCAGACCCAGGTGCCGGCCGCAGCCAAGGCCACCTGCGCCACGCCGTGGCCGACGCCGAGGATCCAGTGCCGCGCGTGGCGTTTGCCGCTCGCGCTCGGCGGCTTGGCGAACAGGGCCGCCGCGATCACCGTCACGAGCACCATCACCACCAGCGGGACGCTGAACAGCCGCTGGTCCGTGCTGTCGGCCCAGTTCGCCGTCGCACCGGCCATCGCCAGCATCAGCAGGGTGTGCAGGGTGCCGAGCAACGTGGTGAAGCCGGGATTGCGCAACGGCAACCGGGGGAAGATGCCCCAGCCGTAGCGGCGCGACCGCGCCGCGTCCGGGTACCGGGCCACCAGGTCGTACGGCTGGGCGGTGCTGGCCTTGCGGGTCAGCGTGTCCCGCGGTGGCACCTCGATGCGCTCCGGCAGCTTGTGCGTGGGGTAGAGGTACGCGCCGCCCCCACCGCAGGTGATCAGCTGCCGGTCGGCCCCCGAGTAGCGGGCGTAGTGGTGCAGGTCGCCCGAGAGCAACAGCCGCACCCGCGCCCCGGTCGGATCGATGATCGTGCGGATGAAGTAGTCGATCGAGTCGTACGCGGTGGGGTCGTCGGCGGCCTTGACCCAGGTCGGTGCCGGTGCCGCGATGATCACCTTGGACTCCGGCCCGAGCCGGCGGGCCACCTCGTCGAAGTAGGCCAGCTGCGGGTCGTCCAGGTACGAGCCGGACTGGTCGTCCACGCCGAGCAACCACCAGTCGGCCGGCAACTCCACGGCGAAGTACGACCGGGACTGCCCGGTGCCCCAACCCGCGAAGTTGCGGTCCCGGGAGCGGACGAACAGCCGCAGGAACGCGGTGAGGCCGTCGTACCAGTCATGGTTGCCCGGCACCGCGAAGAGCGTCGGCTTCTCGGCTGGCGCCACCGGAAGGGCAGCCTGGTAGGGGCCCTTGCACCGGTCCTCGTACGCGGCGTAGGCCGCCGACGGGTACACCTGGTCTCCGCCCATCACCAGCGTCTGCGCCCGGGGCAGGCGGTGCCCGTCGACGGTCAGCTCGGGCTGCGCCAGCAGGTACGCCACCGAGTAGGTGGCGTTGAAGCCGTCGCCGAGGTCGGCCACGTAGTCGAGCCACAGCCCGCCGTCCGGCCCGACCTGGCGGAAGACGCCGTCGCCGAACGCGTTCTGCAACTCGCGCTTGTCGAGGTACGCCCCGAAGAGCACCGCCAGCAGCGTCCGGATGCCGGTGCTGATCAGCAAAAACGGCGCCAGCCACGGCACCGGTTTGCGCGGCGTGAAGCCCAACTCCAGCGGGTCGGTGCTACGCGGCCGGTGGGCGGCGCGTTCACCGGCCGGCGCATGGTCAGGGCGTTCGGCGGGCTCGTCCTGACGTTCGGGGTGGTCGCGTTCGTCGCTCACCCGCCGCAGCGTAGTCCCGGACCCGATCATCCGCTGTCCGGTAATCGTCCAGATGGCAGCCGATGTCCGGTTGGTGCTGGCCGGCGCGGCAGGGGTATCCCGTTCGGTCGGTGGCGCCGGGGTGCCGTACACTTGCTGATCGTTGCCGCCTTAGCTCAGTCGGCTAGAGCGACGCACTCGTAATGCGTAGGTCGACGGTTCGATTCCGTCAGGCGGCTCGGTAAGAAAAGGGCCTCTGGCCTCGGGTGGAAGCCCGGGAGCCAGAGGCCCTTTTCTATGCCCGCACGATCAACAGTGTAGATCGAGGTGTACTACCCCTCGTCTTCGTCGCCGTCCTCGTCACCGTCGGCGACGTCATCGCCCATGAGCAGGGTGCCCATACGGTCAGTGGCCTCACGGGTCAGCTCGTCGACGACCTTCGCGTACCCCTGCGTGGTCCGAATGTCGGTGTGCCCCAGGATCACCTTCACCACCTGCAAGTCGACGCCCTGGGCCACCATCAGCGTCGCCGCCGTGTGCCGGGCGTCGTGCAGCCGCACCTTCTTCACGCCGGCGGCAGCCAGCAGGTCCACCCACGCCTGGTAGTCCTGGCGCGGATCCAGCGGCCGACCGTCGTTCTGGGCGAACACGTAGTCGCCGTCCTGCCACCACTCGGCCGCAGCCTCCTTCTCGGCGAGCTGCGCCCTGCGGTGCCGCCTCAGCTTCGCCGCCAGCGGCTTCGGGATCGGCAGCGTCCGCTCGCTTTTGCCCTTCGGGTCGACCAGGACCAGGCCGCCGGCTGACCGCTTCGGACAGTCCGCCCCGCGCTTCTTCCCGCAGGTGCCGTCGCAGCCGTGCTCGTAGATCCGGCGCCGCAGCTGCTTGGGGATCTCCATCTGCCCGGTCTTCAGATCGACGTGCGCCCACCGCAGGCCGAGCGCCTCACCCTGACGCAGGCCGAGCGCGAGGGCGACCGACCACCGGGCCGCGTTGCGCACCTCTGCCGTCACGGCGAGCACCTTCATCGCCTCGACCTCGGTCAGGAACGCCATCTTCGGCGACTTCCCCGACGGGGCGTCGATCAGCTTCGCCACGTTGCGGGCCACCAGGCCGCGCCTCAGCGCGATCTCCAACGCCCGGGTCATGATCCGGTGCACCTTGAGGGCGTGCGACGACGCCTTGCCTTGCCGCTCCATCGCCAGGTACATCGCATCGAGCTGCTCCGGCTTCAGCTTGTCCAGCCGGGTCCGACCCAGGTGCGGGTAGATCCAGTTACGGCACTTCGACCGGTAGTCGTACAGGGTGGCCGGGTTGCAGCGGCGCGGCGCGACGTCGGTCAGGTATGTCTCCATCCACGACTCGACCGTCTGCGCCCGTCCCGCCTTCGTGACGGCACCGGAGCGGCGTTGCGCGAGCAGCTCGTCGACGCGGGCGACCGTCTCATCCTTGGTCCGGCGCCGGACGTGGCGCTGGTCGGCGCGGCCGTTGGGCTTCGTGCCGACGGTGACGTACGCGTGCCACCACCCGTCGTCGCCCTGCTTGATCGTGGGGTAGGGGAGACGGGGTGACATCCTCAGTCCTCGCCTGCGGCCTTCCGGCCGTTCGCGTCGCCCTGGCCGATGATCAGCCGCAGCATGTTCCGGATGGTTTCCTTGCGCGTCGCGGAGACGTTCGGGTTCATCAACTGCCGCTGGATCGCGCGCAGTTCGGGATCGAACGACTCGGAAGCGTCGGTGTTGGGTCTGCCGTCGGCGCCCCACCCGAGCGCCACGTACGCGGACCGCTTGGGGATGTCGAGGCCATCGCAGAAGGCGTCGACCTGGGTGGGTCGCGGGTCGGCTGTCCACTCACCGTCGCGCCAGCGGTAGAAGGTGCTCGACCCCACGCCGGTGCGGCGTTCGATCTCCTTGACGGTGATCTTCCTGTCCTTGGCGTCTTGGAGAGCTTGTCGCACGAAGCGGCTGAAGGCAGCGCGACGCTTCTCAAGAGACACCATGGGAGAAAGATAGGTCCCGAGATCGGGAGCCAGATCCCGAGATCGGGTAGATCCCCGAACTCGGCGACGATCGCCAGGACGTGAGCGTCCATCGATAGCGCTGGTTGCGGCGGCGGGCATGGCTGACACCTTACGTCACGAACGGCTAGTGCAAGCCTGACCGAAAAGCTGACTCATCCCCTTGTTCGGGAACTCCAGTCCATCGTAGTCTATCCCCATGTTCGGGAATGAAACACCAGAGATCCCCGAGGGCGGGGACGTGACCCCACCGTTCCGCCTGCTCTACCCCGTACCTGAGGTGGCCATCCTGCTCGGAATCTCCAGGAAGCAGGTCGACCGCTACATCAAGAGCGGCGCGCTGAGGAGCCGCAAGGTCGGCCGCCGGCGGCTGGTCCACCGCGACTGGATCAACGCCTTCGCCGAGGCCGACGAGCACGAGACGGTCGACGTCGCATGATTCCGGTCCGCAAGCCCATCACCGTGCCGGACGGCCGCCACTTCTACGGCCGCTGGCCCCAGCAGATGCCAAGCACCGGCGAAGGCCCGTACATCGCGGCCCTGGCCCGCCAGATCGGCGGAACGTGCGAGGTCTGCCTACCGGTAGGGCGGGCGGATGTCGCCACCAATCGTGTCGTCTTCGAGGTCGAGCCCGCCAAGCAGTGGCGCACCGCCGCCCGCCAGGCGCTCGGCTACGCCGGTCAGACCGGACTGACGCCGGCCATCGCACTGTTCGGGCCCGCCGACTACCTGCGGATCTACCTGTTCGTCCGCGATCGGCTGCCCGGCTTGCAGATGTGGGTGCACCGCTTCGAGTGGGAGCACACGACGAGCCGGCAAGCCGCAGTCCGGAAGTACAACCCGGCGCACGAACTGCGCGTCGCCTGATCCACCCCGGCGCCCACCCGGGCCCGGACACAGAACGACGCCCCCACCAACCGCCAAGTCCGCAGGGGCGTCCGAACCGACAGGGAGTATCCCATGACCCACACGGTCACCACCTCCACCAAGACCGCCCACCCCGCCGACGGCTCCGACCGCTGGTCCGTCACCGGCGAGCACGGGAAGGTCGTCTACGACGTCCTCGGCAACCACCTCGCCCTCATCCCCACCCTCGGCGAGATCGACTCGGTGATGGGCCTCACCCTCGCCCGGGTCGCCGAGTCCGCCCAGTTGGACGACGACGACGCGGTGTTCCTGGCGCTGGAGAACCTGTACTACACGGAGCTGGCATACCCGGCGGTGACCCGGTGAGCCCCCGGATCGCGGACCTCGGCTACCAGTCGTTCGCCCCGGGCCCGACGCTCCCACCGCCGACCGGCCCTGGCACCGGAGACGGCGGACGCCCCGCCCCCCAGGTCGTCGACCTCACCCGGCTGCAGGAGCTGGTCGACGGCACCGACGCCCTGATCGACGCCTGTCGGGCCACCGTCACCGACCTGACCGCCGCCATGGTCCGCACCCGCGCCGCCCGCGGGGCAGGTGCGTGATGGGCGTCTACGCGATCCACCACCGCAAGCCCGCCGGGATGCCGGTCAACAACACCCCGAACTACTGCGGCCTCTGCTGGACGCCGCCCGGCCGCGAGCACGGCCTCGCCTGCCCCGCCGTCGAGCCCGACGGGCACCGCTTTTTCCGGGGCCTGCTGCACGCCCTGCCGCTGGCCCTCGCCCTCGACGCCATCCTGCTGGCCCTCCTGATCTGGAGCCTGACGTGACCGACTACACCGCCCACGAAATCCACCGCCTCGACCAGGCCTACCCCGACGCCGTCAACACCCTCGACGACCTCACCGGCAACCCCGACCGCAAGCGTCGTCTCGCCGAGGTTGGCCCGGAGGTGTTCGCCGCCGAACTGACCCGCGACCTCGCCAACTCGGCCGCCAACCCGATGTCCCTCGCCGCGTGGGCGGCCGTCGCCACCACACAGCACATGACAGCGGCGAAGACGTGGGAGGACGACACGGACGCGGCATGGGCCAAGGTCGACGAGCTGACCGCCGACGTGGAGCGGCTGCGCCGCGAGCGGTCCGACGCCGCCACGGCGTACCTAGAGGACGTAACAGACGCGACGGCCAAGGTCGACGAGCTGACCGCCGAGCGGGACCACGCCAACCGCCAGTACGCCGAGGAAGCAGCCACCGTCGGCGAAGCGTGGGCCGCCCTCAACCGGGCCGGCTTCCAATCACCCACGGCCAGCATCGCCGCGCTGATCGCCCAGATGTCCGCCGCCCTCACCGAGGCCCGCACGCTCGCCGCCACCCGCTCCGACGAGGTCGGCCGGCTGGTCGACGAGAACGCCCGGGTACGGCAACAGCGCGACGAGGCGCTGGCCGAGCGGGAGAAGGCTCGCACGCAGGTCTGCCTCATCGTCACCTGCCTTGGGTGCGACGAGAAGTACGAGTACGACGGCGGCGTCGTGCACTTCGCCACCCTCGACGAGGCCCAGTCCATGGCCGAGGACGACGACTGGCGGCGCGTAGGCGACCAGTTCGTCTGCGGTAGCTGCGTCCACAACCCGCACCCGTTCAAGTCGGACGGTCTCGACGTGCTCACCTGCGAGCGGTGCGACCTCGAAGAGGACGACCACGAGCCGGTCGCCGAGAAGGCGGAGGCCACCCGATGAGCATCAACTACGACCCCAGCCCCGTCACCGCCTGGCCCAACACCAAACCCGCCCACCACCCCAACGCCTGGACCCGTTGGCGCGACCGCCTCTTCGGCCCCGACCACACCGGAGCCGACGACACCTGGCAACCCGCCAACGACCTCACCGCCGGCGTCCACCACACCGACCGCATCCACAAAGTCGACCCGCTGCACGGGCTCACCCCCGCCGGGTTCCAGTACGCCACCGGCACCGAACAGCAGGTCCACGCCGGACCCGACGACGCCACCGGCATCTGGGAGAAGCCCCGCAAGCCCATCGCCGCCCTCACCGCCACCGGCCACTGGGCCGTCTACGACGAGCACCTCGGCGGACTCAACCCCGGGCCGCTGGAGCCCGCCCGCATCCACGACCAGCTGATCGGAGCAGAGCAGTGAGCGCAATGACCCTGCCAATCGCCGAATGGCGCACCTTCGCGAACTGTCAGGGCCTCAACGACGCCATGTACCCGGAGTGGGGCGACAAGGTTGGCGAGCGCGACGCCAAGCGCGTCTGCAGCGAGTGCCCCGTCAAGCAGCAGTGCCTCAAGGAGGCGCTGGCCCTCAGGGACTACTGGGGCATCCAAGGCGAGCTGAACGGACGCGAACGCCGCCAGATCGTCGAAGGCGACGAGGGCCGAGAGTGCGCCCGCTGCGGACAGAACTACATCCCCCGCATCAAGAACCAGAAGAACTGCTACGGCTGCGCTCAAGCCCTCGACGGACATCACTACGGCGCCAAGCGTCGCGCCTGCACAACCTGCGGGGCGAACGCCCACGTCGACGACGACACCGGGAAGCTCGGCCGTCACAAGGTGGCCGGCAAGGGCAACGCCCGCCCCATGTGCCGTGGCGAGGATGCCGCGCCGCTGGAGGTGGCGGCATGAGCCGCGGCACCTGGGCCGACATCGGCGCCGCCACCCACGCCGCCCTCAACGGCGGACAGCCCTGCGCCGGTGGGTGCCGGTGGCCCGTCGACCCCGCCGCCACCAAAGGCGCCGACGGAACCCCGGGTGTCTTCGACCGGCACCCCGGCTGCGAACCCGGCGGACAACCACTGCGGCTCATCCAAGGAGGGAAGGCGGCATGACCAACGACCCGTTCGACACCCCCGGCGCCCCGCCGGCCCAGCCCACCGCCGCCGGCCCCAAGCGGGACCGGTACGGCCGGTACCTCCTGCCCGACCTGGGCAACGGCAAGGAGAAGCCGTGGACCCGCGCCACCACCTGGGCGAAGTCCTGCGCCGACACCACCGCCCTCGCCAAGTGGCAGCAGCGGATGGTCGCCAAGGGCATCGCCAACCGCAGCGACCTGTACGCCCTCGCCTCGGCCACCGACGTCGAAGACCGCAAGACCTTCGACCAGCTGTGCCAGGACGCCATGGAAGCGGCGGGCAGTGCCACCGGACGCAACCAGGGCACCGCGCTGCACTCGTTCACCGAACGCGTCGACCGCGGCGAGCAGGTCGACGTGCCCGCCCAGTGGCGCGACGACGTCAACGCCTACCAGCAGGCCATGGCCCGGTCCGGGCTCACCGTCCGCCCCGAATGGATCGAACGGATCACCGTCGTCCGGGACCTCGGTGTGGCCGGCACGTTCGACCGGGTCGTCGTCCGCCCCAGCGGGCAGCCCGTCGTGTTCGACCTGAAGACCGGGCAGAAGCTCGACTACTCGTGGGGCGAGATCAGCATCCAACTCGCCCTGTACGCCAACGCCGACGCCATCTGGAACGACCACACCGGCGAGTACGAGCCGATGCCCGAAGGCATCGACCGGCAGCACGCCATCGTCGCGCACCTGCCCGTCGGGCAGGCCCGCTGCGACCTGTACGAACTCGACATCGCCGCCGGGTGGGAGATGGCGCAGGTGTGCGGCACCGTCCGCACCTGGCGCACCCGCCGCGACCTCGCCGGCCGCTACAACCTGCCGACGCCGGCGGCGCCCACCGACCTGCTCGACCGGATCGAGAAGGCCGCCACCGCCCAGGCACTCACCGACCTGTGGCAGCAGGCGTTCACCGCCGGCCAGTGGACCGACCAGCACACCGCCGCCGCCCGCGCCCGGAAGGCGGCACTCACCTCATGACCACCCCGGACCTGTTCGACATCCCCACCACGGCACCGGCATGCCGGCACTGCCGGGCGGTGGTGCTGCGGGTCCGCGACACCGAACTCGGAGTGTCCCTTGACCTCGACCCGACCCCGCTACCCGTCACCGGCCCGTTCCCCGCCGACCGGGCCCTCATCGAAAACCACCCGACAGCCGGCTGGCACTGCCCATCCAGCCCCCGCCGGCGGGGCTACCCACTCCACCTCATCCACACCTGCAAGCCCAAGCCAGAAAGCGAGCACACGCCATGACTGACCTCTTCGACGCCCCCGCCACCGGGGCGAAGATCACCACCTTCGAGAACTGCCTCCTCCTGCTCACCCCCACCGGAACGCAGGACGGCATCAACACCGCCTTCGGCGCCGCCGACGCCACCGTCGTCGACCTCGCCGTCCTCGACGGCCCCAACGCCGGAGAGCAGCACAGCGGAGTCCTCGTCTTCCAGAAGGCCCTCCAGGGGCAGCTGCGCCCCAAGGTCGGCACCGGCCGCATGGTCCTCGGTCGCCTCGGCCGCGGCACCGCCAAGCCCGGCCAGTCCGCCCCGTGGATCCTCGGCGACCCCACCGACCAGGACAAGCACACCGCCCGTCAGCACCTGAGCAAGGTCGCCCCGCCTTTCTAGGAGGAACGGAAATGACGCAGTTGAAGGTGATCGACGTTCCCGCTAAGGCGGCCCGCAGGGCGGCAAGCAGCTACGTCGAGGACGAGCAGGGCTGCTACATCAGCACCTACTCGGTCAACAGCAGCGGGTACGCCCAGATCGGCTGGGTCATCAGCCTCGACCCGAAGCGGTCTCGGATGACCACCGCCCACCGAGCGGCCTGGGTCGACACGAACGGACCGATCCCCGCAGGGATGACCGTCGACCACCTCTGCAAGAGCCGCCGCTGTGTACGCGTCGATCACCTTCGCCTGCTCTCGAACTTCGAGAACGCGCGCCGAACAAACGGACGTGACTGGCCGCTCGGCACCTGCATCAACGGCCACTCGAACTCGGAGCTACGCACCGAGCCGAGCGGACGCCGCCGGTGCCGCCGGTGCAAGCGCGACGGAGCAAAGCGGCGCCGACTGCGCCGACAGCTCACCTGATCCGGCCCGCCGGAGTCCCGCACCAGCCGCACCGGTTGGTGCGGGGCCCCGACCGACCGGCACCACCCACAGACCAACCGACCACCGGCACGGATAGCGAGGGGGCAACCCGTGAACCAGACCCACCCGCCGATCGAGCAGCAGCTCGACCAGGCACTACGCACCCTCGACCTCGACACCTTCCACCGCCTCGGCCAGCAAGCCGACCGCGACGACGCCACCCGCGAGGCCCGCCTCACCGCGCCCGACGCGCTCGCGAACGCCGCCCGCTGGTACGCCGGGCAGGGCATCCCCGTCTTCCCGCTCATGCCGGGGGAGAAGAAGCCCTACCCGGGCAGCCGCGGCTTCAAGGACGCCACCACCGACCTGTCACAGGTCAACCGGTGGTGGGCCGCCCACCCGCAAGCCAACATCGGCGTGCCCACCGGTGGGCTGTTCGACGTCATCGACATCGACGGCGAACAAGGGGCCCTGTCCTACCGGGAACTCGCCGGCACCGACGTCATCCCCACCATCTACGGCAAGGCCACCACCGGGCGGCCCTGCTCCCGGCACCTCTACATCGCGGCCACCGGCGACGGGAACAGCGCCGGCGTGTGGCCCGGCATCGACTACCGGGGGGCCGGCGGGTACGTCGTCGCCCCACCGTCGCGCACCGCCCGCCGCTACGACTGGGAGCAGCCCCTCGACCTGGCCGGCCTGAAGGCGGCGGCGAAGTGACCGAGTCGTTCCTCACCAAAGCCAAGGCCGCGCGTGCCCAGCACGAACAACGCGACCGGCCGCTGCGCGCCGTCCCCGACCAGCCCGGCGACCCGTTCGACACCCCCACGCCGCAGAGCACCGGCGGTGGTGCCGGGTACGCGCAGACCGCGCTGACCAACGAACTCGAGCGGGTCCGCACCGCCGTCAAGGGCACCCGCAACGACGCCCTCAACCGGGCTGCGTTCTCCCTCGGCCAACTCGTCGCCGGCGGTGAACTCACCGAGCTGGAGGTGCGCTCCGCACTCACCGACACCGCCCGCGGCGCCGGCCTCGACGAGCGTGAGATCGCCGCAACCATCGCGAGCGGACTCGGCAAGGGACAGCTCAACCCCCGGCAGGCCCCACGCGTGCAGATCCTGCGCGGCATCTACGCCAGCGTCGAGCAGGCCACCGAACGGTTCGACGAACCCGAGCCGCTCGAGGGCGTGCTGGAGCCGGCGCCGCCATTCCCCACGGAGGCGCTCCCGCACGGCGTCGGCGAGTTCGTCAACGCCCTCGCCGCGACCACCCAAACTCCCGTCGACCTGGCCGGCATGATGTCCATGTCCGCGCTGTCCGTCGCCGCCGCCAACCGGTGCTGGGTGTCCGGCGGCGCGAGCTGGGTCGAATCGCTGATCCTCTGGACCATCACCGCCCTGCCCCCGGCGTCGAGAAAGAGCCCAGTGGTCGGCGCGATCGCCGAGCCGTTCCACCGCCTGGAGTTGGAGGCGCTCACCGAGCACCAGCAGTCCCACGGGTCGAAGGCTGACCTGCTCGAGGCCGCCGAGTCCCGCCGGTCCCAGCTGGTCGGGAAGCTCGGCAAGGTCGAGAGCACGGTCGAGCGCACCAAGCTGGAGGCAGAACTCGACGCCGTCCGCGCCGAGATCGCCGACCTCACCGTCCCGCCGCCGCGCGAGTACCTCGTCAACGACTTCACCCCCGAAGCCCTCGCGCTGGTCCTCAACGAGAACGGCGGCACCATCGGCGTCCTCGACGACGAAGGCGGCGTGTTCGGCGCCATCACCGGCCGCTACACCAACGGCACCCCGCAACTCGACCTGGTCCTCACCGCCTACGACGGGAAGAAGCCCTACAAGCAGACCCGCGTCGGCCGCCGCAAGGTCCACATCCCGTGGCCCGCCGTCGCCATCGGCCTCGCCGTCCAACCCTCAGTGCTGCGCGACACCACCCAGACACCGGTGCTGCGCGACCGCGGACTCATGGGCCGATTCGCCTACTGCGTGCCCCACGACACCGTCGGCACCCGCACCAACCGCGGCGTGCCCGACCTGCCCGCGCACCTCGCCGGCCAGTGGGACAAGACCATCGAGGCCATCACCCGGATCCCACTGTGCGGCCCCGACCAGCCCAAGCGGATCATCCAGCTCACCGCCGACGCCCACGAGGCGCACCTCGACTACCGGGACATGCTCGAACCCCGGCTGCACCAGGAGACCGGCGACCTCGCGTTCATGTCCGACTGGGCCGGCAAGCACGCCGGCCGGATCCTGCGGCTGGCGGGGCTGTTCCACCTCGCCGCCGGCAACAACCCCGCCGACCCCATCGACGTGCACACCATGGCCAACGCCATGCACGTCGGCGACTGGATGCTCGAGCACGCCGTGCGGGTGTACGGCGGCTGGCGGCAGGCCGGCGGCCGGGACATGACCGGGCCGCTGGCCATCCTGCGCTGGATCCGCCGCGACGGCGTCGACCAGTTCACCCACCACGACGCTCACATCCGGCTGCGCGGGCAAGGCTGGGCGAACGCCGACGCCGTGCGCGACGCCCTGGTCGTCCTCGTCGAGCTCGGCTGGCTGTCGAGCGTGGAGCGGCTCTACGCCGACGGCAAGCGCCGTAACCGCGCCGGCCTGTTCGTCGCCCACCCGATGCTCACGGAGAGTGCGCGATGACATCGGCGGTGGGCATGCACAACATCCCCCTCGACATGCACAACATCTCCCCGACATGCACAACATCTCCGGGGTGCGCGATCCCGGGACCAGCGCGAACCCCTCGCGGGGGAGATGTTGTGGATGTTGTGCATGTTGTGCCTAAAAAGAATGTTCCAGCTACTTACTTACTCTCTGTAGTTACTGGGGCCTCTTTTCTTCTACGCGTAGTCAAGGGCTCGCAAGGGCCTATTCCTACACACGCGTATCCCCTGCACAACATGCACAACATCCCCAAGACCTGGCACGCGACCTCACCCAGCGTGCAGATGGCACGCGTCCAGACCGCCCTCGCCGCCCGGCGCCGTGCCGCCATCCACCGACTCGGCCGCGCCCACACCACCAGCCCACTACTCGCCACCCGCCGACAGGAGCCGTCATGACCCAGCCCGCCAACCCGGAGCCGAACAACCTCACCGACGCCCTCACCGAACTACGCATCCTCCGCGCCGACCTCGACCGCGCCAACAAGCCCACGCGCGACCTGCTTGCCGAACTTTCCGACACCCGCCGCATCCTCACCGGCGTCACCCAGCAGCGGGACCGCCTCGACGGGATCTGGCGGCGGATGGTGTCGGAGGCCGCCGACGTCGAGCGGGCACTGATCCGCGCCGGCTACGAGCGACCCACCGGACGGGCCGCCGACCTCATCGACCGCCTCGCCGCCGAACGGGACGCCGCCCGCGCCACCGCCGAGGTGAAGCCGTGAAGGTCATCGGCCTGGATCTTTCGCTCACCGCCACCGGCATCGCCTCCAACCTCGGCTGGTGCCAAACCATCGGCGAAACCGGCATCACCACCCTGCCCCTCGACCAACGCCTCGACGCCATCGAACGGCTCAACCGCGACATCCTCACCACCATCGGCGGCGGACCCGGCAACTGGCCCGACCTCGTCGCCATCGAGATCCCCGCGTTCTCCCGCTCCGGCGCCGGCAGCCACGAACGCTCCGCGCTCTGGTGGCGCGTCGTGCGCAGCCTGCGCGACCGGGAGATCCCCGTCGCCGAAGTCGCCATCCAGCAGCGGATGCGCTACGCCACCGGCAAGGGCTCCGCCAGCAAAGGCGCGGTCATCGACGCGGTGGCCCGCCGGCTGCCGATGTTCGCCACCGGTGGGGACGACAACTGCGCCGACGCCGCGATCCTCGCCGCCATGGCCGCCGACCACCTCGGCCAACCGATGGCCGTCATGCCCGCGGCGCACCGCAGGGCCCTCGACGCCGTGCAGTGGCCCGACGAGGTCCGGCCGGTGGTGGCCCCGTTCAGCCCGTCCGCCGGTGTCGGCGCCGACACCGTCCACCTGCCCGCCACGGAGGTGGCGTCGTGAAGCCGCCGTTCCCGTACTTCGGCGCGAAGGGCAACATCGCCGAGCGGATCGTGTCGCTGCTGCCCGCCCACGTGCACTACGTCGAGCCGTACGCCGGATCGCTCGCCGTCCTGCTCGCGAAGCCGCCCGTGCGGATGGAGACAGTCAACGACCTCGACGGCGACCTCATGAACTTCTGGCAGGTCCTGCGCGAGCGCCCCGAAGACCTAGCCCGCGCATGCCAGCTCACTCCGCACTCGCGCACGGAGTACGTCCGCTGCCGTGAGAACCCGACCGCGGGGGACGACCTGGAACGTGCCCGCCGGGTGTGGGTGCTGCTCACCCAGGGTCGCGGCGGCACCCTCGGGTCGCTGACCGGCTGGCGGCACTTCGTCGTGCCTCGCGGATCCTCGATTGGCATGCCCGGCTATCTGGACGGCTATGTGGCCCGGATGGCGACCGCGGCTGAGCGGCTGCACTCGGTGTCGCTGGAATGCATGCCCGCTCTCGACCTCATCGCCAAGTACGGCCGTGACCCCGAGGTGCTGCTCTACGTCGACCCGCCGTACCTCGGGAGTACCCGCGCCGGCCTGTACCGGCACGAGATGAAGGGCGACGCCGAGCACCGCGAGCTGGCCGAAGCCCTCCGCGGATGCAACGCCGCGGTCGTCCTGTCCGGCTACCCGTCGCCGCTCTACGACGAGGACCTGTACGCCGACTGGCACCGCCGGGACCTGCCGACCATGACCGGCAACGGGCGCAACGGCAGCAAGGACCGCACCGAGGTCCTGTGGTCCAACCGTCCGCTCACGGATCAGGCCGACTTGTTCGACCTCGCCGCCACCGCCTGGAACCGGGCTTCCGCGTGAGCGGCCGTAGCCACAGAAGCAGCGTTCTTATGGCACCGATTGATCTAGCGAAGGAGAGTCCGATGGGCTACCTCAACCCGCACACGCACCAGCTCGACACCCCACCTCGGCCGAGCGTTGTCGTCCTCTGCGGCAGCACCCGCTTCCGCGAGTACTTCCATCGCGCCAACCGGGACCTCACCCTGGCCGGGAAGATCGTGCTCGCTCCGGGCGTCTTCGGTCACGCCGACGGTCTTCAGCCGACCGATGAGCAGAAGACGGCACTCGACGCGCTGCACCTCCGGAAGATCGACCTCGCCGACGAGGTGATGGTGATCTGTCCGGGCGGCTACATCGGCGACAGCACTCGGGGCGAGATCGAGTACGCCCACGGCGTCGGCAAGCGGATCGTCTACGTCAACGGGCAGGACTGGTGACCGTCCCCGCCGCCGGGCCGCAGCCGGGCGACCCGGACCGCCTGTACCTCGACCTCAAGGGTGCCCGCGAACGGCTGTGCCGGGCACAGACCGGACTCAACCCCACCGACTCGGCGATCCTCCAAGGCGCGATCGACCGCATCGACCTTGTCGGGTGCGACCTACCGCAGTGGTCGCGGCACGACGGAGGGCGGGCGTCGTGACTGAACTCGCCCCGCTGCCCGCCGCAGGCGACCACCTCGCCCGGCTCGCCGCGCTCCTCAACTCGTTCCTCGAAGGCGTCCGCAACGAACTCACCGAAGCCACCTACCGCCGCGACGTCACCCACTGGCTCGCCTGGTGCGTCCAGCACGGCATCGACCCGCTCCAGGCGTGGCCCGCCGACATCAAGCGGTGGCAGCGTCACCTGTCCGAACACGGCGGCCGGACGGGCAAGGGCGAGGTAGGCACCAGCCGCGCCCGCCGGCTCGGAGCGGTGAGCAGCTTCTACAAGTTCCTCATCGAACACCGGGTGGTGGAGCGCAACCCCGCCGACCTCACCCGAGGCAGCCGCCCGGTCCGTGCACCCCGGCTCGCTGCCGCCCTCTCCGACGAGCACGTCGGCCAACTCCTCGCCCAGGCCGACCTCGACACTCCACGCGCCGCCGCCATCGTGTGGCTACTCCTGCACACCGGCCTACGCGTCGGGGAAATGCTCGACGCGACCACCACCGACATCGGCACAGTCCGGGGCCACACCGTGCTGCACGTCATCGGCAAGGGCGGCAAAGGCCGCACCGTGACGTTGGTGCCCGACGTGGTGGCTCGCATCGACGCGTACGCCGCCACCCGCACCGACCGCACCGGGACGGTGGTGCTCGTCGGCCAGGCCGGGGCCACCGCCCCGCGCCCGCTCATCGCCACCGCCAACGGCCGCCCGCTCGACCGCAAGGCCGTCCGGCACCTGCTGCGCCGGCTCGCCCGCGCCGCGAAGCTCCCGCCAACCGTGGTGGAGCAGCTGCACCCGCACGTCACCCGCGCCACCTACGTGACCGCAGCCCTCGCCGAAGGGGTGTCCATCTACGACGTGGCCAAGGACGTCGGGCACGCCTCCACGGACACCACGCGGGGCTACGACCGGTCCCGCTACGACCCGGCCAACGCCGCCGCGTACCGGCTGCAAGGCCGCTACGCCCGCCACCTGCCAGCAGAGAGGACCGACGCCTGATGGAGAAACACGACGTGATGCGCGCGCTCGCTGAGCACGCCAAGACGCTCGGCTGGGAGATCGCCGAATGGTCGTGGAAGGACGACGACAGCGAGGGCTACAGCGAGTACGAGGTCTGGCTGCACCCGCTCGACCAGGACGACGAGACCACCACCGTGCCGCGCTGAGCGGCCCAACCGGAAGGACCAACCGCCATGGCCAACGAAAGCTTTCTCGCCCGGCTCAAGGCCAACGCCGAGCGATACGAAGAGATCAAGCACCTCCGCGACCGGGTTGAGACGGCCGGCAGCAGCTACGCCCGAGCGTCGTACCGAGTCCACCTCGACGAGGCGACCCGCGACCTGTCCGACCAGGACCTGATCGTGCTCTGCGACCGGGGCAACGCCTGCTTCGGCGGGCACGTGGGCTTCCGGTCGCGCGACTCGGTCGCCGTAGACGTCTACACGGACTGAGACGCCGGTGGCCCTCCTGGACGCAACCGGGAGGGCCACCACCAACGCCCCGCAGGGCGCCGCATACGCACCGGCCAGCCTACAAGGGGGGACCTTGATGAGCCTGCTCTGCCTCGCCGACCACTGCCGCATCGTGGGCCAGCACGGCGACGACTGCCCCGGTGGCGACTGCCGGGGATGCCTGCCGCGCCGGGCGGCCGACGGCCTGCGCCTGTGCGAGGTGGACACCCGTCGCCTGGCCGAGGACGCCCGCACCGCCGCCGTGCTCTACGACGACCTGGGGCTGGTGCTGATCCGCCGGGGTCGGGGTGGTGAGCGGGTCGCCGGTAGCAACTCGGGCGCTCCGATCCCCGACGAGGACGTGATGGAGGCGCGGGACGCCATCTACGCCACGCTCACATCCATCGTGCGGGTCATCGCCGAGGAGCGGGGTATTGCCATCCCGTGGGAGTGGCGCACGGAGACGCTGCCAGACGGCTTCATTGGCCCGCCACGGCGCATTCGGGTCGGGGTCGGCTACTCGTCCGCCCTGAGCGCGTACATCGCCAAGCACGCCGTCTGGCTGGCCGCGCACCCCGCCGCTGACGAGCACGCGCGGGACCTACGGGACATCGCCTCCGATCCGCGCACCCGACGCCTCGCCTACCCGTCCAGCACCGACCGGCTGTACATCGGCGACTGCCCGCTCATCGTCCGCGACCTCGACGGCGTGGAGAGCGTGTGCGGCACCCGGCTCTACCAGTACGCCGAGCAGCAGCTCATCGGCTGCACCGGCTGCGGCACCGACGAGACGGTGGAGTGGTGGCAGCGGCGGTTGGTGGGTGACGCGGTGAAGCTGGTCGACGCGTACGCCGCCGCCGCCGACCTGGCCCTGCGGTACGCGCGTCCGGTGGACCCGGCGTTGATCCGCAAGTGGGCGTCGTTGGAGCAGCGCAAGGCGGACCGCAACGAGACGTACCAGCCGCGTGTGACCCGGCATGGGCGTGATGAGAAGCAGCGGACGTTGTACGACGTGGATGAGCTGCGGCAGTACGCCCAGCGGTTGTGGGTGAGCGTGGCAGCGTGAGCGCCGCGACGTTCGGTCGTTGGTGCTTCACAGGCGGTTGGGCATTGATGGCCGCCCTGTCCGCAGTACAGCGGCTGACGGACTGGCCGGACTGGCTCGGCATGGCCGTCGTTGTCGTGGTCAGCCTCGGCGCGTTCCGCCTGATAGATCGGCTGGCAGGACGACCAGCGCGCCAGCTTGACACTGATCGTTCACACCCCGATTCTTAGGGTGGCTGAAATGCGATAGCGCCACACGACCTCGAAGCCCCACCAGTGCCCCCGCACGGTGGGGCTTCGTCGTACCCGGGGGGCGGGAGAAGCGGGCAGGCTGCCTGGCGGGACGGCCTGCCCGCACCGCACGGAGGTGCACGATGGCGAAGCGGCCATGCCTCGACTGCGGCGCACTAACCAACCGCACCCGCTGCGGCGACTGCCAGCGGCCACGAGAGCGGGCCAGGTTGAGGGACGCGCGGCAACGCAGGCCCCGACCCAGCTACGCCGAGGACAAGCGCAGGGCCGACGCGGTCGCAGCGCACAGGCGAGAGCGGGGCGACTGGTGTCCGGGCTGGCAGCGTGAACCACACCGAGCGACGGACCTGACCGCTGACCACGTCAGCGCTGTCGCTGCTGGTGGTGCTGAGGGTGGAGACCTTCAGGTGTTGTGTCGTTCGTGCAACAGCCGCAAGGGCGACCGGCGTAAGTAACACAGCGTGACATCGGTGATGTGACCGAGCGTGACGATGAGCCCGGAAAAAATCTGGATCACGCAAGAGCTGGACCACCGGGGCAGGTCGCTCGCTTTCTGTACGGTTCCCACGTTCGCCAGGCCGTCACCTAGCGTGAACGGTCACTGAGAGTGTTGCGGAGGGTGATGATGCCTCAGCCTCCGAAGCACGACCCGACCCGCCGCAACGCCCGCGTCGGCCCCGTGATGCTGCCCGCCGAGGGCCGCAAGGATGACCCGCCAGTGTGGCCACTACCAGGGCGAATGTCGCCGGCCGAGCGTGAGGCGTGGGCGCAGTTGTGGTCCACCCCGCAGGCGGTGGCATGGGAGCAGATGGGCTGGACGCGGACCGTCGCCCGTTACTGCCGGGTGATGGTCGAGGCGGAGAAGCACGACGCGAGTGCCGCGCTACTCGCCCAGGTCACCGCGTTGGAGGATCGCCTCGGATTGACCCCGAAGTCGATGCGGCTGCTGCTGTGGCAGATCGTCGCCGACGAGGTCGCGGAGAAGCGCGAGAAGTCCGAGGGCGCGCGAGGGCGGATCAAGGCGGTCGGCTAATGCCCTGGCGCGGACCCAATGAGCCGGGCGAGTTCCCGACCCTCGGGTACGACGTCGGGGAGTGGATCGAAGAGAACGTCGTCATCCCCGACGGCTACCGGATGGGTGAGCCGTACCGGCTGACCGATGAGATGTGGGCGTTCCTCGTCCACTACTACCGGCTCTACCCGCACGCCGCCCCATGGCCCGCGCCTGACGCACTGCGGTACACCGGTGGGCAGTTGCGCCGGTCGCAGAAGTGGGGCAAGGACCCGTTCGGCGCGGCCATCATCCTCGCGGAGGCGCTCGGGCCGACCCGCCACGACGGGTACACCGCTGATGGTGAGCCGGTCGGGGCCCCGTACCCGACGCCGCTGATCGTGTGCCTGGGCACGTCGGAGGATCAGACGGACAACACGTGGCGTCCGCTGCTGTCTTCGGTGCGCAACGGCCCGCTGATCAACCTTCGGGGGATCGACGCGGGCGAGACGAAGGTGACGCTGCCCGGCGGCGGGAAGATCGAGCCGGTCACGACCAGCGCCAAAGCCCGCCTCGGTGCCCCCCTGACGTTCCTCACGATCACCGAGTCGCACCTGTTCACGTTGCAGGGCGGCTACCGCAAGGTGGCCGGCGCGGTGAAGCGGAACGTGGCCGGCATGGACGGTCGGTGGTTGGAGCTGACGAACGCCTGGGATCCGACGGAGGGCTCCGAGGCGCAGGTCACCGCCGAGTCGGGCGACGAGCGGGTCTACACGGACACGGTCGAGCCGCAGCGGGTGGAAGACCTCAGCAACGACGAGGCGCTGTACGCGGAGCTGCTGCGCCAGTACGGCGACAGCTCCCGGGAGCGCGGCGGCTGGGTGAACATCCAGGGCCGGATCATGCACGAGGTGCGCTCGGCCCGGTACATGGAGGCTGACCGGCGGCGGTTCTTCCTGAACGAGATCGTGGTCGGCGAGTCGGTGTTCGTCCTGCCGGAGGCGTGGGACTTCCAGGCCCGCCGGGACGACAGGCTGCGCCCCGGTGACGGGATCGCCCTCGGCTTCGATGGCAGCAAGTACCGCGACGCCACCGCGCTGATCGCTTGCCGCATCTCCGACGGGCACCTGGTGGAGATCCGGGTGTGGGAACGCCCGCGGGACGCGTCGGCCGATTGGCGGGTGCCGTCGGCGGAGGTCGACAAGGTCGTCAAGGACACGTTCGGCGCGTACAACGTGGCGGTCATGTTCGCCGATCCGTACCGGTGGCAGGACTACCTGGACGCCTGGTCGGCGTTGTGGCCGGACCGGATCGTGGAGTTCCCCACGAACGTGCAGCAGCGGATGGATAAGGCCATTGAGCGGTTCACCACGTCGTTCGCGGGCCGGGAGTTCACCCACGACGGCAGCGAGTCGCTGAGCCGGCACGCGAAGAACGCGGTGATCGTCAAGGGTGACCGGAAGCGGGCCCGCCCGGGCGAGGACGAACTGATCACGACGCACTACCTGAAGCTCGCGAAGCGCGGCGACGGGATGTGGATCGACGCCGCCGTAGCCGCGGTGCTGGCCCGCACCGCCCGCGCGCACGCCATCGAGCACGGGTGGAAAAAGCGCTCGCCGGTGCCGCCGCCGGTGAACCTTCCGGCCGATCCGGGAGGGCAGTGGCCGGCAAGCGACCTAGCCAACACCGGGTTCTGACCGTGGGGAGGTGACCGCGATGACCGCACCGGTCAACGAGATCGGGTACGCCACCCAGACATCGCTGATGGGCTGGATGGAGTTCGTCGAGGACGAGCCGACCCCGGAACTTCGATGGCCGCGGTCGATCGAGGTGTACGACGCGATGCGATCGCAGGATGCCCAGGTCGGCTCTGTCCTGCGGGCGGTGACGTACCCGGTGCGACGCACGCCGTGGCGGATCAACCCGGCGGGCGCCCGGGACGAGGTGGTCGAGTTCGTCGCCGACAACCTGGGGCTGCCGATCGTCGGCACCGAGCCGCGGCCCATGCCGCGCACCCGTGATCGGTTCTCATGGCCGGAGCATCTTCGCCTGGCGTTGCTCATGCTGCCGTTCGGGCACACGTACTTCGAGCAGGTGTACCGGATCGCCGACGACGGCAGCCGCGCGCGGTTGAGGAAGCTTGCGATCCGGATGCCGAAGACCATCGAGAAGATTGACGTTGCTGCGGACGGCGGCCTGGAGAGCATCACCCAGTTCTCATGGAGGGTCGGCAAGCGGCAGCAGCCGATCCCGGTCGACCGGCTGGTGGCGTACGTACTGGAGCGCGAGGGAGGGAACTGGCTCGGCAAGAGCGTGTTGCGCAACTGCTACAAGAACTGGCTGCTGAAGGACAGGTTGCTGCGCGTCGACGCGCAGACGATCGAACGCAACGGCATGGGCATCCCTCTTTACAAGGCAGGCGAGGGTGAGGCGGATCTGGCGCGTGGCACCGCGATGGCGCAAGCCTGGCGGGCCGGCGCGACGTCTGGCGGCGCGGTGCCTCACGGTGCCGACATGGTGCTGCGCGGTGTGGAGGGTGACCTGCCGCAGGCGTTGCCGTCGGTCCGTTACCACGATGAGCAGATCGGCCGATCGGTCCTCGCCCACTTCCTGAACCTCGGCACTCAGACGGGCAGCTGGGCGCTCGGGTCGACGTTCGCGGACTTCTTCACCATGAGCCTGCAAACCCTCGCGGAAGAAATCGCCGACGTAGCGAATCAGCACGTCGTCGAGGACCTGGTCGACGTCAACTGGGGCGAGAACGAGCCGGCGCCCCTGATCGTGCCCGACGAGATCGGCAGCAAGCAGGCCGCGACGGCCCAGGCCCTGAAGTGGCTCGCCGACGCCGGGATCCTCCTGCCGGACCGGTCGCTGGAAGAGGCGGCCCGCCAGCAGTACGGACTACCCCCCAAGGACTACCCGAAGACCTCAACCGACGATGGGAGCACCTCATGACGGGCCATGCCCAGATTCGTGGCCTGCGCCGTCCTGAGCCGTGCCAGGCGACGAGCCGACGAGCGCAAGCACTCGGCCCGGTAGACCCCGAGCGGTCGTGGTACCGGGTTGGCCCGGTCCATGCCGCCACGACGGCAGCGACGGACACCCCGGCCGAGACCCCACAGACCACCAGCGCCGACGTATACGTGTACGACACGATCGGAGGCTGGCTGGGCGTTACCGCCGACGACTTCGTCCGCGAGGTGGCCGCCCTGGAGGTCGACGAGATTCGCCTCCACCTGAACAGCCCGGGCGGCGACGTGTTCGAGGGCGTGGCCATGGCCAACGTGCTGCGCCAGCACCCGGCACGGGTGGTCGTCATGGTCGACGGACTGGCGGCGAGCGCAGGCACGATCGTGGCGATGGCTGGCGACGAGATCGTCATGGGTGTCGGCTCGCAGCTAATGATCCACGACGCATGGGGTGTCTGCGTGGGCAACGCCTCGGACATGGAGGCGATGGCGCGGATGCTGGCCACGACCAGCGATTCCATCGCCTCCACCTACGCGGCCCGAGCCAGCGGCAGCGCCGAGGACTGGCGGGCCTTGATGCGCGCCGAGACTTGGTACACCGCCGACGAGGCCGTAGCCGCAGGCCTGGCGGACCGGGTTGCCACAGAGGCCGACAACGGCTCGGCCACCGGCGAGCAGGTCACCCCGGGCGGCTCGGGCAGCTTCTGGGATCTCTGGGACACCTACCGGGCGGCGGACCGATTTGACCTATCGGTGTTCGCCCACGCTGGTCGCGCGAACGCGCCGGCGCCCCTACTCCCGTCCGCGTCTGCGGTCGGGCCAACCAACCAGGAGAGGAGCCGCGCCGTGGCGTTCAGCGACGAGCAGCTCACCACCCTGCGGCAGCGGCTCCACGTCGCCGACGACGCCGACGAGGCCACCATCCTGGCGGCCTTCGAGTCGGCGCTCGCCGAGCGGCCCGCCGCACCGCAGACCGCACCGGGCACCGTGGTGCTCGACGAGGCCCAGCACACCCAGCTGCTCGCGGACGCCCGCGACGGCCGGGAGGCGCGGGCGCAGCAGTTGCGCGAGCAGCGCGAGGCCACCGTCCAGGCGGCGGTGCGTGACGGCCGGATTCCCCCGGCCCGGGCGGCGCACTGGCTGTCCCAGCTTGAGGTCGACCCGGGTGCCACCGAGGTGCTCGCCAACCTCAAGCCGGGTCTGGTGCCCGTCAACGAGATCGGCTACGGCGGCGAGGACCCGAAGACGGCCGCTGACCCGGCAGCCGCCGACGACTACTGGTTCCCGGGCGCGGTCGCCGCGGGCACGAAGGGGGACTGACCCATGGCTAACGAGTGCATCCCGTTCTACGAGCCCGGACGGCGGATCACCTGCCAGGCCACGGCCGGCGTGACCGGCTGCCGGTTCGTGATGATCTCCGGCAACCGGCAGGCCGACGGGTCAATCAGCGTCTCGCACGCCACCGCCGCGACCAAGGCGTTCGGTGTGGCCGCGTACGACGCCGCGACCGGCGAGAAAGTCGGCGTACTCCGCGGCTCCGGGTTCATCGTCCCCGTCACCGCCGCGGCGAACCTGACCGCGAACCAGCGGGTCGAGGTCGGCTCCAACGGCCAGGCCGCGGCCCTCGCGTCCGGCATCGCCGTCGGGACGGTCGTCACCGCCGCCACGTCCGGCAACCTCGCGCAGATCGCGCTCGACTGAGAAAGGGGGACCTAGTCAGATGCCTACGCAGCAGACCGCGTACCCGCTGGCCGCACCGACCATCACAGGCAACGTCCTGACGGTCGACATGGCCCTCACGCAGCCGACGCGAATCACGCGCCGGATCATGGATCTCACCCTGCAACGGTTCATCGTCGACAGGATCTTCTCCTCCGGCGGCACCGCAACCGGGTCGGTCGTGTACGACCAGGCCACCGTCAACGAGCTCTACACCGACCGGGACGTCGAGCGTCGCGGCCCGGGCGACGAGTACCCGATCGTCGGGTCGCAGCGACCGACACCGAAGGTCGCTCTCCCCGAGGACTGGGGTGGCAAGTTCTTCATCACCAAGGAAGCGCGGCGCCGCAACGACGTGGCGTTCTTCAACAACCAGGTCACGCAGCTCGCCAACACCATCGTCCGTCGGGTCAACACGAACGCGATCGCGGTGCTGGAGGCGGCGATCGCGTCGCTCGGTGGCGCTGGCACGTTCGTGGGCCACAACTGGGCCACGGTCGTGACCGCCGGCTCGTCCCAGACGAACAACAGCGGCTGGCCGGGGGCGGACTTCGCGAACGCGCAGTACCTCGCTGACGTCGACGAGCTGGGGGTCGAGTACGACCTGTGGATCGTTAACCCGAAGCAGAAGATGGACCTGGTCACCGCCTACGGCAGCGCGCTGCCGGAGATGCTGGAGGCGGCCGGCATCGACGAGCTGTTCGCCTCGAACCGGGTGGCCAACGGCACCGCGTACGCGGTGGCCCGCGGTCAGGTCGGCGAGCTGCGCGTCGAGCAAGGGCTGGAGACCGAGACGTGGGAGGAGAAGGCGACCAAGCGCGACTGGGTGCAGTCGTCCGTCGTCCCGATCATGTACGTCACCAACCCGTACTCGATCAAGAAGGTGACCGGGCTCAATGGCTGAGAAGACGATTGTTCACGGCAGCTTCTGGTACCTCGACGAGGATGGGCTGCACCAGACTGCGGTGCGGGGCGACAGGGTCGACATCACCCGCGACGAGGACCTGAAGCGGGGCGAGCGGCACGGCGCGTTCGCGACCGACGAGGACCTGGCGGAGGGTTCCGACTTCCGGGCGTTCGTGGACCGCCGTGCTGCGGCGGGCGCCCCGGGTGTCGTGACCGTCGACCCGGCCGACGTCGAGGGTCGCATCTCGATGGCCGGTTCGGCTGACCCGCGGATCCAGTCCGGCCTGATCGATCCGGCCACCGTGCCGGCGCGCGAGCAGGGCGGCACCGAGCAGAAGCGGGCCGCTGGTGTCCCGAACGGCCGGTCGTCACGCGAGGACTGGGCGACCTTCGCTACCACGAAGGGCGCGCCGGACGAAGAGACCAAGCCGGTCGACGAGGGCGGCCTGTCCCGCGACGACCTGCGGGCCAAGTACGGGAGCTGAGCCATGGCGGATCTGTTCGAACTGGAGGACCTGCGGAAGCTGCTGCGGCTGTCGGTCGACGAGTTCGACAGTGACGCCGCGGGAATCGCACGTCGTCAGGCCGGTGGGTGGTTGTCCGATGCCACCGGCCTGACGGCATGGCCCGACCCGGTACCTGAGCGGCTGTGGTCGTGGGGTATCGAGCTGGGCTCGATCGCCTACAACAACCCGGAGGGTGCGGAGTCGGAGCAGATCGACGACTACCGGGTGGTCAACGACGTGGACAGGCGGGAGGCGATCCTCGCCGCCGCGCGGTCGGCGTATCCGTCGCCGGCTCCGGCGGGTGCTGGTCCGCAGTGGTCGTTCCCGGCGCCGGACTGGTCGTGGGGGCCGCAGGAGTACACGGGTCAGGGGGCGTGAGGTGTCGCTCGCGTCTGCCCTAGCCCGTGGCCGCCGGGCCGCCGAACGGCTCATGGTCGACCAGTGCGTGATCAGGCGTGACGCTGGCACGACGTACGACCCGGTGACGGGCTATCCGACCCCGAACACCACCGAGGTGTACGCGGGCCGGTGTCGGGTTCAGCAGCAGACGGCGTCCGCCGGCCAGCGTGACGTTGGTGAGGCGACGGTGCTGCTGCTGCGCCTGGAGGTGCAGCTGCCGATGTCGGTGGTCGGGGTGCGGGTGGATGACGTGGTCGAGGTGACCGCGTCGATGCACGACCCGGATCTGCCGGGCCGCCGGTTCCGGGTACGGGAGCTGGCGCACAAGACCCACGCGACGGCCCGCCGGTTCGGGGTTGAGGAGGTCACGTCGTGAAGGTGACGGTGACCTCGTCGGGCCTGAACGAGCTGGCCGTGGCGCTGGAGTCAGCCGCTGACGACGCGGTCGATGAGGGCCGCAAGGTGGTGGCCCGGGGCGCGTTCCAGATCAAAGCTGACTGGCGTCGCCGCTGGTCAGGCAGCCCGCACGCGCCGGCCCTGCCGTACGCGATCGGCTACGACGTGCGCACCCGGGGCACGACGGTGAGCGCGGAGGTCGGCCCGGACAAGGCGAAGCGGCAGGGTGCGCTGGGCAACCTGTACGAGTTCGGGTCGGTGAACAACGCCCCCCGCCCGGGTGGTGCTCCTGCCCTGGCCGCTGAGGAGCCCCGGTACGTGGCGGCGCTGGAGAATCTCGCCGCTGACCTGCTGGAGGACTGACCGGTGATCCAGGCGCACGCCGACGCGTTCCTGGCCCGGGCGCGGACGGCACCAGGCACACCAGCGTTGGCGGTGCTGGACGGCTTTGTGCCGGCCGGGACGACCGCCCCGTACCTGCTGGTCTACCTGTGGGCCGAGACGCCGGAGTTGCCAGACTCCCGGTCGGTGCAGGGTGCGTCGGAGCGGTTCGTGCTGCACGCCATCTGCCATGCGGTTGGCGGCAGCGCGTCGGCCGCGCGGGCGGTCTCTCAACGGGGCCGGGGCGTGCTGCTGGATGCGGTGCTGACCGTCGCTGGCCGGCGGTGCTTTCCGATCCGGTCGGAGGGGTCGAACCCGGTGGAGCGCGACGAGACGACCGGCGTCGCGGTGTTCGACCAGGTTGACCTGTACCGGCTGGAAAGTGTGCCGGCCTAGGCAGCAAGCAGCCGAAGGATTCGCTGCATGATCTCGTCACCGCGCCGGACGAGTTCGGCTGGGCTGGGCGGGTGCTGCTCGTGTTCATGGCCGCCGCCGGGCGGCCAGAGCGGTAGATAGCGGGGCTCGGCCTCGGCGAGTGTGGTCACCTCGGGCCCCTGCTCAGCGGTGACGCCGCACAGCCAGCACCGCAGTTCGCTGCTCATCGCTCCATCGTGACACGCCACGACCTCCGCCATCGGGCGGGAACCAACCAATGAAGGGGGCGCCCGATGGCGCTGATGACTGCTGTCCGCCCAACGGCGGCCGGGACCACGATCGCCGGTGCGGCGGTGACCTCGTCGGACACGATCTCCGCGAACGACCTCGGGTCGCGAGGCGCGTACCTGGTGGTGACCAACGGCGGCGGCGGGTCGATCAACGTGACCGTCTCCGACGCGAGCCTCACCCCGGCGGGGAACGCGGCGACGACTCCTGCGGTGGCGGTGCCGAACGCCACGTCGAAGGTGTTCTACATCAGCCCGGCGGCCGTCAACCTCAGCACCAACGTCGTGACGGTGGCGTTCTCCGGCACCACGTCGGTTACCTACCAGCTGTTGCCGGTGGGCTGAGCGATGGCCGATGACTTCGTGTGGATGAAGCACCCCGAGGGCACCGAGGCGGCCCCGTTCGCCGTGGACGCCGCCGAGTTCTGGCAGGCGCGCGGTTGGGAGCCGGTGGAGAAGCCGGCCGAGCCGGACCCGACGGCGGAGCCGCGCCGCGAAGCACCTCCCACGCCCGCTGAGCGGGCCGCAGAGACCACCACCGGTGCTGTGCCGGTGCGGACCAAGCCCACCACCGCCGGCCGCCAGCGCGGCGCCGACGCACCCAAGGAGTGACTTATGGCTGACATTCCGGTTGACGGCAACACCCGGGTCGCCTGGGTCCCCGCCATCTCCAACAAGGCCGCCCCGACGGTCGCCGAGCTGAACGCCGGCATGTTGCTCCAATCGCTGATCACCGCCGACGGGCTGGTGGGTTTCGAGGCGGAGACCGCCGACGTGGACACGACGTCGCTGGCCTCCACGTTCGACACGATCACGATCGGCCGGGACTCGTTCTCCGGAACGATGCTGCGGATGAAGAAGCAGGACGGCACCGACACCGCCTGGAACACCCTCGTCCGTGGCGCGACCGGCCACATCGTGATCCGCCGGGACGTCGTCGAGACGGCCGCGTGGGCGGCGTCGCAGAAGGTCGAGGTGTTCCCGGTGATCGTGGGCCAGGCCCGCCGGTTGGCGCCGGAGGCGAACACGGTGGCCCGGTACGAGGTTCCGACGAAGATCAACGCGTCGCCGGAGTTGCGGGCGACTGTCGCTGCCTGACCGATGACCTGGGAGGCGGGCCAGCAGCCCGGTCCGCCTCCCAGCACCAACCCGACGGGCTGACAGGGCTGGAGCAGAAAGCATGGACGTCAAGGAACTGATCAAGGGCGCTCGGCTACCGGAAACCCAGGTGCCGCTGTGCCTGCGCACTGATTTGGTCGCTGAGTACGAGCAAACACAGCGTGAGCGCGCGAAGGCTCAGGAGGACGCAGGGCAGTCTCTGGCCGGCTCAGGCAGGTCGGTGCAGGCTCTCGACGAGCGGCTCTCCGACCTGCGGACGGAGATGCGGGAGTCGACGCTGACACTGACGCTGCGGGCGTTGCCGTCGGCCCGCTACCAGGCGTTGGTCGACGAGCACCCGCCGCGTGTGGTCGACGAGAAGGTGGACCGCCGTGACCGGGTGTTCGGCTTCAACGTCGATACGCTCTTCCTCGCACTGGCCAAGGTGTGCGCGGTGGAGCCGCAGCTCGACGCCGAGGACTGGGAAGCCCTGCTCGGCGACGACGGGAAGCTCACCGACGCGCAGGTGGGCACGCTGACCGACGCGGCGTGGAAGCTGAACCGCAAGGACGTCGACCTCCCTTTCTGATCCGCCGCCTGGTCGACGAGCCGGAACTGCTCCACCGCATCGAGACGGCCGAGCGGCTCGGTATCGCCCCGCGCCGGTACGCCGGCTGGGAGCCGACCGAGACCACCACCCACGAGTACGGCGAGGGTGGCCGGTTGGTGCGGTCGGTGACGGTGCGGGAGCCGGAGTGGTCCGACGCCGACCGGGCCTGGATGGCGGCGCTCGCCGGCTACCGGAACCGGCCGTGCGCGTGCGGGTGCGGGCACCCGGCGGAGGAAACCACCGCCCACGAGTCGGACGGCCGGCAGTACGTGGTGCCCCCGCCGACCCGCTGTAGGGCACGCACGGCCCTCGCGCAGGCGCAGGCCCATTACCAGGACACCCCGCAGCCTGAGGCGCTGCTGTGGCGAGTGGAGAGGCGGTGAGCTGGTGGCCCGGACCGTCAAGGTGGAGCTGCTGCTGGAGGCCGCCCGGTACATCCGTGGCGGCCGGGAGGCGAAGCGGACCACCGACGAGGTCAAGGACTCCGTCGAGGACCTGGGTGACGCCAGCGGGAAGACCAGCCACGAGACGGAGCAGCTCGGCGACGAACTGTCGGAGCTGGCCCGTGATGCGCGCCGGCTGGACTCGCAGATCGACGAGACCCGGGACGGTATCCGGGAGCTGGCGCGGCAGATCGCGGCGACCTCCGACGAGGCGTCGAGGGCGGATCTGACCAAGAAGCTGAAGATTGACCAGGCGGACCTGCGGCGCAACCTGAACCTGCGCAAGTTGATGGAGGTGGAGGCCGAGGACGCCGCCAGCGGGTTCGCTGCCCGCTTCGGTGGTCGCATCGGCCCGCTGATGGCATCCGCGCCGATCGCGTCAGGTGCTGGTGCCGCCGGTGCCGCGCTGGGGTTGGCGATGACCCCGACCCTGTCGGCGACGTTGTCCGCCGCTGTGGTGGGCGGTGCTGCCGGCGCGGGCATCGTCGGCGGTGTCATCCTCGCCACCCGCGACGCCCGGGTGCAGGCCGCTGGCAAGGACCTGGGCGCGTTCGTCCTGGGTGACCTGGAGCAGCGGGCGTCGTCGTTCACCCCGGTGGTGTTGGACAGCATCGAGGACATCCGCGCCGGCTGGGTGAAGATCGGCCCGGACATCACGCGGATCTTCGCGTCGTCGCGGCTGGTGGATCCGCTGGTCGCGGGCATGGTGTCCGGCGGTCAGCGGCTGGTCGGCGGCATCGCTGACGCGGTGGACGCCGCTGACCCGGTGGTGTCGTCGTTCGGGACCCTGCTCGACGGGGTGGGTGACGCCGCCGGTGACGCCTTCTCCACGTTCGCGCAGGACGCCGACGAGGGCGCGTCCGCGATCGAAGACCTCACGACCTCGGTGACGAACTTCGTCCGCGTCACGGCCGCGATCGTGCACGCCGGGGCGACCGTGAAGGGCTGGACCGACCAGGTCGACACCGCGATCGACAAGGGCCGGTACTGGATCGAGGACAGCTCGTACATCGCCGAGGCTCTGGCCCGTCAGGGCATTCAACTCGACATCACCGCCGACGGTTTCAAGGCCGGCACGGCGGAGGCTGAGGCGTACCGGGCCGCCACGGAGGGCACCGCCACCGCGGCTGACTTCGCCACGCTGGCCGCCGCCGGGATGACCAGCGCGCAGATCGCCGCCGCCGACGCCAGTGGCACCTTCCGGGCGGCCACCGATGAGGCCAACGGTGCTCTCGATGCCAGCAGCGAGGGGTACCGCAACACCACCCAGTCGATCGAGGAGTTCAACGCCCGGCTGGCGGAAGCCTTCGAGCTGCAGAACCAGGGGACATCCGCCAACCTGTCGGCGGAGCAGGCCAACCTGCGGCTGGAAGAGGCCATTGACAAGGCCACCGCCGCGGGGAAGGCCAACAACGACGGGATCAGCGCGAACACAGAGAAGGGTCGGGCGAACCGCGAGGCCTTGTTGGGTATCGCGGGCGCGGCGGCCACTGCGGCAGAGAAGATCCACGCGACGACCGGTTCCACCGAGCTGGCGTCACAGGCCACCGAGCGGGGCCGGGCGAAGTTCCTGGAAGCCGCCGCCGCGATGGGTGTGGAGAAGGGTGAGGCGCAGCGCCTGGCTGCCCAACTGTTCGGCATCCCGTCGGTGAACCCCAAGGTCACAGTGACGACGAAGCAGCAGCCGCTCGACCTGAAGACCGTCGCGGGGCGTATCGCGGCGATCAAGTCCAAGACCGTCGTCATCACCGTGCACAACAAGATCATCACCACTCGCAGCGAGGGCCGCAACGTTCCCATCGGGGACGGTGTTGGCGGCCGGCGGTGGGGTGGCATCACCGAGCACGCCCAGTGGGGTGTGCTGCGGGAAGCGCAGGTGGCCTCGCCGGTGGCGGGGGCCCGGTACGCGTGGGCTGAGCAGGCCACCGGTGGTGAGGCGTTCGTTCCGAGGTTCGGTGACCCGCGCCGGTCGCTGGACATCCTGGAACGGGCCGCCGGCTGGTACGGCAAGACCTTGCGCACCCCGGGCCTGTCCGCCGTGCCACGCCCCAGCGGGTCCGGTGGTGGCGGCGGGACGACGGTCATCAACCGCACGGTGGCGATCACCGTGAACGTGCCGCCGACGGCGAACCGGGCCGAGGTGGGCCGGGAAGTCGTCCGCGCGATCCAGGACTACGAACGCGGCAGCGGCAAGGGGTGGCGTAGCTGATGGCTGATCCCCGGCACATCGTGGAGATCGGGTTCACCGCCCCGCTGACCGGCACCGCGTTCCACCTGGGCGACACCACCCGAGGTGTCCTCGGCGTCGGCACCCTGGCCTCATCGAGCCTGTTCACCGACGTGTCGACCTTCGTGACGTCGATCGTGACCCGGCGGGGCGCGACCGACGCGGACGGACCGTACCCGCGGTTCGAGGCGGGCACAGCGACGATCCGGTTCCGCAACGACGACCGCCGGTTCGACCCGCTCAACCTGACCGGCCCGTACGTGGCCGCCGGGGTGACGCAGGTCGAACCGATGCGGGCGGTGCGGATCCGCGTCGAACACAACGGGGTGACGTACCCGGTGTGGCGGGGCTTCACCGACCAGTGGTCGGTCGGGTACGACGGCCCCGATTCGGCGTGGGCGCAGGTGACCTGCTTCGACGCCCTGTCGGTGTTCGCCGCACAGGACCGGGGGGCGGTCGCTGCGGTGGGCGCCGGGGAGTCCAGCGGCGCGCGCATCGCCCGGATCCTGAACAACGTCGGGTGGCCGGCGGCAGACCGGGTTCTCGCGGCGGGCGTGGAGTCGGTGCAGGCGACCACCCTCGCCGGACCGGCGCTGACAGAGATGCTGCTCACGGCGGACACCGAACTGGGTGAGCTGTGGATGGACGCGCAGGGCCGGGTGACGTTCCGAGACCGGTCAGCCCCGTACACGGACGCCCGATCGAGGTGGCCCGTCGCGCATTTCAGCGACCAGGCGGCGTCCGGTGACACCACCATCAACCTGGCGACGAACCCGTCGATTGAGACGTTCGCGGGTGGCGGGTGGACGCCGGTGGGCACGGTGCCACCGTCGCTGGCCCGCAGCAACACCCGCGCCCGGTTCGGTTCGGGGTCGCTGCTGGCGACGTGGGGCACCGGCGGGCTCCTTCCCGGCGTCGCGTATGACGTTGTCGGCCTGACGCCCGGGCGGACGTACACGATCTCCGCGTACGTGTGGGTGCCGACCGGCAGCCCGCGCATTGACACGGTCGTCGCGGGCCGGTCGGCGTTCGGCACCAGTTCCACCACGAACGACCAGTGGGAACGCCTGGTGTGGACGGGCACCGCGACCGCCACGACGCTCGGGTTCGGGCTGTGGCCGTCGGGGTCACCGACCGCCGGCCAGCAGGTGTGGATCGATGGTCTCCAGGTCGAAGAGGGCGCGGTGGCTACCGCGTACGTGGATGGCGACCAGCCGGGCGGCGAGTGGGACCGGGTTGCCGGGTCGTCGACGTCGCGCCGGCTCCCGGAGCTGCCCTACCAGGACGTGACCCTGACGAACGCGGCGTTGCAGATCACCAACCAGGTGCGCGCGGCCAGGGCGGGCGGGACGGAGCAGCTCGGCGAGGACACCACCTCGGTGTCGAAGTACCTGCCGCGCACGCACACCCGCTCAGACCTGATCATGCAAACCGATCTGGACGCACGGGTGTGGGCGGAGCAGATCGTGGCCCGCCGCTCCCGGCCTGAGCCGAAGGTCGCGGCGGTGGAGCTGAAGCCGGTCGCCGACGACCGGCTGTACCCGCAGGTGTTCGGCCGGGAGTTGGGAGACCGGGTGCGGGTGACCCGCCGTCCGCCTGGTGGTGGGTCGCCGATCGTGCGCCCGGCGTGGGTGCGCGGGGTCGAGCACCAGATGAACGCGTACCGGGAGTGGAAGACGACGTTCACGTTGGAGCAAACCCAGGACGCGATCCTCGTCGAGGACCGGTTCGGGCGGACCGTGTCCAACGGGTGGGGGTCGGCGGACTCCGGTGAGGCGTGGACGACCGCGTTCGGGTCGACGTCGGACTACGCGGTCGGCGCCGGGGTGGGTACGCACACCTTGACCTCGACGAACGTGTTCCGGACCGCGCTGATCCCGATCGGGATGGCCAACCAGTCGATGACCGTGGACGTCACGATCCCGGTCCTTCCGACCGGCGCGCCGATCACGGTGTGGATGGTCGGTCGGGCGGTGGATCTGACGACCTACTACACGGCCACGATCAGCGTCGCCACGTCGGGCACGGTCACCCTGACCATCTACCGCCGGGTCGCGTCGGCGCTGTCGAGCGCGCTGGCCACCGCGTCCGTCGGCACCCATTCGGCCGGCAACACATGGCGGCTGCAGATGGGCACCCTCGGCACGGTCATCCGGGGCAGGGCCTGGCGGCCGGCGTCGGACCCAACCCCGGGCTGGACCAGCGTCGTCGACACGGTGATCAGCACGGGCACGCAGGCGGGCCTGCTGACGCGCCGCGAGACCGGCAACACCAACACCAACCCGGTGCTCTCGTTCGACGGCTGGTTGGCCGACGGCCGCCACTGGTGGGACTGAGGAGGGGCTGTGGCATTCAAGGGATTCGCTGACGGGGATGTCCTGACCGCCGCCGAGGTCAACACATACCTAATGAACCAGACGGTCATCGTCTGCACGTCGGGCACGCGGCCGTCGTCACCGCCTGAGGGCATGGTCGTCTACGAGACGGACACCGACCTGATCCGGGTGTGGACCGGGTCGACGTGGGGCCTGCTGCTCGACGCCACCGGGTGGACGTCGTACACGCCGATTTGGACGGCGATCGGCACCAACCCGGTGAAGAACAACGGGACGATCACCGGGGCTTACAAGCGGATCGGAACGACCGTGCACTACACGGGGGAGATCCTGATGGGCTCCACCACCACGTACGGGTCGGGTGCCTGGCTGGTCTCCACCCCTACCACCGCGGCGGGCGCTGCCATCGCTGTCGGCTCTTCGGTGATGCGGTCGGCGTCGAACGCAGTGAACCGCGTCGGCGGCAGCGTGGAGTTCAACACCACCACCACCCTCGCCTTCTACGGGGCCGGCGGCGCGGTCGCGTCCACCGTCCCGTTCACCTGGGCGAACGGCGACCGGTTGCGCTGGTCCATCACCTACGAAACGACATAGGAGGCTCGTCTGTGGCTGCACTCGACGCGTGGATGGCGGCGCTCGGCGGGCGCCGGACCGCTCCCGCCACGATCGCTGTGATGGGCGACTCCAACAGTGAGGGCACCGGCGCGGGGCACGTCACCCGCCGCTGGCAGCAGATGCTCCAGGACCAGCTGCGCGCCCGCTACCAACCCGCCGGTGTGCCCGGTGCGGTCATCTCGTACATCTGCGCGTCGCCGCGCACCAACCCGCCGCTGGCCGGCTACCCCCTGACCGTGTCGGGAACGGTGAGCACCGCCTCGTACGGGCTGGGCCTGCGGGCGGCCGGGTTCGCCGAAGACCAGACGCTCACGTTCACCGCGGCGGCGACCCGGGTGCGCCTGTACGGCACGAAGGGCCCCACGGTGGGCCGGTGCAGCGTCCGCTTGGATGACTCCGCCGAGGTCGTCGCGGACGGGTGGCGCTCCGGTGGGGTCGCGTCCGGGCAGCTCCTCTGGGACTCCGGGCCGCTCCAGCCGGGAACGCACACGCTGCGGGTGGGTAGGGCAGCGTCGACGACGTTCGACCCGGGCCCGGTGTTCCCCGAGGGCGTGCTGGTGCACAACGGCGACGAGGGCGCCGGCATCCGGGTGGTCGACGCCGCCCGCCACGGCACGCAGGTGGGGGCGTTCGCCGGGTCGCAGGCGTGGCAGACCGCCCTGGCCGCGACCAAGCCCAGCTTGCTGGTCATGCCGTGGGGTGCGAACGACGTCACCGCCGGCACCGCCGCCGACGGGTTCCGGGCCAGCGTGGAGCAGGTCATCGCGTCCGCCCGGGCGGCCGGGTTCGACGGGTCGGTGCTGCTGGTCTACATGCCCCGGCGCGCGTCAGCGGACCCGGTGGCGTGGGCGGAGTACGGGCAGCAGTTGTGCGCGGTCGCCGCCTCGGATCCGGGTGTGGCGATGCTGGACCTGCGGTCCCGGATCCCCGACCACGGCACCGCGCTGGGTGTGTACGCGGACGACGTGCACTACACCGCCCGGGGGCAGGGGTGGATCGCTGACGAGATCGCTGCGGCGATCACACCGGGTCGGGGGTGCTGACGATGGCCACCCGAGCGACCCCGGTCCTGACCGGCCTCGCCGCCGACTGGAAGAAGCTCTACAAGTCGGCGGTCATCTCCGGCATCGTCGGCGACACCCGCCACGCCAAGCGGGGCGGCTACCACATCAGCATCGCCGACCAGGTCAGCAAGACCGACTACTCGGTGGTCCGGCCGGACGACAAGGCCCCGCCCGGGACGTGGCCGCGCGACGCTGCCGCCGCGATCGACATGAA
The DNA here is from genome assembly GCF_043204655.1 of Micromonospora sp. NPDC047762. Taxonomy (NCBI): domain Bacteria; kingdom Bacillati; phylum Actinomycetota; class Actinomycetes; order Micromonosporales; family Micromonosporaceae; genus Micromonospora; species Micromonospora sp. NPDC047762. The sequence continues at coordinate 456,842 of NZ_JBIDCQ010000001.1, read as the reverse complement.
CCTCAACCTGGCCGACATGAAGGTGTGCCACGCCCGCCTGTGCGCGGTGTGGCGTAATCGGGCCAACGACCCCAGGGCCCGCTACCTCAACGCCCACAACGGCTGGGACGGCACTGGCAACCCGGGCCGCTACGACTGGTACGCGGGCACCGTCTCCACGGCGACGGACGACCACGAGTGGCACGTGCACCTGGAACTGCGCCGCCGGTACGTCAACGACCCGAAGGCCGCAGCGGCGGTTCTATCCATCCTGCGGGGCGACAGCCTCGCCGACTTCCAGGGAGACGGCATGGCACTCGACACCAAGACGCCGATCTACGACAAGGGCCCGTCGGAGCGTCAGGCCCTGGCCGATCTGCACTACGCCGCGTTCAAGGGCAACGCCGCGGCGAGCGTGGAGCAGCGCGCCCTGGCCCGTATCGAGACGCTGGTGGCGCAGCTCGCCGGGCGGGACCTGGTCGACGAGCCGGCGATCGTGGCTGGGGTGCTGGCCGGGTTGACCCCGGAGAAGATCGCCGCCGCGATCCCCGAAGCCCTCACCGAGCAGGTAGCCGACGAGCTGGCCAAGCGGCTCCAGGGGTGAACGGCCCGACCACCATCATCGTCACCGGCCGGCACCGACCCCACGAGGTGATGTTCCTGGTCCTGTCCACCGGCGCCGGTATCGCGTTCGTCGCCGGCATCGAGCCCCCCACCTCGGTCGAGCAGATCGTCGGCCCGTGGGTGCTGTGGACGTGGTACCTGCTGCTGCTCATCTCCGGCGTCATCGGCCTGATCAGCATCGCCTTGCCCAACACCTACCGGGCGCTGGTCCTGGAGCTGGCGGCGATGTACGGGCAGACAGCGGCGCCGCTGCTGTACGGGCTGGCGCTGCTGTCCACCGGTGTGCCGGCCGCCACGTTCGCGATCCTGTTCTTCTTCGGCTGGTCGGCCGCGTCAGCGTGGCGGGGCTGGCAGGTGTGGAAGGCCATCCGGGCGGTACAGCAGGCGGGGGATGACGGATGAAGGACACCGGCTGGGCGCTGGTCCTGGCGTGCGTCGGCGGCGGAGGGCTGGCGGGCGTCATCACCACCCTGATCACAGGCATGTTCAACCGGCCACGCAACCGCGCGGACGCGGTGGCCACCCTCACCGACAGCGCGTTGAAGCAGGTCAACGAGTTGCAGGAGAGGACAGCCGAGGCGGAACGGGAAGCCCTCGCCGCGCGTAACGAGCTGCGACAGACCCGCCAGGAGATGCGGGAAAAGATGCGGGAGCTGAACGGCGAGATCGAGGCGGCGGTGATGACGCTGCGGTCGTGGCGCTCGGCGATCCTGTCGACGCCCGGGGTGCCGGAGCCGCTGCTGCTGATGGTCCGTGACCCGGGCGGCACGGTCAACGGCCGCCACCTGTAGCTCAGAACGCGTCCGGTTGGCGTTTGCGCCACCGCCCGTACTGCTCGCCGTCGGCGTACACCCTCTCCAGCTCGGCCCGCGCAGACGCTTCGTCAGGTCGGTCGACCATCGTCGCCGGGGCCTCGGCGGGCGAGTTCAGACGCACCTCCCAGCCCGTCCCGTCCATCCGCTCGAACAGGCGCACCAGCGCGAGCGGTAGGTACGGGTCGTCGCCGTACAACCAGCCCGCCTCGCGGAGCTGCGGAAACCCAGCCATGACCACACCCTAGGAGGTACCACCGTGTCGCAGTACAACTCCCCGACCCCGACCCCGGCCGCGCCGGTCGAGACCAAGGTCAAGGTGGCCACGGTCGCCACGTACCTCGGCTCCCTGGCGCTGCTCGCCATCCTGAACGGGGTCACCAGCACCAACCTGATCGCCGGCCTGCCGGACGTGATCGAGGTGTTCGTGGCCCCGATGGTGCCGGCGGCGATCACGCTGGTGTCGGGCTACATCGCCAAGCACACCGCCCGCCCGGACCTGCGCCGGGGCTGATCCACGTTCTGCATGACGAAGCGCCCCCTGACCTTCGGGTCGGGGGGCGCTTTCGTGTGTCTGGGGTCAGGCGACCCGGGTGATCCGCCGGGCGGGGCGGGTGCGGCGGATCTTCTTCGGGGTGGCCGTCTTGTAGTCGTTGGCCGCGACCTGGATGTTGACCTTCGGGGACCAGAACCAGACGCCCCGGTCGAGGCCGTAGGTGAGGCGGTCGATGCGGATGCGGAGGGCTTCGTAGCGGCGGCGGGCCTTGGTCTCGGTCATACCCATAGTTTAATCCATTGAGTTTACCTACGTCAACTCACAAAGGTGAAGTAGTTTGACGCGTGTGATTGGCGCAGATGTTGACGTAGGTAAACTCGACCGCTAATGTGTAAGCATGGGAGAACCGATCCGCGACCCCGAGATCCCCGACCTCGTGAACGCCGCCGAAGCCGCCGACATCCTCAAACTCACCCGCCAGGGCGTCCACAAGCGCTGGGCCAGCGGCCAACTCCCCGGCGGCACCGCCGGCCAGAGCGTCGTCTTCCGCCGCGAGCTGATCGAAGCCATCGCCAAGGCGGAGCTGGTCGAAGGCTGACCCCGAACGCACAGCGGCCCTGCACTTCCTCGGGAGGCAGGGCCGCTTCGTGCTGTCTGGGCTACGCCGCCTGCTCCGCAACCTCGTACTGCCGGCCACCACCACGCACCTGCCCGGCCTCCGCCAGGTCACCCAGCAGGTTGTGCACCTGCCGCACCTTGAGTCCGATCGCATCGGCGATCCGCTGCGGGCTGGAGTGCCCGTCCCGGATCGCGTCGAGCACCTTGGTGTGACTCGGGCCGAGCAGCTTGCGGGCCTCTTGCTGCGCCTCGGCGACCATCACCGACCACGACGGGAACGACGCCCCACCGAACGACTCCAGCGCGGCGCCGTCACCCCCGGGGGTCGGCTGCGGCTCGGCGGCCGGCTGGGCGACGAGCAGTGGCACGCCGTCCACCACCGCCAGGCGCTCAGCGAAGGTCCGCTCCCGGCTCGCGTACCCCTGAACCGCGACCCCCGCCTGCGTGCCGTCCAGCGACCGCCAGTCGATCCGGCCCGGCCACACGTTCTTCAGGTGCTCACTCAGGTAGGTGCTGCGGAACAGTGCCTGCCGATCGCCCGGCGCCGGCTTCGCCACCAGCCCGTAGCCGCCGCCCGTCGGGAACGTCTTCGGGTTCGCGGCCACGCCGAAGATGGTCTTCGCGTTCGGGTCGTCGCCTGCCAGCATGATTCCGTTCCCGGTGAGCAGGCTCGACCGCAGCGCCTCGCAGTACCGCGAGCCCGCGCCGCCGAACGCGTTCAGGGTGGGCTCCTGGCTGGCCAGGACCAGGCCGACCCCGACCTTGCCGCCCTCTCGGGAGATCGTGGCGAACAACTGCTGGGTCCGCTTCCAGTACTCCGGGTTCTCCGCTTCCAGCAGCGCCTTGTGGCACTCGTCGACAATCCCGAGCAGACCCGGCCGGTCGGCAGTCGGCGTAAAGCCCTCACGCCCGGAGGCCGCGTTCTCCCGCTGACGCAGCAGCATCACGAAGTGCATGCCGGCGGCCATCGCGAGAATCCGATCGAAGGTCCCCGCGAACAGGTCCGCGTGACGCATGAGCAGCGGGGACGACGCCCCCGCCTGCCCGTCGGCGTACCAGACGACCGTCGGGTGGGAGGTGCTCGACGCCAGCGACATGGCGAGCGAGTCAATGAGCCGGGACTTGCCCGACCCGGTGCCGCCCTGGATGAACCCGCCCCACAGCCGGTTTTCGGTGTACGCCCTCCAGTAGGCGGTGCCCTCGCCGTCGGCGTACGGGCCGAGCTGCACCCGGCCGGTCTCCGAGTCGAAGGCAGCCGGACCGGGCCAGAGCACGCCCTTCTGAACGGGAGAGTTGGTGACCACCGTCAGTAGGGCGGTCGGCTCCGGCTCCGTCGGGTGTGGCTCGACAATGAGCTGCTGGTCGGCTCGCAGCTTCAGGCCACCCCGGACCGTCTTCATCTTGTCCACGACCATCCCGACGTGCTGCTTGCCGGGGCGCAGCCGCAACGCGTACCGAACCCCAGCGGCGATCGGCTCCATGTCCGTGAGCCGTGACCCGGGCAGTGGCCCGTCGCTGGCCCCGTTGTTCTCCGCCCACAACCGCTGGTAGCTGGAGCGGGGGGTCGACTTCGGCTGGATCAGGCCGACCGGGTGCTGCCGCCACCAGTGCATCGACAGCCCGTACCCGAGGGCCATGAGCAGCCCGACCGCGCCCAACGACAGGCCGGCCAGGGTCACCCCGGTCAGCCAGCCCACCGCCACGCCGATGAACGCCAGGGCGCGCCGGCGGGCCTTCTTGTCGAACACACGGCGGCGGACCCGGGTCGCGGCCACCACGGCGATCACGAACGCGGCACCTGCCACCCACACCGCCACAGCCCGCTCGTCGCCGACGGCGTGCACGGCGATCCGGCACGCGCCGGCCGCGACGACCAGCGCACCCACGGCGGTGTGCGGGGCGAGCTGCTGACGCAGGCCACCCTCCACCGGTACGGCGGTGGGCACCTCGGTTGTCGTGCTCATGGTTCTCTCCTCAGGTGTCCCGGCTTCCACCGCGGCGGCGCAGACCGGGGAAGTGTCTGCGCCGCACGGCGGGAGCCGGGGGTCAGCCGTTGAGCAGGTACTCCTTGTTGGCGGCACCCGGCTGCGCCTGGTACGCCTCCTTGATGTTGAGCTGCGCCTCCAGCGTCGCCTTGTGGGCGTTCCACTTGTCGGCGGCGATCCCGGAGGCCTCCATCGCCTCCCGGGCGGTGTCGACGGGCTCGCCGTCCATGTCGCCGCGCTGGAGCGCCCCGACGTACCCCTCGGCTCCGGCGGTGGCGAACGACTGGTGGGCGGACGCTGCGGCTTCGGCGAACGCGATGGCGGTGGTCAGGCCGGCAGCCTCGGAGTTAGCCATGGTGATCTCCTTCTCGATCTTCTTGATGTTGGGAAACTGGATGATCTGAGCGTCGGGGCGGACGTCGGGGGTGGAGGTGTGCTGCGAGCAGCGGCCGTACCTCTGCTGCGAGTCGCCCACGTTGGTGCGTAGGTTCCGGCACCGCTGGCCGTTCTCCACGTGGGAGCAGAGAGCAGCCGTCGCCTGGTTGACCTTCGCGACCTCTGCACGGTGCGGCGGGCAGAAGAAGCTGTCGGGGGCGGCGTCACTCCCGCATTGACCCTTGCCCTTGCCGAACTGCGTCTCCGGCCCGCCGTAGGAGCACCGCTTGGCGGGCCGGATGGGGCGGTCGGCGGTGCTCACGACCGCGCGCGCCGGGTTCACCAGTCGCGGCGAGTCCTGAGCATTCAGGTCTTTCGGGCGCGGGTTGGCGATCTGATCGAGTCCGCCGTTGGCCTCCCACTCGGCGTTACGCCGCTGCCGCTCGGCCAGGCAGCGCGGGCAGGGGCGGCCGTCGAGCACCACCTCGCCCTTGCACTCCGGGCAGTTGCGGGAGTTGTTCGGGTCGTACACCCGCTCCGGGCGGGGCTCCCGCACTACGTCGACCATGTCGTCCAGCGGCTGCGCCTTCGCTGCCGCCTTCTGTCGGCGCTTCTCCGTGTTCGCCGCCATCGCGTCCGACAGCAAGTCCGCGAACCACTCCTTGCCCCCGTAGCGGTGCTGCTCCGGCGCGGCCTGCCCGGCGGCCAGAGCCTTCGCCTTCTTCAGCTCGTAGCGCGGGTTCGGCTTCCCCCGGAACGCGTACATGCCGTCGGTGACGCCACGCTGCACCATCCAGGTGATGACCAGGATCCAGAAGATCGGGTCCACGTCACGCCTCCGCGGTCGCGCCGGCGGACTTCTTGATGACCCGGCGGGCCATCAGTACCGCCGCGACGATGCAGGCGATGGCCAGACCGACCGCACTGTCGGTGCCCAGCCACTCGACCAGGGTGTCGTTCACCCAACCCATCAGCGCGTCGAACCAGCCGCCGAGGGTGTCACCGAACTTGCCCGGTGCAGCTGCGGCCACCGACGGCAGCGCGATCACCGAGTAGATCGCCGCCTTGTTGGGCAGCAGGTCGATGAGCAGGTCAATGGCGGTGGTGATGAACAGGATGGCCAGCACCAGCGGCGCCAACCACTCCCACGGGATCCAGTCGAAAACAGCAGCGACCCAGTCGCCGATGAACGTGCCAGCCGCCGCGGTCCCGCCGATGGTGGCGACACCCAGGGACAGCCAGGCGAGGGTTTTCACCCCCTTCTGCTGGAGTCGCTTCACGGTCTTGTTCTTGGACACGAGGGCCTCCTACAGGAAGATCCGCAGCGCCAGGTCGACGCCGGGGTGGATGAGGTGGTCGACCAACCAGGCGACCGGGGGCAAGAACGACAGGGCCTTGACGGTGGCGGCGACCAGCAGGAACCGGGCGGGGCGCTCGGTCAGCCACTCCCACAAGCGGGCGCCGATCAGGCCGGGGATCGCCACACCGCGGTACCAGGCGACACCGAGGGCGCGGACCGCACCGTGCAGGCTCTCCGTGTACCGGCCCCGCTGCGCGTACAGCCGCATCTGCTCGACGGCCGGGCGGCGCTCCGTCAACAGCGGCGGCGGGGTGAAGTGCTCCCCGAACCGGGACAACCACTCACCGGTCGTCGTCGGCCGGTCGTCGCTGTCCGTGATTGCAGAGTGCAGACTTTCCGCCCCGTCCGAGCCGATCTCACGCTCAGCGACCCCGGGAGGGAACTCTGCATTGCAGAGTGCAGAGTTACGATCCGTCACGGTCTGAGTCACGACGCGCCCCGCATCCACTGCGCGAGGACCGCCGCGCTGACACCGGCTGCGAGCAGCAGCGCCAAGTACACGGTCAGCAGCACACCCAGGCTCTGATCGCCCTTGGTGCGGCGGCGCGCCGGCCTGGCCGTCGGGGCGTCGAGGGGGATGTCGATCTGGTCGTGGAGCGTTGTTGCCATGATGGTGCTCTCCTTCTGGGAGGCGGCGCCCGGTCCGGCTTGGAGGTTTGGCCGGGCGCCGCAGCTTGTGGTGGGTTAGCGGTAGGGCCGAAAGACGCAGCAGCGCACGCAGCGCTTGCCGCCCTGGTGCTTGTGACGCCACCGCCAGAAGTGCCAGCAGGTCCGCATGGTCAGCTCTCCTTCTCGGTCTTGGACCGCTCGGCGCGGACCAGGTTGATAGCGGTCTGGGCGTCACCGGCGCTGGACCAACCCATGCGGTCCATCACCACCCGACGGCCCGGGATGTCACCCCGGTACGCCTTCTTCAGATCCCGGACCATGTCCCGGATCCGGGGGGCAACCTCGCCTCCGGCAGCCGGACTGACGGGCTTCGCGCGGTCCACCCGGGCAGTGGTCCGGGCCGCCGGAGTGGACCGTCCGGCGGGCACAGACGCGCTGGTCGGAGGCTGGTCCACTCCGGCCGGATTGGTCCGCGACTGGTCCACGACGTTGGTCCGCTGCTGGTCCAACCCGGTGGACCAGATCTGGTCCGCGACACTGGACCGCATCTGGACCAGCCCGTTGGACCACATCGGCTCGCCCGGGTTAGACCGCGACTGGTCCAACCCGAACGCCCGAAAGTGGTCCGGGCGAAGACGGTCGGTGGCCTGCCGCATGATGAGCCGAACCTCGTCAAGGGTCTGCCGACCGCGCTCGTCCAGCTCGTCGTCCGAGCGGAACAACTCGCGCTCGATGTTCAGCGTCAACCGCAACTGCTTGCGGGCGGCGGCCACATCCTCAGGGTCGGCGGTCTTGGTCAACTGCTGCACCTTGCGCCGGGCGTCGGCGAGCGGCGACGTCCGCTTCCGCCACGGCAGCCGGGACGCCTTCGCCGGCTCGGTGCCGTGGAGCTTCGCGGCCTCCTGCTCGGCGTACAGCGCCAGGCCCGCATCGACCAGGGCGGCGATGCGGCGCTTCGCGAACACCTCGCTGAGGTCCTCGGCGGCGCCCGGCTTCATCCAGCCCTTCTCGACCAGCAGGCGCGTCGGCGTCCAAATCCAGTTCGACTCGACCTGCTCGGCCTTGCCGGTGCGCAGCTCCAGCACCTTCTGCGACCAGAGAGCGGCGGCGACCAGCGGGGAGAAGAACCGGAAGAGCTGGGTGGTGACGTTCCCGCCCGCGGTAGACACGGTCAGGGACGCGGCGATCGACAGCGCCCAGATGATCGCCAGGTAGGTGCCGACGCGGGCCTTCGGGTTGGCTGTCAGCTTCCGGATGGCCAGCCGGCCCTGCGAGTAGATGACCACGTCGAACGCGGCGAACATGGCGATGGTCAGGCCGATGTTGACGCCGAGCTTGTTGTGCACGACCTCCCACATGCCCTCGGTGGTGACCACCCCGAAGAGCAGTACCCCGAGGTTCGCGGCGAGGGCGTCGTGCTCGTGCTTCTTGGTGAACCGGCGGATGGCGTAGATCGCGACCAGTGCGCCCACGGCTCCGGCGCCAACAGCGACGTGCTGGGCGTTCGCCTGGGCGACGTCGGCGACCTGGCCGGTCCATGAGAGCCACTCGGGGAGCTTCATCGCTCGGCCCCAACCCATGCGATGTGCTGAAGCTGTCCGGGGGCACCCCTGAGCCACACGCGGGCGCGGGCCACGCCGGGCTTGGCGAGCAACTCCCGCGCGGCGGTGACCGCCTCGACTTCGTTGCGGGCGACGAACCCGACGGTGTCGCGGTACACGCCGCCGGCGGCGTAGAGGTCCACTCGGTACTCCATACCTCCGACCATACAGCCGTATGCATATGGCAGCAAGGGCGAGTACAGTTCGCCATGCGAAGAACCTGCACCATGAGGCAGTAAGGTCAGCAGAGATCAGCCAGCAACCAAAGGAGCGCCGGATCATGGGACAGCCGAGGTGGAACACCACCTCCGACCAGTACCTCACCCCGACCGCCGGTGACGCCTGGGCGGATCAGGTGGCCGAGTCTGGGCAGCGCGGAACCCAACGCATCCTCGACGCGGACACCCAGCCCGCACCCGACGGCATCGCGCAGCTGCTCGACCTGCCGGCCGGCGCGGCGGTAGTCCGGCGGCGCCGGCTGATCCTCGCCGACGACGAGCCCGTCGAGCTGGCCACGTCATACTGGCCCGCCAGCCTCGCCGACCAGACCCGCCTCGCCCTGCCCGAGAAGATCCCCGGCGGCTCCGCGCGGTTCCTGGCCGAGCTGGGCTACAGCGCCGCCGAGGTCCGCGAGACCATCACCGCCCGCATGTCGACGACCCAGGAAGACGTGGCCCTCCAGCAGAGAGACCTCCGACTCACCGACCCGGAGCCCGTGCTGGAGCTGACCCGCATCCTGATCGACCAAGCCAGGCAGCCGTTCCAGGTCGACATCAACGTCATGCGCGCCGGCCAGCGCATCCGCTACACCCGACAGGCAGGCTGACCCCGATGCCCACCGCCCGCGACCCCCGGCCCCGCAGCCAGCAAATCGCCGCCGAACTGCGCGCCGACATCATGGCCGGCGACCTGCCACCCGGGCAGCAACTCCTCTCCACCGGCGAGCTGAGCGAGAAGTACGACGCCTCCGGCGCCACCATCCAGAACGCGCTCGGCATCCTCAAGTCCGAGGGCTACCTCGAGGGGCGGCCAGGGAAGGGCGTCTTCGTCCGACCCAACCAGCAGCAGACGATTACCCCCGCCGACTACGCCACGCCCGCTGCGGCCGGACAGCCGTACGCGTGGATCACCGCAGCGGCGGAACGCGGCCAGCGCGGCGCGTACCGGCTGCTCGACGTCGCCGAAGTCCCCGCACCCGTTCAGGTCGCCGCCGCGTTCAGCGTCGAGGCCGGATCGCCGGTCATCCGCCGGGCGCAGCTCGGCACCCTCGACGACGAGCCCGTCGAGCTGGTGCACACCTACTACCCGGCAGACCTGGCCCGGGGGACCGCACTGGCCGTGAAGCGCCTCATCAAGGGTGGATCCCCGGCGGTGCTCGCCGGGCTGGGGCTGGAGCCTGCGTCGTTCGAAGACGTCATCTCCACCAGGCCGCCGACCTCGGAAGAGTTCGTCGCGCTGGAGCTTCCCACCGAGGTGCCGATCCTGCGCACGTTCCGCGTTGCCGTGGCCGCGTCAGGACGCCCCGTGGAGTGCCAGGTGATGGTGAAGGCCGGGCACCGACACGAGGTCCGCTACCGCTGGCCGAGTTGACCTACCGGTCGGCGACGTACACGCCGCGGCCGGGGGAGCCCAGCACCAGGCCGCGGTCCTTCACCAACTCCTGCGCCCGCTGGATCGACGACACGGACACCGAGTAAAGGCCGGCCAACTCCCGCAGCGTGGGCAGGCGGGAACCAGGCGGGTACTCACCGGCGCGGATGCGCTCGGTCAAGTCGTCGGCGATCTGCCGCGACGACATCGGTATGGGCATGGCGGTGTGACTCTCCCTGGCTGGCACGGGGAGTCGATCACACCGCCGACACAGGCTCAAGCACTGGTTGACCAGTGCGCACACTGTGACCTAGGTTCGTGGGAGCGCGGACCCCTCCCTGGCTGGCAAAACTGGGGCGGGGGTCCGCGCCCACCCCTCAGCGGTGGCGGCGCTCCGAGAGACAACTCCGGGGCGCCGTTCCGTGCATCTAGCCCCGTGACCCCCGTTCAGGGGTCGGCCGAATGGGGAGGTCAGGAGTCCAGTCGGCGGGACTTAGGTCAACCTGGGATGACCAGGCGTGCATATTCCACAGACCGGCGTCATGATGTCAGTCCGTGACGAAGACGTAACATGAGTGATCTGCACCGACCGTGGCATTGACCAGCACAAATACGCCTCGGGGACCGGTCCACGCCGGCCGAGGTTGGAGGTGTCGCCAGCCCACCTCCACAGCTCGACGACCGGAGCACATCGGACCGGGGGGACCACCTCTTGCACACCGACGCACCACCACCGCCGACCAAGAAGCTGTTGCTGTGGACCGGGATCGCTGGCGGACTGACCGTGGGAATGCTGCTCATCACGTTGAGCGGCCTCGCGTTCGGCAACATCCCGGAGATCCGCCTCACCGCCTACTTCACGCTCATCATCTTGGGCATCCTCGTTACCGGCTGGCTGGGCAGCAGGTACCACTCGCAGCGCAGCCGGCGCGACGCCTGGTGGGAGGGCTTCGCTTCCGGCGACGAGCCGCTGGCCGAGGTGATCCCCCTGCGCGACCTCAAGGGCGGCAAGGACTCGATTCAGCTCGGCAAGCTCAAGGGCTACGAGGGCAACGGCAACAGCTTCGTGATCAGTTCACCGAGCTAGGTCACGCAGCGTTAGGAGAAAATGTGTACTGGACGGTGTACGGACCTACTCGGACTGACATGGACTGGCTCTCACATCAACGCCCTGAGCTGGCGTAGGCCAAGAAGGTCCGTCCCATCCAACACGCTCGTAATGCGTAGGTCGACGGTTCGATTCCGTCAGGCGGCTCCACTGAAAGGCCCAGGTCACCGGCTTGATCGCCGATCATGACCTGGGCCTTTTTGCTTGCCGTCCCCAAGGCGAGGAGCCAACCTACTCACCGGACCACAGCGCCCCCTCCAGCCCTGCCGCAGCTTCCCGCGCGACCTCGGGGGCCACGTGTGCGTAGATGTTGAGAGTGACGCTGATCTGGTGGCAGAGACCAGACCCGGGTCGGCCCGGTTGTCGGCGTCGAACCGTTCCGTTGCCTGGTGTTCCTGGTGGTGGCGAAGGGCCGATAGCTACTCCCACCTGATGCTTGACAGTTTTCCGTCCCGCCTGGTGCATGACGGTTGACCTAGGTTCTATGGGGGCGTGGTCGTTGGGCTCGGCGGGCACGGGAGGATGGGCGATGGACAAGTGTCTGACCCCTCCGGTCGACGGTTCGATTCCGTCAGGCGGCTCCGGGGTGAAGTCATGACCAGCATTTCTGCTGGTCATACCTTCATGTTTGTCGATGGGGCATGGAGTCGGCCCCGAACCCCCCCCATAGCGCCCGGACAGGTTGGGCGTTGGCTGCTGGCTGTCGGCGCCCACATCCCACAGGCAGCAACGGCTTCAGCGCCGCCCAGCGCACGTCGGTCAGCTCATGCCGCCTCGCCACCGCCACTGTGGCCACCAGGTCTCCGTGCTGATAGTCCTCTTCATCGATAGACGATCTAGGATGAGGACGTGCCCACCGAGGTTCATCTTCAGATGATCCAAGCCGTTGTCGCCCGCCTGTCGTCGCAATCCACCACCGTCAAAGGCTGGTGCGTCACCGTAGCCTCGGCGCTCCTCGGCTTCGGCGCGAACAGCACGAGGCCGGCCGTCGCTGTCCTCGCGGTGTATGTGGTGGCCGCGTTCGCGGCCCTCGACGCCTACTACCTCAGCCTCGAACGCGCCTACCGGACGTTGTATCAGCGGGCCGTGGACGGAACGACCGCTCCGTGGCAGCTCGACATCGACCGACCGGGCTACCGGAGGTCCTGCGTGCCGCGCGAAGCCCGACGATCACCGTCCTGTACGGCGTATCGCTGCTCGCGGCTGCCGCCGTCACCGTCTACCTCCTGCTCGACTGACGGAGCAGCCTGGTCCCTCCAGTCGGCCCATGCGGTCATTCAAGTGCCTCGAACCATTGGCTGATCGGCGTGACGCAGGTGGTATTCACCATGGTGACCGACGTGCACTGGTTCTGATTCCAGCCCCACACCCAGAGGCCGGCGAGCAGCATGATGAGCACGATGTGCATGCGCGCTGCCCAAGCAAAGCCGGCCGCGGTGCGGTCCGAGAGTTTGGTCAGCCCGATGACCGATTCGGCGACCGTGTCGCCGTACCCGTAGACGAGACCCGGAGGTCGATTTCCGGCTCGTCGGAAGACCGACGCGGTCAGCACCTCCGGGACGAGGAGCATGGCGCCGACCCCGATGATCAGCCAACGCAGGATCGTGACAACGGCCTTTCCCAGCCAGACCAGCAGGTGCCGGATCACGAACCACAGACCGACGACGACCACGGCCACGAGTACCGGGAACCACAGGAACCCCCGCGCTCCGTCCGGCAGCACGGACAACACCTGCTGGATCCCGTCGATGATCCTGTCCAGCAGCATCATCTGTCGTCCGTCCGCTCATCCGAGTCATCGTCCACGCCTCGCCTGTCGGAGTCGTCCGGCTTCTCGGGGGCCGGGGCAAGCATCGGGTTACCGCTCGCCAACGCGCCGGGGGCGAGTTTGTTGCCAGCCTGCGAGACAAGGGCGGTAAAGCTTTCCACCGCTGCCGACACGGCTCCGTCGATCTCCCCGAGACGAAGCTGATCGCTCTCCAGGACCACCTTCATCGCCCGCATCGCCACCTCCTGGTCCCGCTGCCACAGCCCGACCATGAAATCGGCGGCCTCTGCGGCCTTCGTGGGATCCTGGGCGAGTAGATTGCCGGCCATCGAGGCACCGCCGCCGGACAGGAGTTCGGCGTAGAACCTCGCCCGGATCTCGTGCAGTTGCAAGTCCGAGGTCTGGGCGATCCGGTTGATCGCGGCCTTGCCCCGTTCCTCCTGCTCGGCCAGCCGTTGCCGGAGCGCGGCGATCTCCAGATCCTTGGCGATGGGCGCCTGCGCCGGATCGAGTCGCAACTCCACAGTGAAATTGGTGATCCGCAGACCTATCTCGTCGAGGTCGATCGAATCCTGACCGAGCTCGAGTGAGATCGCCCGCTCCGCCGCGGCGGAATTCAACGCCGAGTACCGCCGGCTGATACCGCGCATTCGCTGAATGAGGTGGCCCCGGCAACCACCAGGGGGATCCTCGACCATCTCCCGAACCACTGTGACAGGCTTGTGTACGGTCCAGGCGAACGCGATGGACGCGTCGAAGTGCAATGCGTCGCCCTCGGAAGGCAGGGTGCACTGAAACGACGAGTTGTGCGGGCGAATGTCCACCACGTACACCGCCCTGGGTCCACGCCACCAGACATCGCCGGTGGTGAACGGGGGGTCCGGTGCGAGCAACTCACCACTCGGCATCTGAAACACCAGCCGCGTACCAGGATCCGCCACCGGACGTCGCTGAAACGGTAGTCGTCGAAGCTCCTGCTTGCTGAGCACCGGCTTACTCAACCCGCACCGTCCCTTCAGTCAGCACCTTCAACAATTTCTCGGCCAGGTCTGGCGCGTATGGCCGCTGGTCGCGCCAGTTCTTCGCGTGCGAGGCCAGCAGATCCGCCTGGCGGCGGGTCTTGGCGGCCTCTTGGAGCAGACTGATCAGGGGCAGCCGTAGCGCCGGTGCCTCTTTGGCGGCCGAGGCCCAGCTACGCAACACGTTGCGGACCGAGTAATCGGCGCCCGGAGCGACGAGGGACCGCCCCCACAGACCTGCAATCACCTCGCGCGTCCCGCTCGGCGCCCCGGCATCGGCTGCGGCCACGCCGTGCTCGGCGTCGGCCATTCTGAGCAGGGTCGGCCAGGAGACCTCGCCGTCCGGCTCGGCCACGTGCGTCCACAGGCCCGCGGCAACCTGGAGGAAGCCGAGGATGCCGGCCCGTTGTCTCCCAGCGTTCCCCTCCAACGACCAGCGTTCCAGCAGCCGTAGCAGCTCCAGTCGGCGATCAGGGCTGGCCGGGACCATGAGCTCGGTAATGCTGAATCCGATCGCGATGGAAAGCGCGGGCCCGGCGTTCTTCGCCAGCGAGTCGAGTTGCTTGTCCGGGCCGCCGGGCAGGACTTCACCGACACTCGCGCCAAGTGCCCTGGCGGCCGTCATCCGCAGGGGCAGGCTGTCCCGCCTGCACCAGTCCAGTACCAGACGGACCACCTGGGCACCGGTTTCCGGATACCTCGCGGGCATTGCCAGCGCGGCGACGGCCCGCTCCCGCTCGTCCCCGTTGCCGCTACCCGCCCAGGGCACCACGACATCCCGCCTGATGGTGTCAAAGGCGATGCGGGCCAGGAATCCGATCGCGCTGGCCGCTCGGATCCGTACCCGCCCCTCGACGTCCTGGGCGACGGCCTCCAGCCAGTCCAGGACGATCTCGCGGTCGTAGTCGTGCTCGCGCCACAGGTGCTCCAACACCCGAGCCGGATAGCCCGCCGAGACGAAGGAGGCAACCTCCAACTCTGCTGTTCCGTACCGAGTACGCCGTACCTCGGTGGTGATCCGGGCCCGGGCCGCCCGTAGTCGGGCATTCCGTGGTCGTCGGGCCCGACTCGGCGGGGCACCGCCGCCCTCGTCCGCACGCCACGCCCGTTCCAGCATGGTCGCCGCCCGGGAGACCGCGTCGTAGGGCATTCCCTCGAGAGCCGCCAGCGCGACCACCGTCGCTCGCTGGTCGAATTCGGTGATGCCGTCCAGCCAGTCTTCGACATCGAGCCGGCGGCGGTCCTCGAACCGGGCGAGCGCTTCATTGATGGTGCTCTCGCCCTTTGTCGTCCCGGCAAGATCCTGGGCTAGCTCGACCAACTGCTGGACATCGAAGGCGTCGATCTCGACGGCCTGTAACACCTCCATCAGGCCATCCGCCTTCAGGACGGCGTCCGCCTCCCGGGGCGAGCTGAGGTGCTCGGCAAGGTGGCTGGCTACCAGGTCGTACGCCGACGGCGGTGCGTCAAGGACCCGGGCGAGCCGGGCCACGGCGTGGTCGTGCAGCCGCCGCTCGGCGTCCAGGATCAGCACCAATCTGGCATCCCGCTTCGCGAAGCGCTCCTCCAGTGCGGAGATGTCCCGCTCGCGCAGCTCGCCGAGCTGCGTGGCGGTGAGTCGTTCGACCACGTAGCCGCAGCCCTTGGGTAGCTCCTCCACCTGGAGTGTGGCGAGCGATCCGTTGAAACGCAGTTCGTGGATCGCCTTCATACCGGACATGAGCTGGATGGCGGTAGTGGAGCTTCCCCAGCGCCGACGCGCCCGCAGCAGGATCACCCGGTCATCGCCGGCGGTTGCGACGAGATCGGGGTACCCGCTGGGTTGGACGAAGACCCGGGCGATGCGTTCGATGGTGCTCACCGCGATCGTCGACAGTAGGGCACTCGCGCTGTCCCGGCCGAACGTCGCGTCACCGCCGGTGATCGACCCGGTGACGTTGATCTTATGGCCGATGAGCGTCACGTTCGACGTCCGTCCGCCAAAGGCACCGATCGCGTCGGCCAACGACTCGCGGAAGTCCTCCTGCTCTCGCGCCTGGTCCTCGTTCCCCGCCTGTTCAGCGTCGGGGTGCTTCGGCTTCGGGTTGGTCACTGCTTCGTCCAGCGGGGTCTTTCCCCGGCCACCCGCTGCTGCCGCCTCGTCGGTCGCCGTCGGGGCACCGGAGGGCTCGGGGTTCACCTCATCGGCCAAAGTAATCACCGCCAGTGATCGGGCCCTCGATGTCCAGCCGTTTTGCGCGGATGTTCACGGAGCTGTGCCGCCCGTTGCTTGCCGGAGAAGGGGTCCTGGGCGGCCGTGGAACGTGCTCAACGAGCACCTCGACCAGTCGGGCGAGATCCTGATCGGAGCTGTGGTCGCGCAGCTCGAATGATTGCCGACGATGCAGCGTCGCGATATCGCCGGGCAACTGGTCTGCCTTTGGTAGAGGCGCTCCGGCGAGAAGGACGGGTATCACCTCGATACTTCGCTTCAACGCCCGGCGGATCTCCATTCGGACGTAATCTTTCGGATTGTCGAGCCGCCGGGCACCCGACGAGTCGGAGATCGTCAACCAATTCGGCCCGATGAGGGCGAGCAGTACTTTGCTCCGCTTGAGCTGCCGGGAGAGCTCGGGCGGGAAATCGGTACCAGGACGCATCGAACGACGATCCCGGAAAATCTGGCCCTCACCGAATTCGCGACACAATCGTTGATCAATGAGATCAACTGCGTAGGAAGCGTCGCCGGTGCGGTAGTTGATGAAAACACCGGTCATTAGGCTGCCTTTCTGGCACGTCGGCCCCAGCTACCCGCGGACCGTCTTCGGTAGGGTCGACAAATGTCGCTCACTGCGGATCACGAACCGATGCAGGGATGGATTGTTGGCAAAAGCCGGTGTGACGAATCCTGTCAGTCAGGATGGCGGCGCGGCAATCCGTTGTCCTCACCCAAATGGATGGACAACAGTGCTCGGTGCGCGAAAATGTGGTCCTGTGGCGGAGTGGCGAAGCTGATCAGCCGCGCGAGCGCTATCCGAAAGGACTACGCTCTGTACCGTAGTGGCTCCGGTGTGTTGGAGTGAAGGGCGAGAGTGAGACCCGGCATGATGTGCCGGACGCTGTGCTGCCGTCGCGACCGGCCGAGTTCGCGGTTCAATCGACGTAGATCGTGGCGCACGGTCGCGGAATCGATCGTGCCGGCGCGGTCGAGCACCGGTCGCAGGACCTCGCAGGCTCGTTCGACCTGGCCAACGGTGGCTGCGGCCAGGGCGAGGCGTGCCCCATATCGCGCCCTGGTCCGGTGCGCGTCCGGCGCTATCGAGCCCAACTCGCGGTCCAGGATCTCGGCCGCCTCGAGTGGTCGTCCGAGGTCCTGCAGACACCACGCGGTCACGAACGCGATCGGATCCGTCATCGTCGCGCTGCCGAGAGTCGGGCCGTCGGCGGCCTCCGCGTGGCCGGCCCGCATAAACTCGGCCGCCCGCTCCAGCGCTCGGTGGCAGGCTCGTTCATCGCCGACAATGGCGTGGCCCTGCGCCTCACGCTGGGCCGCGAAGCTGCGGATGCGTGCGCTGCGGGATCGGGTCTGGGCCTCTCGGGCGAGCGCCTTCGTGGCGATCGGGTCACCTCGGTAGAGAGCCAGTTCCGCCCGGCGGACCAACCCATAGGATTCCAGCTCCGGATCCCCACCTGCGGTCGCGAGCCTGATGGCGTGCGCCGTCCACCACAACGCGGCGGTCTCATCGCCTTTCTCCTGCGCCATCCAGCCGGTGTACTCGGCGAAACGGGATGCCAATCGCAACGCCTCGCCCCGGCTCGATGAATGGTTATCGGTGGCAAGACCCTGTACGGCGTTGGTCGTCGCGATGAGAATCTGGCTGACCATGCCCGGCGGTGCACTCTGCCCGAGTCGCCGGAGTTCGTCCAACCAGCCCCGGAAAATCGGCAGAGTGGACTCTGCGGCGCCGACCCGGTCGAGCGGCGGGGTGATCGCCCAGCTCATCAGGGTTGCCGCGCCGGCGGTCAGGACCGAGCGTCGATCGTAGGCGCCGAAATCGTTCTGCCCATCGCTGGTCAACCGCATCGTCCACACCTCCTCGCGCGAGTCGAAGTCGGGGTCGGGGTCGGAGTCGGAGCCCGGAACGGGGGCTGTTGGCTGCACCAGCCGGGCCAATGCCCCGGACGCGCCAAGTCCCTGGTCACAACGCCGGGCCAATGCCTGGCTGGGCTTCTTAATGCCAGATTCGATCTTGCTGAGGTGACTCTTGCTGTAGTTGACACGCTGGGCAAAATGCGAAAGCGACAGTCCCGCTTCCGTCCTTAGTCTGCGCAACTCGGCACCGAACGATAGCGGCTGAATCTGTTCGTCCACCATGTTTCACCACGCGTCTCCTGAGGCCCGATGCAAAGGGGGTCGGACAACTTACTGTGCGGGTGTGGAAATTTCGAAGCAATGGGCCATCCGGGTGGCGGCGACAGCCGTCGGTTGGCTCGTGTCGGATTGCCGATGCTCTTGCTCAGGGCGCCCGTCGTCCGACGATGATGCCGCCGAGCCGGCTCTCCGCCGAGGTGACAGTGGTCTGCGAGTCGACGGTGAACCCGCTCTGGCGCAGCCAGGCCGCCACCTGGGCCGGCTGCCGACGATGGACGCGCACGTTCATCGGGTGCCCGCCGTACCCCTCGGTCTTCAGGGTCGTCTCGTCGCCCACGTGGAAGCCGAGCAGCAGCGGGCCACCGGGGCGCACCACCCGCCGGAAGTGCGCGAACACGACGCCGATCTGGTCGTCGGGGATGTGGATGAGGGAGTACCAGGCGACCAGGCCGGCGACCGAGCCGTCGGCCAGATCGAGGTCGGTCATCGAGCCGACCTCGAACCTCAGCTCACTGTGGTCACGGCGGGCCACGTCGATCATCCCGGGCGAGAGGTCGATCCCGAAGGCGTCCACGCCGAGCGTGTGCAGGTGGGCGGTGATGCGCCCCGTTCCGCAGCCCACGTCCGCGACCGGCCCACCGCCGGCGGCCAGCACCAGCTCCGCGAACGAGGCCAGAGCAGCTCGTTCGTACGGTGCTTCCGCAAGGAGGTCACGCACCAGGCGCGCGTAGCTGACTGCCACAGTGTCGTAGGAGGTGCGAGTATCAGACAGCCAGCCGTCTACCGTCACGACGCCAACGTTAGTTCAGCGACACGACCGGCACCTTGGAGGCGTTCACCCATGACTCCCGCACCGGTGATCGTGAGCCTGCCCATCGCCGACCGTCCCACCTCCTACCGGTTCTACCGCGACGGCCTCGGCCTCGAAGCCGTGGGCGAGTTGGCCGACGACAGCCTCCCGGAACCGTTGCAGTTCGTGGTCAACGACGGGCTGCGACTGATGCTTGTCCCGACCGGCGGCTTCGGTTGGGTGATCGGCCGGCACGAGGTCGCCCCGAGGGGCCAGAGCGAGTGTCTGCTGAACCTCACTGTCGACTCGCCTGTCGACGCGGACGCGGTCGTCGAGCGGGCCCGCGCTGCCGGCGCCGAGGTCATCACCGAAACGTCCGACCAGCCCTGGGGGTACGCGGGCGTCTTCGCCGATCCGGACGGTCACTTGTGGATGGTCTCCGCCGCGGAGTCCTGAAAGCGTCGGTGGTGGTGGTTACGGTCTTGCGGTGACCGTGACCACCGATGCCTCTGGAACGCTGCCCACCCCTGCCGACGAGGCCCGGCTGTGGGCACTCATCGAGTCGGCCTGGGCCGAGTTGGGCGCCGAGCCCCTGGCGCTGCGTCAGGCCCTCGTCGAGCGCGACCCCGCCGCTGACGACGGCGATGACGTCGACGATGACGGCCCGTCCTACGCGATCGACGCCTGGCTTGATGCCTTCCTGGACCGGCTCGGGCAGTTGACCGCCGGGCTGACCGGGCAGGAGCTGACCGATCTGGACCGGGTGGTGGAGCGCAAGCTGTACGACATCGATCGGGAGGACATCCACGAGGTGACCGACGGGTCGGACGACGGCTTCCTCTACGCCCGCGGTTTCATCGTCGCCCTGGGCCGGGCCTACTACGAAGCTGTTCGTGCCGACCCCGCGGTGGCGCTGCTGGACGCCGACTGCGAAGGCATGTGTTACCTCTTCGCGCACCTGCACAACGACCGGTTCGGTTCGTGGCCGGAGACCGGCTCGGGGATCTCTCGGGAGTCGTTCGGCAACCCGGACGGTTGGTCGGCCTGGCGTGCCGACGAGCCGGACCGGTCGCAGCCGGCCGAGGCGTAGCCGATCCGGCCTGGAAGGGCCGATCAGACGTATATCTTCGTGGCGTACTCGGGGCCGTAGTGCCGTTCCAGGTCTTCGAGGCTCTCCGTCGGGGCCTCGACCTCCTTGATCAGGCGTGCCCGGGACGGCAGTGCCTCGGGCTGCCAGGTCTCCGGCCGCCACAGCGCGGACCGCAGGAACGCCTTCGCGCAGTGGTAGAAGATCTGCTCGATCTCCACCACCACGGCGAGCACCGGCCGGTGCCCCTTGACCACCATGTCGCCGAACCAGGGCGCGTCGCTGACCAGACGGGCCCGCCCGTTGATGCGCAGCGTGTCGGTCCGCCCGGGGATCAGGAAGAGCAACCCGATGTGCGGGTTGTCGAGGATGTTGCGGTAGCCGTCGGCCCGCTTGTTGCCGGGCCGCTCGGGGAGGGCGATTGTCGTGTCGTCCAGCACCAGGGCGAACCCGGCCGGGTCGCCCTTGGGTGAGACGTCGCAGCTGCCGTCCGCGCCGGCTGTGGCCATCAGGCAGAACGGCGAGGCACCGAGCCACTCGCGGTCCCGTTCGTGCAGGCGGGTGCGGTCCTTGTTGGCGGCCCGCGTGCTCGGCTCACCGAGCAACTCGCGCAACTCCTCGTGCGAGGTGATCTCCACCGTCACGTTGGTCCTCCCTCAGGCGTTGACCCGGTGGTGGGCACCACCGTCATCAGCCTAGGCCGCCGTGACCAGCGCGAGGTTTGTGCCGGGTTGCCGGGGGTACGGCCTCACCCGACGCGCTCGCCGACGTGGACCGTTCCGCAGGACGCCGACCAGTGGAGGCCGGGAGATGGAGAGCCGACTCAAGGTGCTGGGTCACCCAGTCCATCCGATGCTTGTCATGTTCCCGGTGGCGCTGCTGGCCACTGCGGTGCTGTTCGACCTGGTGGACACCGTCGGCGGTCCCGACTTCCTCGGCGAGGTCGCGTACTGGAACATCACCGTCGGCCTGATCGGCGGCCTGCTTGCCGCGGCGGCCGGCTCGTTCGACCTGCTGGCGATACCGAGCGGCACCCGCGCCAAGCGGGTGGGTCTGCTGCACGCGGGCGCCAACGTCGCGGTGATCCTGCTCTTCGCCGCCGTGTGGGCGGTGCGGCTCAACGCGGACTCCCGGGCCGCCGGCGGGGCGCTGATCGCCATCGAGCTGGTCGCGGTGGCGATCCTCGGCATCAGCGCCTGGCTCGGTGGCGAGCTGGTCGACCGGCTCGGTGTGGGCGTCGACCGTGACGCCGGCCTGGACGCGCCCAGCTCACTACGGCCGCCGACGGCCGCCCAGCGGATCGGAGAGGTGTGATGAGCGAGCAGCAGTTTGGCGGCTTCGGCCGGGGGTGGCGCGGCAGCCGGCAGCAGGGCTGGGACCCGATGGGGGAGTTGCAGTCGCTGCGCTCCGAGTTGAGTCGCCTGGTCGGTGGTCGCGGCGGGGCGTCCGACGTCGAGTTGACCGAGACCTCGGACGGCTGGGAGGTCGTCGTCCGGTTGCCCGGGGTGGCGCCGGAGGAGGTGGCCGTCGAGTTGGACGACCGCGAGTTGTGCGTGCGGGCCCGCTCGGAGGCGGAGGTCAACGCCGACCACGGGATCCCCGGCGGCTTTGAGACGCGCGGCTTCGAATACCGGGTCAACCTGCCGGCGCGGGTCGACCCGGACACCATCGACGCGGTGATGGACCACGGCCTGCTCCGGGTGCGCCTGCCACGGGCGACGCGGCCCGCGCCGCGCACCATCACCGTCGGCCGCACCGGGCCGCGCTCCGGCGACCTCTCCACGGGTACGCCGATGCCAGCCGATCCCGCCGCGGACCGGGAGCTGCACCGCCCGGACACCGTCGGCGAGATCGACCGGCCGTAGCGGGTCGGGTGGTCACCCCGTCCGTGCTCGGCCCGACCGCCGAGCGCCTTCCCGACGTACGGCGGATCGCCGTGTTGCGCGCCAACGCGCTCGGTGACTTCATCTTCGCCCTGCCGGCGCTGGACGCCTTGCGTAGCGCGTACCCCTCGGCGGAGATCGTGCTGCTCGGGGCGCCGTGGCACGCGAAGCTCTGGCGCGACCGGCCCGGCCCGGTGGACCGGGTGCTGGTGGTGCCGCCGGCCCCCGGCATCCGTACGCCGGAGCCGGGCGAGCCGGAGTCGTCGATCGACGACTTCGTGGCCGCTGCCGCCGCTGCGGAATTCGACCTGGCGGTGCAGATCCACGGCGGGGGTGCCAACTCCAACCCGCTGATCAGCCGGCTCGGTGCGCGGTTGACCGTCGGCCTGCGCGCCGAGGACGCGCCGCCGCTGGACCGGTGGCTGCGCTACGTCTACTACCAGCACGAGGTGATCCGCTACCTGGAGGTGGTGGCGCTGGCGGGAGCGCCGGCCACCACCATCACGCCGACGCTGGCGGTGACCGACGCCGACCGGGCCGAGGCCGCCCAGGTGCTCGGCCCGGCTGGCCGTCCCCGGGTGGCGTTGCATCCGGGTGCCACCGACACCCGCCGCCGCTGGCCCGCCGAGCGCTTCGCAGAGGTGGCCCGTGCGCTGCACGAGGACGGCTACGAGGTGCTGGTCACCGGCACGCCCTCCGAGCAGGAGGTGGTGGACCGGGTCGTCGCTGCGGCGCAGGTTCCGGTGCGCCCACAGGTGGGCACGCTCAGCCTGGGTGGGTTGGTGGGCTGCTACGCCGACTGTGCGTTGGTCGTCTCGAACGACACCGGCCCGCTGCACCTGGCCGCCGCGGTGGGCACGCCAACGGTGGGCATATTCTGGGTCGGCAACCTGATCAACGGGGCCAGCCCGCTGCGGGGCCGGCACCGCCCGATCAGCTCGTGGACGGTGCACTGCCCGGTCTGCGGGGTCGACTGCACGCCGGGCATCTATCCGCACCGACCCGGCGACGGTGACTGCCCGCATCGGGACTCGTTCGTGACCGACGTACCGGTGATCGAGGTGCTGGAAGCGGCCCGGGAGTTGCTCACCCGGTAGTTCAGGCCGGCTGCGGGGTGTCCTCCTCGGCGAGGACGACCTCCCACGCCTCCACGTCCCGGTCGGTGACGGTGGTGGGGGACTCCAGGTGGTACGCGCCGCTGGGCAGGATGCCCGCGCCGCCGTAGCGGGACAACACGGCCAGCTGCGCCGCCACGTCCTCGCCCTGGTGCTTCTCCTGCACCCGACGCCAGAAGTCGAAGCCGCCGGCCTCGACGAGCTTGGCCCGGTCGTAGAGCACGCACCCGCCGATCCAGGAGACCTTGTACGCCCGCCACGTGCCCGGCGGCAGCGCCAACTGCTCGGTGATGTGCAGCAGGTTCGCGGCCGAGTGGATCCGGGCCCGGTTCCACTGCGGGGTGTCGGGTCGGATGCGCTCCGGTGTGGGCGGCCCGACCCACTCCTCGTAGTGGCCGTGCGACTCCGGCCGCACGTCGTCGGTGTACGAGAGCCCGTGCACGCCGTTGCCGACGAACCCGCAGCCCAGCTCACCGATCGCGGTCACCAGTCGGTGCAGCGAACCCGGTTCCAGCCAGATGTCGTCGTCGAGGCTGAGGACGTACCGGGCGGCCGAGGCGGCGAGCAGGTAGGCCCGGTGTTCGGCCAACCCCCGTCGGGGCAGCCGGCGGGTCAGCAGCACCGGGTGGCCCCGGTGGCGCAGCGCCCGGACCATTGTGGCCGCGGCGGGATGCGCGTACGCCGGATCCCCGTCGGACTGATCGCTGACGACCACGCCGAAGCCGGGCACCCCGTCCTGGGCGGCGAGCCCGCCCAGGGTGACGGCCAGTTCGGCGGGCCGGTTCCGGGTCGGAATCAGCACGTCGACCAGCCGGTCGGTGCGGAACTCCTCCGGGGTGCCGGCGTCGAGGGGGCGGTTCACGACGCCTGGGTGCGCAGCGACGGGTCGGGCTCCCGGTCGTCGAGGTGTGGCGACGGGTCCTGGCTGTGCGACCGGATCCGCTCGATGATCGCGGAGGTGGACCGGTCCGGCACGTACCCCAGGGTGCGCACCTGGCCGCCCAGGCGGCGCACCAGCGGCGCCTCCGGCACCAGCTCCGGCGGATAGTCGCCGCCCTTGACGTACACGTCAGGTCGGACCGCCTCGATCAGCGCCGCTGGTGAATCCTCCTCGAAGACCACCACGTGGTCCACGCAGGCGAGCGCGGCGAGCAGGGCACCCCGGTCCTCGACCGGGTTGACCGGCCGGTCCGGGCCCTTCAGCCGTCGTACGCTGCCGTCCGAGTTGACCGCCACGATGAGCAGGTCGCCCAACGCGCGGGCCTGCTCCAGGTAGCGCACATGCCCGCGATGCAGCACGTCGAAGCAGCCGTTGGTGAAGACCACCGACCGTCCCGCCTCGCGGTACCCGGCGACGATCGTGTCCAACTCGTCGCCGCTGACCAGCGCGGGGTGGCTCGTGGTGTCGGTCGGCCGGCCCAACGCGGCGAGCAGGTCGTCGCGTCGGCACACGCAGGTGCCGGTGTCCGAGACGGTGATGGTGGCCGCGAGTTGGGCGAGTTGGGCGGCGGTGGGCAGGGGCGCGTCGGCGGCCAGGGCCAACGTCATCGCCGCCAGGTACGCGTCGCCGGCGCCCACGGCGTGGCTTGCCGGCACCGGAGTGCTGTGGCTGCGGCGTGGCTCCCCGTCGGCGCCGCCGACCACCGCGCCCTCGGTGTCCAGGGTCACCGCGACCACGTCGGCACCGGTGTGCGCACGCAGTTCGGCCAGCCGCGACTTGGCCAGGACGGCCCGGTCGACGCCCTCTCCGGCCCGGGTGTTCACAGTGACGCCGGTGCCGGTGACGCTGAGCCCGTCGCCGGTGAGGGCGACCCGTCCCTCGCTCGGCGTGGGCTCGCCGACCGGCCCCGGGCGGTCGGCCCGGGTCAGCTCGGCGACGGTGTCGTCGGCCCGTCCCGCCCCCGGGGCCGCGCCGACGGTCATCTCGGACGGCCCGTCGACGGGGTCGCCGTCCGGGTGTTCCAGGTGCAGTTCGGTCCCGCCGGTCGGTCGGGTCGTACCGCCCGCGCGGGCCAACAGTCGGGTCGCCTCGGCGAAGCTGGGGGTGACCACTGTCGGCGCGAGACCCCGCCAGTCGGCCAGGTCGTGTGCGTCCAGCGCGACCGTGGCGTACCGCTGGCGGTTCTCGACCAGCCACGCGCGGACCGGCGCGGGCAGCGCGCCCAGGCCGTAGTCGCAGACCACCAGGGTCGGCGCCTCCCCACCGGCGGCGGCGCGCAACTCCTCGGTGGCGCAGCTCAGGGCGGTGAGCAGCCGGCTCACCCCGTCGTGGTCCAGCGCGTCCTCCGGGTCGCCGGAGTCCTCACGCAGCAGGATCTGGTTGCCGGCCAACATTCGCCGCTTCACCGGTGTGGGGCGCCCGGGCTGGTTGACGGTGCGGTCCCAGACGCTCGCGCGGTCCAGGCAGTCGTGCAGTTCGTCCCCGGCGACGTCGGCGCCGACCGGTGCCACCAGCACCGCCCGGCCGCCGAGGGCGGCGACGTTGACGGCGGTGTTCGCGGCCCCGCCGGCGGCGGAGATCCGCCGACGCAGGGTGAGGACCGGGGCGGGCGCCTCCCGGCAGAGCCGGTCGGAGTCGGCGAACCGCCATTCGTCCAACATGGCGTCACCGACGATCAGGACTGGGCGTCCGAGCCAGCTCTCCACGACGGTGGCGAGCCGGCGCTGCTCCGCTGCTGCTCCTGCCATGCCTCCCCGGGTCCCCAGCGGCCTGGCGGACAAACCTGCGCGCCGACCGTCCCGCCGCTGGTCAGGCGGTCTTCGGCGGTGTCTGACCGGTCCGAGCCGGTCCGATACCGGTCCGACCTGTTTCGGGCGTTCGAGGGCGGGAAGGGGATTGAGGTACCCCCGGAAAGGAGATGTACCGAGATGGCAGCGACATTGCAGGGCAAGCGGGTCGCCTTCCTGGCCGCCGACGGCGTCGAGGAGGTCGAGTACGTCCAGCCACGCGAGGCGGTAGAGGCCGCTGGCGCGACGGCCGAGCTGGTCTCGCTGAAGCCCGGTTCCATCCAGTCCTTCAACCACCTGGACCACTCCAAGACGTACGACGTGGACGTGACCGTCGACAAGGCCGACGCCGCCGGCTACGACGCGTTGGTGCTGCCCGGAGGGGTGGCGAACCCGGACTTCCTGCGGGGCGACCCGGACGCGGTGCGGTTCGTGAAGGCGTTCTTCGACGCGGGCAAGCCCGTCGGGGTGATCTGTCACGGCCCGTGGACGCTGATCGAGGCGGACGTGGTGCGTGGCCGCCGGATCACCTCCTGGCCCACCCTCCGTACCGACCTGACCAACGCGGGAGCCACCTGGGTGGACGAGGAGTGCGTCACCGACGGCAACCTGACCAGCAGCCGCAAACCCGACGACCTCCCCGCCTTCTGCGCAACGATCACCAAAACCTTCACAACCCCCTAGATCCACCCCCCAATCCCTGTTGATCATGAAGTTATTGCCACCTCGCGTGGCGTGTCGTGGCAATAACTTCATGATCAACGCTGGTGGCGGGGTGGGGCGGGGCGGGGTTTTTTGGTGGGTTGGCGCATGTTCTGCGGCTCGCGGGATAGAAGGCCACATGACCACCGAAGCCTCAGATGCGCCGGTGCTGAACCGTCAGCAGATCCGGCTGCTCATGTTGGGCCTGATGACCGGCATGCTGCTGGCCGCACTCGACCAGACCATCGTCGGTACGGCGCTGCCGACCATCGTGGGCGAGCTGGGCGGGATCAACCACTACTCGTGGGTGGTCACCGCGTACCTGCTCGCCTCGACCGCGTCGACGCCGCTCTACGGCAAGATGGCCGACCTGTACGGGCGTCGGCCGGTCTTCCTCTTCTCGATCGGCACGTTCCTGGTCGGGTCGTTGCTGGCCGGGCTGTCGCAGAACATGACCCAGCTGATCGTCACCCGGGGTATCCAGGGCCTCGGCGCCGGTGGTCTGCTGACGCTCGCGTTCACCATCATCTCGGACGTGGTGTCTCCCCGGGAACGTGGTAAGTACCAGGGCCTCTTCGGCGCGGTCTTCGGGATCTCGTCGGTCGCCGGGCCGCTCGTGGGCGGTTACTTCGCGGAGACCGACTGGAGGTGGATCTTCTACATCAACGTGCCGCTGGCCATCCTGGCGATCGTCGTCTGCTACCACGTGATGCGGCTGATCCCGTTCGAACGTCGGGACCACTCGATCGACTGGCTCGGTGCCGGCCTGCTGGTGGCCGGGGTGAGTTCCCTGCTGCTCGCGCTGAGCTGGGGCGGCAACGAGTACGCCTGGGGCTCTGGCGTGATCATCACGTTGTTCGTGGTCGGTGCGGTGCTGGGGGTGCTCTTCGTCCTCCAGGAGGCCCGGGTGGCCGAGCCGATCCTGCCGCTGCGGCTGTTCCGGAACGCCACCTTCGCGTTGGCCAACTCGGCGCTGCTCGTCATCGGTCTGGTGATGTTCGGTTCGATCATCTTCATTCCGCTGTACCTGCAGATCGTGAAGGGCGCCTCGCCGACCCGGAGCGGTCTGCTGATGCTGCCGATGATGGCCGGCATCATCATCACCTCGATCCTGACCGGCCGCGCGATGACCCGGATCGGCCGCTACAAGCGGTTCCCGGTGGCCGGTTCGGCGACCCTCCTGGTCGGCATGTTCCTCTTCACCCAGTTGGAGGTGGCCACCTCGCTCTGGGTGGCGTTCGGGTACATGGTGGTGATCGGCGTCGGGCTGGGCCTGTGCATGCAGTCGCTGATCCTGGCGGTGCAGAACGCGGTTTCGGTACGCGACCTGGGTGCCGGCACCTCCTCGGCGACCTTCTTCCGGTCGCTGGGTGGTTCGTTCGGGGTGGCGATCCTCGGCACTGTGCTCTCGTCCCGGCTGACCGGTGGGCTCGCCGACCGGTTGCCCGGCGCGATCGCGCAGCTCCCGCCGCAGGAGCAGGCCGCGGTCGCGGCGAGTGGCGGCGCCAACATCTCGATCAACGATCCGGCCACCATCCTGGCCCTGCCGGGGCCGGTGCGCGCGGCCATCCAGGGGGCCTTCGTCGACGCGCTGGACATGGTCTTCCTGACGGCCGGCCTGATCGCGATCGTGGCGGTCGTGGTGACCCTGACCCTGCCCAACACGCAGCTGCGGGGTGCCGGCCCGAAGGGTGCCACCGGTGGCGCCGACCCGCTCGGCGGGGAGGCCCCGGCTCCGGGCGGCAAGCCGTTGACCCGCGAGTCGAAGGAGGAGGCGGCCGCCGACATGGAGGCCAAGTCCCAGACGATGATCTGAGCGTCTCGACACCGACCGTCCCGGATCGCTCCGGGGCGGTCGGCGTCAGCCGGGGCGTGGGTGGTCAGGCGGGGCGGCGGCGGTCAGGCGGGGCGGCGGTACGCGCCGTACCACCAGGTCGACCCGAGGTGCGGCCGCCCTACTTGAGGATGAGCCGGTTTGTCTTCTCGAAGACGTCCAGGTCGGCAAGGGTTTCGATGACCGAGGTGGAGAGTGGCGTCGGAAACCGGTCGCGGGCGAAGAAGCCGGCGTCGGTGGTCTCGTCGGTGACCCGGGCCAACTGCCCGTCCCACTCCTCGACCTTGAACGCGGTCGTGAACACCTGGTACGTGTGCCCGTACATGTTGGTGCTCGTCCGGTCGGGGCCGGTGTAGAGGGCGAACGCGCAGACCCGCAGCGCGCGCAGGCCGGTCTCCTCACGGACCTCGCGTACCGCGCAGTCGGCTATCGACTCGCCCAGCTCCATCGCGCCGGCCGGCATGGCCCACTGGCCGTTGTCCGAGCGTTTGATCAGCAGAACGCGTCCGGCGTCGTCGTTGACCACGGCACGAGCGCCGACGAACATCAGCGTCCGATCGCCGGCGATCGCGCGCAACTGCCCCACGTACGAGTCGGCCCAGGAGATGCTCACCTGCGACAACTTACCGGGGGTTCCCAACGTGTGACCGGCGACACTAGCTTGTTACCCATGCGTAGCACGATGATGGGCGCCCCTCTGCAGATCTCCCGGATCCTCGACCACGGTGCACTGGTGCACGGCACGGCCGAGGTGGTCACCTGGACGGGCGCCGAGCCCCGCCGGATGACGTACGCCGAGGTGGGCCGGGCTGCCGCCCGGCTGGCACACGGGCTACGCGACGAGTGTGGGGTGACCGGCGACGAGCGGGTCGCGACCTTCATGTGGAACAACAACGAGCACCTGGTCGCCTACTTCGCGGTGCCGAGCATGGGCGCGGTGCTGCACACGCTCAACATCCGGCTCTTCCCCGACCAGGTCGTCTACATCGCCAACCACGCCGAGGACCGGGTGGTCCTCGTCGACAGCACGCTGATCCCGCTGCTGGCCCGGGTGATCGGTGAGCTGACCACGGTGCGGCACGTCGTGGTGGTCGGCGGTGGTGACCCGGCGCCGCTGGTGGCCGCGGCCGGCGACCGGATCACTGTGCACCACTGGGACGCGTTGCTCGCCGACCGGTCCGACACGTACGACTGGCCCGAGGTGGACGAGCGCGACGCCGCCGCGCTCTGTTACACCTCGGGCACCACCGGCAACCCGAAGGGCGTGGCCTACTCGCACCGGTCGATCTATCTGCACTCGTTGCAGGTCTGCATGCCGGAGGGTTTCGGCCTCGGGCCGACCGACCGCGAGTTGGCCATCGTGCCGATGTTCCACGCCATGTCGTGGGGCCTGCCCTACGCGGCCTTCCTCTCCGGCGCGTCGCTGATCATGCCGGACCGGTTCCTCCAGGCCGCGCCGATCGCCGAGATGATCGCCGTCGAGAAGCCCACCCTGGCTGGTGCGGTGCCGACCATCTGGACCGATCTGCTGGCCTACCTGGACACCCACGACGTGGACACCTCCTCGCTCGGTGAGGTGATCGTCGGCGGCTCGGCGTGCCCTCCGGCGCTGATGCACGCGTTCGACGAGCGGCACGGTATCGACGTCATCCACGCCTGGGGGATGACCGAGATGTCCCCGCTGGGGTCGGTCTCGCGTCCGCCCGCCGGTGCGACCGGTGACGATGCCTGGCGCTACCGCTACACCCAGGGGCGGGTGCCGGCGGGCGTGCAGGCGCGGATTGTCGGCCCGTCGGGCGACCCGATGCCCGCCGACGGCACGGCCGTGGGTGAGCTGGAGGTCCGGGGGCCGTGGGTGACCGCCCGGTACGTCGGTGACGACGCCCCGGACGAGGAGAAGTTCCGCGACGGCTGGCTGCGGACCGGCGATGTGGGCACCCTCTCGCGGGACGGGTACATCAACCTGACCGACCGCGCCAAGGACGTGATCAAGTCCGGCGGCGAGTGGATCTCGTCGGTGGAGTTGGAGAACGCCTTGATGGCCCACCCGGCGGTGCTGGAGGCGTGCGTGGTGGGGGTCCCGGACGAGCGATGGGACGAACGTCCGCTGGCCACCGTCGTGGTCCGGGAGGGCGCTTCGGTGACCGCCGAGGAGTTGCGGGACTTCCTGGCCGGGTCGGTGGCGCGCTGGCAGTTGCCCGAGCGCTGGGCGTTCATCGACACGGTGCCGAAGACCAGCGTGGGCAAGTTCGACAAGAAGGTCGTCCGTTCGCGGTACGCCGAAGGCGAGCTGACTGTCCGGGAGCTGACAGCCCCGTAACGTTTTCCCCGGCACTGTCGCCTGTTGGGGCGGGAGTACTCCTGAACCCTCCCCAGGGGCGGCCCCGGCGTTCGCACCGCGCCGGGGCCGCCCGCTCCACGCGGGGTAACCCGCACCGTCATTGTTGCGAAACTTGTTCGCTTCTGTCCTGCTGACGAGAAAATCGGGTGGTCGGCGACCCGATCAGGCGTCGCTGGTGGTGATGAGCACCTTGCCCACCGTCGAGTCCTCCACCGCCTGGTGCGCCGCGGCCGCCTCCGCCAGCGGGTAGTAGTGCAACGGCAGGCCGGCGTCCGCGCCGACCCGGATGCCACCCTGGCTGGCCGCCGCCGCCACGTCCTTCACGCCCTGCGCCTTGGCCGCCTTCGGCTCGGTGTAGACCAGGACGAACTGCCAGCGGGCGTTCGGCGCCATCATCGCCCGGATCGGGATGCTCACCTCGTCCCCGCCGTTGTCGGCGTACATGCAGACCGCGCCGCCGTGCCGCAGCACCCGTGCGTCGACCGAGGCGTTGCGGGCGGGGGCGACCTCCACGATCGTGTGGACCCCGTCGGGAGCGATCTTGTGGACCTCCTCGACCACGTCCTGCTCCCGATAGTTGATCACGAAGGATGCGCCGGCCGAGGCTGCGAGCTGGGCCTTCTCCGCGCTGCTCACAGTGGCGATCACAGTGGCGTCGGCCCAGCGGGCGAGCTGGATCGCGGCGTTGCCGACCGCGCCCGCGCCGCCCTGCACCAGCACCGTGTGATCAGCCAGCGCGCCCGCCCGCAGCGTGTCCGGCATGAACTCGCCAGCCGTCAGACAGCGGTGCGCGGTGAGGAACGGAATGCCGAGGGCCGCGCCCAGCTCGAACGGAGCGGCACCGAGGCGTACCGCCTGCCGGACCGGCACCAGCGTGTACTCCGCCGTCGTGCCCCACTGTCGCTGCCAGGCGGCCTCCCAGACCCACACCCGCTCACCGATCAGGTCGGGGTCGACCCCGTCGCCGACCGCCTCGACCAACCCCGCGCCGTCCTGCCCGGGGATCTGCCACCCGTTCGGCGGGCTGTTGCGGCGGGACTTCCAGTCGGTCGGGTTCACCCCGGAGACCGCCATCCGCACCAGGACCTCGCCCGCCCCCGGCTCGGGCACCGGGCGGTCGACCAGGTCGAGCACCGAAGGGTCGCCGTTGCGCTCGTACACGATGGCCTTCATCCGTGGTCTCTACCCGGCTCGACCCCTGTCAACCCAGCTCGTCCACCAGCTCCGGGGTCAGCTCACCGATCGCGTTCAGCGTCACCACGGCCAGCGCGGCGGCGTCCGGATCGAGCGGGTACGAGCCGTGCGGCACCGCCACCACCCGCATCCCCGCCGCCGCGGCGGAACGCACCCCGTTGGACGAGTCCTCCACGGCCACACACCGGGTCGGGTCGACGCCGAGGCGCTGCGCCACGCTCAGGTACACGTCCGGTGCGGGCTTGCCCCGCTCGGTCTGCTCGGTGGAGAGGGTCGCGCCGAACGCGTCGGTCAGGCCGGTCGCCGCCAGCGCCGCCTCGATCAGCCGGGTCGGCGACGAACTGGCCAACCCGAGCGGCCACCGCGCGGCCAGCCCGCGAACGACCTGGTCGGCGCCGTCGATCAGGGGTACGTGGTCCCGGTAGCGTCGGGCCATCTCCTCGACCACCTCGACGGCGACCTGCTCGGCGGTGCGGTCGACGTCCAGCTCTCCGCTGAGGTAGTGCGCCCACTCAGCGGTGCTCATCCCCATCAGTCGGCGTTGCGTGTCGGGCTGCCACGTCCCGCCGTGCGCCGCCACGTACGCCCGCCGGACCTCCTCCCACACCGGCTCGGAATCCACGATCACGCCGTCCAGGTCGAAGACCACAGCATCAGTCACGGGCCCATCCTGCCCGACCGGTGGGTGCCCGGTCAGCCGGGCAACGCGGGCAGACCGAGCGGGCTGCCCTCGGGGAGCAGGGTGTGGCCGGACCGGGCGATCGGCTCCAGCAGCTCCCGGAGCCGGTCCGTGTCGTCGGTGCCGAGCGCCTGCCAGGGGTGCGCGGCGGCCAGGTCGGTGGCGTCCTCGATGGCCTGGAACTCGGCCCGGGCGTGGTCGGTGGCCGCGCCGTCACCGGTGAGCCAACCCCGCTCGGTGAGCCGCTCGCGGGCGGCCTGCCACTGCTCCTCGGACCAGCCCCGGCCCAGCAGGTACTGCGGTGGCGAACCGTCCAGCGCGACCCGCGCGGTCAGCGTCTCCACCGGGTCCAGGCCGGCGGCCACGAGCGCCGCCACGTGCCCGTCCCCCCGGTGCTCCCGCAGCGTGGTGGCGGCCTGCCAGAGCCGCGCCAACGGGTACTCACCGGCCGGGAGAGCCGCGTTCGCCGCGCCGAGCACCCGGCCGGCGGTCTGCGCCGCCGTTGCGGCCCGTTCCAACAGGTCGGCGGCCTCCACGAGGTGCGACTCAGGAAGCTCGTAGGTCAACTCGGCGAGCGCCTGCACCGCACCGGTCAGGCGGGCACGCAGCGCCTCCTGGGGAGTGGCCAACCGCCACACCGCAGGCAGTGCGCGGGTCACCATCGGCGGCGCGAAGTTGAAGAAGGCGGCGATCACCGGGGCCGCCTCGGCGGCTCCCAGCGGCGCGGCCCGGCCGGCGAAGTAACCGCGCCAGTAGCCGCGCAATCCGACCGCCTCGTACGCGGCACGCGCCCGGGGGTGAAGGTAGGTGACAGCGTGGACCGGCTCGAAGTACGCCCACATCAACCGGGCGGTCCGCCCAGGCTCGTCCAGCGCAGTCACACGCACCTCCGCGTCGCGGTTCCGGATGCTCACCCCGGGCGGCGAACCGCCCGGGGTGACGCCGAACCTACTGCCGCTGGGTGACGGGCCGGAAGCCCCATGTGAACAACTCCATCCCGTCCCGGCGACAACCAGGACGATCCGGGCAGGTCACTGGGCGGCGAGCACGTCCACCACGAAGCGCAGCGGACCGGTCGGACGTCCACCGGCGTTGGCCTCGTCGTTGCCGTACGCCAGCTCACCCGGGATGTCGAGCTGCACCCGGCTGCCCACTGTCACCCCGACCAGGCCCTGGTCCCAGCCCGGGATGACCTGGCCGACGCCGATCGGGAAGGTGGCCGGCTGCCCGGCCTTCCACGAGGAGTCGAACTCCTTGCCGTCCTTGAAGAACACCCCCACGTAGTTGGTGGTGATGTTCTGGCCCTTCTGCACGGCCGGGCCCTTGCCCTTGATCAGCGGGGTGACCACGAGCTTCTTCAGGTCACCCGTGCCCGGCGTCACGGTCGGCTTGGTGCCCAGCGCCGGGTCGGAGCCCTCGGGCAGCTGCGGTGCGGGGGGCGCTCCGGCCTCGTCGGGGGCCGGGGCGGAAGCGGACGGGGTCGCGTCGGCCTGGTTCTTGGGCTTGTCGTCGCCCCCGCCGATCGCCACGAAGACGCCGATCAGCGTCGCGGCCACGGCGAGGGCTGCGAGGCTACTGAGCCCGGCGTTGATCTTCCGCCTCCGGTCGGCGGCCTTCTTCTCCGCCAACTGGGCGGCCAGGCGGCGCCCCGACTTGGTTGCCGGGCTCTGGTCCGGGCCCGTCTGCTGCGTCCGCTCGCTCACGTCGTCGACTCCCTGCTGCGAAGTGTGGCCGGCACCCGGTGCCGGGGGGAAAGCCGACGCACACGGTACCCGCACAGCGGCCCACCGTGCCCGCCGCGGACGCCTCGGATCGCCCAGCGCGACAGTTCCGGGTCTTTCCCGGGCGGTTATTCCGGGACGACCATGAAGTCGGTCACGAACGAGGTGACCCGCCCGTCGGCGGCACGGCCGATCCAGGTGCCGTAGCAGCCGTCGCCCCAACCGGTGGCCACTGTGACGACGTTGGCACCGCTGGCCTCGTCCAAAACGGCGGTGATCAGCCCTGGAACCGGGGACGAGGGCAGCTCGGCCGGGATGAAGACCTCCTCGACCAGGTCCTCGTCCCAGCCCTCCAGGACGGCGAGGGCGGTCGGGTCGGCGAGGGTGCCGACGCCGGCATCCACCCCGTAGCCGAAGTAGTCGTCAGCACCGAGCGTGGCGACGTCCTGGTCACCCGCGACGGCCGGCTCCCAGCGGATCGTCGGCTCGGCTGAGACGACCAGTTCCAGCGCCGCGACCCGCCGGTCCACCTCGGCGTCCTCCCGGAGCACCACAGCCACCCAGGCACGGGCGGGATGCCGCCCCGGCGGCACTGTCACGGTGAACGGCTCCGCCTCCGGGCAGACCAGCGGGTCACACCCGACCACACGGCCGGTCGGCAACACGATGTCGCCCACCGGGTGCACCTCGATCAGGTATCCGCCGTGCTGGTCGGTGAAGCGGGCGCCGGGCGTCAGTAACCGGTCCAGATCAGGGGTGTACGGCATGGGGGCTCCTCCGGTCGCCAGCGGCCGGCGGAGCGTACCCGGCGAGGCGGACACCGCCGCCGCTGCCGTACGGTCAGGCGCTCTTGCGGGGTGCGGTCTTGCGTGCGGCGGTCTTCTTCGCCGGCTCCGCCTTCTTCGCGGCGGTCTTCTTGGTGGCGGTCTTCTTCGCCGGCTCCGCCGCCTTCTTCTCGGCCGTCTTCTTCGCCGCTGTCTTCTTCGCGGGTGCCTTGGCCGCCTTCTTCTCGGCTGCCTTCTGCGCCGACCGGGCCGACGAGATGGGCGTCGGCTCACCCCCGCCACCACCTCCGCCGGCGGGCTGCTCGCCGCGAGCCGCCTTGGCGCGCTCCACCGAGGCCTTCAATGCCGCCATCAGGTCCACCGCCGCGGCCGGGGCCTCCTCGACCTCCTCCGGCTGGACGACCTCCCGACCCTCCACCTTGGCGTCGATGACCTCCTGCAACGCGGCCCGGTAGTCGTCGGTGAAGACGTCCGGCTCGAACTCGCCGGTCATCGAGTCGATCAGCGAGCTGGCCATGGCCAGCTCCGGGGGGCGCACCTTGAGGTCCTCGTCGAGGAAACCGAAGTCCGGGGTACGGATCTCGTCCGGCCAGAGCATGGTGTTGAGCAGCAGCACACCCTCACGGACCCGCAGCGTGGCCAACTGCTCCCGCTGGCGCAGCGCCACCTTGACGATGGCCACCCGCTCCGAGTCGATGAGCGCGTCGCGCAGCAGCACGTACGGCTTGGTAGCGGCGCCGTCCGGCTCGAGGAAGTACGCCTTGTTGTAGAGGATCGGGTCGACCTGCTCGGCCGGCACGAACTCCAGCACGTCGATGGCACGGGAGCTGGTCAGCGGCAGGTCGGCGAAGTCCTCGTCGGTGAGGATCACCATCTCGCCACCGCCGATGTCGTAGCCCTTGGCGATGTCGTCGTAGGTGACCTCTTCGCCGCAGACCGAGCAGGTGCGCTTGTAGCGGATCCGGCCGCCGTCCTCGCGGTGCACCTGGTGGAACCGAATGTCCTTCTCCTCGGTCGCGGAGTAGAGCTTCACCCCGATCGAGACGAGCCCGAACGACACGGCTCCCTTCCAGATGGCACGCATCCTGCGCTCCCTTCCCCGGTATCGACCATGCTCGCATCCGAAGGAACCGGACGCGAGGTGTTCGGCCCGCTACTACAATTCGGGTCGTGCCCGGAGCGCCGCTCAAGCCGATGCTCGCGATGACCGGGCCGCTCCCGGCCGGCGACGGCTGGGCGTACGAGTTCAAGTGGGACGGCGTCCGCGCCCTGGCCGACATCTCAGGTGGTGGTCAACACCTGTATGCCCGTTCCGGCGTGGAGATCACCGCCGCGTACCCGGAGTTGGCAACCCTGCCCGAGCAGGTCGACGACGCGCTGCTCGACGGTGAGGTGGTGCTGCTCGGCCAGGGTGGGCAGCCGTCGTTCACCGCGCTGGCCGAGCGGATGCACGTCCGGGACCGGGCCAGGGCGGCCCGGTTGGCAGCGGTCATGCCGGTGACGTACATGATCTTCGACCTGCTCCGGCTGAACGGCGACGACCTGACCGGCTGGCCGTACGAGCGCCGCCGGGAGGCGTTGGACGCGCTGGCGCTCGGTGGCCTCCGGTGGGCGGTGCCACCGACGTTCAGCGACGGGCCGGCGACCTACGAGGCGGCCGGGGAGCACGGCCTGGAGGGTGTGATGGCCAAGCGCTCCGGGGCCGTCTACCGCCCGGGGGTGCGCTCGCCGGACTGGGTGAAGGTCAAGCTGGAGGTGACCGGCGACTTCGTCATCGGCGGTTGGCGACCGGGCGCTCGCCGGATCGGCGGGCTGCTGGTCGGGGTGCCCGGCCCGGATGGCCGACTGATCTACCGGGGTCGCGTCGGCGGCGGGATCGGCGCGGCCATCGAGCGGCAGCTCCTCGCCGAGCTGGAGCCGCTGCGCTCCGGCGTGTCACCGTTCGCGCCGGGGGTGCCGCGCGAGGATGCGCGAGGCGCCATCTGGGTAGAACCCCGGGTGGTGGTGGAGGTGAAGTACGGCCAGCGCACCCCCGACGGCCGGCTGCGCTTCCCCCGGGTGCTGCGGTTGCGCCCGGACAAACCTCCGGAGGAGGTCGACGATGCCGGCTGACCGGCTACGGGTGGACGTCGAGGGCCGTGCGCTGGAGCTGTCCAACCTGGACAAGGTGCTCTACCCGGCGGCCGGGTTCACCAAGGGTGAGGTGATCGACTACTACACCCGGATCTCGCCGGTGCTGCTGCCGCACCTGCGGGACCGACCGGTCACCCGGATCCGCTTCCCCAACGGGGTGGACGACAAGTCGTTCTTCGAGAAGAACACGCCAGCCGCGACCCCGGAATGGGTGCGGGTGGAGAACCTGCCGGCGCCCGGGTCGACGAAGGGCCGGGAAACCATCGACTACGTGGTCGCCGACGACCTTCCCACCCTGGTCTGGCTGGCCAACCTGGCCGCCCTGGAGCTGCACACACCGCAGTGGAAGGTGGGCGAGCACCCGGACATGATGGTCGTCGACCTGGACCCGGGCCCCCCGGCCGGGCTGGCCGAGTGTTGCCCGGTGGCGGTGCTGATGCGCGACCGCCTCGCCGACGACGGCATCGAGTCGTACCCGAAGACGTCCGGCAAGAAGGGCATGCAGCTCTGCTGCCCGATCGCCGGCACCCAGTCGTCCGACCTCGTCTCCGACTACGCCCGGCGGATCGCCCAGGAGTTGGAGAAGGCCCACCCGAAGCTGATCGTGTCGAAGATGGCGAAGAACCTGCGACCGGGCAAGGTCTTCATCGACTGGAGCCAGAACAACGCGGC
Organism: Micromonospora sp. NPDC047762; assembly: GCF_043204655.1. NCBI lineage: Bacteria > Bacillati > Actinomycetota > Actinomycetes > Micromonosporales > Micromonosporaceae > Micromonospora > Micromonospora sp. NPDC047762. The sequence goes on along the minus strand of NZ_JBIDCQ010000001.1, from coordinate 418,884 downwards.
GAAGACCACAGTGGCGCCGTACTCGCTGCGGGCCCAGTCGGTGCCGTCGGTGTCGACGCCGCTGACCTGGGACGAGGTGGAGGCCGGCGCTCGCGGCCGGAAGCCGGCCGTCCGCCAGTTCACCGCCGCCGAGGTCCTGGCCCGCGTCGAGGAGTACGACGACCTGCTCGGCCCCCTGCTCGACGGCGGGCCGGAACTGCCCACTCGCTGACGAGCGCCGACGGTAGGAAGCGCCCGGCCCGGCGTCCACGCTTGCGGACGCCGGGCCGGGTCGGCTGCACAGGTCAGTTGCGGCCGAAGACCTTGCGGCTGGAGCCGAGGCGCAGGAGCATCGTCTCGCCGGTGGCGTCCTGGACCCCGTCGTTGTCGGTGATCGCGTACACCTCGCCGTTGCCGGCCACTGTCAGCCCCTCCAGCTTCTCCTGCGTCCACCCGTTGGTGGCGCGCAGCGCGGGCAGCACGTCGACGGCGAGCGTCTTCGGCAGGACGGTCAGCGGCCCGGTCGCCGCCGCACCGGGCAGTGGCACCGTGTAGATCCGCTTGACAGTGGCGGCCGGGCCGTTCAGCTTGTCCCGTTCGATGACCGCGAGCCGGTCGCCGACCACTGTGATCTCGGAGAGGCCCATCCAGTCGCCGGGCACCGTGGTGGCCCCCAATCGGTAGCCGAACCAACTCCAGGTGCCGGCCGCCACGTCGTACCGGCCGAGCCGGACGACGCCGGCCGGGTCGGTGCTCAACTCCCGCTGTACGGCCACCCAGACGATCTCCCGGCCCTGCCGGTCGGTGGTGGCGGTCACCCCCTCCAGGCCCTGCTTGCCGAGGCCGGCGGCGACCTCGGCGGGCAGCGGGACGGTCTGCCGGGTCACCCCGGCCGCGTCGAGCCGGACCAGCTTGTTCTCCGCGCCCTTGGCACCCTCCACGGCGAGCCAGAAGCCGCCCTGCGGGCGGGCGAAGATGCCCTCCGCGTCGTACCCGACCGGAGCGCCGGCCGCGTCCCGCACCGGCAGCGCACCGGTGATCACGGCCGGCGTCCGCTCCGCGTCGACGGTGAGGATGCGGGTCTGGCTGTACGCCGCATCGGTGACGCTGTAGAGCTGGTCCCGCTTGCCCGGGGCGGCGCTCAGCGCGCCGAGCGCGCCCCAACCGATCGGGGCACCCGACGTGTCCGAGGCCGAGACGATGCTCGGGAACGCCGGAGTGCCCTTGCCGAGCTGGAAGAGCGACACCGAGGCTCGGACGTTGACCGAGGCGTCGTCCTCCTCACTGGAGACCGCGAGCAGCCCGCGCGACGGGATGGGCAGCAGCCCTTCCGGCCCGTTGGTGGTCGGCAGGATCTGCCGGAACACCGGCCGGGTGGGGTCGCCCAGGTCGTAGACGGCGACGAAGTTGCTCCGCTCCGAGCCGACGAAGGCGTACCGGACGCCGTCGTACTCGGCGACGGCCACGCCCTCCGGCTCGGTGCCCTTCTTGCCGGCCCGGTCCTCGTTGTGCAGCCCGTACGTGACAGCGAGCCGCTCGAAGGTGTTGCCGGCGTCCCAGGCGACGCGTCCGCTGCGGCTGTCGAAGACCGACCAGCCACGGGTGCCGCCGTGCCAGTCGCCCTCGTTGGCAGTGGCGAGATAGCGATCGTCGACCCAGGCCACCGCGTCCGGCTCGCGGGGCACGCCGGTGATGCCGCCGGTCAGGTCGATGACACCGTCCTTCTTGGTGTCGATGCCGCTGATGGTGGCGGTGCCGGCGCTGAACACCTTCGTGAGCCGGCCGGTGGGCAGGTCGATCAGGGCGACGCCGTTGTTCTCCTGAAGCGTCACGGCCAGCTGGTTGCGGCTGTTGATCGAGACGTACTCCGGCTCGGGGTCGGACGGCGCGGCGAGACCGGCCTGCGCCAGGGCGGGCAGCGCGGTGCCGTCGGCCCCGGTCAGCGCGACCGGGCGCAGCCGCCAACCGGCCGCAGACTTCCCGGCCAGGTCGACGATCTGCACGAAACCGGCGGGTGCCTGGGGAAGGTCGCCTTCCTCGCCACCGGGCGGGGTGGCCTCCTCGTCGCGCTCGTTCTCGATGGCGATCGCGGCGTACCGCTTGTCCTTGCTGATTGCAATCGAGTCGGGCTGACCGCCGAGATCGAAGCTGGCCACCCGCTTGCGACTGGCCAGCTCGATCACGTCGAGTCGACCGGACGGTTCGGTGAAGCTGGCGCTGGTGTTCACCACCACCAGCACGTACCTGCCGACCACGGCGACGGAGGTCGGCTCGTCCTCGGCGTCGCCGAGCTGGGCCAGGGAGAGCGTGCCGAGGCCGCGCGGCCGGTCGGCACGGGAGATGTCCAGGAAGCCGATCCGCTTGGCCAGGGCGTCGGTGTGGATCAGGGTGCGGCCGTCCTCGCTGACCGCCGAGATCTCGGCGACCGTCGCCGTCGCCGGGTCCTCACCGGCCGGACGGTTCTGGAACACCGGGTACGTGGCGACCCGGTCGAAGGCGAGCGACGGGCCTGGGTGGTGGTGCGCGCCGGCCGACGCGGGGGTGGCCCCGGTCAGGCTGGCGGCGGCGACACCGGCTGCGGTGAGCGCGGTGAATGCTCTTCTGAGTGTCAAGACTTCCTCCGTCAGTTCGTACCCGCACGGAGGCTGACAGTCGTTGGGGAGCGTCAGCTTGCGCCGACGTGAACAGTCGGCGAAGCGCGGCGCAGCCGCCACCAGGCGCCGCCGACCAGGGCGAGCGTGAGGACTGTGACCGCGACGTCGCCGGCCAGGGCCGCTGCCGGGCTCGCCGGGGAGTAGGGCGGCACCAGGTACGCGAACGCTGCGGCGATGACCAGGCCCGCCGACCCGGCCGCGAGCACGTGCCGTTGCCCCCAACCGTTGCCCGACGACCAGTAGGCGATCAGGGCCCCGGCGGTGGCTGCCAGCATCAGTGCCACGGTCACTCCCGCCCAGCCGGGCGTCAGGTCGCCGCCGAACCGGACGAGGACGACCAGCAGACCCACCCAGAGCGGGTGCGGCACCCGACGGGCCCGACGCGGGCGGGGGTGACGCCAGCGGGGCAGCAGGGCGACCGCGGCCAGGGCGACGACCACCACGGCGGCGAAGGACAGTTGGAGCGGGCTGGCCAGGAAGCCTTTGTCCCCGTTGATGTCCGAGAAGATGAACAGACTGCCGAGCAGGTAGGTCAGACCGACGACGAGGAGGCCGGGGCGGCCCAGCCACGGCCGCAGCCGGCGGTCCGCACCGAGGAACGACTCGATCAGCACGATCGGCGCGCAGATCGTCAGCACGATGTGGTTGCCGACGTAGTCGAACGCCTGCCGGAGGCTGAACTCGAGCCCCGGCACCAGCGACGCCTCGGCGGCGGCGCGGGTGTCGGCGTACTGCGTGTCGTCCAGGTAGTCGGGGTTGAACAACGACTGGTCGACCAGCCCGGCCTGGAGTACGCCGAACGCGGCGGCGAGCAGCACGATCGTCGGCCAGCCCGCGCCGAGGTGCCGGGCGGTCTCCCGGATGAGGATCGCCGCACCGCCGTACATCGGGCCCAGGAAGATCAGCACCGGGAGGAAGTCGTCGATGGCGAAGCCACCCCACGAGCACTCGGCCGCCCACGGCGCGAGCAGCAGCAACGCGATCACCGGCAGGAGCCGCCGACGAAGAGGCAGACGGTCGGCGGATACGAGACGGTCGGCGGCGGGGCGGTCGCCGGTGACGGGGTCGGAACCGGTCGGCATGGGCGCTCCTCGGCGGCGTTCTCTTCAGGGGTCACCTGCACGGTGCCCGGACCACCCGGCCACCCGATACGGCCATCGGCCGACGACCGGCGCTACCAAAGTCGTTGAGTACTGTGATGCCGACGTCGACCCGGGGAGCGTGGAGATGCAGCCAACCGTCACGGCCGACCTGGCGGCCCGGCCCGTCGAGGCGGAGCGCCCGCTGCTCAGCTACCGCGACGAGGCGACCGGCGAGCGCGTCGACCTGACCGCACAGCAGGTCGGCCAGTGGGCGGCCCGGAGTGCCGGCCTGCTGCGGGACGGTTGCGGCCTTGGCCCCGGCAGCCGCGTAGCGGTCCTGCTGCCGCCGCACTGGCGTACCGCCGCTGTGTTGTTGGGGGCTTGGGCCTCGGGCCTGGCAGTCTCGTTCCGACCGCGCGCCACCGCGGGCCTGGCGGTCCTCGAACCGGGCGGCGACCGGCCGTTCGATGCGGTGTTCGTGACGCCGGAGCGGCAGGACGACTGGCTGGAGGACGTGCCGGACGCGCCGCACCGCTACCTCGTCGGCACCGGTCCGGGGCGGCTGGACGACGTGCCGTTGGGCTGGTTGGACTGGTCCGCCGAGGTGCTCCGGCACGGCGACGGCACGCCCGACCACACAGCCATCCACCCGTCGGACCCGGCGACCGCCGACGGCACCACCTACGGTCAGTGGGGTGCGCTCGCCCAGGAGTTCGCCACGATGCTGGACCTGCGCGCCGGCGACCGCCTGCTGGTCGACGCCGCCGAAACCGAGCAGCCGCTGAAGTGGTTGCTCGCGCCGCTCTCGGCCGGCGCGTCAGTGGTGATCAGCGCCAACCTCGACCCGGCGCGGCGGGACTCGATCGTCGCCTCGGAACACATCACCCGCGTCCTCTGAGGCCGTCTCGAGTCACTCGACCGGTGGAGCCTCCGCCTTCCGTCAGCTCTCACATTTCTCCTGCTCATACGCTTCGCCGAAGGCACGCGCGATGGTCCGGGCGCGGCCACTGTGCACACGGCGGAGGGTCGATGGCTTCGAGGCGTACACCTCGGGTTGTGGTCGCGGCGGTGGCCGGTGGACTCTTCGCCCTCGGGGTGGTCGCGCCCGGCCCGGCGGCGGCGCCGATGCCCCGTGCGGCCCAGGCCGACGGGCCCACGGCCCCCGACCCGCGCGAGCCGCGCCCGCCGCTGCTCCCCGCCGACTTCCAGGGCACCGGCCGGTACGTCGTGCGGGACCTCGGCATCGACGTGCCGTTCTCCTGGCAGGGCCGCGACGGCAACAGCCAGATGATCGCCGGCGGCCCGGACCACCCGATCTGGTTCACGAACCTGATCTACGAGAACACGCTCTACACGCTCACCTACAAGTGGCCGAACATCCCGCTGTTCCCGCCCCGCGCGTGCAGCAAGGTCCCGGGTTTCTTCAACCGGCAGATCTTGAACGACAAGCTGAAGACCGCCCGCTACGTGGGGCCGGAGATCCTCCAGGGTGAGAAGGACCGACATGTCGACCACTGGCGGGTCGGGGTGGTCGGCGGCTCCGCGGTGCCAGGGGAGTTCTTCCGGTTCCCGATCGCGCTCGGCGACATCTACGTCGACCAGCACGACCCGAGCCGCTGGTGGCAGGTGTTGCAGTTCGGCCTGCAGAACCTTTTCGACCCGGAGCTGGACGAATGGTTCACAATGGACACTTTCGACCACCGCCCCGGAGAGGTCACCCTCCCCGACCGCTGCCCACCCCCGACGTCGTAGCGCGTCCGGCGCTCACAGGGCGAACAGTAGGGCGGCGTCCAGGAGGACGACGACGGCTGTGGCGAAGTGGATGCCGAATGCCACAGCCTTCGTTCCGCCGTTCCGCAGCACGATGAGGGTGTCGCCCAGCGGGACGAGCGCGACGATCAGCATGAACCACGCGACCGCGTCGGCGGTCGTGAAGGCGATCAGGGCGAGGCCGAGCAGCCCGAAAGTGAGGTCCTTCAGCCCTTTGACCGTCAGGTAGGCGGGGTCGCCGTCCGGACGGGCCGGCACGCCGTACCCGGCGGCGGCGGCCTGCGGTACCAGCAGGAACCGCGCACCGATGAAGGCGACGAAGAGGCTGAGTACGACGGCGAGCCCGTAGGCGATGAAGGACAGCCCGTCCTCTACAGCCACTTCAAGGGCAAGGACGCCATCATGGCGGCGGTAGCCGTCGAGGGCTTCGCCGAACTGGCCGCCACGCTCGTCTCAGCCCGAGCGTCGGCCGGCGACTCCCGTCAGGCGGTCGCCGACGTCGCAGCGGCGTACGCCTCTTTCGCCGAGCAGCGGCCCGCGATCTACGACGCGATGTTCACCCTCGCCGTGGACCTGCCGTTCGCCAGCCAGGACGTCCCGACCGACCTGGCCCGGGGCTTCGCCGAGTTGGCCGAGACGGTGCGCCCATTTGTCGGCAACGACGACCTGGAGGCGGTCACCGAGACGTTCTGGAGCGGCCTGCACGGGCTGGTCACGCTGATGCGCAGCGGCCGGCTCCGCCGCGCCGACCACGACCGCCGGCTCGCGGTTCTGGTGGACCGCTTCTCCCGTTGAGCGATGCCGTCAGGGCCGGGCGCGCGCTGAGGTCACCGACCGCCGGGCCGGGATGTGCGTCGGGCGCAGGGCGACAGGTGGTCGGTGGGCAGGGCGCACCGCGCCCCGCCGGGCAGTGGCCGATCACAGAAGACCCAATGTCGTACGCCCTGCTGGTCCTCCGCCGAGACGGTCACCCCGCCCGGCTCGACCCGCGCGCTGAGCCGGACCGACACCCGAGCTGCGGTACGCGCGAAGATCCGGACGCGCAGCAGGTCAGGCGCGCTGCGGAAAGAGGGTGTGTTCGTTGGCCGTCCGGGCGCGGGGTCTTCGTCGCGGAGTCCCGTAAGCGCTGACGCTCGTTGACTGCCTGGAACGCGCCGGAGCGCGGAGGTCGTCGAGATCTTGGACAGTTTCCGTTCAGAGAGAGGACGGAAACTGTCCAAGATCTAGAGTGATGGACTAGCGGCACGGATCAGGGTGGCGCGGACGAGAGTTACCGCGTGCTGCTGGCGGCCCCACGCGGGCGACTGATTCTTTTACGACATCAGCTCCATAGCGAGCGCGAGAGACACCGCGTCCCCGCCCCGCGCCCGCGCCCAACGCGGCGATCGACTCGGTTTTCAGGAGAACGCGGTGTCGGAGTCCCTCGGACACCCCGACTTCCTGAAAACCGAGTCGATCAAGGCCGTACGGGTCAGTCGACCGTGGGCAGCTTCGGGCCGAGGACGTCGTCGGCGTCGACGATCGTGTACGCGTACCCCTGCTCGGCGAGGAAGCGCTGCCGGTGTGCCGCGTACTCGGTGTCGATCGTGTCCCGGGACACCACAGTGTAGAAGTGCGCCTGCCGGCCGTCGGCCTTCGGCCGCAGCACCCGACCGAGCCGCTGCGCCTCCTCCTGGCGCGAGCCGAACGTCCCGGACACCTGGATCGCCACCGCCGCCTCGGGCAGGTCGATCGAGAAGTTGCCGACCTTCGAGATGACCAGGGTTCGCAGCGCGCCGGACCGGAACGCGTCGAACAGGCGCTCCCGCTCCTTGTTCGTGGTCGAGCCCTGGATGATCGGCGCGTCGAGGTACTCGCCGAGCTGGTGCAACTGGTCGATGTACGCGCCGATCACCAGCACCTGGTCGTCCGGGTGCCGGTCGACCAGCGCCTTGACCACCGGCAGCTTGGTGCGGGCGGTCGCCGCCATCCGGTAACGCTCCTCCGCCTCCGCCGTCGCGTACGACATCCGCTCCGCGTCGGTGAGGGTCACCCGGACCTCGGTGCACTCGGCCGGGGCGATCCAGCCCTGCGACTCGATGTCCTTCCACGGCGCGTCGTACCGCTTCGGCCCGATCAGGCTGAACACGTCACCCTCGCGGCCGTCCTCGCGTACCAGAGTCGCGGTGAGGCCCAGCCGGCGGCGGGCCTGGAGGTCCGCCGTGAACCGGAAGATCGGCGCGGGCAGCAGGTGCACCTCGTCGTAGACGACCAGGCCCCAGTCGCGGGCCCCGAAGAGGTCCAGGTGGGTGAACGCGCCGCCGCGCCGCGAGGTGAGCACCTGGTACGTGGCGATGGTGACCGGACGGATCTCCTTGCGCTCGCCCGAGTACTCGCCGATCTCCTCCTCGGTCAGCGACGTGCGGGCGATCAGCTCCCGCTTCCACTGCCGACCGGCGACCGTGTTGGTGACCAGGATCAGTGTGGTCGCCTTCGCCTCGGCCATCGCTGCCGCGCCGACCAGGGTCTTGCCGGCACCGCAGGGCAGCACCACCACCCCCGACCCGCCGGCCCAGAACGCCTCCACGGCCTCCCGCTGGTACGAGCGCAGCGTCCACGGCTTGCGCCCGTCCTTGCCGGCCTCGGCCAGCTCGATCGGGTGCGCCTCACCGTCGACGTAACCGGCCAGGTCCTCCGCCGGCCAGCCCAGCTTGAGCAGCGCCTGCTTGAGCCGGCCACGCTCGGACGGGTGCACCCGGATGGTGTCGTCGTCGATCTTGTCGCCGAGCATCCCGGCGAGCTTCTTGCTCTTGGCCACCTCGATCAGCACCAGCCGGTCCAGTGCGCGCAGCACCAGCCCGTACGCCGGGTCGTTGGCGAGCTGGAGCCGGCCGTACCGGTCCATCGTCTCGGCCACGTCCACCAGCAGCGCGTGCGGCACCGGGTAGCGGGAGTATTTGAGCAGCGAATCCACCACACCCTCGGCGTCGTGCCCCGCCGCGCGGGCGTTCCACAGACCCAGCGGGGTCAGCCGGTAGGTGTGCACGTGCTCCGGCGAGCGTTCCAGCTCCGCGAACGGCGCGATCGCCATCCGGCAGGCCTGCGCGTCGGGGTGGTCGATCTCCAGCAGCAGGGTCTTGTCCGACTGCACGATCAGTGGTCCACCGCTCACGCCAGCGTCCTCTCCTCGGTTGGCCGACCGGCCGGAACGGGTCGCATACCCGCTGCTGGCCGACCATCCAGTGTTGCACGATGCGGGGCGGTGAAAGAAAGATGCTCACCGGACGCAACCGTGATGGCACTCACGAACGTCTAGTAAAGGGACGACTGTCTGGGGAGGGCCCATGGAGCATGTCCGGATCGCCTCCCGGCTGGTTGCCCTCGTGGTGGTCGTGCTGGTCGGCGCGGGAGCGTGCGCGTTCGATCCGCAGTCCGGCGGGAGTGGTGGCGGGGGAGCCGCCCCAGCCGGTGCGGCGGAACAGGCAACGGGGGCGGGCGACACGTCCGGGCCCGACCAGCACGGCCGGCCCACCCCGGCCGCGCCCACAACGAAACCCTCCCGGAAACCCACGCCGAAGCCGACCCGCCCGGCAACCACCACGACCCCCGGCACCGGTACGCCGACAGTCGCCGGCTGCCCCCAGGGGCAGCACCAGCGGGCGGTGGAGACCCACCTGGCCCGGTTGGGCGGGTTCGGGGCGGTGACAGTGGACGGCCGGCAGTCCGCCGCCGACTGCGCGGCGATCAAGAAGTTCCAGAAGAGGTACGGCATTCGCCCCGTCGAGGGTCGCGCCGGACCAACCACCCTCGACGTGGCCCAGCGCCTCGCCACCACCGACACGACGCGCTGCAAGGCCGGCGCCGGCACCACGTTCTGCGTGGACCTCACCCGGCAGACCGTCTGGGCGCTCCGCGGCGGCAAGGTGATCATGGCGCCGACGGTGACCCGCACCGGCATGTCCGGCTACCGCACCCCGGCCGGCACGTACGCCGTCAACTACCGCAACCCCAAGGAGTGGTCCAACCCGTACGAGGTGTGGCTGCCGTACTGGCAGCACTTCACCCAGGGGATGGGCTTCCACGAAACCACCACCTACCTGCACGACAAGTCGATCGGCTCGCACGGCTGCGTCAACCTGCTGCACGCCGACGCCGTCCGGATGTGGGAGCTCGGCAAGGTCGGCACCCGGGTGGTGCTGATCGGCCGACGCCCCGGCACCTGAGTGACACGGAACGAATCGCGGCGATAACCCCCTGTCCGACTGGACCAACGAGTGTCACCCTTGGAGTCCAGGGCCGGACCGGGCGGGGAGGCTGGGCATGACGGTCGACCGTGACGTGATCGCGGAGCACGAACACGCACCACCCGACGAGGTGTCCCGAGCGACGGTGATCGCGTACGTCGTCGCGGCGACACTCCTGCTCGGGTGGTTCCTCTTCGGCTGGCTGGTGCTCCAGCAGGGCTTCGTCGACTCCATCGGCGAGTCCGCCGGTGCCGGCTTCGCGCTGCTGTTGATCATCTCGGTGGTCGGCACCGTACGCCGCAGTCGCCGCTGACCGACGGCGTCCGCGCGGTGGCACCGTCGGTCAGTCCGCCACCACCGCCGCGGTGATCCGGTGCAGCGCGAACGTGTGCAGCATCTCGGTCCGTTCGTCCTCGGCCCGCAGGTAGCCGGCACCGATCGAGACCGGCTTGAGCAGGCGTGACGCCGTCGCCCCGTGCGCGTCGACGTAGCCCACCCAGACCAGCGCCTTGTCCCGGACCGCCTGCTGGAGAACCGCCAGTGCCTCGCTGTGGGTGTGCGCCGGCACCGGGCCGCCGCCCAGCCCGGGCGCACCGCCGCGCACCACGGCAGGCGCCCGTCGGGCGGCCCGTGCCGCCGCGTCGCCGCGACGGATGTGCTCCACCACACCGAGCAGCCGGGGCATGGGCAGCTTCGGGGCGGCCAGCGGATCGATCGTCCGGGTGGTCACCGACACCCGGGGCGGGGCCCGCCGGATTCGCGGCCGGGCCAGCACAGTGCTGCCGGTGCCGTCCTCCTGCACCGGGGCGTACCCCGCGTCGCGCAGCGCACCCAGCAGCCGACCGACCTGGTACTGCGTACACAGCACCGTCGGCGCGAGCCGGCGCAGCGCCAACGACTCCAGCCGCCGGTCGGCCAACACCTCGCTGATCAGCGTCTCGTCGTCGCTGCGCAGGTACGCCCCGGCCAGGCCGACCCGCAGCCCACCGTGCTTGCGGGCCACGTCGTCGATCAGGTACGTGAGCCCCTGCGGCACCGGGGTACGGGACCGACGCCGGAACACGTCGTGCAGGTCGTCGGCCGTATAGCCGGAATCCAGGGCCCGCCGCACGCTCGCCGTGGTGACCCGGTGCACGCTGGCCCCGCCGGCCGACTCCAGCTCGGTCATCGCCTCCAACTCAACGGCGAGCGCCGGCTCGGGTGGACCGGGCACCACCACTGTCAGGTCGGCCTGCACCAGGAAATGGTCGACCGGTGCGGGCAGCAGGGCGTCCAGCGCCCGCGCGGTACTGGACGGGTCGCCGCTCTCGACGTCGGCGTGCACGCCCAGCGGGTCGTCACCCCGCTCGTCGGTCGACGTCAGGTCCCCCAGCAGCAGCCGACCGTACGAGGTGAGCGCCCCCAGCCCCGTCACGCCCAGCTGTGCGGCCTCGGCCAGCACCTCCCGGTGTGCGGCGTCCCGGCCCCGGCTGCGACGGGGAGACCGCCAGTCCAGCAGCTCCTGCACCTCCTCCGGGGTGGGCGCCGTCGCCGGCTCCAGATCGGCGAGTACGCCGAGCACCGCCCGTCGGGTGGCCGGCACGCTGGCCCGCTCGGCCTCGGCGGAGAGCGCGGTGATCGGCCGGTCCCGGTCGTCACGGCGGCCCACCAGCCCCACCTGCCGGGTCATGGTCAGCCACGCTCGGGCGAGCTGCTCCCACCGTTGGGCCAGCGAGGCGGCCCGCCACACCTCGTACCCGCCGGTCGGCAGCACCTGCTGATCCGCCCCGTAGCGGCCGGTGGTCGCACCGGGCATCTCCAGCTCACCGAGGAGCCCCGCCGCGTACGCCACCTCCAGCAGCAGCGCGGTGCTCGGTTCGTCCAGCCCGGCGGTACGCGCCAACCGGCGCAGGTCCCGTACACCGATGCCACCCGAACGCAGCACCGGCGCGGGCTCGTCGGCGAGCTGCTCCAGCAGCCCTTCGGTGTGCCGGACCACCTCCATGGTCTGCCCGGCTCCGGCCGAGTCGACCGCCTTCGGCTCGCGCGGCGCGGCGGCCACCGGCGGTGGGCTGGTACGCAGCGGCCCGAGGGGGCCGCTGTCGCGGCGCAGCAGCAGGCCGACCTCGCGGGGCAGCTCCACCGTTCCGCTCGCCGTGGACGAGCCGGTCGTCGCCGGGACCAGCAGCCGGTTGTCGACCAGCCACCGCACCGGGGAGCCGGTCGGAGCGCCACCGTTCGTCGGGTCGGTGAGGACCGGGTCCGCCGCGCCGAGCGGCGGTGCCTGCAACGCCCCCGGCGGCACGCTGCCCACCGGTGGGCCGGCCGCCAACCGGTCCAGGATCGCCCGGGCCGAGGGCGGGGCGGCGAGCACCGTCCGTCGCAGCTTCGCCGGGTCCGCGCAGAGCGCGGCCGCGCGCGGGTCCAGCTCTGCGGCCGGTCGGCCGAGCCCAGCGGGGTACGGGGAGACTTCGTCGACGGCGGGCAACACCTGGAGCGCGTGCTCCGGGCCGTACAGCAGGAAAAGCGCACGCAGTCGGCCCACGGCGGCCCGGACGGCCGTCGGAGCCGGCGGGTGCGGCCCGGCGGTCGCCATCGCGAGCACGGTGTCGGTGGCCGTGGTGGCGTCGTCCGGGTTCCGGGTGAGGCGGGCGGCGTCGAGGATCTGGAGGGTGAACTGGTCCAGGCCGTCCAGCGCGCGGGCCACGGAGACCCGGGACTGGGCCCGGATGGCCAGGGCGGAGACGTCGGCCGGCACGGGCACGACGAGGTCGGGCCGCAGTTGGAGGAGCGCGGCCAGTGACTCGTCGGGCAGCGACCGCAGGTGGTCGGCGAGTGAGGTGGTCATCGTCTTTCCACGCTAGCCCGGCACCGGGCTTCCGCGCCCCTCGGACGTCCGGTCGGCTGGGAGTAGCCGGTACGTTTCTCGACATGCCCGCACTGACCGTCGGATTCGACCTCGACATGACCCTGGTGGACTCCCGCCCCGGCATCGCTGCGGCGTACCGGGCGCTGACCGCGAGGACCGGTGTGCCGGTCGACGCCGAGCTGGCGGTGTCCCGGCTCGGGCCGCCGCTGCGTACCGAGATCGCGCACTGGTTCCCGCCGGATCAGGTCGAGTCGGCCGTGCGGGTGTATCGCGAGCTGTACCCGGCGTACGCGATCACCCCGACGCTCCTGCTGCCCGGCGCGCGGGAGGCCATCGAGGCGATCCGTGCGCGCGGTGGCCGGGTGCTGGTCGTCACGTCCAAGATCGGCCGGCTGGCCCGGTTGCACCTGGACCACCTCGGTCTCAGTGTCGACGAGTTGGCCGGTGACCTCTTCGCCGAGCAGAAGGCGACCGCTCTGCGGGAGCACGGGGCCACCCACTACGTCGGTGACCATGTCGCGGACATGGTGGCGGCGGCAGCGGCCGGGGTGCCCGGCATCGGTGTGGCGACTGGCCCGTGCTCCTCCGATGAGCTGCGCGCGGCCGGGGCGGAAGTGGTGCTGGACGAGCTCACCGAATTCCCAGCGGCGCTCGACGGGATGATCCAGCTAGCCTTGGAGCAGTAGCGGCTCAAGTGAAGCAGGGGTTTTCAGGTGCCTACGGGTCGAGTGAAGTGGTACGACACGGCCAAGGGATACGGCTTCGTCACGAGTGACGAGGGCGGCGACGTGTTCCTGCCCAAGGGGGCGCTGCCGGCGGGTGTCACCGACCTCAAGGGTGGCCAGCGGGTCGACTTCAGCGTGGTGGACAGCCGCCGGGGCGCGCAAGCCATGGGGGTCAAGCTGCTGGACGCGCCGCCGTCGATGTCGGAGCTGCGCCGTCGGCCGGCCGAGGAACTGCACGGCCTGGTCGAAGACATGATCAAGGTGCTGGAGGCGAAGGTCCAGCCGGACCTGCGCCGGGGTCGGTACCCGGACAAGAAGGCCGCGCAGAAGATCGCTCAGCTGGTCCACGCGGTGGCCCGCGAGCTGGAGGTCTGAGGCACCAGGCCGGCGGTGGCGGCCCGGTCGAGCAGTGCCGCCACCGCGGCGAAACCGGCCTCGCCCAGGTCCGCTGTGAACTCGTTGACGTAGAGGCCGATGTGCCGGTCGACCACGTCGAGCTCCATCTCCTGGGCGTGCGCCAGCACGTACTCCCGGCTGGCCGCCGGGTCCGCCCAGGCCTGCCGGACCGACTCGCGGACCCAGCCGGCCGCGGCCTGCGGGTCGACCGCCCCGCGTCGGGCCAGGATCGCGCCGAGGGGGATGGGTAGGCCGGTGTCGGCCTCCCACCATTCGCCGAGGTCGACGAGCGCGCTCAGGCCGTGCCGGTGGTAGGTGAACCGGGCCTCGTGGATGACCAGCCCGGCGTCGTAGCGCCCAGCCGCCACGCCCGGCATGATCTCGTGGAACGGCACCACCTCGATCCGGGCCGGTGGCCGCCCGGCCGACCAGAGCCGGAACAGCAGGTACGCGGTGGTCCGGTCACCCGGCACCGCCACAGTGGCGCCGGTCAGGTCGGTGCGGTCCGGGCCGCCGTCGCGGTCGCCCCGGGTGAGCACCAGCGGACCACAACCGCGACCGAGAGCGCCGCCGCAGGGCAGCAGGTGGTAGTCGTCGAGCAGCCAGGGCAGCGCCGCGAAGCTCACCTTCACCAGGTCGAACGCGCCCCGCTCGGCCGCCGTGTTGGTGACGTCCACGTCGGCGTACGTCACCTCGACCGGCGGTGCGCCGGGCACCCGCCCGTGTACCAGCGCGTGGAAGACGAACGTGTCGTTGGGGCAGGGCGAGATCGCCAGGGAGAGCGCCACACCCTCACGGTAGTCCCGCCCTCCGCCCGGGGCCCGCGCCCACCCCACGACTGTGATCCGCGACCGTGCCGCCGGGTGGAACAACGCGTGCAACGACTGGTCGAGCAGGGTCGACCGCCCATCCCGGTCTCCCTTTGGAGCTGATGTCGTAAACGAATCGCCCAGAGTGGGTGACCGTGCTACGGAACTGGGCGTGGTGTGCACCTCGGCGGGACAGGAGGTCTGGTGATGACGCAAACGATTCAGCTCCAAAGGGATCGCGGGAGTAGTCATCCACCGGTCGGCGAGGTTGTCCACAGCCTTATCCACAGGTTGGCGCAGGGTGTTGATGGCTCGCCGACCGGCCGGGACCATCGGCCGGTGACCGAGGCGAGTGACCACACCGACGAGGCCGGCGGAGCCGACCTCGGGCAGGCGCTCCGCGCGCTGCGTCGGAGAGCCGATCTGAGTCAGCGGCAGTTGGCCGAGAAATCCGGGGTGCCGCAGCCGACGCTGGCCCGGATCGAGTCGGGGCGGGCGCTCGATCCCCGATTTCGGACAGTGGAACGCCTCGTCCAGGCGGCGGGTGGGACGTTGGCCGTTGGCGTCCCACCATCCGTCTCCGGCGTCACCGAACCCACGCCGGTTGCGCACGACGACATGCGGGACGAGGCGGGCCGCCGATACCCGGCTCACCTGGACGTCTGGCCGGTCCACGAGCCTCGGGACTGGCCCGGTGCCTGGTGGGCGGAGTGGTACCGGTTGCCGCCCGAGCGGTATCCGCTCCCGCTGCCACCGGCCGCGTACGAGCTGAACCGGCGCTATCGCGACAACCGGCGGTGGGCTGCCGAGGTCCGGCGGACTGCGCAGGTGCGTCGGGTGATCGGTGGCGACCTGCCGGCCACCTGCTGGCGATACGTCGCCGAGCTTCCCGACGGCACGCTGGTTGGTGAGCTGCGGGCCCATGAGCGGAGCCCATTCCTGGAGTACGGGGAGTGGCATCCGCACCTGCCGGAGCGGGAGATGGTGCTCGACGGCGTGCTTGTCGACGCCCGGTACCGGCGGCTGGGGCTGGGGCGACGGCTGGTCACCGCGCTGGTGACCGGGATGCGCGAGGCGGGTATCGACGACGCAGTCGCTATCGCCGAGGGATCCGGCACCGACCTGCTGCGGGCGTGCGGCTTCGAGATCGAGGCACGCCGCCCGGCCGCGCTGCGCCTGGCCAACCCAGGCAAACGCTGGTTCTCCTGAGCGGAGACCTGGTCAGCGCAATGCCGGGTCAGCGCAATGCCGGGTCAGCGCAGTGCCGGGGCTGCTGCGGTCAGGGCGGCCAGGGCTTCGCGCAGCCGCCAGGCGTCCCGGTCGCGGGGGCCGATCGGGTTGGAGATCGTGCGCAGTTCGGCGAAGGGCACCCCGGCCTGCGCCGCGGCGACCGCCACGCCGTACCCCTCCATGGCTTCGGCGACCGCTTCCGGATGCCTCCGGCGCAGCTCGTCGGTGCCGGCCGTGGTGCCGGTGACGGTGCTGACCGTGAGCACCGGGCCGGCCGTGGCCGTCGGGAGGGCGGCTCGCAGTGCCGCCAGCAGGCCCGGGTCCGCCGGCACCCTGCTGCCCGCACCGAGCAGCGCGAGCGGCATGCCCAGCTCGTCGACAGCGATGAAGCCGTCGGGCGACTCGGCACCCAGGTCGGCGGCGATGCTGGCGGTGCCGAGCACCGTGTCGCCGACCTCGGCCCGCCCGGTGAAGCCGCCGGCCACGCCGGCGCTGACCACCGCACGGTACGGACGACCGGCGGCCTCTGCCAGCGTCAGCAGCCGGGCGGTGGCGGCACCGGCGAGTGCCGGGCCCACACCGATCGGGGTGACGGTCACGCTGGGGTCGGTCAGCCCGGCGCGGACCGCGTCCGCCTCGGCGGGAACCGCCGTCACCACCAGCAGCCCGGTCACGAGAGCGAGCCGGGGGACTCGCGGCGGTTTTCGTCGTCGGCCCCGCCACCCGGGCCGCCAACGGCCGACGACGGGCGGTAGATGTGGTAGCCCGGCGGGGCGAGGCTCGGGTCGTCGTACTGCGGTGAGCTGGTCCGGGCCGGGGCCGGTGAGGTCGGTGTGGGGTCCCCGGGCTCGTCCGCCGGCTCGTCCTCGGTCAGCTCGTCGTCACCGAGCGGTCGGCCGGCCAGCTTCTCACCGCGCAGCCGGGCGGCGGCCAGCACACCCCGGATCGCCGCCAGTACGCCGACCCCGGCGGCCACGGCGATGCCCATCCGGCCGTCGAACGGCACCAGCCCGAGCCCACCGCCGGCGACGAAGGCGAGCATCAGCACCGTCTCGGAGTGGGCGAAGGAACTGGCCCGCAACCGTTCCGGGATGCGCTCCTGGATCGAGGCGTCCACCGCCAGCTTCGCTATCCCGCTGGCCAGCGCGGCGACAAGGCAGAGCAGGGCGACCATCAGCAGCGAGAACTGGATGACGGCGAGCACCGCCACCCCGGCCACGATGATCATGCTGCTGGACTGGATGGCTGTCGGCCGGTGGATGCGCAGCCGGGTGCCGATCGCGGTGGCCAGGAAGGTGCCGACCGCGAGCGCGCCGCCGACCACGCCCAACGCCCACTCGGCGCCCAGATCCCGGCCGAACACCACTGTGGTCAGGTCGCCCTTCTTGATCGCGAAGGCGAGGAAGAGCAGCAGGAAGCCGTAGAGCGCGCGTAGCGTCGCCGCGCCGATCAGGGTGGCGATCACCAGCCGGCCGGACGGTCGGCCCCGGCCCAGCGGCCGGTCGCCACGGCGGCGGCCCAGCGCGCGCAGTGGCCGGGGGACCCGCTCCGGTGGCTCCGAGTCGGCCTTCGGCGGCAGCCGCAGGGAGATCACCATGCCGACCAGGAAGATCACCGACGCGACCCGCAGCGGCCACTGCGGCCCGAACCAGAACGCGGCCAACCCGATCGGCGCCACCAGCGCACCCGCGACGGTGCCGTAGACGCTGGCCCGGGCACCCACCTGGGACAGACCGAGCCCCTCCGGCAGCAACCGGGGCACCGCCGCGGATCGGGCCACGCCGTACGCCCGGGAGAGCGCGAGCACCCCGAACGCGGCCGGATAGAGCCCGAAGCCGTGGATGTAGTCGGAGATCAACCAGGCCAGGAAGGCACGCCCGAGCATCGTCGCCGCCAGGGCGTACCGCCGGCCGTGCCGGAAGTGATCCAGCAGCGGGCCCACCACCGGGGCGAGCATCGCGAACGGCACCATGGTCACCAGCAGGTAGAGCGCGACCTTGCTGCGAGCCTCGCCGAGCGGCACGTTGAAGAAGATCGTGCCGGCCAGACCGATGGCGATCAGGGTGTCACCGGCGCAGGAGAGCGCGTGCAGGTCGAACAGGCGAACCATGCCGACCTCGCCGCCGGCACCCCGGGCGCGTGCCCGACCGGCCCGGCGGGTCACCCAGCGGCCGCTACCCACCGAACCACGCAACAGCAGACGGATGGCGCGAATGCCGGTGCCGACGGTCCGCCCGAGGACGGATCGCCCGGAGCGGGAGTACGACGGCATGTGCACCATCCTCGCCCATCTGATCCGGGTACGCCGCACCACCGCTGGGAAAGGTTCCCCGGGAGTCCCTGTCACCCCTGCGAGGCGCATGGGGAACAATGGTCGGGTGACCAGGCCCGTCTCCACCCGTGCCGCCCGTCTCGACCAGGTCTGCGCCGCCGCCGTCGAGGTGGCCCGCGCCGGCATCACCGAGGTGGGCTCCGACGATGTCGGCGACCACCTGCAGGTCGTCGCCGAGGGCGACCGGCTCGTCACCCACTATTTCGAATGTCGCCTCGCCGGCTACAACGGCTGGCGCTGGGCGGTCACCGTCACCCGGGTGCCGCGTAGCAAGACGGTGACCATCTGCGAGACGGTGTTGCTGCCCGGCCCGGACGCGCTGCTCGCGCCCGGCTGGCTGCCCTGGCAGGAGCGGCTCAAGCCGGGCGACCTGGGTCCGGGGGACCTGCTCCCGACCTCGCCCGACGACGATCGACTGGTCCCCGGTTACCTGCTCTCCGACGACCCGGCGGTCGAGGAGACGGCATGGGAGTTGGGCCTCGGCCGCGCCCGCGTGCTCTCCCGGGAGGGTCGCATCGACACGGCGCAGCGCTGGTACGAAGGTGACCACGGCCCCGCCGCAGCCATCTCGTCCGCCGCTCCGGCCGCCGCCCGCTGCGGCACCTGCGGCTTCTACCTGCCGCTGGCCGGTGCGATGCGGCAGGCATTCGGGGCGTGCGGCAACTTCTACGCTCCCGACGACGGCCGGGTGGTGAGCGCCGACCACGGTTGCGGCGCCCACTCCGAGACGTTGATCGAGGCGGCCGAGACCGCCGTCGACGAGCTGCCCACTGTTTACGACGACAGCGCTGTGGAGGCCATGTCGGTCAGCCGGGCTCCGGGCTCGGTGGAGGCCGCTGAGCCGGCGGAGCCGTACGGGCACTCCTGATCGTCCGCGCCGGAGTGCTCCGGCGCGGCGGCCAGCTCACCTCGCGCGGCGACGGCGTCGGTTGGCGTCGTGCCGCATCATCACGGCGAGGCCCGGGAAACCCCACAGGAAGCCGGCGAGGCAGGTCCAGAGCCAGTTCTGGTGACCGTGGTCGGTCAGCCAGCCCCGGAAGAAGATCAGCAGGACCAGCCCGGCCACGGCCCACGCGATCAACCCGGCGAGGGCGAACGGCACCATCGGCGGATCCAGTGGTGCGGGCCGCGGTGGCTGCTCGTTCGGCATTCGGCAAGCGTACGGGATCTACTTCCCCTGCCCACCGACGATCTGGGACGATGCGCGCGACAACTGGAAGATCACCTGCGAGGACCTGATGGCCGTAGCGCCGCCCGAGAACGGCACACCTTCCAAACTCGCCCCTCCGCGTAACGGTTTCGACCGGTTCTTCGAGATTTCCGCCCGTGGCTCGACGTTGAGCCGTGAGGTACGCGGTGGCCTGGCGACCTTCTTCACGATGGCGTACATCGTGGTGCTCAACCCGCTGATCCTGGGTGGCGCCGTCGACGGTGACGGCAAGAGCCTCCCGATTCCCGCGCTGGCTGCCGCGACCGCGCTGGTCGCCGGTCTGATGACCATCCTGATGGGTGTGGTCGGCCGGTTCCCGCTGGCGCTCGCCGCCGGTCTGGGTGTCAACGCGCTCGTGGCGTACGAGATCGCCCCCGAGATGACCTGGGCAGACGCGATGGGCCTGGTGGTGATCGAGGGTCTGATCATCGCGGTGCTGGTGCTGACCGGTCTGCGGACCGCTGTGTTCCGCTCGGTGCCGACCCAGATGAAGAGTGCGATCGGGGTCGGCATCGGTCTGTTCCTGACCATCATCGGCCTGGTGGACGCGGGCTTCGTCCGGCGCATCCCAGACGATGCCAACACCACCGTTCCGGTCGGCCTGGGCATCGGCGGCAAGCTGGTGAGCTGGCCGATGCTGGTCTTCGTGGTGGGCCTGCTGATCACGCTGGTGCTGGTGGTCCGTCGGGTCAAGGGCGCGATCCTGATCGGCATCCTCGCCTCGACGGTGCTCGCGGTGATCGTGGAGGCGATCGGCAACATCGGCCCGTCGTTCGTCAACGGTCAGCCCAACCCGAAGGGCTGGTCGCTGAACGTGCCGGAGTTGCCGAAGTCGGTGGTCGACCTGCCGGACCTGTCGCTGCTCGGCAAGTTCAACGTGTTGGACTCGTGGGGCCGGGCCGGTTGGCTGGTCGTGCTGATGTTCATCTTCACGCTGTTGATCACGGACTTCTTCGACACCATGGGCACGATGGTCGCGGTCGGCCAGGAGGGTGGCCTTCTCGACGAGCAGGGCACTCCGCCGAAGGCCAAGGAGATCCTGCTGGTCGACTCGATCGCGGCGGCGGCCGGCGGTGCGGCCAGCACCTCCAGCAACACGTCGTACATCGAGAGCGCCGCCGGTGTCGCGGAGGGTGCCCGGACCGGTGTGGCCAACCTGGTCACCGGCGTGCTCTTCCTGCTCGCGATGTTCCTGGCGCCGCTGGTCGTGATCGTGCCGTTCGAGGCGGCGTCGACGGCACTGGTGGTGGTCGGGTTCCTGATGATGACCGCGGTGCGGACGATCGACTGGTCCGACTACGAGATCGCCATTCCGGCCTTCCTCACCATCGTGTTGATGCCGTTCACCTACTCGATCTCCAACGGGATCGGCGCCGGTCTGATCACCTTCGTGGTGGTCAAGCTGGCGCGGGGCAAGGCCCGGGAGATTCACCCGTTGCTGTACGGGGTGGCCGTGCTCTTCGTGCTGTACTTCCTGCGTGGGCCGATCGAGTCCCTGGTGCTCTGAGGCACGTCCGGGCGGGGAATCGATCGGGATTCCCCGCCCGTACCATCTGAATCCCCTCGTGAGCCTGGTCATAACGGATGTCGTTAGCCATGCTCATTAGTTAAGCTAACTACTGTGACGGAGCGGACGGTGACGGCGGAACGCGTGCCACCGGCGCAGCTGGCTCCCCAGCTGCGTGATGCGATCACCCGACTCAACCGGCGGGTCCGACAGGCCCGACCGGTCGGCGACCTCACGGTCACTCAGGTCTCCGCGCTCACCAGCCTGCGGCTGGCGGGCGCGATGACACCCCGTGAGCTGGCCGACGTGGAACGGGTGCAGCCGCCGACGATGACCAAGATCGTCGGGAAGTTGGAGGACCGCGGCCTTGTGCAGCGGACACCCCATCCGACCGACGGGCGGCAGGTCATCCTCGCGGCGACCGAAGGAGCGCAGGCCGTGCTCGACCAGTTCGAGCGGGCCCGCGACGAATGGCTGGCCCACCGGCTGGCCGCGCTCGACGAGGACGAACGGGAGACCCTGCAGAGGGCCGCCCAGATTCTTCAGCAGCTCGCTCGCGCCTGAGCCGCGCCCGCGCCACCGGGTCCGTGCCGTCACCTGTCGATGACGCGTACGTCCGAGGAGGCGCACCAAGAGTGCAGGCCAAGCTGAGCACGATGTTCCAGTCCCTACAGGTCCGCAACTACCGGCTCTTCGCATCCGGGCAACTGATCAAACTGATCGGTGTCTGGATGATGTTCATCGCCCAGGACTGGCTCGTCCTCGACCTCTCCGACAACTCGGCGACCGCGCTCGGTGTGGTGACCGCGTGTCAGTTCACCCCGGTGCTCCTGCTCACCCTGTTCTCCGGCCGGCTCGCCGACCGGTACGACAAGCGGGTGCTGCTCTTCGTCGCCAACGCCTTCTGGAGTGTGCTGGCGCTCGGCATGGCGGTGCTGGTCCTCACCGACCTGGTGCAGCTCTGGCACGTCTTCGCCTTCGCCGCCCTGCTCGGCACGGCCAACGCCGTGGAGACCCCGGTCCGGCAGGCGTTCGTCTCGGAACTCGTCGGCACGCCGCTGCTGCCCAACGCGTTGTCGCTGAACGCCGCCGTGTTCAACTCGGCGCGGATCGTCGGCCCGGCCGTCGCCGGCCTGGCGATCGCCGCGTTCGACGTGGGCCCGGTCTTCCTGTTCACCGCCCTCAGCTCGGTCGCGCCCCTGGTCAACGTGGTCCGGATGCGGACGGCCGACCTGCATCGCGAGGCCCTGCTGCCGCGCGACGAGCGGGCGTCCGCACGGGTCATCGACGGGCTGCGGTACGTGTTCCGTCGCCCCGACCTGCTGCTACCGATGGCTGTCATGTCGGTGATCGGCATGTCGCTGTTCAACTTCCAGCTCACCCTCGCCGCGCTGGCGAAGACGGTCTTCCACACCGGTGCCGCCTCCTTCGGCCTGTTCAGCACGGCGCTGGCCGTGGGCGCGCTCGGCGGCGCGCTCAGCGGCACCGGTCGACGCAGCCGGCCGTCGGTCTGGCTGGTGCTCGGCGCGGCGATCGCCTGCGCCAGCTTCGGCACCCTGGTCGGTCTCGCCTCGACGTACTGGCTGGTCGTGGCCCTGCTGGTGCCGACCGGCTTCTTCATGGTCTTCTTCGCCCAGGCCGCCAACCAGCGGGTCCAGTTGGGCGTGGACGCGGCCTTCCGGGGTCGGGTGATGGCCCTGTGGGTGCTGGTGTTCCTGGGTACCAACCCGGTCGGCGCGCCGCTGATCGGCTGGGTCGCGGAGCACTACGGTGCCGGTGCCAGCATCTGGATGGGTGGGCTCATCTCGCTGGCCGCCGCGGTGATCGCCCTCACCTGGCAGCTCCGCCACTCCGGTGCCCGGCTGCGTTTCCGGGTGCTGCCGATGCCCCGCTTCTACGTCACCTCCACCGACTGCTGAGGTTTACCACCAGCTCCGGCCGCGTCCGGTTGCGCGGATTGCTCGGATGCGGCCAAATCGCTGGCGGGGTGGCACGGTGGGGCTTAGCGTCGATGCGTGGGAGTCGGACACGCGCTGATGCTGGCCCTGGCGTTCCTCGCCGTGGCCACGCTGCCGGCGGCGTTCGCCCTGCTCTTCTGCTACGACGAGATCCTCGACCGGGTGGTCTGCGGCTGGTCCGAGTGGCGTGACCGCCGACGGGAGAAGCGCACGATCGCCAGACTCGACCGTGCCATTGAGGCCGACGCGCTGACCCGGGACATCGACCTCAGCGAGTTCGACAGCGTTGACCGCCGGCCGCTGGAGCAGCTCGCCGCCGACCTGCGCCGTCTCGGCGGTCAGCGGGTCGGCGGTAGCGGTCGCTCGATGGTCTGGCACAGCGCGCTGCTCCAGGCGTACGACGACCGGCTTCGTCTCGCCTGCCGCGCCCTCGGCATCGCCGAGCACCTCGCCGAGCTGGAGGGCGTCGACCAGGAGATCGAGCGGGTCCGGGTGGAGGGCGTGCTGCACGCCGCCGGTCTGGCCCTTCCGGCGGCCCGCCCCGGGCAGCGGCAGCGGCACCGCTGACCCGCCCGCTCGTCGGTCACCGCCGATCCGGTTGCCCGGTGGCCTGGGCAGCGGGTTGGGTCCCGGTGTGAAGCACCGCGCGGCCCTGCTCGGCGGCGCGGACGACGCTCTCACTGATGAAGTCGAGGAAACGGGCGATGTTCTCCAGGCGGGCGGCGGCGGGGGTCTGCGGGCCGAGAATGGCGACGCCCTGGCGCGCGGTTGCGACGAGCTGGTCGTTGGCCCGGGCGCTGGCGATCGTCGCCTGGTAGAACAGCTCGTCGTCGACCACGTAGCGGTCGCGGCGGCGTTCGTCGCGTTCACGGCGGACGAGGCTCTGACTCTCCAGGAAGGTGATCGCCTTGGAGATGGACGCCGGGCTGACCTGGAGGCGCTGGGCGAGCTGTGACGCGGTGAGGCTGGCCGAGTCGGTGATGAACAGGTGGGTCAGGACCCGGGCCGCCATCTTGGGTAGGCCCGAAGCCATGAGGACCGTGGTGAACGTCTCCCCGTACTCCGCCACGGCCCCGGCGTCACGCCCATGCTCCTGAGGGAGCGCGGTGGCCCCCGGTGAGGTGACTGTCCTGCGCCGCTGGGCGCGACGTTCGGTGGCGCGATGGGCCAGCTCGGCGCGGTAGGCGGTGGGGCCGCCGTTGCGCATCACCTCGCGGGTGACTGTCGACGTGGGACGGTCGAGGCGCCGGGCGATCTCCGCGTAAGGGAGGCTGTCGATCAGCCCCAGCGCGATCTGCTGGCGCTCCTGCTGACTGAGTCTGCCTCCCGGCATCACGATCTCCCCGGTGATTCCCCGTCGCGTCCGCTGACTGCCCCACCATAGCGTTCACCCTCCGCCTGTTGCAACGGCTGCGGCTCCGTCGTTGCGTTATACCTTCAGTCGTTGCAACACTTTATAGGTCCTGAGCTGCATCTATGCAACTCCAACGCAACAGACTTGTTGCCTGTACCTGGAAAGCAACGTAGCGTTTCCTATATCAGAAAGAGCTGCCAACACAGGAGAACATGATGCAGACGTTCGACACCCCCGCCCCCATCTCGGCCGTCCTCGACATCCCCGCCGGACGGATCCAGTTGATCGCCGCGGACCGCGCCGACACCGTCGTCGAGGTTCTGCCCACCGACCCCTCGAAGAAGCGCGACACCAGGGCCGCCGAGCAGACCACTGTCGCCTACACCGACGGCGTCCTGCGGATCACGGCCTCGGCCCCCGGCAACCCGTTCGTCGGCCCGTCCGGGTCGCTGGAGGTGACCGTTCAGCTCCCCGCCGGCTCGACGATCAAGGCCAGGACCGCCAGCGCCGAACTTCGCGGCGTCGGGCGTCTCGGCGACATCGCCTTCGACGGGGCGTACCGCCAGATCAAGATTGACGAGGTCGCGAGCCTGCGGCTCACCGCGATCGACGGCGACGTCGAGGTCGGCCGGCTCAACGGCCCCGCGGAGATCAGCACCGCCCGGGGTGACATCCGGATCGCCGAGGCCGTGAGCGGCGCGGTCGTGCTCAGCACCCAGTCCGGCGACATCTCGGTCGGTGCCGCCGCCGGCGTCTCCGCCGCACTCGACGCCGGCACCGGCCACGGTCGGGTCAGCAACGCCCTCAAGAACGACGGCGCCACGACGCTCGACATCCGCGCCACCACCTCCCAGGGCGACATCACCGCCCGGAGCCTCTGAACCCCACCACGACCACGCGACAGGAGTACGACATGAACTTAGCTACCAACTCCCCGTGGACCGGCATGGTGTCGGTCGACGACACGGCCCTGGCCGTCACCGACACCGGTGGCCCCGGCATCCCGGTGGTCTACCTCAACGGCCAGTTCGCCACCCAGGGCTACTGGCGGCGGGTCATCGCCGAACTGGGCACCGGGTTCCGGCACATCACCTACGACGAGCGGGCTCGCGGCAGAAAGTCGGAGCGCTCAGCCGACTACTCGTTCGAAGCTGCCGTCCGGGATGTCGACGCCGTACTCGCCGCCCGGGGGGTGGCCCAGGCGGTGCTGGTGGGCTGGTCCTACGGAGCGGTGGTCGGGGCGCACTGGGCCAACCGGAACCCGGAGCGTGCCCTGGGCGCGGTCCTGGTCGACGGCGCGTTCCCGCACGACTGGCTCGACGATGCCATGGCGCAACGGATCCGCAGGATGTTCCGACGGATGAACCTGTTCATGCCGCTGCTCCGCCCGACCGGCCTGACCCCACGGATGAACGCCGACCAGATGGCGGACAGCAACATCGAACTGGGCGAACTCTCCCGCGAGCGCGAACTGGGCCCGGTGCTGGACGCCATCAGCGTTCCGGTGCGGTACGTCGTCGCCTCGGGAACGTCCCTCGGTAGTCGTGGGGACGAACAGGAGCAGATCCGCGCCAGCCTCGACGCGGTGACCGCCCGCAACCCGCACATCACCATCGCGGCGAAGGTCGCCAGCAACCACGGTGCGATCCTCAAAAAGGACTTCCGCGCCGTCGCCGAAGCGGTACGCGGAGTCGCCGCCCACAGCCGACCCGCACGAAGGACCCTCAACGAGGGTGCGTAGTCGGCCGCTACACCGCACCGATCTCGCAGCTTCGGTCGCCGAGATGGGCGGATTGCCCCCTGAGTCTGGGCAGAAAGTGCAAGATCGCCGGGCGGACCGTGTCGCTCGGGGAGCTGAGGTTCGAACGCGCGCGTTGACGGGTGACCCAGGGTCACCCGTCAACGCGAGGCGTCAGGAAGATTCGCGGGCGGCCGGGCCGCTGCCGAAGAGCACGTCGTCCCAGCTCGGCAGCCTCTTGCGCGGCTTGCCGTTGGCGTCGGTGGACTCGCCGCCGGTGGCTGCCGCGGCACCCGTGCGGCGAGGCCGCAGCACCGCCAGCGACGGCACGGCCGGCACCTCCTTGGGCGCGTCCGAATCGTCGTCGAAGGCCGAGCCCTGGCCACCGCCGAGCAGCGCGGCGGCACCCCCACCGACCGGCCGCTGCCGGGGCGCGTCCGACCCGGCCAGGGCAGCCGGGGTACGCGGTTCCAGCCCGCGACCCGACGAACCGCCGAGCGGACGGTCCAGGGAGGCGAGCAGGGCGTCACGGCCGGCCCGGATCGGATCACGGCCAGGGCGCGGGTGCTCGGACGCCGCCGGCAGACCGTGCCCGCCACGACTCGGCTCGCCGCGCGACGGACCCGGCAGGCCGTGCCCGCCGCGCTCCGGTGCCGGCTCCTGGCCGAGGATCGGCGTGGGCCGCTCGGCGCACAGGTACTGCGCCATGTCGTCGTGCGGCGTGACCACCTGTCGGGCCTTGTCCATGTCCCAGATGGCCTGCGCGGTGGCCTTGCCCGACGGCCAGGTGGCGATGATCCGCCAGGTGCCGTCGTCGCGCCGGTACGCGTCCCAGGAGATCTTCTCGGTGTCGATGCCGTGCTGGCTCAGCCGGCCGTTGACCACCTCGGCGAGCGGGGTGGGCTTCTCCGCGCCCTTGAGTCGGGTGCGCCGGGCGTGCTGGGCGAGCATCGCCCGCTCCTGCAACACCGGGCCGGCGTAGCGCAGCACGCGGTCGACCGGCACCCCGGCGATCCGGGCGACGTCCTCCGCGGACTCACCGGAGCGGATGCGGGCCTGGATGTCCCGGGGGGACAGTGAGGGAACCGGGTCGACGGTGCTCGGTGCCACCGCGAGCGGCGGGGCACCCGGCTCGGGGTGCATCACACCGGCGATGCGTTCGTCGATGGGCAGGGCCAGGAGGCGCCCAACCTCGTCGGCGAGCACCAGTGCCTGGCCGTCCTCGGAGAGGGCGACGAAGCGTACTGGGCGCATAACGTTGCCTCCGTCCCGCTTCGCTGGCCGCACACCACGAGTCGGCCACCCAGGCGTCTCGGACCACCGTACGCGCATCTGTCTCGGGGTGGGGGAAGCGACACCCCGCATGTCGTGACTGAGCTGCGGCGATGATCACGGTCGGTGTCCGTGGAGGCTCCAACGGACACCGACCGTGACGAACGTCAGAGTCGCTCGACCACGTAGTCGATGGACGCGGTGAGCGCCTCGACATCGGCCGGCTCGACGGCCGGGAACAGCGCCACCCGCAGCTGGTTGCGACCGAGCTTGCGGTAGGGCTCAGTGTCCACGATGCCGTCGGCGCGCAGCGCCTTGGCGATCGCCGTGGCATCCACCCCGTCGGCGAAGTCGATGGTGGCGACCACGTTGGAGCGCAGCGCCGGGTCGGTGACGAACGGGGTGGCCACGCTGGACCGCTCGGCCCAGCCGTAGACCGCTGCGGCGCTCTCGGCGGTGCGCTTCGCCGCCCAGGACAGGCCGCCCTGCGCGTTCATCCAGTCGGTCTGCTCGGCGGCCAGGAAGATCGTGGCCAGCGCCGGGGTGTTGTAGGTCTGCTCCAGCCGCGAGTTGTCGATAGCGGTGACCAGGTCGAGGAAGGCGGGGATGTAGCGCCCGGACGCCTTGATCTCGGCGGCCCGGTCCAGTGCGGCCGGGGACATCAGCGCCAGCCACAGACCACCGTCGGAGCCGAAGCACTTCTGCGGGGCGAAGTAGTAGACGTCGGTCTCGCCGACGTTGACCTCCAGGCCACCCGCGCCGGAGGTCGCGTCGACAAGCAGCAGCGCGCCCTCGTCGGCACCGGCCACCCGGCTGATCGGGACGGCCACACCGGTCGAGGTCTCGTTCTGCGGCGTCGCGTACGCGTCCACGCCCGACTCGGCGACCAGGGTCGGCGCGCTGCCCGCGTCGGACCTGCGGACGGTCGGCTCACCCAGGAACGGGGCGTCCTTGACCGACTTGGCGAACTTGGCGCCGAACTCGCCGAAGCTGGCGAACTGGGCCCGGTCGCGAATCAGGCCGAAGGTGGCGACCTCCCAGAACGCGGTGGTGCCGCCGTTGCCGATGACCACCTCGTAGCCCTCGGGCAGCGAGAAGAACTCGGCGATGCCGGAGCGCAGCCGGGCAACCTGGTCGCGGACCGTCTTCTGCCGGTGCGAGGTGCCGAGGTAGGTGGTCGCGACCTCGGCGAGGGCGGACACCGCCTCCGGGCGGACCTTGGACGGGCCGCAGCCGAAGCGTCCATCGGCGGGCTTGATCTCATCGGGAATCCGGATGATCGGTGCGTCAGCCACGGTCTTGAAGATCCTTCCGCAAGGGCGAGGGCGGGCCCGGCGACACTGCCGGCCCTCATCCTCGCACCCGGACCGAACGACGATGGGCGGGGTCCCGGCGCTCGGTCTGAGTCCTTCGCCACAGTCGGCTCCGGTAACAGACGACAACGACCACTCTTCGACGCGCGGCGTGGACAAGGGGCCCTTCCTCGACGTCCGGCGTCGAGGAAGGGCCCCTTGTCCACCAGCTCAGACGCCGTGCGGGATGGCTGCCCAGCCCTCGACGTCGGACGGCTTTCGGGTCTCCGGGCCCATGTAGCGGGCGGACGGGCGGACCAGCCGCTGCAGGCGCTTCTGCTCCAGGATGTGCGCGCTCCAGCCGCCCATCCGCGCGCAGGTGAACATCGAGGTGAACATGTGCGCCGGCACCTCGGCGAAGTCCAGCACCACGGCCGACCAGAACTCGACGTTGGTGGCCAGCACCCGGTCCGGGCGGCGGGCCTGAAGCTCGGCGAGGGCGGCCTTCTCCAGCGCCTCGGCGATCTCGAAGCGCGGCGCGCCCAACTCCTTGGCCGTGCGCCGGAGCACTCGGGCGCGCGGGTCCTCGGCACGGTAGACGCGGTGGCCGAAGCCCATCAACCGCTCACCGCGGTCGAGGACGCCCTTGACGTAGCCCTCCGCGTCGCCGCTGCGCTCCACCGCCTCCAGCATGCTGAGCACCCGCGACGGGGCGCCGCCGTGCAACGGGCCGGAGAGGGCGCCGATGCCCGACGAGATGCAGGCGGCCGCGTCCGCCCCGGTGGAGGCGACGATGCGAGCGGTGAAGGTGGACGCGTTGAGGCCGTGCTCGGCGGCCGAGATGAAGTACGCGTCGACAGCCTTGACGTGCCGCGGGTCCGGCTCGCCGCGCCAGCGCTTCATGAACCGCTCGACGATGGTCTGCGCCTTGTCGATCTCCTTCTGCGGCACCGCCGGCAGGCCGAGGCCGCGGGCGGACTGGGCGACGAAGGAGAGCGCGGTCACCGAGACCCGGGCGAGATCCTCACGGGCCTGCTCGTCGGAGATGTCCAGCAGTTGGTTGAGACCCCAGTACGGGGCCAGCATGGCGACCGCGGACTGCACGTCGACGCGGATGTCACCGGAGTGCACCGGCACCGGGAACGGCTCCGCCGGCGGCAGGCCCGGCCCGAACCGGCCGTCAACGAGCAGCGCCCAGACGTTGCCGAACGACACCTGGCCGATCAGATCCTCGATGTCGACTCCGCGATAGCGCAGCGCACCGCCCTCACGGTCAGGTTCGGCGATCTCGGTCTCGAAGGCGACAACGCCCTCCAGCCCGGGTTTGAAATCGGCCATGTCGCTCTCCTGGATCTGGTCGGTGCGCCCGATCGCTCATCCGGCCCGGATCGGCCGAGCGCCTTAGGCGACCCTCAGGGATGTGTTCGCAACATACTGCCTGCTGAGTAAGGGATACGCGACCCGCTGCGACTGTGCTGCACGCGACATCCCCGGGCGCGCATTCTCCGTCCGGCTCGGTGAGACTGGGCAGGGCGGGCTGGTCAGCGCGGGAGGGTGCTGGCGGGGCCCCGGAGAAGGAGTGGGTACGTGACGGGCGACACACCCGCCCCGGCCGCGATGCGTAACGAGTACGCCGCGGACCTGGGCCTGACCGAGGCTGACCTGGCCGCCGACTGGCACACCCAGTTCGACAGCTGGTTCGCCGACGCGGTGGCCTTCGGGCTACCCGAACCGAACGCCATGGTGGTGGGCACCGCCGACTCGGCCGGCCGGCCGAGCGGGCGGACGGTGCTGCTGAAGGGGTACGACCCGGAGGGCTTCGTCTTCTTCACCAACCACCTGTCGCGCAAGGGCGTCGAGGCGACCGCCAACCCGTACGCCAGCCTGGTCTTTCCGTGGTTTTCCATGCAGCGTCAGGTGGTGGTCGCCGGACGGGTCACGCCGGTCGACCGCGCCACGAGCGAGGCGTACTTCGCCAGCCGGCCGCGTGGCTCCCAACTGGGTGCCTGGGCCAGCCCGCAGTCGCAGGTGGTCTCGAATCGGGCGGCGTTGGAGCAGCGGTACCAGGAGGCGGTCGAGCGGTTCGCCGACCAGGCCGAGATCCCGACCCCGTCACACTGGGGAGGGCTGCGGGTCCAACCCGAGTCGGTGGAGTTCTGGCAGGGCCGGGCCGGCCGGTTGCACGACCGGCTCCGCTTCCGTCGCCTCGACGAGGGTGGCTGGATCGTCGAGCGGTTGGCGCCGTGACGGGTGTGCGGGAGACCCGGCCGCGCGCAGCGCGCCGCTGGGCGATCGACGTGCGTCCGCTGCGGGTTCCGGCGTACCGCCGGCTCTGGCTCGGCAACACGGTGGCGATGTTCGGCTTCCAGTTCACCGCCGTCGCGGTGCCGGTGGAGATGTACGCCCTGACCCGGGACTCGTTCTGGGTGGGCCTGCTGGGCGTGGCTGCCTTCGTACCGTTGCTGGTCTTCGGGCTCTGGGGCGGCGCGGTCGCCGACGCCCGTGACCGGCGTGCGGTGCTGCTCGGCGGCTCATTGTTGCTCTGGGCATCCACTCTCGGGTTGCTGCTCCAGGCGGTGCTGGACGTGGGCAGCCCGGTGCTGCTGCTGGCGTTGATGGCGTTGCAGTCGGTGGCCTTCGCGATCAGCTCGCCGGCCCGTAGCGCCATGCTGCCCCGGCTGGTGCCGGAGGACCTGGTGGCGTCCGCCACCACCCTGAACTACACGACCTTCACCGCCGCCTCGGTCGCCGGCCCGCTCGCCGCCGGTCTGATCCTCTCCGCTTCGCCGGACACCACTGTGGTCCTGCCGATCGCCTACGGGCTGGACGCGGTGCTGTTCACCGCGATGCTCTGGGCGGCGCTGCGGCTGCCCTCGCTCCCGCCCGAGCCCAGCGCCGACGGCCAGGCCCGGCGTGCCGGTCTGGCCAGCGTCGTCGACGGGTTCCGCTACCTGGCCACCACCCCGGTCCTGCTGCTGTCCTTCGGGGTGGACCTGATCGCGATGATCCTCGCCATGCCACGGGCCCTCTTTCCGGAGATCGCGCACGAGCGGTTCGGTGGCGGTGGCTCGGTCGGTCTGCTCTACAGCGCCATCGCGATCGGCTCGATGATCGGTGGGTTGACCTCCGGCTGGATCGGCCGGCTCCGCCGGCAGGGGCTCGGCCTGGTGCTGGCGGTGGTCGGCTGGGGCCTGGCGATCGCCGCGGCCGGGTTGGCCCACCAGCTCTGGCTGATGGTCGTGCTGCTCGCCGTGGCCGGCGCCGCCGACCTGATCAGCGCGGTGCTGCGTCAGTCGATGCTGCTGGTCTACGCACCGGACCGGATGCGCGGCCGACTCCAGGGCGTGAACACGGTGGTGGTGGCGGGTGGCCCACGCCTGGGTGATCTGCGCGCCGGCACCATGGCCGCCGGGTTCGGTGGCGGGGTGGCCTGGGTGGCCGGTGGGCTCGCCTCCGCGGTGCTCGTGGTGGTGCTCGCTGTCGCGTTCCCGGCGCTGCTGCGCTACCGGGCGGCGACGGCGTCGAGCGACAACCGGACCTGACCGGTTAGTGTCGCCGGCATGGAAAGCCCCGATCCGCGCCCGTTCTCCGGCGCCCAGTGGACCATCTCCGCCGCCGGCCACGAGGCCGTCATCGTGGAGGTCGGCGGTGGGCTCCGGACGTACCGGCACGACGGTGTCGACCTGCTCGACGGGTACCGGGCCGACGAGGTCTGCCCCGGCTGCACCGGGCAGGTGCTGGCACCGTGGCCGAACCGGATCCGCGATGGTCGCTACTCGTTCGACGGGCGGACGCACCAGCTTTCGCTGACCGAGCCGGAGCGGCACGTGGCCATCCACGGGCTGGTCAACTGGGTGCCGTGGCAGTTGCTGGAGCAGTCGGCGGACGCCGTGACGGTCGGATACGACCTGCCGCCACAGCCCGGCTACCCGTGGCCGCTGCGGCTGCGCAGCCGGTGGAGCGTCGACGCGGACGGGCTGCGCGCCGAGCACGAGGTGACGAACATCGGCGGGGAGCTTGCCCCGTTCGGCTTCTCCGTGCACCCGTACCTGCAACTGCCGGGCGTCGCGGTGGACGACCTGGTGATGCGGCTGCCCACCCGCAGCCGCGTGCTGGTGGACGGTCGACTGCTGCCGGTGGGGGTCACCCCGGTGGCCGGCACCGAGTACGACTGGACCAGCCCTCGCCGGATCGGCGCTGCCATGCTGGACTCCTGCTTCGGCGAGGTGGTCCGGGACGCCGACGGCGGTTCGTCGGTGAGCCTCGCCGCGCCGGACGGTTCGGCCGGGGTGAGCATCTGGGCGGACGCCGAGTTCGGCTGGTGGCAGGTGTTCACCGGGGACGCCCTCACCGGCGAGCGGCACCGCCGTTCGGTGGCAGTCGAGCCGATGACCTGCCCACCGGACGCGTTCCGGTCGGGCAAGGACCTGCTCACCCTCAAGTCCGGCGCGACCTGGCGAGGTGCCTGGGGCATCCGCCCCGGCGCCTGATGGAGTTCGCCGAGGTCGTCCGCCGACGGCGGATGGTGCGCAACTACGACCCGGACCGCCCGGTCCCGCCCGACGTGGTGGACCGGTTGCTCGACCACGCGGTCCGCGCGCCGTCGGCCGGCTTCGCCCAGGGCTGGGGTTTCCTGGTGTTGGAGGAGTTGGCCGATCGGGAGCGGTTCTGGGCGGCCACCACCCCCGATGGTGGTGGGCGGGAGCGTTGGCTCGCGGGCATGCGCCGGGCACCCCTGATCGTGGTGCCGCACGCCAACGAGTCGGCCTACCTGCGGCGGTACGCGGAGCCGGACAAGGGCTGGACGGATCAGTCCACGGACCGGTGGCCGGTGCCGTACTGGCACGTGGACGCCGGCTTCGCGGCGTTGCTGATGCTGCTCACCGCCGTGGACGAGGGGCTGGGGGCGTGCTTCTTCGGCATTCCACAGCAGCGGCTCGCCGCCTACCGGGACGCGTTCGGCGTGCCGGCGGAGTACCAACCCATCGGTGCCGTCACAATCGGTTACCGTGCGGCCGACCATCGGTCACCATCGTTGCGCCGTGGACGTCGTCCAATGGGCGAGGTGGTGCGGCGCGGTCGGTGGAACTGACACGGACGTCCCGTTAGTCCGGTTCAGGATCGGACGAGCGATAGCGAAACTGACATCAGGGAGCAGAACGTAGCGTGCGCTGGGCGGCTAGGCTGGCACGGTCATCGGTGCCGCGCCGCGCGGTGCCCGCCGCGGCCCGGCTCGGCGCCGTCGGTCGGCCCGGCCACGGGGAGGGGAGCGTGCCGTCGTGATCTTCAGAGCGGTCCGGGACGGGCGTCCCTATCCGGAGCACAATCTGACGCTCAAGCAGTGGGCGGAGATCCCGCCGAGGCCACTGCGCCTGGATCAGATGATCACCACCAAGCGCGAGCTGGCGCTGGACAAACTCCTCGCCGAGGATTCGACCTTCTACGGTGACCTCTTCCCGCACGTCGTGCAGTGGAACGGCGGGCTCTACCTGGAGGACGGGCTGCACCGGGCGCTGCGCGCAGCCCTCCAGCAGCGCAACCAGATCCACGCGCGGGTGCTGGTGCTCTCCGAGCCCATCGAGTGACGAGCCCTTCTTTCCCGCGCTGAGCCTTCGTTAGGGTGGCGTCCATGACCGCTGCGCTGGATCTGCTCGACCTGGACCCGTCGCTCAGCGAGGAGGAGCGGCAGATCCGCGACGTCGTCCGCCAACTCGTCGACGACCGGGTGCGACCCCACGTCGCCGACTGGTACGAGGACGGCCGGGTGCCCGCCCGGGACCTGGCCCGTGAGTTCGGCAAGCTCGGCCTGCTCGGCATGCACCTGACCGGCTACGGCTGCGCCGGCGCCTCCGCTGTCGCCTACGGTCTGGCCTGCCAGGAGTTGGAAGCCGGCGACTCCGGCCTCCGCTCCCTGGTCTCCGTGCAGGGATCGCTCGCCATGTACGCCATCTGGCGCTACGGCAGCGAGGAGCAGAAGCAACGGTGGCTGCCGTCGATGGCCACCGGTGAGGCGATCGGCTGCTTCGGCCTGACCGAGCCGGATCACGGCTCCGACCCCGCCTCGATGGCCACCCGGGCCCGCCGTGACGGCGACGACTGGGTGCTCACCGGCGGGAAGATGTGGATCACCAACGCCCCGATCGCGGACGTCGCGGTGATCTGGGCGCGCACCGACGAGGGCGTACGGGGTTTCGCCGTACCCATGGACACCCCCGGCGTCACGGCCCGCGAGATCCGCCGCAAGATGTCGCTGCGCGCGTCGGTGACCGGCGAGATCGTGCTCGACGACATCCGGCTCCCGGCCGACGCCCAACTACCCGAGGCGGTCGGGCTCAAGGCGCCGCTGAGCTGCCTCACCGAGGCCCGCTACGGCATCGTCTGGGGCGCGGTGGGCGCGGCCCGCGACTGCCTCGAAACCACACTGGCGTACGCGACCACCCGCACCCAGTTCGGTCGCCCCCTGGCCGGCTTCCAACTCACCCAGGCGAAGCTCGCCGACATGGCCGTCGAGTTGGTGAAGGGGCAACTGCTCGCGCTGCACCTGGGCCGGCTCGCCGACGCCCGGCGACTGCGGCCCGAGCAGGTCAGCGTGGGCAAGCTGAACAACGTGCGGGAGGCGCTGGCCATCGCCCGGCAGTGCCGCACCATCCTCGGCGCCAACGGTGTCTCGGGCGAGTACCCGGTGATGCGGCACGCCAACAACCTGGAGAGCGTGCTGACCTACGAGGGCACCTCCGAGATCCACCAACTGGTCATCGGGCAGCGGCTGACCGGGCTCTCCGCGTTCGCCTGACCTGCTCGTTTGTCACTTCCTGGCGCTCGCCGCGCGACTGTCGTATCGGGGCCGTACCGTCATTGACAGACGACGTGTCTGACGAGGACGGTGAGCGTGATGGCCCGCGACGCTGGCAGCAACGAGCCCACGAGAGAGTTCCCCGGTTACCCGACCGGTGACGATCTCAAGGCGCGGTCGACCGCGACACCCGGGTGGACCACGGATACGCCGGGTGACCCCGGCGAGCCGGCCGGTCCCGGTGGGCCTGGAGGTCCCGGTGGCCCGACGAGCGGTGGCGATGGCCCCGGCGGTGGCGGTGGCGGTGGGGCGGCCCGCGGTCTGCTCCTGCTGCTCGGCGCCGCCGCGCTGGCCGTGGTCGTGCTGCTCGGCATCCAGGCGACCGGCATTCTGCCGGAGTTCCGCAACCCGTTCGCCAAGGAGCAGACCGACCGCAGTCAGCCACCGCTGCTGAAGTCGATCCAGGACCTCAGCCGCTACGTGGCCGCGGAGGGCAACTTCCAGGTCGTGGTCGACACGCAGAACGACAGGCGCAACGTTCCGGACTTCCTGCTCAACGAGCGCACCCTGTTCGTCGGGGCCGGCAGTGTCGAGGCGTACGTCGACTTCACGAAGATCGGTGAGGGCGCCGTCGTCCAGTCCGCCGACGGCAAGTCCGTCGAGATCAAACTGCCCGCGCCGCAACTCGGTGAGACCAACCTCGACATGGAGAAGAGCTACGTCTTCGCCGAGCAGCGCGGTCTGCTCAACCGACTCGGTGACCTGGTCGGCAACGACCCCAACCGGCAGCAGCAGGTCTACAAGCTCGCCGAGGACCGGATCACCGCCGCCGCCCGGGACAGCGGGCTCTCGGCCCGGGCCGAGGAGAACACCCGCAAGATGCTGGAGGGGCTGCTCCGCTCCCTCGGCTACCAGCAGATCACTGTCACCTACATCGCCCCCTGACCTGCCCTCCGTACGCAGAAGCGCCCGCCCCGACCTCCGTCGGAGCGGGCGCTTCTGCGTGGTGTCCCCCTGGCTCACGGCCCGGGAGGGCTGGCGGCCGATCCCGTGGGGGTGCCGGGCGGATCAGTGTCCGGTGGACGCGAGGTAGCGGTCCTCGTTCGGCATCAGCACCCACAGGATCAGGTAGACGATCACCTGCGTGCCGGGCAGCAGCAGCGACAGCAGGAACAGCAGCCGGACCATTCCGGCCGACATACCGAACCGCCGCCCGAGACCAGCGCAGACACCAGCGATCATGCGCCCCTCGCGGGGCCGAACCAGTTTGCGACTCATCGTCGTACTCCCACTCTGCGGCGGTGCGCCGCGTCTGCAATCCACGGTAGAAAGGGATGGCCACCTCGCCCTCGGTCCCGAGGAGGAGCGGCGACCCGTGGACCCGTAGGTGCTTTACCCGGGCAACCCCTCGCTGACGCCTCCCCGAGCCGCCCGCCGCGGCCAGGCGCGGCGGGGCGGGAGACGGTGGTCGGGTGTTCACGTCCCGGACCGGGTGGCGGGTGAGCTGGGCAGGTAGGCTGGCTGATCGGCCTTCCACACCCCGGGAGGCCGGCACCCATACCCCGGACGGTCACGAGCGGGGCCGCCAGACCGGCGGTCACGACCCGGCCGGGTCCCGTACGCCGGGACGACGGCGAGGAAGCGCAGCCATGATCAGTGTTTTCGACCTCTTCAGCGTCGGTATCGGGCCGTCCAGCTCACACACCGTGGGGCCGATGCGGGCCGCGCGGACGTTCGTCGGAGGGCTGAAGGCCGACGGACTGCTCAGCGACACGGCGCGGGTGCAGGCCGAGCTGTTCGGCTCGCTGGGTGCCACCGGGCACGGCCACGGCAGCGGTCCTGCGGTGCTGCTCGGGTTGGCCGGCGAGTCGCCGGAGACCGTCGACACGGACACCGTCGGTCCTCGGGTGGAGCGGATCCGGGCCGAGCGGCGGATCAACATCCTCGACGCGCACGAGATCGACTTCGACCCGGATCGGGATCTGACGCTGCACCGCCGCCGGTCGTTGCCGTACCACCCGAACGGCATGACCTTCGCGGCGTACGACCGGGCCGGCGCCGAGCTGCGCAGCCGCACCTACTACTCGGTGGGTGGCGGGTTCGTGGTGGACGAGGCGGCTGCCGGGGCGGACCGGATCAAGCCGGACAGCACCGTGGTGCGGTACCCCTTCCTGACCGGGGCGCAACTCCTCGACGTCACCACCCGCACCGGGCTGTCGATCAGCGAGGTGATGCTCGCCAACGAGCGTTCCTGGCGTAGCGAGGCGGACATCCGGGCCGGTCTGCTGGAGATCTGGCGGGTGATGCAGGAGTGCGTGCGCAGCGGCTGCGAACGCGACGGCGTACTCCCTGGGGGGTTGAAGGTCCGGCGGCGCGCGGCGGAGCTGCGGCGTGGCCTGGAGGCGGAGGCCGGGTCGGCCGACCCGCTGCACGTGATGGACTGGGTGACCCTGTTCGCGCTGGCGGTCAACGAGGAGAACGCCGCTGGTGGCCGGGTGGTCACCGCGCCGACCAACGGCGCGGCCGGGATCATTCCGGCGGTGCTGCACTACTACACCCGGTTCGTGCCGGACGCCGATGACGAGGGTGTGGTGCGGTTCCTGCTGACGGCGGGCGCGATCGGTGTGCTGTTCAAGGAGAACGCCTCGATCTCGGGCGCCGAGGTGGGCTGTCAGGGTGAGGTCGGTTCGGCGTGCTCGATGGCGGCGGCGGGGCTGGCCGAGGCGCTCGGTGGCACCCCGGAGCAGGTGGAGAACGCGGCCGAGATCGGGATGGAGCACAACCTCGGGTTGACCTGTGACCCGGTGGGTGGCCTGGTGCAGATCCCCTGCATCGAGCGGAACGCGGTGGCTAGCATCAAGGCGATCACGGCCGCCCGGTTGGCGTTGCGCGGCGACGGGGTGCACAAGGTGTCGCTGGACAAGGTCATCAAGACCATGCGGGAGACCGGCGCCGACATGAAGGTCAAGTACAAGGAGACGGCGCGTGGCGGTTTGGCCGTCAACGTGATCGAGTGCTGAGTCCGGTCGATTCGGGGCAATCGTTCACCGACTGCTAACCTGTCGTCCGTTTCAGGAGGCGGGAGGCTGCGGTGACCTCTGGCGTCGCGGCGTTGTGGTCGCACCGCAACTCGCTGCGCATCCTGGTCAGGCGGGATCTCGCGGTCAAGTACCAGCAGTCGGTGCTGGGCTACTTCTGGTCGTTGATCGAGCCGCTCGGCATGGGCGCCATCTACTGGTTCGTCTTCGGGGTGCTCTACTCCCGGGACACCGGTCGGCACCTCGGTGAGGCGGCCGGGTCGTACCCGTTGTTCCTTATCACCGGCATCTTCGCCTGGATGTGGACCAGTTCGGCGCTGAGTGAGGCGACGAACGCGCTGACCGGCCAGTCCCGGCTGATCACCACGATGAACGTGCCGCGTCAGGTGTTTCCGATCGGCCGGGTAACCGGCCGGTTCGCCGAGTAC
Organism: Micromonospora sp. NPDC047762; assembly: GCF_043204655.1. NCBI lineage: Bacteria > Bacillati > Actinomycetota > Actinomycetes > Micromonosporales > Micromonosporaceae > Micromonospora > Micromonospora sp. NPDC047762. The sequence continues at coordinate 380,246 of NZ_JBIDCQ010000001.1, read as the reverse complement.
GCGGCCGGCCTGCCGATCCTGATCGCCATCGCGGTGATCTACGCGGTGCACGGCCGGATCCACCCGGGTTGGTCGCTGCTCTCCCTGCCGCTGGCGGTAGCCGTCCAGGCCGTCCTGCTGACCGGGCTCGCCCTGCTCCTGTCCGCGTGGAACGTGCTGATGCGCGACGTGGAACGGCTGATGCGGCTGATCATCCGGGTGCTCTTCTACGCCACGCCGATCATCTATCCGCTCAGCCTGGTCCGGGAGTCCGGGCTGCCCGGCTGGCTGAAGGTGGTGTACGAGCTGAACCCGCTGGTCGGGATCTTCCAGCTGCACCACGCGATCTGGTACCCGGACGAGTTCCCGGACGCCCGGCTGCTCGCCACCACGATCGTCGGAAGCCTTCTGGTGCTGGCCGCCGGTTGGTGGTCGTTCCGCCGGTTGGAGCCCGCCGTGCTCAAGGAGCTCTGAGGTGGCCGCGCCGATCATCGAGGCCGACGGTCTGGGCATCCGGTTCGTCCGCAACCGTCGCCGTCAGCTCCGCCTGCGGGAGTTGTTCATCCACCGGGGCGCCCGAGGCGCGCTGCCCGGCCAGTTCTGGCCGTTGCGGGACGTGTCGTTCACAGTGCAGCCCGGCGAGACCGTCGGGGTGATCGGGCGCAACGGCACCGGCAAGAGCACCCTGCTGCGGCTGATCGCCGGGGTGCTCATCCCGGACGAGGGCGACATCCGGGTGCACGGCGCGGTGGCGCCGTTGCTGGAGTTGTCCGCCGGCTTCTCCAACGACCTGACCGGGCGGGAGAACCTGCACCTGGTCGGTGGGCTGCACGGACTGTCGACGAGCTACCTGAAGCGGCACTTCGACGAGATCGTCGAGTTCGCCGGTGAGCAGGTGGAACGGGCCATCGACACGTCGGTGCGGCACTACTCGTCGGGGATGAAGGTGCGGCTGGGCTTCGCGATCATCTCGCACCTGCCGCACCCGATCCTGCTGATGGACGAGGTGACCGCGGTCGGGGACGCGGAGTTTCGCAAGAAGTGTTACGCGACGATTGATCGTCTGCTCGGGGAGGGGCGCACGCTGGTGCTGGTGTCACACAACGAAAAGGACCTGACCCGGTTCTGCCGTCGGGGGTTGTACCTCGACGCGGGCCGGTTGACGCTCGACGGCACCATCGCCGAGGCGCTCGACGCGTACCACGCAGCGGTTCCGCGGTGACGCTCGCGATCGTGCTCGCCGCCGGAACGTCCGCGGCGGGCCTCACCACGGCGGGCCTCACCACGGCGACAGGTGAGCCGCTGGCCGACCGGCTGGCCGCCCAGTTGCGCCTGGCCGGGGCGGACCAGGTGCGCTTCGCCGCCACCCTCGACGAGTTGTCCGACCTGGTCAGCACCGCGACCGCCCCGGTGCTGATCACCGGCACCGACCTGGTCGCGCACACCGCCGTACTGCGGCACCTGGCCACCAGCCCGGTGGGCCCCACCGTGGCGCTGGTGCTCGGCGACCCGCCGGTGCCCGGTCGGACCGCGGTGCGGGAGGAGCGCGGCCAGGTGGTCGACGCCGGCGCGTTGGACGCCCTCGACGGGGCCGCCACCGGCGTGTTCGGCGGCGCGCTGCGGGTCGGCGTGGACGACCTGCCGACCCTCGCGGCCGCCGCCCGGGCCGCCGCGTCCGGGATGCTTCCCGTCGCCGCCCCGATCGGCCCGGCCGGAGACGTGGCGCCGATGCCGGCGACCGGCGGGGCCGGGGCCCGCGGGTCCGTGGCTGCCGGTGGCCCCGGGTCCGCCGTGGACCGGCTCTTCGCGGGCCTCACGGCGCTCGGCACCCTGGTCTTCGCCCAGCGGGTACGCCTGCTCGTCGCCCACCGGGTCGAGGACCCGGCCGGGCTGACCGCTGCCGAGGCGGCGGTGACCGCTGTCGACGAGGACCGGGCCGAGTTGCGGCTGTCGGTGAAGGAGAAGGACGACTTCTTCTCCACCTACTTCGTCAGCACCTGGTCGCCGTACCTGGTCCGGCTCTCGGCCCGGCTCCGGCTCACCCCGACCGGGGTGACGGTGATCTCGGTCCTCTTCGCGCTTGGCGCGGCGGTGCTGTTCGGGGTCGGTGGGCGGCCCGCGCTGGTCGGTGGCGCGGTGCTGCTCTACCTCGGCTTCGTGCTCGACTGCGTGGACGGCCAACTGGCCCGCTACACCCGGCACTTCAGCGCCTGGGGTGGCTGGCTGGACACCATGGCGGACCGGGCCAAGGAGTACCTGGTCTACGCCGGGTTGGGCTTCGGTGTGAGCCACGCCGGGCTTGGCAACGGGTGGGCGCTCGCTATCGCCGCGATGACGTTGCAGACCGTTCGGCACATGACCGACACCTGGTACGGGGTGCTGCACGACGAGGCGGCCCGCCGCCCGCGTACGGCCACGAACGCCAGCGGCGGGATCGGCGACCGGCTCAACGCCGCGTCGACCCGGGTGCAGGCGGACACCGGGTCGGTGTCGTACTGGTTGAAGCGGACTGTGGTCTTCCCGATCGGTGAGCGGTGGGCGCTGATCGCGCTGACCGTGGCGCTGTTCAACCCACTGGTCAGCCTGATCGCGGTGCTGGTCTGGGGGGTGCTGGCGTTCGCGTACACCGGGGCGCTGCGGACCCTGCGGGCCCGGTGGATGTGGGTGCCGGTGCTGGACACGGTCGACGCCACCCTGCACCGTGACGACGGCCCGTTGGTCCGCTGGCTGCCGGTGGTCCGCCCGATGGGACCACTGACCCTGGCGGTCATCGCCGCGCTCGGCCCGGCGGTGCTTCTGGTAGCGGCGCTGCTGAGCGACGCCCCGGACGGGCTGCGCTGGGCGGTGCCGGTGGCACTGCTGGTGCTGCTCATCGGTGGCCTCGGGGCCGGGGCGGCGCACAACGGCCCGCTGGACTGGCTGGTGCCCGCGGCGTTGCGGGCCGCCGAGTACCTGTTCGCCATCGCGGTCGGGGTGGTCGGTGCGGCACCCGGCTGGCTGATCTTCGGGTACGTCTTCGTGCTCACCGTGCACCACTACGACCTGACCGCCCGGCTGGAGAAGCGGCAGGCGGCACCGCCCCTGCACGCGGCGACGCTGGGCTGGGAGGGGCGTTCGGTGCTGCTGGCCCTCGCGGCGATCGCCGGTATTGCGGGTATCGGACTGGCTACACTCGGTGCGTACCTTCTCGTGGTTTTCGTGGTGAGCGTCGTCCTGGCCTGGTTCGTGCGACCGGCCCGTAGCGCGCGGGCGTCGGTGGCGCCGGCGGGCGCTGGAGGTGCCGCGCCGCGCTGACGGAGGGCGGCCGGATGACTCTGATCAGCTTCGTGGTGCCGGCCTTCCGGGTGCAGGGATACCTGCGGGAGTGCCTGGACTCCATCCTCGGTCAGCCGGAGACCGACATCGAGGTGATCGCCGTCGACGACTGCTCGCCGGACGCCAGCGGCGACATCATCGACGAGTACGCGGCCCGCGACCAGCGGGTCCACTCGGTCCGGCTGCCGGAGAACGTCGGCCTCGGTCCGGCCCGGAACATCGGGCTGGACCGGGCCGTCGGCGAGTACGTGTGGTTCCTCGACGGCGACGACTGGCTGGCTCCGGAGTGCCTGACCGAGGTCGCCGAGCGGTTGCGGGTGACCCGCCCGGACGTCCTGCTGGTCGACCACGTCCGCACCCACTGGAACGACACCGCCACCCGCAGCGCGATGGCCGAGGTTTTTCCGGAGTCCCCGGGGCCGGGCACCTTCCGGTTGCGGGACCGGCCGCAGGCGATGCACCTGCTGCACACCGCGTGGAACCGGCTGGTCCGGCGGGAGTTCCTCACCGACCTGGGGTTGCGTTTCGCGCCCGGCTGGTACGAGGACGTCTCCTTCAGCTACCCGGTGCTGATGGCCGCGCACCGGATCGGCGTACTCGATCGGGTCTGCGTCAACTACCGCCAGCGCCGCGCCGGCGCGATCACCCGGACCCGGGGTGACCGGCACTTCGAGGTGTTCCCGCAGTGGCACCGGGTCTTCCACCTGATGGATTCGTGGGGGCCGGCGACGGAGGCCCTGCGGCCGGCGGTCTTCGAACGGATGATCTGGCACTACCTGACCGTGCTGGGCAACGGTCAGCGGATCGCCCCGGAGCTGCGGGAGGCGTTCTTCGCCCAGATCACCGCGGACTACGAGCGCTGGCTGCCGCCCGGCGGTTATCCGGTGCCGGACGGGGTCGAGGGGATCAAGCACAAACTTGTCGCCGCCGGCCGGTGGCGCACCTTCAGCGCGTTGCGGGCCGCCAGCCGGGCCCGCGACGCCGCCCGTCGGCGGGCCCGCACCGCGCGGCGCAAGGTCGGCCCGGTCGCCCGGCGCGGTGCCCGGCTGACCCGGGACGGGCTGCTGCGTGAGTACTACCGGGCCGAGTTGCGGCGGCCGGTCGACCCGACGCTCGCGGTGTACGCGGCGTACTGGTACCGGGGCTACTCCTGCAACCCGGCGGCCATCTACGAGGTCGCCCGCCGGTTGGCGCCGGGGGTGCGCGGGGTGTGGGTGGTGCGCCGGGACCGGGTGGAGGCCGTGCCGGCCGGGGTGGAGTACGTGGTGGCCGGCACGCCGGCGTACTACCGGGTGCTCGCTCGCGCCCGGTGGCTGGTCAACAACGTCAACTTTCCGGACTTCGTCCGCAAGCGACCGGAACAGGTGCACGTGCAGACCCACCACGGCACGCCGGTCAAGGTGATGGGGCTTGATCAGCAGCGCCACCCGATCGGCGCGGGCCGGATGGACTTCGCCGGGCTGCTGCGCCGGGTGGACCGCTGGGACTACAGCGTCAGCGCCAACAGCTTCTCCACCCAGATGTGGGACCGGGCGTACCCGGCCACGTACACCACGCTCGAGGTGGGGTACCCGCGCAACGACCGCCTGGTCACCGCGGGCCCGGACGAGGTGCGCCGACTCCGCGCGGAGTTCGGCCTCGACCCCGACGAGCAGGTCGTCCTGTACGCCCCGACGCACCGCGAGCACCTGCCCGGCTACCGGCCACCGTTCGACCCGGACCGGTTCGTCCAGGCGCTGGGTGACTCGGGCCGGTTGCTGATGCGCAGTCACTACTTCCACGACCGTGATCGACGCCCCGGCCAGCCGAGGGACTGGGAGCGGGTTCGGGACGTCAGCGGCCATCAACGGGTGGAGGATCTGTACCTGGTGGCGGATGTGCTGGTCACCGACTACTCGTCGGCCATGTTCGACTATGCGGTGTTGGACCGGCCGATCGTGCTCTACACCCCGGACTGGGAGGCGTACCGGCTGGCCCGGGGGGTCTACTTCGACGTCACCGCCGAACCGCCGGGCGCGGTGGCCTCCACTTTCGCCGATCTGCTCGATGTGTTCCGTACCGACGGGGTGCGCTCGGACGCGGCGACCAAGGCCCGCGAGCATTTCCGGGCCCGGTTCTGCACGTTGGACGACGGGCGGGCGGCGGAGCGCGTGGTGCGGCGGGTGTTCCTCGGGGAGCCGGACGAGCGGTCCACGCGCTGCTGATCGCGGTTTCTGTCGTGTAATAGCAGTGTCATCGATCGAACATGAGACGTTTACCCGATGTCACAAACCCATGATCCTGGTCACAGTCTTGGGGGGTTCGGCCTACGCGCGCTGGGGGGGAAGACGGTGAGCACCGTCACGCTCAAGGATGTGACCAAGGTTTTCCGAGATGGCACGCTGGCCGTCGACAGCATCAACCTCGATGTGACCGACGGCGAATTCCTGGTGCTGCTCGGGCCTTCCGGGTGCGGTAAGTCGACAGTGCTGCGAATGATCGCCGGGCTGGAGGAGCCGACCACCGGTGCGGTGATGCTCGACGGGGAGTTGGCGAACGACCTCCCCCCTCGCGACCGTCGGATCGCCATGGTCTTTCAGGACTTCGCCCTCTACCCGCACATGACCGTCGGCGACAACATCGCCTTTCCGCTGCGACTGGCCGGGGTCGAGCCAGAGCCGCGGGGGGAGCGGGTCAGCGACGTGGCGAGCGCGCTGGGCATTGGTGACGTGCTGGCCCGCAAGCCCGGTCAACTCTCCGGCGGGCAGCGGCAGCGGGTGGCGATGGGCCGTGCGATCGTCCGCCGGCCCGGCCTGTTCCTGATGGACGAGCCGCTGTCCAACCTGGACAGCGGCCTGCGCGCCGAGTTGCGCGCGGAGATCTCCGGCCTGACCCGCGAGCTGGGCGTCACCACTGTCTACGTCACGCACGACCAGGCCGAGGCGCTCACCATGGCCGACCGGGTGGCGATCATGCGCCGCGGCGTGCTCCAGGACGTGGGCACACCGACCCAGGTGTACGGCCGGCCGGCGACGCTCTACGTCGCGGCGTTCCTGGGCAGCCCACGGATGAACCTGCTGGAGGCGTCGGTCTACGTCCATCTCGACCGGTACGTCACGCTCAACCTCGGTGACCAGTCGCTCTACCTGCCCTGGAACGACATCCGCAGTCGGGCGGTGGCGCACTACCACGGTGAGCGGATCGTGGTCGGCATGCGGGCCGAGGCGCTCACCCCGGTCGCACCCGACAGCCCCGGCGACGTGCTGCGCGGGCGGATCCGCTACCTGGAGCACCACGGGCACGAGTCCCTGGCGTTCCTCGACATCGGCGCGACCGCGATCGTGGTCGACGAGATGGGTGCCCCGCTCGACCCGCCGCCGGTCGGCCAACGCGGCCTACGCCGCTTCGGCTCGGTGATGCAGCGGCTCACCGGCAAGCCGGTGGACGCGCAGGAGGCTCCGGCCAGTGGCGTCCAGACCAGCGTGCTCCCCGATCCGGGCCGGCACCACCGCCGCCCGGCGGAGCTGGCGGTGCGGCTGGCGCCGTACCCGGCGGTCAGCGCCGGTCACCCGCTCGCCGTCTCGGTACGGATGGACGCGCTGCACTTCTTCGACGAGCGTGGCGACCGGATCGACGTGGGTTGGCGCTGACGACGTCTGACCGTGCCCTGGCGGCGAAATCGCTGGTTGCCGGCCTGGTTACCGGTTAGTAACGTCAGGCCATGACTATCGACTCCCGCCAGGTGGCAGCCGGCATGCTGGAAGCGGTGCCGTTCGCTCGCACGCTCGGTATCGAGTTCGTCGAGGTGGCACCCGAGGCGGAGGGCGGCGTGCGGGCAGTCGTCCGGCTGCCCGACTCGGCGGCCACCCACAACCACATCGGCGGACCGCACGCCGGCGCCATGTTCACCCTCGGCGAGACGGCCTCCGGCGCGGTCGTGCTGGCAGCCTTCGGTCAACTGCTCGACCGGGCCGTGCCACTGGCCGTCCGGGCCGAGATCGCCTACCGGAAACTCGCCATGGGTCCGGTGCTGGCCACCGCGCGACTCGGCCGGCCGGCGGCCGAGGTGACCGAGGAGTTGGCCGCCGGTCGACGACCGGAATTCCCCGTCGCGGTCCAGATCACCACCGAGGACGGCAAACCGACCTCGGAGATGACAGTGATCTGGACGTTGCGACCGAACTGAAACGCCTCAGGGCGGCCGAAGCGGGTTTGCGCGCCCAGCAGGGTGGATAGATTCGTACCGTGCTGGGCCTACCTGCTCACGTGACCGCCTGTCTCTTCGACCTGGACGGTGTGCTGACGCAGACCGCCCGCGTACACAACGCCGCCTGGACGCAGACGTTCGACGAGTTCCTCCGCCAGCGCGCCACGACCTCCGGCGAACCGTTCCAACCGTTCGACCCGGGCCCGGACTACAACCGCTACGTCGACGGCCGCCCCCGGGCCGACGGCGTGCGGTCGTTCCTCGCCTCCCGAGGGATCGTGCTGCCCGAGGGCAGCCCGGACGACCCGCCGGAGGCGGAGACCGTCAACGGCCTGGGCAACCGCAAGAACGTCCTGCTGCTGCACCGTCTGCGTACCGCAGGCGTCGAGGTCTACCCGGGCTCGGTGCGGTATCTGAAGGCGGCGACCGCCGCCGGGCTCCGCCGAGCCGTGGTCACCGCCAGCGCGAACGGGGGCGAGGTGGTCGCCGCCGCCGGGCTGGAGCCGCTGCTGGAGGCCCGGGTGGACGGGATCGTCGCCCGCACGCAGGGGCTGCGCGGCAAACCACACCCCGACTCGTTCCTCGCCGGAGCCAGGCTGCTCGGCGTCGACCCGCCGCAGGCCGCCGTCTTCGAGGACGCGCTCTCCGGGGTGGCCGCCGGCCGCGCCGGTGGCTTCGGTTACGTGGTCGGCGTCGACCGGGTCGGGCAGGCCGACGAGCTGCTGGCCCACGGGGCCGACATCGTGGTGACCGACCTCGCCGACCTGCTCGACAGCGCGAACCCGCCGGCGCCGGACCGCACCGCCACCGACCCGCTCGCCGCCGAACGAGGCTCCGGATGATTCGGGAGCGCGCCTACCCGGTCGAGCCGTGGCACGTCCGGGAGACCCGGCTGGACATGGACGTGCTGGCCCAGTCGGAGTCGGTCTTCGCGCTCTCCAACGGGCACGTCGGCCTGCGGGGCAACCTCGACGAGGGCGAACCGCACGGCCTGCCCGGCACCTACCTCAACTCGTTCTACGAGCTGCGTCCACTGCCGTACGCGGAGGCGGGCTACGGCTTCCCCGAGTCCGGGCAGACCATCGTCAACGTCACCAACGGCAAACTGATCCGGCTGCTGGTCGACGACGAACCGCTCGACGTGCGTTACGGCGAGCTGATCGCCCACGAGCGGATCCTCGACCTGAGGGCCGGCACGCTGCACCGGGAGCTGCACTGGCGCTCGCCCGCCGGCCGGGAGGTCAAGGTCCGCAGCACCCGTCTCGTCTCCTTCACCCAGCGGTCCGTGGCCGCCATCAGCTACGAGGTGGAGGCCGTCGACGGCCCGCTGCGGCTGATCGTGCAGTCCGAGTTGGTGGCGAACGAATCGCTGCCCGCGCAGAGCAAGGACCCCCGGGTCGCGGCGGTGCTGGAGTCGCCGCTCCAGGCCGAGGAGGAGCTGACCACCCCCGACGGCGGCCAGCTGATCCACCGCACGAAGGTCTCCGGTCTGCGGGTCGCCGCCGCCATGGAGCACGAGGTGCACGGCCCGGACCACACCACCATCGAGTCCGAGGGTTACCAGGACTGGGTCCGGACAACCATCGCCTGCGTGCTCCAGCCCGGCGAGAAGCTGCGGGTGATCAAGTATCTGACGTACAGCTGGTCGAGTCGCCGCTCCCTGCCGGCGTTGCGCGACCAGGTCGGCGCGGCACTGGCCGGTGCCCGACTCGACGGATGGGACGGGCTGCACCGGGAGCAGCGCAACTACCTCGACGCGTTCTGGGACGCCTCCGACGTGCTGGTCGAGGGCGACCCGGAGGTGCAGCAGGCGGTCCGCTTCGGGCTCTTCCACGTGTTGCAGGCCGGCGCGCGGGCCGAGCAGCGGCCGATCTCGGCGAAGGGGCTGACCGGCCCCGGTTACGACGGACACGCCTTCTGGGACACCGAGATGTTCGTCCTTCCGGTGCTCACGTACACCCAGCCGAGCGCGGTGCGCAGCGCGTTGCAGTGGCGACACAGCACGCTGGATTCGGCGCGGGAGCGCGCCGAGACGCTCAACCTCAAGGGTGCCGCCTTCCCCTGGCGCACCATCGCCGGCCCGGAATCATCCGGGTACTGGCCGGCCGGAACGGCGGCCTTCCACATCGCCGCCGACATCGCCGACGCCGTGCGCCGCTACGTGATGGTCACCGGGGACACCCAGCTGGAACGGGAGATCGGGCTGGAGCTGCTGGTGGAGACCGCCCGGCTGTGGCGCTCGATCGGCCACCACGACCGGCACGGGCAGTTCCACATCGATGGCGTCACCGGCCCGGACGAGTACACCGCAGTGAAGAACGACAACGTCTACACCAACCTGATGGCGCAGCGGAACCTGCTCGCCGCCGCCGACGTGGTCATGCGCCACCGGGACGAGGCGTTCCACCTCGGGGTCACCGACGAGGAGGCCGCGAGCTGGCGCGACGCCGCCACCTCCATGCACGTCCCTTACGACGATGAGCTCGAGGTCCACCAGCAGGTGGAGGGCTTCACCCGACTTCAGGAATGGGACTTCACGCACACACCGGCGGAGAAGTACCCGTTGCTGCTGCACTACCCGTACTTCGAGCTGTACCGCAAGCAGGTGGTGAAGCAGGCCGACCTGGTCCTCGCCATGCACTGGCGGGGAGACGCCTTCACACCCGAGGAGAAGGTGCGCAACTTCCTCTACTACGAGCGCCGCACCGTACGCGACTCGTCGTTGTCGGCGTGCACCCAGTCGGTGCTCGCCGCCGAGGTGGGCCACCCCGAACTCGCGCACACCTACCTGCGTGAGGCCGCGTTGATGGACCTGCACGACCTCAACGAGAACACCCGCGACGGCGTCCACATGGCGTCGTTGGCCGGCGCGTGGCTCGCCCTGGTCAGCGGGTTCGGCGGTCTACGCGACCACGACGGCGAGCTGTCCTTCGCCCCCCGGCTCTCCAGCCGACTCAGCCGGCTGGAGTTCTCGCTCCAGTGGCGGGGGCTGTCGCTGCGGGTGGATGTCCGGCCGCACCAGACGACGTACTCGCTGCGACACGGCGGCCCGGACGACGTGGTGGAGCTGCGCCACCACGACCAGGTGCTGCGGGTGACCTGCGACGAGCCGGTGACGGTACCGGTGCCGCCGGCCGAGCCGTCCGGCCCGCCACCCGAGCAGCCACCGGGCCGGTCCCCGCTGCTGCGGTTGCCAGAACGCGACCAGTGACGGGCGGGGCGGGAGTGTTTGCCCCCCCCCCCCCCCCCCGGGTGGTGGGAACGCGGCGCCCCGGCCCGGGTTTCACACACCCGGGGCCGGGGGCCGGGTGCAAACCCGGGGTGGCGGCGCCGGCCGCGCCGCCCGGCCCGCCACCCGAGCAGCCCCGGGGCGGGCCCCGGCTGCGGGGTTGGCCACAACGCGACCTGTGCGGGGGGGGGGGGGTGTGTCCCCCCCCCCCCCGCCCGCGCTGTTGGTCGAACCGGCTCGCCGGCCCAGGTTGATCAGACCGGCGTGCCGGTCGAAGTTGATCAGACCGGTGTGCCGGCCCAGGTCGATCAGACCGGCTCGCCGGTCGACGGACGCCCGATCGCGTCCCGGGGCGCCGCCGCCTTCGGGTCGTCGGGCAGCCGGGCCGAAGCGGCCTGGTCGCCGAAATCCTGGTCCCCGACGTCCTGGTTGCGCTCGGCGTCCTGTTCACGCTGGGTTCGCTCGGTCAGCTGCTGCTGCCGGGAAATCTGCTGCTTGGCCATGGCGATCCTCGCGATCCGTCGGGGCGCGGCTGCGCCGACACGGTCTGCGGTCGCTCGTCGCGTACCCGGCGACCCAGCCGACAAACGCGGCCCGGCGGCGGGCGCACGGCCCCGGGTTAACGCCGTCGCGGCGTGCGTGCCCGGCGGCGGGCGGGGTACCCGGGACACCGTCGAGTACGCGGAGGTGGGGCATGGATGAGCAGCGCAGCGTGACCATTCCGGTCGGGGACGCTCAACTCCCCGCGGACCTGACGCTGCCCGCCCAGCCGGTCGGCGTGGTGCTGTTCGCGCATGGCAGCGGCAGTTCCCGGCACAGCCCGCGCAATGTGGCGGTGGCCCGGACGCTGAACGACCGTGGGCTCGGTACGGTGCTGGCGGACCTGCTCACCCCGGCCGAGGACGAGGTGGACGCGCGAACGGCCGAACTGCGCTTCGACATCGGGCTGCTGGCCAGCCGGCTGGCCGGGATCGTCGACTGGCTGGCCGTCGAGCGTCCTGCCGGCGATGCGCCGATCGGCCTGTTCGGGGCCAGCACAGGTGCTGCCGCTGCCCTGGTCGCGGCGTCGTCCCGCGCCGATCGGGTGGCCGCAGTGGTCAGCCGGGGTGGTCGGCCGGACCTGGCCGGTAACGCGCTGGCCCAGGTGCGTACCCCGACGTTGCTCCTGGTTGGCGGGCTGGACGAAGAGGTGATCACGCTCAACGAGCGGGCGCTGGCCGAGTTGGGGGAGGTCGGCGAGTTGCGGGTGATCCCCGGCGCCACCCATCTCTTCGAGGAGCCCGGCACCCTTGAGCAGGTCGCCGATCAGGCTGGCACCTGGTTCACCACGCACCTCGTTCGGTGATGATCACTCCGAGGGCAGGAGAGCCGAGGTCGAGCGGCGCTGTTGGACGGTGTCGATGACGCGCCAGAGGACGGCGGTGATCGGGACGCTGACGAAGGCCCCAGCGATGCCCGCGATCAGCGTGCCGGCGGTGACCGCCACCAGGATCACCGCCGGATGCAGTCGGACCTGTCGCTTCATGACCAGCGGCTCCAGCAGGTTGCCCTCGATCTGCTGCACGGCGATCACCGCCGCGAGGGTGAGCAGCGCTGTGGTCGGCCCGTTGGCTGCCAGCGCCACCAGCACCGCCACCGCGCCGGCCACCGTCGCCCCGATGATCGGCACGAAACCGCCGAGGAACGTGATCAACGCCAGCGGCAGGGCGAGGGGCACCCGCAGCACCACGAGAGCCAGCCCGATGCCCAGCGCGTCGATCGCGGCGATGAACATGGTGCCCCGGCTGTACGCGCCCAACGTCTGCCAACCGTTGCGGCCGGCCTCGGCCAGCACGGGTTGGTTCGGGCCGGACGCCCGGGACAGCACCCAGTGCCACATGGACCGGCCGTCCTTGAGCAGGAAGAAGAGCAGCACCAGAGCCAGCAGCGCGGAGCCGAACACCTCGGTGGCGGTCCGGGCGCCGGCCACCGGGTCGGGTGAGCTGCCGCTGAGCCCCTCCCGGGCCTGGTCGACCAGCCGGTCCAGCTGTGCCTCGCTGACCGGCAGGGTGGACGTCACGAAGTCCCGGCTGCGTTCGACCCCCTGCGTCAACTCCTGGCTGAGCTGATCGAACTGGCTGGCGGTCAGGTTCCACACCAGCGCGCCGACGCCGACCAGGATGCCGAGCAGCAGCAGTACGGTGCAGAGCGCGGCCAGCGCCGCCGGCAGGCGCAACCGGCGCAGCAGCAGCAGGACCGGATCCAGCAGCGCGGTGAGGAAGATGGTGGCGGCCAGCGCGATGGCCAGCGGCGCCAACAGGACGGCGATCCGGCCGAGCAGGTACAGCCCCGCGGCGATCACCACCAGGCAGGCGCTCCACAACACAGCGGTCCGGACCAGCCACGGCAGCGCCGCCCAGGTCTGGCGCGGCCCGGGGCCGCCTGTCGGTCCGGGTACCTCTGCGGCCATGTCGGTCCTCCTCGATGTCGACGAGGTCGGTACCCGGTCGGTCGTGCCCCGACACCCGAATCGCTGGCCGTTGCCCGCGCGGATCGTACGTCGGCCGGAGTGACGCCGGTGGGTGTTCGCCGATCACGTCCGGAGCCGCGGCGTTTGCGTGGTCCGGCCAAGGGAACGCGAAGGGGACGGACCGGATTGAGGAGGAACGCCATGGGTGACTTCATGGACAAGGCCAAGGACTTCGCGGACAAGCATGACAAGCAGGTCGACCAGGGTGCGGAGAAGGCCGGCGACATGGCCGACAAGCGCACCGGCGGCAAGTACGGCGATCAGATCGACAAGGGCGTCGACCAGGCCCAGGCGCGCACCGGCGAGGGCGATCAGGTCCGCTGACCCGCCGCGCTTCTCCCGGGTCGCCGAGCCTCGGCGACCCGGGAGTGCCGGGTCCGGACGATACGGGTCAGCGCTTGTCGCGTAGCTCGTCCATCGTGGTCGGCCGGCCGCTCAACGCGTCACGCAACCGGTCGACCAGGCCGATGCCGGGGGCGAGCAGCTTGTTCGCCGGTGGGTGCTCTGGGCTCCCCGGGTGCGGCCGGGTCGGCCCGATCTCCTTGATCACCGTCACCCGGGCGGCGATCTCGACCAGCTCCTCCCGGGCCGTCGCCGCGCGCAGCCGCGGAAAGAGCTCCTTCTCCTCTTCCGCCACGTGGTGTCGGACGGTGCTGGTCAGGTGGGCGAGCAGTTCGTCGAAGCGGGGGTCGGACGGGTCGGTTGACTCCAGCTCCTTCATGGTCCGCTCGGCGTCGGCGTGCTCAGCGATCTCCCGGTCGGCGATCTCGTTGCCGTCGGGCAGCACCTTTCGGGCGATCGGATACACGTAGGCCTCCTCGGCCACCGAGTGGCGGACGAGTTCGGCGATCACCACGTCGGCGAGGTGTCGGCGGTGCTCGGCAGTGCCCTGCCGGGTCGCCAACTCGACGAGGACCGCCTCGATCGCACGATGATCGGAGACCAGGATGTCGACAGCGTCGTGGTCGTCGGTGTTCGGTGGATTGGTCATTGTCACGGCCCCTTACCGGTTGCGGATCGGTGGGAGGTGTGTGGCTCTGGTACCCCCACGGGGCTGCACAAACCCACGGTTGACGATGCGTACGACGGTGTCCGTGGTACCTCCGGTGGCGGTGGTGCCCGGCCGTCACGATTGCCGTGCCGCCGCCGGGGTAACCGCCGCCATGGCCGACGACCGCCCACCCGCCGACCGCGATCAGTCGCGGCTCGATGAGACCGCCCAGCGGACGGTCCGGCGGGTGCGGCACCGGGGCGGGCAGGCCGGCCGGATCCGGGCCCGGCAGTGGGAGGTCACTCTGGTGATCTCCATCCAGGCCGGGCTGGCCGCGGCCATCGCCGCCCTGCTCGCCAAGAATCTGCTCGGCCAGGGATCGCACGTCTTCGCCCCGGCCGCCGCCGTCGGTACGATCGCCACCGCCATCGGGCAGCGGGCACGGCGCACCTTCGAGCTGTTGGGCGGCGTGGCCCTGGGCATCATCATCGGCGACACGCTGCGATTCCTGCTCGGCTCGGGCCCGTGGCAGACCGGCGTGGTGGTCGCGCTTGCCATCGCCAGCGCGTTGCTGGTGGCTGGCAAGGGCGGTCCGCTCGTCGGCCAGGCCGGCGGTACCGCCGTGCTGATCGCCACGCTGGCCCCGATGCAACGCGGCCTGGAGGTGCCCCGCATCTTCGACGCGCTCGTCGGTGGGGCGGTCGGCCTGGTGGTGGTCGCGCTGTTGTTGCCGATCAACCCGATGCGGGTGTTGGACCGGGCCGCGGCACCGATTTTCGCGATCCTCTGCGAGCAACTCGGCGAGCTGGCGCAGGCCATGCGCGAGCGCGACGTCGCCCGGACCATGGGCGTTCTCGACCGGCTTCGCAGCACCGAGGACGACCTGGGCCGGTTGCACGATGCGCTCAGCGGCGCCGAAGAGGTGGTGACGATCGCCCCGGTGCGCTGGCACCGCCGGCAGCAGTACCACCGTTACGCTCGCAGCGCGGGCCACCTGGAGCGGTTGCTGCTGGACACTCGCGCCATGGCCCGCTGGTCGACCACCGCGTTGCAGTACGACGAGCCGATCCCACCGGAGCTGCCGGACGCGATGGGCCGACTGGGTCAGGCAGTGGCGGCGATGCGTGCGGAGTGCAAGGTCGGCGAGGACACCCAGCGCACCCGTCGACTGGTCGAGCAGTGCGCCGAGTTGGCCGGGCGGGCATCGGCGACCGGGGTCAGGTCGTTCGGAGAATCCCTCGTCACCGGGCTGCGTACCGCGGCCAGCGATCTGCTCCGGGCAGCGGGTTCCGAACCGGAGGACGCCAACCGGATCGTGCGCCGAGCGGCCGGAGCCGGCGAGGCGGAGATCCACCCGCCACTCCGCCGAGAACTGCACCGGGCCCCACCGACGCGAGCCGCCCGAGCCCGCCGCCGCGCGCACCTCGCCAACCGCACCCGTGACAACGGCCGGGCCGGCCTCCCCGCACGGGAGAGGCCGGCCCGGTGAAGCGTTCCGGATCAGGAGGAGTAGCCGCGCTCGGCGATCCAGTTGGCGACCTTCGGCAGGCTCATCCAGTACTCGCCCAACGCCGGGTCGGCCGGGTCGGCGACCCGGATCGTGTCACCACCGTCGCGGTAGCCGACGAGGGTCAGGTAGTGGCCACCCTCGTACGAGTGCGGGTTGCCGTCGGTGTCCACCGTCGTGCCCTTGATGTTGGCCACCACCGGGCGGCCGGCGTCCACCGCGGTCAGCACGTCACGGCGCAGCTGCTCGACCTGGTCGGGGCGGGCCACCGAATCACGGATCTCGGTGGTCCGGTACTTGCCGCCGGTCAGTTCGTTGAGCACCCGGGTGGTGTCCAGGGCCGAGGGGGTGCCCGCCTCGGTGGTGCCGAGCAGCCGGGCCACCTCGTCTTGCGAGAGCGCCTTGCCCTGGGCGGACAACGCGATCCTGGTCGCGGCCGGGCCGCAGTAGTAGAAGTTCGGCTGGGCCTGGTAGTCGACGCCGAGGACCCGCTCGGCGTGCCTGTCGGTCTGGCTCGACGAAGCCGGAGCGGCGGGTGCCGGCGCGGCCTGCGCGGCCACCGCCGGGCCGAGGGCGCAGCCGCCGGCGACGAGCAGGCCGACGACGGACAGGCCGCTCTTCTGGACGATCGGGTTCATGGTCGAGTCTCCGTTCGGGGGTTGTCGGCTCCGACAAGCGGAGGACGGCAGCACCGGGAATGGCGCTCGGCGCAACACGGGGGCCGACCATCTGTGGTCTCGGCCCTGGGCGTACCGAGGGCGTAACGGCTCTGCTCCACGGAGAATTCCGCCGGCTGAGGGCACCGGGACCCGCACGGCGTCCCTGCCCGACCCGAACCGGTCATCGGGGACAGACGGTCAGCTCAGAGGCTGCCCAACAACCTGGTCACGGTGATCTCGATGACCACCCGCTCCGGATTCGGGCGTGGTGTCCGATACCGCTCGGCGTACCGCCGCTCCGCCTCCGCCACGGCGGCCGGATCCGACCGCAGCACCGCGCGGCCCTCGATGGTCAACCAGCGGCGGCCATCCACGTGGCATACGGCCACCGCCGTGCCCGCCGCCCCGGCAGACGCCACCTGACGGGCTTTGCGGGAGGCGCCGGAGGTGATGACCCGGGCCAGGCCGGCCGCCGGGTCGAGCGTCACCCCGACCGGTACGACGTGCGGGGTACCGTCCGCCCGCAGGGTGGTCAGCGTCGCCAGGTGTCGTTCGGCGCAGAAGGCGACAACCCGCTCATCGTGCACGTCCAACCGATGATCGCCCGCCATGCCCGTCCCCTGTCCGCCGAACCGACCCCGATCATGGCACGCGGCGGCGCACCTGGCCCCGATCCGGCGGGGCGTCCGGCTGACCGGGCAGCTGGCGACCTGCCGCCCGACGTTGGTGCACCAGCCGGGTCAGGTAGATCAGCGCGGCGGCCAGGACCCCCATGTCATCCAGGTAGATCGGGTCCGGCAGCACGTCGACCGGGAAGACCGTGTAGATCAGTGCCCCGTAGAAGGCGACCTTGCCGCCCGCGCCCAGCCCGGTCAGCATCCGCCGGGTACGCACCACCCGCACCGCCAGCACCACGGCACCGACCAGTGTGGCGAGCGCCAGGATGCTGGCGATCACCACGAGGACCCACGCCTGTCGGGACATGCCGTCACGCTAACCCACCCGAGCCCGCGCGGCTCAGAACGCGGGCACCGTCGCACGGCCGCGAGCGGTCACCTTGTTCTCCCGGGTCTGCTCGACGTTCTCCCGGGGCTGCGCGCCCACCGGTCGGGCAACCTCGCTCAGGGGCAGCACCGACGCGGACTCGGCGACCCGTCGCCCGCTCGCGGCGTGCGCCTCCTCGCGCAAACTGCGAGCCGCGGCAACCGCCATTTCCGCCGCCCGCCACGCGCTCTGCTCCCGCTCGCGGGCTGCGGCGTGCCGGGCCGCCAGGTTGTCCCGGATCGCCCGCTGGAGCACCAGCTCCTGCTCGACCGGGTGCAGTCGCGGGTCCCAGCCGTCGCGGTGCGCGAAGACGTCGCTGAGCTGCTCCACCGACAGGTCCCGCCGCCAGTACGCGTCCAGCGCCGCCCGGTGCAGGTAGCGCTCGCGGTCCGCGTACTCGGCGGGGGTCCGTGCGGTGTGCGGCAGCGGCATGGCGGCCGCCGCGTCGAACCGCCGTACGCCAGCCTCGGCCGCCTCGTACGCCAGCCAGGCCGCTTCGACCGCCTCCTGCGCGGCAACCCACTCCGTGCGGCGGCGCTGCACCGTGGTGGTCGCCCGCTCGGCGGCCACCGCGACCTCCTGCGCGTAGCGGCTCTGCTCCCGCTCCTCCTGGGCCTGCTCAAGTTGGCTCGGCATTGCGGCGCGCCGGATCCGGGAACCCGGGTCGAAGCGGAGTCGACCGGGTCGCAGCAGGAGAGCGGAGACAGCGACGGCTACCACCCCGAGCAGGCTCAGCCAGATGACGGCGGCCCGGGAGAGGTCGGGCAGGACGGCGGAGAGGATGATTTGCATGTAACAGCACCTCGCGGTCGAAGGCGGGTATCGACGGGCGGCAGGAAGGCGCGGCAGCACCGGTCGGCCCGGTGGCGGGATGATCCGTGGACGGCGAACTCGGGTGCCGTGCGGGAGGATCAGCCGGGATCGGGCCCCGGGGATCGCCGGGCCTGGCTCAGCGGGCGGGTGGGCCGCGTCGTGCGGGGGAGCCACGGCCGGGATCGGCGGCCGGGACGTGCACCGGGCCCGCCGCGACCGGACCGGTCGCCGTGGCGGTGTCGAGCGTGCCAGCCGACGGGGCTTCAGCGGGCTGGCCGGTTCGCTCGTCGGCCGGGCCGGCGTCAGGGCTGACACTCGCCACCCGGCTGCTCACGGCGCTGGGCCGCAGCTGCGTGGGGGTGGGCGGTGGGGTCGCGGCGAGAGCGGCACCGAGGCCGACCGCGAGGACCAGCGCGGTGACCGCCAGGCGGGTCATTTCCCGCAGTGACCGCAGCACAGCCCACCTGGCTGGGCGGACGGACGCTGCGGACGACACCCGACCAACCTATCGCCCGTTCCGGCCAACCGCAGCACGGCGATGGGCGGCGCGGGCGTGACCGCCACCACCATGCGCACTGTGGACACCGCCGATCAGGGCCCGGGAACGGCAACGCCCCCGACCGGATCGGGTCCGATCGGGGGCACCGTCAATCGTCGGGGGCGCACCGCCGGTGGTGCGTGCCGGCCGACGGTGGGCCGTGGTCAGTCGCCGGTGCCGAGCACCGGGGGCGCGGCCTTCTCGTCGCCCTGCCACACCATCTCGTCCTCGGTCAGCCAGGTCAGCCGCTCGTCGGAGTCGTCGTCCTGCGCACGCCCCTGCCCGCCGAGCACGCCGGGACGACCGCCGCCGGACCCCGGCCGGGCGTTGCCACCGGTCATGGCCGGACGGCCGCCGCTGCCACCACGCTGGCCGTCGATGCTGCGCCCGACCCCGTTGGCGGCGCGGGTCTCCGCCGGGGCCGCGCCACCGCCGGTCGGTCGAGCCGAGGTGGGGGCCGCGCTGCCCGAGCCGGCGAGCGCGCCGCTGCGCAACACCCCGCCGGCCGGTGCCCCGCCCTGCGCCCCGTAGAGCAGGCCGGGACCGGTGCTCGCCGCGGTGGGCGCGCCGGCCGGCCCGGACAGCCCGACCAGCCCGGCGGCACCCCCGCCGAGCAGCGCGCCGCCGAGAAGCGGGTCGGCTCCGGCGAGGGACGTGCCGGCGCCTGGGAGGTCGCTGCCAGCGCCGGTCGGAACGGTGACGACAGCCGCCCCGCCGCCGGTGACCGCGCCGACCTCGCCCGGCGTCGAACCGTCGCCCGGCAGTTGGGCGACATGGTCGGGCGTCGAGATGGTCGCGTCACCCTTGCGCCCGGTGTCGGCGCCGGTGTGGGGGCCGCCGCTCACCCGGGCGATCGCCGAGACGCTCTGCGGCGTCGTCGGGTCCTTCCGGGCGGTGGTCGGCGTGTCCGGATCCGGTGGGGGCGGTTCGACCACCCGGTCGTAGGCGGAGATTTCGTAACTGTTGGCCAGGCCGGCGACCAGGTTCACCATCCGCTGGTGGGCCTTCTCCTGCTCGGCCTTGTCCTGCTGGTGACCCGCGATGCCCCCGACGATCAGACCGGTCAGACCGAAGACCGCGCCACCCTTGATCGCACCGCCGATCGCCTTGTCGTTGTCGTCGGTCTCCTCCGGGCTCTCAGCCTGCTTGTGGGCGTCGCGCAGATGGTCGGCCATCATGGTCAACCCCTGCCTGATGCCGGCCATCCCCTCGCCCAGCGCGTCAGTGTGGGCGACGATGAAGCTGAGTCGCCGGTGGAACTCCTGACCCGCCGAACCCGTCCAGGTGTTGGCGAGCTTGTCGAGGTCGCCGCTCAGCTCCCGGCCGAGACCGTCGAGGATGCCCTTGAGCTCGGCCCACTGGGTGGCCACGCCCTCGATCTGCTCCGGCTTGCCCGCCATCAGGCCGTCGTACAGCTGCTGGTGGCTGTTGCCCTGGTAGCGCTGGGTGTAGTCAGACACGCCCGTCCTCCTTCGGCTGCAACGCCCGGTCGACCGGGGTCAGCGCGGCGGTGACATCGTCGGCGTTCGCCGCGTTACGTGCCTCGGCGGTGCGGTAGTTGTTCAAGATCGTGCTCGTCGCCTGCTGTGCCGCCAGCACCGCCTGCCGGATCCGTTCGGCCTGGTCGACATAGGACTGGTGGACCTCGCTGTAGCGACGCGCCTTGTCGGTGGCATCGAAGAACGAGCCCAGGGCCGGAGGACGGCACTGCATCTCGGTGTTGAGCTTGCGCAGCACCGACTCGGCCTGGCTCAACCGCGACGCCAGGTGCTCGTGGAAGTCCTCAAGGGACAACAGGTCGACTTCCGTACGCCCGGCCATGGCAACATCCCCGTCGTTCTGGTTGACAACCGTCAGCGGCATCCAGGTTAGTCCACCAGTGCGACTCCGGGCGACCCGTCGAAGCTGCTCAGCCGTCGGCGTCGGTCGATTCCGTGGACCCCCCGCCGGTCCCACCGCTCGACGGGGTGCCACCGGCTGGACTCGACGATGTCGACCCCGACGGTGGCGCGGCGGACGGCGTACCCGACGGCGGTGCCGCTGACGGCGAGCCCGACCTCGGCGCGGTCGACGGCGGCGCGGTCGACGGCGGTGCGGTCGGTGCCGGGCCGTCGGCAGCGAAGACGGCGAACGCGTCCTCGCGGTCCAGCGTCGGCCCGGTCGGGATCAGTGCGAGCAGGGAGCCGGGCACCGCCAGCGGGGTGATCCCGCCGTAACCGAGCACGTCGAGGGTCTCCGCCGAAGCGAGCGGATACCGGATGCCCTGCGGGCTGATCAGGTAGATCGTCGACCCGGCGGCACCGGAACCGCTGGTCCCGGAACCGGGCGAGGCCTGCGCGATGACACCCTTGCCGCCGGGCAGCAGCACCGCCTCAGCGGTGCGTACCGCGTCGCGCCTGGTCTGGCGCACCGGCACCAGGCCCGGATCGCTGTCGGTCAACTCGGTCGGCACCCGGTCGAAGACCTCCAGGGTGGTGGTCGGCGGGCCGCCCGCGCTGCCCTTGCGGTACGTCGCGCACAGCGTGGTCTGACCGGGCTGGGCCGGGTAGAGGGCGGGCATCGTCGCCGGCACCCCCTCCTCCTCGATCCGCCGCTCCTCGAACGCCTCGCTGGCCTGGTTCGGGGTGATGTCGGTGATCCGACCGCCGTTGCTGACGAGCAGCAGAGCGGTGATCTCACTGATCGAGACGAGAGCGTCCCGGGTCAGCACGTAGTGCCGCCCGGCGGCCTTGAACACCGAACCGACGTCGTACGTCTGCCCTGCCACAGTGCGACTGCTGGGCTGACCCTCGCCGGGCAGTGACGGCCGGCGCAGCGGTGGCCCGGCCGGCACGGCGTTGAGCAGCTGCTGTCCGACCTGGAGTCGCTCGGTGCCGGCCATCCGCAGCGCCGTGATCGTGCGGGACGGATCGAGCAGCTGGAGTCGGGTGTTGTTGGTGACCAGGTACCGCTGGTCGTTCACCGAGACCAGCACCGCCCGGTCACCCAGCGGCGTGCCGCCGGGCAGCGCCCGGTCGATCACCAGCCGGGTGCTGGAGCGCTGCCGGTCGACCGGGTCAGGCACGTCGCAGACCGACCAGGGCAGGCCGGTCAGCGACTTGCGGTCCGGCAGGGCGTCCGGCGCCCCGACGATGCCGACGGTGACGCCGCGGGGCCGGTCCCGCAGCGACGCCTGGGACATCGTCCGCACCTGGGCACTCGCATCGTTCACGATGAGCCGTGCCGAGGTGTAGTTCAGCGTCGGGTGCAGCTTGCCCTCGATGAACACGTACGTCGCGCCGGTTTCCCGTTCGATGACCAGGGTCTGGTCGTCCAGCGGTGCCGCGCCACCGGTCAACTGGCCGTAGGCCCCGACCCCGCCCAGCACGATGGCCGCGGTGAGGACACTGCCGAAGACGGCCATGCCGAGACGTCGCATCGGCAGGTTGGTGGTCTCCGGATCGCCCGACAGCAAGGCGGAGACGATGCGGCGGGTGACGAAGCGGTACGCCTGCACCTGATCGCGGCGGGTCCGCATGACTTACCTCCGGCGGGGTGGATCCGCGACGATCAGGGTCGGGGTGCCGTCGCGGGCTTCCCTACGATAAGGGGCCGACTGTGGTTCCTTGGGACCACCGCTCGTGGCCGGCACCGGAGAAGACCCGGCGCAGAGTCGTACCGTGCAGGAGGGACAGTCAGCGATGACGCAGGTTCAGGCGCCACCCGTCCGAGCGGTCACGGACCCTGTCGACGTTCCGACCCGGCCGGCGCCCCCGGCCGAGCGGCCCGGCCGTGGGCGGGTCGGCCCCGTGCTGGTCGGGCAGCTCGTCGTGCTGGAGCTTTGCGTGGTCGGCGTCTGGGCCGCCACGGCCGGACCCAGCTGGGTGCTCGCCGCGGCGGGTGTCGCTTCGCTGCTGGTCCTCCTGGCCGCCTTCGCCCGCCGGGGTGGCCGCTGGTGGTTCGAGGACCTGCTGCTGCGCCGGCGTCTGCGGCGACGTGGTGAGCGGGCGTCGGCAGCGCTGGCCAGCGGCACGGCGACCGACCCGAGGTTGGCTGCGCTCGCTCCCGAGCTGAGCGTCATCGAGTTGACCGACCGAGGCACCCGGCTCGGCATCGGGCGCGACGACCAGGGCTGGTTCGCCGCCGTCGCCCTGCAGTCCGCCACCGGTGCGGCGGTCGGCTCGGTCGACGCCGCCGCCGTGGACCGCGCGCTGCGGGTGCTCGCGGACTTCAGCGCCCCGGTCTCCCGGGCCCAGGTCGTCGCGCACACGTTGGTCTGGTACCCGGCACCCGGCGCGCCGCCGGCTGCTCACCGGACCGTCTGGGTGGCGGTGCGGCTCACCGTCCGGGACGCCCGGGTCGAGGCGGTGAGCCGGGGCGGCGGGTTGACCGGCGTACACCGGACGGTGGCGGCCGGCATCGGCCGGCTCGGCAAGGCGCTGACCTCGGCGGGGCTGGCACATCGCCCACTGGGCCGGGAGGAGCTACGTGCGGCCATCGTCTCGGCCGCCGGCCTCGACCTGGTGCCCGAGGCGCCGGCCGAGAGTTGGCGTGGGTTGCGCGGCGGCGGCTGGACGCACCGTTGCATGGCTCTGCCGGGCCGCTTCGACGCGCCGCTCGGTCCGCTGGTGGACGCGATCACCGCGACCTCGGCGCCGTCGCACACGGTGGCCGTGACCGTCTCGTCGGACGGTCGGGTGGCGGCACCGCTGCTGCGGGTCGCGGCGATGGACAACCACGTCGAGGCCCTGGTCAAGGTGGTTCGCGACGTCGCCGGCCGGGTGGGCGCGTCCACCCGGCCGATGGACGGTCAGCACGGCCCGGGGGTCTACGCCACCGCTCCGGTCGCGTCGGCGCTGGGCGTCGCCACCGATCTGCGGTCGCGCTGACTGGTGCGGGGGCGAGCGGTCAGGGGCGGAGGTTGACGATCCAGCCGTAGAGGCCGCAGACCCAGAAGGCGAGCGGCACCAGCGAGACGATGAGCAGGATCTCGGCGATGTCGAGCAGGCGGCCCCAGACCGGCGAGATGCGCTTGCCGGCGACGGTCAGACCGTAGATCAGGCTGATCACCGCGGCGAGTACCAGACCGCCCAGGATCACGCCGAGCCGGACCGGCAGCGACCCACCGGCGAAGGTGGTCGCGGCGGCCAGGCCCAGACCCACGGTGCCGGCCAGCAGCACCGGGGTGCGCTGCGCCCGGCCCAGGAGGGGGCGGGCCCGCAGCAGTGCCAGCAGGGCCAGCACCAGGCAGAGCAGCACCGCGGGCAGGCGCCCGTCCAGGGCCAGCACGAGTTGCGCGCCCAGCACCAGCAGCGACACCGTCCACAGCAGGCCGGTCAGGAACGCGTCGGCGCGCTCACTCTGCTGGAGCACCTGCCGGCCGTCCACCGACTCGCTGTCGGTCTTCAGGTCCTCCGGACCGGTCGGGATCGACGGCACCGGCAGCCGGGCCAGCCGGTAGGCCATCATCGGCAGCGCCGGCACCACGCCGAACGCGACCGCGGCGACCACCGCGGCGGAGGCCGCCGCGTCGAGGTCGAGGGCCAGGCAGAGCACGGCGCCCAGGCCGGTCGCGGCCGCGACCCCGATCGCGGCGAAGAAGAGAGGGTACCGGTCGCCGACCGCCAGCACCGCCACCGCGCCGGCCACCACCGCGGCGGTCGCCGCGAGCAGGACATGCGGACTGGCCAGGTCGGTCAGTGCCCGATCACCGGCCAGCAGCAGCAGGCCACCGGTGGCCGCGTGCACCAGGCCGACCAGGGCCAGCACCGCGCCGATGCCGCTGTCACCGGCGGCCCTGGACAGCACCGCCGCGCCCACCAGCAGCGCCACCCCGACCAGCAGCGCGGCCAGCGCGCCAGGCAGGTGCGGCGGACCGGCGAAGAGGGCGGCGAGCGCGCCGGCGCCGAGCGCCGCCGCCGCGAAGACCACGGCGAAGGAGCGGGTCGCGCTGACCTGCCAGGCGCCTGGGCGCTGGTTGGTCGCGGTGGCGACCGCGTCCACCACGTCGTCGAAGACGATCTCCGGCGCGGCGTCGGACCGGGGATTGAAGTAGAGCACCTCACCGTCCCGGACGCTGAGCTGCGCCGCGGTACGACCACCGTCGAGGGGCGCGCCGCCCAACCGGGACAGTGCCCAGCCGCCGTGCCGCGCGCCCTCGTCGGCCATGTCCTCACCGGCGTAGCGCAGCAGCGTGGGAAGCAGGTCGGCCAACGGCACGTCCGACGGCAGCGCCAGGTCCATCCGGGTACGCGGGGCCACGATGGTGATCCGGCTGAGACCGCCGGTCGCCGTCTTCGTCGCCACAGTGGCCTCCAGGTGTGCGTCTGTGATCGGCTGGCTGGGATGCCGCGGTCCGGGTCCACCGCGCACACGGCAGATTACCTACGATGACGGCACGTACGATGCCCACCCGCGGGCGGTGTTCCGCGGGCCGCACGACATCAGGGCCGCTTCTGGGGAGGAGACAGCCGTGAGCACTGTGGTGTTCCGCCGGCTCCCGCGTCAGCCGGGGCCGGCCCTGCCGCGCGGGGAGGTGCTGCTGGAGTCGCCTCCTGAGCTGCCCGAGCCGACACCCCGCGGGATGGGGCAGCTGCTCATGATCCTGCCGATGTTCTGCGGTGTCGGCGCCATGGCGTTCCTCTACGCCGGCAAGGGCGGCGGCATGATGACCTATGTCGCCGGTGGTCTGTTCGGTGTCTCGATGCTCGGCATGGCGATCGGCTCGTTGGCCAACAGCGGCGGCAAGGACAAGGCGGAGCTGAACGCCGATCGCCGTGACTACATGCGCTACCTGGCGCAGATGCGCAAGCGCACCCGGCGTGCCGCCGAGCAGCAGCGGGCCGCGATGGCCTGGCGGCACCCGGAGCCCGACGCGCTCTGGTCGATCGCCGCGTCCCGGCGACTCTGGGAGCGGCGGATCACCGAGGACGACTTCGGTGAGACCCGGATCGCCCTCGGCCCGCAGCGGCTCGCCGTGGAGATCGTCCCACCGGAGACGAAGCCGGTGGAGGACCTGGAGCCGATGAGCGCCATCGCGCTCCGCCGGTTCGTCCGGGCACACTCCACGGTGCCCGAACTGCCGACGGCACTGTCGGTGCGCGCGTTCAGCCGGGTGGTGCTGCGCGGCGACCGCGAGCCGGTGCTCGACCTGACCCGGGCGGCGCTGGGGCAGCTGACCACCTTCCACGCACCGGACGACCTGGTGGTCGCTGTGGTCGCCGCACCCGACCGGCAGTCGTCCTGGGACTGGGTGAAGTGGCTGCCACACGCCCACCACAGCGGCCGGACGGACGCCGCGGGCGCGCGCCGGCTGGTCTTCGCCAGCCTGGCCGAGGCCGAAGCCTCGCTCGCCGCCGAGCTGGCCGGGCGGCCCCGGTTCGCGCCGGAGGCCAAGCCGCTGACCACCGCCCCGCACCTGGTCGTGGTGATCGACGGCGGGGAGATCTCGCCGACCTGCCAGCTGGTCGGCCCGGGTCTGCTCGGGACCACCGTGATCGACCTCTCCGGGACGGTGCCGCGCGACGCCGGCCGCTGGCTGCTCTGCCTCGACGTGAACGACGGAGGCTCACTCGACCTGGTCCGGGGCACTTCGTCGTCGACGCTGGGTCGTCCCGACCGACTCAGCGCGGAGGCCGCCGAGGGGTTGGCCCGACAGATCGCCCCCTTCCGGCTCTCCCAGCAGCAGACCGGCGGCGACGAGCCGCTGGCCCGCAGCACCGAGCTGCCGGACCTGCTCGGCGTCGGTGACGCCGCGGCGGTGGACGTGCAGAACACCTGGCGCCCGCGTGGGCACCGCGACCGGCTGCGCATCCCGCTCGGTGTCGGCCCGGACGGCAACGTGGTCGAGCTCGACTTCAAGGAGTCGGCGCACGAGGGCATGGGCCCGCACGGTCTGGTGATCGGTGCGACCGGCTCCGGCAAGAGCGAGCTGCTGCGTACGGTGGTGGCCGCGTTGGCGGTGACCCACTCGTCGGAGGAACTGAACTTCGTCCTGGTGGACTTCAAGGGCGGCGCGACCTTCGCCTCGCTGGAGGCGCTGCCGCACACCAGCGCGGTGATCACCAACCTGGCCGACGAGCTGCCGCTCGTCGACCGGATGCGCGACGCGCTCGCCGGTGAGATGGTGCGCCGCCAGGAGTTGCTGCGGGCCGCCGGCAACTACGTCTCCCGCTTCGAGTACGAGAAGGCGCGCTCGGCCGGTGAACCGCTGGCGCCGATGCCCAGCTTGTTGATCATCTGTGACGAGTTCAGTGAACTGCTCGCCGCCAAACCGGACTTCATCGACCTGTTCGTGATGATCGGCCGGCTGGGTCGGTCCCTCGGCGTGCACCTGCTGCTGGCCAGCCAGCGCCTCGAAGAGGGCAAGCTGCGGGGCCTCGACACGCACCTGTCGTACCGGATCGGTCTGCGGACCTTCTCCGCTGTGGAGAGCCGGATCGTGCTCGGCGTCCCGGACGCCTACGAGCTGCCGAACGCGCCGGGCCACGGCTACCTGAAGACGGACACCAGCACCATGCTGCGGTTCCGGGCCGCGTACGTGTCCGGGGCGTACCGGGCGCCGGGGCAGCAGGCCTCCGCCTCGCAGGCGCTGGTGCAGCGCCGGATCGTGCCCTACGGTCTCGACTTCGTGCCAGTGCAGGTCCCGCAGGTGCCGGTGACCACCGCTCCGGAGGCGGAGCAGCCGGCCGACGGCAAGGCCGTGGCGATGCTCGACGTGCTGATCGACCAGCTCAAGGGGCGGGGCCGCCCGGCGCACCAGGTGTGGTTGCCGCCGTTGGCCGACCCGCCGGGTCTGGGCGAGCTGCTCGGTCCGCTGGCGGTGGACCCGACCTACGGGTTGTGCACCGCCTCCTGGCCCGGGCGCGGGCGACTGACAGTGCCTGTCGGCGTGGTGGACCGCCCTTACGAGCAGCGTCGGGATCCGATGATGGTCGAGCTGGCCGGGGCCGGCGGCAACGTGGTCATCGTCGGTCGGTCGCTGAGTGGCAAGAGCACGATGCTGCGTACGCTGCTGGCCTCGTTGGCGCTCACGCACACGCCGCGGGAGGTGCAGTTCTTCTGCCTGGACTTCGGTGGGGGTGCGCTGCGCAGCATGGAGCGGCTGCCGCACGTGGCCGGGGTGGCGGGTCGGCGCGACGTCGAGGCGGTCCGCCGGACGGTGGCCGAGGTGGTCGCCGTCCTGGACGATCGGGAGGGTCGTTTCGCCCAGCACGGCATCGACTCGGTGGCGAGTTACCGCCGTCGTCGTGCCGCCGGCGAGTTCGCCGACGACCCGTTCGGCGACGTGTTCCTGGTGGTGGACGGGTGGAACACCCTGCGTCAGGAGTACGAGGAGCTGGAGCAGACCATCACCACGTTGGCCAACCGGGGCCTCGGCTTCGGTGTGCACGTGGTGCTCACCGCCGTGCGGTGGGCGGAGATCCGGATCAACATGCGGGATCTGCTCGGCACCAAGTTGGAGCTGCGCCTCGGTGACGCGTCGGAGTCCGAGATCGACCGTCGGGCGGCGAACAACGTGCCGGAGAAGTCGCCCGGTCGTGGCCTGACCCGGGACAAGCTGCATTTCCTCACCGCGATCTCGCGGATCGACGGCCGTCGCGACATCGATGATCTGAGCGAGGCCTCACTGTCCCTGGCCGGGCACGTGGCGGCGAACTGGCCGGGGCGTCCGGCGCCGAAGGTGCGGTTGCTGCCGCGCCGGCTGCCGGTGACGGAGCTGGCCCGGATCATCGACCGCTCGGCGCCCGGTCTCCCGATCGGCGTCAACGAGTCGGCACTCGCGCCGGTCTACCTGGACCTGACCAACGAGCCGCACCTGACGGTCTTCGGCGACGCGGAGTGCGGCAAGACCAACCTGCTGCGCCTGATCGCCCGGGGGATCACCGAGCGGTATACGCCGGCGCAGGCCCGGCTGGTGATCGCCGACTACCGGCGTGGCCTGCTGGGGGCGGTTGAGGGTGACCACCTGCTCGACTACGCCCCGTCGAACCAGGCGTTCGCCCAGGGGCTGGGGTCGATCCGCAGCGCGCTGTCCAACCGGCTGCCCGGCCCGGACGTGACCACCGCCCAGCTGCGTGATCGGAGCTGGTGGAAGGGTCCGGATCTCTACATCCTGGTGGACGACTACGACCTGGTGGCATCGGGCGGCAGCAACCCACTGAGCGCCCTCCAGGAGTTGTTGCCGCAGGCCCGCGACATCGGTCTGCACCTGATCGTCACGCGCCGCGTCGGTGGTGTGTCCAGGGCGCTGTACGAGCCGGTGCTGCAACGGCTGCGCGAGTTGGACTCGCCGGGCCTGCTGATGTCCGGCAACCGGGAGGAGGGCGCGGTCTTCGGCACGTTGCGGCCGAGCCCGCAACCGGCTGGTCGGGGCACCCTGGTTCGCCGTCGCGACGGCCAGCAGCTGATTCAGACGGCCTGGTCTGAGCCGGTCTGAGCGCTGTCGTTCGTTCGGTAGGGGCTGGTGGGCCGTTCCGGTCCGATTCACCACCATCCATCGAACGTCGCCGGTCAGGGCTGCGAGGGCTGGACACGTTCCGCTACGGTCTTCACTGGAGTGTCCGTCGGTGGGGTGTTGCTGCCTTGCCGCGGGGGAGGGGTGCGGCGAAGCCGCCACCACAACAGACGGAAGGGTGTGAAGCATGGCGTTCGAGGTCGAAGCTGCGACTCTGCATACCGCCGCGAGTGACGTGCGGTCCACGCGCAGCGAGGTCGACGGCGAGCTGAAGAAGCTGTGGAACGTGGTCGACGACCTGGCCATCGCGTGGAAGGGTCAGGCGTCCACGGGCTTCCAGTCGCTGATGACGCGCTGGAACGAGGACACCGTCAAACTGCTGACGGCGATGGACAGCATCGCTGACCTGCTCGACAAGTCGGGTACGACGCACCAGGTCAACGACGAAGAGCAGCAGCAGATGCTGGACAAGTTCCACTCTGCTCTCAACCCGTGATCCGTAGCCGGCAGAGGAGGAAATCGTGACGATCAAAGTTGACTATGCGGTCCTCGAGAGCAGCAACCAGCAGATGCAGGCCATCTCGAAGACCCTCGAGGAAAAGCTCGACACGCTGCGGTCGATGTTGACCAAGCTGCACTGGGACGGCGAGGACCGGGTTGCCTACGAGCAGCACCAGGCGAAGTGGGACGCGGCGGTCCGGGACATCAACCGGATCCTGAACGAGATCGGCGGTGCCGTGGGCATCGCCCGCGAAAACTACCTCACCACGGAGATGAGCAACTCCAAGGTGTGGAGCTGAGGCATTCGCACAAGCGGCTCCGGTCCGGTTCGCCCGGCCCGGAGCCGCTTTGTGTCTGGCGTTGGCGGGCGTCGGCGTCGGGCTGCGGTGCCCAGCTCAGCCGGCGCTTGGTGCGTCGTTGCGTCGGCCGGGGCGCCAGTCGCGCCGGCGGCCCAGGGTCATGATCGGTCGCGCGAGCAGCAGCAGCCCGGCGAGTAGCCCGCCGATGACCGCAGCCCAGATCGCTGTGGGGCGCTGCCAGCTCAGCGGGTCGTCCCGCACGGCGGGCGCCGGGAGCGCGCCGGCCGGCGGGTTCGCCCGGGTGCCGAGCAGGCTCGACACCGCCCGGTACGGGTTGACCATCCCGTGCCCGATGTCGGCGTTCTGACCCTCGGGTGGGTTGTCCGCGGTGCGCTTCAGCCGATCCGCTACCTGCTGCGGGTCGAGACCGGGGTAGGCGGCCCGGACCAGCGCGGCCGCTCCCGACACGTACGCGGCGGCGTAGCTGGTGCCGCCCTCCGGCACGGTGCGGTAGCCGCTGTTTCCGGGTGCCGGCCCGACGATGTTCATCCCGGGAGCGGCGATGTCGACGTAGTCGCCGCTGATTGAGGTGCCGACGTGGCCGCCCTGCTCGTCCACCCCGCCGACCGCTATCACCCCGGGGTAGGCGGCCGGGTAACCCGGCAAATTCTGCGAATCTTCCGACCGGTTGCCCGCGGCGGCGACCAGCACCACCCCTTTGGCCAGCGCGCGCTCGACGGCCGCCGTCAGTTCGGGGCGGGGAACCGTGGTCAGGGACAGGTTGATCACGTCGGCGCCCTGCTGGACCGCCCAGTCGATGGCCGCGGCGATCTGCGCGGGGAGTTGCGGGTTGTTGACCGCGCCGAGTTGCGGCAGCACCCGGATCGGCAGGATGCGGGCGGCCGGGGCGATGCCGCTGAAGGGGACGACGGTGCCCTCCCGGCCAGCGATGATGCCCGCGATCAGCGTGCCGTGCCCGGCCTCGTCGCACTGGCCCTGGCGGGCCGGCAGGCCGTTGAAGTCGCGACCCTCGAGCACCTGCCCCTTGAGGAGCGGGTGGGCGGCGGAGACTCCGGAGTCGATCACGGCCACCGTGATCCCGGCGCCCCGGGACAGCGGCCACGCCGAGGACGGCTCCAGCCGGCGGAGCGCCCACGGCATCTGGGTCAGGCTGTCGGTGCCGGTGGGACCGCAGAGGGGCGGCGCGGCGCTCGCGGGGGAGGGTGCCACCAGGCCGGCGCCGAGCAGGACCGCCAGCGTTCCACTGAGGACGCCGCGGAGGGCACGGCGGGACGGGGTCGCGCTCAACGACGGGCATTCGCGCACCCGCAAAGGTTACCGCCGTGACCGTTGGTCAGCGGCCCCGGTGACCGGGGTCAGGCCCGGGGCTCCGCCTTCGCTGTGGACGCGTCGGCGAACAGCGCGAGCAGGTCGCCGACCTGCCGGTCGGCCTCGGCTGGGTGGCGGAACCGGCCGGCCGGGTTGAGGGTGTATTCGTTGCGTCGTCCGACCCGGGTGCGGTGCAGGTAACCGTCCGCCTCCAGGTCGGCGACGATCGCCTGCGCGGCCCGTTCGGTCACCCCGACCTCGGCTGCGACGTCACGCAGCCGGGCGGTCGGATCGCGGGCGATGGCCAGCAGGACGTGCCCGTGATTGGTGAGGAACGTCCAGTTCCGCCCACTGCCGGTGTCGCCTGTCACCGTGCTCGCCATCGTGTGACCGCCCTTTCGGATGTCCGTCTGCCCTCGCGAGAGTCTGGTCCGGCGCCCCCCCCCCCCCCCCCGGGGGGGGCCGGGGGGGGGGGGGGGCGGGGGCGGGGGGGGGGGAGAGCGCGGGCGAGAGGCGCGGAGGTGA
>NZ_JBIDCQ010000001.1:0-348377 GCF_043204655.1 Micromonospora sp. NPDC047762 | reverse complement strand
TTCCCGTTCCCCCCCCTGCTGGGGTGGCCGGTCTCCGTGTTGTCCTTTTTGTTACCGCGCTTTCTGTGGGCCCCCCCCCCCCCCCCCCCGCCCCCCCCCCCCCCCCCCCCCCCCCGGGAAGGTTGCCCAGGGTGTGGCCGGAGTCAACGTATGAAATCTAAATCACGCATACCTTGACGCATCTTACGGTGCGTGTGACGGTGGAGCACGAGCCAGCGCCCGCCGCCCGGCCGGCGGAGAGCCGGTTTGACCAGGTCAGATGCGTCGAGACGAGGTGCGGGATGAGTCATACCGGGAGCTCCGGCGGTCAGCCGGGTCCGCAGCGGACCACCGACGGGGCCACCGCGCTCAGTGAGCCGACCCGGGCGTACGCCGAACTGGTCGCCGGCAACCGGCGCTTCGTCGATGGTGCCCCACGCCACCCCAACCAGGATGCCGGGCACCGGGCCGCGGTGGCCGACGGGCAACACCCGTTCGCGGTGATCGTCGGCTGCTCCGACTCGCGGCTGGCTGCCGAGATCATCTTCGACCGGGGCCTGGGCGACCTGTTCGTGGTTCGCACCGCCGGGCACACCGCCGGCCCCGAGGTGCTCGGCAGCGTCGAGTACGCGGTGACAGTGCTCGGCACCCCGCTGGTGGTGGTGCTCGGTCACGACTCCTGCGGTGCGGTGCAGGCCGCCCGGGAGTCCGCCGCGACCGGCACCGCGCCGAGTGGCCATCTGCGCGCCGTGGTCGACGCCGTGCTGCCCAGCCTGCGCCGGGCCGCGGACGAGGGCGTGGACGACATCGACGGCATCGTCGACATCCACATCGCACAGACCGTCGAGACGCTGCTCGGGCAGTCGCCCGTGCTGGCCGACGAGGTGGCGCGGGGGCGGTGCGCGGTGGTGGGCGTGTCCTACCGGCTGGCAGCCGGAGCGGTACGCCAGGTGGCCGCCGTGCCGGCCGGCTTCGCGACCCCGGCCGAATCGACCGACCCGGCCGCGCCTGCCACCGTCTGACGCGACGAGGGCCGCTCCGCGTCACGCGGAACGGCCCTCGACGGGGATCGGGCGGGTCAGAGCAGCGACATGTGAACGTGGTCGGTGTGGTTCGACGGCCCGCTGTACGAACTCCAGCCGGTGGCCGGGAACCAGATCTGCCGGTTCCAGATCACGTAGTAGATGCCGAGCCGGTCGGCGTTTCGGATGAGGAACGCGGCGACGTTGTTGCCGTACGTCCGGGTGTCGTTGTTGTGCCACGGGGAGAACCCGCTCTTCTGTAGCGACCAGTCGCAGGCGCGGCCCTTCGGGTGCTCCCACGGCCCGCCGGGGCGGTAGCAGCCGACGAACCGGTTGAAGCCGGCCGCCTTGACCTCCTTGTACGCGTGCAGCGTGCGCGGCGTGACGCAGCCGGACGTGGTGGGGTCTTTCTCGCTGCACGACTGGGGCTTCCAGTCACCGTCGGCCGTGCGACCCGGGCCGATCTTCGCGACCTTGGAGGTGGCATCCACCAGGCCGCCGGTGAAACCCTTGCCGCCGACGAGGGAGAGCGCCTTGTCGGCCTCGCTCTTGCGCTTCGCCATCAGGGCGGTCTGCTTCTGCTGCTCGCGTACCTCGGTGTCGAGGGCCAGCTTGGCCTGCTCGGCGCGGGCCTTCACCTCGTTGACCTCGGAGAGCTTCTTCTCGTTGACCATGTTGATCTCGTCGAGCAGCCCGGCGCGCTGGACGAACGAGTCGGGCGCGTCGCTCTCCAGCAGCATCGCGACCGCGCCGATCCGGCCGGTCCGGTACGCCTGGGCGGCGATCTGCCCGACCTGCGGGGCCAACGCGTCCAGTTCGGCCTTGGCGCGGTTGACCTCCGCCGCCAACTCGCTCTGCCGCTTCTTGGACTTGTCCAGCTTGGACTTCGCGGCGGAATAGTCACGGTTGGCCTGCTCGATGACGTCGTTGAGCAGCTTGGGCTCGCCGTCCTCCTCGTGCCCGGACGGTGTGGGGTTCGTCGGGGCGGCGTGCGCCGGGAACGGCCCGGCGAACACGGTCAGTGCGGCGATCACGGCCACCACGGGTGTCAACCAGCGGCGTAGGGGTGCCGTCACAATGTTCCCTTCCGTCGACCGCCGACCGGGTTAGCTGACGGGTTCGGGGCGGAAGTGGCCCCTACCGCTGACGCGGATTCACCCCAGGTACCTGGGTCCCCGGCTCGCCGGTTGGCGATTGGGCGGTGGCACCGCAGGCGCCGCTTCGCGCCTTCATCGGTAACCGGCAGCGAGGTTACCCGAGAGTCGACCGGCTGAGCTATGCCTGGATGCCGACCAAAAGCGTCATTTCGCCATAGCGTTGAGTGACCAGTGACGCGGTTCTCAGGGTGGATGCCCGATCTGGTCACGCTGAGGAGTGTCACCATGCCGTATCCGTGCTCCTGTTCGACTCCGGCCACCGGTCGGTGGCCTCGGATGGGGGTGCGGTCCGCGTCCGGTCCGGCTCGTCGGAGCCGGCCGTTCGCGGTGAGCTGAGTGCGGCCAGTGCCTCGCTGCGGTCCGGCTGGGGCCGGGGCGCGGGAGCGTCGGAGGGAGCCGTGGCATCGGTACCCCCGGCCGCGGTCACCACAGCGGCCAGCCCGGTGGTCAGCGGCACGGCGGCGATCAGGCCGAGGGTGGCGACCGCGCTGCGGACGATCTCCTGCGCGAGGAACTCACTCGTGAGGATCTGCCCGATCGGCCGCGAGTCGGCGGTGAGCAGGAGCAGCAGGGGCAGTGACGCGCCCGCGTACGCCAGCACGATGGTGTTGACAGTGGAGGCGATGTGCGCGCGGCCGACCCGGGTGGCGGCACGGTACAGCTGCAACCGGGTCAGCCCGGGGTTGGCGTTCGCCAGTTCGGTGACGGTGGCCGCCTGGGTGACCGTCACGTCGTCGAGCACCCCGAGCGAACCGATGATGATGCCGGCGAGCAGCAGACCGTGCAGGTCCACGTCGCCCTGGAACATCGACAGGGTGGTGGCGTCCTCGCTGCCGAAGCCGGTGAGGTGGGTCGCGGCCGTGGCGATCGTGGCGAGCACGCCGGTCAGCACCAGGCTGCCCAGGGTGCCGAGCACCGCGACCGACGTCTGTGCGGTGACCCCGTGGGTCAGATAGAGCACCACGAACATGATCAGGGCCGCGCCGACCACCGCCACCAGCAGCGGTGACCTGCCCGCGCTGATGCCCGGCAGCACGAAGGTGAGCAGGATGGCGAAGCTGGCGGCCAGCCCGGCGAGCGCTGCCAGACCCCGCCACCGACCGAACGCGACGATCGCGGCCGCGAAGACCACCGCCAGCCACACCATCGGGGTGCCGCGTTGATGCTCGGCGATGTTCCAGTTGCTGACGGTGGGATCGATCGGATCGGCCAGTTCGACCAGGACGACCTCGTCGCCGACCTCGACCCGGGGTGCGCCGGGCCCGTCGGGCACCGGAGTCCGTACCTGCTGGCCGGCGGTCGGCCCATCGTCCACCCGCACGTCGACGGTGCCGCACCGCCCATCGCCGACCCTCGGTGTGCCCTCGGGGACCGACGGCGCCGGCGGGCACGGCTCGCTCACCACCCGGGTGACAGTGCCGGGGTAGCGCGGCACGTCTGCACCACCATCGGTCTGCGGCGACCCGCCGCGCGGCCAGAGCAGCACCGCGGCCAGCACGGTGGCGACGAAGAGGGGTACCACAGTCACGACGAGGATCCGTCGCACCCGAGGCGGGGCGGACGGAGCGGGGTGAGTGTGGTCGGCGGCCAAGGTGAGACTCCCAACGATCCGGTGCGGAATACGGGTCAGCGGGCCGGGCGGTTCACCGTTGCGGTGGAAACGCGGCGGACGGCGGGGCGGATCGCTGCCTGACGACCGCTTGATCACGGACGGTCAGTGCTCGGCCCGGTCGGCCGGGGGCACCGCCACGACGTGGCGGCGCCGGTGCCCGACTGTGCAGCGGCATTCGGAGGGCCATCGTGGGAGATGCTAGCCAGCCCCTCCGGGGGTTGCAGGTCGTGGCGGAGTGTCGGGCGGCCGAACCGCTCGCGCGGCGGTCTCCGGGGCGGCATGTTGGAGCCATGCCCGCTCCGTCACCGCCCCACCCCGACCGACCGCGACGCGCCGAACCCGTGCCGCACGACAAGCATTCCGGGCACGACAAGCACGCCGGACACGATCCGGCGATGTTCCGCCGCCGGTTCTGGGTCTGCCTGGTGTTGACCGTCCCGGTGGTGCTGACGAGTCATCTCGTGTCGGGCCGGCTGGGCCTGACCGGGGACGTCGTCCCCGGTCGGGGCTGGGTGGGCCCGGTGCTCGGCTCGGTGGTGTTCTGGTGGGGCGGTTGGCCGTTCCTGGTCGGTGCGGTCCGGGAGGTCCGGGACCGGGTGCCCGGGATGATGCTGCTGGTCGCGATGGCGATCACCGTCGCGTACGCCGCGTCCCTGGCGACCAGCGTCGGCGTCTTCGACCTGGACTTCTGGTGGGAGTTGGCCGCGCTGGTCACCATCATGCTGCTCGGGCACTGGCAGGAGATGAAAGCCATCGGACAGGCCCGGGGAGCGCTGGCGGCGCTGGCCGCGCTGTTGCCGGACGAGGCCGAACGGGTGGCGGCGGACGGGCGGGTCGAGGCCGTGCCGGTGACCGGTCTGCGGATCGGCGACGTGGTGCTGGTCCGGCCGGGCGGTCGGGTGCCGGCGGACGGCCGTGTCGTCGAGGGCGGCACCGAGCTGGACGAGTCGATGATCACCGGGGAGTCGCGGCCGGTCGCCCGGTCGACTGGCGACCGGGTGGTGGCCGGCACCGTCGCCACCGACTCGGCGATCCGGGTGCGCGTCGAGGCGTTGGGTGAGCAGACCGCCCTCGCCGGCATCCAGCGGATGGTCGCGCAGGCCCAGGCTTCCGGTGGACGGGCCCAACTGTTGGCCGACCGGTTCGCCGCCGCGCTGTTCTACCTGGCCACCGGCACCGCCGTGCTGACCGTGCTGGTCTGGACCGCGCTCGGTCAGCCCGACGAGGCGGTGGTCCGTGCGGTCACCGTCCTGGTGATCGCCTGCCCGCACGCGCTGGGTCTCGCCATCCCGCTGGTCGTCGCGCTCTCCACCGCGCTCGCCGCACGGTCCGGGATTCTGGTCAAGGACCGGTTGGCCCTGGAGCGGATGCGGACCGTCGGCGCGGTGCTCTTCGACAAGACCGGCACGCTGACCCGGGGCGAGCACGGGGTGACCGACCTGGCGACGGCGTCCGGCGTCGAGCGGAGCGAGGTGCTGCGGATCGCGGCCGGCGTCGAGTCGGAGAGCGAACATCCGTTGGCCCGGGCGATAGTGGCGGCGGCCGGCCGTGGCGGCCCGGCCCGGGCAGCCGGGTTCCGGTCGCTGCCGGGCCGCGGTGTGAAGGCGACAATCGACGGTACGGAGTACGCGGTGGGCGGGCCGGCGCTGCTGCGCGAGCTGGGCCTTTCGCTCCCGGCGGAGCTGGAGGCCGCGACCGGGCGGTGGTCGGCGCGGGGTGCCGCGGTGTTGCACCTGGTGCGGCTGCCCGACGCCGTGCTCGGTGCGTTCGCGTTGACCGACGAGGTGCGTCCGGAGGCCCGGCGCGCTGTCGCCGAGTTGCGTGCCGAGGGTGTCCGAAACATCGCCATGATCACCGGTGACGCCCGGCCGGTGGCCGAGGCGGTCGCCGCCGACCTCGGCTTCCGGCCCGGCGTCGACGAGGTCTTCGCCGAGGTGCTGCCGTCGGAGAAGGACGATCGGGTGGCCGAGCTCCAGCGGCGGGGGTTGGTGGTGGCGATGGTCGGTGACGGGGTGAACGACGCGCCGGCACTGGCCCGGGCGGACGTGGGCATCGCGATCGGCGCGGGCACCGATGTGGCCATCGAGTCCGCCGGGGTGGTGCTGGCATCCTCGGACCCGCGCGGGGTGGGGGCCGTGGTCCGGCTGTCCCGGGCGTCGTACCGGAAGATGCGACAGAACCTGGCCTGGGCGGCCGGCTACAACGTGGTGGCGCTGCCGCTGGCCGCCGGGGTGCTGGCCTGGGCGGGCGTGGCGTTGAGCCCGGCGGTGGCCGCGGTGCTGATGTCGGCGTCGACGATCGTGGTGGCGCTCAACGCTCAGTTGCTGCGCCGGGTCCGTCTCGATCCCGCGCCGGACTGAGCGCGGTCAGCCGCGCTTCATGAGCCGGCCGACCGCCGCCATCATCTCGGTGGCCATCTCGTCGGCCCGACCCTCGGCGGCGCCCTCGTGCATGCAGTGCCGGGCGTGCCCGTCGAGCAGCCCGAGGGCCACCTTGTCGAGGGCGGCCTGGATGGCGGAGATCTGGGTGAGCACGTCGATGCAGTAGCGGTCGTCGTCGACCATCTTCTCGATGCCCCGGACCTGCCCCTCGACGCGGCGGAGCCGCGCGAGCAGCTGGTCCTTGCTGGCGGTGTATCCGCGGATCGGGGTGGGTGCGGTCATACCGACCAGGATAGCGTACCCCCAGGGGGTATGGTACGGTCGGTTCTGTTGAGATACCCCCACCGGGTACCGGTACCACGAAGGAGACGATCCAATGGTCGACACGACGTACCAGGTGCAGGGCATGACCTGCGGGCACTGCGTCAGCGCGGTGAGCGCCGAGGTCGGCGCCATCGCGGGTGTGCGTGACGTCCAGGTCGACCTCGCCGCCGGCCGGGTCACCGTCAGCAGCGACCAGCCGCTGGACACCGCCGCCGTCCGGGCCGCCGTCGACGAGGCCGGTTACGACCTCGTCGACGCGTGATCGGCGGGCCGGCGTGCGTACCGTGACGAAACTGGCCGGGTTCGCCGTCGGCCTGGCGGCGGTGTTCGGCGCCGCCTACGGGATCGGCCGGGTCGTCGACCCCGCCCCGGTCGCCGAGAGCCGGCACGACGATGCCGCCACCACCCCGACGGCGGACGAGCGGGGCGGGACGGGCGATCGGCTGCCCGGCGGGTTGCTCGTCTCCGAACGTGGCTACACCCTCGAACCGGTCGACGCCCCGGCCGACGAGTTCGCCTTCCGGATCGCCGGCCCGGACGGCCGCCCGGTCACCCGGTACGACGTGGCGCACGACAAGCAGATGCACCTGATCGTCGCCCGTCGGGACCTCTCCGGCTTCCGCCACGTCCACCCCGAGCTGGCCGCGGACGGCACCTGGCGGGTCGACACCCCGCTGGCCGGCCCCGGGCAGTGGCGGGCGTTCGCGGATTTCACCCCGACCGGGGGTGAGCCGTTGACCCTGGGCGTGGACGTGACAGTCCCCGGCGAGCTGACCGAACGGCCGTTGCCCGCCCCGACGGCCAGCACCACGGTCGACGGCTACACGGTCACCCTGACCGGTGCGCCGCAGCCCGGTCGGACGTCGTCGCTGACCCTGACCGTCAGCCGGGACGGGCAGCCGGTCACCGACCTGGAGCCCTACCTGGGCGCGTACGGGCACCTGGTGGCACTGCGTCAGGGTGATCTGGCCTACCTGCACGTGCACCCGGACGGGGCACCCGGCGACGGGCGCACCCGGCCCGGTCCGGCCGTCACCTTCCTCGCCGAGGTGCCCTCGGTCGGCAGCTACCGGCTCTACCTCGACTTCCAACACGGCGGGAGGGTGCACACCGCCGAGTTCACAGTGGTCGCCGGCGCCGCCCCGACCGGAGACGCCCCGAAACCGAGCGGGCCCGCACCGACCGGCGGGGCCGACCACGGCACCCCCGGGCACGGACACGACTGACGGGACCAGACGATGACCACCACCAGCAGACCGCTGCCCGAGGCGCCGAACCGGATCGAACTGGCGATCGGCGGGATGACCTGCGCCGCGTGCGCCGCCCGCATCGAGAAGAAGCTCAACCGGATGGACGGGGTGAGCGCCACCGTCAACTACGCCACCGAGAAGGCGACAGTCCGGTACGCCGACGGCGTCACGCCGGACGACCTGATCGGGACCGTGCAGAAGACCGGTTACACCGCGGCGCTGCCAGCCCCGCCCAGCGCGGAACCCCCGGTGGACCCGTTGCGGGGGCCGCGTACCCGGCTCTGGGTGTCGGTGGCCCTGAGCGTGCCGGTGGTCCTGCTGGCCATGGTCCCGGCCTGGCAGTTCGACTACTGGCAGTGGCTGTCGCTGACCCTGGCCGCCCCGGTGGTGGTCTGGGGCGGGCTGCCGTTCCACCGGGCCGCCTGGACCAACCTGCGGCACGGCGCGGCCTCAATGGACACGCTGGTGTCGCTCGGCACGTTGGCCGCGTTCGGCTGGTCGATCTGGGCGCTCTTCCTCGGTGACGCGGGGATGCCCGGGATGACGCACCCGTTCCGCTTCGACATCACCCGGAGCGACGGCGCCGGCAACATCTACCTGGAGGCGGCCGCCGGGGTCACCGTGTTCATCCTGGCCGGTCGCTACTTCGAGGCCCGGTCCAAGCGAACTGCCGGCGCCGCCCTACGCGCCCTGCTCGATCTCGGCGCCAAGGACGTGACGGTGCTGCGTGACGGCGTGGAGACCCTGATCCCGGTGGACCGGCTCGCCGTCGGTGACCGGTTCGTGGTCCGCCCCGGGGAGAAGATCGCCACTGACGGTGTGGTCGACGAGGGCACCTCCGCTGTCGACGCCAGCATGCTCACCGGTGAGTCGGTGCCGGTCGAGGTCGGCCCGGGTGACGGCGTGGTCGGCGCAACGATCAACGCGGGCGGGCGGTTGATCGTCACCGCCACCCGGGTCGGCGCGGACACCCAGCTCGCCCGGATGGCCGACCTGGTGGAGCAGGCGCAGAGCGGCAAGGCGGCGGTGCAGCGGCTGGCGGACCGGATCTCCGGCGTCTTCGTGCCGATCGTCATCACCCTCGCCGTCGGCACGCTCGGCTGGTGGCTCGGCACCGGGGCCGGCCCGACCGCCGCGTTCACCGCCGCCGTGGCCGTGCTGATCATCGCTTGTCCGTGTGCGCTCGGCCTGGCCACCCCGACCGCGCTGCTGGTCGGCACCGGTCGGGGCGCCCAGCTCGGCGTGCTGATCAAGGGCCCGGAGGTGCTGGAGTCGACCCGTCGGGTGGACACCGTGGTGCTCGACAAGACCGGCACCGTGACGACCGGCCGGATGACACTGGTGGACGTGGTGCCGGCGAGCGGCGTGGACCGGGCCGAGCTGCTCCGGCTCGCCGGGGCGGTGGAGGCGGCCTCCGAGCACCCGATCGCCCGTGCGGTAGCGGCGGCTGCCACCGAGGCGGGCGCGTTGCCCCCGGTGAGTGCCTTCGGCAACCTCGAAGGGCTGGGGGTGAGCGGCACCGTCGACGGGCGGGCCGTGCTGGTCGGCCGGGTCCGGCTGCTGCGCGAGCGTGAGATCGACGTACCCCCGGAGGTCGAGTGGGCGGTGCGCGACGCCGAGGCCGCCGGCCGTACGCCGATCGTCGCCGGCTGGGACGGCCGGGCCCGGGGCGTGCTCACTGTCGCCGACGTGGTCCGGCCGACCAGCCGGGCGGCGGTGGCTCGGCTGCGCGGGCTGGGGCTGACTCCGGTCCTGCTGACCGGGGACAACGCCACTGTGGCTCGCGCGGTCGCCGCCGAGGTGGGCGTCGACGAGGTGATCGCCGAGGTGCTGCCGGCCGGAAAGGTCGACGTGATCAAGCGGCTCCAGGCCGAGGGGCGGTCGGTGGCGATGGTCGGTGACGGGGTCAACGACGCCCCGGCGCTGGCCCAGGCCGACCTGGGGCTGGCCATGGGCACCGGCGCCGACGTGGCGATCGAGGCGGCCGACCTCACCCTCGTCCGCGGCGACCTGGACGCCGCGGTGGACGCCATCCGGTTGTCCCGCCGCACGCTCGGCGCCATCCGGGGCAACCTGTTCTGGGCGTTCGGCTACAACGTGGCGGCCCTGCCGTTGGCCGCCGCCGGGCTGCTCAACCCGATGATCGCCGGTGCCACGATGGCGCTGTCCTCGGTCTTCGTGGTGGCCAACAGCCTGCGCCTGCGTCGCTTCCGGTCGGCCACTGCCGATCTGTGACGACGGTAATGGTTGGACCGGCGACGGCGGGGGTACCTCTGTTGTCGTAGCGACGCTTGCAATGGAGGTTGGCAATGGGATTCGACGACAAGATCAACAACGCCACCGAGGACGCGACCGGCAAGCTGAAGGAAGGCGCCGGTCGGGCCACCGACAATGAGCAGCTGGAGGCGGAGGGTCGCGCTGACCAGTCCACCGCCAAGCTCAAGCAGGCGGGCGAGAAGATCAAGGACGCCTTCAAGAGCTGACGTACGACGTAACCCGCACGCCGGGCCGGTGATCATCACCGGCCCGGCGTGCTGTGTGTCAGGCCTCTTTCGCCGACCCTGAGATCCCCCTGATTCCGCTTTCCGTCCGCACCGCAGTTCGCCGACACCTGCTAACTTTCCTTGGCATGTGCAAGGGCTGGTTATGAGCACCGCCTCACCGCCGACCGGCGACGACCTGGTCCGGGTGCTGGCCACCCTGGCCAACCCGCACCGGCTGCGGGTCGTCGCCGCGCTGGCCCGCGAGCGTGCGTACGTCAGCGGGCTGGCCCGGCAACTGGGCATCAGTCGAGCGCTGTTGCAGGTCCACCTACGGAAGCTGGCGGCGGCCGGGCTGGTCACCGCCCGCCTGGAGTTGTCGGAGGACGGGAAGGCCATGAACTACTACGAGGTGGAGCCGTTCGTGCTCACACTCACCCCCGCGGTCATCGCGGCGGCGGTCGAGACGCTGACAGTGCCCGACTCGGGCGAGCAGCCGGGAGCGCAGCGATGAGCGAACACGACTGGACCGAGGTGGTCGGCGCAATCGGCATCTTCGCCTTCCTGATCAGCGTGGTCACGGTGACCGTCGTGCAACTCGCCAAGACCCGTCGGGCCCGGTACGAGGCGGACCGGGCGGACGACTACCGCCAACTCGCCGAGACGGCCGCTCAGGCCCAGGCGGAGAACGCCCGACTGCTCGCGGCGATGGACGGCCGGCTGGGCGGGATGGAGACCCGGATGACCACGCTCGAACGCGTCCTGCGCGAGGTCGACTGACCCGGCGGACGAGAGAGGCCCCGGGCCGTCGAGCGGCTACTCGACGGCCCGGGTGGAAGCAGCATCACCTCGCCCAGTGGGCGAGTTTCACCGGCAACGCTCCTTCGAGGAGAGGACAGCACCTCATGCTGCGCTCACGCAAATCCGCAGTCGGCTGGGCCGTCGCCCTGGCCCTGACTGCCGCCGGCCTGACCCCGGCGAGCCCGGCCGCCGCCCGACCACAGCCCGCCCCGACGATCGACTGGCGGCCCTGCGCCACTGACACCAACGCCACGGACACCAGCGCCGAGTGCGGCACCCTGTCACTGCCGGTGGACTGGAACCGACCCGGGGGTGAGCGCTTCGACCTGTCGCTGGCCCGCCGGCTCGCCGACCCGGCCACCCGGAAAGGCGCGCTGGTCTTCGGCCCCGGCGGGCCGGGCGACAGCGGGGTCGACCGGGTGGTGAACGGCAGCTCCCGATTCAGCGCCGACCTGCGTGCCCGGTTCGACATCGTCAGCTTCGACCCACGCGGCACCGGCGGCAGCCACCCGGTGGTCTGCGCCCGGGACCTGCTCGCCCGGCAACCGCAACTGATCGCCGACCAGGCGCAGTTCGACGCCACACTGGCCAACAACGCGCTGTTGCGCGCCGACTGCAGGGCCCGCACCGGGGCGCTCTACGACCACGTCGACACCACCAGCGCCGCCCGCGACCTGGACGCGGTCCGCGCCGCGCTCGGCGAACGACAGTTGACCTTCCACGGCAGCTCGTACGGCACCCTGCTCGGGCAGCGGTACGCCGAGCTGTACCCCGACCGGGTCCGGGCCATGGTGCTGGAGGCCACGATGGACCACAGCCTCGGCACCCGCGCCTTCCTGGACAGCCAGGCCGCCACAGCGGAGGGCGCGTTCGACGAGTTCGCCGCCTGGTGTGAACGGTCCACGGCCTGTGCCCTGCACGGCCGGGACCTCCGGTCGATCTGGGCCGGGCTGCAGGTGCGGGCCGAGCGCGGCCTGCTGACCGACCCGAAGCGGCCCGGGGTGGTGCTGACCCCGTTCGAATTGAGCCGGCTCACCCACAAGGAGTTCTACGACACCTGGCGGTGGCCGGGCCTGGCCGAGTGGCTGGGCAGGATGGATGCCGCCACCGCCATGCGAAGCGCCGGCCCACCGACCGGCGACGCCGTGGCTCCGTACCCCTTCGCGGTCTTCTGTCAGGACTGGAGCCTGCCGGTGAGCGACTACCGCGAGTACGTCGGACATCTGCGCCGGGCGGCCCGGCTCGCCCCGGACCTGCGCTACCCGCCGGCGCTGTTCGCCCTCGTCACCTGCCTGGGCACCCCGACGCCGGTGGCCAACCCGCAGCATCGGCTACGGGTCCACACCGACGTTCCGCTGCTGCTCGCCGCCACAGTGCACGACCCGGCCACCGGCTACGACTGGGCGCGCAACGTGGCGCGACAGTTGGGCCGGCACGGCGCGGTGCTCACCTACCAGGGGTGGGGGCACGGCAGCTACAGCAGTAGCCCGTGCGTGCAACGAGCCGTCGACTCGTACCTGACCGATCAGGTGGTGCCCGCCCGGGGTGCCAGCTGCCCGGCCATCGAACCCGAGGTGTGACCGCCGCTGCCGGCCGCCGGGCGCCCGGCGGCCGGCAGCGGTGTGCTCAGCGGCGTCGGGTGGCGCGGACGACCACGTCGTACAGCGGGGCCTCCCGGCCCGGCACCGTGCGGCGGCGCTCCTCGGCGGTGACAATTGTTGCCAAAACGGCAAGGCGACGTCGCTCAGCCCTGCCCGGTCAGCCGGGCCGCCCGCACCTCCAGGTAGCGCTGCTCTGGCCGGCTCGTGGTGCCCCGCGCCGCCACCAGGTACGCCTCCCGCGCCGCACCGACCTCCCCGGTCAGCTCCAACAGGTGAGCCCGGACGGCGGCCAGCCGGTGGTGCCCGGCCGTGCGTTCGT
Source organism: Micromonospora sp. NPDC047762 (assembly GCF_043204655.1). Taxonomy (NCBI): domain Bacteria; kingdom Bacillati; phylum Actinomycetota; class Actinomycetes; order Micromonosporales; family Micromonosporaceae; genus Micromonospora; species Micromonospora sp. NPDC047762. The sequence continues at coordinate 335,451 of NZ_JBIDCQ010000001.1, read as the reverse complement.
CGGCGTCCAACGGCGTGAGCAGGGCGAGCCCCGCCCGGGGCCCGTCGACCATGGCCACCGCCACCGCCTGGTTCAGGGTGACCATCGGGTTCGGCGCGATCCGGGCCAGCAGTCGGTAGAGCGCGACGATCTGCCGCCAGTCGGTCTCCGCCGCCGTCGACGCCTCGGCGTGCACAGCGGCGATGGCCGCCTGGAGCTGGTACGGGCCGGGCGGCGACCAGGTCAGCGCCTCGGTGATCAGCGCTACCCCCTCCGCGATGGCGGCGGCGTCCCACCGGGAACGGTCCTGCTCCGCCAGCGGCACCAACTCCCCGTCCGGCCCCACCCGGGCCGCCCGGTGCGCGTCGGTCAGCAGCATCAGCGCCAGCAGCCCGGTCACCTCGCCGTCGTCGGGCAGCAGCCCGCGCAGGATGCGAGCCAGCCGGATCGCCTCGCCGGTCAGCTCGGCCCGGCGCAGGTCCTGGCCACTGGACGCGGTGTAGCCCTCGTTGAAGATCAGGTAGAGCACCCGCAGCACCGTGCCCAGCCGCTCGCCCCGCTCGGCCGGCCCGGGCATCGTGAACCGCGCCCCGGCAGCCTCGATCCGTTGCTTGGCCCGTCGGATCCGTTGACTCATCGTCGCTTCGGGCACCAGGTGCGCCCGGGCGATCTGGGCGGTGCTGAGACCGCCGACCGCCCGCAGGGTGAGCGCCACCTGCGCCGAGCCGGGCAGCGCCGGGTGGCAGCAGAGGAACAGCAGCGTGAGGGTGTCGTCGTCGGCCGCAATGGTGGGCTCCGCGTCCGCCGCGGGCGCCACCCCGGCGTACGCCGGCTCGCGCCGCGCCACCGCCGCCTCGCGGTCCCGGCGCGCGCTCTCGCTGCGCCACTCGTCGGTGAGCCGGCGGGTGGCAACGGTGAGCAGCCAGGCGCGTGGGTTGTCCGGCACGCCCTGCCCGGGCCACTGCGTCGCGGCGGCGAGCAGCGCCTCCTGGACCGCGTCCTCGCACCTGTCGAACTGTCCGTGCCGACGGACCAGCAGGCCGAGGACCTGCGGCGCGAACGTGCGCAGCAGATCCTCGACCCTCCGGTCCTCGGTCACATCTCCGTCCCGGCCTCGTCCATGATCGGGCGGACCTCCATCGCGCCGCCGTACCGGACGTCCGGCCAGCGGGCCGCGATCTCGGCAGCCCGCTGCGGGGTGTCGCAGTCGACGGCCAGGTAGCCGGCGAACTGCTCCTTGCTCTCCATGAACGGGCCGTCGAGAACCTCGGGGCTGCCGTCCACGAGCCGGACCGTCAACGTCTGCGACGGATTCGCCAACGCCTGGCCGCCGATCAGCTCGCCGGTCTCGGTCAGCTCCTTCATGATCTCGTCGACCTCGCCGAAGAGGGCGGTGCGCTCCTGCTCGCTCAGACTCTCGGTGAAGCCGGGCCGGTTCCAGATCAGCAGCATGTACTTCACGGCGATTGCTCCTCAGGCTCTGGTCGCACCCCGATCGGGGCGCGACTCACCGGAGGGTCGGAGCCGATCCCCCGATCCCTACCGCGTACCGAAGAAGATCGCAGAAACATCCGCCGGGGGCGTTCCCACGCCGGACGGTTCAGCGCGGATCGGGTCGGCCGGGCACCTGTCGGGGCTTCCGGGCGCCGCCGACGTCCAGCGAGGCCCGGTCGGCGGCCGAGGTGCCGGACGACCAGCCCTCGGCGTCGCGCACGCTGAGCCGGTGCCGGGTGACGCCGGGGAAGAGCGTGTCCAACCGCTCCCGGACCGCCTCGCCCCGCGCCGCGAGCACCGGCAACAGCCGTTCCGCCCCGGCCGTCTCCGCCGCCGCCTCGTCCGCCGCGTTGGTCGCCGCCTCGGTGGCCGTGCGCAGCCGCTCGCCGATCCGCAGCGCGAACGCGTTGAGGAAGGACTCGTCCCAGACCTTCGTCCGCCGCCCCGACCCCGACCGGCGCTCGGCGCGGCCACGCAGCATCGCCGCCGTGGCCTGCACCAGCAGCGACGTGTAGAGCAACTCGACCGCCACCAGATCGGCCGGCCAGCCCAGCACTGTGGCGAAGCCCAGATCGTCGGACCAGACCGCCTCGCACCGGTTCGCCGCCGCCACCTCCTGCACCAGCAGCGCCTTCGCTCCCGCGTATGGGGTGTCGGTGCTCAGGCGTACCCCGCCGGGCAGGTCCCCACGCTCGGACCCGGCCGCCAGCAACGCCTCGTCGATGCTGTGCCGGGCGATCAGCTCCTGGGCCTTACCCGTCAGTGCCTCCGCCTCCGCCGGGAAGGTCGTCGACTCGGCCTTCGCCAGCAGCGCCCGCACCCGATCCAGCATCGGCGACCCGCTGCGAGCCGTGCCCGCAGTGCGGGGCAGTGCCGCGCCGCTCGTGCCCGGCGGCGGGCGCAGCACCGCGATCGGCGGCAGGCTCTCCACCAGCGCGAGCGCGTCCACTGCCGATCGGAGCGCGTCGGCCCGGTCCAGCCCCTCCCGACTGGCCCAGCCGGCCACCACGCTGCCGTCGGCACCGCCCTCGGCGGCCACCAGCTCGCGTAACTGGTCGTCCCACCAGGCCGGGACCGGCTCGGCCTGGTCGCGCCGCTGGGCGGCCATCGCCGCACGGACCAGCCGCGCCGCGCGGCCGTCGAGCCGTCGACTGGTGATCCGGTCCACGTCGACCGGCTGCCAACCGCGCGGCCAGAGCCGACCCAGTCCGCGGACCAGGCGACGCAGCAGAGCGGCGTCCACCGCCGTGCTGCCGTCCGCGGCGCCGGTGCCGACCATCAGTTGGTCCAGCTGTCGTTCGGCCTGTCGTACGTCAGTGCCGCGCACCGCCGCGAGCGCGTTGGCGACGAGTTCGTCCGCGTCCGGCACGGGCACCTCCTTCTCGGGATCTGGCTGTCGTTGCCCCTCCAGGCTCCATGATCATGCCGTCAGCGGCCCGGGAGCCACGAAACGGGGATGTGCCCCGGCCCCTTGGGCCTTCCTACGGCTTCAGTAGCGCATGTTTCATGCGGTTAGGGGTATTTGCGGCCTGTTCCGAGTTGACTGCGAGGTGTGTGGTGGTCGAAGCGAGCCTGCCGAGGACCCGGACCGCCGACGTTCGTTCCTCCACCCTCGTCGGCGTCCTGATCGGCATCGCGATCATGGCCGCGGTGGACGAGATCGTCTTTCACCAACTCCTCGCCTGGCACCACTTCTACGACCGCTCCACCCCGTCGGTGGCGCTGCTCTCGGACGGGCTGCTGCACGCCGCCGAGGTGATCGCCCTGGTCGGCGGGTTCTTCTGGTTCGCCGACCTGCGTCGACGGCGTGCCCTGTCGAGCCGGCTCGCCTGGGGTGGCTTCCTGCTCGGCGCCGGAGGATTCCAACTCTTCGACGGGATCGTCGACCACAAGGTGCTGCGGCTGCACCAGATCCGCTACGGCGTACACCTGGTGCCGTACGACGTGGTCTGGAACGTGGCCGGCGCGGTGCTGCTGCTGGCCGGCGTGGCTGTCCTGTGGCGGGCCCGTTCCCGCCGGCCCGACGCCGGCCCCCGATGACGGCGGTCGGGTCGCTGGCGCACGCCGGACACGGTGCGGCCGGGCCGACCTGGTTCCCGCTGTTCCCGGTCGCGTTGTTGGCGGTCGGTTACGTGCTGGCCGCCGCCCGGGACCCTCGGGGTTGGGACCACAGGCGCACCGCCTCCTGGCTGGTCGGCTGCACCCTGCTGGCGGTCGCCGTCGGGCCGCTCGCCCAGCTTCCCGACAACCCGAGCGGGCACATGGCGCAGCACCTGCTGCTCGGCATGCTGGCCCCGCTGGGGCTGGTGCTCGCCGCCCCGGTGACGCTGCTGCTGCGGGTCGCGCCGCCGCCGGTACGCCGAGCGGTCGGCCGGCTGCTGCGCGCCCGCCCGCTGCACCTGCTCGCCCACCCGGCCACCGCCGCGCTGCTGACCACCGGCGGGTTGGCGTTGGTGCTGCTCACCCCGCTGTACGCGGCTGCCGAACGGCAACCAGCCCTGCACCACGCCGTGCACCTGCACTACCTGGCCGCCGGGTACCTCTTCGCCTGGTCGTTGGCCGGGCCGGACCCAGCGCCGCGTCGCCCCGGGCTGGCGGTACGGGTTGGCGCGTTGCTGGCCGCGTCGGCCGGCCACGCCGTGCTGGCCAAGTACCTGTACGCCCAGGCCGAAACCCTCCCGCCCGGCCTCACCGACCGCGACCCGGAAGCGTTCCGCTCGGCCGCCCAACTCATGTACTACGGCGGCGACCTGGCCGAGCTGCTCCTGGCCGCAGCCCTCTTCGCCACCTGGTACCACACCCGCCGCCGACCCCACCCCCACCCCCGCCGGTCGCCGCCGACCCCACCTCCGCCCGTCGCCGTTGACCAAGAGGTTTGCGTCACCGGAAGGCGATTCCCTGACGCAAACCTCTTGATCAACAAGGTGAGGGGGTCGGTCAGGCGCGCTGGGGCCAGTGGCTGAGGATCTCCTCGACGGGTAGGACGTCCTGCTCCGGGTTGGGTGCCGGGGTCGGCCGGTCGGTCGGGGTGCGGTCGAAGCGGGGTGCGGGGGCCGGTTGGATCTCGCCGCCCACCTCGACGAACGTGCCCCGGGCCGCGTTGTGCGGGTGCGCGTGCGCCTCGCCGGGGGCGAGCACCGGCGCGACGCAGGCGTCCAGGCCGGCGAAGACCGCCGTCCACTCGTCCCGGGTGCGCTCGGCGAACCGTTCGGTGAACCGGCGGCGCAGCTCGTCCCAGCCGCTCGGGTCGTACTGGGCGGGCAGGTCCGGGTCGTCGGCGAGGTCGAGGCCGGTGAGCAGTACGGCGTAGAAGGCCGGTTCCATCGCGCCGACCGCCATGAAGCCACCGTCGGCGGTGGCGTACGTGTCGTAGAACGGCGCCCCGCCGTCGAACAGGTTGCCCCCGCGTGGGGCGGCCCACAGGCCGGCGCCGAGCAGCCCGTGCAGGAACGAGGTGAGCAGCGCCGAGCCGTCCACCATCGCCGCGTCGACCACCTGGCCGAAGCCGGAGCGCTCCCGCTCCAGCAGCGCGGCCAGCACCCCGACGGCGAGCAGCATCCCGCCGCCGCCGAAGTCGCCGAGCAGGTTCATCGGCGCGTACGGGCGTTCGCCGGCCCGTCCGAGCGGCTCCAACGCCCCGGCCACCGCGATGTAGTCGATGTCGTGCCCGGCTCGGGCTGCCAGCGGGCCGTCCTGACCCCAGCCGGTCATCCGCGCGTACACCAGTCGGGGGTTGCGGGCCTGGCACACCTCCGGCCCGATGCCGAGCCGTTCGGCCACCCCCGGCCGGTACGCCTCGACCAGCACGTCCGCGCGGTCGGCGAGGCGCAGCAGGTCCGCCACCCCGGCCGGGGACTTGAGGTCCAGCGCGGTGACCTGCCGGCCGCGTTGCAGCGGCCCGCTGGTCGGTGCGGCCAGCCGGCCCGCTCCCGGTGCGCCCGGCCGGTCCACCCGCACCACGTCCGCGCCGAGGTCGGCGAGCACCATGCAGCCGAACGGCGCCGGGGCGAGGCTGGCCAGCTCGACCACGCGTACCCCGGCCAGCGGTCCGCCGCGGGCCGCCATCACGCGACGTCAGCCGGTTCGGCCCGAAGGGCGGCGAGCCGGTCGGCCAGGTCGGCGGGGGGCGTGAACCGGTCGCCGTAGCTGGCGGCCAGCTCGGTGGCACGGGCCGCGAAGCCGGCCGGGCCGCCCGTGTACTGCCGGACGTAGCGGATCACCCCGCCTGTCCATGCCGGGAAGCCGATGCCGAAGATCGAGCCGATGTTGGCGTCGGTCTCGGTGCGCAGCACCCCCTCGTCGAGGCAGCGCAGCGCGTCCAGCGCCTCGGCGAAGAGCATCCGCTCCTGGAGGTCGGTGAACGGCACCGCCCGACCCGCGTCGGCGACCAGGTCGGCGAGCCCGGACCACAGCCGGCCCCGGGCACCCTCGTCGTAGGAGTAGAAGCCGCGTCCCGCAGCGCGCCCCGGCCGGTCGTACGCGTCGACCAGCTCGTCCACCAGGCGGTGCGCCGGCAGCGGGCGGAACTCCTCGCTGGCCGCCTCGAACTGGCGGCGGATCCGTTGGATCAGCGTGAGACTGACCTCGTCGGCCAGCGCCAGCGGCCCGGTCGGGTAGCCGGCCTGGAGGGCGGCCTGCTCCACCGATGCGGCGGGGACACCCTCGGCGACCATGCCGACCGCCTCGTCGATGAACCTGCCGATCACCCGGCTGGTGAAGAAACCCCGGCCGTCGTTGACCACGATCGGGGTCTTGCCGATCCGCCGGCCCAGGTCGAATGCCCGGGCCAGCGCCACGTCCCCGGTCCGCTCGCCCACCACGATCTCCAGCAACGGCATCCGGTCCACCGGCGAGAAGAAGTGCATGCCGATGAAGTCCGCAGGCCGGTCCACGCCGGTGGCCAGGCCGGTGATCGGCAGGGTCGAGGTGTTGGAGGCGAGCAACGCGTCGGGTGCCAGGACGGGTAGCACCTCGGCGAAGACCTGCTGCTTCAGCGCCGGGTCCTCGAAGACCGCCTCGATGACCGCGTCGCAGCCGGCGAGGGCGTCCACCTGGTCGGTCGTGTTGATCCGGTCCAGCACGGCGCGGGCGTCCGCCTCGGTCGTGCGGCCCTTACGTACGGCGCGGGCCAGTAGGCGCTCGGCGTGTTCGCGGGCCCTGCCGGCGGCCTCCGGCGTGACGTCCTTGACCACGACGTCCAGCCCGGCAGTGGCGCAGGCGTACGCGATGCCCGCGCCCATCATGCCGGCCCCGAGCACCGCCACCCGGCGTACCGGTGCGGCGTCCACACCGGTCGGGCGGGCCGCGCCACCGTTGACGGCCTTCAGGTCGAAGAAGAACGCACCGATCATGTTCTTGGCGACCTGCCCGGTGAGCAGCCCGATCAGGTGCCGGGTCTCCACGGTCAGGGCGGTCTCCAGGTCGACCTGTGCGCCCTCGACGGCCGCGGCGAGGATCGCCTCGGGCGCTGGTAGCCGGGCACCCTTGAGCTGCTTGCGCAGCGTCGCCGGGAAGGCGGGCAGTTGTGCGGCCAGCGAGCGGCTGGCCGGGGTGCCGCCGGGCATCCGATAGTCCGGCCGGTCCCACGGTTGCGCCGGGTGCGGGTTCGCCGCGATCCAGGCCCGTGCCCGGTCCAGCAGTTCGGCGGGCGTGGCGACCACCTCGTCGACCAGCCCGACCGACAGCGCCTCGGTCGGGCGCATCCGCCGGCCGGTGAGCAGCACCGTGGTCAGCGCGCCGGCCAGGCCGAGCATCCGCACGGTCCGGGTGACGCCACCCGCCCCGGGCAGCAGGCCCAGCGTCACCTCGGGCAGCCCGAGCCGGCTGCCGGGGGTGTCCAGCGCGATCCGGTGGTGGCAGGCGAGCGCGATCTCCAGCCCACCGCCGAGCGCGGAGCCGTTGACCGCGGCGACCACCGGTCGGCCCAGCGTCTCCAGCCGGCGCAGGTCCCGTTTGATGGCGCCGAGCAGGTCGGCCAGGTCGGGCGCGTCGGCACGGGTCGCCCGGATCATCTCGGGCAGGTCACCGCCGGCGAAGAAGGTCGACTTCGCGCTGGTCACTATGACGCCGACGAGATCGGGCTCGGCCTCCAGCCGGTCCAGCACCGCGCTCATCGAGGCGGCGTACGCCCGGTTCATGGTGTTGGCGGACTGGGTGGGGTCGTCCAGGGTGAGCGTGACGATGCCGTCGGCGCCGCGGTCGTACCGGATGGTGTCAGTCATTGTCGTCCTCCGGGTCAGCAGCGCTCGAGAACTGTGGCGACGCCCATGCCGCCGCCGATGCACAGGGTCACCACGGCCCGGCGCAGGTCGCGGCGCTCCAACTCGTCCAACGCCGTACCGAGCAGCATCGCTCCGGTCGCGCCGAGCGGGTGGCCGAGCGCGATCGCGCCGCCGTTGACGTTCACCCGGTCCGGGTCGAGGCCCAGGTCGCGGACGTATTTGAGCACCACCGCGGCGAACGCCTCGTTGATCTCGAACAGGTCGATGTCGTCGACTGTCAGCCCGGCTACGGCCAGCGCCTTGTGGGTGGCGGGGATCGGGCCGGTCAACATCAGCGTCGGGTCCGCGCCGGTGACCGCCGCGCCGACGATCCGGGCGCGCGGGGTGAGGCCGAGATCCCGACCAACCTGCTCCGAACCGATCACCGCCAGCGCCGCGCCGTCCACGATGCCGGACGAGTTGCCCGCGTGGTGGACGTGCTCGATGGCCTCCAACCAGTGGAACTTCTGCAACGCGACCGCGTCGAAGCCGGCCGCCTCACCCATCGTGGCGAACGACGGGGTGAGCTTGGCCAGCGCCTCCCGGGTGGTCTCCGGGCGCGGGTGCTCGTCGACGGTGAGGATGTCCAGCCCGTTGCTGTCGCGGACCGGCACCAGCGAGCGGGCGAAGTATCCGCCGGCCATCGCCTTGGCGGCACGCTCCTGCGACCGCAGCGCGTAGCCGTCCACGTCGTCGCGGGTGAAGCCCTCCAGGGTGGCGATCAGGTCCGCGCTGACGCCCTGTGGCACGAACGACGTGGCCAGCGCGGTCTGCGGATCGGTGGCCCAGGCCGCCCCGTCGGAGCCCATCGGCACCCGGGACATGGACTCGACCCCGCCGGCGAGCAGCAGATGCTCCCAACCGGAGCGGATTCGCGCGGCGGCGGAGTTGACCGCCTCCAACCCGGAGGCGCAGAACCTGTTGAGCTGCACCCCGCCGACCTGGTCCGGCAGCCCGGCCAGCAGCGCGGCCGCCCGGGCCAGGTCGCCGCCCTGCTCGCCGACCGGGGTCACGATGCCGAGCAGCAGGTCCTCCAGCCGGCCGACGTCCAGGCTCGGGTTGCGCTCCCGCAACGCGTCGATCAGGCCGACCACGAGGGAGATGGGCTTGACCCCGTGCAGCGCGCCGGTGTCCCGGCCGCGTCCGCGCGGGGTGCGGACCGCGTCATAGACGTACGCCTCAGAGGGCACGGGCGATCAACTCCTTCATGATCTCGTTGGTGCCGCCGTAGATCTTCTGGACGCGGGCGTCGGCGTACATCCGGGCGATCGGGTACTCCGTCGTGTAGCCGTAGCCGCCGAAGAGCTGAAGGCACCTGTCGACGACCTCACACTGCCCGTCGGTGAGCCATGACTTCGCCATCGCCGCGGTGGCCACGTCCAGGTCGCCCCGGGTGTGTCGGACGATGCAGTCGTTCAGGAAGACGCGGCTGACCCGCGCGCGGGTGGCGCACTCGGCGAGCACCATCCGGGTGTTCTGGTGACCCATCAGGGGCTTGCCGAAGGCGGTGCGTTCCTTGGCGTACGCGACGGTCAGCGCGACCGCCCGTTCCATGGCGGCGACCGCGCCGACACCGATGACCAGCCGTTCCTGCGGAAGCTGCTGCATGAGCTGGACGAAGCCCAGCCCTTCGGCGCCGCCGAGCAGGTTGGCCGCCGGCACCCGGAACTCGTCGAAGAACAATTCCGCCGTGTCGTTGGCGTGCAGGCCGATCTTGGACAGCAGCCGGCCTCGCCGGAAGCCCTCCGGGTCACCGCCCACCTCGCAGACCAGCAGCGAGACGCCGGCCGCCCGCTGCTCGGGGTCGGTCTTCACGGCCACGATGACCAGGTCGGCCAGGCCACCGTTGGTGATGAACGTCTTCGCGCCGGTGACCAGGTAGTCGTCGCCGTCGCGGACCGCCCGGGTCCGCATCGCCTGAAGGTCCGAGCCACCGTCCGGCTCGGTCATCGCGATGGCACCGACCAACTCGCCGCTGCACAGGCCGGGCAGCCAGCGCCGCTTCTGCTCCTCGCTGCCGTACGCCACCAGGTAGCCGGTGACGATGCCGCTGTGGACGGCCAGGCCCAGACTGCTCTCCCCGGTGTACGCCTGCTCGTGCAGCAGCACCGCCTCGTGGGTGAACCCGCCGCCTCCGCCGCCGTACTCCTCCGGGACCGACAGGCCGAGCAGCCCCAGCTCACCGGCGCGCCGGTAGTGCTCGCGGTCCGGATGGCCCTGCTCCTGAAGGCGGTCGGCGTGCGGCAACACCTCCTTGGTGAAGAAGGTGCGGGCCAGCTCGGCCAGGTCGTCATGCTCCGGCTCGCGCCACTGTGAGGGGGAGCCGTCGGGCGGGGGGGTCGGCATGTGCACCACCCTCGCGCGCTGTTGGCAGCATGTCAATAAGTCGTGATCGGCTCTCGGCGCCTCGGTCGTCGGGGTGTTCCGGAACCGCAGCCGGCACCGCCAGGCGGGATCCGCCAGGCCGGCTGGAGTTACGGCAGCACGAGCTCGCCGGCCCTGGCCTAGACGTCGTCGATCATGGAGTTGTGGTGCTTCACAAAGAGGGAACGCGCGACCATATCGCCCACCACAACTTCATGATCGACGGTGGTCCGGGCGGCACGCGGGCCGGGAAGGCTGCGCGCCGACGGGGAGGCATCGATCGCCATGGCCGTTTGCGCGGAGATCTTGGACAGTTTCCGTTACGAGCTAACGGAAACTGTCCAAGATTGCGGGAACTTGCCCCGCCGCGAGGCGTGCGCCGTGCGGAGCGCGGGGTTGTGTGGGTGCATCAATCGCGCGAACCCGCTGTTGTCAGACACCACGGGCGGGCGGCGAGTGGGCGGGCGCCAGGCGGGGCGGGCGAACTACTCGGCCTCGTCGCCGTCGGTGGGGCGCGGCGGGCGGTGCTCGGCGATCCACGCCTCCACATCAGCACGCAGCCACACCTTCATGCCGCGCAGCTCCTGATAAGGCTTCGGGAAGGTCGGCCGCATGGCGATCTGCTGGAACCGGCTCCGGGAGACGTTCAGCCGTTGACCGATCTCATACGGCCCCATCAGCTCGCCCGGCCCGTCGTCTCCCACACCTGGAACCTATGCACGGTCGCCCATCCCTGATCGGGGGTCCCCAAATGGGGGTCCCCGAACGGTTGACACTCAGCCGAAAGTGGCTGAGGGTGGTTGGAGCGTGTCGTTGCGTCGTCGATTGGGCGGCGTGGGTGGTCAAAGAGGGGTGAGCGTGGTGGATCAGGCGACGGAGTTGGCGTGGTTGCGGGAGCGGGTCGGGGGCCTGGAGACAGCGCTGCACTGTGCGCGGAGGGAGTTGTTCGATCTCCGGTGTCGGCTGACGTTGATCGGCCGGGTGGTTCAGGACGTCGACCGGGTGCAGCGAGCGCCCGGGGTGGCCCTGGGTGCGATCAACGCGGCGCTCTACTCCGAGGCGTCCAATCTGCGCCACCTGGGCCGGCACCTGGTCCGGCGTCGCCGGGGCCTGCGGTGATCACTTGATGCTGAGTAGCTCAGCGGCAGCCGTGACGACTACTGAGCATCAAGTGATCAAGGTGAGGAACGGCGGCCGACCGGTGGGCTGTCGATAGGGTCGGGCAGATGAGTGTCGAGACGGCTCCGCGCCGCCGCCGTTTGGAGCCGGACGCCCGGCGTGGGCAGATCCTGGCCTGCGCGGTCCGGCTGTTCGGTGAGCGCCCGTACGTGGACGTGTCGACCACCGACGTCGCCCGCGAGGCTGGTGTCGCTCGCGGCCTGGTCAACCACTACTTCGGTGCGAAGAAGGACCTCTACCTGGAGGTCGTCCGGGTCATGGTGACCATCCCCGAGGTTGCTCTGGAGCGGCTGCCCAAGGGTGATCTGCGGACCCGGGTCGACGCGAGCGTCACCTGGTTCCTCGACGTGGTTTCCCGGCACAGCACCTCGTGGCTGGCGGCGGTCACCGCTCGGGGGATGGGCGGCGACGCCGACGTGGAGCGGGTGCTCGCCGAGGCCGAGGAGGTCGCCGCGGACCGCATGCTGGTCGCCGTCGGGCTGGCCGGCGAGGCGGAGCACCGCGAGGAGTTGCGCGGGATGGTCCGGGCGTACGGGGGTCTGGCCACCTCGACCGCCCGCGAATGGCTCCAGCGTGGCGCGCTGACCCGCGCCCAGGTGCACCTGCTGCTCACCACGACCCTGCTGACCATCGTCGAACAGGTCATCCCGCAGGTCCTCGCCGACGAAGAACCGACGCGACCAGAGCGCTGAACGCCGAGGCCGTCAAGCGCTGAACGCCGGGGCCGCTCAGCGCTGACCGCCGTCCGCCGAAGGGCACCGGCCGCTCAGGCGGCCCGTCGGTCGCCGGCCTGGCCGGTACGAGCCGCCGGAGCGGGCTGGCCGGCATGCGCCGCCGGTGCGGCCTGGCCGGTACGAGCCGCCGGGGCGGCGTACCGGTCGGCGGCCTGCGCCGGATAGGACTCGGGGCGTACCACCCGCAGCGGCCGGTCCACCTCGTCGGCACCGAACCGCCAGCGCGACGGTGTCGGCTGCCGCTGCGGTGCCGGGCCACCGGGGCGCAGCCCGGGCCGGGACAGCAGCACGGTGATCAGGTAGCCGACCACCAGGAAGCCGTGGCTGATCAGCCGTTCCCCGCCCACCGAACCGGTGGCCAGGTCGTTGACCGACAGCAGCAGCAACGTGCCGACGAACGCGCTGAGCATCGGCAGCAGCCCGGCGGGCGGGCTGCGGCGCAACGCCACGAACAGGAAGCCCGCACCCACTGCCACGTTCCACGCCGCCGACTCGTGCCACAGGTGCTGGCCGGTGGGGTGCAGGTGGTCGGCGGTCGCGCCCCGGCCGACCTGGGCCAGGCCGAGCACCAGTTGCACCGCGCCGAGCAGCCCGAGCGCCGACCGCAGGCCGGCGACGAGCGGGCCACGTCCGAACGCCGCGCGCAACCCGGCGGCGAGCTGACCCCGTCCGGGCACCTTTCGCAGGCCAGCGACCAGCGGGCCACGCCGCCACCGTGACCGGCGGGCCGGGGTCGCGCTGGCGGCGGCAAGGATCGCCTCCGTCCGGTCGGGCACCTCAACGACCAACCGGGTACGAACCCGACGGGTCACCGCGGCCGCAGCCGTGAACCAGGCCCGGCAATCGGCACACCCGTCGAGGTGCCCCTGCACCGCCGCCAGTTCGGCGGCGGTCTCCTCCCCGTCCAACTGCGCGGACAGGACCTCCCGCCACTGCTCACACCCCATGTACCGGTAGTCGCTCTGGCAGCCGCTCCGGTTCCCGGCGACGGTGACCTGTTGTGGAATACTCGCCGGATCATGACGCGTTACGGCCTGCTGATCCTGCCCGCCACCAACCGGGTGTACGCCCGCGCCGCAGTCGACCTCACCCGGGCCGAGCTGGAGATCTTCGGCCGCTCGGCGCTCGACGGCCGGATCGGCGAGCTGGACACCGAGGTCGTCGGAGGGGCGTCCTACATCACGTTCACCGGCGACGGGCTGACCGAGCGTGACCTGGCCGTCCTGGGCAACCTCTCCGCCGGGTACGCGTTGTTCGAGATCGTCGGTGAGCTGTTGCGGCCGATCGAGTGGAGCCGTCTGGACCGCTACGACGACGATCTGCTCACCATTCAGAAGTACCCGGGCAAGACCAACGAGCAGTTCACCAAGCTGCTGCTCAACGTCACACTGCTCGCCTCGGACTGGGCCGCCGAGATGACCAGCCGCCGGTTCCGGGTGCTCGACCCGCTCTGTGGTCGGGGCACCACCCTCAACCAGGCGCTGATGTACGGCTTCGACGCCGCCGGGATCGAGCGCGACCAGAAGGACGTCGAGGCGTACCGGGCGTTCGTCACCACCTGGCTGAAGCAGAAGCGCGTCAAGCACCGGGTGCTGGAGTCGGGGCCGGTGCGGCGGGAGCGCAAGGTGGTCGGCCGGCGGGTACGGATCGAGGTGGCGCCGACCCGTGAGGAGCACAAGGCCGGCCAGACGCAACTGCTGGACGTGGTCAACGCCGACACCACCCGCTCGGCGGAGTTCTTCCGCCCGGAGACCGTGGACCTGGTCGTCGCCGACGCGCCGTACGGCGTGCAGCACGGCAGCCGTACCGCCGGGCAGGGGTTGACCCGCGACCCGCTGGCGTTGCTCGCGGACGCCGCACCGGTCTGGGCCCGGTTGTTGCGTCCTGGCGGTGCGCTCGGAATCTCCTGGAACACCCACGTCGCCAGTCGGGACGACGCGGCGGCGGCGTTGGCCGACGCCGGCCTGACAGTGGTCGACGACGAGCCTTACCGCGCGCTGCGGCACCGGGTGGACCAGTCGATCATGCGCGATGTGCTGGTGGCGCGCCGCCCGGCCTGACCCCCGGCCTCGCCCCTCCGCCCCTGCGCCGCGCCGTGCGTCACCCCATCGGGGTCGCGCACGGTCTCGGCCTCGCCCTTCCGCCCCTGCGCCGCGCCGTGCGTCACCCCATCGGGGTCGCGCACGGCCTCGTGCGTCCTTTGCTCTGCACCCGCGGAGGCGACACTCACTGTCCGTAGCTGGTGCCTCCGCGGGTGCAGAGCAAAGGGGTGGACAACTGGTCTCGACCCCCCGGACCGCCGAGGGTCTGTGCCGCATCTCACCTGCTCAGTGGGCGGGCGTGAAAACCACGTCAAGAAAAGGTTCGCCCCCGTCATGGTCGCGTTATGACCCCTGCCGATCGGCGGGTGGTGGGGCTTTGATTGCCCGGCGCGACCGGAAGGCGGTCGCGACGAACCTTTCCGGCTGAGGAGTCAGCGTGTCTGACGTGGTGTTCGTGGTCCTGACGGTGGTGCTGTTCGCAGTGCTCGCCCTGGTTGTCCGGGCGGTGGAGAAGCTGTGAACGCGGTAAACGCCGTCGGTCTGGTGCTCGCGGTCGTGCTGGGCGCGTTCCTGGTGTTCGCCCTGTTGTTTCCGGAGCGCTTCTGATGACCATGACAACAGCGGGCGTCATCTTCGTGTTGACGCTGGTGGCGGCCCTGGTCGCCGTATACAAGCCGTTCGGCGACTACATGTTCCGGGCGGTCTCCGGCACGAAGCAGTCCCGGGTCGAGCGGGGCATCTTCCGACTGGTCGGGGTCAATCCGGCAGCCGAGCAGACCTGGGGCGTGTACGCCCGCAGCGTGCTGGCGTTCTCCGCGGTCTCGATCCTGTTCCTGTACCTGTTCCAGCGGGTGCAGAACCACCTGTGGTTGTCGCTCGGGTTCGACCCGGTGGTGCCGCACGGCGCGTGGAACACGGCCGTGTCGTTCGTGACGAACACGAACTGGCAGTCGTACTCGGGTGAGTCGACGATGGGCCACCTGGTGCAGATGGCCGGTCTGGCCGTGCAGAACTTCGTGTCGGCGGCGGTCGGCATCGCGGTGGCTGTCGCGTTGGTACGCGGCTTCGCCCGCAGCCGTACCGGGCAGCTCGGCAACTTCTGGGTCGACCTGACCCGGATCACGCTGCGGATCCTGCTGCCGATCGCGGTGCTCGGCGCCATCGCGTTGATGATCGGCGGGGCGGTGCAGAACCTGTCCGCCGGCACCGACGTGAGCACGCTGACCGGCGGCACCCAGACCATCACCGGCGGCCCGGTCGCGAGCCAGGAAGTGATCAAGGAGCTGGGCACCAACGGTGGTGGCTTCTACAACGTCAACAGCGCGCACCCGTTCGAGAACCCGACCACCTGGACGAACTGGCTGGAGATCTTCCTGATCTTCCTGGTCCCGTTCAGCCTGCCCCGGGTCTTCGGCCGGATGGTCGGGCAGAACCGGCAGGGCTACGCCATCGCCGCGGTGATGGGCATCCTCGCGTTCCTCAGCGTCGCCATCACCAACATCTTCGAGCTGGCCGGCCACGGCACGGTGCCGCAGGCGGTCGGCGCGGCGATGGAGGGCAAGGAGGTGCGGTTCGACGTGTCGAACTCGGCCACCTTCGCCGCCGCCACCACGCTCACCTCGACCGGTGCGGTGAACTCGTTCCACGACTCGTTCACCTCGCTCGGCGGCATGATGGCGATGGTCAACATGATGCTCGGCGAGGTCGCGCCGGGCGGCACCGGTTCAGGGCTGTACGGCCTGCTCATCCTCGCGGTGATCACGGTCTTCGTGGCCGGGCTGATGGTGGGTCGCACTCCCGAGTACCTGGGCAAGAAGATCGGGTCCCGCGAGATCAAGTTCGCCTCGCTCTACTTCCTGATCACGCCGATCCTGGTGCTCGTCGGTACGGCGGCGGCGTTCGGCACCGGCAACAACTCGACGGCGCTCAACGTCGGCCCGCACGGCCTCTCCGAGGTGCTGTACGCGTTCACCTCGGCCAGCAACAACAACGGCTCGGCGTTCGGCGGCATCACGGTCAACACCACCTGGTGGGACACCGCGCTCGGGTTGTGCATGCTGCTGGGCAGGTTCCTGCCGCTGATCTTCGTGCTCGCGTTGGCCGGCTCGCTGGCCCGCCAGGCACCCACCCCCGCGTCCGAGGGCACCCTGCCGACCCACCGACCGCTGTTCATCGGCATGGTCGTCGGCGTCACAGTGGTCCTCGTCGCGCTGACCTTCCTGCCCGCGCTCGCGCTCGGTCCGCTGGCAGAGGGGCTCTGACCATCATGAGGAACGAGGACATGTCCGTCACGTCCGCCCCAACAGAGCAACTCCCCGGTACGCCCGCCACCCAGGGCAACCGGACCGGTGGAGGGCTGCTCGACCCCAAGCAGTTGATCCGGTCCCTGCCGGACGCGGTACGCAAGCTGAACCCCGCCACGATGTGGCGCAACCCGGTGATGTTGATCGTGGAGGTCGGTGCGGCCTTCACCACCGTCCTGGCGGTGGCCGACCCGTCTGTGTTCGCCTGGGCGATCACCATCTGGCTCTGGCTGACGGTGGTCTTCGCCAACCTGGCCGAGGCGGTCGCCGAGGGACGGGGCAAGGCCCAGGCCGCGACCCTGCGGCAGGCGAAGAAGGACACCATCGCCACCCGGCTGATCGACTGGAAGCCGGGCGCGCGGGCCAACACCTACCGCGACGAGGCGGTGCCAGCGCCGGACCTGCGTCAGGGCGACGTGGTGCTCGTCGAAGCGGGCGGCATCATCCCCGGCGACGGTGACATCGTCGAGGGCATCGCCAGCGTCGACGAGTCGGCCATCACCGGCGAGTCGGCCCCGGTCATCCGGGAGTCCGGCGGCGACCGCAGCGCGGTCACCGGTGGCACCAAGGTGCTCTCCGACCAGATCATCGTGAAGATCACCCAGAAGCCCGGGGAGAGCTTCATCGACCGGATGATCGCCCTGGTCGAGGGGGCCAACCGGCAGAAGACGCCGAACGAGATCGCGCTGAACATCCTGCTCGCCGCGCTCACTGTCATCTTCCTGCTGGCCGTGGTCACCCTCCAGCCGCTGGCCATCTTCTCCAAGGCGTATCAGGCGGCCGCGCCGGACAGCGGGGCGATCACCGGTTCCGGTGTCACCGGGGTGGTGCTGGTCTCGCTGCTGGTCTGCCTGATCCCCACCACCATCGGGGCGCTGCTCTCCGCCATCGGCATCGCCGGCATGGACCGCCTCGTCCAGCGCAACGTCCTGGCCATGAGCGGCCGGGCCGTCGAGGCCGCCGGCGACGTCAACACCCTGCTGCTGGACAAGACCGGCACCATCACGCTGGGCAACCGGCAGGCCGCCGAGTTCGTCCCGGTCGAGGGGGTCGACGCCGCGACGTTGGCCGACGCCGCGCAGATCTCCAGCCTGGCCGACGAGACCCCGGAGGGGCGCTCGGTGGTCGTCCTGGCGAAGAACGAGTTCGGGCTGCGCGAGCGCGAGCCCGGCGTGATGCCGCACGCCACCTTCGTACCGTTCACCGCGCAGACCCGGATGAGCGGCGTCGACCTCACCCCGGACGCCAGCGTGGACGCCGGCGCGGTGGGCACGGCCCGCCGGGTCCGCAAGGGCGCCGCCGCAGCGGTGATGAAGTGGGTACGGGAGAACGGCGGCCACCCGACCGAGCAGGTCGGCGAGATCGTGGACGCGATCAGCGGCACCGGCGGCACCCCGCTGGTCGTCGCCGAGCACGTCGACGGTGCGCCCGCCCGCGCCCTGGGCGTCATCCACCTCAAGGACGTCGTCAAGTCCGGCATGCGCGAACGGTTCGACGAGATGCGCCGGATGGGCATCCGCACCGTGATGATCACCGGCGACAACCCGCGTACCGCGAAGGCGATCGCCGACGAGGCCGGGGTGGACGACTTCCTGGCCGAGGCGACGCCGGAGGACAAGCTCGCGCTGATCAAGCGGGAGCAGGAGGGCGGTCGGCTGGTCGCGATGACCGGTGACGGCACCAACGACGCGCCGGCGCTCGCCCAGGCCGACGTCGGGGTGGCCATGAACACGGGCACGTCGGCCGCCAAGGAGGCCGGCAACATGGTCGACCTCGACTCCGACCCGACCAAGCTGATCGAGATCGTGGAGATCGGTAAGCAGTTGCTGATCACCCGTGGCGCGCTGACCACGTTCAGCATCTCGAACGACATCGCGAAGTACTTCGCGATCATCCCGGCCATGTTCGCCGGCCTCTACCCGAGCCTGGACGCGCTGAACATCATGCGGCTGGCCAGCCCGGAGTCGGCGATCCTGTCCGCTGTCATCTTCAACGCCCTGGTGATCATCGCGCTGATCCCGCTCGCACTGCGAGGCGTGCGATACCGGCCGGCCGCCGCGTCGAAGCTGCTCAGCCGCAACCTGCTGGTCTACGGACTGGGCGGCATCATCGTGCCGTTCATCGGGATCAAAATCATCGACCTGCTCATCCAGTTCATCCCGGGGATTTCGTGATGCGCCTACCCACCTGGATCGCCCAACACCTCGCCGCGCTGCGCGCCGTACTCGTCTTCACGGTGCTGCTCGGCCTGGTCTACCCGCTGGCCCTGGTAGCGCTCGGTCAGCTACCCGGCCTCAACCACAAGACCGACGGTTCGCTGATCTCCTCGGGCGGGACGGTTGTCGGCAGCGCGCTGATCGGCCAGTCCTTCACCGACGCGGACGGCAACCCGATCGCCCGGTACTTCCAGTCCCGCCCCTCCGCCGCCGGCGACGGCTACGACCCGAGGGCCACCTCGGCCAGCAACCTGGGCCCGGAGAGCGTTGTCGACACCATCGCCACGGACCCGGAGGAATCCAGCGAGAGCCTGCTCACCCAGGTGTGTGGGCGCAGCAAGTCGGTCGGCGAACTCAACGGCGTCGACGGCCGGCGCCCGTACTGCACCGACGACGGGATGGGCGCCGTGCTCGCGGTGTTCCGCGCCGACGGCCTGACCGGCCCGATCACCCGGGTGGTCAGCGTCAACCAGGCAGCCCCGGCCACGCCGTTCGTCAGCGAGTACCAGGGCGTGACGGTGGAGCCGGCCCAGCCTGGCGAGGACTACGTGGCCGCCGGCGGGGTGATCACCCCGATCCGGGGCGACGCGCCCGCCGACCCGGCGGTGCCGGCCGACGCGGTCACCGCCAGCGCCAGCGGCCTCGACCCGCAGATCAGCCCGGCGTACGCCGAGTTGCAGGTGAACCGGGTCGCGCGGGAGCGCGGCGCGGACCCGGCGGCGGTCCGCAAGCTGGTCAAGGAGCACACCGACGGGCGGGCGCTCGGCTTCATGGGTGAGCCCGGCGTGAACGTGCTGGAGCTCAACCTCGCGCTCGACAAGCAGTTCGCCGCACGCTGAGCACGCGCGCGGGGCGGGGCCGTGCCCACCGGGCGCGGCCCCGCCCGCCAATCTGACCAGGGAGGATGGTCCCCGTGCCACGCGGAGAACTGCGCATCTATCTGGGGGCCGCCCCCGGCGTCGGTAAGACGTACGCCATGTTGGAGGAGGCCCAGCGGCGGGCCACGCGCGGCACCGACGTGGTGATCGGTTTCGTGGAGACCCACGGCCGTCAACACACCGCCGCGATGCTCGGTGATCTGGAGCAGGTGCCCCGCCGGACCATCGACTACCGCGGCGCGGAGTTCACCGAGATGGACCTGGACGCGGTGCTGGCCCGCCGACCACAGATCGCCGTGGTCGACGAGCTGGCGCACAGCAACGTGCCCGGTTCCCGGCACGACAAGCGCTGGCAGGACGTCCAGGAGCTGCTCGACGCGGGGATCGACGTGCTGTCCACCGTCAACGTGCAGCACCTGGAGTCGGTGAACGACGTCGTCGCGCAGATCACCGGCACCACCCAGCGGGAGACCGTGCCGGACGAGATCGTCCGCGCCGCCGAGCAGGTCGAGCTTGTCGACATGACCCCGGAGGCGCTGCGCCGGCGGATGGCGCACGGCAACATCTACCGACCCGACAAGATCGACGCAGCGTTGGGCAACTACTTCCGGGTCGGCAACCTCACCGCGCTGCGCGAGCTGGCGCTGCTCTGGCTGGCCGACAAGGTCGACGAGCAGCTCGACCGCTACCGCAGCCAGCAGGGCATCGCTGCCACCTGGGAGGCCCGGGAACGGGTGGTGGTCGCGCTGACCGGCGGCCCGGAGGGCGAGACGCTGATCCGCCGCGCCGCCCGGGTCGCGGCCCGCAGCAAGGGCGCCGACCTGCTCGCCGTGCACGTGGCCCGCAGCGACGGCCTGGCCGGGGCTGACCCGGCCCAGTTGGCCCGGCAACGGGTGCTGGTGGAGAGCCTGGGCGGCACGTACCACCAGGTGCTCGGCACCGACGTGCCGGCCGCGCTGCTGGACTTCGCCCAGGGCGTGAACGCCACCCAGTTGGTGCTGGGGGCCAGCCGGCGGGGTCGCCTCGCGCAGGTCTTCGCGCGGGGTGTCGGGGTGACCACCACAGCGCTCTCCGGCTCGATCGACGTGCACCTGGTCACCCACAAACAGGCCGGCAAGGGCCGGAGGGCGGCGGCCGTACCGGCGGCGCTGTCCCGACGCCGCCGGCTGCTCGGCTTCGGTCTGGCGGTGCTGGGCATGCCGCTGCTCACAGTGCTGCTGAAGACCCTGCCCGACCTGACGTTGACGAACGACATCCTGCTGTTCCTCGCCGGGGTGGTCGGGGTCGCGCTGGTCGGCGGGGTGTGGCCGGCCCTGGTCGCCGCGCTCGGCGGCTCGCTGCTGCTCAACTGGTTCTTCACCCCGCCCTTCCGCACGCTCACCATCGCCGAGGCGGACAACCTGCTCGCCCTGGCCGTCTTCGTCGGGGTGGCCCTGGCCGTGAGCTGGATCGTCGACGTGGCCGCCCGGCGTACCCGGGAGGCCGCGCGGGCCGCCGCCGACGCGCAGACCCTCGCCGCCGTCGCCGGTGGTGTGCTGCGCGGCGAACGTCCGCTGCCCGCCCTGCTCGATCAGCTCCGGGAGACCTTCGGGCTCCGCGCGGTGAGCGTGCTCGAGTTGGCCGAGGAGGCCAGCGGGCGACCGGGGCGGTCCCGCGAGGAGCACGCCTGGTGCGTGGTGGCGAGCGTCGGCGAGCAGCCGGCGTGCACACCCGACGCCGGCGAGACGGCGGTGCCGGTCGACGAGCGGATCACGGTCGTGCTCAGCGGCCGGCGGTTGGAGGCGGCCGACCGGCGCATCGTCGAGGCGTTCGCCGCCCAGGCCGCCGTCGCGCTGCGCCAGGAACGGCTCGCCGAGGAGGCCGCCACCGCCCGGCCCCTCGCCGCCGCCGACCGGATGCGCACCGCGCTGCTCGCGGCGGTCAGCCACGATCTGCGTACCCCACTGGCGTCCGCGAAGGCGGCCGTGACCAGCCTGCGCAGCCACGACATCGAGTTCGACGAGTCCGACCGCGAGGAGTTGCTGGAGACCGCCGAGGAATCGCTGGACCGGCTCGCCCGGCTGGTCGGCAACCTGCTGGACATGAGCCGGCTTCAGGCGGGCGTGCTGGGCATCTCGGCGACCGCGATCGGCCTGGAGGACGCCGTACCCCTGGCGCTTGACGAACTTGGCCCGGTGGCCGCGACGGTCGGCACTGACATTCCGGCCGACCTGCCGGCCGCCACCGCCGACCCGGGCCTGCTGGAACGGGTGCTTGTCAACATCGTCGCCAACGCGCTGCGGTACAGCCCGCCCGGTCAGCCGCCCACGATCACCGCGAGCGCCCACGCCGGCCAGGTCGAGCTGCGGGTGATCGACCGGGGGCCGGGCATCCCGGAGGACCAGTGGGAGCACGTCTTCCTGCCGTTCCAACGTCTCGGCGACCGGGACAACCAGACGGGTGTCGGTCTCGGTCTTGCCCTGTCCCGGGGGTTGGCCGAGGCGATGGGTGGCAGCATCACCCCGGAGACCACGCCCGGCGGTGGGCTCACCATGGTGCTGCGGCTGCCCGCCGCGCCGACCAGCTCGGAGGGGCCGCAGGAATGACGCGCATCCTGGTCGTCGACGACGAACCGCAGATCCTGCGTGCCCTGCGCATCAACCTGCGCGCCCGCCGGTACGACGTGGACGTTGCCGGCACCGGGGCCGCCGCGTTGAAGGCCGCCGCCAGCCACCCGCCCGACCTGGTGGTGCTGGACCTCGGCCTGCCCGACATCGACGGCGTGGAGGTGATCCGGGGCCTGCGCGGGTGGACCACAGTGCCGATCATCGTGCTCTCCGGTCGGGCCGGCAGCGAGGACAAGGTCGCCGCGCTGGACGCGGGCGCGGACGACTACGTCACCAAGCCGTTCGGCGTCGAGGAACTGCTGGCCCGCATCCGCGCGGTGACCCGCCGTCTCGGCGCGCCCAGCGAGGCGGTGCCGGCCCTGCGGATCGGCCAGCACACCGTCGACCTGGCCGACCACAGCGTGCGGCGCGACGACGGCACCGAGGTCAAGCTGACCCCCATCCAGTGGAGCGTGCTGGAGAAGCTGCTGCGTCACCCCGGCAAGCTGGTCAGCCAACGTCAGCTCCTCCAGGACGTGTGGGGGCCGGAATACCAGAACGAGACCAACTACCTGCGGCAGTACCTGGCCCAGCTACGGCGCAAGCTGGAGGACGACCCGGCCCGCCCCCGCCACCTCATCACCGAGCCGGGAATGGGTTACCGCTACCGGCCGTGAACCGTTGACACCCGCGCGAAGAGATTGAAGAATTTCGCTCGCAGCGGCAGCGGCGTGCTTCTGTAACCGTCCCCTCCACCGGTTACCCCTCGGGAGCCCGCCGTGTCCGTGCCTCTGCCCCTGTCCCGTCGTCGGCTGCTGGTCGCCGGCGGTGCCGGCCTCGTCCTGGCCGGTCTCACCGACCCGTTCCGGGCCGCCCCCGCCCGAGCCGCCGTCACCACCGCCGACCTTGTCGTCTACGGCGCCACCTCCGGCGGGTTGGCCGCCGCGATCACCATGCGCCGGCTCGGCCGTACGGCAGTGGTGGTGGAGCCCACCGGTCACGTCGGCGGGTTGAGCACCGCCGGGCTGGGCGCCACCGACACCGGCGTCCAGGCGTCCATCGGCGGGCTCGCCGCCGAGTTCTACCGCCGGGTGTACGTGAAGTACCACGGCGGAACCCTCACGTCGACGTCGCCACTGCGGATGACCTTCGAACCGCACGTCGCCACCGCCGTCTTCGCCGAGATGCTGGCCGAGGCGGGCGTGCCGGTGGTCGTCGACGCCCGGCTGGCCGGCCTGGGCCGAACCGGGAACCGGATCACCGAGCTGCGCACCGAGGACGGGTCGATCTACCGGGGCGGGGTCTTCGTCGACGCCACCTACGAGGGCGATCTGCTGGCCATGGCCGGCGTCGGGTTCACCGTCGGGCGGGAGTCCAACGACACCTACGGCGAGACGATCAACGGGGTGCAGTCGCGCAACACCCACCAGTTCGCCTACCCCGTCGACCCGTACGTGACGGCCGGCTCGCCCACCAGCGGACTGCTGCCGGGCATCTCCGCCACCCCGCTCGCCCCGCAGGGCAGCGGCGACGACAGGATCCAGGCGTACTGCTTCCGGATGTGCCTGACCCAGGCCGCCAACCGGATCCCGTTCGGCAAGCCGTCCGGCTACGACCCCATCCGGTACGAGCTGCTGCTGCGGCACATCCAGGCCGGCTACGCGGGACCGTACTTCACCACCCACTCGGTCGGTGGCGGGAAGACCGACTCCAACAACAACGGTGCCGTGTCGACCGACAACATCGGCTTCAACTACGCGTACCCGACGGCGAGCTGGGCGACGCGCGAGAGCATCATCGCCGAGCACCGCACGTACCAGCAGGGGTTGATGTGGTTCCTGGCCAGTGACAGCCGACTGCCGGCGTCGGTTCGCGACTCGACGGCCCGGTGGGGGCTGCCGGTGGACGAGTTCACCGGCACGGGCGGCTGGCCGCCGCTGCTCTACATCCGCGAGGCCCGCCGGATGATCTCCGGGTACGTGATGACCGAGGCCGACTGTCGGGGTCGGGTACGCGCCACCGACTCGGTGGGCCTGGCCAGCTACACGATGGACTCGCACAACTGTCAGCGGGTGGTCGTCGACGGCAAGGTGCGCAACGAGGGCGATGTGCAGATCGGTGTGCCGGCGCCGTACCCGGTGAGCTACCGCGCGATCGTGCCGCACGAGGCGCAGTGCGCCAACCTGCTGGTGCCGGTCTGCCTCTCGGCGAGTCACATCGCCTACGGCTCGATCCGGATGGAACCCGTATTCATGATCCTCGGGCAGGCCGCGGCCACCGCGGCGTCCCTGGCGCTCGCCGGGAACCTCGCCGTGCAGGCCGTCTCCGTGCCGGCCCTCCAGACCCGGCTTCGCCAGGACGGCGCGGTGCTGGAGTGGGGCTCCACCAGCGAGGTGATCCTGGACAACGCGTCGACCAGCGGGATCACCCGGGCCGGAACGTGGCTGCGCAGCACCAGCATCGGTGGTTACTACGGCGGGGACTACGAGCACGACGGCAACACCGCCAAGGGCGTCAACCGGCTGCGGTTCCGCCCGACGCTACCGGTCTCCGGGTCGTGGACGGTGCAGTTGCGCTGGACCGCTGACCCCAACCGGGCGAGCAATGTGCCGGTGGACATCGCGTATTCCGGAGGGTTGGTCACCCGGACCGTCGACCAGCGGCAGTCCGGGGGTCAGTGGGTACCGCTGGGCACCTACCCGTTCACGGCGGGCACGGAGGGGAGCGTGTTGATCCGCACCGAGGACACCGACGGCCACGTGATCGCCGACGCGGTGCGCTTCGTCCGGGCCTGACCGCTCGAAACGGCAGCGGTCTCCGGACGGGCGGCGGTCTCCGGACGGGCGGCGGTCCTCGGATCGAGCGGCGGTGCCACCAGCAGCGGGTCGACCTGGATCACCTCGATCCCGAGCGGGCGCAGCATGCCCCGCAGTGCCGACTCGCACAGCTCCTCCCAGGGCTGCTCCGCGCCCATGGCGGCGACCAGCAGCTCGGGGCGGGTGAAGGCGATGCCCACCCGTCGCCCCTGTGGGGAGCGGCCGGTCCGCACCGTCCGCACCAGCCGTCCCGGCAGGTCGCGCACCGGAACGGCGAAGATTATCGGGGCCTCGTCCATTGTCGGGTTGGTCCTTCCCGTTCGTGCCGCGGTTGCGGTTGCGGCTGTTCCCAGCGTGTCATCCGCCAAGGACTCATGGACCCATCGTCACCACCGGGCGACGGCGGTGCGCCAGTCGATACGCCGTTTCGACGGGCCATCGCCAGATCTTGACGCCGCGTTCACGCGGTGCGCTCTCCGGTCAGTTGCCGGAGAACCCGACGCCCACCAACCGTTCCGAGACGGCCCAGAGGCGGGCGGCGTCGTCGACGCTCCGGGCGGAACGGTAGACGGTCAACTCGGTCGGCGCCCCGGTGAACTGACCCAGCCCGTCCGGGCCGTAGAACCGGCCGCCCTGCGCCTGCGGGCTGGTGGCCGCGTACAGGGCGGGACGCAGCCCGGCCTCCACCGAGTGCACCAGGAAGCCCCAACGGGCCAGCCGACTCATCACCGTGTGGTGCAGCGAGGGCCGGCTGCGGCCAAGGTTGGGACCGGACGCGTACAGGTTCGTCATCGTGGTGCCCGGGTGGGCGACGTTGCTGACGATTCCCCAGCCGCCGGCTCGACTGCGCCGGTCCAGTTCCAGCCCGAACAGCAGGGTGGCGAGCTTGGAGGCGTTGTAGGCGCGGATCGACGCGTACCTGCTGTCGCTCTGCAGGTCGTCCCAGTCCAGCCGGCCGGAGCGGGCGGCACTGCTCGACATGGTGGTGACCCGCGCCCGCCCGGCGCGGAGCAGCGGCAGAAGCCGTCCGGTCAGCGCGAAGTGGCCCAGGTGGTTGGTGCCGAGTTGCAGCTCGAAGCCCTCCGCTGTGACGTGCCGGGTGGGGGGTGTCATCACGCCCGCGTTATTGATCATGAGGTGGATCGGCCGGCCCTCGCCCAGCAGCGTGTCGGCCAACGCGGCCACCGAGTCCAGCGAGGCGAGGTCCAGCTGCCGGGTCGACACGACGGCGCCCGGTGCGGCGGCCCGTACGGCGTCCAGCGCGGCGGCGCCCTTGGCAGGGTTGCGGACCGGCAGCACCACCTCGGCGCCGGCCTGCGCCAGCCGGGTGGCCAGGCCGAGGCCCAGCCCGTCGCTGCCGCCGGTCACGACGGCGAGTTTTCCAGTCAGGTCCGGAACGGTCAGGTCGAGCACGACATCCCCCAGGTCGACGGTGTCCTTCATCGGTCGTGGACAAGCCTGGATCGGTCGCCGGCCGGTACCCAGGGTGGCCTTGTCCAGGGATCACCGGTCCCTGGCTCGGGGAAGCTGCCGGCCGGGCCGACACGGGGAGTAGCGTTCCAGGCGGACCAAGATCGGCGTACGAGGAGGCACAGTGCAGACGACGACGGTGGACATCCCGACCGGTGACGGAGTCGCGGACGCATCCCTGAGCCGGCCCGACGGAGACGGCCCGTTCCCCGCGGTGCTGCTCTTCATGGACGCCTTCGGCCCGCGTCCACGCCTGGTCGAGATGGCCGAGCGGATCGCCGCCCGGGGCTACCTGGTGCTGACACCCCACCTGTTCTACCGGGCCGGCCGGGCGCCGCTGTTCGACCTGTCCCGGCTGGGCGACGCGGATCAGCGCGGCGCGCTGTTCCAGAAGATCATGCCGTTGGTCGGCGCGTTGACCCCCGAGGTGATCAGCCGGGACACCGCCGCGTTCCTCGATTTCCTGGCCGCCCGCGACGACGTCCGACCGGGAGCGGTCGCCATCACCGGTTACTGCATGGGCGGCACGAACGCGCTGCGGGCCATCGAGGCACACCCGGACCGCATCGCCGCGGTGGCGAGCTTTCACGGCGGGCGGATCGTCACCGAGGCGCCGGACAGCCCACACCTGGGCGTCGCCTCGATCACCGGCGAGCTGTACCTCGGGCACGCCGACGCAGACCAGTCGATGACGCCCGAGCAGATCGCCACGCTGGAGAAGGCGCTCGACGCCGCCGGTGTGCGCTACCGCTCCGAGGTGTACGAGGGCGCGCACCACGGCTACACCATGGCCGACACCCCGGCGTACGACGAGCAGGCCACCGAGCGTCACTGGGCCGCCCTGTTCGACCTCCTGGACCGCACAGTGCCCGCCAGCTGACGGGCGCGCCGGCCCGATCAGCGGCGCAGCAGCACCGGGCCGGCGTCGATGCGGGTGCGGAACAACGCGTACGGCTTGCGCCGCAGGTCCTTGCCCCGCTGGTACTGCGGCTGCCGGTGCAGTTGGTTGGCGGTGACGTAGAGGTAGCCGTCGGTGGCCACCGACATGGTGTCCGGCCAGAGCAGCCGTGGGTCGTGCACCAGGGTCTCGTACTCGCCGTCGGGCAGTCGACGGAGCACCCCGTTGTGCTCGTACGAGGTGAGGTAGAGCCGCCCCGCGTCGTCGCTCTCCAACCCGTCCGAGGCGGTGCCCCGGTCGCCCTCGTCGACCACTGTGGCGGCGACCGCCTCCTGGGTGACGCCCGGGTCGGCCAGCGCCTCGGTGGACACGCTGTGCAGGCGTCGGGACGCCAGCGGGCAGTAGTAGAGCCGTTCGCCGTCGGCGGAGATGGCGATGCCGTCGGAGCCCATGCTCACCGGCTTCGGCGGGCCGTCGGCCGGCCGTTCGAGGAACGGTCGGCCCTCCACCACCGGCCGGAACGACGTCAGCGGTTCCGCCTTTGTGGACGGGTGGTCGTGCAACCGCCGCCAGGAGGCCCCGCTGGCCAGGTCCACCACGATGATCCCGTTCGGCCCGGAGTCCGCCGAGTCGGTGATGTACGCGACCCCCGCCTCGCCCCGCCGCAGGTCGAAGCGGACGTCGTTGAGGTAGGTCGTCGGCAGCGCCACGTCCGCCGGGAAGGTGATCACTTGGGCGACCGTGTCCGTGTCCAGGTCGATCCGGACCAGCTTGGGGCCGCCCGGCTTGGTGGGCTGGAACATCGGGCTGCCGGTGTCCAGCACCCAGAGCCGGTCGGCCGGGTCCACCACGATGCTCTGCACCGAAACGAACGCACCCGCGTCGTTGTCGCCGGACGGGTCGTTCCAGGCCTGGTCGGGGTAGGGCACCTCCTGATCGTCGCGCAGCTCGACGACCGTGGCCGGCACCTCGTCGCCCCATTTCGGGAAGTTGACGAAGATCCGGCCGGAGTGCGAGACGCTCACCCCGGTCGGCATCGGGCCGGTGAAGGTGTGCACCAACTCCAGCTCGCCCATCGGCTCGTCGCCGACCGGCCCGTTCATGACGTCCGCCCCACGGTGCTCATCGCCCGCCCCTTCCGACCCGCCGGATGTCCCGCTCCACCGCTGCTATTCCCGCCCGGACGTCCGGTATGCGTCGCCAGTCAGCGGAGCCGGAAGGGACAGCGGAGCCGGAGGGCGGGCCGGTCCGGGTTCGGTCAGGCCACCGGCGCGGCGGCCCTGGCGGCGGGCAGGCCGGGAACGGGGACGTCCACCGCGAGTAGCGCTCCGTCTTCCGGGCCGGGCGTGTCCAGCCCCACCCGGGCGGTGCCGATGAAGAGTCGCCGCAGGTCGGGGCCGCCCAGGCAGATCCCGGCCGGCTGTTTCGCCGGCAGCCGGATCTCCTGCTCCAGGGTCCCGTCCGGCCGGTAGCGGCGGACCGCCGAACCGCCCCACAGCGCGATCCAGAGGTGACCGGCGGCGTCGACGGTCATGCCGTCCGGGCCGCCATCCGCGGAGGGCAACCGGAGGAACGGCTCCCGCCCGTTCAGGGCCCCCGTCGCGGGGTCGACGGTGAACCGGTCGATCTCGCCGCGCGGCGTGTCGGCGAGGTACATGGTGGTGCCCGTGGCGTCGAACGCCGGTCCGTTCGGGATGGTCAGTCCTGTGACCGCGGGCACCGGTGCCGTGCCGGGGGTGAGCCGGAACAGCGTGCCGCCGCCGGGCGTCATCGCGTACGTCATGCTGCCGGCCCAGAAGTGGCCGTGCGGGTCGGCGACCGCGTCGTTCATCCGGGTGGGAACGGGTGCGTCAGCGACCAGGTCGGCGACCGGTCGGGGGTCACCGGTGGCGGGCAGCACTGTGAGACCGGTTCCGGCGGCGGCCAGCCAGTCACCGGGCCGGCCGGCCACCGGGGCTACCGCGCCGAGCGGAACGTCGAGACGGCGCACCTCCCGTAGCGCGGCGGGGGCGTCGCCGTCGGTTTCCAGCAGTCGTCCGGCCAGCAGATCGACGAGGATCAGGCGGTCGTCGACCCAGCGCAGCCCTTCGCCCAACTCCAACCGGTCGGTGCTCCAGACGGTCGGCTCGGTCAGCTCCATCTCGCTCCTCCAAACGATCTACGGGGCGGCGGCGGGCGGTCCTGCCGATCAGCGGTGACCGCCCACCACCCGGTCAGCGGACCGTACCGCCCGGCTCGTGGTCCAGCAGGGCCAGCTCCGCCCGGTCGGGCAGGCCCTCCCAGTCGCCCCTGGTGGCGACCGCGAACGCGCCGGTGGTGACGGCCCGGTCCAGTCGGG
Organism: Micromonospora sp. NPDC047762; assembly: GCF_043204655.1. Taxonomy (NCBI): domain Bacteria; kingdom Bacillati; phylum Actinomycetota; class Actinomycetes; order Micromonosporales; family Micromonosporaceae; genus Micromonospora; species Micromonospora sp. NPDC047762. The sequence goes on along the minus strand of NZ_JBIDCQ010000001.1, from coordinate 305,895 downwards.
CCGACGCGTCGACGCCGTCGAGCCAGCCGGAGAGCAACCCGGCGACGAAGGCGTCGCCCGCGCCGACGGTGTCCACCACCGGCACCGTCCGGGCTGGACGGTGCAGTGTGCCGACCGCGCTGTGGCTTGTCGCTCCATCGGCACCGTGCTTGACCACGACCTCGGTGACGCCGGCCGAGAGCAGCGCCGAGGCCGGGTCGGTCGCATCGGTGAGCACCGCCAACTCGTCGTCGGAGGCGATCACCAGGTCGATCGAGGGCAGCAGCGGGCGCAGCGCGGCGGCGGCGTCGGCCACCGACCACAGCCGGTTGCGGTGGTTGACATCCAGGCAGATCGTGCTGCCGGCGGCGCGGGCGCACCGCACGGCCTCCACCACCGCCTGGTACGGCTCGACGCCGAGCGCGCAGGTGATGCCGGTGACGTGCAGCAGCCGGGGCGGCGGCCCGGGCGCGTCGAAGGCCCGGGTCACGTCGGCCGGGCCCAGCCGCGACCCGGCCGACCCGGCCCGGTGGTAGGTGACCCGGAAGATGTCGGCGACACGGTTCTCGAAGAGGATCAGTCCGGTAGGGGCGGTCGTGTCGACCCGGGACCAGGTCAGGTCGACACCCTCGGCGCGCAGCGTACGGCGGACCAGCTCGCCGGGCTCGTCGGCACCGGTGACACCGACCCAGGCCGCCCGGTGGCCGAGCCGGGCCACGCCGATCGCCACGTTCGACTCGGACCCCGCGACGGAGATGCCGGCGGTGCCGCCGAGTCGCAGTGGGCCGGTGGTGCGGAACGCCGCCATCGTCTCGCCGAGCGTGAGCAGGTCGGTCATGGCCGGACCGCCGCGAGGAAGGCGGCGGCGCGCTCGCGCAGCGCGGTCGCGTCGCCGCCTCGGACGGCGTCGCCGAGCAGCGGGGAACCGACGCCGACGGCTGTAGCGCCCCGGTCGAGGTAGCGCCGAGCGCCGTCCGCGTCGACACCACCGACCGGCACGAACGCGGTACCGGGGAACGGGTCGCGCAGCGCGCCGAGGTAGTCGGGCCCGCCGAGCGAGGCCGGGAAGAGCTTGATCGCGGTGGCCCCGCCGTTGGTGGCCTGGACCACCTCGGTGGGGGTGAGGGCGCCGGCGAGCACCGGCAGCCCGAGCCGGCCGCCTTCGGCGAGGCTCGGTGCGATCGCCGGGGTGACCAGGAAACCCGCGCCGGCGTCGGCTGCGGCGCGGGCGTCCTCGGCGCTGAGCACGGTGCCGGCGCCCAGGGCGAAGTCGGGCCCGAGAGCGGTCCGGGCGCGGCGGATGATGCCGAGCGCGTCGGCGCTGGTCATCGAGACCTCGACCAGGACGACGCCGCTCTCGGCCAGGGTGAGCACGGCGGTCAGCGCGGCGGCCGGGTCCGGGCCGCGCACGATCGCCAACAGCCGGTGGGTACGCAGCTCGTCGAGCAGGTTCATCACGGTGTCCTCAGTGGTTGCGGTGGGCGGAGATGGTGAGTCGCCAGGTGACCTCGCCGGTGGCCGGGACGACCGCCGCGTCGGTGGGACCGGCGTCGACCAGGTCGAAGGCCGCGCCGAGCATCGGTTCGATGCCGACGCTGCGGTAGGGGCCGTTCGCCGGCCAGCCACCCAGGTTGCGCCAGAGCGCGGTGCTGCGGGGCTGGCCGGCGCACTCCAGCTCAAGAGTCAGCCGGTCGACTCCGTCGATCACCTGCACCCGGGCGCAGTCGAGCAGCACCGCGCCGAGCGCGGTCCCGTCGTCCGGGCCGAACGTGTCAAGGGTCAGCCCGGCCGGGGCCGGCCACGGCCCGGTCAACCACGGGTCGCCGGTGGGCCAGCCGCCCGGCGGCAGGAGCGCGGCGGCTTCCGGGTGCAGCCGGGTCGGGGTGCCGGCGGGCGCGTCGAGGTGGGCGGCGGGGGAGAGGTCGAGCAGGGCGTGCGCGGCCCAGACGAACCGGTGCCCGGGGTCGGCGGCCAGCCGGTAGTCGGCCATCACCACGCCGCCAGCGCCGGTGATTCGGCGGGTGAGGGTGAACGTCGGCCGCTCGATGACCACGGTGCCGGGCCCGGCGCTGCGCCACGGCCGTGACCACACCTCGCCGTGGTCGGGCTCGCCGCGCACTGTGGGCAGGCACTCCTCCAGCCCACCGGCATCGATGAACGCATCGTCGGGGCGTACCTCGTGCCGGCCGGGTACCGGGCCGCGCCACAGCCACTCCCGGCCGCCGCCGCGCAGACTCGTCCACCGACCGCCGTGCGCCGCGTCGTACGCCACCCGCAGGGCCACCGGCCGCGCGCCGGTCACCACTCGGCGAAGGACCCGTCGGCGTGCTGCCAGACCGGGTTGCGCCAGGCGTGCGGCGTCTGGGCGGCCTTGCGGACTGCCGCCTCGTCGATGGTGATGCCCAGGCCGGGCCGGTCGAGGCGGGCGATGTGCCCGTCCACGAACCGGAACGGCTCCGGGTCGACCAGGTAGTCCAGCAACTCCGAGCCGGCGTTGTAGTGGATGCCGATGCTCTGCTCCTGGATCAGGAAGTTCGGCGTCGCGAAGGCCACTTGGAGGCTGGCCGCCAGGGAGATCGGGCCGAGCGGGCAGTGCGGGGCGAGCAGCGCGCCGTACGTCTCGGCCAGCGCGGCGATCCGGCGGACCTCGGAGATCCCGCCGGCGTGCGACAGGTCCGGTTGGACCACGGCGACCCCGGCCTGCAACGGGCCGAGGAACTCGTTGCGGCCGTAGAGCCGCTCGCCGGTGGCCACCGGGATCGGCGTGCTGGCGACGATGTCGCGCAGGTGGTGAGCCTGATCGGGCAGGACCGGCTCCTCCACGAAGAACGGACGCAGGGCGGCCAGCTCGGGCAGGATCCGGCGGACGGCGGCCATTCCGGCGCGACCGTGGAAGTCCACGGCGATGTCCCGGTCGGGGCCGAGCACCTCGCGGGCGGCGGCCACCCGGCCGACGACAGCGTCCACCTCGGCCGAGGTGGGGATCGGCGAGAGCCGCCCGCAGGCGTTCATCTTGACCCCGGTGAGGCCAGCGGCGACCTGGGCGGCGGCGGCGTCGGCCACCTCGCCGGGTTCGTCCCCGCCGATCCACGAGTAGATCCGTACCCGGTCGCGCACGTGCCCGCCGAGCAGCGCGTGCACGGGCGCGCCGTACGCCTGCCCGGCGATGTCCCAGAGCGCCTGGTCGAGGCCGGCGACCGCGCTGGAGAGGATCGGGCCGCCCCGGTAGAAGCCGCCCTTGGTGAGGACCTGCCAGTGCTGCTCGATCCGTAGCGGGTCCGCACCGATCAGATGTTCGGAGAGCACCTCGACCGCGCTGCGCACCACCTCGGCGCGGCCCTCGACCACGGGCTCACCCCACCCGACCAGCCCGTCGTCGGTCTCCACCCGGCAGAACAACCACCGTGGCGCGACCAGGAAGGTCTCGATCCGCTCGATCTTCACTGACTGCCCCTTCGTCCCCGTGCCTTCTCGACGTCGCGGACGGCCTTGTCCAGCAACTGACGCATAGCGGTCTCGGCCGCCGTCTCGTCCCGGTCGCGCAGCGCGTCGACCACCGCACGGTGGCTGGGCACCGGGTCGTCGTGCGCGGTGCCGCCGTGCACCAGCCGGTCCCGTTCGGCGAGCCCGGTCTCCATCACCACCTCCATCCGTTCCAGCAGCTCGTTGTGGGTGGCGGTGAGCAGCGCGCGGTGGAAGGCGAGGTCGGCGGCGATGGCGGCTGCGGGATCACCGTTGGCCTGGGCCATCTCGGCCAGCGCCCGGTCGAGGGCGGTCAGGTCGTCCTCGGTGGCACGGGTGGCGGCCAGCCGTGCGGCGGCCGGCTCGATGATGGCGCGCACCTCGTGCAGTTGGTCGAGCAACCGCTGGTCGGTGCCCTCGGCGAACTGCCAGCGGATCACGTCACCGTCGAGCAGGTTCCAGTCCGCACGGGGTCGGACGAAGGTGCCGCGCTTCTGTCGGGCGTCGACGATGCCCTTGGCCGAGAGGACCTTCAGCGCCTCGCGGAGCGCGGTGAGGCTGACGTCGAACTCCTCCTGCAACGCGACGATGTTCAGCGTCGCGCCGGCGGCGATCTCGCCGGTGAGGATGCGACGGGCGATCGCTTCGACGGTCTGCCCGTGGACGCCGCGGCGTGCGTACTGTGCCAATGCTCCTGGCCTTTTCGCTGGTCGGTATCGATCTCTCAGGCCGAGGCTTTCACCGCTGTCCAGCCACCGTCCACCACGAGGCTCGCGCCGGTGATGTAGGCGGCGTCCGGCGAGGCGAGGAAGGCGACAGTGGCGGCCACCTCGTCCGGTGTGCCGAAGCGCTTCGCGACGGTCTCCGCGATGCTGCGCTGGCGGTCCTCTTCGGACACGTCCGCCCAGGCGGCGGTGAGGATCGGCCCGGGCAGCACGGTGTTGACCCGGACCTGCGGGCCGTACTCGACGGCGAGCTGGCGGCCGAGCGCGACCAGGCCGCCCTTGGCCGCTGCGTACGCGGGCCGGCCGGGCAGCCCGACCAGCGCGTGCACCGAGGAGATCAGCACCACCGCGCCGGAGCGTGCCCGCAGATCGTCCAGGCAGGCGCGGACGCCGAGGAACGAGCCGGTGAGGCTGACGCCGAGCTGGTGGTCCCAGGACTGCCGGCTGGTCTCGTGCGCCGGGGCGACCCGCACTGCGTACGCGGTGTTGACCAGGATGTCGACCGGGCCGAGGCGGTCGCGTACTGCGCTCACGGCGGTCGTCCAGTCGGCCTCGTCGCTGACATCGCCCACTACGGACAGTGCGCGGTCGCCGCGCGCGGTCAGTTCCTCGGCGAGTGGGGCCGGGTCGGCGACGTCGAGCAGCGCGACCGCTGCCCCCTCGGCGGCGAGTCGCCGGGCGATGGCCGTGCCGATCCCACCCATCGCACCGGTGACCAGCGCGTTCTTGCCCTCAAGCCGACGCATAGGCTGATCCACGTGACCCTCGCCTTGATCTCGTCTAATCATTAATTACGAAGATATCTTGACAGCCGGCGACGGCCGATGCAACCTTCTGGTCACAGCATTCACATGGACGACACATCACGTGGTGACGCTGAGTGTCGTAAAGGAAGGGATACCTCCGTGAGCGACTTCGACCCCGGTCGCCGGCGATTCCTTGGCCACCTCGGGCTCGCCGGCCTGGGCGCGCTCGGCGCCAGCTCGTTCCTCAGCGCGTGCGCCAGCTCCGCCAGCGGGCCGACCACGAGCAACGGCTCGGGCGCTGTCACCATCCAGTCCAACCTCTCCTCGCCGCAGGCCAAGGCGGCGATGGAGAAGCTGATCGAGACCTTCAACGCGCAGGGCAAGGGCACGGCGAGTCTCAACACGATCGCCTCGGAGACCTTCCGGACCCAACTGCCGACCTACCTGACCTCGGCCAACCCGCCGGACCTCTACACCTGGTACGCGGGCTCGGTCGCCAACGACTACGCCAGCAAGAACCTGCTGCTGGACGTCTCCGAGGTGTGGAAGTCGCTGGGCGACTACCCCGAGTCGTTGCGCACCCTCTCCACCGACGCCAGCGGCAAGCAGATCTTCGTGCCGATGAACAACTACTGGTGGGGCTTCTTCTACCGCAAGTCCAACTTCGCCAAGTGGGGCGTGCAGGAGCCGAAGACCTGGACCGAGTTCCTGGCGCTGTGCGAGACGCTGAAGAGCAAGGGCATCCCGCCGATCGGCATCGGCCTCGGCGACACCCCGTGGGTGGCCTCGGCCTGGTTCGACTACCTGAACATCCGGATCAACGGCGCGCCGTTTCACCGCGAACTGCTCGCCGGCAAGCAGCGCTTCGACGACCCGAAGGTCAAGGCGGTCTTCACCCGCTGGCGCGAGGCCCTGCCCTACTTCGACCCCAAGGGCAAGGCGTACCCGTTCCAGGAGGCGACCACCGCGCTGCTGGCCGGCAAGACCGGCATGTTCCTGATCGGCACGTTCTTCGCCGACGCGGCACCCAAGGACGCGCTCGGCGACCTGGACTTCTTCCGGTTCCCGATCATCGACCCGGCGGTGCCGCTGGCCGAGGAGGCCCCGACCGACGGCTTCTTCGCCAGCGCGAAGACCGCCAACCCGACCGGCACCAGGGCCCTGCTCAGCTACCTGGCCGGGATCGAGGCCCAGGAGGCGTACGTCAAGGCCAGCTCCGGCATCGTGCTGCCGGCCAACCCCAAGGCCAAGGCGTCGGACTCGCCGCTGGTGGTCAAGGGCAAGGCGATGCTCGGCGAGGCCAAGGAGCTGACCCAGTTCTTCAACCGCGACTCCAGCGACGCACTCCAGCCGACCGCGGACACCGCGCTGACCAAGTTCATCGACAAGCCGGACCAGATCGACGCGATCCTGCGGGAGTGGCAGGCCGGCGCCGAGAAGGTCTTCAAGGGCTGACGTGACGGCAACGATCTCCACGACTTCGGTCACCCCCACCCGGCGGCGGCGACGGTCGGCTCGACTGTCGCCGCTGCTGGTGGCGTTCGTCCTCGTGCCGTTCGCGGTCGAGAGCGTCTGGGTCTTCTGGCCGGCGATCCAGGGCTTCTGGTTCTCCCTCACCCGCTGGGACGGGATGACGCCGCCGACGTTCGTCGGCACCGACAACTACGTCGAGCTGGCCGGCGACGCCACCTTCCGGGGTGCGCTGGTCAACACGGTGATCTGGCTGGTGCTCTTCGGCGGCCTCTCCGTGCTGGGCGGCTTCGGGATGGCGCTCGTCCTGCAGAAGGAGCGGCGCTGGGTCGGCTTCTACCGGGCCGCGTTGTTCACCCCTGTGGTGTTCTCGCTGGTGGTGACCGCGCTGGTCTGGCGGGTCTTCTACCAACCCGACGGGATCGCCGACACGCTCCTGCGGGCGGTCGGCCTGGAGCAGCTGATCCGGCCCTGGCTCGCCGACCCGCAGACCGCCCTGTACGCCGTGATCCTGCCCGCGCTGTGGCGGCAGATCGGGTACGTGATGGTGCTGTTCCTGGCCGGGTTGAAGGCGATCGACCCGGCGCTGCACGAGGCGGCCCGGATGGACGGCGCGAACGCCTGGCAGCGGCTACGGCACGTCACGATTCCCCAGCTCAAGGGGGTCAACGCCGTGGTGCTGTCGGTCATCGTGATCGACTCGCTGCGCTCGTTCGACATCGTCTGGTCGCTGACCAGGGGCGGGCCGTACCACTCGTCGGAGCTGCTCAGCACCTACATGTACTCGACAGCGTTCCAGAGCCTGCGGCTTGGCTACGCCTCGGCGATCGCTGTCGTGATCTTCGTGCTCGCGCTGGCCGTCATCCTCGGCTACCTGGTCCGCGCGTTCCGGGAGGAAGCGTCATGAACAAGCTCCGTACCGGGGCCTTCCACACCGGCATGATCCTGCTCTCGCTGCTCTGGCTGGGCCCGGTGCTCTGGGTGGTGGTGATGTCCACCCGGTCGTTCGACGACATCGCCGCGCACGGCGTGGGCAGCCTGCCCCGGTCGTTCACACTGGACACCTACCGGCAGGCGTGGACCGACGGCGGCGAGCTGCGGGCGCTGATCAACAGCATGCTGGTCACCGTTCCGTCGGTGGCGCTGAGTCTGGGGTTGGCCGCGATGGCCGCGTTCGCGCTGAGTCGCTTCCGGATCCCCGGGCGGCGCACGATCCTGCTGCTGATGCTCGCCGGGAACCTGCTCCCACCGCAGATCCTGCTCATCCCGGTGGCAAAGTTCAGCGAGCTGACCGGCCTGTACGACACGCTCTGGGCGTTGATCGCGGTGCAGGTCGGCTTCGGGCTCGGCTTCTACACGTTCGTCCTGCACGGCTTCATGCGGGACCTGCCGGGCGAGATCCAGGAGGCGGCCACCATCGACGGTGCCGGCACGGCGCAGATCTTCACCAAGGTGATGCTGCCGCTGACCCGACCCGCGCTGGCCGCTCTCGGGGCGCTCTCCTTCACCTGGATCTTCAACGACCTGCTCTGGGCGATCACCGTGCTGCGTACCGATGACAACATGCCGGTCACCCCGGCGCTGCTCGCCCTCCAGGGCCAGTTCGTCTCGTCCTGGAACGTCATCGCCGCCGGTACGGTCATCGCGGCCGTGCCCACCGTCGCGGTGTTCCTCCGCTTCCAGCGGCACTTCGTCTCCGGCCTGGCCCTGGGAGCGGTCAAGTGACCGCCGAGGCCGGGCAGCGCTGGACGCTGCGCGGCACGCACACTGAGTACACCGTGACCGTGCCCGCGCACGGTCGCTGGCTGGAACTTGTCGCGTGGGGACCGCACGGCGTCTCCGACGGGCCCTCGCCGGTCGCCTACGACGGCCCGGTCCCCTTCCTCACTGCCGGGGACGCGGCCCCCATCGAGTACGCCACCGACGCCGACCGCCCGTTCACCGGTGCCGACCTGGTGATCGAAACCTCGAACGGGCAGCGCCGGGTGGGCTTCGTGCGCACCGGCGCGCGGGCCGACGCCGACCAGCGGGAGCTGGCCGTCGAGTTCGCCGACCCGGTCACCGGGCTGCGCGCCACGGTGCACTACCGGGTTCCCGTCGGCACCGACGTGGTGCAGCGGTGGGTCGAGCTGGCCAACGACGGCGCCGACGCGCTGCGGGTGGTCCGGGCCGGGTCGGGCGGCTTCTGCGTACCGACGCCCCACGGCGCGCTGCTCAGCCACCAGTGGGGCCAATGGGAGCAGGAGTTCCAGCTCTCCCACGTCGAGCTGGGCCACGGCACGTTCAGCATCGGCAGCTCCCAGGGCGTACCCGGGCATCTGCACGTGCCCTGGCTGGCCGTGCGCGACACCGCCGAGCCGGCCGGTCCGGCGTGGGGGATGGCGCTGGCCTGGACCGGCTCGTGGGAGATCAGCGCCGAGCGGGACACCGGCGGCCTGACCCGGGTCCGAGTCGGCCGTCAGCTGGTCGACGGCCCGCTGGAACTGGCCGCGGGTGAGCGGTTGACCCTGCCGGTGGCCACCGGGGCCTACAGCCCGGACGGCCTGGACGGGCTGGCCCGGGTCTGGCACACCCACCAGCGGCTACTGGCCGGCGATCGGCTCACCCCCCGCCCGGTGCTCTACAACTCCTGGGAAGCGACCTACTTCGCCGTCGAGGCGCACAGTCAGCTCGCGCTCGCCGGGATCGCCGCCGAGCTGGGCGTGGAGACGTTCGTCGTGGACGACGGCTGGTTCGTGGGCCGCGACGACGACACCGCCGGGCTGGGCGACTGGACGCCCGACCCGGCGAAGTTCCCGGCCGGGTTCGACGCCTTCATCGCCGACGTCCGCGCGCTCGGGCTGAACTTCGGGCTCTGGGTCGAGCCCGAGTGCGTCAACCCGAAGTCCTCCCTGTACGCCGAGCACCCGGACTGGGTCTACTCCGTCGACGGGCGACCGCTCACCCCGGTCCGCAACCAGTACCTGCTCGACCTGGGCCGGACGGAGGTCGCCGAGTTCGTCCACTCGACCGTCGACGGCCTGCTGCGCCGGTACGACATCGACTACCTGAAGTGGGACTTCAACAGGCCGCGTACCGAGCCGGGTCGGCCCGGCGGGGTGGGCCCGCTCGACCTGGACGGCGCGCACGTCGCCAACCTGCACCGGATCTACGAGCGGTTGCGCACTGACCATCCCGATGTGCTGATCGAGGCGTGCGCCGGCGGGGGCGCGCGGACCGACCTGGCGATGGCCGCCCGGGCCGACGTCTTCTGGCCCAGCGACAACACCGGCCCGCTGGACCGGCTGGCCATCCAGTACGGCTTCCTGCACGCCAACGCCCCACACCTGCTCAGCTCCTGGGTCACCGACGCGCCCGGCCTGTTCGACAACCGCCCCCGCTCGCTGGCGTTCCGATTCGTCCTGGCGATGGCCGGTGTGCTCGGCATCGGCGCGGACATCCGGGCGTGGACCCCCGCCGAGCGGGCCGAGGCGGCCGGCTGGATCGCCCGCTACAAGGAGATCCGGGACGTCGTCACGCACGGCGAGGTGCACCTGATCGGTGGCCCCGACCAGGCCCGCTGTGCCGTGCAGTACTCCGCGCCGGACGAGAGCCGGGTGGTAGTGCTGGCCTGGCACACCGGCCGGCTCGACGGGGCCGGGCTGCTCCCGTCCCGCCCGGTCCGGTTGCCCCTGCGCGGCCTCGACCCGGCGGCCCGCTACTCGCACGGCGATCGGCACTACTCCGGCAGCCATCTCGCCACTGTCGGCCTGCCCGTGCAGTGGAGCGCGACCCACGACGCCGACCTCATCGTGCTGACCCGCGACTGAGATCGGAGCACCACCACCCCCACCCCCGAGGGACAGGAGTACCTCCATGCGCCTGAACCGACCGCTGACCGCTGCCCTGGCCGTGCTCGGCCTGGGCCTGACCAGCCCGATGCCGGCGATGGCCGGCCCACCTCACGCCGACCCAGCACAGGCGGGCCACGGGCCGGGCCGCCCCGGTCACGCTCCGGCGGCCACCGGCGCCGAGGACCAGGGTGCGCCGACCTTCTTCAACAGCGGGCTCGCCCCGACGCCCTACCAGGGCTGGAACACCTACTTCGGCCTCGGTGGTGATCCCACCGAGGCCGAAGTACGGTCGGTCACCGACTACATGGTCCACAGTGGCCTACGGGACGCCGGCTACACCTACGTCTGGATCGACGGCAACTGGGCCGCACCCACCCCGCGCGACGAGGCCGGCAAACTGGTCGCCGACCCGGCCCGCTTCCCTGGCGGGATGGCCGCGCTCGCCGCGTACATCCACAGCAAGGGGATGAAGGCCGGTATCTACACCGACGCCGGCCCGTACCTGCCCGGACAGTGTGGGCTCGGCAGTAACGGCCACTACCAGGCCGACATCGCCCAGTTCGCCGGCTGGGGCTTCGACGCGCTGAAGGCCGACTGGCTCTGCGGCCGGGCCGCCGGCCTCGACCCGGAGACCACCTTCCGGGAGTTGGCCGAGGCGGTACGCCAATCACCCCGACCGATGCTGCTCAACATCTGCAACCCGGTCAGCTCGGACTGGGGCGGCGGCCCGTACACCCCGGAGCAGCTCTCCACCTGGAGTTACACGTACGCGCCCACCATCGCCGACTCCTGGCGGACCTATACGGATGTGGGGCTAACCGACCCGTCCCCGCAGTGGGCGTACCCGTGGGTGCTGCGCAACATGGACGTCAACGCGTACCACCCGGCGGCCACCGGGCCGGGGCACTACAACGACCCGGACTACCTGCTGCCGATGCGTCCGCTGCCCGACGGTGGGTACGAGTTGAGCCTGGACGAGTCCAAGACGCAGCTCGGCATGTGGGCCATCATGGCCGCGCCGCTGGTGATCGGCTCCGACCCGCGGGGCCTGCCGAAGGAGATGATCTCGGCGCTGACCAACCCGGAGATCATCGCGGTGGACCAGGACCCGCTGGTCCGGCAGGGCGTCAAGGTCGCCGACACCGGCACCGACGCGCAGGTGTGGAGCAAGGTGCTCGCCGGCTCCGGCAAGCGTGCGGTCGCGCTGCTCAACCGGCACGACACCGCCCAGCAGATCACCGTGAACTTCGCCGACGTCGCTCTCGGCGGGTCGGTCAAGGTCCGTGACCTGTGGTCCCGCACCACTGTGGACGCTCAGCCGGGCAGCCCGGGTGTGCAGCCGTTCACCGGCTCGTACACCGTTGAGGTGCCGGCGCACGGGGTGGCCATGCTCGGCCTGACCGGCGCCGACCAGGTCGCCGGCGCCGACCTCGGTGGCACCGCCAGCGCCAGCCCGGCCCTGGTCCGGGTGGACGACACCCACGCCACCGCCTTCGTCCGCGACGCTGCCGGCGCGCTGGCCGTCAACACCCGCACCGGTACGACGTGGGGCACGCACTGGACCTCCCTCGGCGGCCCGGTCGGCGGCCGGATCCTCGGCCAGCCGGCGGCGTACGGCTCCGCGGACGGGCGGCTCGACGTCTTCGTCCGCGGCACCGACAACGCCGCCTGGCAGCGCAGTTACGTGGCCGGCAGTTGGGGACCGTGGCGCAGCCTCGGTGGCACGCTGACCGACGCGCCGACGGTGGCCTGGACGAACCCAACGCAATGGACCCTCGTCGCCCGCGGCGCCGACGGCAAGCTCTGGTCGCGTACGCCGAACGCCGGCTGGACCGGCGTCGGGGCTCCCGGGAACCGGCCGTTCTACGGCCGGCCGAGCGCTGTCGTCGACGATGCCGGCGTGCTGCACGTGGCGGTCCGCAGCCGAACCGACGAGGTGTGGTGGAGCAGTCGTACCGGAACCACCTGGTCTGCCTGGACCAACCTGGGCGGCACCACCAGCGGCAGCCCGACCCTGCTCGCCACCTCCGGCCGGGTCTACCTGTTCGCGCTGGCCGCCGACAACCGGCTCTGGCAGCGCAACCTGGCCGACGCCGCCTGGGGCGGCTGGTTCCGACGCGGTGAGTTCGCCACCGACGCCTTCCGGGGTGCTCCCGGGACCGCCGCCGGTGCCAACGGCAGCGCCTGGCTGGCGGTACGCGGCGTGGACGACCGGGTGCACCAGATCGTCCTCTGACGCGCAGATGGCGGGCCGTCGGTAGACGGCCCGCCACCTGCGCTCGCACGGTCGGCCGGCTCCACGTAGGGGCCGGCTCCGCGTCGGCTCGGCTCCCGCGCCGGTTCAGGCCGGGACGAACTCCCGGCATCGACGTAGCGCGGCGAGGGCGAGTGGAGCCTCGCGGTCGGCGATCCCGGCTTCCAACTCGGCCACCGCACTCGCCGCCCGCGCCGGTTCACCAGTCGCGGCTGCCGCTTCGGCCAACACCAGCACGGCCTCGGCGGCCCAGGCCAGGACGCCCTTTCCGCGTACCAGCGACAGCGCCTCGGCTGCGTGCCGGACCGCCTCGTCCGGCCTGTCGACCAGCAGCAGCCGGGCAAGCGCCGAGAGTGCCTGCACCAGTGGCCAGATCGCGCCGACCCGCCGAGCGTCGGCCACCACATCCCGCAGCGCCCGTTCGGCGACCTCCACGTCGTCGCCTCGCCCAGCGGTGCTGCGGAGGTCGTTGCGTCCCTTGGCGGTGCCGCCGTGTTCGTTGCGTCCCTCGGCGGTGCCGCCGTGCCCGGTGCCGGCAACGAGCGCCAGCACCGTGGCCAGTTCGGCCCGCGCGTCCAGCAGGGTGACCGGCATCCGCTCGGCGTTGGTCACCAACCGGCCGAGCCGTTCGGCGAGCCCGTCCAGCCGGCCGGCGGCCCGGTCCAGTGACAGTTCGGTCGCCTCCACCAGGGACGCCAGCCGCTCGTACCCGGTCTCGTCGACAAGCTCCCGACCGGCCGCCAGCAACGCTTCGGCCTGCTCCGGGTGACCGGCGTGCAGCGCGCCCTGCGCCCAGTTCAGGCAGGCTCGCGCGTGCTCGCGGGGCCGGTCGGCCAAGTCGGCGGACGCGCGCAGCTCGGAGATGATCGCCCACGCCGCCGGGTCGCCCAGCTCCAGCAGCAACGAGGCTCGGGCGATGCGGACCGCGAGGTGCGCCGCCGGGTCCCCGCTGGCCGCGGCGGCGGTCTCCGCCTCCGCGCAGCGGGCCAGGTGGTCGTCGACGTGCCGGCCGACGACGGTGTCGGGGGCCGCCAGCACCGCGAGCGCCGGGGCCTTTCGGCGCGGCGCGCGCAGGTACGGCACGGCACGCTCGATCTCCGTGTACCCGCGCAGCGCCTCGCCCTGCTGTCGCAGCATCCGCCCGAGCACCAGACCCAGCTCACCTCGGGCACCCGGCGGCAGCCGCCGGTCGGCGAGCAGCCGTTCCAGCACCGGGATGGCCTCGGCCTGGCTGAGTCCGTCGATGGCCGAGCGGCCCAACTTGGCGGCGAGCCGAACCCGTACCGGCCGGGGCAGTTCGGCGATGTCCATCGTCTGGAGCAGGAAGCTGGCCGCTGTAGCGTCGTCGCCGCGCTCGGTGGCGAGGTCGGCGGCCGCCTCGGCGTTGCGGACGAAGTCTGCCCCGCTGCCGGCTCGACGGTAGTGGTGCGCCAGTTGGGCCACCGGCCTCGGCAGCTCCTGTTCCAACACCCGCGCCACCCGCAGGTGCAGCCACTCCCGGCTCTCCCGGGGCACCAGGTCGTACACCACCTGTCGGGCCAGGTCGTGCCGGAACCGCAGGCCGTCCCCGGCGTCGTGCAGCAGGCCCGCCCGGTGCGCGGCGGTCAACGCCGCGCCGATCGCCACCCGATCGAGGCTGAGCACCGAGGCGAGGATGCGCTGATCAGGCGTCATCCCCAGTACGGCCGCCGCGCCGAGCACCTCCCGGGTGGCCTCGTCGAGCGGACGCAGCCGCCAGAGCAGCACGTCACGAAGGACGAAAGGGACACTGTCGTCGGCCAGCGGGTCGCCGCCCCGCTCGGCGAGCGTCCGCAACACCTCCTCGACCACGAACGGGATGCCTGCCGTGCGGTCGAGCAGGGTGGCGGTCAGCTGCTGAGGCGGATCGTCGAGGCGCAGGGTGCGGGCCGCCAACCGGCGTACGTCGGCGGCGTCCAGCGGCCCGAGCGCAACGCGCGTGACGCTCCACGGGGGAGTCCGGGCCAGGGCGTCGTGGATCGGCGTACTGCTTCCCGGCGTCGCCGTACGCGCGGTCAGCACCACTGCCAGCCCTTCCACCGGGTGGGTGCTCAGGTAGGCGAGGAGTTCGCAGGTCGCCGGGTCCGCCCAGTGCAGATCCTCCAGCAACAGCGTGGCCGGACTCAGCGCGGCGAGCACCGCCGCGACGGCGCGGAGCAGGCGATGTCGTTCGGCCGCCGGGTCGGTCAACGGAGGCGGGGCGTCCGGCAGGACGTCGACCAGTTCGGGTAGTAGCGGCGCGAGGGCGCCGGCCACCGGGTTGAGCGGACCGAGTCGGTCGGCGCTGCCCCGGATCGCGTCCAGCAGCACGCCGAGCGGGAAGGGCTCGGGCACGTCGTCGCACTCGCCGACGAGGTGTCGTCCGGGGAGTTCGGCGAGCAGTTCGGCGACGAGTCGACTCTTGCCGATCCCGGGCTCACCCTCCAGCAGGATCAGGCAGGGCGGGGTGGCGACGAGTCGGCGTAACTGCGCCAGTTCCGCCGCTCGGCCGACGAACTCGACGGGCCCGCGCAGACGTTCGGGGCGGACGGGAGTTGGGCTCCCGCCGCCCCGTTTCTTGTCCTCGCCACTGTCGATCACCGTGGGCCGAGCAGATCACCTCTGCCCGGCGCGACGGTGGGCCGGCGGATCGGCGGTGACCTGGGTCACACGCCGATCCGCCGGGTGGGGGGTGCGGTCAGGACTGGATGGTGACGGGCACGGTCTTCAGCGACCCGTCCCCGTTGCGGAACTCCACCACGCCGACGTAGCGCTGACCCGGAGCGAGTCCGAACCAGCGCACTGTCAGGTTCGCCGTCGCGCCCGGCTGCACGCTGCGCTGCTTCGGGTCGATGGTGAACCGGCCGGTCGAGGTGCCCGGCGCGCCCGGCAGGTAGCTGGTGACTGTGTACGCGTTCGCGCCGTCCTTGATGTTCTCGGTGAACTCCTGCTCGACGACCACGATGTAGTCACCGGCACCGTCCGGCAGGGTGACCTTGGCACCGATCCGGGTGCTTGCCGTGGCGGTGACGAACTTCCCGGACTTGTCGTAGACGTTGAGGCTGAACTCGGTGCACTCCATCACGCCCTCCTCGTCCTCCCAGTCGATGTGGGAGCAGGTGGGCCGCGCGGACGTCACGTGGATTTCCGGACTGCGGGTGCCGGCCGGGACGTGCAGGGTGGTCCTGCTGATCGACGCGGGCAGCGGCTCCGGCAGGTTGTTCGACGTGCTCCAGTCCCAGCTCGGCCCGTCGCCCTTCAGGGTGACCACGTTGCTGGTGCCCGAGGTGAGGCCGGAGAGCTGGGAGACCAGCTGACCCTTGAAGCCGACCTCGGCGGCGATCCGGACGCTGCCGAAGGTGCCCTTGCCGGTGATGGCGTCGGGGGCGACCAAACCGGAATTGTGTACGACGAGCGGGCTGCGTACCGCGTGCTTGAACTGGTCGCGCCAGGTCAGCGAGCCGTCGGCCCAGGTGTCGAACGCACCACCGCTGTTGGTGACTTCGACTGTGAAGCGGGCGCTGTGGCCGGGACGGATCTGCAGCTTCTTCGGGGTGACCTTGACCTTGTACCCCGGCGGGGCCTGCACCGAGGAGGTGTAGGTGCTGGTCTTGTCGCTGACGTTGGTGACGGTGCGGGTAACGGTCTGCTTGCCCACCATCCGGCCCAGCGAGATGGACGGGTAGTTGAGCTGTGCCGTGTCGATCGCGCCGACGGTGTCGCAGCCGTCCAGGTCGCCGAGCCCGTAGTCACCGCCACGGTCGGCGGAAACCCCGCACAGGTACTGGATCCAGTCCTGCTGGTTGGAGTCGTAGACCAGGCCCGGGTCGAAGGCGCTGCCCGGCTCCACCTGACCGGCGCCGTAGTTCAGCGGAGTCGCGTCGTACGTGCCGATCTTGATCGGGTTGCCCTTGTCGGTCTTGTCCACGGCGCTGGTCATCAGCGCCGAGCGGACCGCCGCCGGCGACCAGCCGGGGTGCTTGGCCAGCACCAGGGCGGCGATACCGGCGATGTGCGGCGCCGCCATCGAGGTGCCCGACTCCAGGGCGAAGTCGTTGCCGCCGATGGACGGGGAGAACGCGGCGACGATGTCCTGACCGGGCGCGCTGATGTCCGGCTTGAGCAGCTCACCGGCGTTCAGGTTCGACGGGCCCGCCGAGGAGAACGCGGCGACCGATGGGGCCTCCACCGCCTCCAGCCTGCTCGGCGAGATGGTCGCCGTGGCGTTGCCCTTGGCGACGTACGCCGTGACGGTGGCCAGGTCGACCTCGTTGATGTGCACCGTCGGCACGGTCTGCACGTCGGCATTGAGGGAGTTCAGCTCTTCGTTGTACAGCACCATGCCGACGCCGCCGGCCCGCGCCACCTCGATGCTCTTGTCGGTACGCGGGATCTCACCGCGCAGGCAGAGCACGATCGCACCCTTGACCTTGGCCGGATCCAACGTGTCGTCGGCGCAGAGACCGGCACCGTAGGCGCCGTCCGGATCGATCGCGCTGTCCTTCGCGAATACCAGTCGAGCCGGCCCGACGCCGGTCTCGCCCATGCCCACGCCGGCGATAGTGGTGCCGTTGCCGAGGGTGAGCTTCCGGGTGTTCTGCCGGTCGGTCGTGCTCGCGGCCACCGTGGTCAGCCACGGCGTCGAGTTGTCGACAGTGTTGGCGAACGGGCCGGAGTTGCCGGCGGCGGCGGCGACGAACACCCCGGCGGCGGCCGCGTTGAAGAACGTCGCGTCGACCGCCCCGAACCGCTCGGTGTCGTCACCGATCGAGTAGTTGATCACGTCGACGCCGTCCGCGACCGCGTCGTCGATGGCGTGCACGATGTCGATGTCGGTGCCGGTCGCGCCGCCCGCACCGTTGTCGTACAGAGCCTTGTAGATCGCCAACCGCGCAGCCGGCGCCATGCCGGAGATCATGCCCAGGTCCTGGGTGCCCGACGTGGCCCGCACGCCGTGGATGCCGGCCGCGGTGCTGGCGGTGTGGGTGCCGTGGCCGTTGCGGTCACGCGGCGAGGAGTAGTCGTCCGGGAAGGCCTCGGCGATGCCACTGTCGTTGTACCAACGTGCCCCGATCACCTTGTTGTTGCAGGTGACCGGCGCTTCGACGCCGACGTCGCAGGTGCCCTTCCACTTGGCGTCGATGACGGCCTGGTCGGGGCGCGGGCTGGGCAGCGGCGCGAAGCTCGCGC
This sequence comes from Micromonospora sp. NPDC047762, assembly GCF_043204655.1. Classification (NCBI taxonomy): domain Bacteria; kingdom Bacillati; phylum Actinomycetota; class Actinomycetes; order Micromonosporales; family Micromonosporaceae; genus Micromonospora; species Micromonospora sp. NPDC047762. The sequence continues at coordinate 288,239 of NZ_JBIDCQ010000001.1, read as the reverse complement.
TCTCCGGCCAGTAGCCGCTGTCGATGACCCCGATGATGACGCCCTCACCAGCGCGGGAGTCTCCACCGAACTCCTTGTTCCACACCCCGCCCTTGCCGGTCAGGCCCAGGTAGTCGGGGGTGTGTGAGGTGGCGGCGTGCACCTTCCGGCTCTCGTACACCGCTCGCACACCGGTTGTGGAGCGCAGCCGGGCGGCCTGCGGCCCGGTGAGGTCGGCGGCGAAGCCGTTGAACGCGGTCTCCATGGTGACGCGGGTGCGGTCGGCTGGCACGCCGACGTGGTCCAGCACCGACGTGCGCTGCTGGCGCAGGTGATCCCGGTAGGCGTTGGCGTTCCCGGACGTGCGGTTCAGCTTGGCCCCGTCGGCCGGCTTGGTGGCCGCGATCCCGGGAACCCCGCCGGTGTAGGTGGCCAGCGGCTCCTCGGCGAGCTGGACGAGATAGCGGGCGGTCGGCCCACTGCCGGCCGGCGCGGCGGTGGCGCTGGCGGGCAGGCCGGTCAGGCCGGCCGCGGTCAGCGCAACGGCGGCCAGCATGCTGACCCCGTACCTGGCCCGTCCGGTCCGATGTGTGTTCGGTTGTGGCACGTCGTTGCCTCCACGTTCGGTGCCGGCCGCCACGACTGATGACGGTGGCCGAAACCTAGGATCGGTACCGATCATCGAGAAGCACCCGTAACCTGCCTGTCATCTTGGAAACAAGCTCGTAACACAACGGGTACTTTGCGCGTCATTTGGAAGCGCCGACCTGGGGGATCTGGGCCATTTGGTCCGGTGCGACGCCGTCTGCCAACCGCCTCAATGGTCCTGTTCGGACGGTGCGCGACGTGGCTTGTCCGACGCTCGTCCACCCCTGCTAGACGTCAGCATCCGGAACCACGCCACAACGTACGCGCGGACCGCAGCCGACTCGCCCGGTTCCACGACCTGCCGGTCCCGCAGGTCGAGGTGGCGCTCGACGCGATCCTCGACCCCGATCCTGCCGTCAGCGCCGCCGGCCTGCTCCCGTCCGCGTTGTCGAGCAGGCGGAGCCGTGCCCGCGTCCGTCGAGCAGGCGAGGCTTCGCCTCTGTTCTGTCCAAGCGGAATCGCGCCCACGTCCCGTCGAGCAAGCGGAGCGGGGCGCCGGTCCAGGACCTGGCCACCGGGAGCAGTGCCCTGCCCCAGAACAGCATGTGGGCCAAGGTGCCGCGAGGGGCGCTGATGAGCGCAGCCAGCGAAAGGCCTGGGCCGGGAACCGGGTAGCGCTGGTTCGGCCGCGCTGTGGTCAGTCGCGCCGGATGAGGCCTGGGCCGGCGATGATGTCGATGTCGCCGTCGGCGATCTCGTGGCCGGCGGCGCAGCGGAGCACCGCGCGGATCGGTTCGCCGCAGTCGTGGTGGGTGGCGACGACGGACGGGCCGGTGTCGGTGGCGGCCCAGGTGTCGCCCCAGTTCCGCAGTGCGGTGATGACGGGCAGGAGGTCGCGGCCCTTGCGGGTGAGTTGGTACTCGTGGCGGGTGCGCTGCCCGGGCTCCCGGTAGGGGATTCGTTCGAGCAGTTCCGCGGCGACCATTTCCTTGAGGCGGGCGGCCATGGCGGGCTCGCCGACGCCGACCCGGCGGACGAAGTCGTCGAAGCGGCGTGTGCCGAGCAGGGCCTCGCGCATGATCAGGACCGTTGACCTGCTGCCCACGATGTCCATCGCCCGGGCTACCGAGCAGTTCTCGCTCGTCCAGGAATCGCGATCGTCTCGTAGGTCCTCCATGCCCACCAGCCTACCTGACTTGCATGAAGGCTAGCCAGGTGCTTAACTGGGTTGCGCTGACTTAAGCATACGCAAGTCAGACCCCAGCCTGAAGGATCTTCAGTGACCACCAGCGCCACGGCCCCGACTCCACCCGGAGCGACCCCACCCGGAGCGAGCCCGCCCGGGAAGATCCCACCGGGTCCGGCGGCACACGGGTCGGCCGCCTCTACCCGCGCGTCCTTGCGCGGCTCCCGCCCGGTGACCCTGATCGCCATGTGCCTGGGCGCGATGATCACGTTCCTGCAGATCACCGCGACGGTCTCCGCGTTGACCACGATCCAGCGGGACCTGCGGGTCGACCCCACCACTCTGGTCTGGATCCCCAGCGCCTACACCCTGATGGTGGCGAGCGTCGTGCTGTCCGCGGCCACCCTGGGCAGCCGCTACGGGCGTAAGCGCATGTTCGGTGCCGGGGTCGTCGCGATGATCGTCGGCGCAGCCGTCGTGGCTGAGGCTCCGACCGTCGGGTGGGTGATCGTCGGGCAGTTGGTCGCCGGCCTCGGCGGGGCGCTGATCCTGCCGAACAGCCTGGCGATCCTCGGTGCGACCTTCACCGATCCGCACCGACGGACCGAGGTCATCACCGCCTGGTCGGCGGCGTCCGGCATCGGCCTCGCGATCGGCCCACTCATCGCCGGCTTCCTGCTGCGGCACTACCAGTGGCACAGCGTCTACCTGTCGACGATCGCGCTGGGTCTGGTAACCCTCGTCGTCGCCATCGTCGGGGTGGTCGAGTCCCGGCCGAGCCCCGCCCGACTCGACGTGCCCGGCCTGCTGCTGGGTACCGTCGCCATCGCGGCCGCCGTCTACGCGCTGATCCAGGGCGGCAAGGTCGGCTACACCAACCCGGTGGTGTCGACGGCCTGGGTCGTCGCGGTCGTCGCACTTGTCGCGTTCGTGCTGGTCGAGCTGCGGACCAGTGCGCCGATGCTCGACGTGCGGCTGTTCCGGTCCGCGTCGTTCAGCGCCGTCATGGTCGTCGGCGCGGTGTCGCTGTTCGGCTTCACCGGCGTGGCGATTCTGCTGGTCCTCTTCCACGAACGTGCCCAGGCACTCAGCCCGCTGGACACCGGCTGGCGCATGCTGGTGCTCTTCGGCGCGTACGTGCTGGTCGCCTTCGGTGCCGGGCGCGCGATCCGCCGTACCGGATTCAAGGCGCCGTTGACCCTCGGCCTGGTCCTCGCTGCGGTGGCCAGCTTCGCGCTGGCCAACCAGGGGCCGACCACGTCGTTCGGTGACCGCTGGGCGCTGTTCGCGTTGTTCGGCGCGGCCAGCGGTCTGGTGGTGGCCCCGGCGACGGCGGCGGCGTTGGCCAGCGTCGCGCCCGCCCAGGCCGGTATGGCCTCCGGCGCGGTGAACGCCGCCCGCCAGGTCGGCTCGGTGCTCGGCTCGTCCCTGCTCGGCACGCTCCTCACCACCACGATGGTGGCCGACCTGCCGGGCCGGCTCGCCGCGCACCAGATCGACGAACCCACCCGTACCGCCGTGCGGGCGGCGGTGGCCTCCGGCGCCAACGGCAGCCAACCCCTGCCCGACCCGGTCCGGGCGGCGATCGCGGAGGCACTGACCGCCGGTGTCCAGGCCGGGCTGCGGGTCACCGGCATCGTCTTTCTCGTCACCGCGGTGCTGGCGCTCACCCTGATCCGCAACCGGCCGCACCAGCGCTGAGCCGCACGAACGCTAGGAGGCGAGCGCGTCCAGTTCCTCGATGGCGTCGGTCGGCAGTTTCAGATCGGCCGCCGCCATGTTCTCCCGCAGGTGCGCCAGGCTGGAGGTGCCGGGGATCAGCACGGTGGTGGGAGACCGCTGAAGCAGCCAGGCGAGGGCGACCTGCTGAGGTGAGGCGCCCAGTCGGGCGGCCACGCCGTCGAGCGTGTCGGACTGCAACGGCGTGAACCCGCCGAGCGGGAAGAACGCCGCGAACGCGATGTTCTCCGCCGCGCACCTGTCGACCACTGCGTCGTCCCGGCGGTTGGCGAGGTTGTAGAGGTTCTGCACGGTGACCACCGGCGCGATGGCCTGGGCCTCGTCGAGTTGGTCGAGCGTCACGTTGCTGAGCCCGAGGTGCCGGATCAGGCCCTCCTGCCGCAGCTCCGCCAAGGCGGCGAACTGCGCACCGAGCGGCGCGTCGCCGGTGCCCTCCGCCACACCCACCCGCAGGTTGACCACGTCGAGGACGTCCAGGCCGAGATGCTGGAGGTTCTCCCGTACCTGGGCCTTGAGGTCGTCCGGCTCCAGGGCCGGGATCCAGGAGCGGTCGGCGCCGCGGCGCGCGCCGACCTTGGTGACCAGGTGCAGACCCTGGGGGTACGGGTGAAGCGCCTCGCGGATCAGCTCGTTGACCACGACGGGCCCGTAGAAGTCGCTGGTGTCGATGTGTCGGACGCCCAGGTCGACGGCCTCGCGGAGCACGGCGAGCGCCTGCTCGCGGTCGCGGGGCGGGCCGAAGACACCCGGGCCGGCCAACTGCATCGCCCCGTAGCCCATCCGGCTCAGGGTGAGGCCGTCGGCGGGGGTGAGGGCACCGCCGGGAAGGTTCTCGCTCATCTCATCCTCTTGTCAGTAGTCGTGATGACATCCGTGGCCGAACGGATCCGGCCCTTCGACGACTGTCCGCCGGGAGTGGCTCGGGCGGCAGGGCGAGCTGTTCCTGGTAGTGACACAGCCAGTCACCGCGCCGCCCGGCGATCTACCGTCGGTGGCATGGACGCAACGAACCCGCTCGGCGACTTCCTGCGCGCCCGCCGGGAGCAGACCCGGCCCGAGGACGTCGGGCTCGGCCCGGGGGTGGGCCTGCGCCGGGTGCCGGGGCTGCGGCGCGAGGAGGTGGCGATGCTGGCCGGCATCAGCGCCGACTACTACCTCCGACTGGAGCAGGGGCGCGAGCGGCACCCCTCGGTGCAGGTCCTCGATGCCCTCGCCGGGGTGTTGCGGCTGGATCCGGAGGCGACCGCGTACATGATCGGGTTGAGCCGGGCGCGGTCGCGCCGGGCGGCCCGACCGGCCGCCGAGCGGGTGCCGGCCAGCATCCTGCACCTGCTGCGGCAGCTCTCCATGCCGGCCTTCGTGCAGAATCGCTACCTCGACATCCTGGCCTCGAACCCGATGGCGAGGGCGCTGTCGCCGAATCTGGCCCCGGGTGCCAACCGACTCCGCGCGGTGTTCCTGGACGAGGCCGAACGGGAGCTGTTCCGCGACTGGCGGCAGGCGATGCAGAGCGTGGTGGGGCAGATGCGTGCCGACTCGGGCGGGGCCACCGACGACCCACGGTTGACGGCGCTGGTGGGGGAGTTGTCCCTCAAGAGCGACTGCTTTCGGCAGTTGTGGGCGCGCCACGAGGTGCGTCGGCGGGAGGGCGTCGTCAGCCGGCTGCACCACCCCGAGGTGGGCGATCTCGACCTGTACTGCGACAAGCTCGCCGTGGCGGGCGCCGACGGGCAGCTGCTGGTGATCTACCACGCTGAGCCCGGTACGGAGTCCGCCCGCTCGTTGGCGCTGCTCGGCTCGATCGCCGCCAGCAGTGCGGACGACCTGCCGGACAGCCTCCGACCCGGCGACCCGGCCCGTCTCTATCCGCTGGAGTGAGCCGGTCATGGCCGCTGCGGGCCGCCTGCGTAGGGATGTGCTCGTAGCGACGGACTTGACGACAGATGTTTGTGAGTGCACACTTACAAACATGCGATCCACCGCTGAGGCACGCCGGGTCACCGTCCTGAACACCGCGGTGTCGGTGTTCGCGCGCGCCGGCTTCCATGCCACCCCGGTCACCGCCGTGGCCGCCGCCGCCGGCATCTCCGAGGCGTACGTCTTCCGACTCTTCTCCGGGAAGCTCGGCTTGTTCGTGGCGGCGGCCGGGGCGTGTTTCGACCGGATCGCTGACGCGATCGAGGCGGGTGCGGAGCGCGCCGTGGGTGGCAGCCCGGAGGAGATCCTCGACGCCATGGGTGGTGCCTACGCGGAGCTGATCGCCGATCGCGACCTGCTGCTCTTCCAGGTGCAGGCGCAGGCCGTCACGGACATCCCGGAGGTCGCCGAGGCGGTGCGGGCCGGCTATCGGCGGGTCGCGACCTTCGTGCAGAGTCGGGCTCGGGCCAGCGACGCGCAGGTGCAGCAGTTCTTCGCGTACGGCCAGTTGTGCCACCTCATCGTGACGGCCGGCCTGGAGGAGGTCCCTGAGCCCTGGGCTCGCGCCCTGACCGCCGGTATCCGCCACCCCTGACCGACCCCGATGCTGGGCCGCCTCGGCGGCCCAACCTTTTGACCAGACAAGTGTGTGAGTGCACACTTACAAACAAGGAGAATCCGATGACGACCACCGACACGACGATCACCGAAGTGGTACTGCCCGGCGTGGTGGAGCCTGACGGCCTCCTGCTGCACCGACGCGCGATGCCCGTCCCCGCCCGGGGGCAGGCGCTCGTCCAGGTGGAGGCCACCGGCATCTCGTTCGCCGAGCAGCAGATGCGCCACGCGCTCTACCCCGGCCAGCCGAAGTTTCCGTTCGTGCCCGGCTACGACCTGGTCGGCACGGTGCGGGCGGTCGGCCCCGGCGGCGACGACGCGCTGGTCGGCACCCGGGTGGCGGCGGTCACCAAGACCGGTGCCTGGGCCACGCACGCGCTTGCCGACATCGACGCCCTGGCCCCGGTGCCCGCGGGTCTGGACCCCGCCGCGGCCGAGACCGTCGTCGTCAACGGGGTGACCGCCTGGCAGATGCTGCGGGACGCCAACCTGACGGCCGGACAGACCATCCTCGTGCACGGCGCGAACGGCGGCGTCGGGAGCGTGCTCGTCCAACTCGGCCGACACCTCGGCCTGCGGGTCATCGGCACCGCCGCCGAACGGCACCACGCCGGGCTGCGCGAACTCGGCGTCGAACCGCTCGACTACCGCGACCCGGACATGGCCGCGCGGGTCCGCGAACTGTCGCCGGGCGGGGTCGACGCCGTCTTCGACCCGGTCGCCGGCCCGGGCGTACGCACGTCGTACGCCCTGCTCGCCCCCGGCGGCACGTTGGTCGTCTACGGCAACGCCGCCGCCGTCGGCACCGGGCAGTCGGTCGCGTGGGTCTTCGTGAAGCTGCTGGCCCGCCTCTACACCTGGAACGCGCTGCCCAACGGCCACCGGGCCGGCTTCTACAACTTCTGGGCCGGCCAGCTCACCCGGCGCGCCGCGTTCCGCCGTCGCCTGCGTACCGACCTCGGCATCGTGCTCGACCTGCTGCGGCAGGGAGTGATCGTGCCGCAGATCGCCGCCCGCTATCCGCTCAGCGAGGTTTCCGCGGCACTGGTGTTCGCCGAGAACCGCAGCCGGGCCGGCAAGGTGGTGCTGGAGCCCTGACCTCCGGCCCGCCCAGGGCGCTGGTGCGGCGGGCCGCCGGCGGCTCGGTCGTCACGACGCGCCCTGGGGCGTACGCCACTCGTGGACGCCGGGTGCGCGGCGGGCGAGGTAACCTCACGCTCGCACTACGTGCTCCTGCTACCGGGGAGGACAGGGGGAGGTGGAGCGTGGCCGACATCGGCGAGGTGGTCCGTTGGTTGCAGCTCAACGCGCCCCGGGGTGGCCCGGACGAGGTGTCGCAGTTGGTTGCCCGAGCGGCGCCCGAGATCGATGCCACCGAGATCGTGATCTATCTGGCCGACTACACGCAGACCCTCCTCGTTCCGCTGCTCGGCGCGGGTGTCTACCGGGACCCGCTGCCGATCGAGACGACGCTCGCCGGCCGGGCCTTCACCACCCTCGACATCCAGCGCGCGCCCGACAACCCGGACCGACTGTGGGTGCCACTGCTGCTCGGGTGTGAGCGGATGGGGGTACTGGAAATCGTCTCCCCGGCCGCTGCGGACGAGGCGTTGGACGCTCCGGCCTGGGAGGTGGCGGTCAACGTCGCCCAGATCCTGGTGAACCGCCGGCTCTACGGCGACGTGGTCGAGCGGATGCGGCGGCGGATGCCGATGCAGGTCGCTGCCGAGATCGTGTGGGGCCTGCTTCCGCCGCTGACCTTCGCCACCGACGACCTGGTGGTCACCGCCATCCTCGAACCGTGCTACGACGTCGGCGGCGACATCTTCGACTACGCGTTGAACGACGACGTGCTCAGCGTCGGGCTCTTCGACACCTGCGGGCACGGCATCAAGGCGAGCACCCTGGCCTCGCTGGTGGTCAGCGCGTACCGCAATGCCCGTCGGTGCGGCCTCGACCTGGTCGACACGGCGATCAGCATCGACCGGTGGGTGCGCTCCGAGCACCCGAACTTCTTCGCTACCGGGTTGCTCATCGAGTTGGACCGCCAGACCGGCCGGCTCAGCATGATCAACGCGGGGCATCCCGGTGCGATGTTGCTGCGTGACGGCAAGGCCGTTCGGGAACTACCCGGGCCGACCGTGTTGCCGCTCGGCCTGGGCCACATGTCACCCCGCCGACCGCTGGTGCACGTGGAGAATCTGCACCCTGGCGACCGCATCCTCGCCTACACCGACGGCATCACCGACGCCCGTAGCGCCGAGGGGGAGCAGTTCGGGCTGGACCGGCTCGTCGACTTCGTCAACCGTGCCCTGAACGACGGGTTGCCCAGCCCGGAGACGATGCGTCGCCTGGTCCGCGCGGTCGTCGGCTACCAGGATGACCAGCTTGAGGACGACGCGACGGCCCTCTTCGTGGAGTGGCGGCCACCGCACCTGCCGCTCGCGCACCTCCGCGACCTCGCCGCGCTCCGACCCTGACCCCTCGGGCTCAGTGGGATTTTGCACTCGCAGTGCACTTGTCTCCGATTGCAGGGCTGTCTAGCGTCACCTCATGGCTGACTCATGGACCTTCGCCGTGGCGCGTGACGACCTCGGGCAGACCACGCTCGTCGATGGCTCCACCCCTGTCCTGTCCGACGGCGAGGCGCTGCTGCGCGTGGACCGCGTCGGCCTCACCGCCAACAACGTGACCTACGCGGTGCTCGGCGACTCGATGCGGTACTGGCAGTTCTTCCCACCGGCGGCCCAGGGCCTCGGGCCGCAGTGGGGTCTGCCACCGCTCTGGGGCTTCGCCGAGGTGGTCGCCTCGGCGGTGGCCGGTGTCGAGGTGGGGCAACGGATATACGGCTACCTCCCGCCCGCCGGTCACCTCGTGGTGCGGCCGGACCGGGTGGACGCGTCCGGGTTCCGCGAGGCGAGCCCGCACCGGGCCGAGCTGCCGTCGCCGTACAACGCGTACCGGTCGACCACCGGCGACCCGGCGTACCAGCGCGACCAGGAGGACCTGCTGATCCTGTTCCGGCCGCTGTTCTTCACCTCGTTCATGCTGGCCGACCAGGTCGTCGACAACGACTTCTACGGTGCCGAGGCGCTGCTGGTGTCGTCGGCGTCGAGCAAGACCGCGTACGCCGCCGCGTTCGAGCTGCACCGGCGTGGGCCGCGCCTGGTCGGTCTCACCTCACCGGGCAACCTGGCGTTCACCCGGTCGCTCGGCTGCTACGACGAGGTCGTGTCGTACGACGACATCGACTCCCTCGACGTGGTCCCGAGCGTCTACCTCGACCTGTCCGGCGCGCCCTCGACCCGCGCCGCCCTGCGTCGACGTCTCGGCGACCGGCTCGTCCGGGACATCGCGGTCGGGCTCACCAACCAGACGCCGAACGCCGACGCCGCCGAGGAGGTGTTCTTCGCGCCGGTGCAGATGCGCAAGCGCAGCCACGACTGGGGCCGCGACGGGCTCGACCAGCGGTTCACCGAGGCGTGGCAACGCTTCGCCGCCGTCGTGAGCCGGTGGCTCGACGTTCGGGTGGGTGCCGGGCCGGCGGCCCTCCAGCACGCGTGGCTCGACGTCCTCGCCGGTCGTACGCCGCCACGGGTGGGCCACGTCGTCCAACTGTGAACCGGCTCAGGCGATGATGTCGTCGCTGAGCTGGTGACGCAGCGTGGCCAGTGAGCGGGTGATCAGCCGGGACACGTGCATCTGTGACACGCCGATCCGATCGGCGATCTGGGCCTGGGTCAGATTGCCGTGGAAGCGCAGGCTGAGGATCTGGCGCTCGCGTTCCGGCAGCGTCGCGAGCGCCGGGCCGAGGGCGACGCGGATCTCGACGAGGTCGATCTCGTGGTCGTCGTCGCCGAGGGTGTCGCCGAGTTCCCGGCTGCCGTCGGCTCCGATCGGGGTGGACAGCGACGTGGCCCGGTAGGCACGCGCACCCTCCAACCCTTCCAGGACGGTCTCCTCGGACACGTCGAGGTAGGAGGCGATGTCGGCCACCGTGGGCAGGCGGCCGAGGGTCTGGGTCAGGACGCCGTTGGCCGCGCTGATCGACAGGCGTAGCTCCTGTAGGCGGCGAGGCACCCGCACCGCCCAGGTGCGATCCCGGAAGTATCGCTTGATCTCGCCGATGATGGTGGGGATGGCGTACCCGCTGAAGTCGATTCCCCGGCTGTGGTCGAAGTTGTCGACGGCCTTGATGAGCCCCACCGAGGCGGTCTGGGCCAGGTCGTCGTCGGGGGCGCCGCGTCCGCTGTAGCGGCGCGCCAGGTGCCGGGCGAGCGGCAGCCACGCCTCGATGGTGCGCTCCCGCAGCGCCGGGCGCCGGGGGTCGTGCGGCGAGGTCGCCGCCAGGGCGGCGAGGAGGTCCTCCGGGCTCTGGTCGCTGTTGCGCTGGCCGACCCGGGTGCTCGTGGCGATGGGTGTGGCGTTCTCGACGATCGTGGACATGGGTGGTCCCTCCGGCGTTCGCCCGTCGATCGGATCGACCGGAAGGATCTCCGAACCGGCTTGTCGCCGGGGGCGCACCTGCGGGCAGGAGCGCGCTGTCGCAAGACCACGATCACGGGCCTGGCCACCGCGTCATGCCGTTCACGTGATGAAGCGACCCTACCCGAACGCCCGACTGATTACTAGCCGAAAGTATGAATCGTGGCAGGTCTAGGCCGTCCGGAGAGAAGGAGTTGCGCCCCAGCTCAGCCGCGCTGGGCGTTGGCGTCGACAGCAGCCGAGGCCGGCTGGGCGGGCTCCACCGCGAACGGGTGACGCAGTCGCCGCATGGCCTCCTCGCTGCTGTCGAAGGTCACCGCCGGTCCGTCCAGCACGTCATTGTGCGACGTGGCGAGGAACAGTGCGGGTCGACCGTTGTCGTTCGATGTCATGCAGGGATCCTGTCTCTACGAAAGGGGTGCGTCTGGGGCCTCGGCAACATCGGCCGTGCGACCTGGTGACGCTTCGGCGCACACGCTGGCGCCCGAATGCTGGTGTCCTGTTGCACGGGCGAGAGCCCGGCGACACCGACACCCCGCACCATACCCGCCGCCGCCGACACATATGCGCCGCCGACGGACCCGCCTCGCTTGTGGCGAACCGACCGCCCGGGAATTCTGTAATCCCACCCGCTGCCGCGAGTCTCCGATCTTGAGGGCGGTCAGCACAACCAGCGTGGGCGCCGCGCGGATGAGCACCAAAGGAGTGAGACCCATGTCGTCAGCCGGTCGAGCACTGCCCGATGTCGGGTTGGTCGTCGCGGCCCGGCAGGGCGACCAGCGCGCACTCGACGACGTCGTCGCGGCCTCGCTCCCGCTGGTCTACAACATCGTCGGGCGTGCGCTGCGCGGGCACGCCGACGTCGACGACGTCGTTCAGGAGACGTTGGTACGGGTGATCCGGTACCTGCCCGCGCTCAACGACCCGGCGGCATACCGGTCCTGGCTGGTGGCGATCACCATCCGCCAGGTGCGTGACTGGGAGACGCGCCGACGTGTCGCGCTCAACCGGGATGCCGGGCTGGACGCGATCCACAACGTGCCCGACCCCGCCTCCGACTTCGCGGGGATGACCATCCTCCGGCTCGGCCTCACTGACCAACGACGCGAGGTCGCCGAGGCGACCCGCTGGCTCGACCCGGACGACCAGGAACTGCTCTCGCTGTGGTGGCTGGAGGAGACCGGCGAGATCGACCGGAACGAGGTCGCCGACGCGCTCGGATTGTCGCCCGGGCACGTCGCGGTGCGGATCCACCGGATGAAGGAGCAGATCCACAGCGCCCGGGGCGTCGTACGCGCGCTTCGCGCCCGCCCCGGCTGCCCGGACCTGGGCGCCGTGACCGCCGAGTGGGACGGCACGCCCAGCTCGCTGTGGCGCAAGCGACTGGCTCGACACGTCCGTGACTGCGCGTTCTGCGGACGGCTGGGAACCACCCTCCTGCCGATCGATCGACTGCTCGCCGGCATGCCGTTGCTGCCGCTGCCGGCGGGTCTCGGCGCCCACCTGCCGAGCGCTGCCGCCCCCGCAGCCGCCGCGCAGGCAGTCCCGCCGCCCGGCCCGACTGCCGCACCCGCCGCCGGACCGACGGCACCCGGCACGGTGCCCACCGACGCGGGCGGCGGCCCGAGCGTCGTCGACCTCGCGGTGAACCGGCCCCGTGGCCTCGTGCCGTCCCTCGCCGCCGGGGTGGCCGCCGCCGTCCTGGCCATCACCATGGCGGTGGTGATCCAGCCGGACGACCCCTCCGCGCCCTCGTGGGCGGCGCCGCCGTCCGCCGCGCCCACCGCCGTCGCCACCCCGAGCGTCGCGCCCTCGCCGAGCGCACGCCCCTCGTCGAAGGCTCCGGTAGCGCCGGCGGTCAGTTCCGCCCGCAAGGGCGTCGGGGTGTGGAACTTCGCCGGGGCGAGTCAGGCGTTGGCGAGCTCCAAGGCCGGCTGGTACTACACCTGGGGCACCCAGCACCCGGGGATCAGCACGCCGCGCGGTGCGACATTCGTGCCGATGATCCGCAGCGCGGAGAACGTCACCGCCGCAGAGCTGGCCCGGGCCAGGGCCGCCGGGCCGTACCTGCTCACCTTCAACGAGCCGGACATGCCCGAGCAGGCGAACATGACCGTCGAGCAGGCGTTGGACCTGTGGCCGCAGCTGATGGCGACGGGCAGCAAACTGGGCAGCCCGGCGGTCGCCTGGGGTGGGCCGGACCCGCAGGGTTGGCTGGACAGGTTCATGACCGGGGCCCAGGCCCGCGGCCACCGGGTGGACTTCATCACGCTGCACTGGTTCGGCGCCGACTTCACGACCGCCGCAGCGGTGGCCCAACTCCGGCAGTATCTCCAGGCCGTCTACCAGCGGTACCGGAAGCCGATCTGGCTGACCGAGTTCGCGCTGATCCGCTTCGCCGGGGGCGGTTCGCAGTTCCCCGGTCAGCAGCAGCAGGCGGCCTTCCTCACCGCGGCCACCGCCATGCTCGGTCAACTCCCCTACCTGCAGCGCTACGCCTGGTTCGGGCTGCCCGCCACGGACAAGGACCGGTCCGGACTGTTCAGCGACGGGGCCGAGGCGACAGTTGTCGGCCGCGCGTTCCAAGCCGCCCGTTGAGCACCGACGAACGGATGGACGAGCAGATCATGGCGGAGCGCCGAGGCTTTCGCGTACGGGCCGGGCGGCTGATCGGCGTCGTCGCGACCCTGGTCGCCACGGCGGTGGCCGTCGGGCTCAGCCAGGGCTGGGGCCGCACCAACCCGGCACCAGCAGCGTCGACGGTGGCAGCGTCGTCGGCCGTTGCGGCACCGACCGCCCCGGTGGTGCTCAACGGCACCGATGACGCCTTCATCCAACTGCTGATCCCGATGAACGAGGGCGCGCTCGCGCTGATCGACCAGCTCGACACCCGCCCGGCGGACCCGTCGTTGCGGGCCCTCCTCGGCGAGGTCCGGAAGGCTCATCAGGCGGAATTGCGGGACCTGCGGGGGCTCCTGGCCGCGGGCAACGTGCCGGAGCTGAACATCCACGAGGGGCATCAGATGCCCGGCATGGTCACCCAGGCCAGCCTCGCCGAGCTACGTGCCGCATCCGACACGGAGGTGTCGTCCCGGGCGGCCGGTCTGATCCGGGCGCACCTCGCGCAGACAGTGGTGCTGTGCCGGGGCGAGCAGACCGCCGGGGGAAGCCCGGAGCTGAAGGCGCTCGCCGGCCGGATCCAACAGGCGCGGGCCGCCGAGCTGAACACGCTGGACAACCGGCCCGGCGCGCCCACCGCCGCACCGGGCGGCTGAGCATGCGGCCCGGAGGTCCGGCCGATGCGGACGTCTGACCTGTACGTCGACGTCCACCCACAGTCCCGGGCGTCCCGTCCCGCCCACCGTGCCGTCGCGTCGGACGCCGTCCGCCCGGTGCGGCGCGCGACGCACCGGACCCGCAGCGCGTCCCTGCCCGAGGCGGTCGCCCCGACGCCGGTCGCCGGCTGGCGCGGTGGCCACCGGCGCGCCGCCGGCCGGGCCACCATCGTTGCCTCGGTCCTGACGGTCAGCCTCGGGTGGCTGATTGCCATCCTGGTCGCGCCGCACGTCACCCTCTCTCCGGGTGCGCGGATGGTCGCCCTCTTCTGCCACCTGACCTGCCTGGTGGTGGGTTTCGGCGCGGTGCTGACGGTGGACTGGTTCAGCCTTCGCTGGCTGCTGCGCCGGGAACCGCTCGGCACCGTGCTGACCGCCGCCCGTGGCGCGCACCTGCTCATCTGGCTGGGTCTGGTGGGTCTGCTCGCCAGTGGGGCCGCCCTCGGACCGGACACGTCGTCCGGGCTGGTCTGGGTCAAGTTGCTCGCGGTGCTGGTGGTCGGCATCAACGGGCTGTTCCTCGGCCGGGTCCGGGATCGGCTCGTGGCGGTGCAGGGCCGCACACAGTGGTCCGCCCTGCTGCCCGGTGTCGCCGCCGCCACGGTCTCGCAGCTCGCCTGGTGGACCGCGACCCTCGTCGGCTTCTGGAACGCCAACGGCTGACGGCCGGTGGTCAGGCCGGCGTCGGGTGCCTCTCCGCGAACCGGGCGCGGGTCAGGAACGCGAGTTGAGCCCGCTTGTCCGGCATGTCGATCTCGGAGTCGAAGGTGAAGCCCTCGATCTCCAGTCGGCGCAGGGCGAGGTGGTTGCGGACGTCCGGCTCCACAACGATGCGCTGCGCGGCCGGGTCGCGGAACAGGAAGCGGGCGACGGCCGGGCCGGCCGCGTTGGTGAGGCTGCGGGCGAGGCGTCGGTCGGGGCTGAGCAGCAGGTGCATCCCCACGTCGCCGGGCTGGACGGAATAGCGCTCGCCGACCGGGTCCGCCTCGGGCTGATAGCTCTGGAAGAGGCCGACCGGCTCTCCGTCGACCGTGATCAGGTACGCGTGGTGCGTTGGCAGACTGTCCACAAAGGCGTAGATCTCGCGTACCTCGTCGAGGGTGTGCGAACCCATGCCCCAGAAGGAGTTGCGGGGCATGGTCACCCAACCGTGCAGGAGAGCGGCGTCCCGGTCCGGGTCGACTGTCACCAACGACAGCTCGCCGAGACCGGCGATCTTCTCCTGGTACGTCATCGGGCGCTGTCCTCTGTTCCATCCGGGGCGCAACTTAGGTTAACCTCCCCTAACCAAGGATGACCTTACCTGGAGGGGTGCGTGAAACGGAACTGGGAGGCCCTGGTCCTCAAGGCCATGGGCGGGCGGGACTTTCAGTTGACCGTCCTGGGCACCGAGTCAGTCGACGGGCACTACCAGCGACTCCTCCTGGACGGGGGCGGCCTGCTGGAGGCGTGCGGGGTGCACCCCACGATGTGGATCCGGCTGTGGTTCGACAACGACGGCCGAGCCCACCAACGCGCGTACACGCTGGTTGACCCCGACCCCGCCACCGGCCGATTCACCCTCGAATTCGCCATCCACGACGGCTGCGCGGCCCGCTGGGCCACCACGGCCACTGTCGGCGACACCATCAGCGCGACAGTGCAGGGCAGCGCCTTCGAGCTGCCCGACCCCGCGCCTGAGCACCTTTACCTGGTCGGTGACGCGGCCTCGCTGCCCGCGGTCAACAGCCTGCTCGACGCCGGTGCCGACATCCCGGCGACGGTGTGGCTGGAGTACGCCCACGAGGGCGAGAAGGCACTCGCGCTGCGGGCCCGGGCGCACCACGACATCACCTGGGTGCCGCGGCGCGACGAGGGTCAGCACCTCGTCGACACGGTCTGCGCGGCCCTGCCGACCAGCGGTGCGGGCCACTACTGGGTGGCCTGCGAGGCGGCAACCACCCGGGGCATCACCCGGCACCTCCGCAAGACGTTGGGCGTCGACAAGGACCGGTTGACCTCCCTCGGCTACTGGAAAGCGGCATGAAGGGCCGCCTCGGCACCCTGACCGCGCTGTACGTCACCCAGTACCTCGGCGTCGGCTTCATCACCGTCGGGCTCACCGCCATCCTGCGCGACGGTGGCACCTCGCTGGACACGTTGGCGCTGTTGCAGATCGTCGGTCTGATCTGGCCCGTCAAGTTCCTCTGGGCACCGATCCTCGACCGGTACGGCTCACGGCACCGCGGCCACTACCGCTCCTGGTTGCTCGTACTCCAGACCGCTCTGGTGCTCGCCCTGCTGGCGTTGCTGCCCTTCGCCAGTCCGGCCGACGCGCTCGGCCCGATCGTCGCGATCTGCGCCGCGTACGTGTTCTTCTCGGCCACCCAGGACATCGCCGTGGACGCCGTCGCGGTCCGGATGCTGGCCGAGTCGGCCCGGGGGACCGGCAACGGCATCCAGGTAGCGGCGAGCTACCTCGGCAACCTGCTCGGCGGCGGCGCCTGCGTCCTGGTCTACGACCAGTTCGGCTGGGCGTCGGCGATCGGCCTGCTGGTCGCGATGACGGCGGTCGGCCTGCTGGTGGTGTGGCGGTTCCAGGAGCCACCCCGTACCGACCGGGTGGAACGGGTCGGCACTGCCTACCGGGCGTTGCTGTCGGTGTTCGGCCAGCCGGGCTGCCGGTGGTGGACCTTCGGCGTGGTGCCGCTGGTCTACGTCGGGGCGGGCATGGCGTACGCCCTGGTCACCCCGGCGCTGGTCGACGCCGGGTGGTCGTTGGGTCGGATCGGCGTCGTCACCGGTGTGGTGACCAGCGTCCCGGCCATCGTGGCGGGCCTGGTGGCGGGGCTCGGGATCGGGCGGTTCGGTCGCGGTGGCGTGCTCGTGGTCGGCGGCGTCGCGCTCACGGTGTCGACGTTGCTGCTGCTGCCGCTGATGAACGGCCGCGCACCGCTGGGCGGGACGGTCGCCGCGCTCTGCTGCTTCATGGTGGCCTACACCATCGCCAACGTCGTGCTCTACACGGTCAACATGGACTACTCCCGGCCCGACACCGGCGGTACCGACTTCACGGTGCTGTCGTCGTTCGGCCTGGTCTGCTCGTTCGTGGCGGCGTCCATCGGTCTCGCGGCGGCCGACCGGGTCGGCTACCCGGCGGTCGCGGTCGCGGCCATCGTCCTGGTGGCCGCCGGCGTCGCCCTCGGCCTCGTCCACCAGCGGCGGTTCCCGCACCGGCCCGGCCCCGCCGTCGGCCCGGCGGTCGAGCAGCCCTCCGAGCAGCCGGCAGTGGACGGCGTCAAGGCGGTGGCGTGACAACGGTCCAGCCGGCCACCGACACCGCGACATCGGCACGACTTCCACAGCGATGGCTCATCCTGGCGGTGCTGTGCGTCGCGCAACTGGTAGTGGTGTTGGACAACACCGTGCTGACCGTGGCGGTGCCGGTGCTCACCACCGAGTTGGGCGCCAGCACCGCCGAGGTGCAATGGATGATCAACGCGTACGCGTTGGTGCTGTCCGGGTTGCTGCTCACCGCCGGTAGCGCCGCCGACCGGTACGGCCGCCGCCGGATGCTGCTCGCCGGGCTGGTCCTGTTCGGGGTCGGCTCGCTGGCCGCCGGTCTGGCCAGCACCAGCGGGCAGTTGATCGCCGCGCGGGCCGGGATGGGCGTCGGTGGGGCGCTGTTGGTCACCGCGACGCTCGCGGTGGCGATGCAGGTCTTCGACGCCACCGAGCGGTCCCGGGCGATCGGCATCTGGGCGGCCACCAGCGCGTTGGGCTTCGCCGTCGGGCCACCGATCGGCGGCACGATCCTCGCGCATCTGCCGTGGGGCGCGATCTTCCTGATGAACGTGCCGATCGTGCTGGTCTGCCTGCTCGTCGCTCGCGCGCTGGTCCCAGAGTCCCGCGGGCCGGCCGGCGGCCGACTCGACGTGCTGGGCGCCGTGCTCTCCACAGCCGGTCTGACCGCTGTCGTCTGGGCGATCATCTCCGGGCCGGAGCGCGGCTGGGCGTCGACCGAGGTGGTCGGCGCGGCGGTCGTCGGCGTACTCCTGCTCGGGATCTTCGTGCGGTGGGAGCGACGGATCGCGCACCCGATGCTGGACATGCGCTTCTTCCGGGACCGGCGCTTCGTCGGTGCGATCTCCGGCGTCGTGCTGATCACGTTCGGCGCAACCGGCGCGCTGTTCCTGCTCACCCAGCACCTCCAGTTCGTCAGGGGTTACCCCGCCTGGGAGGCCGGTCTGCGGATGGCGCCCTTCGCGCTGTCCATTGTGCTGCTCAACGTCAGTGGCGTCGTCGCGAGCGTGATCCGTCGGCTCGGCCTCGCTGTCGCCATCGCCGTTGGCATGACGCTGCTCGCGGCCGGTCTCGCGCTGGTCACAGTCTTTCCGTCCGACGGGTACGGGGTGCTGCTGGTCGGGTTGCTCGTCATGGGTGTCGGCTGCGCATTGGCCAACCCCGCGATCGTCGAGGCGGTGATGAGCGCGATCCCGACGGCGAAGGCAGGCGCGGGCGCGGGTGTCGACGGCACCATGACCGAGGTCGGCAGCAGCCTCGGCATCGCGGTGCTGGGTGCCGTGCTGAACGCCCGGTTCGCGGCGCTGCTGCCGGCGGCCCTGGCCGGCGCCGGGTCGTTTCCCGCGGCCCTCGCCGCAGCCCGTGGAGAAGCCGAGCGGGAGGTGGTGACCGTCGCCTTCGCCTCGGCACTGGAGACGGGGCAGTTGGTGGGCGCGGCTGCGGTGTTGATCGGTGGCCTGGTGGCCGCCGGGTTGCTACATAGGGCAGACCGCATCAAATCCGTCTAATAAGGGTAGGCTACCCTAATAGTGGCATCGTGGTAGTCGACGGAGGCGGTATGCAGCTGTACCTGACCGCGCTCAACCCCACCGACGCGCTCCTGGACGGGTTACTCCCGGCGGCGGCGTCGCTCGGGCTGTCGGCGACAGTGCTGACCGACCGGCCCGCCGAATGGCCGGCCGACGTGCGGGTGGCGCGCTGCGCCGTCCGCGACCCGGCCGCCGTGGTAGCGGCGGCGGCCCCCGCCCGGCCCCTGGCGCTACTGTCCAACAGCGACCATCTCCAGGAGGCCACCGCGATCGCCGCCCGAAAGCTCGGCCTGCCCGGCAAGGACCCGGACGCCGCCCGTCTCTGCAAGGACAAGGCCGCGGCCCGCCGGGCGATCGCCGCTGCGGGCCTCGATCTGGTACGCACCGTCACCGTCGACCCCGGCGCCACGCCGGACGTGCCGACAGTGATGTTCCCGGCGGTGGTCAAACCCCGCGAGGGGGTGGCCAGTGAGGACGCCTACCTGGTGACCGACCACGCCGAGCTGGTCGCCCGGGTCGCCGAGATCCGTGGCCGGCGGCCGGAGGTGGCACTGGTGGTCGAGGAGTACCTCGCCGGTGAGCTGCGGACCTTCGAGACCCTCGGTGACGGCACCGAGCTGGCCTCCCTCGGCGGATGGCGCACCGGCCTCGGCCCGCCGCCGACCTTCACCGAGGAGAGCCTCGCCTGGTCGCCCCCGGCGGAGCAGGCACGCACCCAGTTGCGGGAGCGGCTCGACGCCCTCGGGGTCGGCTTCGGCGCCTGCCACACCGAGTACGTCGTCTCCGACGGCCGGGTCCGGCTCATCGAGGTGAACTACCGTCTCATCGGCGACCGGATGGACCTGATCCTCGCCGACCTGCTCGGTGTGCCGTTGTTCGAGTACGTCATCCGGCTGCACCTCGGCGAACCGCTGGCCGCCCTCGGCCTGCCCGACACCGTCGACCGCTACGCCCGGGTCGAGTACGTCTGCGCGGACCGGTCCGGCCGTCTCGTCACCGCACCGGGCCTCCTCGACACCGTCGACGGCGACGTCCGGCTGGGCTGCCGTCCGCTGCGCGAGGTGGGCCGCACCGCCGAGCACACCGGCACGAACCGCGACTACCTCGCCGTGCTGCACGGAATCGGCCCCGACGAGGCCACCGTCCGGCAGTCGCTGACCGCCCTCCGCGACAACCTCCAGTGGATCATCGTCGGGTGAGCGACGACTGTGAGCGGGAGGTCCTCGCCCGGGTGCTCGACGCCCTGCTGCGCGAGGATCACCTCGGTCTGTGCAGCGCCGGCCGAACGGACGGCCCCGGCTGGTGGCAGGGGCCGCACCCTGACGGCCTGCTGCGCATTCCGGTCCGGGCGGACGGGTTTCAGCAGGCCCTGCGCAGCGCCGCGCCGATGGTGCTGCTGGTGACCCACGCCGGCGAAACGCAGCGCGCGGAGACGCTGGACAGACTGTTGACGCTGCTCGCCCCGTACGACAACGCCGAGGCCGAGGCCGGCTGGCGGGACTTCGGCGTCGAGTGCCGCGCCGACCTGCGGGCCCGACGCCTCGCCGCCCGCAACCGGGCACGGGTGTTCACCGAGGTGGCCGCCGAACGCGGGCACACCCCGACCGGCCTGCCGGCGGCGCTCCTGGACGACGTGCTCGCCGCCCACCACGGCCACCCGCTCTACCCCACCGACCGGTGCCGGCACGGTCTTCGCGACGACGAACTGCTCCGGTACGCCCCGGAGCACGCCCCACGGTTCGCGCTGCGCTGGTACGCCGCCCCGGCCGACGACGTGCGACTCGCTGGCGAGCTGCCATCGTGGTGGCCGAGCGCGCCCCGACCGGATCAGCTGCTGCTGCCAGCGCATCCGATCACGGTGGCCCGCGACGCGCTCCCGGTGGTCGACCTGCCGGTGACCCCGGTGCGACCCACCCTCTCCATGCGGACGGTGGCGCTCGACCACGACCCGTACCTGCATCTCAAACTGCCGCTGCCGACCGCGAGTCTCGGCGCGCGTAACCGACGCACGCTGCAACCGGGCTCGCTCGCCGACGGCGCGGCCGTCGCCGGGCTGCTCGACCGGATCGCCACCGCCGAACCCAGCTTCGCCGGCCGGATCCGGCACGCCGACGAGAGCACCTGGGCGCACGTCGACGGCGACGAGCGCCGTGGTTTCCTGCTGCGCCGATTTCCGCGCGACCTGGGCGACGTCCAGGTGGTGCCGGTCGCGGCCCTCGCCGCCGCCGACCCGGTGGCGGGCACTGTCCTCGAACGGATCAGCCCGCAGCGGCCCGTCGCGCTGCTGGAGTCCTACCTGGACCTGCTTCTCGACTGGCACGTCTTCCTCTGGCTGCGCCACGGGATCGCGCTGGAGGCGCACCCGCAGAACATCCACCTGCTGGTGCACCCGGACGGCGCTGTCGCCCTGCTCTACAAGGACAACGACGGCGCCCGGCTCGACCCACGACACGACGGCGTGAACGGGCTCGCCCTGCACGACGACCGGATGTGGGCGCGCGACCCGCACGAGTTGGCCGACGTGTTCATCACCATCACCCTGCACCTGGCCGCTGCCGCGCCACTGGTCGCCCTGGCCGCCCGAGGACTGCCCGTGCCGACACCCGCCGAGGCGCTGGTGCCCCGGCTCGCCGCCGCCCGCGACCGGTGGGGCGACGGACCGGCGGTGCGGACCTTCACCGAGCGGGTCCTGCACGCCGCCCAGTTGCCCATCAAGGCGATGCTCACCGCCGGCACCCTGCTGCCCAAACAGCGGCTCGGCTGCGCCGACATCAACAAGTACTACCTGCGTACCGGCCCTAACTACCTCCGGGAGACACGATGACGAGCGCCCAGCTGCGCTCCCGGCCGGTCAGCGACACCGGTCAGCGCGCCGACCTGGCCGCCGCCCACGCCCTCTTCGGCTGCCTGTTGCGCGAGCTGACCCCGCCGGTGGGCACCCCGACCGTTGTCGACGGCGCGGTACGGCTGCTACTGCGGCACCTCGACGTCACAGTGCGCTGTGCGGTCGCGCGAACCTCGCCGCTCGGCGCGCACCGCTACAGCGGCCCGGTCCAACGCAACACGGGCAGCGGACGGTGGGAAGACCTGGACGCGGACGGGTTGGCCGCCCTGGTCACGGCGGAACTCACCACCCGTACCGGCCTGGCCAACGACGAGTTCGCCGAGCAGGTCAGGGCCAGCCGGGACACCGTGGCCCGGCTGCTGGCCGACCGACCGGCCGAGGATCCGACCCCCACCGGTGATCCCGCCATCGACGCGTACGTCGACTCCGAGCAGTCGCTGGTCTTCGGCCACCCGCACCACCCCACTCCGAAATGGCGTAGCGGCGACCCGGACAGTTGGCGGGCGTACGCGCCGGAGCTGCGCACCGCGTTCCGGCTGCACTGGCTGGCCGTACCGGACGACCTGACCGCCGACGCCGGGCCGTTCGATCCGCTGGTGGCCGCGCTCGACCCGCCACGTCCCCCGCGCGGGTACCGCGTCCTGCCGGTGCACCCCTGGCAACTGTCGCTGATCCCGCCCACCCATCCACGGCTGCGTGACCTGGGGGCGGCCGGTGTGCCGGTACGACCCACGGCGAGCGTCCGTACCCTCTACGCCCCCGAGGCCGACCTGTTCGTGAAGACCAGCCTGCACGTGCGGATCACCAACTGTCTGCGCAAGAACGCCCGCTACGAGCTCACCGGAGCGGTGGCCCTGACCGACCTGCTGGCCCGGGTGCCGCTGCCGGACGGGGTGGGGCTGCTCGCCGAGCCCGCCTACCGCACTGTCGACGTCCCGGGCCCGGACGAGGCGTACGGGACGATCCTGCGCGGCGGTTTGCGTCCGCACCTGCGTCCCGGCGACACCCCGGTGCTGGCGGCGGCTCTGGCCGTGACGCCGCTGGTGACGTCGGATCCGGTGGCCTGGTGGCGCGCGTACGTCGGCCTGCTGGTGCCGGCGGTGCTGCGCAGCTGGCTCAGCCACGGCGTCGTGCACGAGGCGCACCTGCAGAACGTGGTCGTCGTGCTCGACCGGGATCACCATCCGGTACGGATGCTGCTGCGCGACCTGGAGGGGGTGAAGCTGGACGCCGACCGATGGGATACCTGGCCGGACGGTGTCCCGGCGCAGGTCCGCTACGGTCCCCGGGCCGCCCACCGCCGGATCGTCTACTGCCTGTTCGTCAACCACCTCGGGGGGATCAGCGGGGCCCTCGCCGACGCGCGGCCGGGAATCGAACGGCGGCTGTGGCAGGAGGTGCGCACCGTCGTCGATGCGGTGGCCGCCGACCTCGGGGAGCCGGCGGAGCTGCGCGCACTGCTGACCGGGGAGCCGCTGCTGGCCAAGGCGAACCTGCTGGTCCGGTGGCGGCGAGACGCCGACCGGGCCGCGCCGTTCGTACTGGTGCCGAACCCGATGGGTGGGCCACGATGACCCGACCGGTCTACGTCCACGACCTCGACGCGCTGGCCGGGCAGGCCCGCGCCATCCGGGCGGCGCTGCCCCGGCCGGTCGAGCTGCTCTACGCGGTCAAGGCCAATCCGGATGCCGGTGTGCTGCGCACCCTCGCGCCGATCGTCGACGGGTTCGAGGCCGCCAGCCGGGGCGAGCTGCGCAGGCTGGCGGAGGTGCTGCCCGGACGGGCGCCGGCCGCGTACGCCGGACCGGGCAAGACCGACGCGGACCTCGCTGCCGCTCTCGCCGCCGGGGTGCGCCGCATCCACGTCGAGTCCCCCACCGAGCTGGCGCGACTCGGCGCGCTGGCCACCGCGGCGGGCCGGTCGGCCCAGGTGCTGCTGCGGGTGAACCTGCCCGTCGACGCGCCGGGCGCGAGCCTGGTCATGGGCGGTGGACCCAGCCCGTTCGGCATGGACCCGGCCGACGCGGTGGCGTGCGCCCGCCGCCCGCCCGCCGGCATCGACGTACGCGGAATCCACGCCCACCTGGCCAGCGGACTGGACGCACCGCTCGCCGCGACGGTCGCCGCCGCCGTGGTCGACTGGGCGGCGGCCGAGGTCGACGCCTCCGAGGTCGACGTCGGCGGCGGCATGACCGTCGACTACACCGACCCGGACGCGCGGTTCGACTGGGCGGGTTACGGCCAGGCCCTGACGGACGTCCTCGACAGGCACCCGGGCGTGCGGCTGCGCATCGAGCCGGGCCGGTCGGTCACCGCCTACTGCGGGGCGTACCTCACCGAGGTCGTCGACGTGAAGCGTTCCTACGGCGAGTGGTTCGTGGTGGTGGCCGGTGGGACGCACCATCTACGGACTCCGGCGGCGAAGGGCCACGCGCAGCCGTTCACCGTGCACCCACGGCCGGATGCCGGCGGCCCCCGCACCGACGGCGGGCCGGTCACCGTGGTCGGGCAACTCTGCACCCCGAAGGACGTGCTCTCCTTCTCGGCCACCGCGGGGCCGATCGGCGTGGGTGACGTGCTGGCCTTCACCATGGCCGGGGCGTACGCCTGGAACATCAGCCACCGTGACTTCCTGCTGCACGAGCCCCCGCACTTTCGCACCGGTGACCTGCACGAAGTGGCTGTCGAGTGGGCGGCCCGGCCGCTCGGGACGTGAGCCCGGGAGGCTCGATCGGCTCGGTGTGTTATCGATAACATGCTATCTTTCACCCGGGAGTGAAGGGCACGCTCCCGGTCACCCGAGCCAGCGGCGAAGACGCGCCGAGGGGCCCGCCCCCTCCCGCCGCCTTCCCGGTCGGTGACCAGTCCGGGCCCCCGTCGATGCCAGGCGACCACTGTTGGTCGTCGAACGGCAAGGAGCCCCAGCAATGCTGAGACGTAGGTTCTTCCTCCCATCCATCGCGGCCGCGGCGCTTGTTCTCGCGGCCACCACCGGCGGCGTGTTGAGCGGCGGCTTCGGTGCGACGGCGGTGGCCGCCACCAACGGCACCCTCGCGGCGACCGCCGGCTGCGGCAAGGCCCCCACGCTCGCCAGCGGGACGCGGACGATTCAGAGCAGCGGACAGAGTCGTACGTACAACCTGCGGATCCCGGACGGTTACGACCGGAACCGCCCCTACCGGCTGATCTTCGGCTTCCACTGGTTGAACGGCTCGGCCAACAATGTCACCTCGGCCGGTTACTACGGGCTCCAGCCGCTGTCGAACAACAGCGCGATCTTCGTCGCCCCGCAGGGTCTCAACGCCGGCTGGGCCAACACCAACGGTCGGGACCTGACCCTCTTCGACGACATCTCCCGGCAGATCGAGAACGATCTGTGCGTGGACACCACCCAGCGCTTCGCCCTGGGCTGGAGCTACGGCGGAGCGATGAGTTACGCGGTGGCGTGCGCCCGGCCCACGATCATCCGCGCGGTCACCGTCCTGTCCGGCGCGAACCTCAGCGGGTGCAACGGGGGCACGCAGCCGGTCGCCTACTTCGGCATCCACGGCATCTACGACAGCGTGCTAAACATCTCCCAGGGTCGGCAACTGCGCGACACGTTCGTACGAAACAACGGCTGCACCGCGCAGAGCCCACGGGAGCCGAGCCGAGGCAGCCTCACCCACATCACCACGACGTACGCGGGTTGCCGGGCCGGCTACCCGGTGCAGTGGGCGGCGTTCGACGGGGACCACACCCCGAGCCCGGTGGACGGTTCGGGCAGCCCCAACGACTCGCGGACCTGGACGTCGGGGGAGATCTGGAGGTTCTTCAGCCAGTTCGCGTCGACCACGCCGCCGACGACCGACCCGCCGACCGATCCGCCGACTGACCCGCCGACCGATCCGCCGACCAGCCCGCCGCCGACCGGGGGGCCCGGCACCTGCGCTGCCACCTACCGGACGACCAACACCTGGCCCGGCGGCTTCCAGGTCGAGGTGACAGTGGCCAACACCTCCACCGCGCCCTTGAACGGCTGGACGGTGGGCCTGACTCTGGCCAGTGGTCAGGCCATCAGCAGTCTGTGGAGTGGCGTCAACACGGGCACCACCGGCAGCGTCACGGTCAGAAACGCCGCCTACAACGGCACAGTTGGCCCGAGCGCGTCGACCACCTTCGGGTTCACCGCCACGGGCAACGGTGCCACGGCACCCAGCGGCGTCACCTGCACCAGCCCCTGAGTCCGGCAGAGGGGGGCCCGGAGCCGACCGGCTCCGGGCCCCGCGGCTGAGCCGACGGGCCTTTGCGGACAGTTCACGGTCGGGAAGGGCCCTTCGCTGACGGACCGTGCGCGCGTCGTACCGTTGCGGACATGAACCCGGCCGCCAGGCGAATCGCGATCGATGCCCTCATCGCGGTCGTCGTCGCGGCCGTGGTCGCGGTGGCGATCCGGGTCGCCGACGAGCCCGGCGCCCGGCCGCCGGACGCGCGCGCCTACGCGATCGGCGCGGTGATCGGGCTGCTGCTGGTCTTCCGGCGCCGCTGGCCGCTGCTGGTGCTGGTCGGCTCGGTCACCGCGCTGATGATCTACTACATCCTCGAGTACCCGGGCATCCCGCCCGCCCTCCCGCTGGCCGCCGCCCTCTTCTCCGTCGCGGCCGCCGGCCGGTTCACCTGGGCGCTCGTCGTCGCCGGGTTCTTCGTCGTCCTTGAGCTGATCATGCGGTACACGCTGCTCGGCGAGGGTTTCTTTCCCGCTCTCTCGGCCACCCTCGAAGAGGGCTCGCTGCTCGCGGCAGTGGTGCTGCTCGCCGAGACGATCCGCACCCGCCGGGTCCGGTTGGCCGAGGCACAGCAACGTCTCGCGGTGATGCGCCAGGAGCGTCAACACGAGGTCGCCCAGGAGCGGCTCCGCATCGCCCGCGAGGTCCACGACGTACTTGGTCACACGATCGCCGCGATCAGTGTGCAGGCGAGCCTCGCCGACGACGTCTTCGACAGCAAGCCGGCCGAGGCGCGGGCGGCGCTGCGGAGCATCCGGGGCGCGGCCCGTGACGCCATGCACGAGGTCCGCTCGGCGATCGGCATGCTCCGCGACGCCGGTGAGGTGCCCGATCTGGCGCGGGTCTTCGCGGTCGCCGAACAGGCCGGCGTGAAGGTGCGGTCGGGAATCGCGGGCACTCCGCGCCCGATCCCGCCGGAGGTGGCGCTCTCGGTCTACCGGATCGTGCAGGAGTCGATCACCAACACCGTCAGACACGCCGGAGCGACGACCGTCGACGTCACGATCGCCTACGCGGGCGACGCCGTCACAGTGGAGATCGTCGACGACGGAGTCGGGTCCGGGGCTGGCCGGCGGGGGCATGGGGTGGCCGGCATGCGGGAACGGGCCACCGCTGCCGGCGGATCCCTTGAGGCCGGGCCCCGGCCGGAGGGTGGGGGGTTCCGGGTGGCCGCGCGGCTGCCGGTCGAGGTGGGGGAGACAGCGTGACGATCCGGATCGTGCTGGCGGACGACCAGACGCTCGTGCGGGCCGGCTTCCGGGGCCTGCTCGACCACAGCGACGACCTGGAGGTGGTCGGTGAGGCGTCCAACGGCGCCCAGGCTGTCGAGATGGTCGCCGCGACCCGGCCGGACATCGTGCTGATGGACGTGCGAATGCCGGTGCTCGACGGCGTGCGGGCCACGGCCGCGATCGTCGAACGGTTCCCGGCCGTGCGGGTCATCGTCCTGACCACCTTCGAGCTCGACGAGTACGTCTTCGAGGCGCTGCGGGCCGGCGCGAGTGGCTTCCTGCTCAAGGACATCGAGCCCGACGAGCTGCGCCAGGCGGTACGGGTGGTGGCCGGCGGCGACATGTTGATCTCGCCGCGGGTGACGAGCCGGCTGGTGAGCGCGTTCGTCAGCACTGTCGCACCGACGCCCGTCGACGGCGGCCGACTGGCGGTGTTGACCGACCGCGAGCGCGAGGTGATGAGCCTGGTGGCCATCGGGCTGACGAACGAGGAGATCGGACGCAGGCTGTCGATGAGCCCGGCCACGGCCCGTACCCACGTCCACCGAGCCATGGTGAAGCTCCGCGTCCGCGACCGTGCGCAACTCGTCGTCCTCGCCTACCAGACGGGGCTCGTCGCGCCCGGCCGCTGACTACGGCCCCTGTTTCCCGGGTGGTGCTGGCTACGGCGATTCCCGTACGCACCGGCCGTTCCTCAGCGGATGCCACGCGGTACGCAGCCTTCGTACGTTGGCGTCATGTTTGAGGTCGGAGAGAACGCCGACGGGATCCTGGCCGGGGTCCTGTTCCTGATCTGGCTGTCCGCGGCGATCCTCGCCACGCGGCTGGCCTGGCGGCC
The DNA here is from genome assembly GCF_043204655.1 of Micromonospora sp. NPDC047762. Taxonomy (NCBI): domain Bacteria; kingdom Bacillati; phylum Actinomycetota; class Actinomycetes; order Micromonosporales; family Micromonosporaceae; genus Micromonospora; species Micromonospora sp. NPDC047762. The sequence continues at coordinate 260,400 of NZ_JBIDCQ010000001.1, read as the reverse complement.
GACGCCCGATGCGCTGCACAAGAGCGCCCGTCGGTTGCTGCGTCTGCTCGTCGCCGCGCTGGTGGTGCTCGCAATCAAGTGCGTCGCGATCGGGCTGATGCTCGCCGTCGACTGGATCTTTGCCGACAACCGCGTGATCGTGCAGATGCCGCTCCTGCTGCTGCCGATGCTGGCCGTCGCACTCTGGACCGTGCCGGGCCTGCGCGCCCTGGCCAACCGCGTCGACGCACCGGTCGACGCCGGGATGCGCTCCGCCGTCGCCGACCCCCGATTCGTCGTGCCGGTTCAGGTGGCGGCCGTGGCGACAGTGGTCGGCGTCCACGTCGCGTACGTGTCCCGTCCGGTCCCGTCCTACCTCGACGACATCGCGACCCACTCCGCGCCGATCCTGTTGTCGGCGGTGGTGCTGTGGTTCTGGCAGGGGCGTCGCCTGCGGGTCGTCACCGCCACCGACTTCGCGCGCCGGGACCGGCGGGCCCGCGGTCTGCGCGCCACCGCGCAGGCCGCCGTCGTGGTGCTGGTCGTCGCCGCCGGCATCACCTACGTGGCGCAGAGCAGCAGGCTGCCCGACCGGATGAGCATGATGTCGCACGACAACGTCGACTACGGCGGAGGCCCGTCGTTCGGTCACGGCGGTCATGGCGGGGTGTCCGTCGACGACCTGCGTGGGCCGCGGACCGGCAAGCCCGACAGGGCCTTCACGCTGACCGCGAAGAACGCGACGGTACGGCTGTCGTCGGGCGCGGAGATCGATGCGCTGACATACAACGGACAGTCGCCCGGGCCGGAGCTGCGGGTCCGCGAGGGAGACCTCGTCGAGGTGACGCTGCACAACGAGATCCCCGACGAGAACGTGACCATCCACTGGCACGGTCTCGACGTCCCCAACGGTGAGGACGGCGTGGCCGGCGCGACGCAGAACGCGGTGGAGCCGGGCGGCAGCTTCACCTACCGGTTCCTCGCCGAGCAGGTCGGCACCTTCTGGTACCACACCCACCAGAACCCACTGGAGGCGATCAGGCGGGGCCTGTTCGGCGCGCTGATCGTCGAGCCGCGCGACGGCCCACCACCCGGCGAGCGTGACTTCGTCGTGCAGGCCCACGAGTGGCGTACGCCGACCGACACCATCGTCTCGTTCGGCACGAGTGACACGCTGCAACGCCAGGAGGTCGCCCCGGGCACGCCGGTGCGGCTGCGTCTGGTCAACACCGACAACAACCCGTCCACCGACAGCCGTCCGCGGTCCCTGACGGTCAACGGCGCACCGGTGCGGGTGGCGGCGATCGACGGGGTCGACGTCAACGGTCCGACCCCGCTGACCGACCCGCGGTTCGGGCTGGCGACCGGTGGACGCTACGACGTGACGTTCACGATGCCGGCGGTCCCGGTGCGGCTGACGGACCTCGCCAACCGCGACGCCGGGCTGGTCCTGGCGCCACCGGACGACACGTCGACGCCGAGGATCGTCGACGACGGGGACCGGTTCGACCCGCTGTCGTACGGCTCCGGCGGCTCCCGGCCCTTCGACGCCGGCTCGTCGTACGACCGCTCGTTCACCCAGCTCCTCGACGACCGGCTGTCCTTCTACAACGGGGGTCTCCACCTGGTGCCGATCATCAACGGGCACAGCTTCCCCGACACGCCGACGCTCATGGTCCGGACGGACGACGTGGTCAAGGTGCGGATCGTCAACCGCAGTCACCAGAACCACCCGATGCATCTGCACGGCCATCACGCGTTGGTCCTGTCCCGCAACGGTGTCGCCGCGACCGGGTCACCGTGGTGGATCGACAGCCTCGACGTGATCCCGGGCGAGATCTACGAAATCGGCTTCACGGCGGACAACCCGGGTCTCTGGATGGACCACTGCCACAACCTCGACCACGCGGCCAACGGCATGGTGATGCACCTCGCCTACGAGGGCGTGACGTCCCCCTATGAGCTGGGTCGCGGCACTCCCAACCAGCCGGAGTAGACGGACCCGTCGCGTCTTCCCCACCGAGCAAGTGCGCGGTTGAACCGAGCTCCATCGGTTCTCGACACTGGTGGGGGAGGTGCGGACATGACTGGTGACTTCAGCGATTTCAAGGTGGCGGATCTGTCGCTGGCAGCCTTCGGGCGTAAGGAGATCGAGCTGGCCGAGCACGAGATGCCGGGTCTGATGTCGATCCGGAGGGAGTTCGCCTCGCGACAGCCGTTGAAGGGCGCACGGATCACCGGCTCGCTGCACATGACAATCCAGACGGCCGTGTTGATCGAGACGTTGGTGGCGCTCGGCGCTCGGGTCAGGTGGGCGTCCTGCAACATCTTCTCCACCCAGGACCACGCGGCGGCGGCGATCGTGGTCGGCCCGACCGGCACCCCGGACGCCCCGGCGGGTGCCCCGGTCTACGCCTGGAAGGGCGAATCCCTCGACGAGTACTGGTGGTGCACCCAGCAGGCGTTGCTCTGGCCGGACGGCCAGGGCCCGAACATGATCCTCGACGATGGTGGTGACGCCACGCTGCTGGTGCACAAGGGCGCCGAGTTCGAGGCGATCGGCGCGGTCCCGTCGCCGGAGAGCGCGGACTCCGAGGAGTACGAGGTCATCCTCGGTGTGTTGACGCGGTCGTTGCGCGAGGACAACCGCCGCTGGACGCGGGTCGCGGCCGGGATCAGGGGAGTGACCGAGGAGACCACCACGGGCGTGCACCGGCTGTACGAGATGCAGCAGGCAGGGAACCTGCTCTTCCCGGCGATCAACGTGAACGACTCGGTGACCAAGAGCAAGTTCGACAACAAGTACGGCTGCCGGCACTCGCTGATCGACGGGATCAACCGGGCCACCGATGTGCTGATCGGCGGGAAGGTCGCCGTGGTGTTCGGCTACGGCGACGTCGGCAAGGGATGCGCCGAGAGTCTGCGTGGTCAGGGTGCGCGGGTCATCGTGACCGAGGTGGATCCCATCTGCGCCCTCCAGGCGGCGATGGACGGCTACCAGGTCGCAACCATCGACGACGTGGTCGAGACCGCGGACATCTTCGTGACCGCGACGGGCTGCCTCAGCGTGATCACCAACGAGCACATGGCGCGGATGAAGCACCAGGCGATCGTGGGAAACATCGGCCACTTCGACAACGAGATCGACATGGCAGGTCTCGCGAAACGCGACGATGTCGAGCGGATCACCGTCAAGCCGCAGGTGGATGAGTGGCGGTTCGCCGACGGCCACTCGATCATCGTGCTGTCCGAGGGCCGGCTGTTGAACCTGGGCAACGCCACCGGGCATCCGAGCTTCGTGATGTCGAACAGCTTCGCCAACCAGACCATCGCGCAGATCGAGCTGTTCACCAGGACCGACCAGTACCCGATCGGTGTCCACACTCTCCCCAAGCACCTGGACGAAAAGGTGGCCCGACTCCACCTCTCCGCGCTGGGTGTCCACCTCACCGAACTGACAAAGGAACAAGCCAGCTACCTCGGCGTCCCGGTCGAAGGGCCCTACAAGCCCGACCACTACCGCTACTGAGAGGGCCCCTCCGCATGATCGCCGTGTCCGGCTCGATCGCGACCGACCATCTGATGCGCTTTCCGGGGCGGTTCGCCGAGCAACTCATCGCCGGAAGCCTCGACAGCGTCTCGCTCTCGTTCCTCGTCGACGACCTGGTCGTCCGGCGCGGCGGGGTCGCCGCCAACATCGCCTTCGGGCTCGCTCAACTCGGGCACCGGCCGGTGCTGCTCGGCGCGGTCGGTGGTGACTTCGGCGACTACCGCAGCTGGCTGGAGCGGCACGGGGTCGACTGCTCGGAGGTGCAGGTCAGCTCCATCGCCCACACCGCCCGGTTCATCTGCACCACCGACACCGACCTCTGCCAGATCGCATCGTTCTATCCCGGCGCGATGGGCGAGCCCGACCGGATCAGCCTCGACGGTGTCGCCGAGCGTGCCGGAGGGCTCGGGCTCGTCATCGTCGCCGCGGAGAACCCGGACACGATGCTCGCCCGCGCCGCCGCCTGCCGTCGGCTGGGCCTGCCCTTCGCCGCCGACCCGTCACAGCAGTTGGCCCGGATGCCGTCGGCCGACATCGAGGCGATGATCGACGGCGCTGGCTACCTGTTGACGAACGAGTACGAGGCGGCGCTGCTGGAGTCGAAGACCGGGCTCAGCGAAGACGACATCCTGCGCCGCGTGGGCGTGCGGGTCGTGACGCTGGGCGCCAACGGGGTACGGATCACCGGGCGGGACGGCGACGTCCTGGTGCCGGCGGCCCGGGTGGGCGACATCGTCGACCCGACAGGCGTCGGCGACGGCTTCCGGGCCGGCTTCTTCGCCGCGCTCGCCGCAGACCTGCCCATCGAGCGGGCGGCGCAGGTCGGCTGTGTTCTGGCGGCGCACGTCTTGGAGGTCGAGGGTCCACAGGAATACACGATCGACGCGGACGCTTTCGAGCGCCGCCTCGTCGAGTCCTACGGCCCCGACGTGGCGGTGGATGTGCGCGCGCTCGGGCTGGCCCGGGTCTGACCGGGCCAGCCGGCCGAGCCGGAAGGCACCCGGGGGTGATCGGCTAGCCTGCACGGGTGCGTACACCGCTTCCGGCCGCGGGTTCAACTCGCCGCGGGCTGATCGCCGCGGCGACGCTGGCACTGCTCGTTTCGGGGGCGTGCGCCGACGCCAAGCCGACATCCGAACAGCAGCGAGGGCCCGATCCCGAGGTGCTGATCGATGAGCTGACCGCCGGCCTCTCCCGGGACAACCCCTACCGTGACCCGGACACGGAGGAGCGGGCGACGGCCCGGCGGGCAGCGCGGTCGCTGGTCACCGAGCCGACTGCCGCCAACGACCTGGATCAGGTCTTCGGTGACCTCGGCTTCCGGGCTCATCATGGTACGGACCCGGTCACCGACCGGCCGTTCGCGCTCTACCTCGCCGATGGGTCGGACGATCGTTCCTGGGGTGCCGTGCTGGTGGACCGGGGCACCGCCCCACGCACGGTGATCGAGGTGCCGCACCCCGGCTTCGACATCAACACGGAGAAGCTGGGCCTGGCCGTCTACCGGAAGACGCCGGCAAGCGTGCTGCTCGTCGCCGGGGCACACCGGCAGGCCGCCGACAGCGACGCGGACGTCGCCCACAACGACCGCTCGCTGTTCCACACCCTGGCGGCCGAGCTCGCCAGGAACGACCTCGACCAGATCCAACTGCACGGCTTCGCCGACCGGAATTTGCCCACGTCCGACGCGGTGGTGTCGACGGGGTCGGCTCCGGTGACCCCGGTGGCCCGCCGGATCGCGGACGGCCTCTCCGGGGCCGGGCTGAACACCTGTCGGGCGTGGGTGCGGAAGTGCGGCCAGCTTGAGGGTAAGACCAACCAGCAGGGCCGGGCCGCGGCGGAGCTGGAAGCGGTCTTCGTCCACCTGGAGCTGAGCTGGTCGGTCCGGCGGGACGCCGAGGCCCGTGGCCGTGTCGCGGACGTGCTCGCGGCGCAGCTCGCCGTGGCCTGACCCGTCGCAGGGTCGCCGTCGAGGTCAGATCCGGCGGGCCGTCCGCCAGCGCAGGGCCCAGTAGCCGGTGCCGTCCAGGATGGACTCCCCACCCAGGTCACCCATGGTCGGGCCGTTCGCGGTGGTACGGCTCGAGATGAACCTGTGGTGTCCCCGGTCGTCGACGCCGAGGTACATGCCGGAGTGCTCGATGTTCGCGCCCTGCACCGGCCCGGCGTTGAAGAACAGGAGATCGCCGGGGAGCAGCCGATCCAGCTCCCGGGCCCGCTTGCCGGTGTTCGGCATCAGCAGGGCCCCTGGTCCCACCGAGGCCATCGCGGTCGCCCGCCGGGGCAGGCCGGGGCCGGCGTTGTTCGTGCCGAGGAGCGGGTAGCCCATCCGGTAGCCGTAGACCATGCGCAGGAAGCCCGAGCAGTCCAGGCTGCGGATGTGCGACGCCGTCGGCTTCTCCTTCTTGTCGGGGAACTCCCACGACACGCCGAGGTAGTCGTAGAAGTCGGAGTTCTCGGCGCGACCGTCCGGGTCGATGTCCGACAGAGGCCCGAAGGCGGCGTCGCCGGAGTACTGCCGGCCTTTCGCGTCCTTCTTCGGCACGGCGACGTAGGTGTACTCCCGGGCCACCGCCAGCACGTCGGGCGAGCGGTCGGTACGGGCCTTACGGAACCAGTCGGTGAACCACTTCTCCTTCTCGGCACCCGCCCGCCACTCCCGTGGTGCCAGTCGTACCCAGAGCTCGGCGGGGACCTTGGCCTTGGTGAACCGCGACTCGGCGAACGTCCGCTTCGGGCCGCTGATGTGCACAGTGCGGGCACCGTCGGTCATGATCGCGACGGTCTTGCCCTTGGCGTCGACCATCTGCGTCCGGTTCGGTGCGGCCAACCGTCGGTAGCTGTAGCCGGAGCCGCTGGTCACGGCGGCCTGCGCGGCCTGCGCCCCGAGGCTCAGCTCGATCGGATCCGCCGCGCTGTGCCGGGCGATGACGTAGGCGAAGGTGCTGCCGCCGCTCAGCAGAGCGAAGGCGGCGACGGTCATCAGCATGGCGCGGCTGCGGGAGTAAGTCCGGTAGTTCATGCCTGTTCCTCGTCGGTGTGGGGCCTCAGGTGACCGGCACGAAGCCGGCCACGACGCCGCTGAACGCCACCCCGTAGGTGATGACGGTGACCATGACGGTGGCCAGCACTGTCGCCTTCGGCGGCTGGCGCACGAGCTGGTAGGCGATCAGCCCCGGTGCCACGAAGCCCAGGGTCTGGTGTGCGAAGAGCAGCGGCAGGTCCCGTTGGACGATCACGAACAGAGTCATCTGGAGGAGGACGCTGAGCAGGACGATCGCGGCGAAGAGGCGTTTGCCGTAGAGGATCACCATGCGCTGCATCAGCCGCGTGAGGGCGTAGGTGACGACGGTCATGACCACGATCACCGCAGCCTGGAGCGGGTCCTCGATCAGCGCGAGCGCGATCCAGCCCGGCGTGATCATCCCGCCTGGCGAGAGGTTCGTGGTGAGATAGCAGAGCAGCGCGAAGACCAGGCCGATGCCGAGGCACGCGGTGGCCAGCTGGGCGCTCAGTTCTCCTCCGAATGTCACCGGTAGGTCCTTCCCAGGAACACGGTCTCGCCGTCCACGGCGGAGGCGCGCGCGGTCGGCGGACGGAGCATCGATTCGGCACGACTGTGGTCCTGCGGTTCCCAGCTCGGCAGGGCGGCCAGCTCGTGCAGCAGCACCTCACCCTGCCCGTGGATGTTCCCGACGGCGACGATGGAGGCATCCTCCGCCGTCACCGCCATGACCTCGCTGATCAGCCGTTCCGACGGGAGCTTGCCGCCCAGGTCGACCACCCGGCTCTGCAACTCGGCGGGGACGTTGACCTTGGCGCTGCGGGTCATCTCACCGATGAGCACGATGCACTGCGGCTGTACCCGGCCGGCGAGCGTACCCATCTGGCCGTTCCGTTCCACCCGGTCCGGTCGACAGTTGATGACCATGGTCAACGGCTTGCTGATGAGCCGTTGCTTCTCCAGTTGTTCGATGTTCATGTACGTCGACTCCGGGTCGTTGGCGGCGAAGATGTTGGCGAAGCGGACGCGCTTGTCGCCGTACAGGACCCGGGCCACGGAGAGCACTCCCGGGTCGGGTGGGGCCGACCACATGCCGGTGAGCGCGCTGTGCCTGTCGACGCCGAGCTGTTCGGCAACGGCGAGTGCGATGGCCACGTTCTCCTTGAAGGTGATCCAGCCGAAGCCGGACATCTCCTGGTCGGTCACGGACTCGGGGTCGACCGCGATCAGTCGGCAGTTCCGTTTGGCTGCCTCCTTCTCCAGGATCGCCAGTCGGTCCTTCTCCGCGGTGATGCAGATGCCGTCCTCGGGCATCGACCGGCTCAGCGACCGGGCCACGTCGTCGAGGGTCGGCCCCATCTCGGCGAGGTGGTCCTCGCGGACGTTGCAGAGCACCCCGATGGTGGACCTGATGAGCTTGCTCTGGTTGATCTCCTGCAATGCCGGCATGACCGCCATGCACTCGATGACGAGCGAATCCGGGTGGTAGACGGCGGCCCGCCGGACGATGCCGATCTGCTCGACCACGTTGGCGATCCCGAACTTGCGGTGCACCGGCTCCTCGCTGGCATCGGGGAAGATGAACCTCGCGGCGGTGCCGGTGGTCTTGGCCACCACCACCTTGCCGCCGCCGCGCAACGCGCCCGCGCAGAGTCGTGTGATCGAACTCTTGCCACGGATCCCGTTGACGAGCACCCGGTGCGGGATGGTGTCGAGGTTGCGGTTGTGGTTCCGCTGCTCGATCACGCCGGCCACCAGGAGGGCGAGGCAGCAGAGGCTGTAGACGGTGTAGAGGTAGAACATGCTCAGCCTTTCGTCGCCCGGTTGCGGGTCCCCGCCGCGTGCCGGACGCGGGCGAGGACGCTGGTCCGGTCGGCTCCCGCGCCGCGTAGCCGCAGCGCACCACCGAATCGGGCGGACCCGGTGTGTCGGACCTGGCGACAGATCTCCAGGCACATCGCGATCGCACCGATGTCGTCGTGGCGCTGCGGCGGGACGGGCAGATCCACGGTCCCGTCGGCCATCCGCTCGGCGAAGGAGCTCAACCTCCGCAACGGCCGGACGAAGATGTAGAGCTGCCACAGGTGGGTGAGAAGGGCGATGCCCACCACGGCCCCGGCCACCAGCAGGGTCCACCGCCGCTCCACCATCGTCGGCAGGCGCAACCCGGCGACGTCCTGCTCCAGCACGACCGCCCACTCAAGGTGGGCGACTGTCGTCGGCACGGTCAGACCGGAGGCGGCGACCATCGCCGGGGTACCGTCCTCGGTGGTCGACCGGCCAACAGTGCTGCCTGGCAGCACCTCGACGGCGACGCTTCGGGCCAACTCTCCCTGTAGCGGCTGGAACGCCTGGAACCCCTCCGAGTCCAGGATCGTCCGCAGCTCGGCGTCGACGACCCGGACGCGGCCATCCACCCGACGGACCAGCCCGAGCAGGCGGTCCGGGTCGAACTCACCGATCACAGCGAAGCCGTCGGCGCGCTGGTTGAAGGCGTACACGAGCGGCAACCGCTCGGCTGTGTCGTCGAGATGGACGCCGACCTCGCCTGGCAGTGGCGCGACGGTCCGCAGCGGTTTCCGGCCCGCGCCGGCCACCATCTTTCCGTCGTGGTCGACCAGGTACAAGGCCCGCAGCCGCTGCTCGGCGGCGAGTTCCCGGTCAAGGGTCCGGTCCGCCTGCCCGAGGTCCTTCGAGGTGATCCCCTGCGAGACCCGGGAGACGGTGGTCAGGCCGTCATCCAGCAGGTGCCCGAGGGCGTTGCTGGCCTCCTCTGCCCGGCTCTCCGCATCCCGCACCAACTGCACGGGAATCGTCGGATCGGGAGCCTGCAACGCGACCACCGTGGCCGCCGCCGGCCAGAGCATGGCGACCACCACGGCGACGGTCAGGCCCTGGAGGACGGTTGGCCGCCAACGCTGGTCCAGCGGGTACTGGTCGCCGGAGGCCAGGGCCAACGCCCGGGTGATCCGGTGCGCCTCGCGGATGCGCATCGGCGGACGGCGCCGGGTCATCACGCCGCAGGCGTCGGCCTTGGCCTGGTTCAGCAGCGCCCGGACCGGCCGGACCAGCGACATGCGCATGAGTACGAAGCTGAGCAGTGTCACGAGCAGCAGGCTGAGCCCGAGCAGCACCCCCTTGGTGCCCGAGGTCCCCGCGCTCACGTCCGCCGCGAGCAGGGAGACGACCACGAGCCCGGTCTCACCCACCGGCGCGGACGACACCACGAGCCTGCGGTCCGTCCACTCCTTGACCACCACCTCGCGGCTCTGGGGCGAGTCGGACCCGGCCAGGCCGGCGAAGACGGTCGGCAGGTGCACGGCGTCGACCGCACTGGCCCCCTGCATCAGGCTGCTCTTGCCGTCGGGGCCGATCATGTGGACGCCATGTCCCGCGTCCGGGTTGAGTCGCAGGTTCCGCATGGTGACCTGCTGGAGTGCGAGTACTGCCCGGGTGTCGTCCAGCGCGACGGCATAGACCAGCACCGGGCCATCAGCCGTGGTGGCGGCGATCGTCCTGTCGACTTCCAGCACCGGCGGCAGGAGGTCGAGCGGTAGCGCCGCGCCCTTGGCGGCGAGAGGTCGCCGGGAGGCGGTTTCCACGATCACCGCGCCGGTGAAGCCGGCGCCCTCCCCGACCAGGCGGGTCAGCAGATCGGTGTCGCTCGTGGTGCCCCGGTCCTGCACGGTCCGGCTGAGGTTGGTCGCCCGGCTGCGGGCCTCGGTCTGCATGCTCGAGGCCAGTTTGGACACGACGTCCCGCTGGGAGTCGACGACGGCTGGGAGCACCCCGCGCTCGGCGCTGACCGCAAACCCGAGGATCGCCATGGCGACCACGAACATCGTGGTCCAGAGATAGACGAGTGAGGGTGCGCTCGTTCCGGCGGGAAAGGACGCAGCCGGCAACTGCTGGTCGAGCGCCCGTCGCCTCCAGGCCAGCAACTGTTCATGATCGTCTGCGGGCCCAGCCGTCGACTGCCATGGCGCGTACTGCGCCGACCTGCCTGACACGAAACGACAACCTTCCCCGTGGAGCTACTCCCTGGACCGCTGCCTGTCCAGCTCGTCAGCCAGGCGACGGCCGCTGGCCGCCGCGAATGCTAGCAAGGTGTGCCACCACGAGATCTGTGACGATTTCGCCTTTGTGTCGGCTCAGTTGCGGTTGTTACTTACGCGGCACTCCGCGTACCACCAGGCCTGCGCTGTCGGCGGCCCTGGTTAAGAGGTTGCCTTCGATCCGCTCGACCGCGGCCTCGTAGATCCGGCGGCGCCCCGGGGAGAGGGCCGGATCCGCCAACGCCCGCTCAAGATCGACCAGACGGATGTCCGGATTCAGATCAACGAAGGTGGGGATCGCCTCGATGGCCACCACCTTCCACCTCTTCGTCTCGCCGGCCGGACCGAACGTCACCCGGGTCATCGCGCCGTCACGGTTGGCGTTCACCGGCTCGGCGTGCCGGGCGATCTGGTTGCCCATCCCGTAGACGATCCAGGTGTCGCCGATCCGCTCCACCGGCTGGACGACGTGTGCGTGATGCCCGAAGACGACGTTCACGTCGTCGATGGCGGCGATCTGACGGGCCCAGGTCTGCTGGTCGACGTCCGGTTCGTGCTCGTACTCGGTGCCCCAGTGCAGGCTGACCACAACGATCTCCGCGCCCGCCTCCCGGGCCGCCGCCGCGTCCCGCCGAATGGCCTTCACGTCGATGAGGTTCGCCACCCACTCCTTGTCGGCGGGCGGGCGCAGACCGTTGAAGCTCTTGGTGAAGCTGATGTGTCCGACCTTCACACCCTTGGCCCGATAGATCTTGACGGTGCGGGATTCACGCTCGGTCCGGTAGCTGCCGGTGTGCCCCAGATCCGACTTGTCCAACGCGTCGAGGGTTCGCTTGACGCCGTCGTACCCCTGGTCGATCGTGTGGTTCGAGGCGGTGGAGCAACCGTCGTACCCGGTGCTCTTGATGCCCTTGACCACCTCCTGCGGCACGTTGAACTTCGGGAAGCCGATGTAGGGGCCGCCCGGCGGTGCCAGCGGGGTCTCCAGGTGGCACAGGGCCAGGTCCGCGCTGGAAACGGTCTCCCGCACCGGCGCCAGCATGGGGGCGAAGTCGAACTCGCCGCCACCGTCGCGCCGGGCCTGGTCCCACAGTTCGGGGTGCAGCAGGATGTCCCCGGCGCCGAGCACGGATACCGTCCGTCCGGCCGCCTTCACCGGGGCCCCCAAGGGGCGGGGCGGGTCTGCCGGCGCGGGAGATTCAACGGACCAGGGTCCGAGGACATAGATCGCCCCGACCCCGACCGCCAGTGCGATCACGCAACTGAGGATCGCCCGTAGCGTGCCGGAGAACCCGCCGCTCACCTGAGAATTGCTCGCCACCGCGACAGGCTAGTACGCCTTGTCCGCCGCCCGCTGAGGGGTTGGCCCGCTGTCCCCCGGTCGATCAGCGACCTCAACAGTCGGAGAAGCCGGCGGTTTCGTCGTGCAGACCCTGAGCGAGCACGCCCGCGCATCTTGGCAGCGGCACGTGCCTCCGCTACCGTGGGAACGCTCCCATGAACTTAGATACATCTATGTGATCTGGAGGCAACACGTCGTGGCTATCCTCTCCTCGCTCCGCCGCAGATCGGCGGCTTTCAGCGTGGCGGCCGTCGCGGGCGCCACCGCCGTCGGCGTCTGCCTCGCCGTCAGCAGCGCCTCCGCGGGCACGCTGTCCGGGTCGCTCTACCGTGACCCGAGTTCGGCCGTCGTCCGCTGGGTCGCCGCCAACCCGGGCGACTCGCGTACGGCCGTCATCCGGGACAAGATCGCGAGTCAGCCGCAGGCGCGCTGGTTCGCCAACTTCAACCCCTCGACCGTGCAGTCCGAGGTCTCCGGGTTCATCGGCGCCGCCAACGCGGCGCAGCAGATCCCGGTCCTGGCCGTCTACGAGATCACCAACCGGGACTGCGGCGGCGCCAGCGCCGGTGGGGCGCCCGACCTCAACCAGTACCAGACGTGGGTGTCGAACTTCGCCAGGGGACTGGGCAACCAGACCGTCATCATCATCCTGGAAACCGACTCACTCGCTCTGCTGACGTGCCTGAGCAGCGCCGAGATCAACGCGCGCAACGCGGCGATCTCGACGGCCACCCGGACCATCAAATCGGGCAACCCCAACGCCAAGGTGTACCTCGACGGCGGCCACTCCACCTGGAACAGCGCTGGTGAGACGGCCAACCGGCTCCGGGCAGCCGGTGTGCAGTACGCCGACGGCTTCTTCACCAACGTCTCGAACTACAACTCCACCTCCAGCGAGGCGAACTTCGGTCGGGGGGTCATCTCCGCCCTCAACGGCATGGGGATCTCGGGCAAGCGCCAGGTCATCGACACCAGCCGTAACGGGGGTGCGAGCGGGGACTGGTGCGGCGACGACAACACCGACCGGCGCATCGGGCAGTACCCGACGACAAACACCGGCGACGGCAACATCGACGCGTACCTGTGGGTGAAGCCGCCGGGGGAGGCGGACGGCTGCCGCTTCACGGCCGGCTCGTTCCAGCCCGAACTGGCCTTCAGCCTGGCCAACGGCGCGCCCAACCCGCCCACCACCACCCCGCCGACGACCCCTCCGACGACGCCGCCGACGACGCCGCCGACGACCCCTCCGACCACGCCGCCGACCACGCCGCCGGCCGGTGACGGCTGCTACGCGTCGATCGCGGTCAACCAGTGGGCTGGCGGCTTCACCGCGAGCGTGACGGTCACCGCCGGCAAGTCGGACATCAACGGCTGGACCGTGACCGTCGCGCTGCCCAACGGCTCTGTCACCAGCGCCTGGAACGCGCAGGTCAGCGGCACCAGCGGATCCGTAGGGTTCACCAACGTGAGCTACAACGGACGTGTCCTCGGCCGGCAGTCGACCAACTTCGGCTTCCAGGGCACCGGCACCGGCCCGGGCGTGTCGGCCGACTGCGTGACCAACTGACATCAGTCGATGCGGCGGCCCGGCGCGGAGGACCACTCTCCGCGCCGGGCCGTTCCTCGCCACCCCGGGTCGCGCTCGCGCCCCCCCGTAGCCGTCGGGGACGCCGCGCCAGCTAAGTCCGCACGTTGGTGGCCAGTGGCTTCTCGGCATCCCGGCCACGGGTCGGTCGTACCGACCAACTGCTGTGGTTCCTCCCTCTCCTGCGGGACATCTCGTGGCCGGCGAGCAACGCGATCGCCACGGCTGTCAGCAGGCCGCCGAACAATGGGATGACGCGCACCCCGGCCGTTGCCAGCAGACCCGCGCCGATCAACGAGCCGGCCGCGAGGCCGAAGTTGAACGCGACGCTGAGGCTGGCCGACGCCATGTCGGTGGTCGACGGGGCCACCTGCATGACGCGGTGCTGGATTCCCGCGATCAGCGAACTGAACGACATCCCCGCCACGGCGAGCAACGGGATCGTCAACACCTTGCTCGCGCCAGCTCCATAAAGGCCGACCATCGCGGCGGTGAGGAGTCCGAGGAGAACCAGCACGACACCGAGCGGAAACCGGTCGAGGACCCGGCCGACCGCCCAGGTCCCGGCGACGCCGAACGAGCCCTGGACGAAGAGCAGCAGGCCGAGAGATGCTGCGGCGAACCCGCTGACGTCGAGGAGGAAGACCGTCATGTAGGTGAACGCGCCCATGGCGCCGGTCACCGCGAGGACGGTGGCGAAAAGGAGCACGACGAAGCGTGCTCGGTCCGGCATCGGCCCGATGTCGCCGGCACTCTGTTGCGGTGCGACGCTCGGCAGGAGCAGGGCGACCGCGACGCAGGTGACGAAGCCGAAGACGGCCATCGCGACGAAGGCGGCCCGCCACCCGGCCTGCCCGCCCAGCCAGGTGCTCAGCGGCACGCCGAGGACCGGGCCGAGGGCGTTGCCGATCGACAGCCGAGCCACGATGCGGCCGCGGATGTTCGCGGGGAACATCGAGATCGCCACCGGAAACACCACAGCCCAGAAGACACCGTTCGTGGTGGCGGACACCAGTCGCGCGGCGAGCAACACCTCGTAGGAGGTCGCGAAGGCCGACACCGTCGTCGCCGCGGCGAACACACCGAGGGCACCGGCGAGCAGTGGGCGCCGGGGCACACGCCGAGTGATCCGGGTCAGCGGGAGCGCCACGATCATGACGACCACGGCGTACCCGGTCACCAGCAGGCCGGCCTCGGACCTGGAGCGTCCCAGGTCCGGGGCGATCAGCGTGAGCAACCCGATCGGAAGCACCTCGGTGGTGACGTAACAGAAAGTGGCGGCGGACAACGCGGCGAGGGCATAGACCGCGCGTCGTTGGGGTGCCATCGGCTACCTCCCAGATCCCGAACGTTGATCGATGATCCCGGCTAAATGGATTTTGACGGTAGCATAGAGGAGTAGGCATCTCTCGTTGTTCGGCCGCAAGCGCTGTGCTTGTACCGATGCGCAGGGCTAAGCGTGGCGCACCAACTCCCAGATTGGACAAGCATCAACCGCCTTCGGCGCTTTAGGTGGTAGCCTCGCTGGTATGCCACTCGACGTGTGCCAGCTACCGATGGTCGGCGGGCACCCCGTGCTGGATCTGGTCAACACACTGGAACGCGGCGGCACGTCGCCGCACGACTTCCTGTCCGACAGCTCCGCCCTGCTGCGTTGGTCGGTCCAGGTGGGCCTGATCAGCGACGCGGAGGCCGACCGGGTTGGCCGCGCCTGGGGCGACGAGCCGGCGGCGGCGCACGCGGGCCTGGCCGCCGTGCGGGACATCCGCGAAGGGCTCTATCTCGTGATGCTCGCGGCGATCACCGACGCGGACGACGGCGCGGCGGACGACCCCGTCGCGGCCGGTGCCGCGCTGGTCGCGCTCCACCAGCGCTGGTCCGGCGCGGCCGGTCGAGCGAGATTCGTGCTCGACTCGTCGCAGGTACGGCTGGTTTACGGCACGGTGCCGGCCATGTTGGTGCCCGACCGGATCGCCGAGGCCGCCCTGGACCTCATGGTGGCGGCCGACCTGACCCGGGTGCGTCGCTGCCCGGTGCTCGAAGGCGGCTGCGGCTGGCTGTTCCTCGATCGGACCCGCAACGGTTCCCGCCGCTGGTGTCGCATGGCCGACTGCGGCAACGCGGTGAAGGCGCGACGGCTCACCGAGCGTCGCCGCGCCGCCCGGCCCGCCAGTCCGTAGTCGGTCGACGGTGGTGAACGTGGTGAGTCTCCGCCGGCAGTGGACGGCTGCCGCCCTCATGTCGGTCCCCCTGGCGTCCCGCCGGGGGTGGCCCTGTGCTGGGACAAGAGGCGTCTGGGTGGCGGGGTGAACGCAGGCCGCTCCCTGCCACCTCAGCTGGAAGCCCGGGTCGCTAGACTGAGCCCTCGCGCCCCCGTAGCTCAGGGGATAGAGCATCGGTTTCCTAAACCGTGTGTCGCAGGTTCGAATCCTGCCGGGGGCACCAGGTCAGAGCCTTGATCACCGATCAATCTTCGCTCTTACGCGACTTCCGTGCCCGATGCGTGCCCGTTCAAGGTTGTCCAGGTGAGCGGCTACCTCAGCATCTCGGGAGTCAATCGCGCGGGCGTAGTGCCGGGTAGTGTGCACAGTCTTGGGCTTCCACCCTGACTCCGCCGCACTGAACCACAGTTCGGCCCACTCGCCGATCGTCGTTCGGCCGGCAGACGGAGCAATCCACCGCCCCTGGGCGATGTCGGCTTCGACGATGCTCAGGAACCGTTCCGACTCCGCCTTGCTGCGGAAGGCCTTGAATCATTTGGCAATCTTCTAGTGGTGCCTATCGGTGAGTTGCGGAGGCACTGCGGCCGGGCCCGCCCTGCTCGGGCGGGCCCGGCACTTGCTGGAGCAGCTATGAGCTGACTCGTTGCCAGCTCCGATCTGCGGCAAAGGGACGGTACGACCACACCTGTTTTCCGCTTGTGGTCGTGACGGTTACCTGCACGATGCCTTCGCTGACTTCCGCCTTCTCAATACGGGTGACTCCGTTGACGCCCGACCGGAGAACCTCCGAGCCGAGCGGGTAGTCACCATCCCGCCGGAAGGATTGCAGGGTCTGCGACGTTTCGCCGCTAGGGGACCGCAACGTGAGGATGGCGAACGTCGCTTCGCCGTCGCTGGCGTTGACGAAGGACACGGCGCCGATCGTGCTTGTGTAGTGGGTCGTGCCCTTGCTGGGGTCATCGCTGTTGTTGTACATGTTGACTTCGCCGGCCCCGTTCACCATCGGCACGCAGTAAACCGACTCGCCGAATCCGTCGGGCTTCCGGCGGCCCACGAGGAGGCCGGTGTTGCGGAAGTCGACCTCGTGGAAGTTCTTGGATGGCTTCTGGAAGGTGGTCGGACCGTCCACCTGACGGAAGGCGCCCTTCCGGAACGCATAGCCCCGCACCTGTTTCTCGCAGGGCAGCCACCCGTTGGTCTGGTACGGGCCGTAGGCGGCGAGCCGGACGACGCCGTTGTCGACTGTTATTGCCTCGCGGGAGAACGTCGCGGCCACGTTGGGAGTGTCCGCCGAGTTGATGACGTATCCCAACGGTGTCAGTGCGCCGTCCGACGCGACCTTCAGCGCCAGCAGTTG
This sequence comes from Micromonospora sp. NPDC047762, assembly GCF_043204655.1. NCBI lineage: Bacteria > Bacillati > Actinomycetota > Actinomycetes > Micromonosporales > Micromonosporaceae > Micromonospora > Micromonospora sp. NPDC047762. Next base: position 243,306 of record NZ_JBIDCQ010000001.1, on the reverse strand, counting down.
GGTAACGTTCAGCGACTCATCGTTCTGGCAACGGATGGTGGTGAGTTCCTCGTCGCCTGGCACGCCATCGAGGTCGGCCTTGATGGGAGCCAGCTCCCCGATGACCAGTTTCGCGCCATCCGCCAGCGTCGTCGTACCGTGGACAAATTTCCTCGTTCCCTTCGCCTTGCACCCGTCGTCTTCCCAGCCAGGGAACGCCGGGAGGTTGAGGGAGGCATTGCGCAGATCGGCCGACGATGGAGCCGACGATGCTGGAGTCGATGACGGGGCGAGCGACAGAGTCGGAGTGGCCGGTTCGACCGGGTTGGCGGATCCGATCGCATCGGGTGGCGAGTTGTTGCCCCGTGGACTGGCGGAGTAGGCCGTGATCGGCAGGGCGATCAGCAACGCACCGGCCACGCTGAATGCCGTGAGGTGGACTCTCCGCCGGAACGCCACCTTGTGGCGGACTGCGGGGGCGCCCGGCGCAGGCAGGTAGGAGGAGCGCTCCGCCGCGTCGAACTCGGTGAATGCGTCGTTAATGAGGTTGTCCAGGTTGTCAGACATATGATTTTCCTTTCCGGTCATCCCTTGAGGTGCTCGGCGAGGGCGGTTCTCCCGCGGCTGAGCCAACTTTTTACGGTGCCCTCGGCCACGTTTTCCTGCACGGCGATTTCCGCGACTGACAACTGGCCCAGGTAATGCAGAACGACGGCCTTGCGAAGCTTCGGCGGTATCTTGGATAAGGCCGCGACCAGCGCCACGCGGTCTGGCGACGGGCCGTCGTGATGTTCTTCGCGCTGGCGGCGCAGGAATATCGCGGACGTCTTTTGTCGCCGGAGCCTACTGGTGGCGAGATTCCATGCGACCCGGCGCACCCAGGCATAGGAGTCGTCGTATTGCCTGATCCTTGCCCATCTGGTGTAGGCGCGGCAGAATGCCTCTTGCACCAGGTCCTGTGCCTCTGCTCGGTCACCCAGGTACGCGTAGAGCTGGGACCTGAGGACGTCGAACTTTGTCGCATAAAATTCGTCGAAATCGCGCTGGTCGTCTTTTGTCGAGGCTCGAGGTGCGGCCGCGGCTGCGGTCATCACTGCGGTCACGTTTCCTTCCTCCCGTGGTGCCACCCTCGTGGGCGAGCAACACGAACACGTGCGGGCCCTCCCGTCGGTTGCATAGGGATTTCCGGTGCCGCCCGCGCTCCGGCGGCAGGGTTGGCACTTCAGGCCGACGGCGTGTCAAGAAACCCCGCCGAGTGGGCGGCGCGCGGCTCGGGCCACGACAGTCGTGGTCCCGCGTGCACAATTCCGGTCCGATACATTGCCGCAGGGTGTCGACCAGGTGAACGAGCCGGCATATTTCGCTGAGTGCGACGCCTAGAGAAGGACTTTCCCGCCTTGCGGAACGAGCTGGCTACCAAGGAGAAGTAGCTGCGCAGCGAGATTGGCGCGGTGGGCCAACGCCTCTATGACTATTTGCTGTCGCCGGAGTCCGACCCGGTCGACGGCTTCGAGACTGCAGAGGAACGAAATCGCTGACTGGGAGCAGGCGCACCCGACCTCGATACGGAGATCAGCTGGCGGCGCATGAACGGTGTGCACCCCGAGGAGCGCACCGCACCATCCGGGCCGGTCGGTCACGACCGGCCCGGGCGGTGGGCGACTCAGGCGGCGTAGATGAGCTTGACGCCGTCCAGCCCCAGGGCGGCTGCCCGGGTTCCGCGGACCCCGCTGTTGAGGTTGCGCCAGCCGTTGTTGCTGGCGGCCTCGTGCACGTACCCGTCGACGGCGTTGTAGATGTGCTTCACCCCGTTGACGTTGAGCGCGGCCAGGGCGTCGCCCTGTGCGCCCTGGATGCCGGTCCACAGGTTCGCCCAGCCGGCGTTGCTGGCGGCCTCGTAGATCCGGCCGCCGTTCAGGGCGTAGAGGATTTTCGTGCCGCCCACTGTGATCGCCGCTACCGCCGAGGCGGGGACGCCGGTGTTCAGGTTCCGCCAGGCGTTGGCGCTGTGCGCCTCGTGTATGTAACCGCCGACGATGCTGTAGATGTACTTGACGCCGTTCAGCGCGATCACCGAGATTGAGGACGAGCTCGCGCCGCCGATGCCGGTGTTGAGGTTGCGCCAGCCGTTGTTGCTGGCGGCCTCGTGCACGTACCCGTCGACGACGTTGTAGATGTGCTTCACCCCGTTGAGGTTCAGCGCGGCCAGCGCGGTGCCCTGCGCCCCGTGGATGCCGGTCCACAGGTTGTTCCAGCCGGCGTTGCTGGCGGCCTCGTGGATCCGGCCGCCGTTGAGGGTGTAGAGGATCTTCGTGGATCCAAGGGTGATCGCGGCTGCCGCAGTGCCGGTCACCGCGCCCGTGCTGCCGGAGACCGGCAGGGCGCGCCAGCCGGCGTTGCTTGCCGCCTCGAACACCTGACGGGGCTGGTCGGCGGGGTTCTGCTGGATGTAGACGAGTGGGCTGATCAGGGCACCCGACGGGTTGATCATGTGCCAGTGCAGGTGTGGGCCCGTCGAGCTGCCCGAGCCGGGCGCCCCGGCCGCGCCGCCGGAGCGGCCCACTATCGTGCCCGCGCCCACACTGGCGCCGTTGGCGAGCAGGAACTGCGACAGGTGCAGGTACTGGCTGCGATACCCGTCCGCGTGGTGGATCGTGACGGTGTGCCCGCCCGCGCCGTTGTTCGGGATGTTCTGGATGGTTCCCGCGCCGCAGGCGGGCAGCGGCGTACCCACCCCCATCCCGAAGTCGATGCCGCCGCGCGAGCCGCGGCTGAGGTGGCCCTCCCAGGTGTCGGTGATCGGGTAGGCGCTGAACGGGTTGTAGATCGCCGGTGCGGCCTGTGCGGCCTCGGGGACCAACAGGCCACCCGCGCCGATGGCGCCGGCGCCCAGCACCGCCGCGCGCAACACGGTGCGGCGACTCACTGCGGAGGTGGTCGTGTCGTCGCCGCAGCAGCTGCCTTCGTGACCGTCAGTCATTCCCACTCCTTCTGCGCCCGCCCAGGTATCCACGGAGGCTAATGGGTTGGGTGGTCGGGCGGTACCGCGGCCACCAGACGTTGATCAGAGTGTCGGCAGCTGTTCGGCTCGGGTGACCACCTGGTCGATGAGGCCGTACTCCCGGGCCTGCTCGGCGGTGAACCACCGGTCCCGGTCCCAGTCCCGCTGGATCTCGTCGAGGGTCCGTCCACTGTGCTGGGCGATGAGCTCCTGCATCGTCCGCTTCACGTGCAGCATGTTCTCCGCCTGGATGGTGATGTCGGCGGCGGTTCCGCCCATCCCTCCGGACGGCTGGTGCATCATGATCCGCGAGTGCGGCAGTGCGTACCGTTTGCCGGCCGCACCCGCGCAGAGCAGGAACTGCCCCATCGAGCCGGCGAACCCGAGCGCCAGCGTCGCCACATCGTTGGGGACGTAGCGCATCGTGTCGTAGACCGCCATCCCCGCACTCACCGAACCGCCCGGCGAGTTGATGTAGAGGTAGATGTCCCGGTCGTCGTCCTCGGCGGCGAGCAGCAGGATCTGCGCGCAGATCTGGTTGGCCGACTCCTCCGTCACCTCGGTGCCGAGGAAGACGATCCGCTCCCGCAGCAGACGCTCGAATACGTGATCACCGAAGGACGGTTGCCCGCCGTTGAGCATCTGTACGCCGTACCCCATCATGTGCCGCCGCCCTCCGCCGTGCCGGCGGGCGGTGGGACCACCCGGTGGACCGGCCCTACCAGCGTGCCGGCGGTCGCGACGGCCAGCCCACGGATTCTGCCGCCGGCAGATCCGCCGACGGCAGAACCGGCGCGGCCTACGCGGCGGTCAACCGCCGCGCGCCGACCGGGGCCGACCCCCTGCCAGCCAGGCAAGGGGTACGCGGGCCGGGGCGCGAGCCACCAGCGGAGACCGTCACGCCGACCCGCATGGTCGGCTCGCCGGCCCTGGGCACCCGCTGGAGGGCCAGCCCGCCGCCGAGCGGACCCACCAGAAGGGTGGCATTGCCGATCTCACGTCGGACCGCCTCGACAGGCTCCAGGTGGGTCAGTGCGGCGCGGGGTGCCGCCGGGAGACGGGGTTCGACCCGACGCATGTCGTCGCGGGCCTCCCCGAGCAGGTCGGCGAGGCTGATGCCGAGCGCCCGGCAGATCGCCGCGAGCACCTCCGAGGAAGCCTCCTTGCGGCCCCGCTCCACCTCCGACAGGTAGGGCACCGACACGTCGGCCGACTCGGCCACCTCGCGCAGCGTGCGGCCCTGACGCTGGCGGTGGCGACGCAGCACCCCGCCGATGACTCGTCGCAGCAACGACATGCCGGCCTCACTTTCGCAGTCGTCGTCGGGAACACCCTCATCATGCCCGTCCCCGGCCGTTAAGGCCGACCCGTCCGGGCCCGCGCCGCTCGACGGCGCGGGCCCGGGGCTCTCACCGGTGCAGGTGGGTGTGCCAGTTGACCGGATCGGCCACCAGCGTCACCGCCGGGAACAGCGCCCGGGTGCCACCGCTGGGGAGCAGGGCGCTGTCGTCGATCGACACGTTCGCCCCGTCGACGTCGTAGACGGTCAACGACTCGTTGCCGTTCTCCCCGCCGAACCGCGCCGGGTGCCCGTCGACGGTCGTGTTCGGGTCGACGTACTCGTTGTCGGCGGGATCGCTGATGTTCCGGTAGCGGGAGATGCTCACCGTCATCGTCCGGGCCCGCTGCTGGCCGGGATCGTCGGTGATCGACTTCGGTGACCAGGTGGTCGACGCGTACCAGACCTTCGGCTCGTCCAGCGACTCCTGCACGTCGACGGCGATCACCTGTAGTGCGGCCGGTACACCCGCCACCGCGGCCGGCATCGGGATCGGGTCGTCTGCGAACCGCAGCGCCCGGGCCACCCGCGTCGCGGTGCTCCGGACGTCGGCTCCGACGCCGACCACCCTGAGCTGTGCCCAGCCGTCCGGGGCGTACCGCCAGCGGAGGATCGCCTCCGGCTGCTCGGCCCCGCTGTACGAGGCGAAACTGCTGGTCCCGCCGTTCAACTGCGGGCCGGGTGTGGTCTCGCCGGGCCGGGCCGCTTCGCCGCTGTCCCGCTGCGGTGGCGAAGGCTGCACTCCCTTCGGATAGAGGGTGATCGCGACGCCCTTCCATTGGCCGCCGCCGGGCGCAGTGGACGCGCTGAGATAGACGCCGGGGCCGGAGAGCAACAGCCCGGCCTGGTATTGAAGTTTGGGCAGCCCGTCCGGCAGCCAGCCGAACCGGACGTACACCCGCTGTGGGTCGATGGTGGTGAGCGCGGCCGGTAGCCCGGTCTGGCCGGCGAGTGTCGTGGCGTCGAACGGGGCGGGGGCCGGCGCCCGGTCCGCGGTCAGCAGGCCGGGGACGGTGAGCCCGCCGACGGTGAGCGCCGCCGCCAGCAGCGCGGCGCCGGCACCGTGGGCGAGGCGGCGTTGCCGCCGTGCCGTGGTCATCGCCCGTTCCACGTCCAGCACGACGGAGGGCCGCTCGGCCGACTCGATCTCGGTCAGCATGAGCTCGCCGATCTGGCGTTCGTCAAGCATCGTCGCTCCTCTCAGTTCCCGGTCAGGGTGGGGGTGAGCAGGGTGCGCAGGGTGGCCAGGCCCTTGGCGGTCTGGCTCTTCACCGTCCCCGTCGAGCAGCCCATAGCGCGGGCGGTCTCCTCGACGCTGAGGTCCTGGAAGTACCGCAGCACCAGCACCGCGCGTTGGCGCGGAGGCACCTGCCGCAGCGCGCCCACCAGGGTGATCCGGTCGGTCGGGTCAGCGAATGCCCTGGACATGTCGGGCAGCGCGGCGCCGAGGCGGACCCGCGTCCACCGCAACCGCCGCTCGTCGATCAGTCGCCGCAGCAGCATGGTGCGCACCAGGGCGTCCAGATGATCGGCCTGCCGCGCCCGCGCCCACGAGCGGTACAGCTCGGTGAGCACCCGTTGCAGGATGTCGTCGCCCCGGTCCCAGTCCCCGCACATCAGGTAGGCGGTGCGTCTCCACTGCGCCATCCGGGACCGGACGTACTCGGTGTATTCGTCGTCGGCCTCGGCTCGCCGTCTGCCGCTCGTCGTCACGAGGGTCGCGCCCCCTCCGTCTGCCGGCCTGCACCGGTTCGTCGTTGTCGTCCGGTAGTCGGGTGCGGGAGCGGCGTCGGTTGTCCGCCGCGGCCCGGACGTGCGATCAGCGGTGCACCCGCTATGTTGTGGGCGTGCAGGCGACGGCGGGGCAGCAGGTTCGACGGTGATCCATTTTCCCGCGCAGCGGCGGGGCCCACTGAGCGCGCTGAGCCTCCGGCTCGCGGCCGCCCTGGGCCTGGTCTTCGCAGTGGTCGCCGCGGTCTATCTCGGCCGGGACGGCTACCGCGATGTCAACGAGGACGGTCTCACCCTCCTCGACTGCTTCTACTACGCGGTCGTCTCGCTCTCGACCACCGGTTACGGGGACATCACCCCGGCCGCGCCGTCGGCCCGGCTGGTCAACGTCCTCTTCATCACCCCGGCCCGAGTGATCTTCCTTATCATCCTGGTCGGCACCACCCTGGAAGTTCTGACCGAGCAGTACCGGACCGGCCGTCGCCTGTCGCGGTGGAGGAGAGCCGTGAAGGACCACGTCATCATCTGCGGCTACGGCACCAAGGGGCGTAGCGCTGTCTCCGCCCTGATGGAGAACGGTCTGGACCGTTCGCGGATCGTCGTGGTGGAGCGCAGCGCCGCCGCCCTGCGGCAGGCCACCTCCGCCGGGCTGGTGGCGATCGAGGGCTCGGCGACCCGCTCGTCGGTCCTGAACGAGGCGCACGTCAAGAACGCGAAGGCCGTGATCATCGCGACCGACAGTGACGACGCGTCGGTGCTGGTCGCGCTGACGGTACGGCAGCTCACCGCCGGGCAGGTCCGCATCATCGCGGCAGCTCGGGAGGCGGAGAACGCCCCGCTGCTCAAGCAGAGTGGCGCGCACCATGTGATCGTCTCCTCGGCCACGGCGGGCCGGCTGCTCGGCCTGTCCACCTCGGCGCCGCCGCTGATCGACGTGGTGGAGGACCTGCTCACCCCCGGCCAGGGCATGGCGCTGGCGATGCGTTCGGCCGAGCGGGACGAGGTGGGTCGCTCGCCACGCGAGCTGGAGTCGTTGGTGATCGCCCTGGTGCGGCGGGGCAAGGTGGTCACCCTGGCCGACCGGGCCGGTGCGGTGATCGAGACCGGCGACATGCTGGTGCACGTACGCGACGACCGTCCCCAGTCGGCGACCACCGCCTGATCGTCCTACCGCTGCCGCGGCGTGCCGGCCCCGCTGTCGCCGGTGTGGTGAGGCGGCGTCAGCAGGTGTCGTCGGCGACGCAGATCGCTTCGGTGCAGTTGACCGCTGTGCCGGTGGACGCCCGGCTGAGCAGTTTGTAGAGCGTCTCCCGCTCGGCGGGATCCAGCGCGCCCAGCACCTCGTCCTCGGCGCTGGCCAGGGCGCATTCGGCCTCGCTGAGGCGTTTCGCACCATCTTCGGTGAGTTCGACGACGTGTCGGCGACGATCCTCGGGTGAGCGCCGACGCTCGATCAGCTGCTCCGCCTCCAGGTCGTTGAGCAGCCCGACGATGTTGGTGCTGTCCATTTCCAGGATGGTGGCGAGCGCCTGCTGCCCGGTGCCGCCGCCGGCGCGCAGCACGGTGAGCGCGACCAGATGCCGGGGGCGTAGTCCCAGCGGCGCCAACACCGACTCCGACCGCAGTCGCATCCGCCGGGCCAGATGGTCCAGGAGTGCGCCCGAGCGGTGCTCGGAGGAGTCGAGCGGCTGCGCGGACATGTGACCCAGTCTACCGAGTCTGCGGAACATCGGCCTGCTATAAATAGTTGGTGCTTCACAGACGATTCCTGGAGGAGGAATAATGCATCTGCTGCATATCGACTCGAGCATCCGCGGTGACTGGTCGGTCAGCCGGCGGCTCACCGCCCGCGCCGTCGACGCATGGCGTGCGGCGCACCCGGACGGCACAGTGACGTACCGGGACCTGGGTGCCGACCCGCTGCCGCACCTGGACTCGGAGGGCGGCCTGGCCCGGATGACGCCACCGGACCAGCACACCCCGGCGCAGCGCGAGTCCTGGGAGCTCAGCATCCGGATCGTCGACGAGGTCAAGCAGGCCGACGTGGTGCTGCTCGGGCTGCCGCTCTACAACTACGGTGTGCCCAGCAGCGTGAAGTCCTGGGTCGACCACCTGATCGTCGCCGGCCTCACCTACGACCCGACGACGCAGGAGGGCCTGCTCGGCGGCCGCGAGTTGGTGGTGCTGGCCACCCGTGGTGGCGGCTATGGCGAGGGCACCCCTCGCCATGGCTGGGACCACGCCGAGCAGTGGCTCCCGCACGGTCTGTCGATGACCGGCCTGGAGCCGCGCTTCATCGGCACCGAACTGACCCTGGCACCCTCGGTGCCGGCGATGGCCGAGCTGATCCCGCTGCACGAGGCGAGCCTCGCGGCGACCGAAAAGGAGATCGACAACCTCTGGACGCCGGCCAGCGCCCAGCGCTGAGGCAGCACCGGTACGACGAGAGAGCGGCCGCCCCCCGGATCGGGGACGGCCGCTCTCGTCAGTAACGACGGATCAGATGATGGTCCAGGTGTCGCCGCTGCCCAGCAGGCCGGCGAGCTGCTGCTCGGGGGTCTCGGTGACAGTCGCCTTGGCGGCCGCGAGCTGAGCCTGCACCACGCTGTCGTAGGACGGTCGGTCCACCGAGCGGAACACCCCGATCGGAGTGTTGCGCAGGTCCAGGCCGGGCAGCCGGGACAGCGCGAACGCGTACGCCGGGTCGGTCACCGTCGCGTCGTGCACGACGATCTCCTCGGGGCGGACCGAGCTGGTCTCCCGGACCTCCAGACCGAAGCCACCCGGCGGGTGCACCACGCAGAACCGCCCGTCGGCACCGAAGGTGATCGGCTGCCCGTGCTCCAGGCGGATCAGGTAGTCGTCCCGGGTCGACGGGTCCTTGAGCTGTTCGAACGCCCCGTCGTTGAAGATGTTGCAGTTCTGGTAGATCTCCACGAAGGCCGAGCCCTCGTGCTCCGCGGCGGCCCGCAGCACCGACTGGAGGTGCTTGCGGTCCGAGTCGATGGTGCGGCCGACGAAGCTGGCCTCCGCCCCGAGGGCGAGCGAGAGCGGGTTGAACGGGGCGTCCGCCGAGCCGGCCGGGGTCGACTTGGTGACCTTGCCGACCTCGGACGTCGGAGAATACTGGCCCTTGGTCAGACCGTAGATCCGGTTGTTGAACAGCAGGATCTTGAGGTTGACGTTGCGACGCAGCGCGTGGATCAGGTGGTTGCCACCGATGGAGAGCGCGTCGCCGTCGCCGGTGACCACCCAGACCGACAGGTCCGGCCGGGACACCGACAGGCCGGTCGCGATCGCCGGGGCCCGACCGTGGATCGAGTGCATCCCGTACGTGTTCATGTAGTACGGGAAGCGGGACGAGCAGCCGATCCCGGAGACGAAGACGGTGCGCTCCCGGGGGATGTTCAGCTCCGGCATGAACTGCTGGATGGCTGCCAGGATCGCGTAGTCACCGCAGCCGGGGCACCAGCGCACCTCCTGGTCGGACTTGAAGTCCTTGGCGGTGAGCTTGACGGCGACGGGCTCAGACATTCTTCAGCACCTCTTCCAGCGTCGTCTCCAGCTCGGCGGCCGTGAACGGCAGACCGCGGACCTGGTTGTAGCTGATCGCGTCGACCAGGTAGCGGGCCCGGATGACGTGGGCCAGCTGGCCCAGGTTCATCTCCGGGATGACCACCTTGTCGTACGAGCGGAGCACCTCACCGAGGTTGGCCGGCATCGGTGCCAGGTGCCGCAGGTGCGCCTGGGCGATGGAGAGGCCACGCTGGCGGACCCCGCGGCACGCCGCGCCGATCGGCCCGTACGTCGAGCCCCACCCGAGGACCAGCACCCGCGCGTCGCCGTCCGGGTCCTCCACCTCGATGTCCGGCACCGGGATGGTCTCGATCCGCGCGGCCCGGGTGCGCACCATGAAGTCGTGGTTGGCCGGGTCGTAGGAGATGTCCCCGGTCTTGTCGGCCTTCTCCAGACCGCCGATCCGGTGCTCCAGGCCCGCGGTGCCGGGGATCGCCCATGGCCGGGCCAGGGTCTCCGGGTCACGCAGGTAGGGCAGGAAGGTGGTGCCGTCCTCGCCGTTGGGCTTGGTGGCGAACTCGACCCGCAGGTCGGGCAGCGACTCCACGTCCGGCAGCAGCCACGGCTCGGAACCGTTGGCGACGTAGTTGTCGGACAGCAGGATCACCGGGGTGCGGTAGGTGAGCGCGATCCGGGCCGCCTCCAGCGCCGCGAAGAAGCAGTCCGACGGTGACCGGGGCGCGATCACCGCGACCGGCGCCTCGCCGTGCCGACCGTAGAGCGCCATGTTGAGGTCGGCCTGTTCGGTCTTGGTCGGCATGCCGGTCGACGGGCCGGCGCGCTGCACGTCCACGATCACCAGCGGCAGCTCCAGCGCCACCGCGAGCGAGATCGTCTCGCTCTTGAGCGCCACGCCGGGGCCGCTGGTGGTGGTCACCCCGAGCGACCCGCCGTAGGAGGCGCCCAGCGCGGCGCCGACGGCGGCGATCTCGTCCTCGGCCTGCACTGTGAGAACGCCGAAGCGCTTGTGCTTGCTCAGCTCGTGCAGGATGTCCGACGCGGGCGTGATCGGGTACGCGCCGAGGAAGACCGGAAGCCCGGAGCGGACCCCGGCGGCGACCAGCCCCAGCGAGAGGGCCGCGTTGCCGGTGATGTTGCGGTAGGTGCCCGGCTTCATCTTGGCCGGCTTGACCTCGTAGCGGACAGCGAAGTCCTCGGTGGTCTCGCCGAAGTTCCAGCCGGCCTTGAAGGCGGCGACGTTCGCGGCGACCAGCTCCGGACGGGCCGCGAACTTGCGCTCCAGGAAGCGCAGCGTCGACTCGTAGGGCCGGGAGTACATCCAGGAGAGCAGGCCGAGCGCGAACATGTTCTTCGACCGCTCGGCGTCCTTCTTGGACACCTGGTGGGCCGCGAGCGCGCCGACAGTCATCGAGGTCAGCGCCACCGGGTGCACCACGTAACCGGCCAGCGAGTCGTCGTCCAGCGGGCTGCTCTGGTAACCGACCTTGGCGAGGTTGCGCTTGGTGAACTCGTCGGTGTTGACGATGATGTCCGCGCCGCGCGGCAGATCGGCCAGGTTGGCCTTGAGCGCCGCCGGGTTCATCGCCACCAGCACGTTCGGCGCGTCGCCCGGCGTGAGGATGTCGTAGTCGGCGAAGTGCACCTGAAAGCTCGACACGCCGGGCAGGGTGCCGGCGGGAGCCCGGATCTCGGCGGGGAAGTTTGGCAGTGTGGAGATGTCGTTGCCGAGCTGCGCCGTCTCCGAGGTGAACCGGTCGCCGGTCAGCTGCATGCCGTCGCCGGAGTCACCGGCGAACCGGATGACCACCCGGTCGAGTTGACGGATCTGCTTGGTCACTGTGCCACCTTCGTTCGCGACTGCGGGGCTTGCCCGGCCACGGAACCTCCTCGACGCAACGCTTCACCGCACCGCCCCAGGCTGGTCCGGCCGCTGTCGTTCCTCTCCTGAGAGCCTACGTCTAAGGGAGCCCTAACCATCCCCGGAGGTCCGCCGACTGGGAACGGATCTGGATGCAAAATGCCCGCCTTTGCGGGGTTACGCACCGCCCGCCGTAATTCAGATCACCACCCCGGTCGCGCCGACGACCCCGGTCGCGCGGGCCGGGGTCGTCCGTCGATCAGTCGGCGGGGTTGGGCGCGGGCTCGGGCGGTGGGCCGCCGAGCCGGCGCCGCAGCGAGGTCGTGGCCAGCGTGAGGGCGAGCACCACCAGCAGCGTGGAGACCGCGATCAGGATGACAGCGGTGCGCTGTACCGAGGTCAACCCGCCGTCTCCGGTCGTGGCACCGGCGGGCAGTACGCCCTGCGAGCCGGTCGGCGCGGGTGGGGAGACCACCGGCGTGGCCAGTGCGGCTGCCGCGGTGATCCGGAAGCTCATCTGCACCCGCCGGGTCGGGCCGCTGCGTGGATCGAGTTGCCCGATCACGGCACCGGACAGCGGCGCTTCCCGCTGAGCCTGCGGCGTCGCCTCCACCGGCAGCTGCACCTCGGCGGTCGTGCCCGCCGGCACCAGGCCGGCGTCGCAGCGGGTACGCGTGGGGTCGATCGCCACGCAGCCGAGCGGTGGGGTCGGCACTGTCACCCCGGCCGGCAGGACGACGTCGACCCGGCCGGCGGCGTCCACCGCGCCGGTGTTGCCCAGCCGGAGTGTGAGGGTGCTGGGGCCGCCGCTGATGTCGAAGGCCACCTCGTCGGCGGCGAGCGCGATCCCGGGCACCGGCGGGCCCGCTGGGAAGAGCACCGCGAAGCCCTGGTCGTCGGTCGCCTCCCCTTCCGCTCCCGGCGCGTCCGCGATGACCTGGACCGAGCCGCTGAGCGGCATCTGCTTCCACGCCGTGCCGGCGACCCGCAGCCGCAGCACGGTGCTGAACCGGACGTCCGCTCCGGCGGTCCAGGCACCGCACCGGTACGTCCCACCACCGGCGGCGGCGCAGCCCTTCGTGCCGGCGTCGGTCAGCCCGACGGGCAGCGTGTACGAGAGTCGGATCTGTTCCGTTGTGGTGCCGGTGTTGTGCACGGTGACCTGGAGGGTGGCGGCCGTGCTCGGCGTGTTCCAGTACGCCTCGGTGAGGGTGACGTCGCCGGTGGTGACCTGCACGCCCAGCGGGCTCTGCGGCGGCGGGGCCGAACCCGGGGCGGGCGGGCGGACCGTCGGCCCCGGCGGTGTCGGCGGGGCGGGGGGCGCCGTCGGTGGCACCGGGGGAGCCGGGCTGGGCGGTCGGGTGGTGGCGCCCGGCGCGGGCGCGCTGGTGGTGGGCGCCGGCGGGACCTCCGGGGCGGTGGTCACCGGCGCCGGTGGTGTCGTCTCCGGTGGTGGCGCGGAGGTCTCCGGCGCCGGGCCGGTCGGCTCCGGTTCACCGCCCGGGTCCTCGGTCGGGGTGGGCTCCTCCGCCGGTGTGGTCGGGGGCTCCTCGCCTCCCGGCTCGTTGACCGGCTCGGCCGAGGTCGCGACCGGCTCCGCGTCCGGTGCGGCCGCGCTGGCCCAGGCCGGCCCCACGGCGAGCGCCGTGAGCAGGCCGAGCGCGAGCGCGGTCGCCAGCAGGGGCGTGGAACGCCGCCCCTCCGCCCGGTTACCGGGCGATGCCTTCACGCGGGACATCAATCCTCCGGTGACATGGGTGGGGGTCCAGTATTCGGTAACAGTTGCCCCGGAGCACTAGTCCCATCTGGAAACAAATCCGTAACGTGTTTGGGACGGCCCGTCCGGGCGGACGGTAGGCTGCCGACTGTGAACGGATACCTGGGCTCGTACGCGACGCTCGGGCTCCTGCTGCTCGCCAGCGTTCTCTTCTTCGTTACGGCGTTCTCGGCCAACCGGGTGTTACGCCCGGTGCGTCCGGCCGACCCGCCGGGCAAGCGGGCCAGCTACGAGTGCGGGCTCGACCCGGTCGGTGACGACTGGGCGCAGGTGCAGATCCGCTACTACGTGTACGCCTACCTCTACGTGCTGTTCGCGGTCGAGGCGGTGTTCCTCTTCCCCTGGGCGGTGGTCTTCGACCGGCCGGGCTTCGGTCTGGTGACGGTGGTGGAGATGGCGGTGTTCGTGGCCGTGCTCGCGCTCGGCATCCTCTACGCCTGGCGTAGGAACATCCTCCGCTGGACCTGAGCGCCACTGCTTCCGGCGATCGTGTCGGTCCCTCCGACCGTTCGCTGTCGGTTACGGCGACGACCGGTCAGGCGAGCCCTCGGCGGGTGGCGGTGGGCGGGCGGTCGCCTCGGATCGAGGCCACCATGTCCAGCACCCGGCGGGTCGGGCCGACCTGGTGGGCCCGGAAGACCCGGGCACCCAACCAGGCCGAGACGGCCGTCGCGGAGAGCGTCCCCTCCAGCCGTTCGGCCACCGGCAGGCCCAGCGTCTCCCCGATGAAGTCCTTGTTGGAGAGCGCCACCAGCACCGGCCAGCCGGTAGCGGTCAGCTCGTCCAGTCGGCGGGTGATCTCCAGCGAGTGCCGGGTGTTCTTACCGAAGTCGTGCGCCGGGTCGATGAGGATGCCGTCGGGGCGTACCCCTGCCGCCACCGCGCGCTCGGCGAGCCCGGTCACCGTCGCGACCACGTCGGCGACCACATCGGTGAAGGCGGCCCGGTGCGGCCTGGTCCGCGGCGTCAGCCCGCCGGCGTGCGAACAGACCAGGCCGGCGCCGGTCTGCGCGGCCACCCGGACCAACGCCGGGTCGACGCCCGACCAGGTGTCGTTGAGGAGGTCGGCGCCGGCCGCCACGGCCTCCGTCGCCACCTCGGCCCGCCAGGTGTCGATGGAGATCACCACGTCCGGAAACGCGGCTCGGACGGCGGCGATGGTGTCCACCGTGCGCCTGATCTCCTCGGCGACGTCCACGTCCGCGCCGGGGCCGGCCTTGACGCCGCCGATGTCGATGATGGCCGCGCCCTCGTCCACCGCCCGCTCCACCGCGCGCAGAGCGCTGTCGGCGGCGTAGGTGGCCCCGCGGTCGAAGAACGAGTCCGGCGTGCGGTTGATGATCGCCATCACCACCAGCTCGCCGGGGGCGAACGTGTGCCCACCCAGCCGAAGCGCCCCGGCCATGCCCGCCTCCTGCAAGTTCACGCCGCCGCCGCCGCGTCGGCCGGTCCCGACGCTAGTCGGTCGCCCGTCCACCATCCCGGGCGGGCGTCGGCACCGATCGTGATCGAGGCGGGTGGCGGGGTCGCTCCCGGCCGGCTGCCATGCCACGATCAGTACATGGGTCAGCTTCTGCTCCTCCTGGTCGTGGCGTTGACAGTCGCAGCGGTGATATTCGGTGTGACGGTGCTGGTCAGCGGGCGTGATCCCGGCCTGGTGCCGGCCGAACCGGATTCGCAGGCCGTGGCGTTGCCGGGCACCCGCCCGTTACGCGAATCCGACGTGGGGGCGGTCCGTTTCGACACCGGGTTGCGCGGGTACCGGATGGACCAGGTCGATAAGGCGTTGCGCCGTGCCGCCTACGACATCGGTTACAAGTCCGAGCTGATCGGCGTACTGGAGTCGGAGGTCATCGCCTTGCGTGAGGGGCGCACCGACGACGCGGACGTGCTGCGGCAGGCCCGCGAGCAGTCCGCCAGCAAGGTGACACCCGCGGACGCGACCGAGCCGGGCGAGGCGGTCGAGCCGGGCGGAGACGTGCCGCTGACCGGCGAGGCCGGCTCGGCCCCGGTCGGCTCGACGACTCCCGGCCCGTTCCCCGCCGCCAGCTCGTCCCCGGCGGATTCCGACGGAGTGGCGCCTGCCGCCGCGCCCGCCGACGACGAGTCGGCCGATCGTGAGCAGACCGCCGGCACCGACCAGCACGACGCGGTGGTTCGGTCGGAGTCGGCGTGACCGAGCCGGAGGGCGCTGACGATCTTCGCGAGGCGGCCCGACCCGGTGCCGGTGAGGTGACCGCCACGGTGATCGTCGAAGCCCCGGCGGAGCGGGTGTTCGCCGCGCTGCTCGCCTGGGAACGTCAGTCCGACTGGATCCCGTTCACCCGCGTCCGGGTGGTCGAGGGCGACGGCCGCGAGGGCAGCCGGATCGAGGCGGTGACCGCGCTCGGCCGGGCGACGCTGCGCGACGAGATGCTGGTGGTCCGGGTCGACGAGCCGTACGAGATCGGCGTCGTGCACCACGGCCAGCTGCTGCGCGGCCCGGGGGTGCTGCGCTGCACCCAGCTGGACCGGGACCGCACCCAGGTCGTCTGGCACGAGTGGTTCCACCTGCCGGGCGGTCGGGCCGGTCGACTGGCGTGGCCGGTGCTCTGGCCCGGCTCCAAGCTCGGCCTCACCCAGGCGCTGAAGAGGTTTGCCCGTCTGGTCGAGCAGGGCCGGCTGCCCTGACCGGGGAGCCCGGTGCCGGCTGCCAGCCCGGTGCGCGGAAGAGATGCCCGACCCGGTGCCGCCAGGTCACCGCGGCGCGCAGGTCCCGGGCGATCGAGGCGTACTCGTGGAAGGCCACGCGGACCGGGTTGTAGCTGCCGACGTTCTTGGTCAGGCCGTACACGCAACGTTCCCCTTCCGGCGCGAACGACCCGAAGAGCCGGTCCCAGACGATCAGGATGCCGCCGAAGTTGCGGTCCAGGTAGCTGCCCTGCGACGCGTGGTGCACCCGGTGGTGCGACGGGGTGTTGAACACCGCCTCGTACCAGCGCGGCATCTTCTCGATCCGCTCGGTGTGGATCCAGAACTGGTAGAGCAGGTTGACCGAGCCGCAGAACGCGACAACGGCCGGGTGGACGCCGGCCAGGATCAGCGGGATGTAGAACACCCAACTGGTCAGGGCGGTCCACGGCTGGCGCAGCGCGGTGGAGAGGTTGAACCGCTGCGACGAGTGGTGCACCACGTGCGAGGCCCAGAGGATGCGGATCACGTGGTGGCCGCGGTGCGACCAGTAGTAGCAGAAGTCCTGCGCGAGCAGGATCAGCGGCCAGGTCCACCAGAGCTCGGCGACCCGCAGCGGGGTGAGCGCGTAGAGCAGCGCGTACGCGGCGGCGATCGGCACCTTCCAGAGCAGGTCGGCGAAGATGCTGCCCAGCCCCATCGTCAGGCTGGTCGCGGTGTCGGCGCCGCCGTAGCCGACCTCGTCGTCGTCGCGGTGCAGCAGGTAGGAGATTCGCTCCAACACGATGAGAAGCACGAAGGCCGGGATCGACCAGGCGATGACGTCCGGGAACTCCTTCACCGCGCGGCCTCCGCTCGCCGTCACCGGTCGGGGCGCACCGTCGGGTGACCTCGACCTACCGGTCGGTAACAAGCACCATAGGCAGCCGGGCGGCCGGTGGCAATGGGGTGTCGGTGCGATGCCCTAGCGTGTACGAGGTGACTGACCTGGTGATCGGCGCCGACGGGCTGGCCCGCTGCGCCTGGGGGTCGAGCACCCCCGACTACGCCGTCTACCACGACACCGAGTGGGGGCGACCGCTGCGCGGAGACGACGCGCTCTACGAGCGGATGACGTTGGAGGCGTTCCAGTCCGGGTTGTCCTGGCTGACCATCCTGCGCAAGCGTCCGGCGTTCCGACTGGCCTTCGACGAGTTCCACATCCCGACCGTCGCCCGCTACGACGACGCCGACGTCACCCGGCTGCTCGCCGACGCCGGCATCGTCCGCAACCGGGCCAAGATCGAGGCGGCGATCGCCAACGCCCGCGCCGCACTGGAGCTGCCGGAGGGCCTGTCCGCGCTGCTCTGGTCCTTCGCGCCGGAGCCTCGGCCGACTCGTCCCGCCTCGTTCGCCGAGCTGGCGCCGATCACCCCGGAGTCGACAGCGATGGCCAAGGCACTCAAGAAGCGCGGCTTTCGGTTCGTCGGCCCGACCACCGCGTACGCGCTGATGCAAGCCACCGGGATGGTCGACGATCACATCGTCGGCTGTCACGTCACCGTCCCACCGGCGGCGTGATGAGATGGCAGGCATGACGACCGAGACCGCGCACCGGGCCGGTGCGGCCGGCAACGCCGACGGGGTGGGCACCTGGGCCGTGCTGCTGCCCGCCGAACGGTACGATGCCGAGCGGCTCGTACACCACGACGCGCTGGAGCTGACCGGGCTGACCGACGTCGCCCGGCCAGGGCCGGGCGACCAGGTGGCAGTGCTGGTCGACGCGCCGCCCCGGCTGGTGGCCCTCGGTCGGGTCACCGAGCCGGGACGACGCCACCGCGAGGACCCGGACGACCCGCAGTCCCCGGTCGAGCCGGGCACGCTCGTCGTCGCGTACACCCGGCGGGCCTTCGACGAGCCGGTGCCGGCCGACCTGCTGACGCTCGACGGGCCGGTGACCGCCGTGGAGCCGGCGGCCTTCCGGGCGCTGGCCGACCAGCTCGGCCCGCCCCGGGCGCGCCGCACCTGGCTGGTCAGCCTCGACCTGCCGATCGAGGCCGACACGCCGGCCGAGGCGGTGCGGCTCTTCTGGTCCTACGTGCAGGAGCTGGGCCCGCATGAGCTGCCCGCCTTCGTCTCGCCGGCCGGGGACGAGCTGGCCATGCAGGCGTTCGTGCTGGGCGAGCAGGCCAACCAGGACCCGGAAGAGGACGATTAGAAGAGCTTGTCCACCCGTCCCCGCCAGTCGGCGAGGACCGGGCCCGGGTCGGTGTCCAGCACCCGCTCCAGCAGCGTGGCGTAGACGTCCCGGAAGTCCGTGGTGTATTTCAGGTCGCCGTCGTCGAGGTCGGTGAGGCTCGGCGGTGCGCCGTGCCAGCCGCCCCGGACGCCCGCGCCGAGCAGCAGCACATCCGAGGCGGTGCCGTGGTCGGTGCCGTCGGAGGCGTTGGCGCGTACCCGACGGCCGAACTCGGAGTAGACCGCCACCACCACCTTCCGGCCCGCCTCGGTGCGACTCATCCGGTCGGCGAACCCGGTCAACGCCCGGTCCAGCTGACCCAGCAGCACCGCCTGCAACTGCTTCTCGTCGGCGTGCGTGTCGAAGCCGCCCAGCGACACGGAGAAGGCCCGGGTGGACACTCCCGCCTCGACGCACTGCGCGACCAGGTCCAGTTGGGCGTCCAGCGGAGTCTTCGCCCCGCCGGTGGCGGTCGCCGGCGCCTGCTCGCCGTCCGGGTCTGCCATGTCCGGGTTGTCGGAGTCGCGGACCTGGCGGATCATCTCGTCCACCGATCGCAGGTCGGCGAAGCAGGCGGCGGCCCGGGCTCGCGCGGCGGACTCACCAGGCTCGGCGGCTTCGAACGCGGTCAGCGTCTGCGCCGACAGCCCCTTGGCTGCCTTCCGGTCGGTCACCGGCACTGCCGCACCGGCGCTCTGCGCCCCGGCCAGCAGCGGCGGCAGCGCCGGCTCGAAGGAGACCGCCAGCCGGGGGTCGCCACCGGCACCGTCCAGCCACCGCCCGAGCCAGCCGGTGTTGCCGGGCCGGTCCGGTTGCGCCGTGTGCCAGATGTCCATCGAACGGAAGTGGCTGCGGTCCGGCTTCGGGTAGCCGACCCCACGCACGATCGCCAACCCACCGTCGGACCAGCGCTGGTGCAGGCCGGCCAGCGCCGGGTTGAGGCCGAAGTCGTCGTCCAACCGCCGCACCTCCCCGTCCGGGTACGCCAGCTCCGGGCGAGCCGCCCGGTAGGCCGGGTCGCCGTACGGAATGACCGTGTTGAGGCCGTCATTGCCGCCGTAGAGGGTCACCAGCACCAGCGTGCGGGACTGCGGGTCCCGGTCTCCGCTGGTGTCCAGCAGGTCCCGCAGACTGTACGCGCCGGCCCCGGCGGCCAACGCGCCCGCGCCGACCACCCCACTGGTCACCAGGAACCTGCGTCGGGTCACTGTGTCCATGTCGACTCCTCCGCTCAGCTGACTGTGTATTCGGGGCTGACCAGGCCGGCGGCGAGCAGTTTGCGGGGCTCACCGGCCAGCGGGGTGAGAGCGGCGCGGGTGCGCGCGCCCCAGCCGTCGACCACGAGCAGTCGGGCCAGCGCGTCCGGTCGCCCGGCGGTGGGTGCGGCGGTCAGCCGGGCCAGCACCGCTGGTGCCGTGGCGGCGGCGAGCACCCCGGCCGTCCGCAGCCGGGCCTGTAACGACGAGGTGGTCAGCCAGGCGGACCCGGCTGGCCAACCGCCCACGCTGGGTGGGCGCAGCGGCACCTGGTCCAGCGCGTTCAGACCGGCCAGCAACTGTTTGCGTTGCTGCTCGGGCAGCGCGGACGGACGGATACCGAGTTGCCGCAGCGCACCCACCAGCCACTCCACCGGCTGCTTCACCAGCGTGCCCCGGGTCTGCGCGAAGGCCGGTGCGGAGAAGAGCGCGCGTACTGTCGCGATGGTGTCCGCGCCGGCCAGGCCGTCCGGTGCCGGGGTCTCGGTGCCGGCATAGCGGAACCAGAGCCGACCGGCCACGAAGGTCGCGGCCGCCGGTTGGGCGGCCAGCAGACCGGCGTACGCCTCGGCGTCGAACCGGCCGCTCTGCCCGAGGATGCTCTTCTCGCCGGGGTCGTGCCGCTTGGGCTCGAAGCGGGCCGCACCGGTACGCCGGTCGACCACCCAGCCGGTCAGGGCCCGCGCGCCGGCCTTCACGTCGGCCTCGCTGTAGACGCCGATGCCGAGGGTGAACAACTCCATCAGCTCACGGGCCAGGTTCTCGTTCGGCGCCTTGCGGGTGTTCTTCTGCCCGTCCAGCCAGACGATCAGGGCAGGGTCGCGCACCATCGCGGCGACCAGCGGGCCCAGCGGCCCACGACCGTGCCGGCGCAGCGTCTCCAACTGGCCCACCATCAGCCGCGCCGACTTGACCTTCTGGGCGCTGGTCGCCCAGTGCCCGTGCCAGAAGAAGACCAACTTCTCGGTCAGCCCGTCCTCGGCGGCCACCATCCGGTTCAGCCACCACTCGGTGACCTGCTGGAGTTGCCTGCGGCGCTCCGCGTTGGCCTGCTGCCGTTGCTCGCGGGTGGAGTCCTTGGTCAGCCCGGCGTACGGGTCCGGGGGCAGCGTCGGAACCGGCGTGGCCGCCGCACCCCGGTCCGTCGCCGGCGGGGTGAGCAGCCGGTCCAGGGTCGCCGCCGTCCCGGCCCGCTCGGCCGCGTCCACCTCGTCGGCGGTCGGGCCGAAGGTGGCCCGGCGCAGCAGGTGCGCCACCGCTTCACGATCGCTCATACCGGCCGACGCTAGGCGGCCCGTGTTCGAGGACGGTAAGGGCGGCGTCCGGATCGCGTTCAGCGTCCCTCGAAGACCGGTTTCTGCTTGCCGACGAAGGCGAGGGTGGCCGCCCGGTGGTCGGCGGTGGCGCCGCAGATCGCCTGGGCCTGCGCCTCGGCGGCGAGGGCGTCGGCGAGGGTGCCGGCGTCGGCGATGGAGAGCTGTCGCTTGATCGCCCCGTACGCGACGGTCGGGCCGGCGGCGAGGCGGGCGGCCAGCTCCTGGGCGACGGGCAGGACCTGCTCGTCGTCGTCCGTCAACCGGTTGAGCAGGCCCAACCGGCAGGCCTCCTCGGCGCGGACCGGCTCGGCCAGCATCAGCAGCTCCACCGCCTTGGCGTGCCCGACCAGTCGCGGCAACGTCCAGGAGGCGCCGGTGTCGGCGGCGAGACCGACCTTGGCGAAGGCCATCAGGAAACTGGTGGTCGGACCGCCGATGCGGATGTCGGCCAGGAACGCCAACGACGCGCCCGCCCCGGCGGCCATCCCGCGGACCGCGGCGATCACCGGCTTGGGCAGGTTGGCGAGCCGGGCGGCGATCGGGTTGTAGTGCGCCCGCACGGTGCCCAGCGGATCATTGCCGGAGTTTTCCAGGGTGGCCACGTGCTCGCGCAGGTCCTGCCCGGCGCTGAACGACCCGCCGGCCCCGGCCAGGACCACCGCGCGGCAGGACCGGTCGGTCTCCAGCTCGGCGAGGGCGTCACGCAGCGCCTCCTTGAGCGCCACGTCGAGCGCGTTCATCGCCTTCGGCCGGTTCAGCGTGAGGGTGACGACGGCATCGGTCCGGTCGACCAGCAGCGGCTCGGTCACGTGTCTAACGACCCTTCTGTCGGACGATGCGGTTGCCGGCGTCGAGGCACTGTTCGACGTACCGGTCGGCGGCCGGACGCAGGCGGGCCGCGTGCCGGTCGAAGAAACTGGCCGCGGCGGTGCCGGGCCACCGCTCGGGCAGCAGCGCCGGGGGCAACTGCGGATCCTGGAAGAGGAACGTACGCCAGGCGTGCACGAGGCGGAACCGCGTCGCGTACGCCTCCTCGTCGCTGCTGCGTACGGTGACCGCGGCGAGCAGCGGGCGCTGGTCCGCGACGAACCGCTCGTAGGCGCGGCCGATCTCGGCCAGGTTCCAGGCGCGTCGGACCACGCCCATCGCGCCGGGGGTGCCGGAGAAGTGCGAGGCGGTGAACCGCTCGAACCGGATGCCGGTCTCGGCGAGGAGCAGGTCGACATCCTCGGCGGGGCGGGTGGCGACCCAGGTCTGCTCGTCGAGCGTCCCGTAGCCGAGGAAGCTCAGGTTGGCGGCGAGCCGCTGGCGGTCCCGCCGGGAGCCCGGGGCCTCCAACACCAGCAGATCGAACCGGCCGTCCCAGGTGACCCGGCCGGTCCGGTAGATCCGGGCCGCTGCCTCGTCGAGTCGGCGGGCAGCTTTCGGTGTGATCGAATATCCGGGTCCGGAGACCAACCGGAGGGGCTCGAGCCAGCCTTGGCGCACCATCCGGGAGACGGCGGTGCGAACTGCTGGCGGTGCGATTCCCAGCGGCGCCAGTAGCTTGACCAGGGCAGCAACCGGTGCCCGGCCACCCCTCGGACGGAGGTGGTCGCCGTACAGGTCGAAGAGTGCCGACCGTGCCTGCATGACCGCACATTGTGACAGGCCTTCTCAAGATAAGCTAGATGCTGTTACATCAATGCTGCTCCGGTTTGGGTCCGGCGGTGTTCATCAGGGAAAATCGTTGTTGACACCCCCGTGACCGTTGCGGGTGGTCGTGACGAAGTGGCTGTGGGGCAACCCACCGACCCTGGTGTAGGTCTGAGGGGAGACAACATGGCGGCGATGAAGCCGCGGACGGGCGACGGTCCGCTGGAAGTCACCAAGGAGGGGCGGGGCATCGTCATGCGGGTCCCGCTGGAGGGCGGTGGCCGGCTCGTCGTCGAGATGACTCCCGACGAGGCCAACGCGCTCGGTGACGCACTGAAGGCAGCGGCCGGCTGAGTAAGGAGTGCTCCGGGCGGCTCAGGCCGCCCGGAACGTTCTTCAGGCCCTGAGCCACCGGAACCACCGGTGGCTCAGGGCCTTCAACGCTGCGGGCAGGCGCGTTGGCCGCCGACCCGCGACACTTTCCTGGAGGTGCGGTTCCGCGTGCTCGCCATTCGTCTGATCGCCGAGCCCGACCGGCTCGACGTCCTCGTTCTGCCCGTCCGCTCCGCCGATTCGACGGCGGAAGGTGACACCTCGGCCGAGCCGGTACCGACCGCCGTGGCGGGCCCGGACGGCACGGCTGGCGAGGCGACCGCGCTGGTGTCAGCGGCCCGGCTGACCGGCCGAGCCGGCGAGATCCACACCCAGCTGCGCCCCGGGCGTACCCCCGGCCGGCTGCTACTGCTCGGCATCGGCGACGGCGACGAGGCGGCCTGGCGGGCGGCCGGCGCCGCCCTGGCCCGCTCAGCGTCAGCTGAGACGCATATCACCATCGCGCTGCCGGCCGAGGTGACCCCGGCCGCGGTTCGCGGGTTGACCGAGGGGCTGCTGCTCGCCCCGTACCGCTTCCGGCTCACCGAGGCCGGCGACCGACCGGCGCTCACCGCCGTCGACCTGCTGCTCGACGACCCCACCGGGTACGAGGACACCGTCGCCACGGCCCGAACCACGGCCGCGATGACGCATCTCGCCCGGGACCTGACCAACACCCCCTCCTCGGTGAAGACCCCGCAGTGGTTCGCCGACCAGGTGGCCACCGCCGCAGCCGACCTTCCGGACCTGCGGCTGCGGGTCCGTGGCCCGGCCGAGCTGACCACCGAGGGCTTCGGCGGGATCCTCGCCGTGGGCGGTGGCTCCGCCAGCGGACCGCGGCTGGTCGAGCTGGACTGGCACCCCGCCAACGCGCGCACCCACGTGGTGCTGATCGGCAAGGGCATCACCTTCGACACCGGCGGCATCTCGATCAAGCCGGTGGCGTCGATGAAGCTGATGCGCAAGGACATGGCCGGCGCGGCTGCGGTCGTCGCCGCCACGGTGGGCGCCGCCGCGCTGCGGCTGCCGGTCCGGATCACCACGTTGGCCCCGCTGGCCGAGAACATGGTCAGCGGCTCGGCGTTCCGCCCCGGCGACGTGATCCGGCACTACGGCGGTACGACCAGCGAGACGACCAACTCCGACGCCGAGGGTCGCCTGGTCCTCGCCGACGCGCTGGCGTACGCGGTGCAGCAGCTCAAACCGGACCTGCTGCTCGACCTGGCCACGCTCACCGGCGCGAACTCGGTGGCGCTGGGCAAGCGCACCGCCGCCCTGTACAGCGAGAACGACAAACTGGCCACCAGCGTGCTGGCGGCGGCCGAGGCGGCCGGCGAGTCGGCGTGGCGGATGCCGCTGCACACCGACTACGTCGAGTACCTCGGCAGCGAGATCGCCGACCTCTACAGCGCGCCCACCCAGGGTGCCGGTTCGGTGCTGGCCGCGCTCTACCTGCGCGAGTTCACCGGTGAACTACGAGACCGCTGGCTGCACCTGGACATGTCCGCCCCGTCCTGGGCCGACGGAGACCAGGCCGAGGTCAGCCGCGGCGCCACCGGTTGGGGCGTCCGCTCGCTGCTGCGCTGGCTCGCCGACGTCAACTAGGGCGCGGGTCAGAGCCTCGGCGCGACCGGGGCTCTGACCCGTCCTGGGCTCGAATCAGCACTTCACCGCGGCGAGCAGCCCGTGCCCGACCGGAAGCATCGCGGGGATCCAGTGCTCCGACTCCCGGACCGCTTTGATCGTTTCGCGAACCGTCACCGTCTCCGCGTCCCGGGCGGACGGGTCTCCGATCCGGCCGCTGGCCAGCACGCCGTTGAGCGCCAGCACTCCCCCCGGGCGCAACAGCCGCAGCGCCGCCTCCACGCAGGCGTGGAAGCCGGTCGCCTCCGCGTCCACGAAGACCAGGTCGTACGCACCGTCGGCGAGCCGGGGCAGCACGTCGAGCGCCCGACCGGTGATGATCCGGGTACGCCCGGCCGCGAAACCCGCCTCGGCGAAGATCCGCCGGGCGATCCGCTGGTGCTCCACCTCCACGTCGATGGTGGTGAGCACGCCGTCGACGCGCATGCCGCGCAGCAACCAGACACCGCTGACCCCGGTGCCGGTGCCGATCTCCACCACCGCACGGGCGTTGCCGGCGGCGGCCAGCAGCCGCAGCGCCGCCCCCGCGCCGGGCGTGACCGCGTCGAGGCCGACCTCCCGGGCCAGGCTGCGGGCGGTACGCAGAACGAGATCCTCGGTGACGTACGACTCGGCAAAATGCTGGGCCTGTGTCGTCGAACTGCCGGAACCGGCGACCGTGGCGATGGGGCACCTCCGGGGGCGGTGCGTGGTGCGGGGGCGGGTTGGCACTGTGAGCGTAGAGGCGACAGTCGTGGGGCGCGCAGCCGCGCCTCCGCCCGGAGCGATCACCGGGGCAACCGCTGACTGCACCGCGTCCATCCGTGCAATCCTGGAGGCGGTATCCCGTCAGCCGCGACCAGACCGGCCCGTGGCCGGGCGACGCGGCACGGGATCCGGGGACGGACTGGGAGGCACCACGTGACCGACGGCTGGGACTGGCGCCGGGGCGGTGAGACTCCGGCTCCGGCGCGACCGCCCGGGGCAGGAGCCCCGTCGGTGGGGCCGCCGACCATGCCGGGGGCTGACCGCCCGCCCCTCGGCCCGCCAGGCAGCGGGCCGGCACCGGGCTGGCCGGCGTCTTCCGGCGGACCGACACCCGCCTGGCAGCCGTCTTCCGGCGGACCGACACCGGCCTGGCCGGCGTCGGCTTCGGGCGGGCCAGGCCCTGCCGATGCGTCGGCCTGGTGGTCGGACGCGCTCGCCGACCCCTGGCGCGACCCGGCAGCCCCGACCGCTGTGGTGGTGTCCGGGGTGGTGGCTCCCGGCGCCGAGCCCGAGCCGGTCACCGATCCTGATGCGCCGGGCCGGCCGACACTGCGCCACCTGTTGCTCATTCCCGTGATCACCGCGCTGCTGGCCGGCACCCTCGGCGGTGCGTTGGGCTACGCGTTCGCGGTGCGCGGCGGCGCTGGTGCGGCGGTCCTCGGCGGTGCGCCCGCAGAGGTGCCGGCGCTGGCGCAGCGCAAACCGGAGTCGCTGGCCGGGGTCGCCGAACGGGTCCTGCCCAGCGTGGTCACCGTACGGGTGAGCAGCCTCGGCGGCACCAGTGAGGGCTCCGGTTTCATCGCCACCACCGACGGCCATGTGATCACCAACGACCATGTGGTGGCCGGCGGCACCGGCAAGGCATCGGTGGTCTTCAACGACGGCAGCACCGCGCCGGCGACCATCGTCGGCCAGGACGCGGAGTCGGACATCGCGGTGATCAAGGTGAGTCGTCCCGGGTTGCGACCCGTGGAGTTCGGCGACTCCGACGCGCTGGCGGTCGGCGACCCCGTGCTCGCCATCGGCTCGCCGTTGTCGCTGGCCAACACGGTCACCGCCGGCATCGTGAGTGCGCTGGACCGGACGATGCAGGCCGGTGAGCCGGGCGGCCCGGTGCGTTACTACGCGGCCATCCAGACCGACGCAGCCGTCAACCACGGCAACTCGGGTGGCCCACTCGTCGACGGCGCGGGCCGGGTGGTCGGAGTGAACTCCACCATCAAGTCACTGGTCGCCGAGGGGCAGGAGGCCGGCAACATCGGGCTCGCCTTCGCCATTCCGATCAACCAGGCCAAGCGGGTGACCCAGGACATCATCGGCACCGGCAAGGCCCGGCGTACGGTGATCGGCGCGCGGGCGGACGGCCCGACCGGGGTCGTCGGGGGCGGCCTGCGGCTGGCCGAGGTGGAGCCGTCCGGCCCTGCGGACGGTGCCGGACTGAAGGTCGGCGACGTGATCCTCAAGATCAACGGGCGGCCGATGACCGAGCCGACGGATCTGACCGCGTTGGTCCGCAAGTACGCGCCGGGTTCGATCGTGACCGTCGAGTATCGGCGGGGCTCCGCCCGGCAGAACACCTCGGTAACTCTCGCCGCGGACGCGAAGTGACTCAGCGCGGAAGTGAGGTGAACAGCGGCGCACCCCTTGCCCGAAAGCCGTCCACCGTGCGTAGTCTTGCTGCTGACGCCGAGAGGAGGCCCGCGGGATGCTCGACAACCTGAACTGGTGGGAGATCGGTGCGCTGCTGCTCCTGGCGCTGTTGATCTTCGGTGACCGGCTTCCCGCCGTGATCACCGACGGCCTGCGGCTGGTGCGAAATCTGCGCAACATGGCCCGCAACGCCACCGGTGACCTGAGCCGTGAGCTGGGCACCGACATCCAGCTGGAAGACCTGCACCCGAAGGCGTTCATCCGCAAGCACCTCCTCAGCGAGGAGGACGAGGCGGCGATCCGCAAGCCGTTGCAGGGCGTCTACGACAACCTGCGCGCGGACGTCAGCGGCGTGCACAACGACCTGAAGGACGTGGCCAACGCCGCCGACCTGCGGTCGAACGGCAATTCGCCCGCCAGCACGGTCACCAGCACTTCGTCGGCCCCGGCCCCTCGGGCCAGCTACGACGACGCCACCTGACCGACTCGCCGCGCTTGCCTTGATCAACTCGGTTTCCAGGAAGTCGGCCCGTCAAACGGCGCGGGATACCCCGATTTCCAGAAACCCGAGTCGACCATGCGGCCAGCGCCTGGCGGACTACGGACCGGTCAGCGACCGGCGGGCTTGAGACCGAGCGGCTTGCCGAGCAGTGATTCGCGGCGCAGGGCGAGCCGGTCGGCGACCGTGCCGAGCGCCTGAGCGGCCGGGGACTCCGGCTCGGCCAGCACGATCGGGTTGCCGGCGTCGCCGGCCTCGCGGACCCGGGTGTCCAGTGGGATCTGACCGAGCAGCGGCACCTGCGCGCCGATGGTCCGGCTCAGCGACTCGGCCACCGCCTCACCACCGCCGGCGCCGAAGATCTCCATCCGGGAGCCGTCCGGCAGCTCCAGCCAGGACATGTTCTCGATGACGCCGACCACTCGCTGGTGGGTCTGCAGGGCGATCGCCCCGGCCCGCTCCGCGACCTCGGCGGCGGCGGTCTGCGGGGTGGTGACGATCAGGATCTCCGAGTTGGGCAGCAACTGGGCCAGCGAGATGGCCACGTCACCCGTGCCCGGCGGCAGGTCGAGCAGGAGCACGTCCAGGTCGCCCCAGTAGACGTCGGCCAGGAACTGCTGCAACGCCCGGTGCAGCATCGGGCCGCGCCACACGACTGCGGCGTTGCCGGACGTGAACATGCCAATCGAGATCACCTTCACGCCGTGCGACTGCGGCGGCATGATCATGTCTTCGACCCGGGTGGGTCGCGCCTCGGTGCCGAGCATCCGAGGCACCGAGTGGCCGTAGATGTCGGCGTCGACGACCCCGACGGAGAGCCCACGGGCGGCGAGCGCCGCCGCCAGGTTGACGGTGACGCTGGACTTGCCGACGCCACCCTTGCCGCTGGCCACCGCGTACACGCGGGTGCGCGAGCCGGGCTGGGCGAACGGGATGACGGGCTCCTCGGTGGCGCCGCCGCCGCGCAGCTGCGACTGCAACGACTGCCGCTGCTCGGGGGTCATCACCCCGAAGTCGATCTCAACGCCGGTGACTCCGGGCACCGAGGCGACGGCGGCGGTGATGTCCGTACGCAGCTTGTCCTTCAGCGGGCAGCCGGCGACGGTGAGCAGCAGCTCGACGCGGACCACACCGCTGGCACCGATCGTGGCGGAGCGGACCATGCCCAGCTCGGTGATGGGCCGGCGGATCTCCGGGTCGTTGACGGTGGCCAGGGCGGCCTGGATCGCGTCCTCGACGGTGCTCACGGGTGCTGACATGCCCGCAATGCTACGTCGCGGGGCATCCGTTGCCGCCGCTGCCCAGGGCGGTGTGAGCCAATCGATGACCCGTCGGTCAGCTCTCCGACCGGCGCGGGCCGGTGCCGTCCGGCCGGGCGTTGCGGGTGAAGTCGCCGTCCAGGTCGTCGCGGGGTTCTTCCAGGCCGACGCCGTCGGTCGGCCGCTGGCCACGTCGCTCCTGCCTGTTGTCCTTCTCCTGCTGGCGGCGCTCCAGCCGCTGCCGGCGTTGCCCCACCTCGTCCAGTTCCTCGGCCAGCCGGCTCAGCTCGGAGCGGAGGAAGTCGCGGGTGGCGACCTCGCCGAGCGCGATCCGCAGGGCCGCGATCTCCCGGGCCAGGTACTCGGTGTCCGCCTTCTGCGCGGTGGCTCGCCGCCGGTCCTCCTCCAGGGCCACCCGGTCCCGGTCGGCCTGCCGGTTCTGGGCCAGCAGGATCAGCGGGGCCGCGTAGCTGGCCTGCAACGACAGCACCAGGGTCAGGAACGTGAAGGTGTACGGGTCGAAGCGCAGGTTCGCCGGGGCAAGGGTGTTCCAGACGAACCAGATCGCGATCACCACAGTCATGACGACGATGAAGTTCGCGGTGCCCATGCCCCGGGCGATGCCCTCGGACCATCGACCGAACGCCTCCGCGTCGAACCGGGGCAGCTTGATGCCCCGGGGCTCGCGTGGCTGGTCGAGGCGCTCCGTCCGACGCTGGTCAGCCATCCGTGCCGTCCAGCGCGGGGTCGGTGGTGCCCGGGGCGACGAGGGCGTCGCGGTCCCGCCAGTCCCGGGGCAGCGAGTGGTCCAGCACGTCGTCCACCGTCACGGCACCGACCAGCCGGTTGTTGCGGTCGATCACCGGCATGGCGACCAGGTCGTAGGTGGCCATCCGGCGGGTGATCTCCGGCAGCGGCGTGGTGGGGCGCAGCGGGTCGATGTCGTTGACCACCACCTTGCCCAGCAGGTCGGCCGGGGGTTCGCGCAGCAGCGCCTGGAAGTGCACCATTCCCAGGTACCGGCCGGTCGGCGTGTTCTGCGGTGCCCGGGTCACGAAGACCTGCGCGGCCACGGCGGGGGAGAGCTGTGGCTCCCGGATCCGGGCCAGCGCCTCGGCGACTGTGGCGTCCGGCGGCAGGATGACCGGTTCGGAGGTCATCACACTGCCCGCCGTGCCGGGGGTGTACTTGAGCAGTTGGCGTACCGGGTCGGCCTCGTCCGGCTCCATCAGGTCCAGCAGCACGTCCTGCTCGGGTGGGGGCAGTTCGTTGAGCAGGTCCGCGGCGTCGTCCGGGTCCATCTCCTCCAGGACGTCGGCGGCCCGCTCCCGGTCGAGGGCGGCGAGGATCTCCACCTGGTCGTGCTCCGGCAGCTCGCTGAGCACGTCGGCCAGTCGCTCGTCGTCCAGCGCGGCGGCGACCTCGTTGCGTCGCGCGTCGGGCAGATCCTGCAACGCGTTCGCCAGGTCGGCGGGGCGCATGTCCTCCAGGACGGCGAGCAGGTTCGCCGTACCCCGGTTGTCGGCGATGCCGCTGAGCCCGCGCACCCGGTCCCACTCGACCTGGTGCAGGTGGCCGCGGCGGCTGAGCCGACCGGTCTGTTCGCGTACGGCGACACGGGTCAGCGACCACTCCCCACCCCGGGTGCACTCCATCGCGACGTCCACGACGGCGCCGGGCTGGCCGCCGGGGTCGAGTTGCACCCGCCGGTCGAGCAGTTCCTGGAGCACCAGCAGCTCGTTCGGACGTTTCTCGAACCGGCGCAGGTTGAGGGTGCCGGACCCGAGCACGACGGCGTCCGCGTCGATGGAGGTGATCCGGTTGATGGACAGGAAGATCCGACGACGCATCGGCATCTCGGCGACGAGGCCCACCACCTCCGGTGGACGCTTCGTCGCCCGCAGCCGTGCCACGGCGTCACGAACCCGGCCCACCTGATCGCCGTTCGGGTCGAAGACGGCGACTCCGGCGAGACGGGCGATGTAGACCCGGGTCGGCGTACTCACGGGCACCAGCCTAAGCGCCTAGTGTTTATCAACATGTCGACCTTGGCCTACGAGATCGTGGACGTCTTCACCGATCGCCCCTTCGCCGGTAACCCGCTGGCTGTGGTGTTCGGTGCGGAGGCGCTGGCCACCGAGCAGATGCAGGCGCTCGCGTTGGAGTTCAACCTGTCCGAGACGGTGTTCGTGCTGCCGCCGACCCAGGTCGGCGTCACCTACCGGGCCAGGATCTTCACCCCGGTGGAGGAGTTGCCGTTCGCCGGGCACCCCAGTGTCGGCGCGGCGGTCACCGCCTGCCGGCGGGGCATGTTCGGTGTGGGGCAGGTCACCCAGGAGTGCCGGGCCGGTGTGCTGCCGATCGAGGTGACCGCGTCCGGGGCGACGCTGACCGGTGGCGCCCCGACGCTCGGGCCGGAGCTGGACCCGGAGCCGTTGCTGGAGATCGCCGGCCTGGTCGCCGAGGATCACATCGGGCCCGCCCCACGGGTCGCCGGCTGCGGGCTGGAGTTCCCGTTCCTGCCGGTACGGCCGGAGTCGGTGGCCCGCGCGCAGGTGAATGCCACGGCGGCGCAGCGGTACGGGGTTTCGCACGTCAGCGTCTTCTCCTGGGACGCGGCCGCGCAAACCGCGCACGCCCGGGTCTTCGTGCCGGGAATCGGCGTTCCGGAGGACCCGGCGACCGGTTCGGCGGCCCTCGGCCTCGGTGTCTGGCTGGTCGCGAGCGGTCTGCTGCCCGGTGAGGGTCGGTCCGAGTACGCGGTTCGTCAGGGCGTGGAGATGAACCGTCCGTCCGCGTTGGCCTGCACGGTCACCGCGGCGAACGGGGCGGCGGTCGGCGCGACCGTCGCCGGCCAGGTGGTGCCGGTGGCTCGCGGCGAGATCGCCGTGCCACCGTTCGTGGGCTGAGCGGAGGCGCCGATGCGGGAGGATGCGGGTGTGACGGACGAGACCGCCCCCGGGGGCACCCCACTGGTCGACGAGGCGATGAAGAAGGCCGCCGTGGCCTGGGTCAGCGTTGCGGGTGGGCCGGCGCTTGCGCTCTGGTGCGCCCCGCTGGAAGGCGCGCTGCTGGTGGTCAGTGGGCCGGGCGAGCAGGCCGCACCGGGTCTGGCCGACGCGACCGAGGCCCAGGTCACCCTGCGCGGCGACCACGGCGGCCGGATCGTCACCTGGCCGGCCCGGGTGAGCCGGTTGCAGCCGGGCACCGAGGCGTGGGACGTCACCGCGCCGCTGGTGGCGGCGAAGCGCCTCAACGCGCCCGGTCCGACCGCTGACCTGGTGGCCCGATGGGCCGCCGACGGATGTGCGGTGAACCGCCTCGCCCCGGCCGGTACGCCGCTGGCCGGAGCGGAGTTGCCGGCCGACGCGCAGGCCGAGCCGCCCCGGGCGACTCCGGCGGTCCGGGCCACCCGCAAGCCGTTCCGCCTGCACCGGGTCCGCCGCCGCTGATTGGTCGATCAGCCCGTCCGACCGCCGACGCCCGCCACCGCGGCGTCGGCGTCGACGAGGGCGAGCACCTCGCCCAGGGTGCCGAGGGCGGGGCCGCACCAGTCCCGGTCGGCGTTGAAGACCATGTGCGTGGCCAGATCCGGTGCGGCGAGCCGGACGGCGGTCATCCCGGCCCGCTCGGCGCCGGTCAACTCCTGGCTGCCGCCGTCACCGACGTAGAGGCAGTCGCTTGGCGCGAGCCCGAGCCGCTGGCAGGCCGTCAGGTAGAGCGTCGGATCCGGCTTGCACCGCCCGACCTGCACCGAGAAGACCCGTACGTCGAGCAGGGGGGCGACCGCGAGCTGCGGCAGGAAGGCCGGCAGTTCGTGCGTACAGTCGCTGATCACGCCGGTGCGCAGGCCGCGTTGACGCAGAGCCGCCAGCACCGGCACCGCGTCGGCCCGCAGCCAGGTGTCGGCGCGGACCGCCCGGTGCCGGGACGCCACCGCTGCCCGTACCGCGTGGTCGCTGGGGTGTACGCCGGCCTGGGCGCACACCCAGCGCAGTGTCGCCTCCGCGTCGCCGAGCCGGCCGCTGGCCCGCTCGTAGTAGGTGCGGTTCAGCACCTCGGTCAGCACCTCGGTGGGACATCCGAGCAGCTCGGCGGTGCCGACGTGCGCGACACCGCGTTGTACCGAACGGGTCAGGGTGCCGAAGAAGTCGAACAGCACCGCCTGGTAGCTGGGCATGGGAGAGCGCCTCCGGGCGGTCGAGGGTCGCCGGCGCGGAACCGCGTGATCGTAACGGAGTGATGACCCTCCGTGCTGACCGTCATACGTGTGAGGATTACGTCCCGTGCCCCCACCTTCACCCCGACCGTCCCTGGATCCGCTGACCACCGGCGCGGTCGGGCTGGCAGTGGTCGCCGTGTCGTCGTCCGCGCCGCTGATCGCGTACGCCGCCGCTCCGGCGCTGGCCATCGCGTTCTGGCGCAACCTGCTCGCGGTGGCCGTCCTGAGCCCCTTCGCACTGGTCCGACGCCGCGCCGAGTTCCGGAGGCTGACAGTGGGCGCGGGCCGGCGGGAGGGCCTGTTCTGCGTTCTGTCCGGGGTCGCCCTCGCCGGGCACTTCGCGACCTGGGTGCCGAGCGCCCAGCTCACCTCGGTCGCCACGTCCACCGCCCTGGTCGCCACCCAGCCGGTCTGGCAGGGGTTGATCGCCCGCGCCCAGGGGCGTCCGCTGCCCCGGGTGGTGTGGACCGGCATCGCGGTGGCGGTCGGCGGCGCGGCGGTCGCCACCGGGGTGGACGTCGGAGTCTCCGGCCGGGCCGTCCTCGGTGACGTGCTGGCGCTGATCGGCGCCATGTTCGCCGCCGGCTACACCGCCTTCGGGGAACGGGCCCGGGTCAGCATCAGCACCACCACCTACACCACCATCTGCTACGGGATCTGCGCGCTGATCCTGCTGGCCCTGTGCCTGGTCGGCGGCGTGCGGCTGACCGGCTTCGACGGGCGTACCTGGCTGGCCATCCTGGCCCTGGTGGCCGGCGCCCAACTGCTCGGGCACTCGATGTTCAACTACGCCCTGCGGAAGATCCCGGCGACCACTGTGAGCGTGCTGATCCTGCTGGAGGCGCCCGGCGCGGCAGTGCTCGGCTGGGCCTGGCTGGGGCAGGTGCCCCGCCCGTACGCGCTGCTCGGCATGGCGATGCTGCTGGCCGGCGTGGCGGTGGTGGTGCTGGGCGGCGCCCGCGCCGGCCGCCGTGCGGCCGAACCCACAGCCCTGCCCGCCGACCCGACGCCACTGTCCGACTGATCGCCCGACACGGTGCCGCCACGACGTGAGGAACATGGACGCTGGTTCCCTCCGCGAAGGGCCCGCCCGGCGTCTGTCCGGGTGAGGAGGGCGATCCGTTGACGACTGAGGACCGCACCCGGGACGGCTTCGCCGACTTCGTCCGGGCCGAGACCGCCGGGCTGACCCGGCTCGCGTACCTGCTGACCGGTGACCGGCATCATGCCGAGGACCTGGTCCAGGTGGCACTCGCTCGGGTCGCGGTGCGGTGGGAGCGGATCGCTGACCCGCGCGCCTACCTGCGCCGGGTGCTCTGCACGCAGGCGGCCAGTTGGTGGCGCTGGCGGCGGGCCCGCCCGCCGGAGCGGTTGGACGGGGCGTTGCCGGAACGTCCCGGGCCGGGTGACGACACCGATCTGCGGCTGGTGCTGTCGGCGGCGCTGGCCCGGTTGACCGCGCGGCAGCGCGCGGTCCTCGTGCTGCGCTACTACGAGGACCGCACCGAGACGGAGACGGCGCAACTGCTCGGCTGCCGGGTCGGCACCGTGAAGAGTCAGACCCGCCACGCCCTCGGTCGACTCCGTGTCCTCGCCCCCGAGTTGGCCGAACTTGTCGGCCGTGACCCGCAGGAGGTGGCCCGATGACCACTCGGCTCTCCGAAGCGCTGCGTCGCCTCGCGGACGACGTGCCGCCCGCGCGCGTACCGGCGGGGCTCTTCGACGCGGCGCGGACCCGGCACCGTCGTCGCCGGGCAGTCGTCGCCGGCGCGCTCGCCGTCCTGGTCCTGCTCCTGGGCACCGGGTACGCGCTGCACCCGGTCGCCCTGCCGCTGCCCGCCAGCCCTCGGCACGACGCCCCGGGCCTGCCCACCCGGCTCGTCGACCCGCCGCTGCGGACCGCCTCGGTGCGGGCGTCGGCGCCGGGTGCCGCCGCGATGCTCTTCGGCGGTCCCGCCGTGCGCACCAACTGGTTCGAGACCCGGATGGCCGTGGTGGCGGCCGACGACGATCGCTACCGCGTGCTGGACGGCGATCCGGCCGTCGCGGGCTTCGAGGCGATGCTCTCCCCGGACGGCCGGTATGTCTGGATGGGCGCGTCGCTGCTCGATCTCACGTCCGGAAGGACCACTACGAATCGCCCGGACGGCTATCCACTCGCCTTCGCGCCAAACGGGAAACGCCTGGTGTACGCCGATGACGACACCACGTTCACGTCCCCGAACACCTACTCCACCCCGTACGTGGGGATCTACGACCGGGATCGCGGAGCCGACGTGCTGCGGGTGCGGGTCGGCACCACCTGGGTTCCGCCGGGGCGCACGGCCGCGTTGTCGCCGGACGGCGGCGACCTCGCCCTTCAGCTCCGCGACGAGGTCTGGCTGGCCCGGGTGGACGACGCGGGCGCGGATCGGGTCGCCGAGCCGTACCGGAAGCTGCCGTTGGCGGGCGGGCGGCTCGCCGGGGCTGGGTCCTGGCTGCCGGACGGCCGTTCGGTTGCTGTCCTCGGCCGGTCCACCTGCACCGACTGCCCGGTTCCGTCCTACCGACGCACCTGGACACTGGTCCCCAGGTCCACAGTCGACGGCACTCCGCTGGCCGGCGCGGCGTTCCCGCCGCTGCGCTCCCGCTCGTTCGTGCAACTGCTCGGCTGGCGCTCGGCGGACGAGGCGGTCGCGTTGGTCGGCGTACCGGGCCCGACCGCGGTGGACAGCCCGGAGGAGCACGACGTCGCCTGGGGGCCCTATCACGAGGTCGGCACGGAGGCGGTGGAACTCGTGGTGCTACGTCGGGGGGCGACCGCGCCGGAGGTGCTCTTCCGGACGCCGGAGGGCATCACCGACCTGTCGGTCGCCGCCGACCTCGCGATCGACGGGGCGGTACGCGAATCCGGCCGCCCCCACTACGGGCCACCGCCGTTCTGGGCGCTCGCTGTGGGGTTCATCCTGGCGGTCCTGGTCACGCTGCCCGTGCTGTCGTGGCTGCGACGCCGGCGCGCTCGACGGTCAGACCGACTCCTCCGTGGCGGCTAACCTCCGTGCACCTCGATGACCCGGGTCGTCGGGGCGGCCTCGCCGAGGGCGGCACGTAGGGCCGCCCGGTCCGGGTCGGCGAGGAACGACTCGTAGCCGGCCCGTCCGGCGAACCGGATCACGTGCACCTCGGTCTGCCCGTCGGTGCCGTGCAGTCGCCGTTCCAACCGGCCGCCGTGCCGTTCCAGCAGGGCCAACACGGCGTCCTCGTAGCGCTGCCCGGCGGCCTCCGCCCCGACGGTGAACTCGACGATCGCGACGAGTGTCAGCTCATCGGCCCGGTCAGTCATCGAGACCGACCGCCTTGGCGCTCGCCGCCCACAGCCGGGCGGCGAGCTGCGGATCGGCCGCCTTCCGGAGCGGTCGACGCGGGCGTCGGTTGACGTAGTACCCCCCGTTGATCAGCCGGGAACGCTCCTGTCTGGCCAACCACACCAGGGTCTCGGCGCCCTTCTCCGGGCTGCGGAACGGCATGAGACGCATGCCGATCGCGACGATCCTGCTGTCGTTGGCGAACCGGGTACGGACCACCCCGGGGTGGAAGCTGTACGCGGCAACGTCCGGCCAGCGCCGGGCCGCCTCGGCGGTGAACAGGACGTTCGCCTGCTTGCTGGTGCCGTACGCGCCCAGCGGCCGGTAACTACGCAGTGGCTTGTTCAGGTTGTCCGGGTCCAGCGCGCCGAAGCGGTGCGCGCCGGAGGCGGTCACCACGACCCGGCCCACCCGGTCGGCCAGCAGGTTGGTCAGCAGGAACGGGGCCAGGTGGTTGGCCTGGATCGACATCTCGAAACCGTCGACGGTTTTCAGTGGTTGCAGCGCGATCGCGCCGGCGTTGTTGGCGAGCACGTCGATCCGGTCGTACGCCGCCCGGAGCCGCTCGGCCAGACGGCGTACGTCGTCGAGGATCGCGAAGTCGGCCCGGAACAGCTCCGGACGTTCGCCGGAGGTCTCCCGAACCCGTTCGGCCGCGGCCTGCAGGCGGGCCGGGTCCCGCCCGACCAGCACCACCTGGTCGCCCCGGCAGGCCAGGTGCACGGCAGCGGCCAGCCCGATGCCGGAGCTGGCCCCGGTCACCACCACCAGCCGGCGCCCAGTGAGATCTTCCACAGGTCCATTCACCCCGGTCATGGCGCGAGGTTACCGTGGCGTCACAACGCCCTTTGGGATCGTTAAGGTCTCGGATCTGTCGTCAGGTGGCGTCGGCATGCCCGCCGGACGCTGGAAGGAGCGCATCCCATGGCCGCAGTCGGTCGCCCCCGCAGGTCCTGCCTCGCCGTGCCGGGTTCCAGCGTGAAGATGCTCGGCAAGGCCCAGGGCCTCCCGGCCGACCAGGTCTTCCTCGACCTGGAGGACGCCGTCGCCCCACTGGCCAAGCCGGACGCGCGCAAGAACATCGTGGCCGCCCTCAACGAGGGCGACTGGGCCGGCAAGACCCGGGTGGTCCGGGTCAACGACCTGACCACCCCGTGGACCTACCGGGACGTCATCGAGGTCGTCGAGGGCGCCGGCGCCAACCTGGACTGCATCATGCTGCCGAAGGTGCAGACCGCCGCGCAGGTGCAGTGGCTGGACCTGACGCTCACCCAGATCGAGAAGACGATCGGCCTGGAGGTCGGCCGGATCGGCATCGAGGCGCAGATCGAGAACGCCGCCGGTCTGGTCAACGTGGACGCGATCGCCGCCGCCTCGCCGCGCGTGGAGACCATCATCTTCGGCCCGGCCGACTTCATGGCGTCGATCAACATGAAGTCGATGGTGGTCGGCGGCCTGATCCCCGACTACCCGGGCGACCCGTACCACTACATCCTCATGCGGATCCTGATGGCCGCGCGCATGCACGACAAGCAGGCCATCGACGGCCCGTTCCTGCAGATCCGCGACGTCGACGCGTTCCGCGAGGTGGCCAAGCGCTCGGCCGCGCTGGGCTTCGACGGCAAGTGGGTGCTGCACCCGGGCCAGATCGACGCCGCCAACGAGGTCTACCAGCCGGCGCAGGCCGACTACGACCACGCCGAGTTGATCCTCGACGCGTACGAGCACTACACCTCGGAGGCCGGCGGCCGGCTCGGCGCCGTGATGCTCGGCGACGAGATGATCGACGAAGCGTCCCGCAAGATGGCGCTGGTGGTCGCCGCGAAGGGCCGGGCCGCCGGGATGAGCCGTACCTCGTCGTTCACCCCACCGGAGCAGTGACGGGCCGGGCCGGGACGACCGCCGCCGGCTGTCGAACCGGCCCGACAATCGCCGGTACGCCGGCCCGCCCGCTGGTCAGTAGCTGCTGCTGTCGTTGCTCGTCGCGATCGCGTAGACGATCGCGGCAACGTAGAAGAGGATCACCAACACCAGGAACCCGGTGAGGATCCAGCCGACGATGATGGCGGCCTTCGCCATCCCCGCACCGCCCTCACCGCTGAGCCGGATCTGCTTCTGCGCGACGTGCCCGAGGATCGCGCCGATCGGCGCGGTGATGCAGGACGTGAAACCGATCAGGGCCAGCACGAACGCCGCGATGGCCATCCCGTTGGTCTTCGGCGGCTGCGGGTAGCCGTAGCCGGGGTACTGCGGCGGGTAACCGGGCGCGTATCCGGGCGGCGCGTATCCGGGCATCGGCTGGGTCGCCGGCTGCTTCGCGCCGGCGTACGGGTCGACCGGGGCGTACGGGTCCGGGGCGTACGGGCTGGGCGCGTACGGGTCGACCGGGCCAGGTTGCGCGGGCACCGGCTGACCGGCCACCAGGGTCGGATCCGGTGCGGGGCTCGACGGCTGGGCCGACCACGTGGGGTCGCTCCAGTTGCCGGGCGGCGGGGGATTGGTCATACAAACTCTCCGTCAGGTTGGGGTGCGCAGACAGGGTAGCCAGCGCTGCCCAAACCCGACGCCCCCGCTTCCGGGTGCCGCGTTGCTCGGGCCGGTCGTAACGGGCAGGATCCCTGACATGGCATACGACGCGCGCGCCGCGGACCGCTCCGGCAGTCGACCCCGACGGGACGTCAGCCGCCCGGGTGCGGCCCGGCGCGCCCGGACGGCCGCCCCGGCGGGCAGCCCCGGCCCCGACGAGCCGGTCGCGCTCACCGACCCGGTCACCATGCGCCTCGACGGGCGGGTCGCCCTGGTCACCGGGGCGGGCAGCCCGGACGGCATCGGGTACGCCACCGCCCGCCGACTCGCCGACCTGGGCGCGCGGGTGGCCATCGTCTCCACCACCCGACGCATCCACGAGCGGGCGACCGAGCTGGGGGTGACCGGTTTCGTCGCCGACCTGACCGACGAGTCCGAGGTCGGCGCGTTGGCCGATGCCGTCGCCGAGCAGTTGGGCGACGTCGAGGTGCTGGTCAACAACGCCGGCCTGGCCAGTCGCGCCAGCCAGGGGGTGCTGCGGCCGGTAGCGCAGCTGACCTACGACGAGTGGCGCGGCGAGATCGACCGCAACCTCTCCACCGCGTTCCTGTGCAGCCGGGCGTTCATCGGGGGGATGGCCGAGCGGGGTTGGGGTCGGATCGTCAACCTGGCGGCCACGGCCGGCCCGGTCAACGCCCTGCCCACCGAGGCCGCGTACGCCGCGGCGAAGGCCGGGGTCGTCGGGCTGACCCGGGCCCTGGCCATGGAGATGATCGCCGACGGGGTGACCGTCAACGCGGTGGCGCCCGGCACCATCTACACCGCGGCGTCCACCATGGCCGAGATCAAGCAGGGGTTGGGCACGCCGGTGGGGCGGCCGGGCACGCCGGACGAGGTCGCCGCGGCGATCAGCTTCCTCTGCTCGCCGGCCGCCTCGTACATCACCGGGCAGATGCTCGTGGTGGACGGCGGCAACAGCGTCCGCGAGGCCCGCTTCCGCTGACCGCGACGGGCCACACCGGCCCGTTGGTCAGTAGCCGCCGCTGTCCCCGGAGTTGCCGAAGGCCACCAGTGCCAGCCAGCCACAGCAGGCCAGCACTGTGAGCCCGGTGAAGACGTAGCCCAGGATCAGCCCCCAGGTCGCGAGTTGGTCGCCCTCCTCGCCGCTGGTACGGATCTGCCGCTTGGCCACGTGACCGAGGACGGCGCCGGCCGGCGGAAAGACGAAGGCGAACACCAGCGACAGGATCGCCAGCACGTTCGTGCCCCGACCCGGCCCGGCCGGCGGTGGACCGTACTGGCCGTAGGGGCCCTGCGGGGGGTACGGCGGTTGCTGACTCCAGTGCGCCGACTGCTGTGGCCCCTGGTGGCCGTACGGCGACGGTTCGCCCTCCGGCGGTCCGTACGGTGAGCGTTCCGCTGGCAGCTCGTACGCCGGCTGGTCCGGCTGCGGCGCGTACGGTGACTGGCCGGCTGGCGGTGGCGCGTACGGCGACTGGTCCTTCGGTGGCTCGTAGGGTGACGGCGGCGGCTCGTCCTCGGGCGGTCCCGACGGCGGTGGGTAGCTCACAGCTGTCCTCCTCCTGCCGGTGCCGGAAAAGTCCCTCTTGCCGGACGCTACCCGCAGCGGTGAACCTTTTCACAGCGGTTGTGTGGACTGGTCACCTTGGCCTCCTCGACCCGAGGGGCCGATACTGACCCAGCGTTCAGTTACCCATGAGTAGTGCGCGGATCCCCGGAGGCTGAGATGGCCCGACTCGCCCAGACGCCCGGCCTGACCGATGTGCAACAGTCGATCCTGGAGACCGTTCGGGACTTCGCCGACAAGGAGATCATCCCGCACGCGCAGCGGCTGGAGCACGCCGACGAGTACCCCACCGACATCCTCGACGGCATGCGCGAGATGGGGCTGTTCGGCCTCACCATCGACGAGGAGCACGGCGGCCTCGGCGAATCACTGCTCACCTACGCGCTGGTGGTGGAGCAGTTGTCCCGCGGCTGGATGTCGATCTCCGGCATCGTCAACACCCACTTCATCGTGGCGTACCTGATCTCCCAGCACGGCTCCGCCGAGCAGAAGGCCCGGCTGCTGCCGAAGATGGCCACCGGTGAGGTGCGGGGAGCGTTCTCCATGTCCGAGCCGGAGACCGGCTCCGACGTCTCGGCGATCAAGTCCAGGGCCGTCCGCGACGGCGACCGGTACGTGCTCAACGGGCAGAAGATGTGGCTCACCAACGGGGCCTACTCCTCGGTGGTGGCCACCCTGGTCAAGACCGACACCGGCGCGGAGTCCGTCTACGGCAACATGAGCACCTTTTTGCTGGAGAAGGAGCCGGGCTTCGGCGAGACCGCCCCCGGCCTCACCATCCCCGGCAAGATCGAGAAAATGGGCTACAAGGGCGTCGAGACCACCGAGATGGTGCTCGACGGCGTCACGGTGCCCGACTCCGCGATCCTCGGCGGCGCCGACCAGGTGGGTCGCGGCTTCTACCAGATGATGGACGGCATCGAGGTGGGCCGGGTCAACGTGGCCGCCCGCGCCTGCGGCATCTCCATCCGCGCCTTCGAGCTGGCGGTGAGCTACGCCCAGCAGCGCAAGACCTTCGGCCAGCCTCTCGCCAAGCACCAGGCGATCGCCTTCAAGCTCGCCGAGATGGGCACGAAGATCGAGGCCGCGCACGCCCTCATGGTCAACGCCGCCCGGCTCAAGGACGCCGGCCAGCGCAACGACGTGGAGGCCGGGATGGCCAAGCTGCTCGCCTCCGAATACTGCGCCGAGGTCGTCCAGGAGGCGTTCCGCATCCACGGCGGCTACGGCTACTCCAAGGAGTACGAGATCGAGCGGCTGATGCGGGAGGCCCCGTTCCTGCTCATCGGCGAGGGCACTTCAGAGATCCAGAAGACCATCATCTCCCGAGGCCTCCTCAAGCAATACAAGCTCTAACCCCGCCCGCCCCGCCCGCCCCGCCCTCACCCAACCCAGACCCCCGCGATCTTGCACTTTCGGTTGCCCTTTGACCCTTGTGTCACTTATGCCGGGACAGTAAGTGCAAGATCGCGGCGATGGGTGGGGCTTCGGGTTAGGGCAGGCGGGTCAGGTTGGCGGCGGCGCGTTCGACGATGAGGCAGCGGTCTTCGACGTAGTCCATGCCGGCCTCCTCGGCGATCCGCCGCGCCTCGGCCGAGACGATGCCCAGTTGCAGCCAGACCGCGGGAGCGCCGATCGCCGCCGCGTCCCGCACCACCTGCACGGCGTCGGCCGCCGGTCGGAACACGTCCACCAGGTCGACGGGGTGCGGAATGTCGGCGAGGGTCCTGTAGGCCCGTTCCCCGAACAGTTCGTCGACAGTCGGGTTGACCGGGATGATGCGCCAGCCGTACTGCTGCATCTGCAACGGCACGCCGTGCGCGGCCTTGAACGGGTCGCGGGACGCGCCCACGACGGCGATCACGGCGGAGTCGGCGAGGATCTGCTGAGCGGTACGCACCCGCCGACTGTAGCTCCGATCAGAGCAGCGTCAGCTGCTCGGCTGACGGTGGCGGCGACTCGGGCAGGCTGCGGTTGTCGCCCCGCTCCCCGCGGTGCAACCCGTGTCGCCGAGCGGCGATCCGCACCCGTGCGGTCAACTCCCGCTGGTACGCCTGCGGCGTGTACGCGCCGGCCCGGTAGAGCTCGCGGTAGCGGGGCACGAGGTGCGGGTGCTCGCGGGCCAGCCAGTGCGCGTACCACTCCCGGGCTCCGGGACGCAGGTGCAGCGGCAGGGCGGTCACGCTCGTCGCGCCGGCGGCGGCGATGGCTGAGACGGTGGCGTCGATCGACTCGTCGCTGTCGCTGAGGCCGGGCAGGATCGGCGCCATCAGCACCCCGACGGAGAAGCCGGCGTCGGCGAGCGCCCGGACGGCGTCCAGTCGGCGGCGGGGGTGTGGTGTGCCCGGCTCGACGGTGCGCCAGAGGTGTTCGTCGACGAAACCCACCGAGAAGGAGATGCCCACCGTGGTCACCTCGGCGGCCTGACGCAGGAGTGGCAGGTCGCGCAGGATCAGCGTGCCCTTGGTGAGGATCGAGAACGGGTTGGCGAAGTCACGCAGGGCACCGATGATCTGCGGCATCAGTCGGTAGCGACCCTCGGCCCGCTGGTAGCAGTCCACGTTGGTGCCCATCGCCACGTGCGCGCCCCGCCAGCGCGGCGCGGCCAGCTCCCGCCGGACCAGCTCCCCGGCGTTGACCTTGACGATCACCTTCCGGTCGAAGTCCGCACCGGCGTCGAGATCGAGATAGGTGTGAGTATTTCTCGCGAAACAATAAATGCAGGCATGGGAGCAGCCTCGGTACGGGTTGATCGTCCATTCGAACGGGACGCGGGACTGCCCGGGCACCCGGTTGAGGATGGACTTGGCCTGCACCTCGTAGAACGTCATCCCGGCGAACTCGGGAGTGTCGAAGGTGCGGGCGACGGCGCCGGGCAGCGCCAGCGGCAGGGGTGGCGTCGCTGGCGCTGCCCGCTCGGGGTCTCCCTCAACCGGGGGAGCGGTGAGGTTGTCCCAGCGCATGGGCACTATTCGAACACGTGTACGAGACAAGCGCAAGTGACCCGCCGTACACCGGTGGGCGTCCGGGTGGTCGGAGAGGGGAGGATGGGCGCATGGAGACGTCGACCTTCGTCTACGACGGGGACTGCGCGTTCTGCACGAGCTGTGCGGAGTTCATCGAGCGCCGCATCCCCACCGCCGCACGCGTGGTGCCCTGGCAGTTCGCCGACCTGGACGCGCTCGGCCTCAGCGTGGCCGAGTGCGAGGAGGCCGTGCAGTGGGTCGGCGCGGACGGCTCACGCGCGGCCGGTCCGGACGCCATCGCGAAGCTGCTCGCCGCGAGTGGTCCGCTCTGGCGGGTCGCCGGGGCCGGCCTGCGGATTCCTCCGGTACGCGTCGCGGCCTGGCCGTTGTACCGCTGGGTGGCGCGCAACCGGCACCGACTTCCCGGTGGCACGGCGGCCTGCTCCCTGCCGCAGGAGGCCCGGGAGCGGCTCTACGGGCCGGCCGGTCGCCCGACCACCGGCGCCTGATCGTCGCGTGCCGGCCCCGCGCCGGCTGTCACCGGGCCCTGGTCGGCCGGCACCGGGTCGACGTCGGCCGGTGGCGGCGCCGAGGCATCCGTCGTGGCCGCCTCGGGAGAGCCGCGGCCGACGAGCCGGCGCGCCCAGACCAGCGGGCGCACCCGCTCCAGCGGCAGGAAGCTGGTCATCGCGGCCAGGTGCGGCGCGAACGAGATCGTGATGGTCGCGATGGTGACCGCGTGGAACGAGTAGAAGAAGCCGACCATGGCGAGTCGCCAGCGGGGTGGCAGGAAGAAGACCACCGGGCTCAGCAGTTCGAACGCCACGATGCCGAACTGGGCGACGATCAGCAGGTACGGCACCTGGGCGATGAGGTCGGCCAGGTCGGTGCCGCGCCGGATGATCGCGCGGGCCAGGACCGAGCCGGTCAGCCAGTCCAGGCCGCCGAAGCGCAGCTTGGCGAAGGCGGCCAGGAAGTACGTGCAGATCACCGCGATCTGGGTGACGCGTAGGGCCCAGCCGCCGGCCTCGGTGCGGGTGGTGTCGCCGTGTCGGGCGCGGCCGGCGGTGGGCAGCACGGCCAGTGCGACGAGCAGCCCGAACCGGTCGTGGTCGACCTTCCCGTAGCTCATCGCGATGATCATCCACTCCAGGTACAGCGCGCACACCGCCCAGCCGAGCAGCCGGGGCGCTCGGCCGGTGGCGGCGAGGAGGGCGAGCAGCAGCAACGCCCAGAAGATCACCGTCACCAGCGTCTCGGTTGGCGTCGGCAGTGGGAGCAGGCGGCCGATCAGGAGTGGTTGGTACAGGTCGCCGGGCACGCTGACCCGGGTGCGTACCCAGGGGGTGAAGATCACCAGGTCGGCGGCGACGAACAGGTAGATCAGGGTGCGGAAGGCGGCCACCCGGCCCCTGGGTACGGCCTCGGTCAGCCAGCGGTTCATCGGGCGGCCTGCCAGCTCACGACGGTCTGGTCGGTGTGCTGGCCGGTCGGTCGGCCGGCGCGGATGCCGTGCCAGCGGATGACGATGCGGACCTCGACCAGCGCGGGGGCGTCCGGGTGGCGTTCGGCGTACGCGTCGG
Organism: Micromonospora sp. NPDC047762; assembly: GCF_043204655.1. Classification (NCBI taxonomy): domain Bacteria; kingdom Bacillati; phylum Actinomycetota; class Actinomycetes; order Micromonosporales; family Micromonosporaceae; genus Micromonospora; species Micromonospora sp. NPDC047762. The sequence continues at coordinate 198,589 of NZ_JBIDCQ010000001.1, read as the reverse complement.
CGACCTCGGTGAGCAGCGTCGGATCGGCGGCGTATCGGGCCTGCTGGCCCTCGATCTCGGCGCGGCGGATGCCTGTCGCGTTCTGGTCGAGGTCGATCACCGCCCCGGAGCTGTTCACCCCCTCGACGCGGGTGTCAGGGGCGGGTGCGTTCGGCGGGTTGGAGGTGGAGTACATCCGGAACGGGCCGAACGGGAAATCGTCGTCGCTGCCCCAGAAGGTGCCGACGACGAGCAGGACGAGGCCGAGTGCGGTCGCGCCCAGCCGGGTCACGCGCCCGCGGGTGGTCAGATTCTCCATCGGGTCGTGACGATACGGGATGTACCGACGGCCTCGGGTCCCTCCGATGGCCAGTTCGGCCCGACCAGGCAGGTGATCATGGGTGGAGTCGGCGGGTACGACGAAGGCCGGGCCCGTACCGGGCCCGGCCTCGCGTGTCGTCGTGGGGACGACTCAGTGGTTGTGCTCGGCCAGCTGCTTGCGGACGTCGTCCATGTCCAGCGCCTCGACCTGCTCGATCAGGTTCTCCAGCGCGGACTCGGGAAGGGCGCCCGGCTGGGCGAAGACGATGACGCCGTCGCGGATCGCCATGATCGTCGGGATCGAGCGAATGTCGAACTTGGCGCCCAGCTCCTGCTGAGCTTCCGTGTCGACCTTGCCGAAGACGATGTTCTGGTGCTTCTCCGAGGAGCGCTCGTAGACCGGGGCGAACCGCTTGCACGGACCACACCAGTCGGCCCAGAAGTCGACCAGGACGATGCCGTCGTTGCCGGTCACCTCGTCGAAGTTCGTCGAGGTCAGCTCAACGGTTGCCATTGCACTCTCCGATCACCGCGGTTTATCTACGTCCCGTAGAACCAGGGCTGACCGTATCGAATTCCCGGGGGGTGGGGCACGAAACGTGCCCGGGGCTGCCGGGGGGTGCCGACGGTCATCGACAAGCATCTGTTCACACCCGACCTGCGGAACGCAAGTGCATGACGCACTTGCGTGACCTGCGGTGATGGGAGCGTTTCCAGGGAGATCCACGCGATTGAGCACTACGAATCGGTAACTTGGGCCTTGACAAGGAGGTATCCGGCCTGCAGAGATCGCTGATCAACCTCCGCTTCGTCACTCACAGTAGTGTTACAAAAAGATAAATGTGATCGCGACCTCTGTTGAAGCTACGCACCCGTAGGGCAGAATTCCTCACATCAGAGCGTGGGCGGCGGGTGCCGGGGAGGGCCCCGCCGCTCATTGCGTCTCCCCCCAGGCGAGTGACCGGTGTGACATTTCCGCCGCCGTCGCGCCCCGCCGGTCGCCTTAACCATCGGTAAGGCATGCTGTGCCGAACTCCATCGCCGCCCGTCGAAGGGACCAGCATGCAGTTCGGTCGCTACTACGAGGAGTTCGAGGTCGGCGCGGTCTACCGGCACTGGCCGGGCAAGACCGTCACCGAGTACGACGACCACCTCTTCTGCCTGCTCACCATGAACCACCACCCGCTGCACATGGACGCGCACTACGCCGCGACGGCCAGCCAGTTCAAGCGCAACGTCGTGGTCGGCAACTACATCTACTCGCTGCTGCTCGGCATGTCGGTGCCCGATGTGAGTGGCAAGGCGATCGCCAACCTGGAGGTCGAGTCGCTGCGGCACGTCGCGCCGACCTTCCACGGCGACACGATCTACGGCGAGACCACGGTGCTGGACAAGCGAGAGTCCGGCTCGAAGCCCGACCGGGGTGTGGTGTCGGTGGAGACCCGCGGCTACAACCAGGACGGCACGATGGTCTGCGTCTTCCGACGCAAGGTCATGGTGCCCAAGCGGGAGTACGCGGCCGCCGCGGTGCCCGACGGCGTGGATCCGGAGCGGCCCAGCTTCCCCGAGCCGCGCTGACAGGTCGCGGCGGGCTGCGACCCGTCGACGAACACCGGCCTCCTTCCCCAGCGCGGGTCTGCCGGGGAAGGGGTCCGGTGCCCGCCGCGGGGCATATGCTGACGCCGGAGGTTCCGATGAGCCACTCCGTCGCGGGAGAGCCGCCCTCTGCCGGCCGCCGAGCCGCACCCTTGACCACCGCTGTCTACTCCGCCGTCGAGTGGGATCTGCTCACCAGCCTGCCCGGTCGGGTCCTCGTGGCCGCCGCGGCACCGGGGCCTGGCCGGACGGAGCGTGGAGTGATGGCCGGCCTGGCCGGTCTGGATGCCATGGCCGCGGGCCGAGCCTCCGACAGCGATCTGGTCCGGGCGGTGGTCGCCACGATCTACGCCCGCCACGACGGCGCCCCACAACCTGCCGAGCGGCTCACCGACCTGGTGGACCTGCTGGCCGCCTGCCGGGCGGCGAGCCGGGTCCTCCGGCGGCGGGCCGACCCCGCCGACTCGGCCGCGTACCGCCAGTGGGTGCAGTCGGTCGCGGCCCGGGTCTGTCGCTCGGTGCCCGGCACCGGCACGCGCCGGGTGGACCCACCGGCCAGCCCGGCGGACCGGCGCTTCCTGGACCGGCTCGGTGCCGCCCTCGACCTGGGCTGACCGGCAGGTCGGCGTGGCCGACGCCGACGCGGTCCGTACCCTCTGATGACCGTGACCGACGACCAGCTTGAGGTGGGCGTGGGCCCCTGGCCGGGGGACCCGCCGGACGACAGCCGCTACGACCCGCAACTGCTCGCGGAGGGGGACCGGCGCAACGTCGTCGACCGCTACCGCTACTGGCGGCACGAGGCGATCGTCGCCGACCTGGACCAGCACCGGCACGGCTTCCACGTCGCGATCGAGAACTGGCAGCACGACTTCAACATCGGCACTGTGGTGCGTAACGCGAACGCGTTCAACGCCGCCGAGGTGCACATCGTCGGACGGCGACGGTGGAACCGGCGCGGCGCGATGGTGACCGACAGGTACCAGCACGTACGGCACCACGAGACGATCGAGGAGTTCGTCGCCTGGGCGGCCGAGCGGCAACTGCCGGTGTTCGGCATCGACAACCTGCCCGGGTCGCGTCCGCTGGAGACCGGCACCCTGCCGCGGGACTGCGTGCTGCTGTTCGGCCAGGAGGGACCCGGTCTCTCCGCGCCGGCCCGTGCCGCCTGCCACCAGCTCTACTCCATCGCCCAGTACGGCTCGACGAGGTCGATCAACGCGGGCGTGGCCAGCGGAATCGCCATGCACGCCTGGATCCGCGCGCACGCCGGTACGCCGCCGGACTGACCCACGTACGGTGCCGAATCGGACGTTCCGGCTTGACGTGCCGGCGGTCCGGGGAGACGGTGGGGATGTGAGTGTCGCGGTGAGTTGTCCGAGATGCGGGGGCCCGGTACGGGCGCCGGATCTGATGAACACCGACTCGAGATGTGCGCGCTGCGGCCCGGTGCCGCCGTTGCACGTGCCCGAGCACATCGGAGCGGACATCGTGGCGAGCGTGGTGGAACGGATCACCGCGACCGGCGATCCACCGGTGACACCGCTGTGGTGCCCGTGGCCGCTGCCGCCCGGTTGGACACTCACCGGCGTGGCGTACGCCGGGGACGACCGCACAGGTGTGCGGGCGACAGTGGTCGCGTGCGCGGGCCCCGCGCCCCTCGGTGGGGGTCCGGCCGATCTGGTCTTCGTGGCCGAGGAACCCGGTGTCGGCCTGGGCACCCGGCTCGCCGGACTGACCGGGCCGGACCCGGGACCGGAGTTGGTGGACGCGTTGACCGACCCGGGGCCGGGTCACCCCGACCACGTCGGACAGGCGAAGATCAAGGTCGGTGGGCACCCCACTCCACTGTGGTTGGTGAATTCTCCAACGGATCGAAGCGCGTACGCCGGCGAAGCTCGGGGAATGTGGCTCCATGCGATAGCCTGGCCGGCGAGTGCGGGTCACCTGCTCGCGGAAGACGTCGTGCTACACGACCTGACCGAGTGGACTCCGCCCGAGCTCGTGTACGGCGCACCGTCCCCGTATCTACCCGGTAGAGCTTGACAACTCTTCCGGATTGACGGAGAACGGACGCAGATATTCACTGTACGACACCACACTGATACTCTGGGTGCCGCTGCGGTAATGGGACCCGGCGCCGCGCGAGAGGATGGCCCGCCATGGTCAAGAAGGTCCTCACCTGGGCCGGAATCGCATTCTTGATCTTCTTCGTCGCCTATCGACCAAACTCGGCGGCGGACGTGTTCAAGTCGCTCGGCGGCGGGATCATGGATATCGCCCAGGGGTTTGGCGACTTCTTCACCAGCCTCGTCGCCTAGCCGCCGATGGGCAGCCCCTCCGGTCCACCCTTCGACCCGGACGACCCCGACCGGGAACGTCGCGAGCGCGACACCGAGCCGATCCCGCGGATCGGGCCTGATGACGGCCCGGGCTACGGGGCCGGCCCCGGCCTGTCCGACGGTCCGTCCCTTTCGGACGACGTCGGCTATGGCGACGGGCCCGGCTATGCCGGCCAGGGTCGTTCCGGTCGGGGGTGGATCCGAGATCCGGAGGCCAGCTACCAGCCGCCGCAGATCTCCGAGGACGAGCTGGCCGGGTTGCGTGCCGACGCGACCGGGTCGACCCCTCGGCGGGTGCTGCCGCTGGAAGACGAGCCCAGTTCGCTGGTGGCTCGCTACCTCTTCCCCACCGAGCGCTACCGGGGCGAGTGGAAGCGACACTGGATCCACCTCAGCAACCCGCTGTTGATCGGCGTCGCGGCGACCTTCGTGCTCGGCTATCTCTCCGGCTTCCTCGCCGGTCAGGACGTCGGCGCGTTGACCACCATCGCCGTGCTGCTGTGGTTCGCGGTGATGGGCTGGGTGGCGTGGAAGGTCGCCGACTGGTGGTATGACCGGTTCATCCTGACCAACAAGCGGGTCATGGTGGTCAACGGGATCGTCACCCGCAAGGTGGCGATGATGCCGCTGGTCCGGGTCACCGACATGAAGTACGAGCAGACCCCGACCGGTCGAGCGCTCAACTACGGCACCTTCGTGCTGGAGTCCGCCGGCCAGGAGCAGGCGCTTCGCGAGGTCAAGAACCTGCCCAACCCGAACGAGCTCTACCTGCGCGTCGTCGAGGAGATGTACGAGCCGCAGGCCGTCGAGGCGCGGCTCGGCAAGGAGGCCGACGAGGCCAAGGCCGACGACGGGGCGTGAAGGTTTTCGACCGAACATCGGAGCAAGTGCGCACCTTTCGTCATGGACCAGGCCGCCCCTGACGTGGCACTCTGCCAGGACGGCAGGGGTGTGGAGGTGGGCGGTGGCGAGCAAGGACTCGTTGGAGGAGCAGTTCCGCGAGTTCGTCGCGGCCCGCTCCGCCGCGCTCCTGCGCACCGCTTATCTGCTCACCGGCGACTGGGCCACGGCCGAGGACCTGCTCCAGACGGCGCTGACCAAGACCTACCTGGCGTGGAAGCGGCTCGGCGGGATCGAGGCGGTCGAGCCGTACGCCCGGCGTGTGATGGTCAACACGTCGACCAGTTGGTGGCGGCGGCGCTGGCACGGCGAACGCCCGACCGAGGTGCTGCCCGAGCGGGCCGGTGTCGACGAGATCGAGCAGCAACTTGACCGGGATCTGCTCTGGCGGCATCTCCGGGAGTTGCCCAACCGGCAGCGGGCAGTGCTGGTGCTGCGCTACTACGAGGACATGTCGGAGGCGCAGACCGCCGCGATGCTGGACATTTCACCGGGCACGGTGAAGAGCCAGGCGTCCCGGGCGCTCGCCACGCTGCGTCGGCGACTGGGCGCGGACGCACCGGAGCTGGCAGCCGCCGCCGGCATCGCCGGCCGGACTGGCGCTGCCGACAGTGCCGCGGGCGCTATCGGTGCCGGCGGCCGGACGGCGGGCCCGGGTTCCCTTTCCGGGCGGGCCCCGGCCACCGGTGCCGCTGCCTCACCCCGTCCCGGACGGGCGGCCGGCCGACCCGTGCCCCGCCCTACCGCTCCGCGCCCCGCCGTGCCACGTGGGATCGATCCGCAGGTGGTCCTGCCCACCGCCCCGGCGGCCGTGCCCGTCGGCACGGGCTCCGGGGAACAGCAGTGAGTCAGTTCCCCGGCCGACGCGACAACCTGACGGACGGCCCGCAGCGTTCATACCAGGTGCGGCCTGACGAGTTGGAAGGTGCGGTGCGGGAGACACTCTCGCACCAGGTCGCCCTTGCCCGCCCGCTGAGCGTCGACCCGGCCGGCCAGGCCATCCGTCGCGCGAACCGGATCCGGCGTCGACGCACCGCCGCCGGCCTCGCCCTCGCGGCGGTCACCACCGTGCTGCTCAGCGCCGGCATGGCCCAGCTCGGTGCCGAGACCAGACGGGACGGCTCACCCATCGTCGTGATCGGCGACCCCGACCCGACCAGTCGACCGTTCCCGACGGCCAGCATTCCCGGCCCCGACCCCTCGCCCACGGCGTCGACCTCGCTCATCGCCAGCGAAACGCTGGTCAGCGCCGACGGGCGGCGGCTGGTGTTGTCCGACGTCGGGCCGGCCGAACACGTCCAGCCGCTGCCCAGCGGAGGCGGTTGGCTGGTGGTGGGCGCGCCGAGCACCGCCGGGCGCTTTCTGTCGGTGGTGCAGGACGACGGCCTGGTACAGGTGCTGCTGGCCGGTGCCGGCGCGATCGTCCTGGCCCCGGACAGCCGCCAGGTCGCCTGGCGCGACGGAGACGATCTCCTGACGGCGGGTGTGGTCGGCACCCAGCTCATCGGGTCGGTGCGCACCCCGGTGCCGGCGGCGGCGGAGCCCGTCCGGTTCGTCGGTGACAGCGTGCTGGTCCGACTCGACCCGGCCAGCGCCGGTCACACGCTCTGGCGGCCCGGTGCGGGGCCGCTGCCCGACGCCCTCGACCGGAAGAGCCTCAACGTCTACGGGCGGCTGCCCGACGGGCGGCTCGTCGGGCAGGTCAGCACGGCCGATCCGGGCCGGACCTGCCTTGCCATCCTCACCCCGACACGTCACCTGGACCCGGTACGCACGGGCTGCGGTCCGGACCTGAGCCAGGACGGCGTCGGCGGGGTGTCGCCGGACGGGCGGTGGCTGCTGGTCAACGAGAACAGCGGCTCGGCCGGTCGGTCCCTGCTGGTCGACCTGCAGCGGCTCGGGCCGAATGCGACAGCCGTTGCGGCCGGGCCGCCGATGACCGGGGCGATCGTCTGGAGCGACGAGGGCCAGGCCTCCTACCTCGACGGCGACGGCGAGCTGGTCCGGGTCGACGTCGGCCAGGTGCGGGCGGGAAAGCCCGCCGGCCCCGCTGCGGTGCCCGGCGTGCCAGCCGGAGAGCGGCCGATCCTGGTGCAGGGCTTCTGACCCCAGGTGGCCCATGTGAGCCGGGCTCACCGTTTCCTCGGTAACGTCGGGCGGTGACCTCGCGTACCGGCCCCGCCCCCCGGATCGACCTGCACGCCCATTCGACGGCCAGCGACGGCACGCTGACCCCGGCCGAGCTGGTCGGCGCGGCCTCCGACGCAGGGCTGGACGTGCTGGCGATCACCGACCACGACACCACGGCCGGCTGGGCGTCGGCAGTGGCCGCGCTGCCACCCGGTCTGCGCCTGATCCGGGGTGCGGAGTTGTCGTGTCGCTGGTCCGGTCCGCAGCCCGCGGTGCCGCTGCACCTGCTCGCGTACCTGTTCGATCCGGGCCACGCGGAGCTGGTGGCCGAGCTGGCGCGGGTCCGGGCCGCCCGGGAAGAGCGTGGCGAACGGATCGTCGGCCTCCTGCGGGCCGACGGCATCGACGTGAACTGGCCGGACATCCTGGCCGGCGCGGGTGGCGGCACAGTGGGACGTCCGCACATCGCGCAGGCACTCATCCGCGCCGGCCTGGTCGGCAGCGTCCGGGAGGCGTTCGGCCCGGACTGGCTCGGCGAGCGGTACCGGCTGCCCAAGGAGGACATCGACGTGTTCCGGGCCGTTCGGCTGGTCCGGGCGGCCGGGGGCGTGCCGGTCTTCGCCCACCCGCGAGCCACCCGACGCGGCCGGGTGGTGCCCGACGAGCTGATCGCCGAGCTGGCCGCCGCCGGGCTCGCCGGGCTCGAAGCCGACCACGAGGACCACAGCCCGGCCGAGCGGGAACACGTGCGGGCGCTCGCCGCCGAGCTGGGCCTGTTCGTCACTGGCTCCTCGGATTTTCACGGCACCCACAAGACCGTCCAACTCGGCGCGTTCAGCACCGGCGTCGAGGCGTACGAGCGGATCGTCGCCGAGGGGGTGACCGAGGTCGCTTCGGGCTGATCCGGGTATTTCGCCCATCGCGGCGCGGCTAGGTTGATCACGTGGATCTGAAGCTGTTCGGCGAGGTTTTCGTGACTCTGCTGGTGATCACCGACCCGCCGGGCATGATGCCGATCTTCCTGGCGCTGACCGGCCCCCTGCCCGCCCGCGACCGCAACCGGGCAGCCTGGCAGGCGGTCGCGTTGGCGCTCGGCGTCATCGTGATCTTCGCGGTGGCGGGGCAGACCCTGCTCGACTACCTGCACGTGGACCTGCCGGCGTTGCAGGCAGCCGGTGGGCTGCTGCTCGTGCTCGTCGCCCTTGAGCTGCTGACCGGCAAGGCCGACGACCCGAGCCAGCAGGTCACCTCCAACATCGCCCTGGTGCCGCTGGGCACGCCGTTGCTGGCCGGCCCGGGTGCCATCGTGGCCACCATGCTCTTCGTCCAGCAGGCCGACGGGCTGGGAGAGTTCAGCGCCATCGCCGTGGCGATCCTCGCCGTGATGGTCGCCGTCTGGATCGTCCTGCGCTTCTCCGGCGGCATCGTGAAGATCCTCCGGCCGGGCGGGATCGAGGTGCTGACCCGGATCGCCGGCCTGCTGCTGGCCGCGATCGCCGTGCAGCTCATCGCCGACGCGGTGGCCGCCTTCGTCACGCAGTACGTGAACATGGCCTGACGGCACACGCGCGATGTCGGAGATGGATGGCAGGATCTGAGACGTGCGACGATCCTCATCAGCGGGGCGGCCGGCCGCCGGCGGCCGGGCCCCGCGGCAGCGCGCCGGCGACGCCGAGCAGCTCGGCTTCGAGGGCATGCCCGAGCGGCTGTTCGTCTGCACCCCGAGCAAGCTGGGCGCGTACTTGGACTGCCCGCGTCGCTACCGCTACTCCTACGTCGATCGGCCCGCCCCACCCAAGGGCCCGCCGTGGGCGCACAACTCGCTCGGCGCCAGCGTGCACACCGCCCTGAAGAACTGGTATGCGCTGCCCGCCGACCGAAGGCGTCCCGAGGCGCTGGCCACACTGCTCAAGGGCACCTGGGTCCGCGAGGGCTACCGCGACGACGAGCAGGAGCGGGCCGCCTACCGGCGGGCGTTGGGGTGGCTGGAGTCGTACGTCGAGACGCTGGAGCCGGATTCCGACCCGCTCGGCGTGGAGCGGGTGGTGGCGGTCAAGACCGCGGTGCTGGCGTTCAACGGTCGTACCGACCGGATCGACTCGCGGCCCGGCCCGGACGGGCCGGAGCTGGTCATCGTGGACTACAAGACCGGCCGCACCGGGCTGGACACGGACGACGCCAGGGGCTCGCAGGCGCTCGCGCTCTACGCGTACGCCGCCGAGCGGGTGTTTCGTCGGCCGTGCCGCCGGGTGGAGCTGCACCACTTGCCGACCGGCACGGTCGCCGGCCACGACCACACAGTCGAGTCGCTGGCCCGACAACTGACCCGCGCGGAAGAGACGGCCCGCGACATCATGGCCGCCGAGCGGGCAGTCGCCGACGGCGCCGACGCGGACGAGGCTTTCCCGGTGGCACCCGGCCCGCGCTGTGGCTGGTGCGACTTCCGGCGGCACTGCCCGACGGGCGCACAGGTCCCGGGCAAGGAGCCGTGGGCGGCAGTGGACCGGCCGGCCGACGGCTGATCTCCTGCCGAGGGTCGGGTCAGCCGGCCAGCGAGGCGGCAGCGTGCCGCGCGGCCCGCTCCTTGGCCGCCTGAATCAACGGCCCCTCCAGGTAGCGGCGGGGGACGGCGGCGAACGCGAGCCGCAGCGCGCGCACGCTCAGGTCCGCCGACAGCGCGGTGGTCGGTAGACCGGGACCTCCGTACATCCGGCGTGCCCACGCCGGCAGCAGCGCGAACGCGGTGCTGGCGATCCCCAGGTACGCCCAGCGTGGCGGGCCCAACGTGAGCCCCAACCGGACCGGCAGGCTGAGCTTCCACGGCAGCGGCGGGGCGGTGAGGAACACCGCCGTCTCGGCGGCCTCCCGGGTCATCCGCAACTGTGGCCGTACGGCCTCGTAGTAGTCAGCGACCTCGGCGGCGGTGCCCGGGACGGTTGCCGGGTCCAGGCCGACCAGGGCTGCGGCGCGGCGCTGCTCGGTGTAGTAGCCGTCCACCTCGTCGTCGCTCAGCGGCAGCCCGGCGCGTCGGGCCGTGCTCAGGAACGACTCGACCTCGGTCACGTGCACCCAGCGCAGCAGGTCCGGTTCGTCGATCCGGAACTGTTCACCGGTGAGCGTGTCGGTGGCCCGCAGGCGGTCGTGCAGGCGGCGCAGCCGGGCCCCGGCGGCCTCCGCCTCGGCGGTGGTCCCGTAGACGGTGGTCGCCACGTAGGTGGCGGTGCGGAGCAGTCGACCCCAGGCGTCGGTGCGGTAGTTGCTGTTCTGCGCGACCCCGGCCATGGCCCGGGGGTGCAACGCCTGGAGGTAGAGCGAGCGCAGGCCGGCGACGATCAGGATCGGCTCCTCGTGCACCTTCCACGTGACCGAACCCGGACCGAAAAGGCCGAGGTCATCGGAGTCCACCGCACAAGAGTGCCACGATCGGGCCGACCTCGCCGGTCACGTGCCTCCGGTGCAGATGGTCAGACGTCGGCGGAGCGGCGGGCCCGGCAGCCCGGGCAGAGGCCCCAGAAGGTCACTTCGGCCTCGTCGACCTCGAACCCGTGCGCGCTGTTCGGCTCCAGGCACGGTGCGCTGCCCACCGCGCAGTCGACGTCGGCGACCTCGCCGCAGCCTCGGCAGACCACGTGGTGGTGGTTGTCGCCCACCCGCGCCTCATAGCGGGCGGGACTGCCCGCCGGCTCGATCCGCCGGGACAGCCCGGCTCGGGACAGCGCGCCCAGTACGTCGTAGACCGCCTGGGTGGAGACCGAGTCGAGGCGTTCGCGCACCCGCCGGGTGATCTCGTCGACCTCCAGGTGGCCGCCGTCAGCCAGCACGTCGAGCACCGCGAGGCGTGGCCGCGTGACACGCAGACCTCTCGACCGCAGCAGCTCCTCGGCACCGGACATTGGCCAATGACAACACGCCCGACCCGCATCGACAACCGTCGCCCGCTCCGGGTGGCCACCGACACAGCCAGGCAGGATCGGGAGTACGGCCCCAGCGAATGAACCCGATCGACGCGGCGCGCGTGTCATCCGTCGAGAGCCTGGGGACGATCGGCGGACCATAGGCTGACCACCCCTGACCATGATCCACCTGGAGGGTTCGATGTTCGAGGAGATCCTGGGTCTACCGGTGCACGTCCTGGTAATCCACGCGGTCGTCGTGTTCGTACCGCTGCTGGCGGTGCTGGCCATCGCGTACGTGGGGCTACCGCGGTGGCGGCACCGGCTGGACTGGGCCCTGGGCCTCCTCGCCGTGGCCGCGCCGGTGACCGCCTTCGTCGCGGTCAAGTCGGGTGAGGCACTCACCGACGCGCTGGTGGCCCGGGGCTTCCAGGGGCCGATCCTCGATCAGATCTTCGAGCACAGCCGCTACGGTGACATCCTGTTACGCGTCGTGGTGCCGCTCGGGATCGTGGCCATCCTGCTGCTCGTGGCGACAAGTGGGCACCCCCGGGTGCCGCAGCTGCCCGCGCTGGTCACCCCCGTGCTGGCGGTAGCGGCCGTGGGGCTTTCCATCGCCGCCCTGATCTACGTCTACCTGACCGGCCACTCCGGTGCCGAGACGGTGTGGGGCACCACCCTCTGAGCTGCTGGCCGCTGCTGCCGCCCGGGGATGGGCATCAGAAGATGACCCGCGAGCAGAGCAGACAGAGCAGCACCAGCAGCACCACGCCGGCCGCCGCCCCGAAGCCGTAGGTGACCCGCTGCGATCGCTGTTCGGCCGCGTCCAGGTCGGCCATGTCCTGCGGTGGCAGCCGTCGTGGCGGCGCCGGCTGCAGGTGTACGGGTGGACGCCAACCCGTCGGCGGCGGCACGCTCGGCGGCGGGCCGGAGTATCCGCCGGCCGCGCCTCCCGTCGGCGCTGCCGCGGTTGGTGCGGGCGGCGGGCCCGCGTTCCCGCTGACGGGGCCTCGCGTAGGTGCCGGTGCGGGCGGCGGCGGGCCTGCGTTCCCGCTGGGAGGGCGGCCCGTCGATGCTTGGCTGGCCTGCTCGTTCTGCTGTGGGTCGGTGGGCCCGGCCGGTGGTGTGGTCGCGGGCGCGGCGGGAAGTTGGTCGGCCACCGCGTCGTCACCGGTGTCGGGCCGTCGCCAGTAGTCGTCCGGGTCGCTGCCACCGCTGGGGGTCGTCACGCCGTCCGACGCTACCAACGCCACCGGCGGCCCGGTCGCTTCTGGCCGGCGCGCCCACTGTCGGCGGTCCGGCCGGCTCTGGCCGGCGTGCCCACCGCCGACGGCCCGGTCCACCGCCGTCGGCTGAGCTAGTCTTGCCGCTCGTGAGCACCGAGGACCCTGGCACGCACGGCGCACCGCGAGACGATGACCGCGCCGTCGACCTGAGCGAAGACTTCGTGGTGCTGCCCGAGCAGACCACCGACGACACCGACCGTGGTTGGGGTGAGCGGTCGGGCGGCAACGACGACTGGCTGCTCGCCGAACGCCCCCCGCACTGGGAATGACCCCCGCAGGCTCGGCCAGACCCTGACGACCTCGATCCGCCAGCCGACCCGCAGTGGGCGGTTGCCGCTGCTCGACCGGGGGCGGATGCCTGTCCTGCTGCGCTCGCCCGACCGACCTTGGTCGGCCTACCGGGTCGGGTCGTCCGCCACCGATGGCGCGTCGGAGGGCACGGCGGTCGGAGGGCATCCGGTCGGGGTGTGCAGGACCGCGGCGGCCAGGCCGAGCAGCGCGGCGACCAGACCGGCCCGGAGCAGGGTGCGCCCGCCGGGCAGAGTGAGCTGGCGCAGCGGGCGCAACGCCCGCGCGGAATCCGGATCGACCATCGCCTCTGCCGCCTCCCGTCCCCGAGCGCCGCAGTGGCACCCATGTACGGGAGGCTAGGCAGTTCCCGCCGCCTTGGCCGACCCACGGCCGCCGCCTGTGGACAACCGCCCGGCCTGTGGAAAACGCGCATCCGTCGGCGCGATCTGCTAGGAGAACCGCTTTGATCGACTCGGGATCAGGGAAAGCGGGCGGTCAGAGCGACGGGGACAGGCCGGCTTGCTGGAACCCGAGTGGATCGAGGCCCGACCCGTGGTGGGGTCGGGCCTTCGGCGATCAGGACGTGGAGCTGGCCGTCGCCGCCTTGCCGCCGCCCGATGAGCCCGACGACCCGGAGGACGACCCCGAGGAGGACGACGACCCCGAGGACGAGGACGACCCGGACGAGGACGAGGACCCCGAAGAGGACGACGAGCTGTCAGCGGAGGACGACTCGGACTTCGCCGGCTTGGTGGTCGTGCCGCCGGCGGTCGTCTCGGAACCGGACGCCCGGGAGTCGGTGCGGTAGAAGCCCGAACCCTTGAAGACGATGCCGACCGAGTTGAAGACCTTGCGCAGCCGCCCCTGACACGCCGGGCACTCGGTCAGCGGCTCGTCAGAGAAGGACTGCACCGCCTCGAGCTGCTCACCGCACGTGGTGCAGGCGTACTGGTACGTGGGCACGTTCTCCTCCGGATCTGGGCTCAGCCAGTTGGCACTCGACGTATTCGAGTGCCAATGGTGCGTCATTCGCCCCGGGTTCGTCCAGCAGACGTGTGGGGCGCGACACCGTGCGCCGCACCCGGGCCGCCGTCAAGCGTACGCACCCCGTCGGCGGGAGTGACGACCGCGCGCACCCGACGGTCGTGGGGCTCCGCCGGCAGCGCCTCGACCAGCTCACCGTCGTGCAGCGGCACCACCGTCAGGGCCGCCGCGGGTACCCGGGCGAGGGCGCGGTCGTACGACCCGCCACCGCGCCCGAGCCGCCGACCGTGGTGGTCGACCGCGAGAGCCGGAACGACCACGAGTGCCGCGTGCGCCACGGCGGCCACCCCGAGACGGGCACCGAACGGTTCTCGGATACCCCGTCCCGCAGCGATCAGGGCATCGGGCCCGGTATACGCCGCCCAGTCCAGATCCAGGTCACCGAGGAGCACCGGCAGCAGCAACTCGGCGTCCGCCGGCAGCGCCGCCCGCAGCACCTCGGGCAGGTCGGCGCCGCCCGGTTCGGAGCCGACCGGCACGTACGCCGTCATCCGGTGTGGGCGCAGTCGGCGTACCAGGGCGACCAGCTCGGCCTGCACGCGCCCGGCGGCGGCTGCCCGGGTCGTGGCGGGCAGCGACCGGCGGCGGGCGAGCAGCTCGACGCGGACGTTCCGCTTCGCCACTCGGGTCACTTCCGCTTCATCAGAAAATTCCGGCACGCAACACTCCTGACGCAACGCCTCTCCCACGGTTGCACTGTGTCAGCATCGCAAGCAACGGAGGCGGAACTTCCGGGGGGACGAGTGACGCTACGCGGGCGGTTGACGGCAGCCTTCCTCGTGGTGGTGCTCGGGCCCGTCCTGCTCGGAGCGCTCTTCGTCGCCTCCACCGTCGCGGCGGTGGACCGCAGCCGCTCCACCGAGCGCCTGGCGGTGGCTGCCTCCACGGTCCGCACCTCGGTCGACGCGCTCTGCCAGCAGCTACGCGCCACCGCCGACGCGGTGGCGCTCACCGCCGACCCGGCCGTTGCCGCCGCGCAACTGGTCGGCCGGGGTCTGGCCGCCGCGGTGCTGGTCAGCGACGTGGCCGGCCAGGTCACCTACCTGTCGCCCGGTGCTCCGTCGACCCCGTGGCAGGACTGCGCCGGCTCGGCCGAGGGCACGAACGGAGGCTCGAACCCGGGCTCGGCCGGCCCGGTCCGTGCGCTGGCCGCCCAGGTAGACCTGCACGATCGCGCCGGCACCCGGCTGGGCACCGTGACCGCCGCGCAACTGGTCGACCCGGCCTTCGTGGCCCGACTGGCGGCGGTGACCGGGGTGGCGGTCACCCTCCTCGACAGTGGGGCGAGCGCCGCGCGGGTCACCCACACGACCGAGTCCCGTGACGTCCGCGACGCGGTGCTGGCCGCCGCCGTCGGCGTACGGGGCGAGCAGGTCACCGAGACCAACGGGGGCCGGTACGTGCGCAGGCTCGGGCCCTCCGACGCGCAGCCGCTGCCACTGGTGCTCTCCGTGCCCAGTGAACGGCCACCGGGGTTGCACGCCACGCTGCTCGGGGTGGTCGTGCTGGCCGGGCTGCTCGCGGTGCTGGCCGCCTGGCGGCTGGCCCGGGTGACCACCCGGCCACTGGCGGAGCTGGCCGGTGCCGTCGACCGGGTGGCCCAGGGCGACCTGACCGCCCGGGTGCCGGTGCGCAGTCGTGACGAGTTGGGTCGGTTGGCCGCCGCGTTCAACCGGATGACCCGGGAGACCGGCTCCTACGTCGCGGCGTTGACCAGCAACCGGGACCAGCTGCGCGGGCACCTCGCGGTGCTCGGCGACACACTGGCCAGCACACACGACCTGCAACGCATCCTGCGGGTGATCCTGCGCAGTGCCATCGGGGCCACCGGCGCGCGTGCCGGTGCCGTGCTGCTGGTGGAGACCGGCGGGGTGCTCGTCGCGCAGTGCACGGAGGGGTTGGACGGGCGCTGGCCGGCGGAGGAGGCGGACGGGACGCAGACCCTCCGGGTGCCGGTCGGCGTCGGAGTGGTCGGTGAGGTCGCCGCCACCGGGGAACCGCAACGGGGCAGGGCGGAGCAGACCGAGACGCCAACGGGTGAGCCACGCTGTCGCACCTACGTCGCGGTTCCGTTCGCCGCCCCGCCCGGCGGTGCCACGGCCACCCTCGGCGGATCCTCGGGGCCGGTCGACGAGGCGGGCACGGCGGCCGCCCTCGGCGTGCTGGCCCTCTACGACCGGCTGGGCGCCGACGAGTTCGACGACGACGACCTGGCCACCCTGCGCACCTTCGCCGGCCACGCGGCCGTGGCGGTGGACAACGTCCGGGTGCACGAGGAGGCGCAGCGGCTCTCCCTCACCGACCCGCTCACCGGGCTGTGGAACTACCGCTACCTGCGCGAGTCGATCCGGCGGGAGGTGGAACGGGCCAGCCGCTTCGGGCGGATGCTCAGCGTCCTCGCGTTGGACCTGGACCGGTTCAAGGACGTCAACGACACCTACGGGCACGCCGCGGGGGACACCGTCCTGGCCGAGTTCGCCCGCCGGGTGCGCGGGGAGATCCGGGAGGTCGACCTGGCCTTCCGCCAGGGCGGTGAGGAGTTCGTGCTGCTGCTGCCGGAGACCGACGCGCGGGGAGCGGCGATCGTGGCCGAGCGGCTCGGCGCGGCGGTGCGCGACACGCCCATCGCCGTCGAGGCGTACGCCGGGCCGGTCCTGGTGACAGTGTCGGTGGGCATCGCCGTCTTCCCGGACCACGGCAGCACCGGGCGGGAGGTGCTGGAGGCCGCCGACGACGCGCTCTACGCGGCCAAGGCGGCGGGCCGTGACACGTACCGGGTCGCCGAGGTTCGCTCGGATCTGCCGACCCGGGAAATTCCCGTGCTCGCGTGCGCGGTGAGCCCAACCGACGGGCTGCCGCGCGCCGGCCAGCCGGTGCAGGCGAGCCGGGAGCCGGGCGGGCCCGCCCGGTCCGGCCCGGCGGTGGGCGTACCGGAATCATCGCTGGCGGGCCCGGCGCAGGCCCGGCCGGATTCGGCCGACGACACGCCGGACGTCGCGACGGACGCGGCGCGGGCCGGCCCGGACGCGGCGCGGCCGGGGCCGGGTGGCGGCGCGTCTTCTGGGCCACACCCGCCGCGGCAGAGCCGTGGCCGATAGTCTCGCGGCATGTCGGAGCACTCAGCGAACCCCTCATCGACGGTCGCCGCAAACGGCCGTCCCCTGGCGGTCAAGGCCGTCATCCCGGCCGCCGGACTGGCCACCCGGTTCCTGCCGGCCACCAAGGCGGTGCCCAAGGAACTGCTGCCGGTGGTGGATCGGCCGGTGTTGCAGTACATCGTCGAGGAGGCCACGCAGGCTGGCATCGGTGACGTGTTGCTGATCACCGGTCGGGGTAAGACGTCGATGGTGGACCACTTCGACCGTCGCCCGGACCTGGAGACCAGGTTGGAGGAGAAGGGCGACTCCGAGCGGCTGGCCGCCGTACGTCGGCCCAGCGAGCTGGCCGAGATCTACACCGTGCGGCAGCCCGAGCAGCTCGGGCTCGGCCACGCCATCGGGTACGCCGAGTCGCACGTCGGCGACGACGCCTTCGCGGTGCTGCTCGGCGACGAGTTCGTCAAGCCGTCGGAGCCGCTGCTGCCGGCGATGCTGGAGTTGCAGGCCCGCACCGGCGGTGTGGTGCTCGCCTTCTTCGAGGTCGACCCGTCCGAGACCAAGCGGTACGGGATCGCCTCCGTCGAGCCGGCCGAGTCGGAGCTGACCGACATCGGCGAGGTCGTCAAGGTGACCGGGATGGTGGAGAAGCCGCAGCCGGAGGACGCCCCGAGCAACCTGGCGGTGCTCGGCCGCTACGTGCTGCCGGGCAAGATCTTCGACGCGATCCGGCGGACCAAGCCGGGCAGTGGCGGCGAGATCCAGCTGACCGACGCGATGGAGCTGCTGCGTACCGAGGGCACCCCGGTGCACGCGATCGTCTACCGGGGCACCCGCTACGACACCGGCATGCCGCTGGGATACCTCCAGACGGTGGTGCAGATCGCCGCCGAGCGCGAGGACCTGGGCACCGAGTTCCGGTCCTGGCTGGCCGACTTCGTCAAGGCCGACGCGGCAGGCGGATCTGGTACATGACAGCGACGGCCGACGCCGAGGCGGCCGCGAACGAGTTGACGCCGCTCGCCGACTACCTGGGCAGCGTGCTGCGCAGGTTGCGCGCGCTGCCGCCACTCGACCTCGACCTCACCCAGGCGCACGGCAACGTCCTCGCCGAGGACGTCGTCGCGCCGCACGCCTTCCCGGCCTTCGACCAGGCGGCCGTGGACGGCTACGCCGCGCGCTGGGAGGACATCTCCGGAGGGGGGAGGGGGCCGAGCTACGTCCCGGCCCCCTCCGGCACGCCCGGCGGTCGCACCATCCGGCTCAACGTGGTCGGCGATCTCGGCGCCGCGAGCTGGCGGCCGGTCCGGCTCACCCCCGGCTCGTGCTTCTCGGTGGCCGCCGGGGCGCCGCTGCCGGTCGCCGCTGACGTCGTGGTCCCGGTGGAGTGGACCGACCAGGGCATGGCCGCAGTGGAGATCTTCCGCACCCCCAAACGGGGGTACGGGGTACGCCGAGCGGGTGAGGAGCTGCCCGTCGGCACCCTGCTCGCTCGGGCCGGCACCTACGTGTCCCCGGCCCTGGTCGCCGTCTTCGCGGCGACCGGCATCGGGCACGTGGTGGTCCGGCCCAGTCCACGGGTGGTCATCGTGGCCACCGGTGACGAACTCGTCGACGTCGGCCGGGGCAGTCAGCCCGGTCAGGTGGTGGACGCGAACTCGCACGCGCTGACCGCCGCGGCGGCCGAGGTGGGTGCGCTGGCATACCGGGTGGGAATCTGCGACGACGACCCGGAGGGGCTGCGCGGGCTGCTGGAGGACCAGACGCTGCGTGCCGACCTGATCATCACGACCGGGGGCACCGGCACCGGCCCCGGAGACATGGTGCGTCGGATCCTCTCCCGCCGTGAGGGCGGTCGCGCCGGGCCGGTCACCTTCACCGACGTGGCGCTCTACCCCGGCACCGCGCTCGGGTTCGGCACTGTCGGCGCCGAGGAGGTGCCGGTGGTCTGCCTGCCCGGCGACCCGGGTGCCGCGTTGATCGGCTTCGAGGTGCTGGCCCGCCCCGCCATCCAACTGCTCGCCGGTGCCGAACCGGTGTTCCGACCCAGTGTGCGGGCACACCTGCTGGAGACCGTGTCGTCGCCGACCGGGCTTCGCGAGTTCCGGCCGGCGCACGTCGCCGAGCGGCGCGGCGGCGGGTACACGGTCCAGCCGCTCAGCGGCGGACCGTTCACCCTATCCGGGTTGGCCGAGGCCAACGGGCTGCTGGTGCTCGGCGAGCGGGTCACCACGGCCGCGGCCGGCTCCACAGTGGACGTCCTGCTGCTGGACCGCCGCCGGTGACGCCTCCCGGCCGGCCCGCTCGCGGCCCGCGTCGGGTGATCGTCGGATCTGTGCGGTGAACGCGGTGAGGCCACTTGTGCGCGACACGGTCCCGCGCGGGAGACTGTCCAGGTGAGTCTCTTCGGACCCGCGCGGGCGCAGGGCTGGCCGGTGGAACTGGCCGACGGCCCAGTGCTGCTGCGGCCGTACCGGCGCTCAGACGCGGCGGCGTGGTCGGAGGTGCGGCGGGCCAACCGGGCCTGGCTGGCACCCTGGGAGTCGTCACTGCCCGGCGGCTGGGACGAGATGAACTCGCCGGCCGCGTTCCGCTGGGTGCACCGTGACCAGCGGCGCTCGGCCCGCGAGGGTGAGGGCATGCCGTTCGCGGTCTGCCTGCGTGAGGCCGACCGGGACCGGCTGGTCGGGCACATCAACGTGGGCAGCATCGTGCGGCGGGCGCTCTGCTCCGGCTACGTCGGCTACTGGGTGGACGCCCGGGCCGCCGGCCAGGGTGTGATCCCGACTGCGCTGGCGCTCGCCGTGGACCACGCGTTCGGCCCGGGCGGGCTGCACCGGGTGGAGGTGAACATCCGTCCGGAGAACCGGCCGTCCCGGCGGGTGGTGGAGAAGTTGGGCTTCCGCGAGGAGTCGTACCACGTGCGCTACATGCACATCGACGGCGCCTGGCGGGACCACATCGGGTACGCGATGACGAGTGAGGAGATCGCCGCCGAGGGTGGCCTACTGGCCCGCTGGCACCGGGTTCGCGCCAACGCGCGGTAGGAGGATTTCCCGACATCCGCCCGCTCGTCCCACGGACGGGATCGGCGCGGCGCGGTGGCAACCCGGTCGGTGCGCCGTAACCTCAAGTAACTGCAAGCTGCGGCAAGCGCTCCCCGGCCGGACGATCCACGCGCCCAGGCGTGATCGATGGAAGATCCTGCGGTCGGGTGGCGGTTGCTTCGAATTCGGTGACGGGAGGGGTGAGGGTGCCGACCTCGGTGCTCCTCGCCGTCCTCGCCGCCGCCGGCCTGCTCGCCCTGGCCCCGGCGTTGGTTCGCCGGTACGACGCCACCGAGCGGCTGGTGGCGGAGCGGGCGCAGTCGACGGCGCGGGTGCTCCAGCGCCGCCGACGGCGCCGCACTGTGCCGGGACGGCGACCCGTCCATCCTCCGCGCTCACTGGTTGTCACCCTCAGTGAAGATGCGACTACCGGTGTGTTGGGTGCGCCGGTCTCCGCGCCGCCGGCCGTCCGCCGCTCCGGTCGACTGCGGGCCGTGCCCGCCGCGCCGAAGCGGTCCCGTCGCCGCCCGCCGCCGCGCCGGCAGCACACCCCCGCCGTCTACCGCCGTCGCCGCGTGCTCGCCGCACTGCTGCTCCTCAACGTCGTCGAGTTGATCGGTGTGCTGTTCGTCAGCCCCGGCTTCTGGGTCGGCTTCGGGGTCACCTTCCTCCTCCTGGCCCTCTACGTCGTGCACCTGCGGGGTCAGGCCCTGGCCGGGCGCCGCCGCCGCCGCGCCCGAGCCCGGGAGGCCGCCTGGTTGGCCGCCCGGCAGGCCGAGGTGCGCCGGGAGCAGGCCCGTAGGGCCGCGGCCCGCCGGGAGGCGCAGCGCCGCCTCGCCGCCCAGCGCGAAGGGGTACGCCGAGCCGCCATGGGCCTGGACCGGCCGGGAGACCTGCCGGCGGCGGTCAACGGTGGATCGGTCTCGTACCGGCGGTCGGGCGGCCTGCGTGGCCGCCCCTACGAGGCCGGCCGAGGCGCCTGACCCGGCCCCGGCCGCGCCTGGCCGTGCCTCGGTCCCGGCCGCGCCCGGGCTGGCTTGATCGACTCGGGTTCCTGGAAGTCGGGTGGTTGGGGCGTCCGGGATGCCCCGATTTCCAGGAGCCCGAGTCGATCTCTGGACCGGCCGGAGCGCCGGGCCGGGGGCGGATTCGCGGTGGAGGCCGACGACCTGTTAGCCTTGCTGCCGGCCCGCCCGGTGTAAGCCGGGTGGGACCGAAGCCGGTTCGCCGGCGGGGGGCTGTGGCGCAGACTGGTAGCGCACCTCGTTCGCATCGAGGGGGTCAGGGGTTCAAATCCCCTCAGCTCCACCAGCACGACGGTTTACCTGGGGAAACCCGCCGACCAAGATCGGTGGGCACAGATCCGGCACAAATCAGCGAGAATCCAGGGCCTTCGGGCCCTGTTTTCGTTTGGCGCTGGCGTCGCGGAGAGCACCGCTGATGATGTTGCGGCGGCGGTCCTTCTTCGGCCACCAGTGGACGTAGGTTTCCAGCGTGATCCGCAGGCTGGAGTGCCGTAGCGCGTTCTGCACGTCGGTGGGATCGGCACCCGAGGTGATCAGGCGGGTGGCAAAGTAGTGCCGCAGCGAGTGGAAGGTGCCCTCATCGGGCCAGCCGGCCGCCTTGCACCAGGTCCGCCACATCTGCGACCACCGTTGGTCATGGATCGGCCGCCCCCGGTCGTCGGTGAACAGCAGCGGGACCATCCGGCGCTTGGGCTCTCGACCCGGGTCGGGGGTGCCGGCAGTGATGTCGGGCAGCTCGACCAGGCAGGGTGGGTAGGTGCGGACGTGCTGGGCGAAGACCGCCGCAACGTGGTCGTCCAGGTCGACATCACCGACCGAGCCTGCCTTAGGTGGGGCGAGGTAGAAGCCCCCATAGGCGACCTTGTGAAACCGCAGTTGCTGAACGACGTGCAGTTCCTGACGGTCCGGGTCGACGCACCGGGCGCTGTCCTCCAAGCCCAGGACTTCCCCGAGTCGCATTCCCTCACCCGCGCCGGCCCAGATCGCGGCCTGATACTCGTCGGGCACCACGTCGACCAGGGCGAGCACGTCGTCGTCGGTCGGTACCCACTTCGGCGCGCGGGAGAAGCCCCGCAGGATCGCGAACAGCCGGATCGAGTTGCAGGGGTTGTCGGGAATCACCTTGTCCGCGACGGCGGAGTTCATGATGTTGTTCAGCAGGTCAAAGTAGGTCTTCACCGATGATTGGGCGACGTTGTTGCGGAGCAGCGTGGCGACCCACTCCAGGACATCGGTAACGGTGATCGCGCGGATGGCCCGGTCACCGAAGTGCGGGTAGTGGTGGTGGCGTAGCCGAGATTCGGTGTGGCGCTGGTAGTCGAGAGCCTGACTGATCTGGCGGGACAATCGCCACCGCTCGCCGTAGTCCTGGAAGGTCAGCCGGCGCTCTGCCTGGTCGATCCGGGTTTCCTCGGCGATTCCGGCGCGGGCGTTGGCATCCCAGGCTTCCGCGTCGGCCTTCCGGTCGAAGAGGCGTTCCCGGGTTTCACCGTTGCGGTCCACGTACCGGCAGCGCCACCGTTTACCCCGCCCATAGCGCTTGGACTTCAAGCGCTCCTTGTTGGGGCCGCGCTTGGTCAGGTACCAGAGGTCATCGATTGCCATGTCATGCCGCCTGGTCTTCCAGCCAGGCCCGGACGTCGGCCGGGTCGTAGCGCAGGTGTCGGCCGACTTTGAAGGCGCGCGGGCCGGTCCGGCGGTGCCGCCATTGGTAGAGGGTGCCGACGGGGATGCGCAGGAACGCGGCCGTGTCGCTGATAGACCAGAGGTCCGGCAAGGGGAGTGGGGTGGGTGCGGTCATCGTGGCTCCTTCCGAGTGATGGTGATGTAGGTGCGGCTTTCGCCGCTGTAGCCGGCGGGGCGGGTGCTGGTGCGGCAGGTGACCCGTTCGCGGCCGTAGTAGGCGGCGAGTTGGGCTGCGATGGTCGCGGCGTGGGCGGCGACGGTGGCGGTCGGGCCGATGAGGCGGACCGCGACGAGGGGGCGGGGGCGTGTGGGCATGGCGTGCTCCTTCCATGTCGTGCGGGTGGGGGTGTTGCGTGCGCTGTGGAGTTGTCAAGGAACGGCTTCACGGGCGTTGACACGTACGTGTCAAGCGGCCAGGGGTTGGACCGCGCGAGCGGCGGTGAGTTCGTCGGCCAGGGCGTCGATGCCGGCGAGGTGTTGTGCGCGGGCCATGGCGGCGGCGGTGTTGGCGAGCAGTGCGTCGCCGGTGGTGATCCAGCCGGTGGCTTGGTAGCCGAGTTCGTAGATGACGCGTTCGGTCTGTTCGTCGTCCCAGGTGTGGGGGTGGCCTTCGGTGCGCCGCCAGATGGTGCGTTGCAGGCGGAGGAAGCCGAGGGTGACGGAGAAGGCGCGGCTCTTGGTGGCGATGTGTCCGCCGTAGCCGAACTGGTGCGCCCACCGCCGAAGCCGTGCGTAGTCGGGGTGCTCTCCGATGTCCCAGCAGGCGCGGATCAGCCGGCCGAGGTGCGTGCCCGGGTCGCCGTGGATTTCCACGGAGAGGTCATCGACGCGGCGCAGGCTCAGCCCGGTTACCTCGGTGCTCTTGGTGACGTACTTGGCGATGTACCCGGTGATCTGGGCAAGGTTGACCTCAGTGCCAGGCGCGTTGACGTGCTTGAGGTCCAAGCCCTTGTCACCCCACG
Organism: Micromonospora sp. NPDC047762; assembly: GCF_043204655.1. Taxonomy (NCBI): domain Bacteria; kingdom Bacillati; phylum Actinomycetota; class Actinomycetes; order Micromonosporales; family Micromonosporaceae; genus Micromonospora; species Micromonospora sp. NPDC047762. Next base: position 174,992 of record NZ_JBIDCQ010000001.1, on the reverse strand, counting down.
CGATGCGCCAACCCTGGTTGCCGTTGGCGGGGTGCGGCCCGGAGGTGTAGGAGGTCTTCACGAACGCGGCCCGGACGGCAGCCTCGAACATGTCCCGGTCGACCGCGCGGGGAGGTGGGACGATCGCCTCAGGGCAGTCGGGGTTGTAGCCGTCGAGGCGGATGAGGGCGTGGTAGTGGATGACGCCGCGTACCTGGAATTCGTAGACCTTGATGTAGCGGCGGCGCAGGTCGACGCCGTGGGTGCGGCCGAGGCGGCGTAGCTCCCGGTCGGCTTGTTGGATGGTGCGGCGCCACAACTCGGGTGCTTCGTGGTTCCAGACAACCTGGCCGACGTGGTCGTAGCAGTCCAGGCACAACGGCTGCCCGAGGTGGGTGTCGGCGGCCTTGTGGCGCTGCCCGCAGCGCAGCTCCACACCGTGGGGGCAGGTGCGGCCGAAGGGGTGGCACACCGAGGGCCGGCAGGTGCAGCCGTCCTTCTTCCGGCAATCCGCCGCGTGGACCTTCACCACGCGGTGGTGCACCGGCCCGAACGAGGGGGCGGTGGCGGTCAGAAAGATCGCGATGTGCTCGTTGAGCGGGGGTAGGCCCCATCGGTCGCCTTGCAGGCCGGCTTTGATGAGGTGGTAGGTGTCGCGGCGGTACAGCTCGGCGCAGGACGGGCAGACGGCGGCGCGGCGGTTGCCGCAGGGGGTGTAGATCGCGCCGTCGGGCATGTCCTCGGTGTCGACGGTGGCCATGCGGTTGCCGTCGGCGTCGTTGACGTGGATCTGCCCGGCGAGGCGGATCGGGTGCTTGCAGGCGGAGGCGGCGCGGACGTGGCCGAGCCATTCGGGGTAGTCGGGGTCTTGAGCGCGGGCGCGGGCCGAGGCGACGGTGCGGGGGTCGTGGCCGTGTACCCACCCGTCGGCGGCGGGGTTGCGGGGGCCGGTGGTGGGGGTGGCCCAGGGCCAGTAGCTGGCGGACTCAGCGGAGGCTCCCGTGCCCGAAACCGTGGTGGTTTCGGGCGCGAGAGGCAGCGTCGAGGAGGTCACGCGGTGGCTCCGACGGCGGTGCCGTTGTGTGCCTTGTCGTTGATGGTCGGTTGGGTGGTGAGGGCCGTCAGGATGTCGGCGGCCGTTTGGGTGGGGACGCGCAGTCGCACAGCGAGTTGACCCGGGGTGATCGGTTCACCGTGGGCTTTCGCGTGGGCGTCGGCGACGATCCGGGCACCTGAGAGCAGCGCCGCAGCGGGCTTGACCGCCGGAATGGCGGGTGCAGCCGGCGGGGTCGCCGGGGCCGGGGTGTCCTCGGTCGGGGTGGTCGGTGGTGCTGCGATCGCGGGGGCGATCTCCTTCGCCTCAGTTGCGGGCTCGTCGGTTGTGATCTCTTCGGTGGGTGCGGTGGCCGTGGTGGTCGCGGCTGCCGGGCGGACCTTCGCGTCGGCGGTGGTGTCGGGTGACGACGCCGGGGCGGAGGTGGCCGGCACGGGTGCCGGGACAGGGTTGGTGGGCCGGGTTGCGGTGAAGACGAGCTTGGACAGGGCGAAGAAGGCCAGCGCGGGCAGCGCGGAGACCATCCAGCCGAAGACGGTCGGCTTGGCGACGGCCAACTGTGCGGTCAGGGACAGTCCGACGGCGGCGATGAGCAGGAACATCGGGTAACCGATCGGGCCGCCGGCCTTGCGGCGGCGGATGATGACGATCATTGCGGCGATCGGGATGAGCTCGGTGATGACGGCGTTGGCCCACCCGAACCAGTCAGCGGTTCCGGTCGGGCTGTTGCTGATGGTCCAGTCGTGGACGTGGTTGAACGAGGCGGCACCGGCCATGGCACCGACGAGCAGCACGATGAGGACCAGGACGCCGTCCTGGAGACGTGCGATGAACGGGGACTTGGGCGTGGGCGTGGTCACGACGCCGCCTGCGTGGGGGCGGGGGTGAAGAGGGAGAAGGCGATGATGAAGGGCTCGGTGTAGCCCTGGTTGTGCAGGTGAGTGGTGATGAGCTGGATGTCTTCGACCGAGCTGATCGGCCGGGCGGTGGGGTATTCCAGCGCGGTGAAGTCAGTGCTGCCGTTGGCGGCGGTGTGGGAGAAGGTGAGCATGTAGCGGTACATGACGGTGTCCCCTTTCAGAGGCAGGCGATGAGCAGGGCAGAGACCCAGAGGCAGGCGTAGTGAAGGGATTGGTCGGCGAGGTACATGCCGCAGACCGGGGTCTGTCGGTCGGCGAAGGCGGCGGAGCCGGTGGCGTGCAGGATCAGGCGGACCGTCCAGCGGCGGTCCAGGAGCGCGTGGGTGATGGCCGAGAAGGCCAGGCCGGCGGTGAGTCCGAGAGCGGACACCGGCAGGTCGAGCAGGGCGACGGTGACGGCGAGCATGGCCGCGACCGTGAGGTGGTAGGTGGTCACGTGGATCAGAAGGTGACGCCAGCCGGCCCAGCCGGGCTCGGCTTTGTGGGACGCGTCAGCGTCGGTTTGCACGATGTGGTCGGCGAGTTGATGCGCCGGGATGAGGACGGCGGTGATTACCGCGAAGACGAGTGCGGGGTTCATCGGGTTACCTCCGGGTTGCAGTCAAAGCAGGAGCCGGTACGGCGGGGGATGTAGTAGGGCTTGACCTGCCGGCAGTCGGGGCAGGTGCGCCGCGCGGTGAGCGCCTTGTCGATGGCCGTCAACTGGGCGGGGGTGGCGGTGCGCTTGGGCATCGCGAGGTCGAGGCGGAACAGGTAGGCGACGCGCTTGCCGCGACGCCACATGAGTTGCGCGGCGGGGTCTTGGCCGCCGGGGCGCAGCTGTCGGGCGCGAAGCTGACGGCGGGTCAGCAGCCCGTCGGGTGCGAACTTGTAGGGGTAGGTCGGCAGGCCGTAGCGCTCGCCGGTCGGGTCGTAGAACACCATCGGGTCCTCCGAGTCGTCGTCGGCCTGGTCCTGGTCGTCGTCGCCGGCTGGGGTGCCGGTGGCGAAGGTGGGGTGTTCGTAGGTGTCGCGGTCGATGTCCTCGGGCAGGAACGCCGCCGAGCAGAGGGCGCAGACGATCGGCCCTTCCTCGAAGGCGGCCTTGGAGATGCGCAGCTTGCGGGGGCACTCGCATTCGCACGAGACGCCGTTGTTGTTGTTCGTGCGGGTTTTGCCTTCCCCGGTCGGTTCGGGGTGGCGGTAGAACCGCAGCGCCTCAGTGAGGCCGGTGATGGTGGCCTTGTAGCGGGCGCGGGTGAGGTCGGTCAGGGTGCAGGGCGAGTAGCCGAGCTTGTCGTCCTTGGTCGTGGACAGGCCGAGTTCGGCGGCGAGGGTGGCGAACTTCTTGTTGTGCCAGCGGCCCTGCCGGGAGGTGTCCTGAATGCCGCGCACGTCGGCGAGGGCGTGGGTGGCTTCGTGCAGGAGCGTGGTGAACACGGCTTCCGGTTCGCGGGACAGGCCCTCACCGGAGATGAGGATTTCGGGTAACTGGGTATCGCCGGCTTGCCAGCGCAGGGCGGCGAAGTGGCCCCACTTCATGCCCTGACTGGGCTTGGTGGGAGAGCCAGAGCCGACCACCAGAACGGCGGCCGGAACTTCGGCGTGCTGGGCGCGGATGGCCGCCCAGGCGGCTTCCAGGGCGGCGACGAGCGCAGCGGTAGAGACCGTGTCTTGACACGTACGTGTCACGTCGGGGATGTGGGCGGCAGTGCTCATGCGGCGGCCCTCCGGATGGTGTGCTTGCGGTAGGCGATGGCGGCGGCGCACAGCGCCTGCGTGACGTCGGCCGGGGTGCGGCCACGGGCGGTCTCCCAGGCGAAGACCGAGGTGTGCAGGCCGGCGTGGCCGACGGCGATGAGGTAGGTGTTGAACCACTCGACGGCGGCGCTGTAGGCGTGCTGGTCGGCGTCGGTGATGCCGGTCAGGTACCAGCGGGGGCGGCCGAACACGGCGGCCCGGATCGCGCCGAGGATCGACGCCGGGTAGGTGCCGGTGCGGTGACAGGCGCACGTGGCGCGGCAGGCGTCGTGGGCGTCATAGAGACCGGTCGGGGTCCAGCCGTAGCGGCCCAGGTAGAGGGCGGCACGGTCGAGGACGGCGTGAACGTTGCCGGTGGGCAGAGCGGACACGGTGCTCATCGGGCCGCTCGCCAGACGAGGAAGCCGGCGCGGGTGGGCAGCCGTTCTTGGCTGTACTCGTGTTCGGCGTAGGTTTCGAGCTGGTCTTCGGTGGCGTGGGTCCAGTCGTAGTCATCGGCGCAGGCGCGCAGGACGTCGAGGACTCCGGGCAGGGTTTCGGTGGCGTCGTCGTTCCAGTCGGCGACGGTCTCCGTTGCCGAGGTCGAGGGCGAGTTGTCGTCGAAGTTGGGCGTACGGCCGTCATGCCGGAGGAAGTCGGCCAGGTAGGTGACGGTGGTGTCCCACAGGTCGGCGGCGGCACCGTCGCCGCAGTAGCGGTCCTCGATGGAGACGGGGTGGCCGTAGATGGCCATGGCGATGGCACCGAGGGTGCAGGCTGGCGGGAACGCCGAGTTCTCGGCCAGCTCGTAGGGGTCGCCCTGGGTCCAGCCTCGAATTTCGAGGTAGCGGGCGGCGCAGCGCAAAGTGTCGGCCGGGGTCAGGTCGGCCAGCGCGGCGGGGGTGGTGGGCTGTTTTTGGGTAGGGTTCATGGCGGCCACGTCCTTTCGTGGGCGGTGGTTGGGTCGGCGAGCCGGGGTTGCTTTCCTAGGGCTGGTCCCGGTTCGTCGGCCGCTTCTATCGGTGGTGCAGGTGGAGCCGGAGAATCACCCGTTGCCTGCCGTCGCTGACAAGAGCGGGTGCGGAGCGGTAGACCAGGGCGCCCGACTGGCGGGCGATGAGGGTCAGGGCGGCGATGTCCTCGCCGGTCCCGACGAGCACGAGGTCCAGGACGCGGGTCGGGGTAGCGGTCGTGGTGTTCATGCCGCTGCCCGCAGGTCGGCGGGGGCGACGAGGCCGCTGCGGCGGCGGGTCCAGGTGGCGTAGTCGGCGACGCGGATGATGTCGGCGTCAGTCATGTAGGCGGCTTTCACGCGGTTGGGGGTGCCGCCTTCGGCGATGAGGTAGCCCTCGCCTTGGTTGTTGGGGTCGATGCTGTTGGAGGAGAAGCCGCGGGCGTACCAGCCGTGGCCGAGGACGATGTCGGAGGACACGTCGTTGGTGCAGCGGCCGGCGAACCGCCAGGCGAACAGGTCCCGCAGCGACGGCGGGATGATGTCCGACGACGGGCGCTGAGTGGCGGCGGCCACGATGATGCCGACGGCGCGTCCCCGGGCGACGATGTCGCGCAGCAGCGCGGCGAACAGATCCTGGTCCTTCTTGTCCCCGGCGGTGGCGGAAAAGTAGGCGATCTCGTCGCAAGCCACGAGGATCTGCCCGAACACGTCGTTCGGGCCGATCTTCCGGCGACGCCGGGCCAGCAGGAACGAGTACCGGTTGTCCATCACCGTCTGGACGCGGCGCAGGGTGCGGATGGCGTGGTCTATGTCCGGGCCGACGAACACGTCGGCGGCGTCCTTCCACAAACCCAGCTCAACCTGCTTGCCATCCAGCAAGCACAGCCGCACATCAGGGCACAGCGCCGCGTGCCCAACGATGGTGTTCAGCAGCGACGATTTGCCGGCACCGGGTTCACCGCCGATGAGGATGTTGCGGTAGATCATCGGCAGGTAGGCCGGGTGGCCGAACTCGTCGATGCCGAGGAAGACCGGGTCGAAAATGGACAGGCCCGCGCCGACCGGCACCGTGTCCGCCGGGGTGGGTAGTTCGATGGTGTCGGTGAGGTCCACGACGACTCCCGAGGGTTGGTTGACACGTACGTGTCAGGCGGGTGGGGGATGGGTGTGGCGCGGACTCTTGACCCGTCAGGGGTGCTTGGTCCGCGCCGTCCCGGTGGTTAGGCGTAGTCGGAGGGGTCGAACCCGTTCGGGCTCGCGGTAGTGGTGGGGTTGCGCGGCTTGCGCTGGCGGGGCGCATCGGTCGATGCGGTGACCGGCACGTCGGGTACGTCGGGCAGGTCCAGGCCGACAGGCGGCATGCCCGGAGAGGTAGGGGCGTTGGCCGGGATGTCTGTGGGGACGTAGTCCGGCAGCGGCGACACGATGGTGTGCGCCAGGGGTTCGCGGCGGGTGATGTCCAGCCGGATGAACGCGGCGTACTTGCGACCGGCGCGCATGACGCGGACCTCGTTGGCCCAGCACGCCACCGCGAGCTTCTGCACCTGGCCGTCCTGCTCCAGATCCCGCAGAGACAGACCAGGGCGCAGCCACACCCAGACCCGCTCACCGGCCGGGGTCGGCCGGGCGAGCAGGATCAGCGGCAGCGAGCCGTGCCGGTTGGTGGCGATGAACGCCGCGAAGCACAACCGCAGCCGGTGCCGCACGATCAGGCACCACACCCAGGCCATAACCCGACGGCGAACCGGGGCGATGGCGGCGGGGACGCCGACGACCAGGGCGACGACGAGCAGCGAACCCCACAGCGGGGTCGACTGCATCAGCGTGGTCCAGCCGTAGACGGCGGCCAGGCCGAGCAGGATCTCTGGCAGCCAGTGCCAGAAGACGCGCAGGACCGGCCACGCCACGATCAGCGCGGACAGCGCCGCGCCGAGCACCGCGCCGAGGACGACGCCGAGCAGGCCACCCAGGATCGGGTGCATGTACTCCGAGGCCACCGTGGCGGCCAGGAGGCCGACCACACCGAGGGTGACCCAGAACGCGATGGTGGCCCGGCGACGGTACGAGCGGGCAACCGGCGCTTCGATGACAGTGACTTGCCCCCCACGGTTCGACCAGCCGAACGGGGACCTCTGGCTAGACTTGGACACGACAAGTCCTCCCTAGTAGGGACCTTGTTGGACAGGACGCGGGGTCGCAGACGACGCCAATCAACGGCGACCCCGTGTCCACCTCTTCGCTTCTGTGGAGCCGAACAGGAACACCGGCCGCTAGACGGCGGCGGTCTCCATCGCGGTCAGCGCCGAAGCCCGGAACGCCACGCCGGAGCGGACCTTGCCGTCCCGGTCGTTGACCCAGGGCAGCGCCTCCAGGTCCATCGGCACCACCGGCTGACGAACAGCCACCGCCGGCATCACCGGGCTGACCACCGTCACGTTGATGACCTCCGCGCTTCCCTCCGACAGGGCGTAAAGCTGCACCGCCCACATCGGCTGCTTCGACTCACGGTCGAACTTCTGCTGACCCGTCTGGTCCAGCTTCGGAACCGGGTTCACCGCGACCTCGTACGACACCCGCGAGGTGTCCAGCAGCAGACGTCCCATAACTGACTCCTTCATCTCGTGAGCTGAGCCCTTTCGGTGGGCCGATCGCGTCCTATCTGGACGACAGCTCTTGTGGAATCAGGGTCCGTCGACCGGTGGTGACAACTTCACCACCAGGCATGGACGAGTAGGGACGTCCAGGCTAGGATAAGTCGTCCCTCAAGTTGTCCCTCGGCAGTGAACGAGCAGGAGCCGCGATGCCGAACGACCGCCTTCGCAACGGGTTGCTCAAGAAGGGCCTGACGTCGGCCATGCTTGCCGACAGGCTGGGTGTTGATCCGAAGACCGTTGAGCGGTGGGTCACGCAGACCCGCAACCCGTACCCGCGCTATCGCCACACCATCGCCGAGCTACTGGACGAGAGCGAGTCGTACCTATGGCCGGACGCCCTGCCGACACAGCGAGCCGTGCAGGTCAGCCAGTCAGAGATCGTCCACATCTACCCGCGCCGCGGAGCCGTCCCCACCGACCTCTGGCAGCGGCTCCTGGAGCAGGCCACCCGACAGGTCGGCGTCCTCGTGTACGGGGGACTGTTTCTCCCCGAGTTCAACCACCGATGGGTTCCGACGCTTCGCGAGAAGGCGTTGGCCGGGGCCCAGGTGGAGCTGTTATTCGGCGACCCGGAGGGCAAGAACATCGCCGAACGCGGGGACGATGAGGGAATCGGCGAAGCCATGTCGAGCAAGATCCTGAATGCCCTGGCCTTCTATAAAGACCTACGAGACCTGGACAACGTCGGGATCTACTACCACGACACGATCCTCTACAACTCCATCTACCGGTTCGACGACGAAATGCTGGTCAACACCCACCTCTACGGCACACCAGCCGCCTACGCCCCGGTGCTGCACCTACGCCGGCTCGGCGGCGGCGACCTCTTCGATAGCTACGTCGCCAGCTTCAACCGAGTCCTCGGCAAGAAGCGGGCCGTCTGGCCTGAACACTGAGTCGCGTGCGGTGAGAGGCTGGAGGCATGGCCCGGATCGAGCACTTCAACAACCCGAACGCCCCGAAGCCGAACAGCATCGTCGTGGCGGTCACCGTCTTTGTCCAGGACGAGCAGGGGCGGGTGCTGCTCATTCAGCGGACCGACAACGGCCTGTGGGCGCTGCCTGGCGGCGCCCAGGACTTCGGCGAGTACATCGCCGAGACGGCCGTACGCGAGACGCGAGAGGAGACCGGCGTCGAGGTCGAGGTAGCGGACATGGTCGGGATCTACTCCAACCCGAACCACGTCGTGGAGTACAGCGACGGCGAAGTGCGGCAGCAGTTCTCAATCTGTCTCAAAGGTCGATACTTGGGTGGTGCGCCGACGACGAGCGACGAGTCGTCGGCGGTTCAGTGGGTCGCACGAGATGAGCTGGGTAACCTGCAAATCCATCCTTCTATGCGGCTCCGCATCGACCACGGATTCGATCGTCGGGCAGCTCCTTACATCGGTTGATCCGCAATACGCTCCCGAGTCCGCCGAATGACCTCCATAAGCGCTGGTTCCGCTCGCCGCCAAAAGCGAGTCACGAGGTGTTCTGGGCCATACCGCACTCGGATTTCGGCCAACCGGTCCTCTGCGCTTAGGTTCTGTCCATCAGGTCCGGTCGTCATGTCGGCGTACCAAAGGGTGTCCGCTACAGTCGACTCTTCAAACGGAAACTCTTTCTTAAGGGCCTCGCTCAAGCCCCGTTCGTCGGCCTCATATGACGCGCAGGAGTGGTAAGCAACAAGCCCAGCAATGCGGAGACCGAAGCTGTGGCGGAGCAGCCATCGCGCTCCGTCCAGTGAGTGGAAACCGGTGTCAACGACTTCCCGCGCGTAACCGATATCGTGCAGCCATGCAGCAGCAACCAGGGTGTCTAAATCCTCGCCGACCAGGGGGCCCAGCTGTCGTGCCTTAGATGCGACCGCTTGGACATGCAGCCATCGGCGAGGTAGTTCGGCCGAAAGCTTCTCCCCGGCAATCTGTTCCGCTTTCAGCGCAAAGTTCTTCACCGCATCAGCCTAGCCGAGAAGCACCGGTCGACCAAGTATCGGTCGACGGGCATACGCGAGCTTGGAATGGGGATTAACGCACGAACCGTGACGCAAGCCCACACTCGGTCTCCATTCCAACCAACGACATCGCATCACGCCAAGCCGCGCCGGGCGCAAGGTCGGGAATCTTGTCGATTTCAAGTGGGATCACACCTTCGTTCTTGCCCGATCGCCGCACGTAGTTATTGACGACGCCCTGTACATCTGCGTCGGCCCCGAACGGTTCAACCTGGATGACCGAGAATGACTCAGGGTCTAGCAGCCACCAGGACTTGATGACGCCGCTTTCGAAAAATGCGACACACTCAGCGAAGGATGTGCTGGGTGTGAGTGGATTTCCGTTTATCCTAGACCTTTCTCTATTGAGGACGGAGCGCCACCTTTGGAATCGCTCGTGGTGTTCTCCGGCTTCGGCATGGTAATACTGATCCGCAGCATCTCTTTGCCGTTTGGTCGAAAGCTTCTCCTGATTGCCAGCGACCAAGAGTGCTGACAATGCTGGGTAGAAGCGCCGCGCCTTTTCACGATTCGCGAGTTCGCAGATGAAGTCGTACAAACCCCTCGCGGCCTCAATGGCCAGCTCTCCCTCCTGCCTTGAGGCGTGCCTACCTCCGTGCGCGACGCGATTGCGCGGATCGGCGATGTTCACCTTCCAGTCATGCACTGGGCCGGTGCTACCGTCCCATGAGCCGCCAAGCCTATCCCCGTAATTAGGAATGTGCTTGACCCGCGCTACTATGCCGCCTTTGAATAGCTCGGCCGCATGTTCTGCGCTCATACCGTCCCACCACAGCATGTGTTGCAAAGTGAGGTCGAGCAACGCTTCGGACGCTTGAGCGGAAAGAATGAGACTGCCGGATGCTTGGTCATGGAATTGTAAAGTGCGGATCGAGTCGGCTACAAAGTCAACATAGAGAGCAAGTTCCCGATGGCGTGCCACTGCCCACATGGCGGTGCTAAAGCGCTCCACCATTGGTTCTTCTAAGGTCACCGGCTCTAGTGGGGTGATGCTGTCAGTGACGAAGCTTTCCGCTTCTGAAGTTCGATCATTTGTTGATGCGTTGTACTCGATAACATCAAACCAGCGATCTGCGCTCGGCATTGGGCGTCGTTTGACGTTTACAGGCCTCATGGTCGCGTATGTATACGCTTGCTCCAGCGTGTCGAGAAAGCTGTCGAGCGCGCGACCTGATCTCTCCACCGCATTGTTTTGGCAATCCTTGCAGCCTAAAGTGGCGTGAGATGCGACGAGGGCCTCTGCAACCTGTGCCATTGTCGAATCCGAACCATCCGCTGATCCAGACTCTCTCGCGTCGTAGTGGATCGTATCGTCCTCGTGTCGCACTGCGACGTCGATAAGCCGCGCGTAGAAGCTGCCGCTCCTCCAATGCTCGTGAAGAACCAATTCGTCGTCAGCGGCCCCAGCGCTAATGCTGCCAATTATTGCACCGTGACGCATTTCGGTGAGCGGGTGTCTTAGGTCAAATACGGTTCCGCTGGGTATTGGCAGTCGTTCCCCGAGAACCGACACCATTCGAACGACAGTGAAACCGTTCCGTGGGTGGTCTTCTGGGTTCGCGTCGGGCGAGATAGTCACCAGGCAGACGTTACCGAAAGAGGTTTCAGGTTGCGGGTCACGGTGAGCCCGTCGGAGGCGGTAAATGATCATAGGCTAGGTTGAGTCCCCTTTGTGAGAACTTTCTGTACGGGATCAAGGCGGCCCGCTTCGCAGGCCGCTCGCGCCGCCGACCAGGGGCCGACCGACACCGGTCGCCGATCGGGGACCCCGCGCCTCTTAGCGCAAGCGCACGAGGCGCACCCCGAACGGTTGCAGCCCCGCCGACGGCGCGACATACGAAGAAGCCCCGGGCCGCCATGATGAGTGGCAGATCCGGGGCTCCGGTGTTGAAGACGACGACCAGGGCGTGCCTCCGGCGGGGCGCTCAGGCGCTCTGGGATGGTTGGTGCCATCCCGGACAACCTCCGTCCGGGCGGAGCCGAGCAGGTGGGGCCTGCCCGGTCAAGGTCGTTCAGACAGTGGGGTGCTCCACCTTGACCGGGCAGGCCCCACCCACTCCACGATGTGCGGACGAAGGCCGACGGGATGGCTTAGGTCGCAATGGGGCGGTGAAGCCGGATCTGTCACACCGATTGCTAACTCGCCTGCTCATCGATTTCCGAGGCATCACTCAATTGCTCAGGCTCTGCTTTGTCTTGAGTCGTCGCGCTGGATCGAGCGCGACTTCCGGCTAGAAACACAGTCGCAAGGGAGACTGGAGCAGTAGCTGCTATCGTCGCGCCTGCGATGTCATGTCCTAGGATAATGACCGTAGTTCCAGCGGACAGGAATAGGCCAGCCAGGGCCAGCGCGAAGGTCTGGGCGCGGCGAGCTAGAGCAATTGACGATCTGCCCATCTCGTGCCGATATTCCTGCTCCATTCGGAGGTAGTGCTCCTTGAAAGAGCCCGGCGCAGTTTTCCGGCTTTCTTGCTTAGGAACCGGGGGCGTATTGCTCATATGTGTGCCCCTGCCTGAGTCTCCCGATTGCTTGCCGACCTCGGTGTCATAGCCTCAGGCCGTCCCTTTATTGAAACCAGAAGCCTCGGGTCCGCTCTGCTTTCTTACCTGCACTGAGAGCCCGTGGGGGACAAGTAAGAATACTCCCGGAACTACCGGCATCATTGAGCCGCGCAAGCCCAATGCCAGCCCTGCCGCGAAATCTACGGAACGCCGAGCATCGTCGATGTCGCATGCACGTAGATCGATCACAACCAACGTGCCGTTCCTAAAGTGTCGCGTGGCTTCTTCGATGTCTCCGTAATCCCTCAGTTGGACGGCAACGAGAGAGCCGCCGGGAGGAAGCTCTATGTTGTCCAAGGGAATTGGCGACAGCTCAGGCTTTGCAGACCGCTTTTTCGGCGGAGATGCCCATGCTTTGGTCGGGCCTGCCAGTAGGTCGTAAGCTGCTTCGCCCCGACTGAGCCTGGCCTCATCCGAGGCTAGCGTGCCCTCCGCGTCGACGATCGAAAGAAGGGCTTGCCGAGTGCCCTCGCCCGAGAGGTCCATGAGCGATGCAGCTCCGGTGATCCACGACCAGCGATGCATTAGGCGGGTGCGCCGCGTTGCAAAGGGGGGCCCGGCGGTGCGAGACGTGCCTTTGCCCACAACATCACCTCATCACATGCTGTAACCGAAAGCTACACGAGACGCACTCGCTCCGGCCAGTGGCCTCGCCGATCCCTCTGCCCAGAGGTGCTGGGTGGTGGGCGGGTGTTGCAGCCCCTTGTCTCGGGGGCGAAGGGTTGGTTGAAGATCATCGGGCACAGATCCGGCACAACTGGGGCCGAAAAGCCGTGTCAAATGTCGAGAGGCGTTGATGACGGTTGTGCAGGCCAGCTCAGCGATCCGTCCGATAGTAGATGATCTATTAGAGTCGGAGGTGTAAGGGGTTCAAATCCCCTCAGCTCCACCCCAGGTCAAAGGCCGTTTCCGCGAGTCGGAGACGGCCTTTTGCGATCTTCGGGGTGCGTGACCGACCCAGGGCCAGGTCGTGACGACCCGGCGTTGATCCACCTAGGCGAAGCGTTCGGTCGTCACCGGTATCAGGCCGTGCTGGCGCAGGACGTTCGTCAGCTCGGACAGGGTCGAGCCGAGCGCCGCGGTGGCGTCGGTCCCCAGCAGCGCGGTCACGTCGAGAGACCAGGCGAGGGAGTGGCCGACGCGGCGCAGATCCCAGGTGAACCGGTCGCCGTGCTCGTCGAGACGACCGCTCGCGGCGGACGCGACAGTGCCGTCCGCCGGTGTCCGCCAGGCCGTCCGGAGGCTCGCCACCTGCTCGGCGCGGAGATCCTTGGCGAAGAGGACGCGGTACACCCGCCGCTCGTGGAAGCCGGCCGGTGGCTGCGTCGGGCCGAGCCGCAGCGGTGGGGCGGCGGCGATCGGTTGATGGTCGAGGAAGTGCGTACGAAGCACCGCCTCGGCCGGCAGTTGCCCGCCATCGAGCGCGCGGTGGACGTCCTCGGCCTCACGGCGGGAGGTGGGGAGCACCCGGGTCAACACCTCGGGGTCGGTACGCATGGCGCGGCTCAGCGCGGCGGAACTCCACCAGCCGGCCTCCGGTGTCCAGGCCGCGTTGTCCAGCCCTGTCGTGGTGAAGTCGTGGTGGCGGGTGAACTCCTCGACGACTATCCCGTCCACAGTGGTGGCCGGGGCGCTGTCGTCGGGTCGAGGTAGGACCAGGTAGTAGTCCAGGGGTGGTCCCGCGTCGGGCACCAGCACGGGCGCGGCCCGCAACGGCTCGGTGTTCATCAGCGCAACCGTAGCGAAGTGGAACGGTTAGCATCCGGACCTCTACGTGAGGAGCCCAGATGACTTCGGTGGCCCAGACCCGGTTCGGCATCATCGGCAGCGGCTGGCGAGGTGAGTTCTTCCTACGCCTGGCCCGGCTGCTCCCCGACAGTTTCCGGGTGACCGGGGTGGTGACGCGTACCGAATCACGGGGCGCCGCCGTGACGGCCGACTGGGGCGTGTCGACCTTCCGCACGGCAGCGGAGATGCTCGCCCACGAGCGGCCGGACTTCGTCATCGTGTCGGTGCCGTGGCCGGTGACGCCCGAGGCGACCCGGGAGCTGGTCGCGGCCGGCGTACCGGTGCTCGCCGAGACGCCGCCCGCCCCCGACCTGGCGGGTCTGCGCTCGCTCTGGGCTGACGTCGGAGGCAGCGGCCTGGTGCAGGTCGCCGAGCAGTACCTGCTGATGCCCGGGCACGCGGCGCGGCTGGCGTTGGTCCGCTCCGGGGTGCTCGGTGAGCCGACCTCGGTCCAGATCTCCTCGACCCACCTGTACCACGCGGTCTCACTGATCCGGGGTCTGCTCGGCGTCGGTCACGAGAGCACCGAGGTGAGCGCGCGCGCCTTCGTCGCGCCGCTGGCCAACCCGCTCTCGCCGGCCGGCTGGAGCGGCGACGACACCCCGCAGCACCTCTCCACCACCCTCGCGACCATTGACTTCGGCGGGCGGATGGGGTTGTACGACTTCACCGACAACCAGTGGTGGAACCCGCTGCGCACCCGCCGGTTGGTGGTCCGGGGCTCGCGCGGTGAGTTGGTGGACGACCGGGTGGTCCGCCTGATCGACCCGAGCACGCCGGTGGAGTCGTTCCTGACCCGGCGGCAGACCGGTCTCGACCTCAACCTGGAAGGGCTCGACCTCAAGCACATCAGCTTCGACGGCGACGTCGTCTACCGCAACCCGTTCGTCGGCAGCGGAATGTCCGACGACGACATCGCGGTGGCCGACATCGTCGCCCGTGCCGGGGCGTGGGCGCGGGAGGAAGGCCCGGCTCCGTACCCGCTTGCCGAAGCCTGCCAGGACCACCTGATCAGCCTCGCCGTCGAGGAGTCGGTACGCACCGGCCGCCCGGTCGTCACCGCCACCGAGGCATGGGGGCGGTAACTCCGGCGGTTCCGCTGTTGTCTCTTGGCTGACAGTGCGCAACCGTGCAGCCAGCTCACCTGTGAAGCCAGGTATCAATCAGATGCCTGGGAGTACCCGGGCCCCACACGGGGAGCAAGGATGAACCGAAGCACTCGACGCCGGATGCTCGCAGCCACCGCGACCGGTCTGCTGGCCACCTCTCTCGGGGTCGCCGTCTCCGCTACGGCGACCGCCGCGCCCAGCGGGGCGACCCCCCGCACCTGCAGGATCAGCACGCTGCCGTACCCGACCGACACCTATCGGGCCGACGCGAACGCGGTCGACCCGACGGGGCGCTACGTCGCGGGCACCGCACTGCGGGTCCGTGAGACCGACAACCAGTACCTGCTGCTGTTCTGGGACGGGCAGCGGGTCACCGAACTGGAGTCGAAGAGCACGGACACCCCCGTCGACATCAACACCGACGGCGTCGTGATCGGCAACGGATCGGCGGAGAGCGGCTACGGGCAGCCGTGGAGGTACCGCAACGGCAAGCTCGAGCAGTTGCCGGTGCTGCCGTCCACCGGCATCTTCGTCAGCGCCATCAACGATGCCGGCGACATCGTCGGTTACGGCTCGGACATCGTCCCCGGGCAACTGGTCGCGTTGCGCTGGCCGGCCGCCCGTCCGGGCACTGTGGAGGTGCTCGACGCCCCGGTCGACGCGCAGGCTGGTGGGATCACCGACAACGGGACCATCGTCGGCAGCGCCGGACCCTTCGGAGACTGGAACAGCTGGGTCCGCCGGCCGAACGGCCGGATCGACGCGCTCACGATCCCCGGCGCCGAGTGGAGCACGGCTGGCGCGGCGGCGGGTCGCTGGGCGATCGGTCAGGCCTGGCTGAACGGCACCACCTCGGCCAGGGTGCGGTGGGACCTTCGCAACGGCTCGCACACGTTGCTCGACCAGGAAATGCCAGCATTGGCCGACGTCAACGCCAAGGGCGTCGTGGTGGGTGGTGACCGTGTTGCCCGGGGCTCCACCTCCCGGGTCCTGCCGGGCGGCGGCACCGGGGTGGTCGTCGGTGCGCGGTCCATCTCCGACTCGGGCACCATCGTCGGGTTCCGCAACGTCCTCGCCGACCGGGTGACCCCGGTGCGCTGGACGGGCTGCTGACCCGCCGAATCGCCCACCGCGTGGGGCCGGCCCGGACGGGTCGGCCCCACGTCGTGTCAGCGCGTCACGGCTTCCAGGAACCGGCGGTCTGGAACTGGTCGTGGTACTCCAGCGCGCCGGAGGTGTCGTGCACGTCGAACACCACGCTGCCGGTGCTTCTGGTGCCGGCGGTCAGGTCGTCGACGGCCGGCATCGGTTTGCCACAGCCGGAGAAGGCTCCACCGATCGCTGTGGTCTTGGTGCCGTCGGCGGCGACCCACTGGAAGTAGAGCGGGTTCGTGGACGCGGTGCCCTTGGTGACAGCCACCGTCACGTCGGCGATCACGTACAAGCCCTCGCCGGGCTTCAGTCCGTGGGACTTGCAGGGTTTGGTGGCGCTGCTGAACTTCGTCACGGTGATCTCGACGGTGCCGGCCTCGCGGTTGACGACCAGGGTGTCGCCCGGCGACATCCCGCGGGTGTCGGCGTTCGTCGGCGGGGTCGGCGGGGTGGCCTGTGCCTCGCTCACCGTGGTCGAGGTGCCCTTGGTGCCGATGACGACCGCCACGATGCCGCCGGCGCAGGTGAGCAGGGTGAGTACGGCCGCGGTGACCGCCACGACCACGACGGACTTCTTGGCGCGGTCCGTCAGCGCCGGTGGTGGTGCGATGATCGGGTAGCCGGAGCCGCCGGGTGCCCGATATCCGCCGCCATCGCCCGTGTTCCCGCCGGCCGCCGGGTACGCAGCCCCCGAGAACGGCGGCTGCGGTGTCGCCGCGAACGAGCGGGTCGGCGGCTGCGGGTTCGGCTGTCGGGGGTCGTGCGGCGTGGCGCGAGGCTGGGGGTGGGTCACCGTACTCCTTGACGCTTCGGTACGTGCGGTGCGAGAACTCTTCGACGTTACCGTGGGTGGCGGAGCGTCCGATCGCCACGCTGGAGGGCTTCCCACCGCGAGGATGCGAAACCCATCTGGCCAGCGTGGACGGTGTTCAACTGGTCACCGATAGCCAATGTGGATCGGTATTCCATTCATCGCTATGAGTAACCGGGCGAGGTCAACGCGCCGGAAGCACGGCGGCGGTGCGGACCAGCCCGTCGGCGATCACGAACCGGCCGCTGATCGATGCCGGTGGGTCGTCGACCCCCGCCGCGTCCACCCGGGCCGACGCGATCCGGGCAGTGAAGGTGCCGGCATCCGGATCGATGTCGAGTTGGGCGTCGTGGAAGTCCAACCAGCCACGGACGACCGGATGCCACACCTTGTAGACGGTCTCCTTCGCGCTGAACAGCACGATCGGCCAGTAGGTGCCGCTGGGCAGCCGGGCGCAGATGGCCTCCTCCTCGGGCAGCAGCACGAGTCGGCGTACTCCCGGATTGACCTCGCGGTGCTGCTCGGCATCCATTCCGACGGACCGGATGTCGGTGGTGTGCGCCGCCGCTGCGGCGCAGTAGCCGGCGGTGTGGGTGATGCTGCCGACGATCCCGGCCGGCCAGACCGGCGCGCGGTCGGCGGCGGCCGGCACGGCGGTCGACGGCAGGCCGAGGTCGCGCAGTGCCCTGCGGGCGCAAATCCTGCCTGCGGCAAAGTCCCGCCGACGGGTCTGCACCGCCCGCTCGCCGAGGCATGCCTGCTCAGCGGGGAGCAACTCTCCCGTCCAGTCCTCCGGCCCGGCGACGGCGACGGCGACCGTCGATGGCAGCAGGTCACGCATTCCGGTGACCTACTGGTCGGTAGGAATGACGCATCACGTTAACCGTCAAATTTCCGACTCCCACGACGGACGAAGGTACCGCAAAGATGTAACACCGGAGGGACGCGCAGCGCTCTCCCTGATGGCTCCGGGGGGACCACCATCAATGCTGGCCGGCACGGCAGCCGCCAGTCCCGTGGACATCTGGAAGGACGTGCGATGACCGATGGTCTGGAACGGCCGGGGGTGCGGGCCGACGAACACGCCCCAAAGACCCCCTGCTGGAGCTGCGGCTCCTGCGGTGACGAGTGGCCGTGCGCGACGAAGCGCACCCGGCTGCTGGCGGAGTACGGAGGTGACCGCGCCATGCTCAGCGTCTATCTGGGCTCCTGCCTCGCCGCCGCCACCGAGGATCTGCGCGCGGCTCCGGTGATGTCGCTCCAGGACAGGTTCATCGGCTGGTTGCCGCGCGGCTCCCGGCGGCGCTGAACCTCCGGTGGCCCCGCCGCTGGGCGGGGCCACCAGAGGGGGCGTCTCAGCGACGTCGAGGGCGTCGGGTCAGCGCGAATCCGAACACGCCGGCCACCGCGGCGAGCGCGCCGCCGATGCCGGTCCAGACCCAGCGCGAGCCGAGATCCGGCAACCAGTCCGTCAGCGAGCCGCTCTCGTCGTCGGCCTCCGCGTCCACCGGGGGTACGGCGTTGAGCACCGTGCCGGCCTTGGTGTTCGGCACCAGCGGGGCGGCCAGTTCGCCGTCGTCAGCCGAGGCGCCCCGGTCGGCGATGGTGCCCACCAGCAGATCGACGTCGATCGGCGCACCCAGATCCGGCTCCGGCAGCTCGATCACCGAGAGTCGGACGACGTACGTGCCGGGCAGCGGGTCGGCCGACCAGGGCTCCGCCCACGGCCGCACCTCGCGCAGCGTGCAACCCAGCACCACGTTCGACGCCTTCGCGTCCACTGTCGGGGTCTGGGCCCCCGCCGTGCACGCCTGGCGTCGGCGCAGCCCGTCGAAGACGTCCATCGTCCAGGTGGAGGCGCCGCTGCGTCCCTTCGGGAAGGTGACGGTGGCGCTGATCTCGTGCACCTGGCCGGCCGTCGCCGGGAACGACCAGTAGAGGTGATCGCCGATCGAGGCATCCACCCGTACCGGTTGTCCGGCGGTGATCGGGGTGGCGGTGAGGAACGACGTGCCGGCACGGTTCACCGGCGTGGCACCCGGGGAGGGGGTTGGTGCGGCGGCGGCCGCAGTGGGGAGCAGAGCGGCCGTGCCGGCGGCGAGCAGCGCCGCCATCGACCGGAACAGTGCGGTACGCATCAGTTCTCCCTCCAGGTGGCGACCCACCAGCGGGTGAGCAGACCGGCGAGCAGACCGGTGAGCAGACCGGCGATGGTGAGCAGCGCGAGCAGCACCCAGCCCCGGCCGAGGTCCGGTCCGTCCGGTGCGGGTGCGGCGGCGACCACGTCGATGGTCAACTCCACCGGCATGCCGGGGGTGGCCGCGGTGCCGGGACGCGGGGCGAACGAATTGCTGACCACCAGGCAGACGGTGGTGGGTTCGATGACCGGCGCGGCGCTCTGCTCGGTCTCGGCGGCATCCTCGTCGTCGGCGGTGGCCGACCAGCGCAGCCCGGCGGAGAGCACGTCGGCCCGCCCGCTGCCGGCGTCCGCGCCGCGGACGAGTTCCCGGCCGTCGGCCGCGGTGGCCCGCAGCAGCACCCCGTAGTCCCGGTTGACGGCCCGGTCCAGCGCCATGCTCACCGAAGCTCGCAGCTCCTGCCCGGGGCGGATCGGCACCCGGTAGTAGCGATGCTCGGAGAACGCCTCCCGGTCGGCGTAGACGCCGGGGGCGAGCAGTGGCGCCGAGTCGCACGCGCTCGTGCCGCCGACAACTGTCGGGGCCCGGGTGTGCGTGTCTCCGGCCCGCTCGACGAGCTGTTTGATCCGGTCGGTCAGCTCCTCGGCGCTCTGCGCGGCGGTGTAGGTCCCGCCGGTGGCGCTGGCGATGCAGAGCAGTTGTCGGCGAACCTTGTCGTCGGGGGCCAGGCCGAGGGTGTCGACGACCAGGCTGGTGCCCTGGGCGGCCAGTTCCCGGGCCACCTCGCACGGGTCCGGCGGAGCGCAGGTGTCCTCGCCGTCGGTGATCAGCACGATCCGCCGGGTGGTGGCCCCGGCGCCCAGGTCCTGCGCGGCGGAGCGCAGCGCAAGCCCGACCGGAGTGAACCCGGTCGGCCGAAGTGTCGCCACCGCCGCCTTGGCGGCGGACCGGTTCACCGGCCCGACCGGCACGATCTGCTGGGTGTCCTGGCAACCGACCTTCTTGTCCTTGCCGCGGTAGGTCGCGCCGAGCACCCGGATGCCGAGCTGTGTCTCCTCGGGCAGCGCGTCAACCACTTCATTGAATGCCTGCTGGGCGACCGAGATCCGGGTGCGTCCGTCGATGTCGGCGGCGCGCATCGACCCGCTGACGTCGAGCACCAGCTCGACCCGGGGCGGCTCGGGCGCCGGCTCCTCGTCGGCCTGTGCCGGGCCGGTCAGCGCGGTGGTCGCCAACAGTCCGAGAAGGACCGCCGTCGATCGTCTGAAGTTGATCACGACCCGCAGTGTAGTGAGATCCACTTTGGATGATCGTTTGGGTGCGGGCGCGCGGAAACGGCGACGCCACCCACGTCGGGGTTCGCCTCTGATCGGCGGCACCCGCGCTCAGGGTCCATGCCGGGTCACCCTCGGTCAACTCTGAGAGGGAAGGGGTCGGCTCGGCCAGCCTCCGTCGGAAATCTGACCCAAGTCGACCCGTTGTGCCGGTGGTGCGCGGTGGTTAAGCTCTTCATGCGCGCCCCAATCGCCCGCTTCCCCCGTGGCAGGCGATCGGGGCGCGCGTCTTTGTCAAGAAGGGCCCGCACGCTTCGGCGTGCGGGCCCTTCTTCCGTCGCGCTGTGCGGCGCGTCGCCTGTCGATGCTTATATCCACCGACCGTCGAGCCACATCCGGGACAGCCAGTCCGAGTACGGAATCACCCGGCCGACAAAAATCGGATAGAAGTACGCGAAGCAGAGCGCCACCAGCAGCACGTACGCCCCCGCCGCGATGCTGCCCACCAGTCGGCGCTCATAAGCCGGGTCACCGGGCACCAGCGGCGTCACCGTACCCACGTCACCCCCGGCGGGCGCGATCAGCGCGCCCAGCACATACACCACGGCCAGCACCAGGAACGGCACCGCCGGCGCGGCATAGAACGAGAACATCGTCCGGCCGTCGAGAGCGAACCAGAACCACGGCAGCAGCCCCGCGGCCACGGTGAGCAGGATCGCGCCGGCCCGCCAGTCCCGACGGGCCACACCCAGCCAGGCCAGCGCCACCAGAGCCGGCAGGAACGACCACCAGAGCAGCGGGGTGCCGAGCAGCAGAATCTCCGAAGCGCAGCTCGCCGCGCCGCAGACGCCGTCGCCGGCGTAGTGGAACGCCACCGGCCGGCCCAACAGCAGCCACTGCCACGGCCACGACTGGTACTTGTGCGCGTCATCAAGCTGGGCGTGGAAGCCGTACGCCGCGCGGTGGTATTCGAAGAGGTTGATCAGCGGGCCGATGAACGGGCGATCGCTGAGGGGTGCGCTCGGGTAGGCCGACGCGAGCCGGTAGTAACCGTCGTCGGTGAGCAGCCAGCCCGACCAGGTGGCGAGGTAGGTGCCCACCATCAGCACGCCGGCGAGCACCAGCCAGGGCAGCTCGTCGACGAGCGCGTCCCGCCAGGGCCGGCGGACCCCCGCCGAGCGGCGGACGCCGACCTCCCAGAAGAGCACCAGCAGCGCGAAGGCCGGCACGAAGTACAGGGCGCTCCACTTCACCGCGCAGGCGCAGCCGATCAGCACCCCGGCCGCCAGCCGCCACCACGGCCAGGTGCGCCAACCGGTCGGCGGGCGCCCGGCCCGCCCCGGCTGGCTCGGATCGAGCCCGTCGTCCAGGGCCCGTGCCCAGCGTCGACGGCGGGCGTCCCGATCGAGGACCAGTGCGCCGAACGCCGCCAGCACGAAGAACAGCAGGAAGATGTCGAGCAGGGCCGCCCGGGACAGCACCAGGTGGAAGCCGTCCAGGGCGAGCAGCAGGCCGGCCGCGCAGCCGAGCACCGTCGAGCGGAACATCCGCCGACCGATGCGGACCAGCAGCAGCACCGACAGCGTGCCGAGCACCGCCGCCGAGAATCGCCAGCCGAACTCCGGTGCGGTGGTCATCAGGTGACCGGGAACGGAGACCTTCGAATCCGCGTCCTGGTAGCCGAAGGCCCACTCGCCGACGCCGATCAACCACTTGCCCAGCGGGGGGTGCACCACGTACGACGGGACGTTGTCCTTGTAGTTCCACTCCACGCCACGGGAGATCAGGCCGTAGGCGTCCTTGGCGTAGTACGTCTCGTCGAAGATCTTGCCCTTCGGGCTGGACAGCCCGACGAAGCGCACGATCGCCGCGATGGCCACCACCACTGCTGTGGCCAGCCAGGAGAACCTGTCCGCCTGAGTGTCGACGGTGGCGAACCGTCGCCGGACCACGGCGACCACCCCGCCGCCCTCGGCGCTCGGTGCCGTCGGCTCCTGGGGGGCACTGGGCTCGCCCGTCGCCTGGATCATCTTGTCCGGATCGGCGCTCGGGGTCTGCGCTGTCGACGCACTCGTCACCCGGCGATCGTAGGCTGCCAAGGTGTCCGGTGGCGCCCGTCGTCCCTGATACCGGTATTCCCTGCAATGAAGGAGACGAATTCGTGGGTGAAATGTCCGAAGTTGGGCGCCTGATTCTGCTCGGTGCCCCGCTCGGCAACCCCGCCGACGCCTCGGCCCGACTCCGGGAGGTGCTGATCAGTGCCGACGTGGTCGCCGCCGAGGACACCCGACGGCTCACCCGGCTGGCCCGCGATCTCGACCTCACCGTCGGCGGTCGAATCGTCTCCTACTTCGAGGGCAACGAGGAGCGGCGCACCCCCGAACTGGTCGAGGTCATCCTCAGCGGGTACGTGGTGGCGCTGGTCACCGACGGCGGGATGCCCAGCGTCTCCGACCCCGGCTACCGGCTGGTCCGTGCCACGTTGGATGTCGGTGCGCCGGTCACCGTCGCCCCCGGGCCCAGCGCTGTCACCACAGCGCTGGCCGTCTCCGGGCTGCCCTGCGACAGGTTCTGCTTCGAGGGCTTCCTGCCGCGCACCCCCGGTGGCCGTCGGTCCCGGTTGCGCGCCCTCGCCGCCGAGGAGCGCACCCTGGTCTTCTTCGAGGCCCCGCACCGGATCGGGGCGACGCTCACCGACCTGGCCGACACGTTCGGGGCGGACCGGCCGGCCGCGCTCTGCCGCGAACTCACCAAGACCTACGAGGAGGTGCTCCGCCGCCCCCTCGGCGAGCTTGCCCTTTGGGCCACGGAGGGGGACCCGCGTGGAGAGATCACCCTGGTGGTGGCCGGAGCCCCGGTGACCGCTGCCGAACGCCCCGACGACGACACCCTTCGCGCCGCCGTCGCCGAGCGGGAGGCCGCCGGCCGGTCCCGCCGGGACGCCATCACCGACGTCGCCACCGAGTACGCGCTGCGCCGCCGGGACGTCTACACGATCGTGCACAGCTGATCGAGGTGGTCCGGCTCGCCGGACGACCGGGTCACCACGCGGCGATCAGGAAGCCGACGGTGATCAGTGTGGGGCCGGCGACGGCGGCGGCCACGGCCCAGCGGCGGTGCCGGCGACCGGGCAGCCGGGCCGACCCGGTCAACCGGACGATGCCGGCGGCGCAGGCCAGCACCACCAGCAGACCGGGCAGCCACCGCAGGTGCCGGCCCACGCCGACGTCCGCGTACGCGGTACCGCTGCCCGGGCCGGTCATCCGTGCCGGCAGCGCGGTGCCGGCCGTGCTCCCCTCGGCGGGCACGCCACTGACCCGGACACCATGGGTGATGAACCGCCCGTCCTCGGCCGTGAAGATCCCCCGGCAGCGCAGGGTGAGACCGTCGCCGGAGCAGCCGTCGATCACCACGGTGCCGGTCCGGGCGTGCCCGACCGCTAGCCAGAACGGGCCGGCGCTGACCCAGGCGAAGAAGGCCGCGACCAGGCTCAGCACCACCAGCGCGGCGAGCCCGGGCAGCGGGTCCGGCGGCAGTGGCGTGCGGTGAGGTGCCCGGCGCCGCGCCAGCCGGAAGCCGCGGAACCGCGCCGGTGCCGCGTCCTTGCGAATCGGGGTGCCGTCCCAGTGCACCTGCTCGATCGGCGCCCAGAAAGCGCCACCGTCGTCCTCCGGCGGGTCGCCGTCGGGACCATGGCCGCGCTGCCGGCGGCCCTGCTGCCGGACCGGCACCCGACGCGGCACCGCGTCCACCGGCGCGCCGGTGGTCGGCTCCACCTCGACGGGCTCGGCGCCGGCCGGCGCCGAGTCGGCCGGCGGGCCCGACGAGCCGGGCCGGGCCGGGCTGGGTACGGGTGCCCCCGGGGTCGGACGAGTCGGTGTGGGTGACGGCGCCGCCGGCGCGGGGCGGGCCGCTGCGGCGGACCTGCCCGCCGGGGTGGGCCGCAGCGCACCCGGGTCGGCGCTGGACACGAGCCGGGGCTGCGGCGCGACCCCGGCGACCCGGGACGCGGCCGGCCCGGGCCCCGGGTCGTCGCCGACCGCCGACCCGGTGGGAGGGTCCTCGTGGTCCCGCGCCGCTCCTCTGCCCGTCACGACGTTCATTGCACACCGCACCAGGAGGTGAAACGGGCAGGTGAGCCGCGTGTCGACGACAAATCGGACCAACGGGCGAGGTGGTCGGCCCGGTCCGCCGGTCGGGCACCCCCTATTGGTTCGCGAACGCCCCGGACGGGTCACTAGGCTCACTGCTCATGAGTCACGTTCTCGCGGCAGTGGCCTGGCCCTACGCCAACGGCCCCCGCCACATCGGCCACGTCTCCGGTTTCGGCGTTCCCTCCGACGTCTTCGCCCGGTACATGCGGATGGCCGGCCACGACGTGCTCATGGTCTCCGGCACCGACGAGCACGGCACCCCGATCCAGGTGCAGGCCGACGCCGACGGGGTGACCCCGCGCGAACTGGCCGACCGGTACAACAGGGTGATCGTCGAGGACCTGCACGGCCTCGGTCTCTCGTACGACCTGTTCACCCGCACCACCACCCGCAACCACTACGCGGTGGTGCAGGAGTTGTTCGAGGGGATGTACCGCAACGGCTACATCGTGCCGAAGACCACGATGGGCGCGATCTCCCCGTCCACCGGGCGCACCCTGCCCGACCGCTACATCGAGGGCACCTGCCCGATCTGCGGGTACGACAGCGCCCGCGGTGACCAGTGCGACAACTGCGGCAACCAACTCGATCCGATCGACCTGATCAACCCGAAGTCGCGGATCAACGGAGAGACTCCGAAGTTCGTCGAGACCGAGCACTTCTTCCTGGACCTGCCGGCCCTGGCCGAGGTGCTGCGGCAGTGGCTGGACACCCGCGAGGGGTGGCGGCCCAACGTGCTGCGGTTCTCCCGCAACCTGCTCGACGACCTCCAGCCCCGGGCGATCACCCGTGACCTGGAGTGGGGCGTACCGATTCCGCTCGACGGCTGGCGCGACCGGTCGGACAAGCGGATCTACGTGTGGTTCGACGCGGTGATCGGCTACCTGTCCGCCTCGATCGAATGGGCCCGTCGCTCCGGCGACCCGGACGCGTGGCGGAAGTACTGGTCCGCCGACGGCGCGGGCAAGGACGCCCGGTCCTACTACTTCATGGGCAAGGACAACATCGTCTTCCACTCGGTGATCTGGCCGGCGCTGCTCTCCGGCTACTCCGGCGAGGGCTCCCGCGACGGTGAGCCGGGCGAGCTGGGTCGGCTCAACCTGCCCACCGAGGTGGTTTCGAGCGAGTACCTGACCATGGAGGGGCGCAAGTTCTCCTCGTCCCGCAAGGTGGTCATCTACGTTCGCGACTTCCTGGAGCGCTACGACGCCGACGCGCTGCGCTACTTCATCGCCGCCGCCGGCCCGGAGAGCAACGACACCGACTTCACCTGGGCCGAGTTCCTGCGCCGCAACAACGACGAGTTGGTCGCCGGTTGGGGCAACCTGGTCAACCGGTGCGTCTCGATGGCCGCGAAGAACTTCGGGACGATCCCGCCGGTCGACCCGGCCGGGCTCACCGAGGCCGACGAGGCGCTGCTCGCCGTCGCCCGGACCGGGTTCACCACCGTCGGCGACCTGATCGGCCGGCACCGGCAGAAGCAGGCGATCGGTGAGGCCATGAAGGTGGTCGCCGAGGCCAACAGGTACCTCTCCGAGCAGGCGCCCTGGAAGCTCAAGGACGAGGCGGACAAGCCCCGGATGGGCACCATCCTGCACGTCGCCCTTCAGGTGATCAGCGATGCCAACACGCTGCTCACCCCGTTCCTGCCGCACTCCGCCCAGCAGGTGCACGAGCTGCTCGGGGGCACCGGGGTGCACGCGCCGATGCCGGTGATCGAGCAGGTCGACGACCTGGACGGCGGCCCGGCGTACCCGGTGCTGACCGGGGACTACACCGTCGGCGCGCGCTGGGAGTCGGTGTCGATCGAGGCGGGCCGTCCGCTGGCCGCCCCGAAGCCGGTGTTCCGCAAGCTCGACCCGTCGATCGTCGACGAGGAACTGGCCCGGCTCGCCGACTGACCGCACGGCGCGTGGTGGCGGGTGCACCGCCGCCGCGCGCCGTCACATCGCGTACCGGGTGTCCATCACCTGGTCGTCGGTCACCTCGGCGCCCGGCGCCCAGGCCTCGTAGACGCCGCGTTCCTGGCACTGCGCGCCGGTCGTGACGACGGTGTCCGGGTTCGGGTAGCGCAGGCGCACCCGCAGCCAGCCGGCCTCCTCCCGCAGCACCAGGCACGGCACCCCCCGCCACTGGGCGAACCGGAGCCGGCGGGCCACCGCGTCGACCGGGTAACGGGCCGCCCGGGTCATCGCCAGCACCCGGAACCCGCCGGGCAGGTCGGCGACCGCCTCGTACTCGCTGTCGCCGTACATGCCGACCAGCTGGGTGGAGCGGGGGACCTCGGCGTTCGGCACGTACTCCTGGTCCGGGGAGAGCCCCGGCACCGCGGCCAGCAGGTGCCGCCACTGCGGGCCCACCATCCGCAGCCACCCGCGCTGCTCGGCCTGGTAGGTGTAGAGCACCACCTCCATCCCCTCCGCCGGGTACGCGATGAGGGCGGCGTTCGCCGGCATCGGCAGATCGGCGAAGTCCCGGGTGACGAACTCCGGGATGAGCTGACCGTTGCTGGGCACGAAGCCGGTGCCGAGCACCGGGGCACCGAGCCGGTCCCGGGCGGCCAGCGCGGTCAGACCACGGTGTGCCGGGCCCACCGGCACGTCGTAGTCGCCCGGGTCGGACGCGCGCCAGCGCAGCGCGTACGTCACGTCCGTGCCGTCCCGGCCAGCGTCACCGTCCGTACGCAGCACCGTCGTCGCCGCCGGCGTACGCAGGTGCGCCACATCGTGCTCGCGGTAGCAGAAGCCGTGCGGCAGCCAGCCCCGTACGTAGCCGGCGAGCTGCTGGGCCGAGAGCACCTTCATCATCCGGGTGCCCCGCCGGACCACCGCCGACGCGCGCGCGGCCACCAGCATCGGGTCGTTCGCTGCCGCCGGTTGCTGGCTGAGCTGGTGCAGGTACGCCCAACCCCGCTCGCGGTGAGCGGGCATCAGCAGCGGCGTCTCCGGCTCGTCGGCCGGCTCCGTCAGCCCGTGCACGGCTGTCACCTCGGTGACGTGCACGAACCGGTGCCACGGCAGGGCGCTACCCGGGCGGGGTGCCCACTCGAAGCCGGCCACCTCGTCGGCGCTGAACAACTCGTACGCGGCGCCCCGGGCGATCTCCTCCGCCGGGTACACGCCGCCACCGAACGCCACGTTCAGTCCGGTCCGTTCGCCGGCGCTGCCACCGGCCTGGGGAGTGACGCTCATGCCGTCGCCTCGCTGCTCGGTGGGATGAGGTCCGCACGCTGTCGCGTCCGCTCGTGAGCGACCGTAGAGTCGCGCGGCGTAGTCGGGGTGAACGTCGGGTGGCGGGCAGATGGACAGGCCCGGTGTGTGATGCTGTCGCTGATGAGCGAGCCCACTGAATCCCGCCGCGAGCGTGCCGCCCGGCGGGCCGGAGAGTTTCCGCCCGCCCCCGAGTCGTTGCCCCGGGCGGTGCTGGACAGCCACACCCACCTGGACATCACGGTCAGCGAGGCCGGTGTGCCCGGCGGCGGGCCGGCCGACGACCCGGTCGCCGTGGCCATCGCGTTGGCCACGAAGGTCGGCGTGGACCGGCTGGTCCAGGTGGGCGTGGACGTCGCCTCGTCCCGGTGGGGCGCGGACACCGCCGACGAGTACCCCGCGGTGCTGGCCACCGTGGCGCTGCACCCCAACGAGGCACCCCGGCTCGGCGACCTCGACGAGGCGCTGCGGGAGATCGAGTCACTCGCCGCCCGCGACCGGGTCCGGGGGATCGGCGAGACCGGAATGGACTTCTTCCGGACCGGCGACGAGGGACGTGCCGCGCAGGAGCACAGTTTCCGGGCGCACATCGCCATCGCCAAGCGGTACGACAAGACGCTCGTCATCCATGACCGTGACGCGCACGCCGACGTGCTGCGCATCCTCGAGGACGAGGGTGCTCCCGACCGGGTGGTGCTGCACTGCTTCTCCGGCGACGCCGACTTCGCCAGCGAGTGCGTCCGCCGCGGCTACCTGCTGAGCTTCGCCGGCACCGTCACCTTCGGCAGCGCGACGGCGCTACGCGAGGCCGCCGCGCTCACCCCGCTGGATCAGATGCTGGTGGAGACCGACGCCCCGTACCTCACCCCGATGCCGTACCGCGGCCGGCCGAACGCGTCGTACCTGATTCCGCTCACCGTCCGCGCGCTCGCCGCGACCACCGGCAGCGACCTGGACGAGCTGTGCGCGGCCATCTCCGCCACCGGCGAGCGGGCCTTCGGCCCGTGGTGAGCCTGCTCGGCCCGGCGGAGATCCGGGAACTCGCCGCCCGGTTGGGCGTCGCGCCCACCAAGAAGCTGGGCCAGAACTTCGTGCACGACCCGAACACGGTGCGTCGGATCGTGACCGCCGCCGGCCTCACCCCCGACGACGTGGCCCTGGAGGTGGGGCCCGGGCTCGGCTCGCTGACCCTGGGGCTGCTGCCGGTCGCCGGGCACGTGCACGCCGTGGAGATCGACCCGGTGCTCGCCGGGGCGCTGCCGGAGACCGTCGCGCGGCACGCCGAGGGCGATGCCGCCCGGCTCACCGTGCACCGCGCGGACGCGCTGCGTATCGCCGCCGCCGAGCTGGGCGACCCGGCACCGACGGCGCTTGTGGCGAACCTGCCCTACAACGTCGCCGTGCCAGTCGTGCTGCACCTGCTCGCCGTGCTGCCCACCCTGCGCCACGGCCTGGTGATGGTGCAGAAGGAGGTCGCCGACCGGCTCGTCGCCGGTCCCGGCTCCAAGGTGTACGGCATCCCGTCGGTGAAACTCGCCTGGTACGCCCAGGCCCGGAGCGCCGGCAAGGTGCCGCCGAACGTGTTCTGGCCGGTGCCCAACGTCGACTCCGGCCTGGTCGCCTTCACCTGCCACGAGCCGCCCCGCATCGACGTACCGAGGGAGCGGGTCTTCGCCGTGGTGGACGCCGCGTTCGCGCAGCGGCGCAAGACGCTGCGCGCCGCGTTGGCGGGCTGGGCCGGTGGTGCGGACCGGGCCGCCGCGGCGCTCACCGCCGCCGGCGTCGACCCCGGCGCCCGTGGGGAGTCACTGACCGTCGAGCAGTTCGCCGCCATCGCCGCGTCGGCCCCGGCCGGTACGCCGGCCGGGAAGTAGGCTGACGCCGTGCCCGCCCAGGACGCTGAGGAGCTGATCGTGGCCAAGCCGTTCGACATCCGCCTGCCCGTGCGGGACATCACCCCGTGACCGAGGCCTGGCGACCGGACGACGACGAGCGACGCGGAGCCATCGGCCCGGTGCGGGTACGGGTGCCCGCGAAGATCAACCTGCACCTCGGGGTGGGCCCGCTGCGCCGGGATGGCTACCACGAGCTGAACACCGTCTACCACGCCATCTCGATCTACGACGAGCTGACGGCCCGCCGGGGCGACACCCTCGCCCTGACCATGGAGGGTGAGGGCACCGGCGAGCTGGCCCTGGACGACACCAACCTGGTGATCCGTGCCGCGCACGCCCTCGCCGGGTACGCGGGTGTGCTGCCGCACGCCCGCCTGCACCTGCGCAAGCAGATCCCGCTCGCCGGTGGGTTGGCCGGCGGCAGCGCCGACGCGGCCGCCGCGCTGGTGGCCTGCGACGCGCTCTGGGGCACCGGGCTGTCCCGCGACGAGCTGGCCGGCATCGCCGCCGACCTCGGCTCGGACGTGCCGTTCCTGATCTACGGTGGCACCGCGCTGGGCACCGGCCGGGGCGAGGCGGTCAGCCCCGTGCTGGCCCGCGCCACCTCCTGGCACTGGGTGGTGGCGATCGCCGATGTCGGCCTCTCCACCCCGGCCGCCTACCGGGAGCTGGATCGGCTCCGCGACTCCGGTGCCGCCGGTACCCCGCTGGGCAGCACCGACGCGCTGCTGGGCGCGCTGCGCCAGCGTGACCCCCGCGTGCTCGCCCGTACGCTCGGCAACGACCTCCAGGACGCCGCCCTGGCCATGCGCCCGGCGCTGGCCGACACTCTGAAGGCTGGCGAGGCGGCCGGCGCGCTCACCGGCATCGTCTCCGGCTCCGGTCCGACCTGCGTGTTTCTCGCCGCCACCGCAGCCGACGCGGAGCGGATCGCCGCCGAGCTGGCCGCCGCGGGTGTCTGCCGGGAGGCGCGGGTCGCGCACGGTCCGGTAGCCGGCGCCCGCGTCGGCTGACGACCCGTTCCACCGGAGCTGCCGGCGCGCGGCGCGGGCGTTCGGGGCTTCCGCGTACCCTTGGGACAGGCGTCCAGGTGCCCGCCGGCACCGGGACGCCTTGATCATGAAGGGTGGAACGTGGCGAACATCGTCAATCTGGACCGGGTGTCCAAGGGGTACGGCGCCGCCGGGCGGCTGCTCACGGACGTCTCGCTCGGCCTGGACGACGCCGACCGGATCGGCGTGGTCGGCCTCAACGGCGCCGGCAAGTCCACCCTGCTGCGGCTGCTCACCAAGCAGGAGGACCCCGACGACGGTCGGGTGACCCACCGCCGTGACCTGCGTGTGCTCTGGCTGCCGCAGCAGCTCACCCTCGCCCCCGAGGCGACCGTCCGGGACGTGGTGCTCGGCACCGCCTGGCTCGCCGAGGGCATGGGCGCCGAGCACGAGTGGGCCGGCGACTCCGGGGTGCGGGCCATCCTCGACGGCCTCGGCATGCCGCACCTCGGCCTCGACCAGCCGGTCGGCCCGATGTCCGGTGGCGAACGCCGCCGGGTGGCGCTCGCCGCGCTGCTCGTGCGCGACTCCGACCTGCTCATCCTCGACGAGCCCACCAACCACCTGGACGTCGGCGGGGTCGACTGGCTGGCCCGGCACCTGGTCGGCCGCAAGGGCGCCCTCGTCGTGGTCACCCACGACCGGTGGTTCCTGGACGCGGTCTGCACCAACACCTGGGAGGTCGCCGACCAGACCGTCCGCGCCTACGAGGGTGGCTTCGCCGCCTGGACCCTCGCCCGCGCGGAGCGCGAGCGGGTCGCCGCCGCCACCGAGGCCCGCCGGCAGAACCTGCTCCGCAAGGAGATCGCCTGGCTGCGCCGTGGCCCGCCCGCGCGGACCTCCAAGCCGCAGTTCCGCATCGACGCCGCGAACGCGTTGATCGCCGACGTGCCCCCGGCGCGCGACACCATGTCGTTGCAGCGGATGGCGGTTTCCCGCCTGGGCAAGCAGGTGTACGAGCTGGAGAACGTCGAGCTGCACGCCGGCCCGAAGGAGATCCTGCGCGACACCTCCTGGCTCGTCGGCCCCGGCGACCGGATCGCCATCCTCGGTGCCAACGGCGCCGGCAAGACCACGCTGCTGCGGATGCTCGCCGGCATCACCCGCCCCGACGGCGGTCGCCTCGGCACCGGCGCCACGGTGCGGCCCGCTTTCCTCTCCCAGGAGCTCACCGAGCTGCCCGGGCACCTGCGGGTGCTGGAGGCGGTGGAGGATGTCGCCCGCCGGGTTCAGCTCGGCGACCGGGAGGTCTCCGCTTCGCAGCTCGCTGAGGTGTTCGGCTTCGACGACCGCAGGCTCTGGACGCCGGTCAGTGATCTCTCCGGTGGGGAGCGCCGCCGGTTGCAGATGCTGCGGCTGCTGGCCGGCGAGCCCAACGTGCTGCTCTTCGACGAGCCCACCAACGACCTGGACACGGACACCCTCGCCTCGCTGGAGGACCTGCTCGACTCGTGGCCCGGCACGATCATCGTGGCCAGCCACGACCGCTACCTGATCGAGCGGGTCACCGACACGGCGTACGGAATGTTCGGCGACGGTCGACTGGTGCACCTGCCGGGCGGTGTGGACGAGTACCTCGCGCGGACCGCCGAGCGGGCCGGCTCTCCCCGGGCGGGCGTGACCTCGACCTCCGCACCCGGTGCTCCCTCGGGAGGCGGCATGACCGCCGCCGAGGTCCGGCAGGCCCGCAAGGAACTGACCCGGCTGGAGCGGCAGCTCAGCAAGCTCGACCAGCGCGAGACCACGCTGCTCGATCAGCTCGCCGCGGACGCCACCGACTACGCCCGGGTCGCCGAGTTGGACACCCAGCTGAAGGATCTGCGCGCCGAACGGGAGCGAATCGAGGAGAGCTGGATGACCCTCGCCGAGGACCTGCCCGAGAGCTGACCGGCCGGGCGCGCCGGCCCGGCCCCCGTGTGCGGCGTCACACCACCACATGCGAGACAATCGTCGGCGACACCTACCCCACGGCGTTGGAGACACAGACATGGCACACACCCCCGTCAACCACCCCGCGCGGCCGATCTACCGGGCGATCGGCGGGCTGACCGGTCTGTACCTGGTCGTCTTCGGGGTGCTCGGCATCATCGCCAGCACCGGCAACGAGATCCTCGCCCAGGACGACACCCGGGTCCTCGGTCAGGGCACCAACCTCGGCTTCTCGCTGTTCAGCGTGCTGGTCGGGGTCGTCGTGCTGGTCGGCACCGCGCTCGGCCGCAACATCGACGTGGCGATCAACCAGTGGCTGGCGTACGGCCTCATGGTGGTCAGCCTGGCCGGTCTCGCGTTCATCCGGACCGACGCCAACATCTTCAACTTCAGCATCACCACTGTGGTCGTGGTGATGACGGCAGCCCTGGTGCTGCTCATGGTCGGCATGTACGGCAAGGTCGGCACGGATGATGAGGCGGAGGCGTTCCAGAAGGCTCGTCTCGTTCTCTGATCTTCTTGGGTTGCGGTCTAGGGTTTTCCGCCGGAGCCCGAGCTGCTCCGGGCGGTCAGGCTTGATCCCTGCGCAGCTCGGGCTCCGGCGGAAAACCTGACCTGGTCCAGCCATTCGGCGGACGCTTCCGGCATCGGGGTTCTTCGGACAGTTGGGTCTACCCTGGGCGACAATTCCCCTGAAACGGTCACTTCAGGGGGTCTGGGTATGCCGCATTTTCCGGTCAACCATCCGGCACGGCCGCTCTACCGGGTCCTCTCCGGGCTGATCGGCGTCTACATCCTGGTCTTCGGCGTGTGGGGCGTCGCCGAGACGATCGGGGATCCGCTCTTCGCCCGTAACAGCACCTGGGCCCTCGGGCTCCGGACCAACCTGGCCTTCTCACTGGCCTCGGTGGTCTTCGGGGTCGTTCTGATCATCGGGGCCTCGCGGCGTACCAACCTCGGCCACTACATGAACCTCACGGCGGGCGTGGTGTTCCTGGTGACCAGCATCCTGATGATGTCGGTGCTGCAGACCGGAGGGAACTTTCTCAACTTCTCGATGTCGACAGTGATCGTGTCGATGCTGTTCGGCCTGATCCTGCTCGGCACCGGCCTCTACGACAAGGTCGGCCCACCGGAATCCGCCGAGGCGGAGTTGGAGCACCGTAAGCACCCGGTGGCCGACGTGCACCGCCGCTGATCGGGGTCAGTTGCGCCGCGCGGTGATCAGCGTCGGCTTGGCCTCCAGGTGCGACAACCCGTTCCAGGCCAGGTTGACGAGGTGCGCCGCCACCGTCTCCTTGCGCGGCTTACGCACCTCCAACCACCAGCGACCGGTCAACGCCACCATGCCGACAAGCGCCTGCGAGTACAGCTCGGCGAGCTTCGGGTCGTACCCGCGGCTCTTGTACTCGGCGCCCAGGATGTGCTCGACCTGGTGCGCCACGTCGTTCATGACGCTGCTGAAGGTGGCCGTGCCGGACATCAGCGGCGACTCGCGGACCAGCACCCGGAAACCGCTGGTCTCCTCCTCGATGTAGGTCAGCAGGGCGAGCGCCGCCTGTTCCAGGAGCTCCCGCGGATGCCCGGCGGTCAACGCCGTGGTGATCCGGTCGAGCAGGGCCCGGACCTCCCGGTCCACCACCACCGCGTAGAGCCCTTCCTTGCCACCGAAGTGCTCGTACACCACCGGCTTGGAGACCTTGGCGCGGGCCGCCACCTCCTCGATGGAGGTGGCGTCGAAACCGCGTTCCGCGAAGAGTTGCCGGCCGGTCGCGATCAACTGTTCCCGGCGTTGGGCCGCCGACATGCGGATCCGGGAGGGAGGTTTGGCTTTCGGTGCCGCCGTCGGCGTCGCCCGTCGGCCGCCGACAGCTGCCGCCGCCTCGTCGCTGACCTCAGGCATGTCGCCGCCTCGCTGGCGCTCGGTGACGCCCTGCCGTGGAATGGTTCCTCCGCTGTGCCCGTTCACGTCGTCGCCTAACTGTCGGGCGGTTCGACCGCCCTGACGCGCCGTTCGACCGTACCCGGATCGGGCTCGGCTCCCGCCCACCGAGCCGCCTGGTGCCCCCGCATGGCTCGGTCACCCGGCCATCCTGCCAGGCGGCATCCTCGTGCACCGCCCGGTTTCAGCGGGGTGCGACCGGCTTCACCAGCTTGGCGGCGAGGCGCTCGGGCTTTGGCCAGCGCACCTGTGTTGCCGCGCCGGTCTTCTCGAACAACCAGATCACCCGGGCGGAGATGTCCACCTGACCGCGCAACACGCCGTGCCGGGCGCTGGTCGGGTCGGCGTGGTGCAGGTTGTGCCAGCTCTCGCCGAACGACAGGATCGCCAGCGGCCAGAAGTTCGACGCGCGGTCGCCCTGGCGCATCGCGAACGGACGCTCACCGTAGACGTGGCACACCGAGTTGATCGCCCAGGTGACGTGGTGCAGGAGGCCGATCCGGACCAGCCCGGCCCAGAAGAACGCGGTCAGCGCGCCCTGCCAGGACCAGGTCACCAGGCCGCCGATCAGCGCCGGGCCGAGCAGCGAGATGGCCACCAGCGCGGGGAAGAGTCGGTCGACCCGGCTGATGTCCCGGTCGGCGATGAGGTCCGGTGCGAAACGCCCGCGGTTGGACAGCTCCCGGCGGAAGAGCCAGCCCACGTGTGCGTGGAACAGGCCCCGGGTCAACGCCCAGAAGCTGGTGCCGAAGCGCCACGGCGAGTGCGGGTCACCCTCCAGGTCGGAGAACGCGTGGTGGCGCCGGTGGTCGGCGACCCACTGAATGATCTCGCCCTGTACCGCCAGCGAACCCGCGACCGCCAGAGTCACCCGCAGCCACCGCTTGGCCTTGAACGAGCCGTGGGTGAAGTAGCGGTGGAAGCCGACGGTGATGCCGAGCCCGGAGACGACGTACCAGACGAGGCCGATGATCACGTCGGTCCAACCGAGCCAGCCGCCCCACGCCACCGGAACGGCGACCAGCAGAGCGACGAAGGGGATCACCACGAAAGCCCAGAGGGCGGCCAGGATGCCGGGGGACTGGCTGCCGTCGGTGAGTGGTTTGGGGCCGGATCCGGCGGTGTTGGGATCGAGTACAGCAGTGGACATGGGACCTCGCAGGGGGATGGTGACGATCACTAAGTTACGCCTACGTCACCGTAACTTACGGCACCGTAGATCGCATCTGGAAGTTTGGAATCGCCTTCGCTTAACTATGTGAAGTAGCAGGTCAAACGGGCCGGTGGCGCAGACTCGGCCGACCCGGTCCGAGGGTGGCCGAGGTGCGGGCCGACCACCCCTGGTCCGTTCACGGCATCGACCGCTCGCCGTGCGGTGGGATGAGCGCTGGCGCCCGAGGGCCGGGGCGCTAAGGTGTAGCGGCGGGGTGTCCATCCCTCGTGCGACGTGCTCGCGTCGGTGATCGGCCGTGGTGTAATTGGCAACACCCGGGTCTTTGGTACCCGTATTTCAGGTTCGAACCCTGGCGGCCGAGCTGCCCACCTGCGTCCCTTTTAGGGCCTGGTGGGGGTAAGAGGGGAACGTGCCGGGCCTCGCGGCTAGCATGGCCGCGAGAGTGTCCGCCGTCCCGACGGGAGCCACGTCGTGCCCCAGCCCCACCTCCGTACCGTCGTCGTGCTTGCCGCCGGTGAGGGCAAGCGGATGAAGTCGACACTGCCCAAGGTGCTGCACCCCCTGCTCGGCCGGACGCTCCTCGGTCACGTGCTGAGCGCCGCCGCCCCGTTGGGCGCGGACCGCACCGTCGTCGTGGTGGGGCACGGCGCCGACCAGGTGCGGGCGCACCTGTCCGAGATCGCCCCGGACGCCACTCCGGTGCTCCAGGCCGAGCAGCTCGGCACCGGGCATGCCGTACGGATCGCGCTGGAGGCCGTACCGGAAGGTGCCGGCACCGTCGTGGTGATCAACGGTGACGTGCCCCTGCTGCGGCCGGAGACGGTGGGCGCGCTGGTGACCGCCCACGAGGAGGCCGCTGCCGCGGCCACGGTGCTGGCCGCCGAGGTGCCCGACCCGACCGGCCTCGGGCGGATCGTCAGGGACGCCGACGGGTGCCTGGAGCAGATCGTCGAGGAGCGCGACGCCGACCCGACGCAGCGCGCGATCCGGGAGATCAACGCCGGCATCTACGCGTTCGACGCGGTGCGGCTGCGCGAGGCGCTGGGCAAGCTCTCCACCGACAACGACCAGGGCGAGGAGTACCTGACCGACGTCTTCGGTCTGCTTCGTTCCGCCGGCGAGCCGGTGGCGGTGCACGTCGCCGTGGACCACGTCGAGACGTTGGGCTGCAACGACCGGGTGGAGCTGGCCACGCTGCGTCGGCTGCTGCGCGACCGGATCAACGAGGCGTGGATGCGCACCGGGGTGAGCCTGCTCGACCCCGCCACCACCTGGATCGACGTGACGGTCGCGCTGGACCGGGACGCGGTGATCGACCAGAACACCCAGTTGCGCGGCGGCACGGTGATCGGCGCGGGCGCGCTGATCGGGCCGGACGTCACCCTGATCGACACGATCGTCGGCCCCGCCGCGTCGGTGATCCGCAGTCACGCCGTCGGCGCCGAGGTGGGAGCGGGCGCGACCGTCGGGCCGTACGCGTACCTGCGGCCGGCCGCCCAGCTGGCCGAGAAGGCGAAGGTCGGCACGTTCGTCGAGGTGAAGAACTCGCAGATCGGTGCCGGCGCGAAGGTGCCGCACCTGACGTACGTCGGCGACGCGACGATCGGCGAGCAGACCAACATCGGTGCCGCGTCCGTCTTCGTGAACTACGACGGGGTCAACAAGCACCGCACGGTGATCGGCAGCCACGCGCGGACCGGTGCGGACAACATGTTCGTGGCGCCGGTCGAGGTGGGCGACGGGGCGTACACGGCGGCTGGTTCGGTGATCGTCGACGATGTGCCGGCAGGGGCGATGGGCGTCGCCCGGGCTCGCCAGCGCAACATCGAGGGCTGGGTCGTCAAGCGACGCGCCGGCACTGCCGCGGCGGAGGCGGCGCAGCGGGCCCGCGACGCGAAGGGTGCGGCCGGTACGACTGGTGCCGCAAGCCACAGTGAGGCAATCCACGGGGCGACCGAGACGGTGGGCGGCGCATCCGGCGCGGGAGATACTGCAACCGAATAGTCCCCGACCCACCACCACCGGGTCGGGTACCGCCGACATAACGGGAGCAGACGGGCCCATGGGCAGCATCGTCGCCGAAAACCGCAAAAGCCTGATGCTCTTTTCCGGACGTGGCTTTCCGGAGTTGGCCAAGGAGATCGGCGAGGTGCTCGGCGTCGCGCCGACGCCCGCCGACGCGTACGAGTTCGCCAACGGCGAGATCTTCGTACGGTTCAAGGACTCGGTACGTGGTTCGGACGCCTTCGTGGTCCAGTCCGTCACGCACGGGGTTAACACCTGGGTCATGGAGACCCTGATCATGGTGGACGCGCTGAAGCGGGGGTCGGCCAAGCGGATCACCGTGGTGCTGCCGTTCTACCCGTACGCCCGCCAGGACAAGAAGCACCGCGGTCGGGAGCCGATCTCGGCCCGCCTGGTGGCCGACCTGCTGAAGACCGCCGGCGCGAACCGCATCCTCACCGTCGACCTGCACACCGCGCAGATCCAGGGCTTCTTCGACGGCCCGGTGGACCACCTCTTCGCGATGGACATCCTCGCCGAGTACGTGGAGCACAAGTACGCCGGCCGGCCGATGACGGTGGTGGCACCGGATTCGGGGCGGGTGCGGGTGGCCGAGCGGTGGACCGACCGGTTGGGCGGGTGCCCGCTGGCGTTCATCCACAAGACCCGTGACCCGATGAAGCCGAACCAGGTAGTGGCGAACCGGGTCGTCGGCGAGGTGGAAGGGCGGGTCTGCCTGATCGTCGACGACATGATCGACACCGGTGGCACCATCGCCAAGGCCGCGGACATCCTCAAGGAGTCGGGCGCGGCGGAGATCGTTGTCGCGTCCACCCACGCGCTGCTGTCCGACCCGGCCACCGAGCGGCTGAAGAACAGCTCGATCAGCGAGATCGTGGTGACGAACACCCTGCCGCTTCCGCCGGAGAAGCAACTGGACAAGCTCACCGTGCTGTCGATCGCGCCGCTGCTGGCGCGGGCGATCCGCGAAGTCTTCGACGACGGCTCGGTGACCACCCTCTTCGGTGGCCTGAGCTGAGCCTGAGCCCCGTTTCCCCACTCGGCGTGCCGGTGGGGGGCGGGGCTGTCAAACTGGTGGAAACGGGGCCGGCACGCTGGTGGGAACGCCACCGACGCGCCGGTCCTGAGCCGTGATCGGGGACTGCCGGAAACCCTGGAAACAGCTCGGGTAGACTGGTGCGGTTGCCACGGCGAGGGTGCCCGGCGGGCCGCTGAAAAGCGCCGCACGGAGGCACCGTCATCGACGCGGTGCTCCGGGCAGTCGTTCATGACGCATGAGCCCCAGCGAGCCCCTCGCCCAGCACCGTTAGACGACAAGCCGCCGCAGCGAAAAGCATCAGGAGTTTCCCCGTGTCCGAGGTAAAGATCAGCGCCGAGCCCCGTACCGAGTTCGGCAAGGGTGGTGCCCGCCGTACCCGCCGGGCCGGCAAGGTGCCCGCCGTGCTGTACGGCCACGGCGAGAAGCCGAAGCACATCGCGCTGCCGTCGCGGGAGTTCGCCGCCGCGATCCGCAAGGGCGGTGCCAACCAGCTCTTCGCGATCGACATCACCGACGGCACCCAGGTGCTGGCGCTGCCGAAGGCGATCCAGCGTGACCCGATCCGCGACACCTTCGATCACGTCGACCTGATCCTGGTCCGCCGGGGCGAGAAGGTCACCGTCGAGGTCCCGGTCCAGCTGACCGGCGAGGCCGCCCGGGACACCCTGATCGTGCACGACCACGACACCCTGTCGGTGACCGCGGACGCCACCAAGGTTCCGGACCACCTCGAGGCGTCGATCGAGGGCATGGAGGCGGGCACCCAGGTGACCGCCGGCGATGTCACGCTGCCCTCCGGCGTCGAGCTGGCCGCCGACTCGGAGCTGACCGTCGCGTCGGTGACCGCCGCCCCGACCGCCGAGCAGCTCGAGGCGACGCTGCCCGACGTCGAGGTTGCCACCGACGAGGCCGAGGCCGAGGTCGGCGAGACCACCGAGGGCTCCGAGGGCGCGGACGAGGCCCCGGCCGAGGGTGCCGAGACGACCGAGGCGCGCACCGAGGCCTGATCGGTTCGTACTGTGCGACAGGCGTCCCCGGATGTTCCGGGGGCGCCTGTCGGCATATCGGGAGTCGCTGCGTTGGGTGTCGGAAGGGACGGGTCGTGACAGACGAGGCGGGGCCGTGGCTGGTGGTCGGCCTGGGCAACCCGGGCCGGGAGTATGCCGGCAACCGGCACAACGTCGGGTTCATGGTGGCCGAACTGCTGGCCGGGCGGGTGAGTGCGCGTTTCGGCCGGCACAAGCGGGCGGTGGCCGAGGTGGCCGAGGCGCGGCTGGGGTTCGGTGGGCCGAAGCTGGTGCTGGTCAAGCCACTGACGTACATGAACCTGTCCGGTGGGCCGGTCGCTGCCCTGGCGCAGTTCTACAAGGTGCCGGCCGCTCAGGTGATCGCGGTGCATGACGAGCTGGACATCGGCTTCGGCCAGGTGCGGGTCAAGTTCGGCGGCGGCGAGGGCGGGCACAACGGCCTGCGCTCGATGTCGAAGTCGTTGGGGACCAAGGACTACGCCCGGGTGCGGTTCGGCGTCGGCCGACCGCCGGGGCGGCAGGATCCGGCGGATTACGTGCTGTCGGATTTTGGCGCGGCCGAGCGCAAGGAGTTGGATTTCCTGGTGGACCGGGCCGCCGACATGGTGGAGTCGGTGATCGTCAAGGGCGTGGAGCCGACCCAGAACCTCTACCACGGCGGCTGAGCCGGGCGGGGCGTACCCGAATCGGA
This sequence comes from Micromonospora sp. NPDC047762, assembly GCF_043204655.1. NCBI lineage: Bacteria > Bacillati > Actinomycetota > Actinomycetes > Micromonosporales > Micromonosporaceae > Micromonospora > Micromonospora sp. NPDC047762. The sequence goes on along the minus strand of NZ_JBIDCQ010000001.1, from coordinate 134,744 downwards.
AACGGGGGGCCGGTAGTCTGCGCCTTTCAGCGTGCCGCGACCGGCGACGCGAGTCGCGGCGGATCGGCCCGTGCGGGCAGCGCGGCGAGGCGACGGGAGCGGACAGATGAGCAGTCCTCCGATGATCGATGGCGCGTTCGCCCGATGGTTGGCGTCCCGGGCCGGGCAGGCGCTGCTCGACCTGCGCACGGAGATGGGTTTCGCCGACGCCGGTGCGCTGAAGTCGGCCGGAGACAAGGTGTCGCACGACCTGATCCGCACGGAGTTGGCGAAGTGGCGTCCGGGTGACGCGGTGCTCTCCGAGGAGGACGAGGGGTCGCGGTTGGCCTGGGCCGCGGAGGTCAACACCGGAGCGGTGTCCCGGCTGAACGCGGACCGGGTGTGGATCATCGACCCGTTGGACGGCACGCGGGAGTTCTCCGAGGAGGGCCGTTCGGACTGGGCGGTGCACGTGGCGCTCTGGGCGCGCAACGCGCCGAGCCCGCACGGGCTCGTCGCCGGGGCCGTGGGGTTGCCGGCGCAGCACCGGGTGCTGGGCACCGACTACCCGCCGGCGTACCCGCCGATGACAGTGGAGGCGGCGACGGCCGGCGAGCGGAAGATCCGCCTGGCCGCGAGCCGGAGCCGTCCGCCGGTCTTCCTGACCGATCTGGCCGAGGACGTCGGGGCGCACCTGGTGCCGATGGGCTCGGCCGGCGCGAAAATCGCCGCAGTGGTCACCGGCGAGGTGGACGCGTACATCCACGCAGGTGGGCAGTACGAGTGGGACTCGGCGGCCCCGGTCGCTGTGGCGACGGCCACCGGACTGCACGCTTCCCGGATCGACGGTTCTGCGCTGAAATACAACGAGGCGGATCCGCGGCTGCCCGACCTCCTGGTCTGCCGCAAGGATCTCGCCACCCGGTTGCTTGCAGCGCTGCAGAAACATTCCGGGTAGCCTGAGCGCACTTTCTTGACATGTCCGACCGGAAAGGTCTGGAAATCGGATGAGCGAGCGAATCGAGCCGGTGTCATGACCACCCCCGCGGCGTACCAGGTCTCCCACCTGGACGCCTTGGAAGCGGAGAGCATCTTCGTGATGCGCGAGGTGGTCGCCGAGATGGAACGCCCGGTGATGCTCTTCTCCGGTGGCAAGGACTCGATCGTCATGCTGCGGCTCGCGCAGAAGGCGTTCGCCCCCGCCAACATCCCCTTCCCGGTGATGCACGTCGACACCGGGCACAACTTCCCCGAGGTCCTGGAATACCGCGACCAACGGGTCGCCGAGCTGGGGTTGCACCTCGTGGTGGCGAGCGTGCCGGAGGCCCTGGCCAGCGGCATGGTCCGGGAGTCCGGTGACGGCATGCGCAACCGGATCCAGACACCGGTGCTGCTGGACGCGGTGGAGAAGCACCGCTTCGACGCGCTGTTCGGTGGCGCCCGCCGGGACGAGGAGAAGGCCCGGGCGAAGGAGCGAGTGTTCAGCTTCCGCGACGAGTTCGGTCAGTGGGACCCTAAGAACCAGCGGCCGGAGCTGTGGTCGCTGTACAACGGCCGGCACCACCCGGGCGAGTCGATCCGGGTCTTCCCGCTGTCCAACTGGACCGAGCTGGACGTGTGGCACTACATCGCCCGGGAACGCATCCCGCTGCCGTCGATCTACTACGCGCACGAGCGCGAGGTGATCGAACGGGACGGCATGTTCTACGCAGTCAACGAGTTCTTCCGCCCCCGCGCGGGTGAGGAGCGGTTCAAGGCGCAGGTGCGCTACCGCACCGTCGGCGACGCCTCCTGCACCGCCGCGGTCCGCTCCGACGCGGACACCGTGGAGAAGGTCATCGAGGAGGTGGCGGCCACCCGGATCACCGAGCGCGGCGCCACCCGTGGTGACGACCGGGTCAGCGAGGCCGCCATGGAGGACCGCAAGCGGGAGGGCTACTTCTGATGAGTACCGAGATCGTGGCCGCCGCGAGCGCGGACGCGCGGGCTGTTGCCGGCGCCGGGCCGGAGGCCCGGCCGATGGACCTGCTGCGGTTCGCCACCGCCGGCAGCGTGGACGACGGGAAGTCGACCCTGATCGGGCGGCTGCTCTACGACACCAAGTCGCTCTTCACCGACCAGTTGGCCGCCGTGGAGGCGGTCAGCGCTGCTCGCGGTGACGAATACACCAACCTGGCGTTGCTCACCGACGGTCTGCGTGCCGAGCGGGAGCAGGGCATCACCATCGACGTGGCATACCGGTACTTCGCCACCCCCCGGCGCAAGTTCATCATCGCCGACACCCCGGGCCACATCCAGTACACCCGCAACATGGTCACCGGCGCTTCGACGGCGGACCTGGCGTTGATCCTGGTGGACGCGCGTAAGGGCCTCGTCGAGCAGTCCCGCCGGCATGCGTTCCTCTGCTCTCTGCTGCGGGTGCCGCACCTGGTCCTCTGTGTCAACAAGATGGACCTCGTCGACTGGTCGCAGGAGGTCTACGAGCGGATCGCCGACGAGTTCACCGCGTTCGCGGCGAAGCTCGACGTACCGGATCTGACAGTGGTTCCGGTCTCCGCGTTGCGCGGCGACAACATCGTCACCCGGTCGGACAACATGCCCTGGTACGAAGGCCCGTCGCTGCTGCACCACCTGGAGCGGGTGCACATCGCCAGCGACCGCAACCTGGTCGACGTCCGGTTCCCGGTGCAGTACGTGATCCGTCCGCAGTCCACCACTGTCACCGACTACCGCGGCTACGCCGGCCAGGTCGCCTCCGGCGTGCTGAAGCCGGGCGACGAGGTGATGGTGCTGCCCTCCGGCTTCACCAGCCGGATCGCCGCCGTGGAGACCGCCGACGGGCCGGTCGCGGAGGCGTTCCCGCCGATGTCGGTGACGGTACGACTGGCCGACGAGATCGACATCTCGCGGGGTGACCTGATCTGCCGGCCGAACAACGCTCCGGCGGTGGCCCAGGACATCGAGGCGATGGTCTGCTGGATGGACGAGACGGCCCCGCTACGGGTCGGCGGCCGGTACGCGATCAAGCACACCACCCGGTCGGCACGGGCGATCGTGCGCGGGTTGCACTACCGGCTGGACATCAACTCCCTGCACCGCGACGAGTCCGCCGACGAGCTGCGGCTCAACGAGATCGGTCGGGTGCGACTGCGCACGACAGTGCCGCTGCTGGCCGACGAGTACCGCCGTAACCGCACCACCGGCGGCTTCGTCATCATCGACGAGGCGACCAACCGCACGGTAGGCGCCGCCATGATCGTCGAAGCGAGCTAACCCCAACCCGCGCTGCCCGCGCTGCCCGCGCCCGCGCGCAAGACGCGCTCGATCCAGGATGTAGTGGCCTCGCCCGTTGGGCGAGGCCACTACATCCATGAACCAGCACGATCTCCACAGCCGCCTCCGCCCGACCCCCGCCCGCCTGAGGCGGGTGATCAAGAGGTTCGCGTCAGATTCCGGGCTCGAATTGACGCAAACCTCTTGATCACCGCCGGCCCGGGTGGGGTGGGGGTGGGGTTGGTGGGTTGGGTTAGGGCAGGCGGGTGGCGCCGGGGGAGGGGAGGACCGTCACGGTGCCGGGGGCGGTGAAACCTCGTTGCGCGTACGCGTCGGACACGGCAGCGGCTACCGCGTCGGCACTGTCAGCCTCGATCAGCGCGAGTACGCAGCCGCCGAAGCCGCCGCCGGTCATCCGGGCACCCAGCGCGCCGGCTGCCAACGCTGCCTCGACCGCGGTGTCGATCTCCGGGACGGTGATCTCGAAGTCGTCGCGCATCGAGACGTGGGAGGCGGTCAGCAGCGGGCCGATGTCTCGGACCCGGGCGGCGCGGAGCAACGCCACCGTGTCCAGTACGCGCTGGTCCTCGGTCACCACGTGCCGGACCCGTCGCCGGGTCTCCTCGTCGTCGAGCCGTGCCAGCGCGGCGTCGAGCTGGTCGATGCTCACGTCCCGCAGCGCGGTGACACCGAGCGCGTTGGCCCCGGCCTCGCAGGAGCGACGGCGGGCCGCGTACTCCCCGTCGGCGTGGCGGTGCGGCGCGCGGCTGTCGATGACCAGCACAGCCAGCCCGTCGGCGTCGAGGTCGAACGGGATGTGCTCGACCGACTCGTCCCGACAGTCCAGGAAGAGGGCGTGCCCGGCGCGGCAGCGGATCGCCGCGGACTGGTCCATGATGCCTGTCGGCGCGCCCACGTAGACGTTCTCCGCCCGTTGCGCCAGCCGGGGTTGCAGTTCCGGGGCGAGCTCCAGCTCGCCGAGGTCGAGCAGGGCGGCCAGCACTGCCGACTCCAGCGCGGCCGAGGAGGAGAGCCCGGCGCCCAGCGGCACGTCGGAGGCGATCGCCAGCCGGGCGCCGGGCACCGGGTGACCGGCCTCGCGTAGCGCCCAGACCACACCCGCGACGTACGCGCCCCAGCCGGAGACGCGACCCGGCTCGGCGACGTCGTCCGCGCCGAAGGTGATCGACTCGCCGGAGAGTTCGGACCAGACCGTCCAGTGCTCGCCGTCCTGCCGGTCGGCGGCGACGACGGTGCGCATCGGCAGGGCGAAGGGCAGCACGAAGCCTTCGTTGTAGTCGGTGTGCTCACCGATCAGGTTGACCCGCCCAGGGGCGGCCCAGCGGCCGGTGGCCTGGGCACCGAACTGCGCGGAGAAGCCGGCCGCGGCCCGCTCGGCGACATCGCTGCTCGGGTTGGTCATGACTGGCCCAGGATGTGCGTGCGGTAGAACGCCCAGGCATCCCCGACCATGTCGTGCAGGGTCGGCTTCTGCGGCACCCAGCCCAGCTCGTCGCGGGCCAGTGCGGAGGATGCGACCAACTCGGCCGGGTCGCCCTCGCGGCGCGGCGCGACCTCGACGGGCAGGTGGTGCCCGGTGACCTCGCGCACCACGTCGACGACCTGGCGGTTGGTGAAGCCGTTGCCGTTGCCCAGGTTGTAGATCCGGTGCTGACCGCCGGTGGCCGCGCCCAGCGCCAGCAGATGCGCGCGGGCCAGGTCGGCGACGTGGATGTAGTCGCGGACACAGGTGCCGTCCACTGTGGGGTAGTCGTCACCGAAGAGCTGGAGCTTGTCCCGCCGGCCGGCGGCGACGTCCAGTGCGATCGGGATCAGGTGCGTCTCCGGGTCGTGCCGCTCGCCGAGGGTGATGTCGCCGTCGAGGTGGGCGCCGGCCACGTTGAAGTAGCGCAGCGAGACGGCGGCCAGCCCGTGCGCGATCGCCTCGGAGGTGAGTGCCATGTCGACGGCGAGTTTGGTGGCGCCGTACGTGTTGGTGGGTGCTTTGACCGCGTTTTCGGTGATGGGCAGCTCGGTGGGGTTGCCGTAGACGGCGGCGGTGGAGGAGAAGACCATCCGGGGCACCCCGGCGGCCCGGACCGCGTCGATCAGGGCGAGCGTGCCGATGGTGTTGTTCTGCCAGTACAGCTCCGGCTTGACCATCGACTCGCCGGCGGCGATCAGGGCGGCGAAGTGCAGCACCCCGTCGAAGCCGGCGTCCGCGGTGATGACCTGGGCAGCGTCGTGGATGGACGCCTCCACGTGGGTGGCGTCCGGCGCGAGGGCCTCGCGGTGGCCGGTACGCAGGTCGTCCAGGATGACCACCTGGTGACCCGCGTCGAGCAGCATCCGGGTCACCACGCTCCCGATGAAGCCGGCGCCCCCGGTGACGAGCAGTTTCACGTCGTTGCCTCCTGCCTGGCCCGCCCGGGACGTGGCCCTTCGGTGATCACACTAGGGCGGTGGCCGGCGCTCTCGCCGTCGCCACCGCCAACCCCATTCCATCATAATCTCTCATGATTAAACAGAGCCGAACATCTCTCCACCGCTCCGCGTGATCCCCGGTGCGGCGGGCCCACGGTGTCTACCATCTCTGTCATGCGGGAAGCGGCCCGTACCGGGCTCCGGCGAAACGCGCGGGCACACCCCCGCCGCGACCCTGGCCCGCTCGCCCGGGGCGTAGCCCGGGTGCTGGTTCGCGCCGCGGATGGCGCCACCCGACTCGTCACCGATCTGCTCGGGACCGGTCCGACGGCCGGTCGGGAACACATCTCCGAGGCCGATCTGCGGGACCTTGTCGCGGCGAACACGGTGCTCGACCCGGACGAGCGTCGGATCATCGACGAGGTCCTGGTGGCCGGTGCCAGTCTGATCCGCGAGGTGATGATGCCGCGCACCGAGGTGGTCTTCCTCCCGGCACGGATGACCATCGTCGAAGCGGCCCGACTGGTCCGTGCCGAAACGCACACCCGTTACCCGGTCACCGACGGCACGCACGACGACGTGGTCGGCTTCGTGCACCTCCGTGACGTACTGCTGCGCCCGGACGCCGACCCGTGCGTCACCGTCGGCGAGTTGGCCCGGGAGGTGAAGCGGCTCCCGGGCAGCAAACGGGTGCTCGCCGCGCTGACCGAGATGCGCCGGGAGGGCCAGCACCTCGCTGTGGTGGTCGACGAGTACGGCGGCACGGCCGGGATCGTCACGCTGGAGGACCTCATCGAGGAGTTCTTCGGCGAGATCCACGACGAGCACGACGCCACCCCGGACCCGGAGCGTGCCGGCCTGCCCGCCGTGGTGGACGGCCGCCTCAACCTCGCTGACTTCGCCGAGCGGACCGGGGTGGCCCTCCCCGCCGGGCCGTACGAGACGGTGGGCGGGTTCGTCATGGCCGCGCTGGGCCGGCTCCCGGTGACCGGTGACGAGGTGCCGGTGTCGGGTGAGCCCGCCGAGGTCGGCGCACCCGATCCGGCCGAGCTGCCAGCCGGCTGGCTGCTGCGGGTGATCACGTTGGACGGCCGCCGGGTGGCGCAACTCGCCGTCTCCGCCGCCCGCAGCGCCGACCATCGCCGAGAGCAGGGCGCCGGCAAGCGCCTTGAGTACGACGCCGCGTCGGCCTCGGCGGGCGGCCCCGAGCTGGCTCGGGAGGCGGTGACGGGGCAGCACCGCCGGGTATCGGTCGGGCCGACGCGCCGGGTCGGCGCTGGCGAACCACGCGAGGTCAGCACCCCGGCACCGGCGGGCCGGAGCCGACCCGCCGGCCCGTCATGACGGACCGGGTTGCTTGCTGACAGAATTATCGCCATGTCCGACGTTCCCGCCCGGCCCCGCGTCTTCTCCGGCATCCAGCCGACAGCCGACTCGTTCCACCTCGGCAACTATCTCGGCGCGGTGCGGCACTGGGTGGCGCTACAGGACACCCACGACGCGTTCTACTGCGTGGTGGACCTGCACGCCATCACGGCGGGGCACGATCCGGCGCTGCTGCGCCAGCGGACCCGGGTGGCCGCGGCCCAGCTCTTCGCGGTCGGGCTCGACCCGGAACGCAGCACGCTGTTCGTCCAGTCGCAGGTGCCCGAGCACCCGCAGCTGGCCTGGGTGCTCGGCTGCATCACCGGCTTCGGCGAGGCCAGTCGGATGACCCAGTTCAAGGACAAGTCGCAGAAGCAGGGCAACGAGCGGGCCAGCGTCGGGCTGTTCACCTATCCGGTCCTCCAGGCCGCCGACATCCTGCTCTACCAGGCCAACGCGGTCCCGGTCGGCGAGGACCAGCGCCAGCACCTGGAACTCTCCCGGGATCTGGCCCAGCGCTTCAACTCGCTGTTCGGCGCGACGTTCACGGTGCCCGCGCCACACATCGTCAAGGACACTGCCAAGATCACCGACCTGCAGGACCCGACCGCGAAGATGTCGAAGTCGTCGTCCTCGCCAGCCGGCATCATCGACCTGCTCGACGATCCGGCCCGGTCCGCGAAGAAGATCCGTTCGGCGGTGACCGACACCGGTCGGGAAATCGTCTTCGACACCGAGACCAAGCCGGGTGTGTCCAATCTGTTGACCATCTACTCGGCGCTCAGCGGCCGCAGCATCGACGAGCTGGTGGCCGCCTACGCGGGTCGTGGCTACGGCGATCTGAAGAAGGAGCTGGCCGAGGTGGTGACGGACTTCGTCCGGCCGATCCAGGAGCGCACCCGCGCCTACCTCGACGATCCGGCGCAGTTGGACAAGCTGCTCGCGGCCGGCGCGGAGAAGGCCCGCGCGGTGGCCGCGGCGACCCTGCGGTCCGCGTACGAGCGGGTCGGGTTCTTCCCGCCCGTGCGCGGCGAGTAGCTCCGCGGTACAGGTGGACGGCTCGGTGCTCGGAGGGGCGGCGCGAAGCGTGGATCGCAGTGGCGGGGTGCCGCCGACCGGCGACACCATCCAGATCGGCATCGCCGTGGACATCCCCGAGCCGTGGGGTGCCCTGCTCACCCGGCGGCGGGTCGAGGCCGGTGATCCGCTGGCGGTGCCCGCGCACGTGACGTTGCTCGGGCCCACCGAGATCCGGACGGCCAACCTGCCGGCGGTCGAGCGGCACCTGGCCGCCGTCGCCGCCGCACACCTGCCGTTCACCCTGCACCTGCGGGGCACCGGCACGTTCCGTCCGGTCACCCAGGTGGTGTTCGTCGCGGTGGCCGCCGGGATCAGCGAGTGCGAGCTGCTGGCCGCGGCCATCGCCGCGGCGCCGGGCCTGCACCGCGAACTCCGCTTCCCGTACCATCCGCACGTCACAGTGGCTCAGGACGTGGCACCGGAGGCCCTGGACCGGGTGTACGAGGATCTGGCCGACTTCTCCGCGATGTTCGAGGTCGACGGGTTCACCCTCTTCTCGCACAGCGGGCAGGCCAGGTGGCAGCCGCGTCGGGACTTCTGCCTCGGCACCTGAAACGCCGGCATTCGAGCCGCCAGCACCTGAAGCAGCGACGCGCCAGCCGGCGAGCATCGGGAGCCGGTTGCCACTACAGCGGTGGGAGATCGGCGAGGATGACCGCGTGAACGTGATCGGCCGGATCGAGACGGGCATCGACCGCTGGGTGAGCGCCGCGCGCCACCGGTCGGGGCTCTTCGATCATGTGTGGCGGGCCGGGGTGCTGTACGGCGAGGTGCTGGCCGGCCGGTTGGCCGCCGCGATCGCCTACTACGGCTTCTTCGCCGTGTTCGCCCTCGCCCTGGTCGCGTTCTCCGTCTTCGGCGCGATCCTGGAGGACAACGACGAGGTCAGCGCGGCGGCGGCCGGCTTCCTCAAGGAGAATCTGCCGTTCCTGGACGCCGAGCAGATCGCCAACTCCAGCGGCACCGTCGGCGTGGTCGGCCTGGTCATCCTGGTCTTCACCGGGATCGGTTGGGTCGAGGCCATCCGGTCCTCGCAGCGGCTGATGTACCAGCTCAACCAGCAGCCGGGAAATCTGGTGGTGCGGCGGCTCGTCGACCTGGGCGTGATGATCGGCGTCTTCGTGCTGCTCGGCGTCTCGGTCGCGGCGGTGGACGCGTTGGAGTCGCTGCTGCGTTTCCTGCTGCGCAGCACCGGCTCGGTGGGTCTGACCACCATCAGCGCGGTGCTCAGCGTGCTGGTCAACACAGTGCTCGCCACCGCGTTGCTGCTCGCCGTGCCCCGGCTGCGGATGAGCCGGTCCCGGCTGCGCCCGGTGGTGTTGCTCGTCGCTGTCGGCATCACGCTGCTGAACACCGTCGGCCGGTACTACGTGGTGCGGACCGAGCGGAACCCGGCGTACACCGTGGTGGCCGGCGCCGTCGGTCTGCTGCTGTACCTCTACCTGCTCAACCAGTTGGTGCTGTTCGGCGCGGCGCTCCTGGCGACCAGCACCACCGGCCGAGTGGTGGACCTGGCGGAGACCCCCGCCCCGCCGAAGGATGTCGACGAGGGCATCGACCCCGGTACGCCGGGCGGTGCGGGCTGATGACGGAGGGCGCACAGGTGCTGATCTCGGTCGACCCGGACTCGTCGGTGCCCCCCTACGAGCAGGTGCGCGTGCAGCTCGCCGAGCTGATCGGCGACGGCCGGTTGCCGGTGGGCAGCCGCCTGCCCACCGTCCGGCAGCTCGCGGCCGACCTGCGGTTGGCCGCGAACACGGTGGCCCGCGCCTACCGGGAGCTGGAGGCGGCCGGGCTGTTGGAAACCCGGGGGCGCAACGGCACCTTCGTCGCCCCCGGTCGGGACGACGCCGTCGACCGGTTGCAGCGGGCGGCGGCCGGCTACGCGGCGGAGGCGGCCCGGCTCGGCGTGCCACCGGCCACCGCGCTCGCTCTGGTCCGCGCCGCCCTGGACGCGGCCCGCCCCGGCTGACCGGCTGCCGATCGACCGTCGGACGGGCGATAACTGAGCAGAACTGCGCCGCCGCTCGCGTTCGCGGACCATGATGAGCCGGTGGGCGCACTCATGACACTGGACCTGCCGGCGGACTCGCCGCTCCTCGGTTTGCCGTGGATCATCACCTTCGGTCCGCTCGGTGATATCGACGAGTGGGAGCCGGTGGTCTGCGGGCCGTACGAGCGACCGCACGCGTTGGCCCTGGCCGAGGCGGTGGTGGCCGAGGAGCAGTTGATGGCCGTGGTCGAGCCGCTGCTGCCGGCGCTGTCCGCTGACGAGATCCGCAGCGAGATCGCCGCCGCGCAGGTCGCCGCCGAGGACGAGGCCCGGCAGGTGGAGGGGGCCGACCTGTACGGCGACTTCGAGGACGTGATCGACGAGGAGTTGGACGCGGCAGCCGACGAGGCCGGCCACGGTGAGCCCGTCGAAGCGCCGGACGAGGCCGAGGTACGTGCCGGCTTCACCCGGATCGCGGCGCTGCTCACCGCGAAGTGACGACGACCTGGGTCGGCGGCGCACGGACACCGGCGCCACGCGGAGCGGACTCCGCGCGGCGCCGGTGGCACCTCACCCCCCACCACAAGGGGCCGGTAGCCCAGTCGCCCGTCGGCGCGGGGCACGACGAACGACCAGGTCGAGAACGAGTTACCCGTTCAGCGCCGTTCCAACCAGACTGCCGCGTCAATTGGCAGCAGCCGGCCGGAGCCCTGTTCGGTGAGCTCGTCGCTGGCGACGAGCGGCTGACCGTACCCGTCGATCAGGACCGGCGCGCCGCTCATGTTGACGACGCAGGTCAGCACTGTCGCGCCGGCGGAGCGGGAGAAGGCCAGCACGCCCGGCTCGCTCTCCTGCCAGGTGACCCCGTCGGCGTCGAGGGCGAGCGCGGGATGAACGTGGCGGATCCGCAGCGCGGTCCGGTACAGCTCCAGGGTCGAGCCGGGCACGCCGGTCTGCGCCGTGACGGACAGCGCCCGCCAGAGCGCCGGGGCGGGTAGCCAGCTCAGCTCACTGCCGGCCGGTCCGAAGCCGTACGGAGCCAGCTCGCCGTCCCACGGGATGGGCACCCGGCAGCCGTCGCGGCTCTCGCCGGTGCGCAGGAACGCCGGATCCTGGCGGAGCTCGTCGGGGAGGTCGAGGACCTCCGGCAGGCCCAGTTCCTCGCCCTGGTAGAGGTAGGCGCAGCCGGGCAGGGCGAGCATCAGCAGGCTGGCGGCCCGGGCTCGACGCAGCCCTTCGACGCCGTCGCCGTACCGGGTGACGTGCCGCTGCTTGTCGTGGTTGGACAGCACCCAGGTGGTGGGCGCTCCGACGACGGTCGCCTCGGCCAACGCGGTGTCGATCACCTTGCGGAACGAGTCGGCCGACCAGGTGGCGTCGAGGAAGTCGAAGCTGAACGCCTGGTGCAACTCGTCCGGGCCGATGTAGCGGGCCAGGCGCTGTGGCGTCTCGGCCCACGCTTCGGCGACCGCCATCCGACCGCCCGGGTAGCTGTCCAGGATGGGCCGCCAGGCCCGGTAGATCTCGTGCACCTCGTCCTGGTCGAAGTACGGCAGCCGGCCCTTGCCGAGCAGTTCGACCTGGCGCTGACCGGTGGTCGCCGTGCTGAAGCCGACGTCCGGCAGCCCTTCCGCCTTGATCATGCCGTGCGCCACGTCGACGCGGAATCCGTCGACGCCCCGGTCCAGCCAGAACCGCAGCACGTCCTCGAACTCGGAGCGAACCTCCGGGTGACGCCAGTTCAGGTCCGGCTGCGAGCTGTCGAACAGGTGCAGATACCACTGACCGTCAGCGATCCGGGTCCAGGCGGGGCCGCCGAAGATGCTCTCCCAGTCGTTCGGGGGCAACTCGCCGTGCGTGCCCTGACCGTCGGCGAAGAGGTAGCGGGCCCGCTCCGGTGAGCCGGGGCCGGCGGCGAGCGCCGCGGTGAACCAGTGGTGCGCGCTGGAGGTGTGGTTGGGCACCAGGTCGACGATGATCCGAAGGCCGTGGGCGTGCGCGTCAATGATCATCGCGTCGAAGTCGGCGAGTGTGCCGAACATCGGGTCGACGTCCCGGTAGTCGGCCACGTCGTAACCGCCGTCGATCATCGGCGAGGTGTAGAAGGGGGTCAGCCAGAGCGCGTCCACCCCGAGGTCGCGCAGGTACGGCAGGCGCTGCCGGATGCCCTGGAGGTCGCCGGTGCCGTCACCGTCGCTGTCGGCGAAGCTGCGGACGTACACCTGGTAGACGACCGCGGAGCGCCACCAGTCGTCGTCGGTGGTCTGCGGTGGGGTGGCGGTGCTGATCATTCGAGCAATATGCCGGCCCGCCGTTGCAAGAGTCAAGCAGATCTTGCGTAAGACAAGCGTGCGGAACTCGGCGCGACAGCCGTGGAGCCGCGCACCACCAGCTCCGGGCGGAACAGGTACTCCGAGTGCGGGGCGCCGTGCCCGTTGATCTCGTCCACCAGGGCGCGGACGGCGGCCACCGCCATCGCGGTGACCGGTTGCCGCATGGTGGTCAGCGGCGGGTCGGTGAAGGCCATCAGCGGGGAGTCGTCGTAGCCGACCACGGAGAGGCCGCCGGGCACGTCGAGGCCGCGTTGACGGGCGGCCCGGATCGCGCCGAGCGCCATCAGGTCGGAGCCGCAGACCACTCCGGTGACGCCGCGGTCCAACAGGCGGCCGGCCGCCGCCTCGCCACCCTCCACTCCGAACAGTGACAGCTCGGCCAGCGGGCCCAGGTCGGCTTCGGCGACGCCGGCCAGCCGGGTCATCGCGGAACGCCAGGCGGCCACCTTGCGCTGTACCGGGACGAACCGGTCCGGGCCGGTGATCAGGCCGATCCGACGGTGCCCGAGCGCGACCAGGTGGGCAACTGCCAGTTCGGCCGCCTCCCGGTCGTCGCAGGAGACGAAGGGCGCGCCGATGCCGGGCACGTACCCGTTGATCATCACGACCGGCATCGGCCGGGCGAGCAGCGCCCGGTAGCGGTCGTGGTTGGCGGCCGTGTCGGCGTGCAGGCCGGAGACGAAGACGATTCCGGAGACCTGTCTGTCCAGCAGCATCTCCACGTACTCGTCCTCGGTCACGCCGCCGGCGGTCTGGGTGCAGAGCACCGGCGTGAATCCACTCTGCGCCAGAGTGGACTCGATGACCTGGGCGAAGGCGGGGAAGATCGGGTTGTCCAGCTCCGGCACCACCAGGCCGACGAGACCGGCGCTGCGCTTACGCAGCCGGGCCGGCCGCTCGTACCCGAGCACGTCGAGGGCGGTGAGGACGGCCTGCCGGGTCTCCGGGGCCACGCCGGGGCGGTCGTTGAGCACCCGCGACACCGTGGCCTCGCTGACTTCGGCCTGCTGGGCGATGTCGGACAGTCGAGCGCGCATGGCGGCACTTTAGCCCACCGGCAAGTTCTTGCGGGGTCCTCTGCAAGCCCTTCCATTACTTGCAACGTCTTGCTAACGTCCCCGCAACATGCGAGAGCGGCGGCGCAGCATCCATGCGCCGATCGGCAAGAACTTCCAGACTTTCCACTGGCGAGCCGCCCGTCCCCCGGCGAGCCGCCATGACGACAGGAGTACCGATGCGCATCCGTACCGCGGGTGTGGTCGCCCTCTTCGCCCTGGCGCTCGCCGCCTCAGGCTGCGGTGGCGACAGCGACGAGCCGGCCGCGAAGGAAACCCCCAAGGCCGCCGGCGGCAAACTGGTGATCTGGGCGGACGACAAGCGGACCGCCGCACTCAAGCCGTTCGCCGAGAAGTTCGGCCAGGAGAACGGCGTCAGCGTCGAGGTCCAGGCCGTCCCGAACGAGGACCTTCAGAACAACTTCGTGACCGTGTCGAGCCAGGGCGGCGGCCCGGACGTGGTGATCGGCGCACACGACTGGATCGGCAACCTGGTCCAGAACGGTGCCATCGACCCGGTGCAGCTGTCCGACCAGCAGAAGGCCGCCTTCAACGAGACCGCCGTCAAGGCCGTCACGTTCAACGGCCAGCTCTACGGCGTGCCCTATGCCCAGGAGAACCTGGCGCTGATCCGCAACACCGAACTGGCCCCCGAGGCACCGAAGACGATCGAGGACCTGGTCGCCACCGGCAAGCAGCTCAAGGCGCAGAAGAAGGTCACCGAGACGCTCTGCCTCCAGGTCGGCCAGAAGGGCGACGCGTACCACATCTATCCGCTGTACACCTCGGCCGGCGGTTACCTCTTCGGCACCACCGCGAACGGCGACTACGACCCGAAGGACCTGGGCGTGGGCAAGCCGGAGTCGATCGCCGCGTTCAAGAAGATCGCCGCGCTCGGCGAGAAGGGCGAGGGCGTGCTGAAGCGCTCGATCGCCGACACCAACTCCACCGCCACCTTCACCGGCAAGAAGTGCGCCTTCCTGGTCTCCGGGCCGTGGGCCACCGCCGACGTGAAGAAGGCCGGCATCAAGTACGACGTCTCCGCCGTTCCCGGCTTCGCCGGCGGCAAGGCGGCCGCGCCGTTCGTAGGCGTCCAGTCCTTCTACGTGGCGGCCAAGGGCAAGAACAAAGCTCTCGCCCAGGAGTTCGTAGCCAACTACGTCAGCACGCCGGAGCTGGCCGTGGCGCTCTACCAGGCCGACCCGCGCCCGCCGGCGCTGACCGCCGCGCTTGACCAGGTCAAGAGCAGCGACCCGGACCTGGCCAAGTTCATCGAGGCCGGCAAGAACGGGCAGGTGCTCCCGGCCATCCCGGCCATGGCCGCGATCTGGGACCCGTTCGGCAAGGCCGAGGCCGCCGTCATCGGCGGCGCCGACCCGACCAGCACGGTTACCGCAGCCGGCAAGACGATCGCCGGTTCGATCAAGTAATGAGCACACCGCTGTCCGGCCCGGGGCCTGCCCAGCAGGCCCCGGGCCAGGGGCCCGTCCGCACCGGGTCCCCGCGCACCACCCGTACCGCGCGGAACCACGCGCCGATCACCGCGACCGGCCTCGCCGCGAAGGTGATCCTGCTCGGCCTGGTGGCCGGGATCGCGATCTGGGCGGCCTTCCCGCTCGTTGCGGCCGAGAAGTGGGTCGGGCTGGCGGTGCTGGTGCTGACCACCGCCGCACTGTTCTATCTGTACCTGGGCCGCCGGCACGTCCCGGCGAAGTACCTCATCCCCGGCACGCTCTTCCTGATCGCCTTCCAGGTCGTGCCGGTGTTCTACACCGCGAGCACGGCCTTCACCAACTTCGGCGACGGCCACCGAGGCAGCAAGGACGACGCGATCGTCGCGATCCAGAGCTCCTCGGTCAAGCAGGTCCCGGGGTCCACCCAGTACCCGTTGTCGGTCGCCACCAAGGGCGACCCGGCCACCGGTGCCCTGGTCTTCCTGATCACCAAGCCAGGAACCGACACGGTCTCCGTCGGCGACGCCGGGGGCCTTCGCCCGCTCGATCCCGGCGCGGCCACCGTCGGCCCCGGCGGGAAGGTCATTGCGGCCGACGGCTACACCGTGCTGAACTTCGGCCAGGCCAGCGCCCGCAGCAAGGACATCACGGACCTGGTGGTGCCGACGGCCGGAGGCGCGCTGCGCTCGTCCGGCCTGTCCCGGGCGTACGAGGGCAAGGCCGTCCGGGCGTACGACGCGGGCTGCGACTGCGTCAAGGACAGCGACAGCGGCAGGACCTGGACCGCGGACGGCGAGGTCGGCGCGTTCGTCGCCGCCGACGGCGAGCGGCTGGCCCAGGGTTGGAAGGTGAACGTCGGGCTGTCCAACTTCACCCGGGTGCTCACCGACGAGCGGATCTCCGGGCCGTTCCTCCGCACGCTGATCTGGAACTTCGCCTTCGCCATCGGTTCCACCGGCGGCACGTTCATCCTCGGCATGGCGATCGCCCTGGCGCTGCACTCGCCCCGAATGCGGGGCACCAACCTCTACCGGATGTTGCTGATCCTGCCGTACGCCATGCCGTCCTTCGCGATGCTCCTGGTCTGGCGGGACATGTTCAACACCGACTTCGGGCTGATCAACAATCTGTTCGGGCTCAGCGTCGACTGGTTCGGGCAGGGCTGGTCGGCCCGCGCCGCGGTGATCCTGGTGCAGCTCTGGCTCGGCTACCCGTACATGTTCCTGGTGGCCACCGGCGCTCTACAGGCCATCCCACGGGAGTTGACAGAGGCCACCTCGGTCGACGGGGCGTCTCGCTGGCAGTCGTTCCGGGCCGTCACCCTGCCGCTGCTGCTGGTCGCGCTCTCGCCGCTGCTGATCTCGTCGTTCGCGTTCAACTTCAACAACTTCAACGCGATCTACCTGACCACCGAGGGCGCGCCATTCCCGGCGGACAACCCCAGCAACGGCGCCACCGACCTGCTGATCACCTACACCTACCGGCTGGCGTTCGGTGGGCAGGCCGCAGAGTTCGGCTTCGCCGCGGCCATCTCGCTGTTCATCTTCGCCATCGTCGCGGTGGTGTCGGCGGTCAGCTTCCGGCGGACCCGCCAACAGGAGGAGGTGTACTCATGACCATGCTCCCCGGCGCCGCCGTCACGGGCGGCGCGAACGGCCCGGCGACGGTCGACCGCAACGCGGGCAGGCGTAAGAAGCGATGGTTCGCCGAGGTCGGCTGGCGACACCTGGTCGGCCTGCTCGGCGTGCTGTTCAGTCTCTTTCCGCTCGTGTTCGTCGTCTCGGCGGCGCTCAATCCGCTCGGCACCCTGTCGTCCACCGAGTTGGTGCCGACCGGCGGGGTGTCGTTGGAGAACTTCGGGAACCTGTTCGCGCGCACCGAGTTCGCTGACTGGTTCCTGAACTCGCTGCTCATCGCCGGTGGAGCCGCGTTCGCCTCGGTCTTTCTCTCCGCGCTCGCGGCGTACGCCTTCTCCCGGATGCGGTTTCAGGGGCGACGGGTGGGGTTGCTGTCACTGCTGTTGATCCAGATGTTCCCGCAGTTCCTCGCGATCGTTGCGATCTTCCTGATCTTCGGCACGATCACCGACCTGTGGCCGGCCATCGGCTTCAACACCCCGTGGGGTCTGTTGCTGCTCTACCTGGGTGGCGCGCTGGGCGTGAACACCTGGCTGATGAAGGGCTTCTTCGACACCCTGCCCCGCGAGCTGGACGAGTCGGCCACCGTGGACGGCGCCTCACACGCCCAGGTCTTCTTCCGGATCATGCTGCCGTTGGTGGCACCGATCCTCGCGGTGACCGGGCTGCTCGCCTTCATCAACACCATCAACGAGTTCCTGATGGCGAGCGTCTTCCTCACCGACACGGATGCCAAGACCCTCGCGGTCGGCATGCGGGGCATGTTGCAGGGCGGCGAGCGGAACACCAACTTCGGGATCTTCGCGGCCGGCACCCTGCTGACCGCGATCCCGACGGTGCTGGTCTTCCAGTTCCTCCAGCGGTACATCGTCTCCGGCCTCACCTCCGGTGCGGTGAAGGGATAGGTCGTCGGCCGTGGCCGGGCGGCCTGGACGCGCCGACCGGCCACCCCACTACTACAAAGTGTCGTTGATAGGGGAGGATGGGAGGTGTGGAAGCACTCCGACTCATCCTTCTCTACGTCCATCTGATCGGGTTCGCCCTGCTGCTCGGTGGCTCGATCGCCCAGTACGCCAGCGGTCGGCTCCGGATCAACCAGGCCATGCTGTGGGGCGCGGTGATCCAGTTGCTGACCGGGCTCGGCCTCTCCGCGCCGCTGCGCGACGGCGACGAGCCGGCACCGGCAAAACTTGTGACGAAGTTGGTGATCGCACTGCTGATCTTCGTCATGGTCTTCTTCTCCCGGAAGCGGGACGTGGTCAACCGCGGTCATTTCCTCGCGATCGTCGGTTTGACCCTGGTCAACGCGGCGGTAGCGGTTTTTTGGCGGTAACGTCCGAGGAGGGAAACGCCTCCAGAAAAAGGACGTTGCGGACGCTGCGGCGCACGGTTACCAGCACGAAGAGTGACGTGCCCCACGCAAGGGTTACACCCGGGTAACAGGCGCTCAACAGTCGTGCACGATTGTCGGCCGGTGGGTGGGCGCGGGCGTACGCTCCCGTCCGTAACGTGGGACAGCCGGCGGCACACCCGCAGGCCGGCTGATGGGCTGCCACCGCACAAGGCGCGGTGAGCAATGGGAAGGAGACGTCTTGCGCTCGGTGCGTGGGATGCGGATCGCTTCGATCTTCGCGGTGGGTGGGCTCGCGCTCACCGCCGCTGCTTGTGGCGAGGCGCCCAAGGATGACAACAACGCCGGCAGTGGCGGCAAGAAGTTCAGCGCCTGCATGGTGACCGACGTCGGCGGCATCGACGACAAGTCGTTCAACACCTCGGCCTGGAAGGGTCTGCAGGAGGCCAAGGCCGCCAACGACAACATCGACATCAAGTTCGTCGCGTCGAAGGCCGAGGCCGACTACGAGCCGAACCTGACGCAGTACGTCAACCAGAAGTGCGACTTCATCCTGGCCGTCGGTGGCCTGATGGGTGACGCCACCTCGAAGATCGCCAAGGCGAACCCGAACCAGCAGTTCGGCATCGTCGACGCCAACCCGGGTGACGCCAACGTGTACCCGATGCAGTTCGACACCGCCCAGGCCGCGTTCCAGGCCGGTTACCTGGCCGCCGGGATGAGCAAGAGCGGCAAGGTGGGCACCTACGGTGGTCTGCCGATCCCGCCGGTGACCATCTTCATGGACGGCTTCGTCGACGGTGTGAAGTACTTCAACACCACCAAGGGCAAGAACGTCCAGGCGCTGGGTTGGAACAAGGAGACCCAGAAGGGTTCCTTCACCAACGACTTCGCCAAGCAGGACGAGGGCAAGAAGGTCTCCGACGCGCTGGTCGCCCAGGGCGCGGACATCATCATGCCGGTCGCCGGCGGCTCCGGCCTCGGCACCACCGCCGCGGCCAAGGCCTCGGGCGGCAAGTACAGCACCATCTGGGTGGACGTCGACGGCTGCGAGAGCACCCCGGACTGCTCGGCGATCGTCACCACCGTGGTCAAGAACATCCCGGAGGCCGTCAAGGAGGCCGTGGTGAAGGCCGCCGGTGGCGAGAAGCTGGAGGCCAAGCCGGGCTTCGTCGGCACCCTGGCCAACACCGGCGTCTCGATCGCCCCGTACCACGACTTCGACAGCAAGGTCCCGGCCGAGCTGAAGGCCGAGGTCGACAAGATCAAGGCGGACATCGCCGCCGGCACCATCACCGTCACCTCGAAGGCCCAGCCGACCAAGTGACAACCGGCCGGCCCCTCCGGTGAGATCATCGGGAGGGCCGGCGCGGACAGGTACGACCGATCGGCCGCTCCGGCTCTGCGGATACCCCGCGGGGTCGGAGCGGCCGATCGCGCACCACGGCAGCCGGCCCGGCCCGGTTGGTTCCACGGCAGCTAGGCTGCACCATCGCTCGCACTCCAGGAGGTTGCGCTGAGACTCGAACTGCGCGGCATCACCAAGCGGTTCGGTGATCTGGTCGCCAACGATCACATCGACCTGACGGTGGAGCCTGGAGAGATTCACGCCCTCCTCGGCGAGAACGGCGCGGGCAAGTCGACCCTGATGAACGTGCTCTACGGGCTCTACCAGCCCGACGAGGGCGAGATCCTGGTCGACGGCAAGCCGCTGAAGCTGAAGGGCCCGTCCGACGCGATCGCCGCCGGGATCGGCATGGTGCACCAGCACTTCATGCTGGTGCCGGTCTTCACCGTCGCCGAGAACGTCATGCTCGGCGCCGAGCAGGTCAGGGGCGGCATCGCCGGCTTCCTGGACCGGCGTCGGGCCCGGCGCGAGGTCACCGAGGTGTCCGAGCGCTACAACCTGCAGGTCGACCCGGACGCGGTGATCGAGGACCTGCCGGTCGGCATCCAGCAGCGCGTCGAGATCGTCAAGGCGCTCACCCGCGACGTCGACCTGCTCATCCTGGACGAGCCGACAGCGGTGCTCACCCCTCAGGAGACCGAGGAGTTGCTGACGGTCATGCGGTCGCTCAAGGCGGCCGGCAAGTCGATCGTCTTCATCACCCACAAGCTTGGCGAGGTCAAGGCCATCGCCGACCGGATCACCGTGATCCGGCGCGGCAAGACCGTCGGCACCGCCTCACCGGAGGCCAGCCGGGACGAGCTGGCCGCGTTGATGGTCGGGCGCAACGTCCGGCTCACCGTGGACAAGACCCCGGCCACGCCGGGCGACCCGGTGCTGGAGGTGGCCGGGCTGGTCGTCGACGACGACCGGCAGATCCGCGCTGTCGACGGCGTCGATCTGACGGTCCGCGCGGGCGAGGTCCTCGGGGTGGCGGGCGTACAGGGCAACGGTCAGACCGAGCTGATCGAGGCGATCATGGGCCTGCGCCCGGTGCTGGCCGGCACGATCAGCCTGGCCGGTGACCAGATCAACGGCTGGAAGCCCAAGAAGGTGCTCCGGGCGGGCGTCGGTTACGTACCTGAGGACCGCAGCGTGGACGGCCTGGTCAAGGAGTTCAGCGTCGCGGAGAACCTGGTGCTGGACATCTACGACCGGCCGCCGTTCGGTGCCGGGCTCGCGCTGAAGCCGGACGCTATCGCCGCCTCCGCGAAGGAGCGGATCGAGCAGTTCGACGTCCGTACCTCATCGGCCGACGCGGCGGTGGGCACCCTCTCCGGGGGCAACCAGCAGAAGGTGATCGTGGCTCGGGAGCTGTCCCGGCCACTGAAGCTCCTCATCGCCGCCCAGCCGACCCGTGGCGTCGACGTCGGGTCGATCGAGTTCATCCACAGCCAGGTCATCCGCGAGCGAGACATCGGCACCGCCGTTCTGGTGGTCTCCAGCGAACTCGACGAGGTGATCGGGTTGGCCGACCGGATCGCGGTGATGTACCGCGGCCGGATCATCGGCATCGTCGGCCCGGACACCCCGCGTGAGGAGATCGGTCTGCTGATGGCCGGCATCAGCCCGGACGAGGCCCACGACGCCGTCGCCGAGAAGCCCGACGCGGCAATCGCCGCCGACGAGTCCGGTGCGGCACCCGCCACCGACAAGCCCGGCGCGGCAGACGGGAGCCCGGCGCGCGACGCGGGCTCCGCGAGCGAGGACGAGGCATGAGCGAGCGCCAGCGAGCGAACAGTCGACACTGGGGTTTGGTGCCTCATGGCGTCACGCAGCGAAGCGGAGTGACGGCATGAGCGACCCCAATCCGCAGTCCGGCTCGCCGGACAAGGAGCCGGCGAGCGAGGCGCAGGCCGCGCAGAACGCGCTCGGCAACACCGAACGCGCCGAGGTGGCCACCGAGCCGGACCGCTCGGTGAAGCCGGGCCCGGAGCCGAAGCCGAGCCTGGGCCGGTTGTTCCTGGACAACCTCTGGGCGGCGAACACCTTCACGGTGACCCTGTTGTCGCTGGTGCTGGCGATCGTGGTCGGCGCGGTGCTGATGATCATCTCTGATCCCGACGTGCTCGCCACCTACTCGTACATCACCTCCCGCCCGTCCGACGCGATCAACTCCAGCTGGACGCTCGTCAGCGAGGCGTACGCGAACCTGTTCAAGGGCTCGATCTTCGACCCCGAGGCGTTCTCCGGCTGGTTGGACGGCGCCAACGGCTGGCAGGCGGTGCTCGCGCCGATCTCGGAGACGTTGACCTACGCGGCGCCGCTGGTCTTCACCGGCCTGTCGGTGGCACTGGCCTTCCGGGGCGGCCTGTTCAACATCGGCGCCCAGGGCCAGGCCACCATCGGTGTGATCATGGCGGCGCTGGCCGGCTTCCTGCTGCCGCTGCCGCCCGGCCTGCACCTGCTGGTGGCGGTGCTCGCCGGCGCGCTGGGTGGAGCGATCTGGGGCTTCATCCCCGGCATCCTCAAGGCCCGCGCCGGCGCGCACGAGGTGATCAACACGATCATGCTCAACTACGTCGCCACGTACTTCCTCACCTGGTTGATCGTGCAGAACGGCGTGCAGGACCCGAACCGTACCGACGCGATCAGCAAGGCCGTGGACACCTCCGCCCAGCTGCCCCGTCTGCTCGGCGACAACCTGCGGGTGCACGCCGGCATCCTGCTCGCCGTGCTGGCCACCTGGGCCGTCGCCTGGCTGCTCAACCGCTCGACGCTCGGTTTCGAGCTGCGCGCGGTCGGCGCCAACCCGGACGCCGCCCGGACCGCGGGCATCAGCGTCACCCGGACGTACATCCTGATCATGGTCTTCGCCGGAATCCTGGCCGGCCTCGGCGGCTCGAACATGGTGCTCGGCTCGACCGCCAGCGCGTTGACCCCGCTGGTGGTCGCGCAGATCGGGTTCGACGGCATCCTGGTGGCACTGCTCGGGCGGGTGAAGCCCTGGGGGGTGCTGCTGGCCGCGCTGCTGTTCGGCGCGCTTCAGGCCGGTGGTAACCGGATGCAGTCGTACTCCGGGATCTCGCTGGAGCTGGTGACAGTGCTCCAGGCGCTGATCGTCATCTTCATCGCCGCACCGGCCCTGGTGAAGGCGATCTTCCAGCTCCGGGCCGCGCGCGCCGCCCGGTTGCAGACGAGCCTGGCGAAGGGCTGGTAACTCATGTCCACCATGGCTGTCCCCGACATCGCGGTCGCCCCGGTCGACGAGGGCTTCTGGACCCGCAGCCGGAAGGTCGGTCTCACGCTGCTGGCGCTCGGCCTGCTGGCTGCCGTGCTCTTCGGCGCGCTCGCCACCGACCAACAGGCCCGGTTCACCCTCAGCGACGACGCGGCCGGTGCCGCACTGGAGATCAACGGCACGATCGGGGCGATCCTGTTCGGGATCATCACGATCGCCGCCGGCGCGGCGCTGCTCGCCGGGGTGCCGAAGCGGTGGTTCCTTCCCGTGCTCGGCGTCGGGCTGGTCGCCTTCGTGCTGTCGTTCCTCTGCTGGCAGGTCAGCGCCGCGCCGGCCGGGCAGAACTTCATGCCGCTGGTCAACATCATCCGGGGTACGTTCATCCTGGCCCTGCCGCTGATCTTCGGCGCGCTCGCCGGGGTGCTCTGTGAGCGGTCCGGCGTGGTCAACGTGGCCATCGAGGGCCAGCTGCTGATGGGCGCCTTCAGCGGGGCCCTGTTCGGCAGCATCTCCGGCAGCGTGTGGGTGGGCCTGGTCGCCGCAGCCATCGGCGGCGCGTTCATCTCGCTGCTGCTGGCCGTCTTCGCCATCCGCTACCTGGTCGACCAGGTTGTCATGGGCATCGTGCTGAACCTGCTGGCCGTCGGCGTCACCGGCTTCCTCTACGAGCGGCTGATGCAGACCGACGCCGCGAAGTACAACAGCGCGCCCCGCTTCAGCAACTGGGAGATCCCGCTGCTGAAGGACATCCCGGTGCTCGGTCCGGCGTTGTTCCGCGGCAACATCTTCCTCTACGTCGGGCTGCTCCTGGTGCTGGTGATCCACATCGGGCTGTTCCGTACCCGGTGGGGGCTGCGGACCCGTTCGGTCGGCGAGCACCCGATCGCCGCCGACACGCTCGGCGTCAAGGTGCTGCGGGTGCGCTACCGCAACGTGCTGCTGGCCGGTGTGGTCGCCGGCATCGGCGGCGCGTCCTACACCCTGGCGCTCTACTCGTTCACCAAGAACATGATCGGCGGTAAGGGCTTCATCGCCCTGGCTGCGCTGATCTTCGGCCGCTGGAACCCGACCGGCGCGCTGCTCGCCGCGCTGTTCTTCGGATTCGCCGACCAGCTCGCCACGTACCTGGGCGCGATCAGCAGCTCGATCCCCAGCCAGTTCCTGGCCATGCTGCCCTACCTGGCGACGATCCTGGCGGTCGCCGGGCTGGTCGGTCGGGTCCGGGCACCGGCCGCCGACGGCAAGCCCTACATCAAGGGCTGACCTCCGGGGCGGGCCCGTTCCCACGTGATCAAGTCATGAAAAGTAGATGCCGGGACCGTTCCTGGCCTACTTCTCATCACTTGATCACGGCGGGCGGCCGCCCCTGCCCGCTCCTGACCTGGGCAGCTTGGGCAGAATGGCGGCATGACCGACATTGACTGGGCACGGTTGCGCGCTGCCGCCATCGAGGCGATGCGGCACGCGTACGCGCCGTACTCGACGTTCCCGGTTGGCGCGGCCGCACTTGTTGACGACGGCCGGGTGGTGGTCGGCTGCAACGTGGAGAACGCCGCGTACGGGGTGACGCTGTGCGCCGAGTGCGGGGTCGTGTCCAGCCTGCACGCCACCGGTGGCGGCCGTCTCGTCGCGCTCTCCTGCGTCGACGCGACAGGCGAGCCGTTGATGCCGTGTGGCCGCTGCCGGCAGCTGCTCTGGGAGCACGGCGGGCCGGAGTGCCTGATCGAGAGCAGGACCCGGCCACTGCGGATGGCCGAGCTGCTGCCGCACGCCTTCGGCGTGGAGGACCTGGAGGCCGTCACCGGGGAGACGCCGGTGCCGGTGGTCCCGGAGCGGCTCGCCGCCTGGCGCGGGCGCGGCACCGTCTTCGTGCACCCGGACATGTCCGCCGGTCAGCAGGTCTGGACGGCGTACTGGGAGCGGTCGGCAGGCGACGACGCCGGCGCCGAGACCGGGGTGCTGGAGGAGGCGCCGAGCTGGGACGACCCGGCCGAGGCGATCACCTGGGGCCTGGCCCGGACGCCCCGGGTGGTCGTGGTGGACGCCACCGGCACCATCTTCTGGGCGGGCGAGGGTGAGCCGCCGCTGGAGATCCCGGTTCGCTGGGGTTGAGCTCGGGGATTGGGCCGACCGTGCCCGGCTCCGGGCGGTCAGGCTTGATCCCTCCGCCGGGCACGGTCGGCCCAATCCCTCGGTGCTCGCTGTCCGTGGGTCGGGATCTGCACACGACTAAGAAAGATCATTTGATGAGTGCTTTTGCTGCTGTTGACGTTATTCGGGTCAAGCGGGACGGCGGTGTGCTGTCGGACGCGCAGATCGACTGGGTGGTCGACGCGTACACCCGGGGGGTTGTCGCCGACGAGCAGATGTCGGCGCTGGCGATGGCGATCCTGCTCAACGGCATGACCGGGCCGGAGATCGCTCGGTGGACCGCCGCGATGATCGCCAGTGGTGAGCGGTTGGACCTGTCGGCGGTACGCCGGCCGACTGTCGACAAGCACTCCACCGGCGGCGTCGGCGACAAGATCACTCTGCCGCTCACCCCGCTGGTGGCGGCGTGCGGCGCGGCCGTTCCGCAGCTGAGCGGCCGGGGTCTCGGGCACACCGGCGGAACGCTGGACAAGTTGGAGTCCATCCCGGGCTGGCGGGCCACTGTGAGCAACGACGAGTTCATCGCCCAGCTGGACGAGGTCGGTGCGGTGATCTGCGCGGCCGGTGCCGGGCTCGCCCCCGCCGACCGCAAGCTGTACGCGTTGCGGGACGTGACCGGCACCGTGGAGGCGATCCCGCTGATCGCCAGCTCGATCATGAGCAAGAAGATCGCCGAGGGCACCGGGGCGCTGGTCCTCGACGTCAAGGTCGGCTCGGGCGCCTTCATGAAGTCCGTCGACCAGGCCCGCGAGTTGGCGCGCACCATGGTTGAGCTGGGCGGCGCGCACGGGGTGCGGACGGTCGCCCTGCTCACCGACATGTCCACCCCGCTCGGCCTGGCGATCGGCAACGCGGTCGAGGTGACCGAGTCGGTCGAGGTGCTGGCCGGTGGGGGACCGGCGGACGTGGTGGAGCTGACCCTCGCACTGGCCCGGGAGATGCTCGACGCCGCCGGTCTGCCGGAGGCCGATCCGGCCGCGGCGCTGCGCGACGGCCGGGCCATGGACTCCTGGCGGGCGATGATCCGGGCGCAGGGCGGCGATCCGGACGCGCCGATGCCGGCGGCGGCCGAGGTGGAGGTGGTCCGCGCGGAGCGGGACGGGTACGTCGCGGCCATCGACGCGTACGCGATGGGGGTTGCGGCGTGGCGGCTCGGCGCGGGCCGGGCGCGCAAGGAGGACCCGGTCAGCGTGCCGGCGGGTGTTGTCTTGCACAAGCGGCCGGGTGACGAGGTGCGGGCCGGTGACCCGCTCTACGAGCTGCGTGCCGACGACGCGACGCGGATTCCGGCCGCGCTGACCGAGGCCGCGAACGCGGTGCGGATCGCGTCGACGGCCCCGGCGGCGACGTCGTTGATCATCGAACGCGTCGGCTGATCGATCCGGCGTCGCCCTGGCGTGGTGCCGGTCACGTGGGAGCGCTATTGTCGCAGGCCAAGGGGGGACAACCGGCCTTGCGCCGGCGCGAGCAGACAGGAAGATCCGCCGTGAGCGTTGCTGCCCCCGACCCCCGTGAGGTGCGCGAGGCGAGCCTGGACGAGCTGTCCCGGCTCGGCCTGCCGTTGCCGCCGGCCCAGTTTCCCCTCGTCTGGGAGCCGGGTGATCAGATCGACCTGCGCCCGACCGTGGAGATCGAGGCGCGGATCGCGGTGCTGCACCTGATCCTGGCCCGCTGTTTCGGGATGCCCCCGCAGGCCGCGATGAGCTGGCTGCTCGGCTCGCACCTGGTCGACATGGTCACCCCGCCGGAGTGGCAGTTCGTGATGGGCGGCAAGGGCGACCACCGGTCGTTCGTGCTGCACCACGACGCGCTCTTCGCGCTGGCCTGGGTGCTCGGGCTGAGCAAGCAGCTCGACCCGACGCTGGCCGTCGACGAGCGGCTGGTCGAGCGGCTGCCGCACATCGTCGACGGGGAGACCTTTTCGCACTGGCGCTCCCGGATCCTCACGGCGCCACAGCATCCGGCCGACGCGGCAGCCCTGCTCGACCTGCACTACTGCCTGGACTGGGCGTACCTGGAGACCGAGCGCGGCGGCCGGCGGGCGCCGGGCCTGGTCGACGCGAACGCGATCGGGCAGCGGCGTTGGGCGCTGGAGTGGGCGGTGATCCTGCGCGGGCCGTACCACGACGAGCCGCCCGGCTGGGAAGAGGTCGACCTCTCCACCTGAGGTCAGCGAGGTCGCAGGACGTCGAGCCGGACCGCCACCGTGACCCGGACCGGTTCGGGTAGCGCGGCCAGTCGGGTGGTGAGCGCGGCTGCGTCGGTGTGCCAGGCGCTGGGGCCCATGCCGACCACCGTGGCGACCTCTTGCCGGGTCAGTGCCAACCCGGCCCGGTGCACTGCGGAGCTGACCAGCGTGAAGTGCCCGCCCAGGCTGGCAGCCACCCGGTCGGCCTTGTCCGGGTCCACCCGCAGCAAGTTGAGGGTGTCCACCAACTCGGCGAGGTGGTCGGTGTCGGGCGTGACCACCAGCAACGTGCCGGCCGGGTCGAGCACCCGGTGGAACTCCGGGCCGTTGCGCGGGGCGAACACATTCAGCAGCACGGTGGTCGAGGCGTCCGCGAGCGGCAGTCGCTGCCAGGTGTCGGCGAGCGCGGCGGCGGCCCGGGGATGCGCGCGGGCCGCGCGGCGCAGCGCCGGCTTGGACACGTCCAGGGCCAGACCCACGGCGTCCGGCAGCGCCGCCAGCACCGCGCCGAGGTACCGGCCGGTGCCGGCGCCGGCGTCCACCACGAGGGGGTACGCCCCGAAGTCGGGCGCCGGCGGCTCGACGTCGGGCGGCGGCGGCTCGACGTCGGGCGGCGGCGGCTCGACGTCGGGCGGCGGCGGCTCGACGTCGGGCGGCGGCGGCTCGCCCCGTACCTGCGGTGTCGGGTCCTTTGCTCTGCACCCGCCGAGGCGACGGCTCGGCGGGGAGACCGTCGCTTCGGCGGGTGCAGAGCAAAGGGTGGGTGGAGCGGGTGCTGGGTACGGGGCGTCCGTCGCGCCGAGACGGCTGACAGCGTCCGTCGCGGCCGCGGCGAGCGCGGCCGAGATGACGTCGTAGTGCCCGGCGGCCTGGAAGTCCGCGCGGGCCGCCACCATGTCGAAGGTGTCGCCGACGTGCGGGGCGCGACCGGTGAGCAGGTTGACGTAGCCCTGGCGCGCTATGTCGAAGCTGTGCCGGCGTGGGCAGCGCAACGCCCTGGCGGTGCCGGCTGTCGCCTCGGCCAGTGCCTCGCCGCAGACCGGGCAACGCAGCCGGTCGAGGATGCGGGGGTCCACCTCAGGCCTCCCGGTCGTGCCGTGCGGCCGGCGCCCGCCCGCCGAGGTGGTCGACCACCCGGTGAGTGAGCGCGCCGAGCGCGTCGATCTCCGCCGGCGTGAGCAGGTCGATCAGGTGCCGGCGGACGGCGGCCACGTGGCCGGGGGCGGCGGACTCGATGGCCTGCCGCCCGGCGGCAGTGAGGACGACGACCGAGCCTCGGGCGTCGTCGGCGCACTCCTCGCGGGTCACCAGGCCGCGCTGCTGCATCCGGGTCAGGTGGTGGGAGAGCCGGCTGCGCGACCAGAGCATGCGGTCCGCCAGCTCCCGCAGGCGCAGCCGCCCCTGAGGTGTCTCGGAGAGGTCGGAGAGCACGTCGTAGTCGGCCTCAGAGAGGCCGGCGTCCTGGGTCAACTCCCGGGCCAGCTCCAGGTCGAGCAGCCGACGCATTCGGCGGTAGCCGCGCCAGGCGCGGTCCTCCCGTTCGTCCAACCACCGGGGTGCGTCCATCCGTCGAGTCTAACGCTTTCGTTGACATGTCATCGATATGCCCCTAGATTCGATGACATGTCAACGAGTTCTCCCCAGCGGCCTGGCGCGCCGACCGCCGCCGCTGGTGAACGGCTGTGGGAGCTGTTCGGTCAACGGGGGCGCGGAGTGCTGGTCACAGTGCGCCGGGACGGGCGGCCCCAGCTGTCCAACCTCGACTACCTGGCCGAGCCGGGGTTGCTCCGCTGCTCCACCACCGGCGACCGGGCGAAGGTCCGCAACCTGCGCCGCGATCCCCGCGCCAGCTTCCACGTCACCACCCCGGACGGCGGCGCGTACGCGGTCGCGGAGGGGGCCGTGACGCTCAGCGAGCCGGCCATGGCCACCACCGACGAGACGGTCGACGAACTGGTCGAGGTCTACCGCCGGATTCGCGGTGACCACCCGGACTGGGCGGACTACCGGGCCGCCATGGTCGCCGACGGGCGGTTGGTGATCCGCCTCGACGTGCACCGGGTGTACGGCTGGCGGCCGTGACGCCCGGCCGGTCCCGTACCCGTCCTCCAAGGCCGCTGACTAGGGTCTGAGCATGGTCGCAACTATCCGGTACGAGGACATCGTCAAGGTCCCGAAGGCGCTGCTGCACGACCACCTCGACGGTGGGCTGAGGCCGGCGACGATCGTCGACCTGGCCGCCGAGGTGGGCCACGAACTGCCCACCACCGACCCGGAGGCGCTCGGACGCTGGTTCGCGGACGCGGCGGACTCCGGCTCCCTGGAGCGCTACCTCGAAACGTTCGCGCACACCGTGGCCGTCATGCAGACCGCGCCCGCGCTGCGTCGGGTGGCCCGCGAGTGCGCCCTGGACCTGGCCGCCGACGGCGTGGTCTACGCCGAGGTGCGTTTCGCCCCGGAGCAGCACCTGGAACGGGACCTCAGCCTGGACGAGGTGGTCGAGGCGGTGCTGGCCGGGTTCGCCGAGGGCACCGCCCAGGCGGTCGAGGCGGGCCTCACCATCCGGGTGGGCACCCTGCTCACCGCGATGCGGCACGCCGCCCGTTCCCAGGAGATCGCCGAACTGGCCGTGCGGCACCGGGATGCCGGGGTGGTCGGCTTCGACATCGCCGGCGCCGAGGCGGGTTTCCCGCCCACCCGGCACCTGGACGCCTTCGAATACCTGCAACGGGAAAATTTCCACTTCACCATCCACGCCGGCGAGGCGTTCGGTCTGCCGTCGATCTGGCAGGCGATCCAGTGGTGCGGGGCCGACCGGCTCGGCCACGGGGTGCGGATCGTCGACGACATCGCCCCCGACGGCTCACTCGGCCGGCTGGCCGCGTACGTCCGGGACAAGCGGATCCCCCTGGAGCTGTGCCCCTCGTCGAACGTGCAGACCGGCGCGGTGGCCTCGATCGCGGACCACCCGATCGGCCTGCTGCGGGACCTGCGCTTCCGGGCCACCGTCAACACCGACAACCGGTTGATGAGCGGCACCTCGATGTCGCGGGAGATGTCGCTGCTGGTGGAGACGTTCGGCTACGGCTGGAAGGAGTTGCAGTGGTTCACCATCAACGCGATGAAGAGCGCCTTCATCCCGTTCGACGAGCGGCTGCGGATCATCGATGACGTGATCAAGCCGGCGTACGCGAAGTTGCTGCCCTGAGCTCAGCCGTGTGGGTGGCCGGCGAGCAGCCCGGCCACCCGGCGCAGCACCTCCCGGGCCCGGGCCGCCTCCGCGCCGAGGCCCATCTGCCGGCGCAGCACGGCCGGCTCGGCCCGTAGCAGCGTCACCCCGCGCCGAATCAGCACCCGGGGCGCCTTGCGCTGCTCGGACAGGTCACGGGCGAGTCGGCGCAGGAAGGTGGCCCCGCGCGGGCGTCGCAGCGCGTACGCCCCGGCGAGCAGGCCGCGGCGACGGCACTCCTCGACGATCTCGGCGGCGAAGATCCCTTCGGCCACGAAAAGTGGCGATCCGGCGACATCAAATGGCCGGGTGGCCACCCGCCGATCAGCGCCGATCGCATAAACCGGCACATCGGCTCGGCCCTCACGGGCAAGTTGGGCAATGATTTCCACCGCACTGAGGGCGTCCCAGGAGTGCGGCGATTCCCAATCCACCTGGCCGTTTCGTCTCGGCAACGTAGGGTCATCGCCGTCTTTGTAGAAGTCGTCCAAGCAAAGCACCGGCAAGCCGGTTTGCTGCGCTATGTACGACTTTCCGGACCCCGATGGGCCGGCCAGTAGGACAACTCGGTGCGGATGTTCCATTACCTTCAGTTACTCCGGCCAGACAGACTGCTATCAAATCGCATCAACATCTCATCACACCTTCGGTCTGGGACAACCTGGGCTTTCTTCTTGTCGACCGGCGTGATGGAATCTCGGGGGTCCGACCCGCCGGGTCGGTCGCTGGGCGTTGCCCGGGGCAACGCGTTCAAGCTGTAATCGCGAGGGCGGTGACGTGAGCAAACGGCCAAAGACGGCGGGCTCCTTCCTGTCGCGGCTGCGCCGGCCGGCCAGCCGGCTCCGGGACATGCCGATCTGGTCCAAGCTCGGTCTCATCATGATCGTGCCGACCATCGCCACGGTCGTGGTGGGCACCAGTGGTCTCATCGACCACGTGGAGACGCTCAACAATGCCAACCGAGCTGGCGACCTGGCGAATCTGTCGAGCTATTCAGGTGATCTGGTCGACACCCTCCAGGACGAGCGGACCGCCGCCGTGCTGCTGCTGGGTGCGGACGGAACGCAGCCGACGGCGCAGTACCAGGAGGCCTACAACCGGGTGAACTCCCGGGTGGACCAGGCAGCGGCCCCCTACCGGCAGCAGCGGGCCGAGGTCGAGGACCTGCCGGGCAGCCTGGAAGGTCTGCTCGACAGCATCGACCAGAACCTTCAGGACCTGTCGGGCGTCCGCAGCCAGGTGTTCAACGGCAAGCTCGCGCTCACCGAGACCGTGCAGGCGTACGAGGGCCTGATCAGTGACCTGCTCGCCATCCGCGACTCGTCCACGCAGCTCGCCGGTGACAACCAGCTGAGCGACCGGATGCGCGCCGCCGCGGCGGTCGCCCGGGAGAAGGAGTTCCTCGCCGTACGCCGGGTCGTGGTGCACCGCGCGCTGGGTGTGAAGGGCGGTCAGCGCCTGACCCCCGCACTGCGTCGGGACTACGTCGCCAGTGACACCGGCCAGCAGCAGGCCCTGCAGAGCTTCAAGGCCGTCGCCACCCCGGACGACGCCAAGTTCCACGACCAGACGGTCGCGGGCGGCGACCGTCGGCAGGCACAGAACTACACCGGCTGGATCGACGGCAACACCACCGGCAACATGCGCGGTGCGCCGTTCGGCCCGGACCAGTGGGAAGCCGCCATGACGGCCAACGCCAAGCTGATCCGCACCGTCGAGGTGAAGCTCGACAGCGAAGTGGTCGACCAGGCCGACGCGCTCCGCTCGGACGTCCAGCGCCAGGTCTTCCTGGAGACCGGCCTGCTGCTCAGCATGCTGCTGCTGGCCATCCTCTTCGCCTACCTGGTGGCCCGCTCGATGGCCCGCTCACTGCGTGAGCTGCGGCAGGGTGCGCTCTCCGTGGCCCAGTACGGCCTGCCACAGGCGGTGGCCCGTCTGCGCGACCCGCAGGTCGTCGGGCAGCTCTCACCGGTGCAGCTGGCCAACCAGATCGCCGAACCGCTGCCGGTGCGCAGCAAGGACGAGTTCGGCCAGGTGACCGAGGCGTTCAACGCCGTCCACCTGGAAGCCGTCCGCACGGCCGCCGAGCAGGCGGCACTGCGTGCCTCCGTCGCGACCATGTTCGTCAACCTGGCCCGTCGTTCCCAGATCCTGGTCGACCGCCTCATCGGGCACCTCGACCGGCTGGAGCGCGGCGAGGAGGACCCGGACCGGCTGGCCGAGCTGTTCCAGCTCGACCACCTGGCCACCCGGATGCGCCGTAACGACGAGAACCTGCTGGTGCTCGCCGGTGCCGACTCCACCCGTGTGCAGCGTGAGCCGGCCGCTCTCATCGACGTGCTGCGCGCCGCGCAGTCCGAGGTCGAGCACTACACCCGGATCGAGTTCGGTGTCATCGACCGTGACATCGAGGTGGCCGCGCACGCGGTCAACGACCTGGTGCACCTCGTCGCGGAGCTGTTCGACAACGCCACCGCGTTCTCCCCGCCCGACTCGCAGGTGATGGTCGAGGCTCGCCGGGTCGGCGACCGCTCCTCGCTGTACGTCGAGGACCGTGGCATCGGCATCAGCGCCGAGCAGCTGCACGACCTCAACGAGCGGCTCGCGACGCCGCCCCAGGTGGACGTGGCCGTGTCCCGGATGATGGGCCTGGTCGTGGTCGCCCGGCTGGCGTCGCGGCACGGTGTCCGGGTCGAGCTGCGCCCCGGCAGCGATCGCGGCACTGTCGCCGAAGTGAGCCTGCCCACCTCGGTGCTGGTGCCCCGGGCGCTCTCCGGTCGGGTGCAGCAGCCCCCGGCGCTGCCGGCGGCCGGTACTCACCAGTTCGGTGGCCCGCAGTCCGGTGCTCCCCAGTTCGGTGGTCCGCAGTCCGGTGGGCCCGCGCCGGTCTTCGGCGCGCTGCCCGCGCTGGGCAACGGTCCTCGCCCGAGCGAGTCCGGCAACCAGGTCACCCTGGGCGGTCGCCCGTTCGACCCCGCGACGCGCAACGGTGCCGGCACCTCCGCCAACGGCGGCGGGTACCGGTCGATGCCGGCCTGGTCCGACCTGACCGGCGCGGCCGGGACGAACGGCGTCAACGGCGGCGACGGGTTCACCCCCCGGTCGGCCAACGGCCACGGCATCGACCCGCTGCCGCAGCGCCGGGGCGGGGACGAGACCCCGACCACCGACCAGCAGCCGACCATTCCGCGTCAGCTGCCGAGCAGCCCCGAGGCGCATCCGTACTCGGCGCCGCCGGTCTCGGCGCAGCCCTACTCCGGTGCCCCGGTCTCCGCCTCGCCGGCCTCCGGCCAGCCGTACTCCGGGCAGCCCTACTCGGGTGCTCCGTACGGCGGCGCGCCGGTGTCCGCCGCTCCGGCCTCCGGGCAGCCGTACGCCGGTCCGCCGGTGTCCGCGTCGCCGGTCTCGGCCTCGCCGGCGTCCGGTCAGCCGTACGCCAACCAGCCGTACTCGGCGCCGCCGGCCTCCAGCCAGTCGTTCAGCGGCTTCGCGCCCCGGTCCGCCCCGCCCGCGCAGGCACCCAACGCCCCGGCGCCGCCGGCCTGGCCGCCAGTGCCGGGCAGCGACCGGGACACGGCCACCCCGCCGGTGCCCGAGCGGCTCGCCGCCGCGCTGGACATGACGACGGAGCTACCGCGGGTGCCGCGACCCGGCGAGCAGCCGGCCGCAGCCCAGCCTCCGGCTCCTGCGCCGACCCCGGCAGCAGCGTCGGCGCCGGCTCCGGCTCCGCAGACCCGGCCGACGCCGCAGCAGCCGCAGGCGCAGAACCGTCAGCGGTACGCGGATGAGACGATGGAGCTGCCGATCTTCAGGGAGCTCGAGTCGGCCTGGTTCCGTACCCGTCGCCCGGGCTCCGAGGAGACCGCGGCCGGCGCTCAGCCAGCGACGAACGGCGACTCCGCGACCCAGCAGTTCGCCACGGTCGAGGCCACCGGTCGGGCAGTCCACAAGACACCACCCGGGACGACAGGTAACACACCGATGGCAGACACTCCGACGGTCGGAGGAGCGCCGCGGGACAACGGCTCCACAGCGAACGAGGGCACCCGCCCCAGCCTCGCCGAGAGCCTGCCGAACCGCCGGCCCCAATCGCAGAGCAACGGCTGGCAGACCGCCGCTGACGACGGCTGGCGTGCTGCCTCCGCGGCGGCCGGCGCGGCGCCGGTGAGCGAGACCACCACGACCGGTCTGCCGAAGCGCAAGCCGATGGCGCAGCTGGTACCTGGTGCGGTGGAGAAGCCCACCACCTCGGTCCAGCGGCGCTCCCCGGAGGCGGTTCGTGGCCTGCTCTCCGCCTACCACCGGGGCGTGCAGCGAGGGCGTAGCACCTCGGACAACCCGACCAGCCCGGAGGCGACTCCGGGAGGGCAATCCTCGCAGTCTGGCTCAGGCCCGGTGGCCGGGAGCGGGCAGAAGGAGCAAGAAGGATGACAACTACGCAGGATCTTGGTTGGCTGCTGGCCAACTTCGCCGACCGGGTGCCCGGCGTCGCGCATGCGGTCGCCGTATCGGCGGACGGCCTACTCCTCGCGTCGTCACGGGATCTGCCGCGCGACCGGGCAGACCAGCTCGCCGCGATCTCATCGGGTCTGGTCAGCCTGACCCAGGGGGCAGCACGCTGCTTCGAGGGAGGCGCGGTGTTGCAGACCGTCGTGGAGATGGACAATGGCTTCCTGTTCCTGATGTCCATCTCCGACGGCTCGTCCTTCGCCGTGCTGGCAGCCCGCAGCTCCGACGTGGGCCAGGTTGGCTACGAGATGGCGCTGCTGGTCGACCGGGTGGGCGACGCGCTGACCCCGCAGCCGCGTGCGGCTGCGGGCATGCTGGGCTGACGTCTCGCCGATCGTGAGGTCGGCACGACTTCAACAACGACAACGACGGGTTTCACCGGTGGGAGCCGGTAACGGGTGCGAAGGAGGTGAGCGGCGAGATGGCCGATCGTGACGAACCAACCGGAGCGTTGGTCCGTCCATACGCCGTGACCCGTGGTCGCACCCGTCCCCGGCTCGACATCGCGCTGGAGGCGCTCGTCGAGACGACGGTGCGCGGCCGTACCGCTGCCAATGGCAACGGTGGTGGCCGCGAACACCAGTACATCGCCGCGCTGTGTGACGGTCGCGTGCAATCGCTCGCGGAGATCGCGGCGCGGATGCAGCTCCCGCTCGGTGTGGCCCGGGTGCTCATCGCCGACATGGCGACGGACGGCCTGGTCGCGGTCCACGAGCCGACCATTTTGGACGACTCCGACGACGCGGTGGGCACTGAACTGCTGGAGAGGGTGCTGAGTGGACTTCGCAGGCTCTGACATGTCGCACCGCCCGCCGAACCCGAGCGGCCGCGTGACGTCGGCGAAGATCGTTATCGCCGGTGGATTCGGCGTCGGTAAGACGACGCTGGTCGGCTCGGTCTCGGAGATCACGCCGCTGACCACCGAGGCCATCATGACCTCCGCTGGCGTGGGCGTCGACGACACCCGGCAGGTGCCGGGCAAGACGACGACCACGGTGGCCATGGACTTCGGCCGGATCTCGATCGACCGTGACCTGATCCTGTACCTGTTCGGTACGCCGGGTCAGACCCGTTTCTGGTTCATGTGGGACGAACTGGTGCGGGGTGCGATCGGTGCGGTCGTGCTGGTGGACACTCGCCGGCTGGCCGACTGCTTCGCGGCGATCGACTTCTTCGAGCACCGACGCCTGCCGTACCTGGTGGCGATCAACTGCTTCGACGGGATGCAGTACCACGACCCGCAGGACGTCCGGGACGCCTTGGCGATCTCGAGCGACGTGCCGGTGGTGGCCTGCGACGCCCGTAACCGGGAGTCGACGAAGCACGTGCTGATCTCGCTGGTCGAGTACGTGCTGACCATGCGCCGTACGCGCGCCGTCGCCCCGGCCTGATCCGGGACGCTGCACGCCCCGGTGGTGGCTCCGGCCGCCATCGGGCGCTGCCAGCCGCCCGGGTGAGTGCCCCCGCGCTGGCTCGTCGCACGGACGAGCCAGCGTGCCGCTGAGCCGCCTCCTGACGATCCTGGAAGCCGTCAGCCCCGTTCCGGGGCACCGGCCACCCACCGTCCTCACGAGGCGGCTTCTGCGTGCCCGGGGAGATCGCCCCGCGCAGACGTAAGCGCCCCCAGCCAGCCGGCTGGGGGCGCTTACGCGTGTGCGAAGGGGTCAGGACTGGTAGCCCGCCGAGCGGTACTCGTACTCCCGGTCGTCGTCGCGGTCCCCGTGGTCGCGGCTGAAGTCCCAACCGCCGGCCGCCTCGCGACCGGGTCGACCACCCACTGCGAAACCGCCGATCTCCTGGCCGCGACGCCAGCCCCGGAAGTAGCCGGTGGTGTTCTCCGCGAGGCTTGCCGCATCACGCACTATGCGCAATGGGCGCTCCTCGCGCAGCGGCGAACCCGGCACCAGGTTGGCCTGCGGCACGCGCTTCGGCAGCCCGGCGTTGGTCTCGGCGCCCACCGCCGGACGGGCGGCCTGCTCCGCGGCCTGCCAGCCGGTGTCGGCGGTGGTCGACCAGTCCAGGTCGGACTCCTCGGCCTGCCCGACGAACCAGGCCGACTTGGCCTGCGCGAAGATCAGAAGATCGCCGTCGCCCTCGTCGGCGACCGGCGGCGGCCGGTGCTCCATGGGCGGTGGCCGGTGCTCGACCGGTGGCGACGGCCGGTGCTCGGCGGCGCGCTCGGTGCGGGCGGCCGCCCGGCCGTTGCGAGCGGCCTGCTCGCGGTCGACCAGGCGCAGCGGCGGCGTCTCCAGGTGCTGGTCCGCGGGAGGGTTGAGCCCTTCGCGCAGCGCACGGTCGGCCAGCGGCGGCGGCTCCACCAGCCGCAGCATCGGCGGCTCCGGCGGCAGGTCGTCCGCCAACCACGGCGGGGTGACCCGACCGTCGGCCCGACCCGGATCGGTCGGGGCTTCGACACCGCGGCTGCCGCCGTACGAGTAGGCCACCGGGTTGTTCGGTGAGCTGTCGGACGGGTCCTCCGGGTTGTTGACCAGCGGCCAGTTCGCACGGGAGCCGGGCGGTGCGGCCTCCTGCCCCGGTCGAGGGGTCGGCACCGGAATGCTGAGATCGGTGGCGCTGAACCCGCCGGTGGGTGGCTCGTCGACCGGGCGTTGCAGGTGGCTCGGCCGGGGCTCACCGTTGGTCTTGGGGCGGGGCGGAATGACCGTCCGCTGCCGCTCGGCCCGCGCGTTGTTGATGGCGGCAGTGGTCAGCGTCGGCCGGAACGGCTCACCGGCCTCGGCCGGCGGCACCATGCCCCGCTGCGTCGGCGCGATCGGGGTGATCCCGGGCGGCGGAGGCGGCGGCGCGGAGACGGGCCGGTTGGTCGGGCCGTCGATCCGGCTCGGAAGCGGCTCGCTGCGACTGGGCAGCGTGGACGGCGGCGGACCAGCCATCGCCGCCGGAGTCATCGGCGCGGGTGCGACCGGCGGCGGCGTGACCGGCGCGGGTGCGACCGGCGGCGGCCCGAGCGGGCGGGGCGACGCCAACGGCGCGTTACCGGGGATCGGTTCTGGACGGCTGCGCCGCCCGACAGCGGGTGCCGGGTCGGCGGCGGGCGGGGTGGGCCGGACCGACCGCAACCCGGCGTTGGTGCCGGCGAGGCCCGTCAACCCGGCGTTGGTGCCGGCCAGGCCCGTCAACTCGCCGACGGACTCGCCGCGGCGGGCCGCAGCCCGGCGGCCGGGGGCCTGGACCGGCGTGCTGACCCGCGAGCTGAGCGCGCTTACCAGCGCCTCACACCCGGCGTCGCAGGCGCGTACGGAGGCGACGGCCTGGCGGACCGTCTCGGCCACCGCGGACGTGAGCGCCCGATTGACCGCGGCCCGTCGGGGTGTCTCGGAGATGGCGACCCGAAGGGCGGTGACCGCCTCGTTGATCTCCTCGGCATCGGCGACCCCGTCCGCGGCGAGGTGCGCGGCGATGGCATCCGCAGCGACCGACACCTCGCGGCCCCGGGCCACGGTGCCGCCGAGCATGCCCGGCTCGGGCAGCGCGTCCAGCACTGCCAGAGAGACCGGCTCGGCCGGGTCCGGGTAGGCGCGCAGGGCCGCCGGGTAGAGCTCACGCAGAACCTCGCGCAGCGCCACGGCGGCGGAGTGCCGGCCACTGGCCAGCGCGGCGTGCGCGGAGAGCACCTGCTTGTATCCGGCGAGGTCCCGGGGCGCCGGCAGGGTGACGGCGGAGAGCGCCCCAGCCTGCAACGCGCGGGCGAGGCCGACCGCCCGCCGTTCGGCCGGAGGCGACTGCATCTCCTCAAGAGAGTCGTCGTCGGCGAAGCGCTCGGCGAAGTCGTCCACCGAGTCGTCGTCAGCGATCGCCAGGGGTCGCCCCGCCGCGCTCAGCAGCGACGTGACCGTGTGGTCGTCGCTGTCGGCGGCGATGGCCGCACCGCTCGGCCCGCCCGACCGCTCCACGAGCAGCGCGACGAGCTGGGCGTAGCCAGCGGCGTCATCGCTGATCTCGCAGACATGCAGCAGACGGCCTGCGTCGTCGACCACAGCGGACGTCAGCGTCGAACCGGCGGAGGCCGGTCGGTCAGCCGGATCCGCCGAGGCCAGACCGCAGTAAACGCGCACGAGCGCCACGGCGTCGTCCTCCTCCCGGGACAGGTCTTTCCTCTGCCAGCAACTGATGCTCCCCGGTACGGGTCAGTCGCGCCAGTCCACCACCGCAGAGATCTTGCCGACAATGGTGCGCCAACCCAAACTTGCGGTCTGCGCCCCGATCTTCTTCAGCCGTCGCCGAGCCATGAACGCGCCGATCCCGCCGTTGGCGGTGCCACGCAGAGCCTCGTCCAGGTCGTCGAGGCTGGAGCCGGCCGAGAGCATGTCGAGTACCGCAGGCAGCCGCAATGCGTACGAGAGGTCACGCGCGGCCTCGCCCGCCTCGATCAGCAGGGTCGAATCCCACGTGTCGTGCCCGCCGCGCAGGTTCTCCACGACCAGGTCGAGCTCGTAGGTGTCCTCGTCCAGCGGAGCGATATCTGCCGGCTCCACCCGTTCGGACAATTCATTCCAGCTGTCCAGTTGGGACAGATCGTTGGGCGCACCGGATCGGATGAAACTGACAAGCGACTCGGGGGTCTTGAACAGCAGCAGCTTGCCCCGGTTGCTGAGGAAGACCGGCACCTCCTCGTCGTCCGCCTCGTCCGCGACTGCCTCGTCCGACTCGTCGCCGGTCCCGGTGTCGGTGGCGGCGCCGTCCCGGCGGCGCGTCGACTCGTCGTCCTCGTCGGCGAACTCCTGAGCCAGCTCCTCGTCGAGGATGACGACGGTCTCGTCGTCCTCGTCCTCCTCCTCGATCGCCTGGCGGCGGGCGAGGAACGGGTCGTCCTGGTCGCGCTCGGTCACGTCGGTCGGAGTCAGCGAGCTGGCCGGTCGGTACGCCC
Source organism: Micromonospora sp. NPDC047762 (assembly GCF_043204655.1). Lineage (NCBI taxonomy): Bacteria > Bacillati > Actinomycetota > Actinomycetes > Micromonosporales > Micromonosporaceae > Micromonospora > Micromonospora sp. NPDC047762. Next base: position 95,207 of record NZ_JBIDCQ010000001.1, on the reverse strand, counting down.
GGAGCGTGAAGCCGGTACCGGCGGGCAGGGCGATCTCCACTGGGTCGATGCGCAGCTCGTCCCAGAGTGAACGGTCGATCGACGCCGACGGGCGGTCGGTCTCGACCTCGTCTGGCTCGGCCGCGCCGGTGGTGTCGTCGAGCTCGGGCTCGTCGGCGTCGGGCCGTTGGGGCGACTGGCGGGCCACGCTGACCTCCGTGTGCTTCGGGTTGCCCACCCACCGGGGTCTCTGACCGGCGAGTGACTCTGGGCACATACCCTAGTCGGCGGCCCTGGGTGACCGGTGCCCGCACCCCGGTGGCCGGTTGGCGCACGGGTCCGACCTGCTGGTCGTGGTCGCTGGCGAAGTGACGGTTCGACAAGTAGCGTAGCTACGCATGAAGGCCCAGGCGCTGCACGGCCATCTCGACGCTCTGCTGCTTGCCGTGCTCGAACAGGGCGCGCTGCACGGCTACGCGATCATCGAGGCGCTGCGCGCCCGCAGTGACGGCAGTCTGGATCTGCCCACCGGCACCATCTATCCGGCGCTCCGTCGCCTGGAGCGCGCCGGTCACGTGGCGAGCACCTGGAGCACTGTCAGCGGCCGGGAACGACGGACGTACCAGCTCACCGACTCCGGCCGGCGGGCGCTGGCCGGGGAGCGGGCCGGTTGGCGCGAGTTCCAACTGACCGTCGGCCGGTTCCTTGATTCCGGCAGCCCGCCCACCCCGGCCTGACGCGCCCACGGCTGACGCGCGCCCACTCCGGGCTGGCCCGTTCGCGCCGGCCGGTGATCAGCGGGTGGTGGCCAGCAGCCAGCCCCGCGCCGCGCGGGTGAGCGAGAAGTAGGCGCCTCCCACCAACACGGCTCCGATGATCATCGGGGGCCAGTGCAGCGCCGCCTCCCAGAGGTTCAACGACCAGGTGAAGAGGGCACCGCCGGCCACCATGCCGAGGATCAGGACGCCGGTCAGGCCGGTGCCCACGGCACGCTGGGCCAGAGCCAGGCCCGGCCGGGGTGCCCGTGCGCTCGCCCGGACCACCAGCAGGCCGGCCACCGAGAGCAGCAGCGTGCTCATCCAGATCCAGTCGACCGAGTTGGAGAGCAACAGGTAGCCGGCGGGTGGGCGGGGGCCGTCGCTCCAGCTCGCCCCGCGCCAGGTCAGATCGCCGGCGGCCACCCCCACCCCGGCGACCGCCAGCATCCGCAGGGAGAGTCCACGCAGGGCGCCCACCGCCAGCTCGGCCTGCCAGGACGGCAGCACCTGCGCCGGTGAGCCGAACTCGGCCACCGCCCTGCGCTGCGCCTCGGTGGGTGGCACCCCGCTCTCGCGGTACGCCTCCACGGCGTCCAGCAACCCGTGCCGGGCCTCGGTCAGCAGGTCGGACTTGAGTCGCGCCGGCCCCCGCAACCGGGCGGCCAGCTCCCGCAGGTGCTCGTCGACCATCACGTCCTCACCGCGCCACATGGCACCACCCTGCCACGGACCCCGGCCGGTCGACGTCCGGGAGAACCCTGGTCCGCCCCGGAGCCGGGTCAGGGGGCGAGCGCCAGGTAACCCCGTTCGGCCGCGGCCTGGAGCAGCCACTGGTCCCGGTACCAGCCCGGGGCCGCCACCAACTCGGCGTGCCGACCGCGCTGGATCACCCGACCGCCGTCCAGGACCACTATCTCGTCCAGCTCGGCCAGCCCGCTGAGCCGGTGGCTGATCAGCAGCACCGAGTGCCCGGCGGGGGTGGCGGCGAGGGCGGACGCGAGCACCGCGTCCGCGGCGGCCGGGTCCAGACCTTCGGTGGGCTCGTCGAGCACCAGCACCGGTGGCGCGGCGAGCAGTGCCCGGGCGAGCGCCAACCGCTGCCGCTGCCCACCGGAGAGCTGCCCGCCCTCCTCGCCGACCAGCGTGTCCCAGCCCGTTGGCTGGGCACGGATCCAGTCCAGCAGGCCGGCGGCGGCGGTGGCCCCGGTCAGCTCCTCCTCGCCCGCTGCGGGCCGCCCGAGCAGCAGGTTCTCCCGCACCGTGGCATGAAAGACGTACGCCTCGGCCAGCAGCCCGCCGACAGCGCGCGGCAGCGCCTCCTCGGCGTACGCCGAGAGGTCCTGACCGTTCAGGGTGACCCGGCCGGACGCGGGCCGGACGGTGCCGGTCAGCACGGCGGCCAGTGTGCTCTTGCCGGCGCCGCTCGGGCCGACGACCGCGATCCGGCGTCCCGCCGGCAGGTCCAGGCTGACCCCGTCCAGGGCGGGTGCCGCGCCGGCCCGGTACCGCACTGTCACGTCGACGAAGCGCAGGTCGTGCGGCCCGGTCAGGTCCGTTGGACCGGTCGCCGTCGCCGTCGCCGTCGCCGTCGCCGTCGGAGCGGTCGGCGGATCGGTGTCGAGCAGGTCCGCCACCCGGGTCAGGCCGGGCCGCAGTTGGGTCCACTGCCGGGCCGCCGCTACCAACGCCAGCGTCACCTCGACGGCGGCCAGGGTGCCGACGGCCAGGACGCCCACCAGCACCCCCCGCACGTCGGCGGCGAGCGCGACCAGCACCACCGCCGCGGCGGTCACGCCGGCGGCCAGTACGCCGGCCGCGTCCACGGCGAACCCGGTGGCGGCCAGCCGACGTTCCAGCCGGGCCAGCCGGTGGGCGCGCTGCTCGGCGGCGCGCAGCGTGATGTCGGTCGCCCCGAACGCGGCCAGGTCGGCGGCACCGTGGGTGAGGTCGATCGCGTCGGTGGCCAGCGCGCCCCGCAGGGGGGCCACCTCGGCCGCGCTGCGGCGGGTGACCGCGGTGGCCAACGCGGGCAGCGCCACCCCGGCGACCAGCAGCCCGACGGCGAGCGCCCCGGCGGCCGGTGGTGAGATCAGCGCCGCCACGGCGACCGCCGTCACACCGACCACTGCCGCCGCCGAGGCGGGCACCAGCACCCGCAGCAGCAGGTCCTGGACGGCCTCCACGTCGGAGACCAGGCGGCTCAGCACGTCCCCCGAGCGGTGCGCCGTGCCACGGCGGGCCGCCAGGGTGGCGAAGACCCGGGCCCGGACGTCGGTGATCATGCGGAGCACCGCGTCGTGCCCGGCGAGTCGTTCGGTGTAGCGGAACACGCCACGGCTGATCGCCAGCGCCCGGACCGCGACGATCGCCACTGTGAGGCGGTCCAGCGGAGGCTGACCGGCGGCGCTCATCAGCAGCCAGGTGGCGGTGGCCATCAGGGCCAGGCCGGCGAACTCGGTGGCGGCCGCCAGCAGCCCGGCGCCGACCAGGCGGCCCAGGTACGGCCGGGCCAGTCGCAGCACCGCCCGCTCGGCGGCGGCCCGCCCGGCCGGTGCCGACCCCTTCTGCCCGGTCATCGGGCGGCCTTCCCGGTCGGTTCGGGCGTCAACTCGGTGACCCGACCGTCCTCGATGCGCAGGATCCGGTCGGCGTCGGCCAGCAACGCCGGTCGGTGTGCGACGAGCAGCGCCGTCCGCCCGGCGACCAGGCGACGGGTGGCGTCGAGCACCACCGCCTCGGCCGCCGTGTCGAGTCGGGCGGTGGGTTCGTCGAGCAGCACCACCGGGGCGGAGCGCAGGAACGCCCGGGCCAGTGCCACCCGCTGCCGCTGCCCACTGGACAGCCCGTGGCCGCGCTCACCGAGCAGGGTGTCCAGGCCGTCGGGCAGCCCGGCCACCACGTCGTCCAGGGCGGCGTCGTGCACCGCGGCGGTGAGTACGTCGGCCGGGGTGTCCGGTGCGCCGAGGCGGATGTTGTCGGCCAGCGAGGCGGCGAAGAGGTGCGCCCGCTGCGGCACCCAGGCGAGCTGCCGGCGCCAGGCGTCCGGGTCGGCGGTGGCGAGGTCGACCCCGTCCACCGTGATCCGGCCGCTGGTCGGCGTCACGAAACCCAGCAGCAGGCCGAGCAGTGTGCTCTTGCCGGCGCCACTGGGCCCGATGATGGCGATCCGCTCGCCGGGTCGGATGGTCACTGTCACGTCGCGCAGCGCTGTGGTCCGCTCGTACGCCACCGTCACCCCCTCGAACCGGATCTCGGCCCGCGCGTCGGGGACGGAGGCGCCCTCGGCGGCCCGGGGCGCGGTGGGTGCGGCGGAGACGGTCAACGCCTCGTCCAGCGCGGCCAGCCCTTCCATGCTGGCGTGGAAGCGACTGCCGGCGGCCCGCAACGGCAGGTACGCCTCCGGGGTCAGGAGCAGCACCAGCAGCGCGGTCTGCAGGGCCAGCCCGCCACCGAGCAACCGGATGCCGACCGGTACCGCGACCAGCGCCACCGAGAGGGTGGCGACCAGTTCGAGGACCAGCGCGGAGAGGAACGCGATCCGCAGTGTCTTCATGGTGGCGACGCGGTGCCCGTCGGCCATCCGGCGTACCACGTCGGTCTGTGCCCGGGCCCGCCCGAACGCGCGCAGCGTGGGCAGCCCGGCGACCATGTCCAGGAAGTGCCCGCCGAGCAGCGCGAGCCGCCGCCACTGCCGCTCGGTGGCGGCCTGCGCCTGCCAGCCGAGCAGTGCGCCGAAGACCGGGATCAGCGGCAGGGTCAGCGCGATGATCACCGCCGAACTCCAGTCGGCGAAGACGACCCGCGCCAGCACCGCGAGGGGCACCGTCACGCTGAGCACCAGTTGCGGCAGGTACCCGGTGAAGTACGCGTCCAGCGCGTCCAACCCACGCCCGGCCAGGGTGGCGATCTCACCGGCCCGCTGCCCGGCCACCCACCCGGGCCCGTGCCGGCCCACCGCGCCGAGCAGGTCGGCCCGCAGCGTGGCCTTGACCGTGGCGGCGACCCGCGCCGAGACAGTGCCCTGCGCCCACACCAGGGCCGAGCGGGCGGCGACCGCGACCACGAAGCCGGCCAGCGCCGGTCGATCCAGCCGACCGTCGATCGCGGTGGCCAGCAGCGACGCGAGCGCGGTGGCCTGCGCCACGATCAACCCGGCGGCCAGCACCCCCAGGAGCGCGAGCACGGCAAGATCGCCCCGGGCCGCAGGGACCCGGCGCAGCAGACGCGGGTCGAACGGACGGCGGCTCACCAGTACACCGGTGCCCTACCGTCGGTCCGTCCTCGGAAAACCCACCAGCACATCGCCTGGAAGCCTAGTAGGGCCGGAAGTAGCGGCAGCGCCACCCAGCCCAGCAGCCGCAGGGTCGGCGCGCTGGCGGCCGCGTCGGCCACCCGCAGCGAGGCGTCCGGGTCGGTCGTGGACACCAGCACGTAGGGCCAGAGAGCTGCTCCGACCAGCAGAACCGGCAGCGCCAGGGCCGCGCCGGTGGCGACCAGAGCCCACCCCGGCCGCCGCCGGGCCAGCGCCGCGCGGGCCGCCAGCAGCGCCGCCACGAGCAGCACGGGCAGGAGTACGGCCACCGCCGGCCGCTGCACGGCGTCGCGTACCCGGGCGGAGAGCAGGCCCACGACGGTGGCCAGGGCGACCGCGGTGAGCGCCACCGGCACCAGCCGGCGGGCCGTGCGACCGACCACGGCGGCGGCCTCGGCCGACAGTCGCAGTGTGAGGAAGGTCGCTCCGTGCACCGCGACCAGGGTGACCATGGCCAGGCCGGCGGCGGCCGCGAACGGGGTGACCAGGTGTGTCACCCCGGCGACGTGCCCGTCGGCCTTCAGGGGTACGCCCTGCAACAGCGCGGCGAGCAGCACACCCCAGCCCAGCGCGGCGAGGGCGCTGCCGATCACCACGACGCGGTCCCAGCGGGCGCGGACCCGCTCGTCACCGGGCCGGCTGCGCAACTGCACCCCGACGGTGACCAGGATGACGCCGACCAGGGCACCGGCGACTGCCGGATAGCAGCCGGCGAGCAGTTCGCCCTCCAGGAGGGGGAACGCGCCGAAGAGAATGCCCATGGCGGCCACCAGCCAGACCTCGTTGCCGAGGAAGAACGGGCCGAGCGCGGTGAGCGCCTCCCGGCGCTCGCCCGGACCGACGCCCCGGGCGAGCAGCAGCCCGACGCCGTAGTCGTAGCCGGCGAGCACCAGGTAACTGGCGAAGAAGAAGCCGAGAAGGGTGTACCAGGCGAGGTCCACTGTCTACTCCTCTACAGGAGGGCGGGTTCGGGGTGGGCCGGCTCGCTGGGCGGTACCGGTGGGCGGCCGAGCGCCGGGTCGGCCGCGCCGCGTCTGGCGTGCCGGGCGAGCAGCACCCAGTTGGTGACGGCGAGGGTGCCCAGCAGCAGGCTGAACCCGATCAGCGAGGCGAGCATCAGCGGGGCGCTGACCGGGGAGACGGCCTGCTCGGTGGGGAGCAGCCCGTACGCCACCCAGGGTTGACGGCCGACCTCCCGGGAGATCCAGCCGAGAATCACCGCGATGAACGGCAGTGGCAGGGCGAGCAGGATCAGCCAGAGCGGGAAGCGCAGTCGGATGACCCAGTCCCGGAAGAGCAGGGGCAGCAGGAGCCAGACGCAGCCGAGGGTGAAGCCGATCAGGATCATGAAGCCCAACCCGACGCTGGCCAGCACCGGCGGGGTGTAGTCGCCGGGGCCGAACCGCGTTGTCCACTCGGCGATCAGCGCCTGGCTCTCCGGGCTGTCGCCGCCGAACTTGGTCGGCTGCACCGAGCCCACCGGGCCGAACTGGGCGAAACCGAAGCCCTGCACCATCGTGATGGCCAGTGCCGCGGTGACCAGGCCGATCCGCAGCGAGGTGCGGAAGAGCGCGAAGTCCGGGGTACGCCGGATCAGGTGCCAGGCGCTGACCGCCGCCATCAGCATCCCGCCGACCAGCAGCGCCGCCGAGACCACGTGCCCGAAGGCCATGCCGAGGCTGGGATTGCTGAGCAGCGCGCCGAAGTCGGTGAGGTGGGCGATCCCGTCGCGGACCTCGTAGCCGACCGGGTTCTGGAGCCACGAGTTGGCCACCATGATCCAGAACGCCGAGGCGTACGCGGTGATCGCCACGCCCCAGAGCAGCGCGAGGTGGACGCCCTTGCCGAGCCGGTGCCAGCCGAAGATCCACATTCCGAGGAAGGTGGACTCCAGGAAGAACGCCACCAGCGTCTCGATGGCCAGGGGCGCGCCGAACACGTTGCCGACGTAGCGCGACAGGCCGCTCCAGTTCAACCCGAACTGGAACTCCATCACGATCCCGGTGGCGATGCCGAGCACATAGTTGATCACGTAGAGCTGGCCCCAGTAGCGGGTCAGCCGCTCCCACTTGGGGTTGCCGGTGAGCACCCAGGCGGTCTGCATGCCGACGAGCAGGGTGACCAGCCCGAGTGTGACCACCACGAACAGGAAGTGGATCGAGGTAGTGGTGGCGAACTGCAGGCGGGCGAGGAGCAGGGTGTCCATGACCAGCCCTCCATAGCGTTGGCTCCCTTGTCGTAGCCACCCTACACGTAGCAAGCCTACTGGTAAGTCCTACTACAACACGTCGTAGGAAACACTACTACGTAGCGTAGTAATAAAACTCGCGCTCAACCCCGACCTCGTGCCGCAGAGCCCCGGGTCCGTCACCGCCCCACCCCGTCGATCATGGAGTTGTGGTGGGTGACAAAGTCCCCGTTACTGAACAAACCAGGCACCACAACTCCATGATCGACTCGACCGGGCCGCGATCTTGCACTTTCTGTCCCCGCATAGGGCGCATTCAACGCTTATCGACGACCGAAACTGCAAGATCGGCGGAGCGGGGCGGGGCGGGGCGGGCGCGCGCGGGCGCGGGGTGGGGTGGGGTGGGGCGGTCAGGGACGGCAGCCTGGATCTGGTGATCGGGTCGGCGGTGTGGGGCAGCGGGTCGCCGCCGGGGTGCCCGGTGGGCGTCAGCTCAGGAGGAGGGTGACCGGGAGGGCGACCAGCGTGGTGGCGACCGCGAGGGCGGTGGCGCCGAGCACCCGGGGCGGCCGGTCGCTGACCAGCAGGCGCTGGACCCGTACGTCGAGATCCCGGTCGCCCATGCCGAGCGCGCCGGCCGGGGTGATCCGGTGCCCCGCGGCGGCGAACCGGCGCAGCGCACCCGCCAGCGGTGCCTCGGCGTGCAGCTCGCGGGCCTTGTCGTCGGCGCGCATCTCGACCAGCAGGGCGACCCGCTCGTGCGCGTCGCGCACCCAGCCGAACCACGGCAGCGCCCGGCACAGCGCCGTGAACGGCAGCAGCACCAGGTCGTGCCGCTCATGGGCGTGCGCACGCTCGTGGCTGAGAACCGCGGCCAACTCGGCCCGGTCCAACAGGCTCAGGGTGCCGGCGCTGATCACCACCTGCGGCTTCACGCCCGGCAGGCAGTACGCGGCCGCGCTCGGATGATCCAACACCAGCGCGCCTGGCGCGGCCGGGTCGTTCCGGGCGACCAGGGAGAGCAGGTCCCGGTGGCGACGCTGGGCGCGTACGGTGCCGTGGATGCTGCGAACGGTCGTCGTGACCAGCACCGCCCCGATGCCGAAGCCCACGCCGACGCCGGCCAGGTGGAACGTGCCCACCCCGATCGGCAGGGCGCCGTGGGCGAGGTCGTTGGCCAGGGCGAGCAGTGCGCTACCGGTCGACCGGTCGTACGCGCTCAACCCGAGCGCCATGGGCAGGCCCATCGCCGAGAGGCCCAACGCCAGCCCGACGGCCTGCCAGCAGACGATCGCCACCCGCGGGCTGCGCCACGTCCAGGTGGAACGGGCCAACACCTGGGCGGTCAGATAGCAGGCCAGCATCGTGGCGGCGAAGTGCACGGCGTAGGCCATGGCGCGCGCCCTACCGCTCCGCTGTCTCGCCGGCGGCTCGTCGGCCCGCCGGCCCGTCCACCCGGTCGGTCAGGGAGTCGGCCCTGCCCGCGTCGCCGCCGGTGGAGCCCGGCCCGGTCAGGCCGGCTTCATTGCCCAGGGCTGCTCGCAGCACCTCGGCCTCGGTGCCGGTCACCGAGCGGGCGAAGCGCACCAGCGCGGCGTCCCGGCTGCCACCCAGGTCGAGGGCGTCGAGCATGAGTTGAGCGATGTGCGCCTCGCGGCTGGCCGCCGGACGATACCGCCAGGCCCGACCCTCCCGCTCCCGTTGCACCATGCCCTTGCCGGCGAGCCGGTCCAGCACCGTCATCACAGTGGTGTACGCCAGCTCACGGCCATCGAGCGCGTCGGCCACCTCGCGCACGGTCACCCCGTCCGACGTGCCGGGAACCACGTCCCACAGCACGTCCATCACCGCACGCTCAAGATCGCCCAACCGAGTCACAAACCAATCCTACCCCCGGTAGTAGACCCCCACCCGCCCGTCCCCACCCGCCAATCAACCAGCCCACCAGCCCACCAGCCCACCAGCCCACCAGCCCACCAGCCCACCAGCCCACCAACCCACCCACCCACGCCGCCAGTGATCATGGGATGACCGGGCCGAAAGAGATCAAAGCCCCCGCCAACCCCATGATCACCAGGGTGAGATCGGCGGAACAGGACAAGAACACGACAACTTCAGGGATGTTGCTGCCTCCAAGGCGCTGGAGGCAGCAACATCCCTGAAGTTGTCGTGGACCCTGACCAGCCGCCGACAGCGAACCCGGATCAGCACGCCAGCGGACCCGGGCGGACCAAGGCGGGGCGGACCCGGTCGGACCCGGTCGGGCGGTGCGGTGCGGACCCGGCGGACCCGGGCGGTGCGGTGCGGGGTGGACCCGGTCGGGCGGTGCGGTGCGGACCCGGCGGACCCGGGCGGTGCGGTGCGGGGTGGACCTGGGCGGTGCGGTGCCGGGCGGTGCGGCCCCGGGCGGGGCGGGGCGGGCGAGGTCAGCCGACGCCCCCGCCGACCGGCAACCCGACCCAAGGCAGAACCCGTGAGCTGACCCACCCCGACAAACCCGGCCCACGTCAGGTTTTCCGGGGGGAGCCCGCCCACGCAGGGATCAAGCCTGACCGCCCGGAGTGGGCGGGCTCCCCCCGGAAAACCGCCCCGGAAAGAAACAGAGGCCGAAGAAAAACGATCACACCCCCTTGGGGTGCCACACCGTCTTCGTCTCCAGCAGCGCGGTGATCGGCGCCACCCCCGGGTCACCGGTCCAGTCGTGGTCGGCCGGGGCCGGCCGGAGCACCCGCTTGAGGTTGTCCGCCGCCTTGACCTCCAGGTCGGTGGCGAGCGCGGCGTCGGTGACCCCGGTCAGGTCGATCGCGTTGACGTCCATGTGCGCGGCCAGCGTCGGCGCGGTCTCGGTGATCGCGCCGGTGAGGATGTTGACCACACCGCCGGGCAGGTCGGAGGTGGCCAGCACCTCGGCCAGCGTCACCGCCGCCAGTGGCTCGCTCGGGGATGCCGCCACCACCACCGTGTTGCCGGTGACGATCGCCGGGGCGATCACGCTGACCAGGCCGAGCAGCGCCGGGCGTTCCGGGGCGACCACCGCGACCACGCCGGTCGGCTCGGGCGCGGAGATGTTGAAGTACGGGCCGGCGACCGGGTTGGCGCCGCCGTACACCTGGGCCAGCTTGTCGGCCCAGCCGGCGTACCAGACCCAGCGGTCGACAGCGGCGTCCACCTCGTCGGCGGGGATGCCCAGGGCGACGAACTGTTCGCGGCGGCCCTCCAGCATCTCGGCGGCCCGGTAGAGGATCTGACCCCGGTTGTACGCGGTCGCGCCGGCCCAGCCCTTGACGGCGGCGCGGGCGGCGACCACCGCGTCCCGGGCGTCCTTGCGGGAGGCCAGTGACACATTCGAGGACTGCACGAGATACGACCGTCCCGACTCGCTGCGCGGGAACTTCCCGCCGATGAAGAGCTTGTACGTCTTGCGTACCGCGACCCGCTCAGACATTGAGGTACCCCTCCAGCCCGTGCCGGCCGCCCTCGCGACCGTAGCCCGACTCCTTGTAACCACCGAACGGCGAGGTGGGGTCGAACTTGTTGAACGTGTTGGCCCAGACCACTCCGGCGCGCAGCCGGTCGGCCATCCACAGGATCCGGGAGCCCTTGTCGGTCCAGATCCCGGCCGACAGCCCGTACGGCGTGTTGTTGGCCTTCTCGACGGCCTCGGCCGGCGTGCGGAAGGTCAGCACCGACAGCACCGGGCCGAAGATCTCCTCGCGGGCGATCCGGTGTGCCTGGGTGACGCCGGTGAAGATGGTCGGCGCGAACCAGAAGCCCCGGTCGGACAGGTCACACGGCGGTGACCAGCGCTCGGCGCCCTCGGCCGAGCCGGCGTCGGACAGCTCGCGAATCCGCTCCAACTGGGCGGCGGAGTTGATCGCGCCGACGTCGGTGTTCTTGTCCAGCGGGTCGCCGACACGCAGCTGGGCCATCCGCCGCTTCAGCGACTCCAGCACCCGGTCGGCCACGTTCTCCTGGACGAGCAGGCGGGAGCCGGCGCAGCAGACGTGCCCCTGGTTGAAGAAGATGCCGTTGACGATGCCCTCGACGGCCTGGTCGATGGGTGCGTCGTCGAAGACGATGTTGGCGGCCTTGCCGCCCAGCTCCAGGGTGAGCTTCTTGCTGGTGCCGGCGACGGAACGGGCGATGGCCCGGCCCACGTCGGTGGAGCCGGTGAAGGCGACCTTGTCCACGCCGCGGTGCTCGACCAGCGCGCGGCCAGTGTCGCCAGCGCCGGTGAGGATGTTGACCACACCGGCCGGCAGCTCGGCCTGCTGGCAGATCTCGGCGAACAGCAGCGCGGTCAGTGGGGTGGTCTCGGCCGGCTTCAGCACCACCGTGTTGCCTGCGGCCAGCGCCGGGGCGATCTTCCAGGCCAGCATGAGCAGCGGGAAGTTCCACGGGATGACCTGCGCGGCCACGCCGATGGGGCGCGGGTTGGCACCGAAACCGGCGTGCGGAAGCTTGTCGGCCCAGCCCGCGTAGTAGAAGAAGTGCGCGGCGACCAGCGGCAGGTCGACGTCGCGGGACTCGCGGATCGGCTTGCCGTTGTCCAGCGACTCCAGGACGGCCAGCTCGCGGGAGCGCTCCTGGATGAGCCGGGCGATCCGGTACAGGTACTTCGCCCGGTCCCGGCCCGGCATCGGGCCCCAGACCTTGTCGTACGCCTTGCGGGCGGCGCGCACCGCGCGTTCCACGTCCTGGGCACCGGCCTCGGCGACCTCGGCCAGCACCTCCTCGGAGGCGGGGTTGATCGACTTGAAGCTGCCACCGTCGGTCGGGTCGACGAACGTGCCGTCGATGAACAGCCCGTACGAGGGTTTGAGGTCCACCACCGAGCGGGACTCGGGGGCGGGGGCGTATTCGAACATCGGCTATCAGTCCAGGGTGAAGTAGTCGGGACCGGAGTAGACGCCGGTCGTCAGCTTGGTGCGCTGCATCAGCAGGTCGTTGAGCAGGCTGGACGCGCCGAAGCGGAACCAGTCCGGGTCGAGCCAGTCCGGGCCGACGGTCTCGTTGACCATCACCAGGTACTTGATCGCGTCTTTGGTGGTCTTGATGCCACCGGCGGGCTTCACGCCCACCTGCCGCCCGGTCGCTTCGCGGAAGTCGCGCACCGCTTCCAGCATCACCAGGCTCACCGGCATCGTCGCCGCGATCGGGACCTTGCCGGTGGAGGTCTTGATGAAGTCGCCGCCGGCCAGCATGGCCAGCCAGGAGGCCCGCCGGACGTTGTCGTAGGTGGCCAGCTCGCCGGTTTCCAGGATCACCTTGAGATGGGCGTCCCCGGAGGCTTCCTTGGTGGCCACGATCTCGTCGTAGACCTCCTTGTACCGCCCGGCCAGGAACGCACCCCGGTTGATCACCATGTCGATCTCGTCGGCGCCGGCCGCGACGGCGGCCCGGGTGTCGGCCAGCTTGATCTCCAACGGCGCCTGACCCGACGGGAACGCGGTCGCCACGCTGGCCAGGTGCACACCAGAGCCGCGCAGCACCTCGGCCACGTGGGGGACCATCGCCGGGTAGACGCAGACCGCGCCGACGTGCGGGCAGGACGGGTCGGCCGGGTCCGGACGCAGGGCCTTCGCGGCGAGCGCGCGCACCTTGCCCGGGGTGTCCGCCCCCTCCAGGGTGGTCAGGTCGACCATCCGGATCGCCAGGTCGATCGCCTGGGCCTTGGCGGTGGTCTTGATGGAGCGGGTGCCGAGCTGTGCCGCCCGCTGCTCCGCGCCGACCTGGTCCACGCCGGGCAGGCCGTGCAGGAAGGTCCGCAGAGCGGTCTCGGATCGTCCCAGCTCGGAGAGCTCCGACCGGGCCGACGTCGTTGTCGCCGTCATGCCGAGAAGTCTACGCACGAGACCGCCGAGTGATCTTGCTCACGACCGCTCGGTGGCGTTCCGACGTGAGCGGCGTCCCTGGTCCGACCGCACCCGCACCGTCGCGCGGTACGGACCGGTAGGTTGAGCGATCGTGGACGTACACGTCATTGACCACCCGCTGGCCCAGTCACGGTTGACCGCCATGCGGGACGCGCGCACCGATTCCTCGACGTTCCGGGCGGCGCTGCACGAACTGACCACCATGCTGGTGTACGAGGCGGCGCGCTCCTTCCCCGTCGAGCGGTACCCGGTGCAGACGCCGGTCACCGGCACCGAGGGCACCCGGCTGGCCAACCCGCCGCTGCTGGTCCCGGTGCTGCGCGCCGGGCTGGGCATGGCGGACGCCGCGCTGGGTCTGCTGCCCGAGTCGTCGATGGGTTTCGTGGGCCTGGCCCGCGACGAGGCGACCTACGAGCCCCGCGCGTACATGGAGTCGCTGCCACGCGACCTGGCCGGGCTGCCGGTGCTGGTGCTCGACCCGATGCTGGCCACCGGCGGTTCGCTGGAGCACTGCTGCCAGCTGCTGGCCGACCGCGGCTGCACTGACATCACAGTGCTCTGTGTGCTCGCCGCCCCGGTCGGCATCGACCGGCTGGAGCGCTCCGGCCTGCCGTTGCGCCTGGTCACGGCCTCGATCGACGAGGGGCTCAACGACCACATGTTCATCGTCCCCGGTCTCGGCGACGCCGGCGACCGCCAGTTCGGTGGCATGCCCCGCTTCTGACGGGAGACCCGGTCGGTGCCGGGTCCGGCGGGGTCCGTGCACGGGGTGCGCGGACCCGCTACCGTCTCCGGCCATGACTGGTGTTGCGCTCGCCGAGGAATTGCTGCTCCTCGCCTACGACGACACGACCGGCAAGGCGACGATGCCACGGATCAGCCTGGACCTGGGCATGGCCGCCGCGGTGCTGGTCGAGCTGGCCCTGACCGGCCGAATCGCGTACGCCGACGGGTCCCTGACGGTGATCGACCCGACGCCCACCGGCGAGCCGTTCAGCGACGACGTCCTCGGCCGGATCGCCGCCGACACCCCGCACAGCCCGGCGTCCTGGGTGCAGCGTCTGCGGCACGGCCTGCGCGACCGGATCCTCGCCGACCTGTGCCGGCAGGGTGTCGTCCGGGACGTCGACGAGACCGAGCTGGGCTTCATCCACGTGCACCGCTACCCGGTCGTGGACACCTCCGTCGAGGCGGAGACCCGGCAGCGGCTGGCCGAGGCGCTGACCGGCGCGGCAGCCCCGGACGAGCGGACCGCCGCGCTGGCCACCCTGGTGGTGGTGCTCCGGATGGAGTCCGCGCTCGGGGTGAGCGGCGAGGCCGCCGCCGACGCCCGCCGCCGGCTGACGGAGATCGCCACCGGCGCCGGGTTCTCCGGCGAGGTGAGCACCGACGACTCGGTGGTCCGCCCGTCGGTCGGCCTGGTCGTCGCCGCCCTGGCCAAGGCCGTCGACCAGGCCCTCGGCAAGCGCGCCTGATCAGGGCCGTCGACCAGGCCCTCGGCAAGCGCGCCTGATCGTCGAAGCCAGCACGCCCCTGCCGTCCTTTGCTCTGCACCCGCGGATGCACCATGCGCCATGCGGTGGCCGGCGCTTGGCGTCCGCCGCATGTCGGCTCCCCGATGGCACGTGGCGCATCCGCGGGTGCAGAGCAAAGGGAACGTGCCGGGTGGATAGGTCCTTCGCGGCGTCAGATGCCGAGAGCGGCGCCGACCTCGGCCCGCAGCCCGACGACCGCCTGCGCCGCCCGGCTGCGGGCCGCCGGGACGTCACCATCCGTGACCGGCTCCACCACTTCGAGGTACGCCTTGAGCTTCGGCTCGGTCCCGGACGGGCGGATCACCACCCGGGCCGCCGCGGTCCGCAGGATCACCACGTCCGACTCGGGCAGCAGGTCCCGGACGCTGTCCACCGGCTGCCCGAGCAGGGTGGCCGGGGTGACCGCCCGGATCCGGGCCATCGCGTCGGCGATGACCCGCAGGTCGTCCACCCGGGCGGAAAGCTGGTCCGTGTGGTGTACGCCGAACTCGGCAGCCAGCTCGTCCAGCCGGTCGGTCAGCGTGCGACCCTGCGTCTTCAGGCCGGCGGCCAACTCGGCCACTGTCAGCGCGGCGGTGATGCCGTCCTTGTCCCGGACGTGTTCCGGTGCGACGCAGTAGCCGAGCGCCTCCTCGTAGCCGAAGACCAACGGCGCGCTTCCTCCGCCGGCCCGCACGATCCACTTGAAGCCGGTCAGCGTCTCGTCGTAGGGCAGGCCCCGGGCTGCGCACATCGCCCGCAGCAGTGACGACGACACGATGGTGGTGGCGTAGAGCCCGGTCACCCCCCGGCGCATCAGGTGATCGGCGAGCAGGACGCCCACCTCGTCGCCCCGCAGCATCCGCCAGCCGTCGCGGTCCCGGACGACCACCGCGCAACGGTCGGCGTCCGGGTCGTTGGCGATGGCGAGGTCCGCGCCGGTGGAGTCGGCCAGGGCGATCAGCCGGTCCACCGCACCCGGCTCCTCCGGGTTGGGGAACGACACGGTGGGGAACGCCGGGTCCGGCTCGGCCTGGTCGGGCACCACCCCGGGGGTCGGGAAACCAGCGCTGGCGAAGGCGGCGGTGAGCACCGCCGCGCCCACCCCGTGCAGCGGGGTGTACGCCACAGTCAGGTCCCGTGGCCCGTCCGGGTCGATCACCGCGGTGGCCCGTTCGACGTACGAGGCGACCAGGTCGTCGCCGAGCACCTGACCGGGCTCGCCCAACGGCACCTGGGCCAGCGGCCCGACCGATCGGATGGCGGCCTCGATACCGGCGTCGGCGGGTGGCACGATCTGCGCGCCGGCGCCCAACTCGCCGCCCAGCTCCGCGCCGAGGTAGACCTTGTAACCGTTGTCCTGCGGCGGGTTGTGGCTGGCCGTGACCATCACGCCGGCGACACCGCCGAGGTGCCGCACGGCGTACGCCAGCACCGGGGTGGGCAGCGGGCGGGGCAGCAACAGCGCCGGGCGGCCAGCGCCGGTCGCCACCTGGGCCGTGCGCTCGGCGAACTGCCGGGAGCCGTGCCGGGCGTCGTACCCGATCACCAGCGGACCGGTGCCACCCTGGGCCGCGAGCCAGGTGACCAGGCCGGCAGCGGCCTGGGTGACAACGGCGAGGTTCATCCCGTTCGGGCCGGCGCGCAGCGGGCCGCGCAGGCCCGCCGTGCCGAAGGTCAGCGGGCCGGCGAACCGGTCGGCCAGCTCCGGGCCGCTCGCCGGGAGACCGTCGAGCACCGCCGTCAGCTCGTCCCGGCTGGCCGGGTCGGGGTCGTCGGCCAGCCAACGCCGGGCTTGCTCGCGAATGTCGTCGATGTCAGTGCTGTCCGCCGCCATGCCCCTTGATAGCACGGCGACGGATCATCCCTGTGGGTTCCCTCCGGCTCAGCCGTTCCCGGTGAGCTGGAACGTCCGTGCCATCTCGTCGAAGATCGCCTTGCTCTCCGCGAACTTGGCGTCCGTGGCGGTGAGGTAGAACGAATACGCCTTGCCGTCCTGCGCGACGCCCCGCCAGACACCGTGCCGCATCGCGTCACCCGCGCCGCAGGTGTACTCGAATTCGGCTGCCGGCTTGCTGGCCAGCTCGGTCTCGGTGGAGGAGATCTGGTTGTACGGCTTGACGCAGGAGGTGCTCCGGGTCTTGAGGCCGTTCTCGGCCGTCTCGGCCCACCGGACGGAGCTGCTGGTCCACTTCTCGGTGATGATCCGGACCTTGCGGCCGCTGTCGGCCGGGTCGATGTAGTCGGTGTACGAGCCGCCGGTGGCCTTCTTCCAGCCCTTCGGCACCATGACCTGGATTCCGCGGGCCGTGTGCTCCTGCATCTCGACGGTGGGAGCCGCCGGGGCGGACGTGGTGGGCTGCGCGGCCGGGGTGCCCGGCGGGGCGTCGTCGCCGCCGGAGAGCGCCACCGCGGTGAGCAGCAGCACGACGACCAGGCCGCCGGCCGCGGCGAGCTGCACCTTGCGCGGCCAGCCCTTGACCGTGGTGACGAGCTGACCACCGGTGGCCCGGGCCTTGTCCAGCGCGCTGCCGCCCGAAGCGGCGGGCGTGGTCGCCCAGGGTTGGCCGGTGCCCGGCACCGACCACTGGTTGCCGCCGCCGTAGGTGCCGCCGACGCGCTGGGTGGCCTCCGGTGCTGCGCCGCCGTACCCGACCTGCTGGGTGGCATCGGCCGGGCTGCCGTAGCTGACCCGCTGGGTGGCGTCGGGGTGCCCGCCGGCGTCCACCCGCTGGGTGGCGTCCGCGTTGCCGCCGTAGGTGCGCCCGGCCGCCGGTCGGCCCGTCGTCGGCATCGCGCCGGTCGGCGTGTGCAGCGGGCCGGCCAACGCGTCGGCGCTGGTCTCGTCGAGGCCCCCGCTGGTGCCGGCCGGGCGAGCTGCCGCCTGCGGGCGCTCGCCCCGGCGCAGCGAGGCCAGCCGGTCGGTCAGGGACTCGCCCGGGGCCAGCATCGCCTTGCCGCCGATCTGGCTGTCCGGCTTCGGCTCCGGCTGGGGCGGCGGGAGGACGGGGATGGGGCGATGCTGCACCGGCACCACGGCGTACGGGTCGGTGACCGAGTGCACAGCCGTCGCGGTGCTGCCCAGCGGGCCGGCGAGCAGCTCGCGCAGCATGGCCCGGGAGGTGTGCACGTCGAGTCGGCGTGCCGGGTCCTTCTCGAGCAGACCCATCAGCACCCGGGTCAGCGGGCCGCTGCGCTGCGGTGGGGCGGGCGGGTCCTCCACCACGGCGTGCATGGTCTCGATCGGGTCGCCCTTGTCGAACGGGGGGCGCCCCTCGACAGCTGTGTAGAGCGTCACACCCAGCGAGAAGAGGTCACTCGGCGGCCCGAACTCCTGGCCCATGGCCCGCTCGGGCGAGATGAAGTGCGGTGAGCCGAGCACCATGCCCGGGGTGGTGAGCTGCACGTCGGTGGGCATCCGGGCGACCCCGAAGTCGGTCAGCACGCAGCGCCCGTCGGTGCAGATCAGCACGTTGGCGGGTTTGACGTCGCGGTGCAGGACGCCGATCGCGTGCGCGACCTCCAACGCGCCGAGCAGCGCGATGCCGATCTTGGCGACGGCCCGGGGCGCGACCGGCCCGTCCTCGATCACCATGTCGGCGAGGCTGCGGGCGTCCAGCAGCTCCATCACGATCCACGGCCGGCCCGCCTCGGTGACCACGTCGTACACCTGCACCACGGCGGGGTGCTGGATGGCGGCGGCGGCGCGGGCCTCGCGCAGGGTGCGTTCGTACATCGCGTCGCGGTCGCTGGGGGCCAGCCCCGGGGGCAGGACGACCTCCTTCACCGCCACGTCACGGCGCAGCAGGGTGTCTGTGGCGCGCCACACCGTGCCCATGCCGCCGTTGCCCACCGAGGACCGCAGCGAGTACCGGTCACCAATGGTGGTGCCGGGCGCCGCTCGTCCGTTGGCGGGACTGACTGGTCCGCCGCTCCACGTCGGGATCTGAGTCACAGAAAAGCCACCGGGGGAAATCGAGGGGGGCTGGGACACAACCCCCCTATCTTGCTGGTTCCGACGCCGGATGCGAAAGCCGACGCGGCGGACGTTTGTCGAAGTCGACAGAACGTGCCCTGTCGTTCACCTGGTGTCGACCGGTCGGGACGCACTGTGCGGTATCCCTCACCCGGCGACGTGGCCAGGCGTCCTACCATCCGGGGATGAACCAACGGCGGTCAAGTGAGTCCGGTTTTCCGATCAACGGCGTCTACACGGAGGCCGACCTTCCGGAGGAACTGGACTCCCGGCTCGGCAGCCCGGGCGAGTTTCCGTACACCCGGGGTGTCTACCCCACCATGTACACCTCCCGCCCGTGGACGATGCGCCAGTACGCCGGCTTCGGCACCGCCACCGAGTCCAACGCGCGGTACCACCAGTTGTTGCGGGCCGGCACGATGGGCCTCTCGGTCGCGTTCGACCTGCCGACCCAGATGGGCTACGACTCGGACGAGCCGATCGCGCACGGCGAGGTCGGCAAGGTGGGTGTCGCGATCGACTCCATCGAGGACATGCGGCTGCTCTTCGCCGACATTCCACTGGACAAGGTGTCCACCTCGATGACCATCAACGCGCCCGGTTCGGTGCTGCTGCTGCTCTACCAACTCGTCGCCGAGGAGAACGGGGTGCCGGGCACGGCGCTCAACGGCACCATCCAGAACGACATCCTCAAGGAGTACATCGCCCGGGGGACGTACATCTTCCCGCCGAAGCCGTCGCTGCGCCTGGTGGCCGACACGTTCGCGTACTGCCGCAGCGAGGTGCCGAAGTGGAACACCATCTCCATCTCGGGCTACCACATGGCGGAGGCCGGCGCGACGCCCGCGCAGGAGATCGCGTTCACGCTGGCCAACGGGGTGGAGTACGTGCGGGCGGCGCTGGCCGCCGGGCTCGCCGTCGACGACTTCGCGCCCCGGCTGTCGTTCTTCTTCGTGGCCCGCACCACGCTGCTGGAGGAGGTGGCGAAGTTCCGCGCCGCCCGGCGGATCTGGGCTCGGCTGATGCGTGACGACTTCGGCGCCAAGGATCCGAAGTCGATGATGCTGCGGTTCCACACCCAGACCGCGGGCGTGCAGCTCACCGCCCAGCAGCCGGAGGTGAACCTGGTTCGGGTGGCGGTGCAGGGTCTGGGCGCCGTGCTCGGTGGCACCCAGTCGCTGCACACCAACAGCTTCGACGAGGCGATCGCGCTGCCCACCGAGAAGGCGGCCCGGCTCGCGCTGCGTACCCAGCAGGTGCTGGCCTATGAGACGGACCTGACTTCCACCGTCGACCCGTTCGCCGGGTCGTACGTGGTGGAGGCGATGACCGCCGAGATCGAGGCCGCCGCCGTCGAGTTGATGGAGCGGGTGGCCGACCACGGCTCGGCGGTGGACGCGATCGAGGCCGGGTTCCAGAAGCGGGAGATCGAGCAGTCCGCGTACCGGATCGCCCAGGAGATCGACTCGGGGGAGCGGGTGGTGGTCGGGCTCAACCGGTTCACGGTGGACGAGGAGGAGCCGTACGAGCCGTTGCGGGTCGACCCGACGATCGAGGCGGCCCAGGCCGACCGGTTGGCCCGGTTGCGCTCCGAGCGGGACGCCGACGCGGTGGCACGGGCGCTCGCCGATCTTCGGGCCGCCGCCGAGGGTACGGAGAACGTGTTGTACCCGATGAAGGAGGCACTGCGGGCCCGGGCGACAGTGGGTGAGGTCTGCGGGACGTTGCGTGAGGTGTGGGGGTTGTACCGCCCCACCGACCGATTCTGAGCGTCCAGCCGTGACTGCGGCATCGGGGCGCGCCGCGACTGCGGCATCGGGGCGCGCCGCGACTGCGGCATCGGGGCGCGGTGTGTCCGGCGCTCTCAGCGGGTATCCGGTCGGTTGAGCCGGGACGCACACCCTGTGCGCCCACGGCGGGTGGGTGCGTGTGAGCGTCCTTATCCGGCTCGTTGCGCTGTGTGGTCGGCTAATTGTCGGAGTGTCAGTTCATCACCCCGACTAATGCGACAATTTGGCAACGGGTCTCCGACTGTCGACTGGGATTCGGAACCGCAGCGATCGGTTACGCGTTGTAGGAGGTGAGGGGCTGATGACGGCATTCGACCGTGATCTACCTGCTGTCCCTCACCTTGACGAGCGGCCCCAGCAGGGCATACGTGACTCTGCGCGGTCCGATCATTACCGTAACGAGGTTGCGCAGCGTCACCGTCGGAGGTCTAGGCTGTCTGCTGTCCCCGATGATCCATCCATTTCTAGTGATCGAGAATTCGACGTGACGAGTGCGTTGACGCTGCCCACGAGTGGCCAGCTGGCGTCGTCCTGGCCGGAGACGCCACCGGGATCCGAGCCCCTGCCCCGCGAGCTGGACCACCTTCTCGCGCTCCGGGTACCGGGGCTGATCGCTACGCGCCGTCACCTCCACTCGCACCCTGAGCTTTCCGGCAACGAGTTCGAGACGGCCGCGCTGATCGCCCGGGAGTTGTCGCTGGCCGGGCTGAGCCCGCGCCTGCTGCCCAAGGGCAACGGCGTGATCTGCGACGTCAACGGCAGGCCGGACGGCCCGGTCGTGGCGCTGCGCGCCGACATCGACGCGCTGCCGCTGGACGACCCCAAGGACGTCCCGTACCGGTCGACCGTGGAGGGCGTCTGCCACGCCTGCGGGCACGACGTGCACACCTCGGTCCTGCTCGGCGTCGGCATGCTGCTGGCCCAACTCGCCGACCTCGGTGAGCTGGACGGTCGGGTCCGGCTCATCTTCCAGCCGGCCGAGGAGATCCTGCCCTGCGGTTCGCTGGAGGTCATCGAGGCCGGCGGCCTGGACGACGTGGTGCAGATCTTCGCGCTGCACTGCGACCCGAACCTGCCGGTGGGCCAGGTCGGCCTGCGGGTCGGCCCGATCACCGCGGCCGCCGACAACGTGACCGTCCGACTCTCCGGCCCGGGCGGGCACACCGCCCGCCCGCACCTGACCGTCGACATGGTCGACGCGCTCGGTCGGCTGATCACCGAGGTGCCGGCCCTGGTCAGTCGCCGGGTGCCGGCCAACAGCGGCCTGCTGCTGGTCTTCGGCCACGCCTCGGCCGGCACCCGCTACAACGTCATCCCGTCCGAGGCGAGCGCGTCCGGCACCCTCCGGGTGATGGATCGCGACACCTGGGAGAAGGCCCCCAAGATCGTCGCTCAGGTGGTGCGCGACGTGATCGCGCCGACCGGTGCCACTGTCGACCTGGAATACCTGCGCGGCCGGCCGCCGGTGTGCAACGACGCCCGCGCCATCCAGGTGCTGACCGCCGCCACCGCCGCCGCCCTCGGTTCGGACGGGATCGCCGAGACACCGCAGAGCATGGGCGGCGAGGACTTCTCCTGGTACCTGGAGTACGTCCCCGGTGCCCTCGCCCGGCTCGGCGTGGGTCGCGCCGGCCCCAACGTCGACCTGCACCGGGCGAGCTTCGACGTGGACGAGCGGTCCATCGCGGTCGGCGTCCGCGTCATGGTGCAGACCGCGTTGCGGGCACTGGCGGCGGCGCGCTGACCGGCGCGACCGGAGCCGAGGGCTTGCGCCGTCGGCGCAGCACCACCAGCAGCGCCACCAGCGGTACGCCCAGCGCCACCAGCCACGGCAGCAGTGCGCCCAGCACCGTGAGCAGGACGGTCATCGAGACGACGAACGCCTTCCAGCCGCCCCTGAGTCCGACCAGGAAGCCGGTCTCGGCCTTCTCCTCGGTGTCCTTCGCCGCCGGCCCGGCCAGCGACACGGTGATCGTGGAGAGGGCGGTCAGGTCGGCCAGGCGTCGCTTCTTGGCTTCCAGCGAGGCCAGGTCGGCCTCCCGTCGACCCAACTCGTTCTCCAGCGACACCAGGTCGGTGATCGAGGTGGCCCGGGACAGCAACCGGCGGGCGCTCTCCACCCGGGCCCGCTGACTGGTGATCCGGGCCTCCAGGTCGACAGTCTCCTCGGTGACGTCCTGAGTGTTGATCTCCCGGCTCTGCTGCCGACCGAGCTTCGCGATCTCCTCCACCACGCCGGTGAACTTCGCCGCCGGCACCCGCAACTCCAACTCCGCCACCGCGTCGGCGTCGGCGCTGTGCCGCTGGTCGCCGCCGACAAAGCCGCCGGCCCGACCGGCCGCGGCGGTGGCCTCGCGGGCGGCAGAGTCCACATCGTCCACCTGCACCCGCATCTTTCCGGTGTAGATGATCGCCCGCTGGTCGACCCGTAGGTCGGGTGCGCCCGCGCCGGCCCCCTCCGGTGCGCCCGCGGCGGCGTCCCGGTTCACCTCACCGCCGTTGGCGGCTGGCGCCTCGGCCGCCGTGCCCGCGCTGTCCTGCGCCCCGCTGTCGCCGGCACCGCACCCCGTCAGCGCCAGGGCCGCCGCCAGTGTCGTCGCCGCCAGCAGCGCACTGCGGTGTCGTCCCGCCTGTCCGTCCATCCCCGCTCCCATCGTCGTCAACCGGTGTGGCGATAGCTCGGACGCGACGCGCACACCGGCTGGTTCCGGCAGACTGCGCTGAGGACGTCACGATTCGATAATCGAGGAGTCACGATGCGGCTCACCAAGTACGCCCATTCCTGCCTTCGGGTGGAACACGACGGGGGAGTGCTCGTCGTCGATCCCGGGGTGTTCAGCGACCCAGCGGCGGCGCTGGACGGTGCGGACGCGGTGCTGATCACCCACGAACACCCCGACCACCTCGATCTGGCAGCGGTGCGCCTCCAACTCGACCGACAGCCGTTCCCGATCCACGGGCCCGCCTCGCTCGGCGAGGCCCTGGGCGACGCGGCCGACGTGCTGCGCCCGGTCAGCGTCGGTGAGTCGTTCACCGCCGCCGGGGTCGCCGTGCGCGCGTACGGGGGGCGGCACGCCGTGATCCACCCCGATATCCCGGTGGTCGACAACCTCGGCTACCTGATCAACGACGTGGTCTACCACCCGGGCGACTCCCTGGTCGTGCCCGACGAGACCCCCGTCGACACGCTCTTCGCGCCGATCCACGCCCCCTGGTCGAAGTTTTCCGAGGTGGTCGACTTCATCCGCGCGGTCGCGCCACGGCGCGCGTACGCCCTGCACGACGCGTTGCTCAACGACAAGGGGCTGGGCGTGCTCGACAGGCAGTACACAGCGCTGTCCGGCACCGAGTACCAGCGACTGGAGCCCGGTAGCCGGGTGGACGTCTGACCCGATGCCCGGCCTCTCCGCGGAGCTGGTGCAGCAGCTCTACCGCACCCCACCGGACCGGTTCGTGGCCGCCCGGGACCTCGCTGTGGCCGAGGCCCGCCGGGCCGGCGACGCGGCCACCGCCCGGCAACTGGCCCGGCTGCGTCGCCCGACGGTGGCCGCCTGGTTGGTGAACCTGCTCGCCATCGGACGCCCGGAGCTGGTCGCCGATCTGGTGCAGCTCGCCGACGCCCTGCGAGTCGCCCAGCGGGAGTTGCGGGGGCCCCGACTGCGGGAGCTGTCAGCGCAACGCCGGGCGGTGGTCGGCGCCCTGGTCGCCGAGGTTCGCAAGCTCGCCGCGGCCGAGCCGGACGCGCCACCGGCGAGCCGGCTGCCCCTGGCCGAGGTGGAGGCGACGCTGAACGCGGCGTTCTCCGACGTCGAGGTCGCCGAGCAGGTGCGGGCGGGCCGCCTGCTGCGGGCGGCCAGCTACGCCGGCTTCGGCGAGGTGCCCCGGCCGCAACTGCGACTGGTCACCGACGATGACGAGGAGCGCGAGGAGGAACGCCCGGCCCGCCGACCCGGCCCCCAACGGGGCCGTCCCGAGGCGGCACCGCGTACGGACCGGGCGGCCGAGCGTGCCGAGCAGGCCGAACGGGCCGCACAGCGAGCGGCCCGAGCCGAGCGGGCCCGGCAGCGCCGCGCCCTGGACCGGGAGTTGGCGAAGGCCCAGGCCGACCAGGAGCGGGCGGAGACCGAGCTGACCGAGGCGACCGGGCAGGAGCGCGACGGTGTGGCCGTACTCGATCGCCTTGAGGCCGAGTTGGCCGAGCTGGAGCGGCGGCGCGCGGTCGCCGAGCAGGATCTCAGCCGGGCCAAGCTCGCCCGGCGTGCCGCCGAGCGGGCGGTCACCGTGGCCCGGCGGCGTGCCGGTGAGGTCGAGGCGGCGGTCGAGGCACTGGCGGCCGAAGAGGGGGATGCGGACGCGGGCAATGGCGCGGCAGACTGAGCATCGATGGACGACGACGAGTGTGCGCGCCCTACACGGCGAGTGGCCCCGGGTCGGGGCGTGGTCGTGGTCGCCGGGCCGGGTTGCCCGAGCGGGGCGGCGCGGTGACTCCGGAGCAGGTCGCGGCCGCCAGTAAGCCTGTCGTGCTCGACCTGGGCGACGCTTTCAGTCGAGACCCGACCACGTTGCGCCGGGCCCGACTGCTCGGCATCTCCGGCTGGGCCTTCTACATCAGCGGCCGGGCCGGCGCGCTCGGCGGTGTCCGGGCCGAGACGGCCGCCGCCTCCCTCGGGTTCATCGCCCCGGACGCGGTCGCCGATGGTTGGGACGCCGCCGCCCGGGTCGTTCCGCCGTTCGAGGTGGCCGCCGCGAGCCTCGCCGAGTGCTGCCGGTGGGGGGCGCAGCAGCTCGGCCCGCTGCCCGGCACCGAGCGCCTGTCGGCGCTCGTCGAGCGGGCGGTGGTGGCGGCGGAGGCCAGTGGGATGCCGCTCTTCGCCGCGTGGCGGGCCATGCCGCTTCCGGATCTCTCACCCGGGGCTCGCAGCGCCGCCGGGCTGCGGCTGCTCCGGGAACACTTCACCGGCGCCTACCTGCTGGCGGTACGCGCGGCCGGGATGACCCCGCTGGAGGCCGTGCTGTCCGGGCCGGAGGGCGAGGCCGGGGCGGTGGCCTGTGGCTGGCCGCCGCCGTACCCGCCGATCGGGCCGTTGGTGCGCCGCCGGCTCTGGGCGGAGGCGGTGACCAACCGACTGGCCGCGCCGGCGTTCACGGCCCTCGGGCCCGCCGACGGCGCGGAGTTGGTGGAGTTGCTGCACCGTACCCGGGTCGACCTCGGCTGAGCCCCCCGTCGGCCGGAAAAATGGGCGGCGTCGGAGCGGATCGGCTGCCAGGATGTCCTGCCGTGACCCTTCCCGCTGGTTGGACGACGCGCCGACCCACCCTCGACGACGTGCCGGCGATCCTCGCGGTGGTGCACGCCGCCGACACCTTCGCCATCGGTCATCCCGACTTCGACGCCGAGGACGTCGCGGCGTCGCTGACCGCCCCCCACTTCGACCCGATCCGGGACTCCTGGCTGGCCATCGACCCCGACGACACCGTTGTCGGCTGGGCGACGGTGGACAACCCGACCGGGGTGGGCCGGGAGTTCGTGGAGGTCTACGTCGATCCGGTACGGGCCGCCGCCGTCCGCGCGCCGTTGCTGCTGCGCCAACTGGACCGCGTCGCCGAGCGCGCCGCCGAGCGGGGGCTGCCGTCACTCACCGTCCGCTGCGCGGTCTTCGCGCCGGAACGTGACTGGGAACACGCCCTGCGCGGGCTCGGGTTCGCCCTCGTCAAGCGGTACGTCCGGATGAGCCGGCCGCTGGACGACCTGCCCGACGAGCCGACCGGGCCGTCGGCGGTGACGGTGCGGCCGGTCCGCCCGGACGACGAGACCGATCTGGTGGAGTTCCACCGGATCTACGAGGACGCCTTCGGCGACACCCCGGACCACGAGCCGCTGTCGTACGAGCGGTGGCGGGCCCGGATCGGCGACCTGACCGCCTGGGACGAGTGGTTCGTCGCCGAGGTGGACGGGGTGCCGGTCGGCGCGTTGCAGTCCTCGGACCAGGCGCTCGACCAGCAGTCGGGCTGGGTGAAGAGTCTGTCGGTGCGGTCCGCGTACCGTCGCCGGGGTGTGGGTGCGGCGTTGCTGCGCCGCGCCTTCGCCCGCTACGCCGAGAAGGGGCGGCGTGCGGTCGGCCTGGGCGTCGACCTCACCAACCCGACCGCCCCGCTGTCGCTGTACCGGTCGGTGGGCCTGCGGGAGACCCGGTGGACCGACATGTACGAACTTTCCGTGCCGGCGGCCGGTGTGTGATTGACGACCCCGGTCCGGCCCGACCGGCGCTCCGCTCGACGGCGGTAGCACACTGGGGGCGTGCGATACGCGCTGCTACGCCGAGGCGGTGCCGGTGGGGCGGGCCCGCAGCTCGGTGACGTAGTCGTCCGGGGCGCCCGCCTTCTCGGCGGCGTTCGCGATCTCCGACAGGTACCAGGAGGTCGGCAGGCCACCCTCGTACCCGTTGAAGACGTAGATCCAGGCGGTCACGTCGCCGTCGAGGGTGGAGACCCGGACGTGCAGCTTGCGGTACGTGCCGGCGGTCACCCCCTCGAGTTCGTCGAGTTGGCCCGCGTCGTAGGGGTGGATGTCGTAGAGCGCCACGAAGACCCGGTCGCCGGGAGATTCGACGAGGGTGCTCACCGCGCCCTCCCAGCCGATCATGTCCGCCCCGGCGAAGGTCAGCCGCCAGCCCTCCAGCCAGCCGGTGCCGACCATCGGCGAATGCGGACAGTAGGCGCGCATCCGGGCGGGATCGAGATTTGAGCCGTAGGCGGCGTGATGACGCACGGCGATGACGATAGCCCGGCCGACGGGTGGGGGAGAATACGACAGTGCGTGTCGAATGCGCTCGGGAGAAGAAAGTCACTGTGAGCATGGACGAAGGGCGAACGCTGTGAGCCGGATCGTGATCATCGGCGGAGGGCCGGCCGGGTACGAGGCGGCACTGGTCGCCGCCCAGCTGGACGCCGATGTCACAGTGGTGGAGGCCGACGGTGCGGGTGGTGCCTGCGTGCTCTCCGACTGCGTACCGTCGAAGACCTTCATCGCCAGCTCGGGGGTGGTCACCGGCTACCGCGACACCGAGGAGTTCGGGGTGCACTCGGACGGCCTGGAGGCGGTCACCGTCGACGCGCGCGCGGTGCACGGGCGGGTCAAGCGGCTGGCCCTGGCGCAGTCCGCGGACATCCACGCCAAGCTGCTGAAGGCGGGAGTCACCTTCGTGGCCGGCACCGCCCGGCTCGGCGAGGACTCTCTCGGGCACACCCACCGGGTCGTCGTCACCCCCGCCGACGGCGGCGAGGAATACTCGATCGACGCGTCCACCGTGCTGGTGGCCACCGGCTCGACGCCCCGTCAGCTGCCCACCGCCGTACCGGACGGTGAGCGCATCCTGACCTGGCGACAGGTGTACGACCTGCCGGAGCTGCCCGAGCACCTGATCGTGGTCGGGTCCGGCGTGACCGGCGCGGAGTTCGCCAGCGCGTACCTGGCGATGGGGGTCGAGGTGACCCTGGTCTCCAGCCGGGACCGGGTGATGCCGCACGAGGACGCCGACGCCGCCTCCGCCATCGAGCGGGTGTTCCGCAACCGGGGTATGGAGATCCTCAACAACTCCCGGGCCGACGCGGTCCGGCGTACCGCCGACGGCGTCGAGGTGGAGCTCTCCGACGGCCGCAAGGTGACCGGCTCACACGCGCTGATCACCGTCGGTTCGATCCCGAACACCGCCAACCTGGGTCTGACCGAGTACGGGGTGGAGCTGGGCCGGGGCGGTTACCTGACCGTCGACCGGGCTTCCCGGACCAACGTGCCCGGCATCTACGCCGCCGGCGACTGCACGGGCGTGCTGCTGCTGGCCAGTGTCGCCGCCATGCAGGGCCGGATCGCCATGTGGCACGCGCTCGGTGAGGCGGTCCGCCCGCTGCGGCTGCGTACCGTCGCGGCGAACGTCTTCACCGACCCGGAGCTGGCCACCGTGGGTGTCTCGCAGGACGAGGTCGACGCGGGCAAGGTGCCGGCCCGGCAGGTGATGCTGCCGTTGTCCGGAAACGCCCGGGCCAAGATGGACGACCTCTCCGACGGTTTCGTGAAGCTGTTCTGCCGTCCCGCCAGCGGTCAGGTGATCGGCGGTGTGGTGGTCGCGCCGAAGGCCAGCGAGCTGATCCTGCCCATCACGATGGCTGTGGAGAACAACCTCACTGTCAACGAGCTGGCCCAGACCATCACCATCTACCCGAGCCTGTCCGGCTCCATCACCGAGGCGGCCCGTCAGCTCATGCTGCACGAGCTGGAGTAACCCGATCGACGCGTGCGGGCCGGGTCAGGCTCGTCGCCACCGTCACCAGGACCGCCACCTCGGCGATGATCAGGAGGCGTTCGGCCAGGCCGATGAGCATCCGGTCGCCGGGGTAGGCGGACCAGATCATCGCCGCCGCCAGGGCCAGGCTCAACAGGACCAGGGCGCGTAGCGTCCGGGCGGCGGGCGTCAGGTCGGGTCGGCGGGCGAGCAACCAACCGGCCACCGGCAACGCCAGGAAGGCGATCACCGACGCGTACCGGTGCAGGTAGGCGGCGGTGGTCATGGCGGTGCCCGGCTCGTTCGTCGGCACCACGGCGGCCAGCAGCAGCCCACCCACCCACGCGCCGAGCAGCAGCTCTGCCGTTCGACCGGAGCGCGGTCGGGGTGGGCTGGCGCGGCGCAGTCCGTACAGCAACGCCACGGTGGCGAGCGCGAGCACCACCATGGCGATGTCGATGACGCCGCCGCGGTCGGAGACAGCGAAGTCGCTGATGGTCAACGCCCACGGGTTGAGGTCGTCGTTGACTTCGAGGTGGCCGATCACTGTGAGCAGCGCCGCCAGGGCGATCCCGCCCAGGGCCAGCAGGCCGGTACTCCGGGTAACAGGCATGCCTCAGCCTGTCGCCGCACACACCCCAGCCGAATCCGGGACAGCCACCGAAATAGTCCCCCGGGACCACCCCTAGAGGCCTTCCGGCAGGTGGCCGTCACGTGCTTATGCGCATCCGTGAACTTCCGATGGTCGCGACGACCTGCGCCAGGTCAGGCGACGTTCAGCTGGATGTTCCCAATGCGGGCGACGACGTCGAGATGACCACCCAGGCCGGTGACGTAGGCGCGGAGTGATTCCAGGCTGGTGTGCTCGCCATTCTCGATCTGGCTGATCCTCGCCTGCGTCAGCCCTGCCGCCTCGGCCAGTTGCACCTGAGTCATACCCAGGTGCTTGCGGATCTCCGCCAGCTGCGCCCCACTGACCGCTGCCAGCATCTGCTCACGGTGTTGAGCGCGCCGGGAGGTCCTGTCCGGATCTGCCCAGGATGGATCGAGCGCGCGGGCCTTCGCCTTGACGACCTGCCAGTCAGCTCCATCGGTCATCTCTGTGTTTCCCTCAGCCTGGAGAAGTGCTCCTGAAACCGGTCGTCCGCCAACGGGACCGCCGTCTTGTACCAAGTCTGCCACTGGCCCGACTTGTCGCCAGCGACCAGAAAAACAGCTTCTCGAACGGGATCAAAAGCGAAGATCATGCGGACCTCCGTGGAGCCAGTCGACCCAGGTCGCAGCTCCTTCATATGGTGGAAGATGCTGCCTTTGAGGCGGTCAACCAGGGGACGCCCGAGCGCCGGCCCGTGTTCGGCGAGGAGGTCGATGGCCTCGCTGATGAGGTCGGCGCTGGCGGGATCCGTCTTGCAGAGGTCGAGGAACCACTCCTCGACCTCAGGATGAAGTTTGACGTCCCACATGCTGCCAATATAAGTGCAGCTTATACCCCGCAGATCCAACGACACTCAGTCGATGGGGACGTCGACCGCGGCGACTGCGGCGGCGGCGCGGGCGTGGCGGGCGCTGACCACTGTCATCGCCCATCCGGCGGCGGCGAAGCCGGCGGCCGCTGCGGTGGCGATGATGGCCAGCCGCCAGGCCGACTCGGTCAGGGCGGTGCCGCCCAGGTGCCCGACCAGCGCGCCGTAGGTGGCCCAGCCCAGCGCGGCGACGGCCTCGTAGATGACGAACAGGCGGTACGGGTAGCGGCTGCGCCCGGCCGAGAAGCAGGCCGCCATCCGCCCGCCGGGTACGAACCGGCAGAGCAGGATGACCAGCGGCCCAGGTTGTCGCAGCCCCTGGGTGACCCGGCTGGCCACCCGGCGGGCGCGGCTCCGCTCGGCGTGCTGGGGTGGCCGCCGATCCGGTGCGCTGCGCCCCAACAGGTAGCAGGCCAGGTCGCCGGCGAATACGCCGAGCGCGCCGACGGCGATGGTGACCGGCAGGCTGAGCCCGCCGTAGACGGTGAGCGCACCACTGGTGATCATGACGATCTGGGTGGGGATCACCGGCACGAAGGCGTCCGCGATCAGCAGCGCGAGCAGCACGAGGTACGCCCACGTCGGCGACGCGACGTCAGTCAGAAGTTCGGGCACGCCTGCCACCTCGCCGAATGCGGCCGATTGGGTGTCTTGAGCCTGACGTCGTGTCCGGCGTCACGGTGGACGGCCCCGGCCCGTCGTGACCGTCGACACGACTGGGCCACCCAGCTACAACGAGGCCGATCGGTGCCGGGTGACGGTTTCGGGGGCTGTTCCACCCGTTCGAGGCGGGCGGCAGAACGCCGTTCGTCGGCGTACCGTTGTCGGCGCGGCCACGCCCGTCGGGTCCCCCGTTCCTGACGATTCGGCCGCCAGGGCCGCCGGCGGGTCCCGCGCCGGCGGCCCACCCCTCCGCCGCGAAATCCGGGTGCATCCCCGGTGGTCGCGCGGGTACGGTCGCCACATGCGCAGCGCGGTAGTGATGACCACGACGCCGGGTGTCCCCGGCGCGCCGCTCTAACGTAACCACAGTCGACCAGGCCCCGGGGCGATCCGCCCCGAGGGCAGCGCGCCGAACGGAGCTCAGGTCGCCTCCGGGTCGTACCCGATCCAGGAGCCCGACATGATCGACCACCGTAGGCTCGGCCGTGAGCTGGACCTCTTCGTCTCCGACCCGCTGGCCGGCGCCGGCCTGCCGATCTGGCTGCCGGCCGGTGCCGCCGCCCGGCATGCCGTCGAGGAGTACGTCCGGGAGTTGGAGCGCCGCTCCGGCCACCAGCACGTCTACTCGCCGCCGCTGGGCAAGCGGGAACTCTTCGAACTCTCCGGCCATCTCGGCTACTTCGCCGACGACATGTTCCCGCCGATGCGGCTGAGCGCGGACGACGAGTTCGTGCTCCGGCCGGCGCTCTGCCCGCACCACGCGCTGGTCTTCCGGGCGCGGGGCCGTTCCTACCGGGAGTTGCCGTTGCGGATCGCGGAGCTGGGCGGGATGTACCGCTCGGAGCGCTCCGGTGTGCTCGGCGGGCTGTCCCGGGTACGCGCCATCTCGCTCAACGACGCGCACACCTTCTGTGCCCCCGAGCAGGTCGGCGCGGAGGTCGTCGAGATCCTCGGGCTGATCGGTGCCGCGCACGCCGCGCTCGGTGTCCGGCCAGCCGGGTTCCGGCTGTCGCTGCGCGGGCCGGGCGAGAAGTACGTCGGCGACGACGCCCAGTGGGTTCGCGCCGAGGAGTTGCTTCGGGAGGCGCTGGCCGGGATGGAGTACGTCGAGGCACCGGGGGAGGCTGCCTTCTACGGTCCGAAGATCGACATCCAGATCGTCGACGCCGCCGGCCGGGAGTCGACCATCTCCACCGTTCAACTGGACTTCGACAAGCCGGAACGGTTCGACCTGTCGTACACCGACTCGGACGGCAGCCGGCGTCGCCCGGTGATGGTGCACCGCAGCCTGGTCGGCAGCATGGAGCGGCTGTTCGCGTACCTCATCGAGGTGCACGAGGGGGCCTTTCCCGCCTGGTACGCGCCCGTCCAGTTGGTGCTGCTGCCCGTCGACGACGGCCAGGCCGACGCGGCGGCCGACCTGGCCCGACGGGCTCGCGACGCCGGCCTGCGGGTCGAGGTCGACGCCGCCGGCTCGCTGGGCGCCCGGGTACGGGACGCGGCCCGCCGCCGCGTCCCGTACCTCGGAGTGCTGGGAGCCCGGGAGGTGGCCGACGGCCACCTCGCGCTGCGCCTGCGCGGCGGCCGCGCCCTGGCTCCGATGCCCGCCGACGCGGCTCTCGCCCTGATCGGCGGGCAGGTCGACGCCCGCGCGACCGACCTGCTGCCGTCGGACTGACACGCCCACCGATCGTCTCGCGCGCACGGCCGCCCGACCTCAGACCGATGCCGGTTGGGCGGCCGGTTCCTCGTCGACCACAGCGCCGGTGAACTGGGAGCGGTAGAGCCGGTGGTACGCGCCCTGGGCGGCGAGCAACTGCTCGTGGGTGCCCTGCTCGACGATCCGGCCGTCCTCCATCATCAGGATCAGGTCGGCGTCGCGGATGGTGGACAGCCGGTGCGCGATGACGAAGCTGGTCCGGTCCGAGCGCAGCGCGGCCATCGCCCGTTGCAGCAGCACCTCGGTACGGGTGTCCACCGAGCTGGTGGCCTCGTCGAGGATCAGCAGCGACGGCTCGGCGAGGAACGCCCGTGCGATGGTGATCAGCTGCTTCTCGCCGGCGCTGACGTTGCTGCCCTCCTCGTCGATGACGGTGTCGTAACCGTCGGGCAGGCTGCGTACGAACCGGTCCACGAAGGTGGCCCGGGCGGCGGCGAGGATCTCCTCCTCGGTGGCGTCCGGCCGCCCGTAGGCGATGTTGTCCCGGATGGTCCCGCCGAACAGCCAGGTGTCCTGGAGCACCATGCCGATCCGGCCGCGCAGGTCGTCGCGGCGCATCGTGGTGATGTCCACCCCGTCGAGCGTGATCCGGCCCGCGTCCAGCTCGTAGAACCGCATCACCAGGTTGACCAGGGTGGTCTTGCCGGCGCCGGTCGGGCCGACGATGGCCACCGTGTGTCCGGGCTCGGCGACCAGCGAAAGGTCGTCGATCAGCGGCTTGTCCGGCTCGTAGCGGAACGAGACGTGCTCGAACTCGACCCGACCGTGCGGGTCGGTGACCCGGGCCGGCGCGACCGGGTCGGGGGTCTGCTCGTCAGCGTCGAGCACCGCGAAGACCCGCTCGGCCGACGCCACCCCGGACTGGAGCAGGTTGGCCATCGAGGCGAGCTGGGTGAGCGGCTGGGTGAACTGGCGGGAGTACTGGATGAACGCCTGCACGTCGCCGAGGCTCATCGTGCCGGAGGCGACCCGCAGCCCACCGACCACGGCGATCGCCACGTAGCTCAGGTTTCCGATGAACATCATCGACGGCATGATGATCCCGGAGATGAACTGCGCCCCGAAGCTGGCCCGGAACAACTCCTCGTTCTTCGCGTGGAACGCGGCCTCGACCTCACGCTGCCGGCCGAAGACCTTCACCAGCTCATGGCCGGTGTACGCCTCCTCGATCTGGCCGTTCAACTCGCCGGTGTGCGTCCACTGGGCGATGAACTGCTTCTGCGAGCGCTTGGCGATGCGCTGGGTCACCAGCACCGACAACGGCACCGCGACCAGGGCCACCAGGGCCAGCACCGGCGAGATCCAGAACATCACGGCCAGCACGCCGACGACGGTCAGCAGCGAGGTGAGCAGCTGGCTGAGGGTCTGCTGGAGGCTGGTGGAGATGTTGTCGATGTCGTTCGTGACCCGGCTGAGCAGCTCACCGCGTGGCTGCCTGTCGAAGTAGGGCAGCGGCAGCCGGTTGAGCTTCTCTTCCACCTCGGCGCGCAGCCGCAGCACCGTGCGCTGGACCACCCCGTTGAGCAGCCAACCCTGCCACCAGGACAGCAGGCTCGCCGCCAGGTAGAGCCCGAGCGCCAGCAGCAGCACCCGACTCAGTGCGTGGAAGTCGATGCCCACCCCGGGCACCACGTCCATCCTGGCCAGCATGTCGGCGAAGCTGTTGTTGCCGCTGGCCCGGGCCGCCGCGACGGCCTGATCAGCGGTGGTGCCGGCGGGCAGTTGCCGGCCGATCACCCCAGTGAAGATCAGGTCGGTGGCGTGGCCGAGGATCTTCGGTCCGGCCACGCTGAACCCGACGCTCACCAGGGCCAACGTGATGATCGCGGCCAGGTGCAGTCGGTGCGAGCGCAGCCGGCCGAGCAACCGCCGGGCCGACGGGCCGAAGTTCATCGACTTCTCGGCGGGCATTCCGGCGCTCATCCATCCCGGACCGCCGCCCTGGCGGCCGGGTGGCAGCCGCTTCGGCGTCGCCGCGCCACTGCCGGTCTCCGGCGCGGTCTCCCCGCCGGTT
This sequence comes from Micromonospora sp. NPDC047762, assembly GCF_043204655.1. Classification (NCBI taxonomy): domain Bacteria; kingdom Bacillati; phylum Actinomycetota; class Actinomycetes; order Micromonosporales; family Micromonosporaceae; genus Micromonospora; species Micromonospora sp. NPDC047762. The sequence goes on along the minus strand of NZ_JBIDCQ010000001.1, from coordinate 60,615 downwards.
TGCCGCGTGGTCTCATCCGGCGTCCGTCCGTCGTCGGCCGGCTTCTGACTGGGTACGGCCGCGGTGCGCGGCTCGTCGCGCTCGCTCATGCCGCCACCTCCGTGGTCTGCTGCGAGGCCACGATCTCTGCGTACGTCGGGCAGGTGTCCAACAACTCCGCATGTCGTCCCACTCCGACGACCCCTCCGTTCTCCAGGACGATGATCTGATCGGCATCGATGATCGTGGAGACCCGTTGGGCGACGATCACCACCGCTGCCTGCGCGGTGACCGGCCGCAGGGCCGCACGCAGCCGCGCGTCGGTGCCCAGGTCGAGCGCGGAGAACGAGTCGTCGAAGAGGTAGATCTCCGGTTGCCGGACCAGGGCGCGGGCGATGGCCAGGCGCTGCCGCTGCCCACCGGAGACGGTGGTGCCGCCCTGCGCGATCGGGGCATCCAACCCGCCGGGCATCTGGGCCACGAAGTCCCGGGCCTGGGCGATCTCCAGCGCCGACCACAGCTCCTCGTCCGTGGCGTCCGGGTTGCCGTAGCGCAGGTTGCTGGCGACCGTTCCGGTGAACAGGTACGGCCGCTGCGGCACCAGGCCGATGCGTCGCCACAGCTCGTCCGGCGCCAACTCCCGCACGTCCACCCCGTCGACCAGCACCGCGCCGTCGGTGACGTCGACCAGGCGGGGGATCAGGGACAGCAGCGTCGTCTTGCCCGCGCCGGTGCTGCCGATGATCGCTGTGGTGGTGCCCGGGGTCGCCCGGAAGGAGATGTCGCGCAGCACCGGCTCCACCGCGCCCGGGTACTGGAAGCGCACCCCGCGCAGCTCCAGCTCGGCTCGGCTGGGCAGCTCGGTGACCGGCACGGTGGCCGGGACCACCGAGGAGTCGGTGTCCAGCACCTCGACGATCCGCTCGGCGCAGACCGCTGCCCTCGGCACCATCATCAGCATGAAGGTGGCCATCATGACCGCCATCAGGATCTGCATCAGGTACTGGAGGAACGCGGTGAGCGCGCCGATCTGGATCGCGCCGGCGTCCACCCGCTGCGCGCCGAACCAGAGCACGGCCACGCTGGAGACGTTCAGCACCAGCATGACCACCGGGAAGATCAACGCCAGCAACCGGCCGGTACGCAGCGCGGTCGCGGTCAGGTCGGCGTTGGCGACGGCGAAGCGGTCCGTCTCGTACGGCTCTCGGACGAACGCACGGACCACCCGGATGCCGGTGATCTGCTCCCGCAGCACCCGGTTGACGGTGTCGATGCGGGTCTGCATCAGCCGGAAGCCCGGCACCATCCGACGGATGATCGCGCCGAGGGTGATGGCCAGCACCGGGACGCTGACCAGCATCAGCCAGGAGAGCCCGACGTCCTCACGCAACGCCATGAACACGCCGCCGACGCTCATGATCGGTGCGGCGACGAGCATCGTGCAGCTCATCAGCACGAGCATCTGCACCTGCTGCACGTCGTTGGTGTTGCGGGTGATCAGCGACGGTGCCCCGAACCGGGCCACCTCGCGGGCGGAGAAGCGGTTGACGTGCCCGAACAGTTCGGCGCGTACGTCACGGCCGAAGCCCATCGCGACCCGGGCGCCCAGGTAGACAGCCGCGATGGAGCAGACGATCTGGATCAGGCTGACCAGCAGCATCCAGCCGCCGGTGCGCACGATGTAGTCGGTGTCGCCCCGGGCCACACCCTGGTCGATGATGTCCGCGTTGAGGCTGGGCAGGTAGAGCGAGGCCATGGTGCCCACGAACTGGAGCAGCACGACCGCCAGCAACGGTCTCTGATAGGTGCGCAGTTGGCCGCGCAGGAGTCGGATCAGCACGCCGGGTCCTTCGTTTCGGTAGGGCGTCCGGTCATCCGCGGGTCGTCTCCGCTGCCGATGACCTCAAGCAGGAACTCCCGGATCACCTGGGCCTTCGCCGGGTCGGTGTCGACCGAGGTGAGGGGCCGTCCGGAGTGCATGAGCGCGTCGAGCGCGGCCACCCGTTCCCGCCCGGCGGGGGTGATGGCGAGTCGGATGCTGCGTCGGTCGTTGTCGTCGCGCTGCCGCTCGACCAGACCGTCGCGCTCGAGCGTGTCGACGATGCCGGTCAGGGTCGCCGGGCGGACGAACCCCTTCTCGGCGACCGCCCGGTGCGGCAACTCGCCGTGTCGGGCGAGCGTCATCAGGGTGATCATGCCGGCCTGGGTGAGGCCGTGCTCCTCGGCGAGGTAGCGGTTCCACCGCTGCCCGACCAGGTGCCCGGCCACCACCAGCAGCCGGCCGAGCGGCACGTCCTGGAGGGTCACGAGTTCCACGACAAGCAGGTTAGCCCCCTGATAGTCAGGGGCCAAACGAAATTGCCGCAGCGGTGGCCACGAACACGATCTGCAGGGCGGTTCGCTGTGCGAGCGGGGTGACCGGGCGGCCGGCGAGGGTCAACTCGCGGCGGGCGGCCGAGATGTTGGCCGGGAACATCGCGAGCATGAGCAGGCCGAGCCCGGCCGCCGCGACCCGGGCGGTAGCCGGCACCAGGAGGCCGACCGCGCCGACCAGCTCCAGCACGCCGGTGGCGGTGACCAGCAGGTCCGGCCGGGGCAGGCGGGGCGGAACCATCGCGATCAGGTCGCTGCGACGCTGGCCGACGAAGTGCGCGACGGCGGTGAGTGTGAACATCACGGCCAGCCCGACGCGCAGCGCGGGGTGCCAGCCGTCCAGTGCGGAGATGCCGACCAGGCCGGCGATTCGGGCCAGCGCGGCGCCGGCGACCAAGGCGATCAGGGGTGCCATCGGAATCCTCCTCAGGGGAAACTTGTCAGTGACAAGATTGCGCGTCAGATGCTCATCTTGTCAATGGCAAGATAGGCTTGGCGCATGAGCGGAACCCGCGCCTACCACCACGGCGATCTGCGCCGCGCCCTGCTCGCCGCGGCGCTGGAGGTCGTCGGGGAGGTCGGACCCGCCGCGCTGAGCCTGCGCGACCTGGCCCGCCGGGCCGGTGTCTCGCACGCCGCGCCCGCACACCACTTCGGCGACAAGGCGGGCCTGCTCACCGCGCTCGCCGCCCAGGGCTTCGACCTGCTCGCCGAGACGTTGACCGCGGCGGATGACGACCTGCTGGAGGCGGGCGTCGCGTACGTCGACTTCGCGGTCACGCACCGGGCGTACTTCGAGGTGATGTTCCGCCCGGAGCTCTACCGGGCCGACGACGCCCAGCTGACCGCGGCGCGGAGCCGGGCCGGCGCCGCGCTCCGCTCCGGAGTGGCCGCGCTGTCAAACGGTGGCGCGCCTTCCGACACCGACCGGGACTCGCTCGCGGCCTGGTCGATCGCGCACGGCTTCGCCACCCTCTGGCTGGCCGGCGCGCTGCCCGACCGCGTGGGCGACAACCCCCGCGAGGCAGCCCGCGCCGTGCTGCGCCGCCCCTCAACCTGACGCCGAGGCCCACCCGGCCAACCCCGCCCACACCCTCCCTTGCCGTTGATCATGAAGTTATTGCCACGACACGCCGATGTGGAGGGCAATAACTTCATGATCAACAAGGGTGGACAGTGGGGTGGGTTACCAGCTGGTGGGGAGGGGCATTCCTTCGGTGAAGCCGGCGGCGCTCTGCACGCCGACGATCGCCCGCTCGTGGAACTGGGTCAGGTTCCGTGCGCCGGCGTAGGTGAAGGCGCTGCGTACCCCCGCGATGATCTCGTCGATCAGGTCCTCGACACCGGGGCGGGTCGGGTCCAGGTGCATCCGGGCCGAGGAGATGCCCTCCTCGAACACCGCCTTGCGGGCCCGGTCGTACGGGCTGTCGTCGGCAGTCCGGGCGCTGACCGCCCGAGCCGAGGCCATTCCGAAGCTCTCCTTGTACCGCCGGCCGTCCGCGTCGGTGTAAAGGTCACCGGGGGACTCGTAGGTGCCGGCGAACCAGGAACCGATCATCACGTTCGACGCGCCGGCGGCGAGCGCGAGCGCCACGTCCCGGGGGTGCCGCACCCCGCCGTCGGCCCACACGTGCCGGCCCAGTTGGCGGGCCGCGGCAGCGCAGTCGAGCACGGCGGAGAACTGCGGTCGACCCACGCCGGTCATCATCCGGGTGGTGCACATCGCCCCCGGGCCGACGCCGACCTTGATGATGTCCGCCCCCGCCTCCACCAGGTCGCGTACGCCCTCGGCGGTGACCACGTTGCCCGCCGCCACCGGCACCCCCGGGTCCAGCTTCCGGACCGCCTGAAGTGCGGAGATCATCCGTGCCTGATGGCCGTGCGCGGTGTCCACTACCAACGTGTCCACCCCCGCCTCCAGCAGCGCCGCCGCCTTGCCGGTCACGTCCCCGTTGATCCCGACGGTCGCCGCGATCCGCAGCCGGCCCCGGTCGTCCACCGCCGGTGTGTAGAGGGTGGCGCGCAACGCGCCCTGTCGGGTCAGCACCCCGACCAGCCGACCCTCGGCGTCCACCACCGGGGCGAGTCGGCGACGGCCCGCCGAGAGCAGATCGAAACCGGTACGAGGATCCGCGTCCGCCGGAACGGTGTGCAGCTCGGTGGACATCACGTGACGCAGTTGCGCGAAGCGGTCCACGCCAGTGGTGTCCGCCTCGGTGACCACACCCATCGGCCGGCCGTCGTCGTCGACGACGATCACCGCACCGTGCGAGCGCTTGGGCAGCAGGTGGATGGCATCGCCCACGGTCTCGGTCGGGCCCAGCGTGATGGGGGTGTCGTAGACCAGGTGGCGCTGCTTGACCCAGGCGACGACGTTGGCCACCACCTCGATCGGAATGTCCTGCGGGATCACAGTGATGGCACCCCGGCGGGCGACAGTCTCGGCCATCCGCCGTCCGGCGACCGCGGTCATGTTCGACACCACCAACGGAATGGTGGTGCCGGTGCCGTCGCCGGTGGAGAGGTCGACGTCGAGTCGGGAGCCCAGATCGGAGCGGGCCGGCGCCATGAAGACGTCGGTATAGGTCAGGTCGTGCGCGGGAGCCGCGCCGTGAAGGAACCGCACCCGGCAATCATTCCCGCTCGCGGTCGGTTCCACCGCCGGTGGTCGCGGAAAACACTCGCATCGTCGACGGTCCTGGTCCCGGGGGCGAGTCGGTGCTCGCCGGAGGAGCCGGGCGGCCGGTGGGGTGCCACGGCGAGTCCGGGTACGAACGGGTCAGCCCAGCAGGAGTGCCACGGCGAGCCCGGCCATCACGACGGCGATGACCGCGTCCAGCACCCGCCAGGCGGCGGCGCGGGCGAGCAGCGGCGCGAGGCGCTGCGCGCCGACGCCGAGCGCGGTGAACCAGGCCACACTGGCCAGAACGGCGCCGGCGCCGAAGACCCACCGGTGCGGGTGTTGCTGGGCCACGCTGCCGAGGAGCAGCACGGTGTCCAGGTAGACGTGCGGGTTCAGGTAGGTGAAGGCGGCGCAGGCGAGCAGGGTCGACCCCAACGTGGCCGGCGGCCGCTCGGTGGGCAGCAGGGCGCCGGGACGCAGGGCGCGGCGGGCGGCGAGCCCCGCGTAGCAGAGCAGGAAGGCGGCTCCGCCCCAGCGGATCGCCGTCAGCAGGCCCGGTCGGCCGGTCACCAGCGAACCAACCCCGGCCACCCCCGCCATGATCAGCAGCGCGTCCGAAGCGGCGCAGGTCAGCACCACGGGTACGACGTGCTCGCGTCGCAGGCCCTGACGCAGGACGAAGGCGTTCTGGGCGCCGATGGCGACGATGAGCGCGATGGAGACCGAGAAGCCGGCGACGGCGGAGGTGAGCACGGAGTCGACGCTAGGACCGTCGACGGTCACCAGTCCAACTAAAGATTCTCACGCAACTTAAGCTCAGCTGATGGAAGGTCTCGACTCGGCGCAGCTTCGGACACTCGGGGCCGTGGTGGCGGAGGGCAGCTTCGACGCGGCGGCCCGGCTGCTGCACATCACGCCGTCGGCGGTGAGCCAACGGATCAAGGCGCTGGAGGAGACCGTCGGCCAGGTGCTGGTCCGCCGTGCCCGTCCATGCGTGGCGACCGACGCCGGTCGCCCGCTGCTGCGCCTGGCCGGCCAGCTCGCGCTGCTCGAACGGGAGGCCCTCGCAGATGCCCGCGGCCCACTGGCCGGCGGTGGTCGGATCCGGGTCGCCGTGGTGGTCAACGCGGACTCGCTGGCCACCTGGTTCCCCGCCGCGCTGGCCCGGTTGCCGCAGCGGGCCGGGCTCTCGTTCGACCTGCGGCAGGACGATCAGGACCACACCGCCGAACTGCTGCGCGACGGTTCGGTGACGGCGGCGGTCACCGCCCAGCGGGAGGCCGTGCAGGGCTGCCGGGTGCTGCGACTCGGGGCCGTGCGCTACCGCGCGTTGGCCACAGCGGAATTCGCGGCGTCCCACTTCCCCGGAGGATTCGCCGCCGCCGCGCTGGCGAGCACCCCGTTGTTGGTCTTCGACCGGAAGGACCGGGTGCAACATCGGTTCATCCGGGCGGTGGTCGGTCGACCGCTCGACCCGCCGGTGAACTACGTACCGTCGGTGCCGGCGTTCAGCGAGGCGATCCGGCTCGGGTTGGGCTGGGGTCTGGTGCCGGAACAGATCGCCCAGGCCGACCTGACCGCAGGTCGCTGTGTCGACCTCGCGCCGGGCCGACACCTCGACGTTCCGCTGTACTGGCAGCACTGGCGGCTGGAGTCGGACGTGCTCAACGCCCTGACCGTCGCCGTCCGCGAGGTCGCCGCCGAGACCCTGCGCTGATCGTCCGCCGGACGGCTCAGGCGATGGTGCAGATGGGAGCACCGGCGGTGATCACGGCGCCGACCTCGGCGCTGAGGCCGCTGACCGTACCCGCCTTGTGCGCGTGCAGCGGCTGCTCCATCTTCATCGCCTCCAGCACCACGACCAGATCACCCTCGGCCAACGTGTCGCCGTCCGCCACCGCGATCTTGACGATGGTGCCCTGCATCGGCGAGGTGAGCGAGTCGCCGCCGACCGGGGCGCCGGCCTTGGCGCCGCCACCGCGCCGGGTCGGCTTGCGAGCGGCGGGTGCCGCGGTGGTCGTACTCCCGCCGAAGCCGGCGGGGAGGCTGACCTCGATGCGCTTGCCGCCCACCTCGACCACGACGGTGTCGCGCTCGGCCGGCGCCTCGGCGGTGCCGGCGGCGGCGCTGAACGGCGGCACCGTGTTGTGGAACTCGGTCTCGATCCACCGGGTGTGCACTGTGAAGGGCTCGGCGGTGAACGCCTCGTCCCGCACGACGAGCCGGTGGAACGGCAGCGCGGTGGCCATCCCGTCGAGGACCATCTCGTCCAGCGCGCGGCGGGCGCGCTCCAGCGCCTCGGTCCGCGTCTCACCGACGATGATCACCTTGGCGAGCAGTGAGTCGAAGTTGCCGCCGATCACGTCGCCGGCCGAGATGCCGGTGTCGACCCGCACACCGGGCCCGCTGGGCAGGCGCAGCGCGGTGACAGTGCCGGGGGCGGGCAGGAAGTTGCGGCCCGGATCCTCGCCGTTGATCCGGAACTCGATCGCGTGCCCGCGCGGCGTCGGGTCCTCCGTGATCCGCAGCTTCTCGCCGTCGGCGATCCGGAACTGTTCGCGGACCAGGTCGATGCCGGCGGTCTCCTCGGTGACCGGGTGCTCGACCTGGAGCCGGGTGTTGACCTCCAGGAAGGAGATGGTGCCGTCGACGCCGACCAGGTATTCCACGGTGCCGGCGCCGTGGTAGCCGGCCTCGCGGCAGATCGCCTTGGCGCTCTCGTGGATCTGGGCGCGCTGGGCGTCGGTGAGGAACGGCGCGGGCGCCTCCTCGACGAGCTTCTGGTGACGCCGCTGCAACGAGCAGTCCCGGGTGCCCACCACGATCACGTTGCCGTGCTGGTCGGCGAGGACCTGCGCCTCGACGTGCCGGGGCTGGTCGAGGTACCGCTCGACGAAGCACTCGCCCCGACCGAACGCCGCGACCGCCTCGCGGGTGGCCGACTCGAACAGTTGCGGGATCTCCTCCATCGTGCGGGCGACCTTGAGGCCGCGCCCGCCACCACCGAAGGCGGCCTTGATGGCGACCGGCAGGCCATGGTCGACGGCGAAGGCCATCACCTCGTCCGGGCTGGCCACCGGGTCCGGGGTGCCGGGGACCAGCGGTGCGCCGGCCCGCTGGGCGATGTGCCGGGCGGTGACCTTGTCGCCCAGGTCACGGATCGCCTGCGGGGTGGGGCCGATCCAGGTCAGCCCGGCGTCCATGACGGCCTGGGCGAAGTCGGCGTTCTCACTGAGGAAGCCATAACCCGGGTGTACGGCGTCGGCGCCGGCCCGAGCGGCGACGTCGAGCAGCTTGTCGATGCGCAGGTAGGTCTCGGTCGCGCTGTCCCCGCCCAGCGCGTACGCCTCGTCCGCGAGGGTGGCGTGCAGGGCGTCGCGGTCGGAGTCCGCGTACACGGCAACGCTGCCCAGGCCGGCGTCGCGGCACGCGCGGATCACCCGGACGGCGATCTCGCCGCGGTTGGCGATGAGTACCTTGCGCACCTTCGTGGCTCCTCCCGGGCAGGTTACTGACGGGGAGTGTATCGGCCGCCCACTGCGGCCCTAACGATCGCTCAGTGTGGGATGGCGCACTGCACCCGCCACGGGTTAGTCAAACTTGGCTATTACGCTTATCGGGTGTCTTCGACTCGGATGATGATTCTCGGTCTGGTGCGGTGGATGCAGCCCGTGCACGGCTACGACGTGCGCCGTGAGCTGCTGAGCTGGAGCGCCGACAAGTGGGCGAACGTGCAACCCGGATCGATCTATCACGCCCTGCGCAAGCTCACCGAGGAAGGGCTGCTCCGCGCCGTCGCGACCGAGCAGGTGGGCGCCCGTCCCGCGCGGACCACGTACGAGGTGACGGTCAAGGGGGAGGACGAGTTCGAGACGCTGCTGCGTAACTCCTGGTGGACCATCAGCGAGCCCGTCGACCCGTTCGTGGCCGCCTTCTCCTTCCTGCCGGCCATGCCGCGCGCCGAGGCGGCCGCCGCCCTGCGTAACCGGGCCAACCTGCTGCGCGCCGGCGTCGAGTCCATGCGCGCCTCGCTGGAGTCGGACTGGGTGCGCAACCGCAAGCCGGTGCACGTGGCCTGGATGTTCGAGCTGTGGTCGGCGCGCGCGGAGGCGGAGATGACCTGGTGCGAGCGGATCGCCGAGCGGATCGATTCCGGAGTGTCGTACCTGCCTGCTGAGCTGGACGAAGCGCAGGGTTGGACGGGGTGGAGGGACGGCCTGGAGTCGCCCGGCTCCGACGCGAAATAATCAACGTTGACTAGAAAAGTTATATCGCGTTAGCCTACTGACGGCACAGCGGGGGATTGCGCCGTCCGGCGTCGACCCAACTCGACGGCCGGCCCGACCGGCCCGAACGACCAGGAGCAGAGATGATCGAGACCAGGGGGCTGCGGAAGTCGTTCCGCTCCCGCGCGGGTCGAGAGACGAAGACGGTGGACGCCGTGCGGGGCGTCGACCTTGACGTTGCCAAGGGTGAGATCTTCGGCTTCCTCGGCCCGAACGGCGCCGGCAAGACCACCACGCTGCGGATGCTCGCCACGCTGATCGAGCCGGACGGCGGCGAGGCCACCATCGCGGGCGCCGACCTGCGCAAGGACCCGGCCGAGGTGCGCCGCCGCATCGGGTACGTCCCGCAGGGCGGCAGCACCTGGGACGAGTCCACCGCCCGCGAAGAGCTGGTGCTGCACGCCCGGATGTACGGCATCAGCAAGGCCGACGCGCAGCGGCGCGCCGCCCGCGCCCTGGACGCCTTCCAGCTCACCGAGTACGCCGACCGCAAGTGCAAGACCTACTCCGGCGGCCAGCGTCGCCGGGTGGAGATCGCCCTCGGCATCATCCACGAGCCGAAGATCGTCTTCCTGGACGAGCCGACCACCGGCCTCGACCCGCAGAGCCGCGCACACATGTGGGACGAGATCCGCCGGCTCCGCGCCGACGGCATGACCGTCTTCATCACCACTCACTACCTGGACGAGGCCGACGCGCTCTGCGACCGGATCGCGATCATGGACAACGGCGAGGTGGTGGCCGAGGGCACCCCCGCCGAGCTCAAGCGGGAGATCTCCGGCGACGTGGTGCTGGTCGGTCTCGACCTGGCCGCCACCCCGCAGGCCGCCCAGACGCTCGACGGCGAGCCGTACGTCAACAAGCTGGAGACGGTCGACGAGGGCGGCCTGCGCCTCTACGTCGACGAGGGCGCCACCGCCATCCCGCAGGTGCTGCGCCGACTCGACCACGCCGGGCTGGAGCTGCGCTCGATCGAGCTGCACCGACCCAGCCTGGACGACGTCTTCCTCACCAAGACCGGCCGCTCGCTGCGCGAGTCCTGACCACCGGAGACGACTCTCATGAAATTCGCCCGTGACACGTGGCTGATCTTCCAGCGCCAGATCCAACTCCTGCTCCGCAACCCGGTCTGGGTCTTCGTCGGTGTGTTCCAGCCGGTCATGTACCTGCTGCTCTTCGCCCCGCTGCTCAAGCCCGCACTGAACGCGCCCACCCAGGCGGCCGCCTACAAGATCTTCGTGCCGGGTCTGCTGGTGCTCCTGGCCATCTTCGGCGGACTGTTCCAGGGCTTCGGCCTGATCGCCGAGCTGCGAGCCGGTGTCATCGAACGCTCCCGGGTCACCCCGATCAGCCGGCTCGCCCTGCTGCTCGGCCGCTCGCTGCGCGACGTGGTCTCGCTCCTGGTGCAGGCCGTCATCATCACGCTCCTGGCGCTCATCTTCGACCTTCGGGTGTTCCTCGGGGACCTGCTGCTGGCGTACCTGATGCTCGCCCTGATCGCCCTCATGACCTCGGCCGTCTCCTACGGCGTCGCCCTCAAGGTCAAGAGTGAGGACGCGCTGGCCCCGCTGATGAACACCGTGGCACAGCCGGTGCTGCTGCTCTCCGGCATCCTGCTGCCGCTGACCTTCGCGCCCGGCTGGTTGCAGGGCATCGCCAACTGGAACCCGTTCTCCTGGGCGGTCGACGGCACCCGGGCGCTGTTCGCCGGTGACCTGGGCAGCGACAAGGTCTGGCAGGGCCTCAGCATCACCGCTGTCCTCGCCGCGCTGGGCGTCTACTGGGCTGCCCGCCAGTTCGCCCGCAGCGTCCGCTGACGCTGGGTTTCTGACAGGGGTGTCCCTCTGGTGGGGACACCCCTGTCGCTGCGGGTAGCGTCGGTCAGCGGACCCGGGCGAGGGTCAGGCCGTCCGCGATCGCCAGCATCACCGGGTCCACCCGTACGTCCGCGAGGACCTCGTCGTTGAACGCGGCGATGGCCCGGTCGCCGGCGTCCTGCGGGGCGATGACCCGCCCGCCACGCAGGACGTTGTCGACGGCGATCACCCCACCCGGACGCATCCGGGGCACCAACTCGGCCCAGTAGATCGGGTAGCCGGTCTTGTCCGCGTCGATGAACGCGAAGTCCAGGTGCCGCTCGTGCGGCAACTCCCGCAGCCCGTCCGCGGCCGGGCCGATGCGCAGGTCGATCAGATCCTGCACGCCGGCCCGCGCCCAGTAGCGCCGGGCGATGCCGGTGAACTCCTCGGAGATGTCGAAGCAGGTCAGTTGCCCACCCTCGGGCAACCCGCGGGCGATCGCCAGAGACGAGAGCCCGGTGAACGTGCCGACCTCGACGGCCTGGCGCACGCCGAGCAGCCGGGTGAGAAACGTCAGGAACGCGGCCTGCTCCGGAGCCACCTGCATGGTGGCGTGCTCGGGCAGCACCGACCGGGTCTCCTCGGCCAGGTCACGGATGATCTCGTCCGGCGGGGAGCCGTGTGCGACCAGATAGGCGTGCAGCTCGTTGGTGAGCGGGATCGACTTGATGGTCATGACCGGACGTTACCGATCGGCTCGACCATTTGGCCGCCCGGCGCGACAGTCGTCCACAGGTCGGTGATCCGCAGATCCAGCTCGGCGAGGAGCCGGCGCAGCAGCGGCATCGACAGCCCGACCACCGTCCCCGGGTCACCCTCGATCCGTTCCACGAACGGCCCACCCAGCCCGTCGATCGTGAACGCGCCAGCCACCGCCAGCGGCTCACCGGTGGCCACGTAGGCGGCGATCTCGTCGTCACTGATGTCAGCGAAGTGGACCGTCGTCGACGCGACCGCCTCCGCGCGCCGGCCCGCAGTAACGTCGACCAGGCAGTGCCCGCTGTGGAGAACGCCGCTGCGTCCCCGCATCCGCAGCCACCGCCGGGTAGCGTCCGCGGCATCCGCCGGCTTGCCGAGGATCTCCCCGTCGAAGGCGAGCACCGAGTCGCAGCCGATCACCAACGTCCGCTGATCGGCGGCCGCATTAAGCCGGGTCAACACCGCCTGTGCCTTCAGGCGAGCCAACTCCAGGCACAACTCCTCGGCCCGCTCGGTCACCACCAGGGACTCGTCCACCCCACTGACCAGCACCTCCGGCTCGACACCGGCAGCCTGGAGCAACTTACGACGGGCAGGGCTCGCCGATGCGAGCACGAGGCGGAGCGGCAAAGTCTCAGACACCACCCCGACGTTACCGCCCAGCCACCCACCAGGACCGACACCCCGCCGCCGGGTGGCCCGCCCCCATGATCCACTCGACTTACAGGAAAACGCGCTATCCCATCGCCCCGGACACCGCGTTTTCCTGCAAGCCGAGTGGATCACCGCTTCGCCGATCGTTCAGCGACTGATTCTGGGTGGCGGATCATCGCCACGTCGACGCCGCCGCGCTATCACGGCCCACCCGACCCCGGCAGCCACGAGCACCCCGAGAGTGGCCAGCCCACGCGCGGTCGCGCTATCGCTCTCATCACCCGGCTGAGCGCCAGCCGTCGTGGTCGGGCCAGCACCGGCCGGAGCGCTCACCGATTCAAACCCAAGCGGCGGTACGTCTGCCGTCAGCGCCGCCACAAGATCAATCACTCCATAGCCGTACTCGTCGTCACGCCCAGGAGGGCCCTTGTCGACGGCGGTAGCCGTGAGCCGGTGCGCCACCTCTCGGGCCGGCAGGTAGGGGTACTTGGACCTGATCAACGCAGCCGCGCCCGCAACGATCGCCGTCGCGTCAGAGGTGCCGGTGCCTTTGCGGTACTTGCCCTCGATACTCGTGCTGTAAATGTCAACGGCGGGCGCAACCACGTCAATCTCCGGCCCAGTGACGGAGACGGCGGCACGCTTCCCGTCTCGGTCGACCCCACCCACCGCGATAACTTCCGGGTAGCGCGCAGGATAACCCACCATTTGCGTCCAAGGTGCATTGCCTGCGGCAGCAACAACTACGATGTCAGCTTGCAAGGCCATTTTGACTGCCTGTTGCAGGCGAGCGTTAACCCCGCCGGCGATTGAAATGCTGATAACATCAGCGCCGGCGCTGATTGCATACTCTGTTGCCGCTGCCAACGATTCCGAATCGCCCTCCTTGCCCGGAGGTGAACAAAATATTGGCAGAATCCTGGCTTTCGGTGCAATGCCGAGTGCACCTAAACGATCGTTGCCGTGAGCCGCGATTAGACCCGCCATTCCCGTGCCGTGGCCGTCCTTGTCGGTCAATCCGTCACCGCGGCCTCCAGCAATTACGTCTTTGCCAGGAAGCAGGTTGCCCCTCAGGTCCGGATGTTGATCTACGCCACTGTCGGGAAGTGCAACAACTACCCCATCACCTTGGCTGATCTCATGCGCGCTGGTGACTTTTAAGAAATTGAGATGCCACTGCTCGGTCCGGGCATGATTAGCCTGTGCTTGTAATGCGGGCTCTGGAATTCCTCCTGGAAGGCTCAATGCCAACAGGAGGGGGAGAGCGAGGTGAGGCCTCACCGAGGAAGGCCGAGAGCGGGGCCTGGGTCGATTGGGCCGTCCTCGTCCGGAGGGAGTACCACGGGTGCCACTCCCTGCTCGGTCCTCCATGGATGGTCGGCGTCCCACCGGTCGGGCTCGCTGTCGCTGCCACCGTGAACCCAACGGCCGGGACGGTTAGGAGAGGTGCCCGTGTGCCAACTGGCTCCAGTGCCCGGGGCGCCACCAATAGGCGACATGCCGCCGATCGCTCCGGAAGCACGCGGAGCGCTTGGGCGTGAGCCTGCCCCTCCCGTTGGCGCTGTCCCAGCGCTACCGCCGCCGATGACACCTCCAATCGGATTGACCCGGCGCGGCGCGGCCGGGCCGCTGTTGGGTTGACCAAAGCCAAGGCCGGGTGATCCACCGATCAAGCCACTTGGTGGCATTGTCCGAGGTGGTGTGGGCGTATTAACTCCGTTGGTCCTCGGATTCTTGGGTAATGGCCCCGACTCGCGCTGCTCAGTTGGCGACCGGAGGACATTCGACGCGTTAGGAATGCCCCCGAGGGTTGGGGGTTGCCCCATTGCAGGTGGCTGGGTGACGTGTCCCAGCTGTTGGCCGCGAGGCAAGTCTTCAACCGTGGGGACTGGCAGTGCTGTTGCCCCACCAAGAACAGGGCCAACTCCCGCAGTAGCCGGTAGCCGGCTGCCGGGCGAGCTGACGGAAGGGTCAATGGATGACGGAATTCTCGCAGGCGACCGAATGGGGACCGGAACAATGGGGGGAACAATGGGTGCTGCGGCTGCTGTCGTGGCAGCCCCTTCTTCGTCGACGCGAGGAGCGGGCCGGGGGGGTGGTTTTTGGAGGGTTGCTTGGGCTTGTTGGAGTTCGCCGCTCAGGTTGAACATCATGGAACGGGCCTGCACGTTCAGCCGTTCCAGTTCTCCGTCAGCAACAGGTGGTGTGGTGGCCCGGTTGCCCATCACCGCTTTCGGGTCGGCGACCATCGACTCGTACGCCTGCTTCTGCTGGAACTTGGTCGCGTACTCCTCGTAGATCTTGTGGAGTGCGGCGCGGGTGGTGCCGATGGCCTGTGTTGCGGCGGAGAGCGCTGTGTAGTTCGCGGCGGCGGCGTCGTGGGTTCGCTGCACCTTGTCGACGAGGTCGTCGAGTTCGGCGAGGTACGTGCGGGAGGCGGCGCTGGTTTCGGGGGGCCACGCCTCGGCGAGTCCGCGTCGGTACTGCTGGAGGCGGCCGAGGTGGGTTTGCGCCAGGTCGCAGACCTTGCGCCAGCCGGCGACCTGCTTCCAGTGGTTGGCGGTGTCGTGGTCCTGGAGGCAGGCCCACATGCTGTTGACGTCCATGAGGTGCCAGTCGGTGAGGCCGGAGGTGCGGCCGGTGCCCCGTTCGATCACGGCAGGACCACCGGCCCTTCGGCGTCGGGGCTGGTCGGGTCGGTGAGGGTTGGCGTCGGGCCGCCGGGGAGGACGCTGGCCGGGTTGGCGAGGGCTCGTTGCACGTCGACCACTCGGGCGGCGGTGAAGGCGTCGCTGTCGGCGTAGTGGGTGGCGACCTGATCGGCGGCGGCGGCCAGGTGGCCGGTGGCGCCTCGGACGGCGTACACCATGTCGGCGGTGGCCTGCTGCGTCTCGTGGTGGGCGTGCAGGAAGGTGACCAGCTCGATGAAGGCGTCACACGGGTTGGGCAGCTTCGCCGACATGTCTTCGGCGATGTACGACAGGTGCGGCGCGTAGTTGCTTTCGACCTCGGCGGCGAGCCGGTCGGCGAACTCTCTGAGCTGGCTGATGTCGGCTTCGATGCCGCCGTAACCGCGTAGCCAGGGTGCTGGCCGGTCCTCTTCGGGGATCATGGATCCTCCCTACCCGTAACGGCACCGTTTCCCTGAGTGAGGTTAACGGCTCAACGCCACCCTGACAGCCCCCGTACGGCAGGTCTCGGGGTCAGCGGGGCAGGCCGGTGGCGCGCCACCCGCGGGAGCCGCCGGGTCGACCGCTGAGCGCCCAGGCGGACGCGGTCGCCGGGACGGGGGCGGCGGCCGGACGGGTTCGGACGATGATCGCCCCCACCAGAGCGGCCAACTCCTCGGCGGTGGGCACGCCGCGGACGACCCGGAACAGCGGCTCTTCGGCAGACATGCCGCCAGGGTACGCGGCGCGAAGTTACCCGAAGCGCACAGTGGCGTGCCGGCGGTGTGAGCGTCAGCGGGTCCGGGTACCGTCTCACCGATGTCGAACGCGCTTCCCCAACTCGTCGCTGACCGATACCGGCTCCTGTCGCCGCTCGGCCAGGGCGGCATGGGCAGGGTGTGGAAGGCGCGCGACGAGGTGCTGCATCGGGACGTCGCCATCAAGGAGCTGGTGCCGCCGCCCGGTCTCACCGATGAGGAACGCCGCGAGATGCGGGAGCGTTCGTTGCGGGAGGCGCGGGCCATCGCCCGGCTCAACCACGCCAACGTCGTCCGCATTTTCGACGTGCTGCGCACCGACGGCGATCCGTGGATCGTCATGGAGTACGTGGCGTCGAAGTCGTTGCAGGACACTCTCGCCGAGGACGGCCCGGTGTCGGTGGCCCGCACTGTGGAGATCGGCCTGGGCGTGCTGGGTGCGCTCAGCGCCGCACACAAGGCGGGCGTCATGCACCGCGACGTGAAGCCCGGCAACGTGTTGCTCGGCGACGACGGTCGGGTGGTGCTGACCGATTTCGGTCTCGCCACGATCCCCGGTGACCCCAACGTGACCCGCACCGGCATGGTGCTCGGCTCGCCCGCGTACATCTCGCCGGAGCGGGCCCGGGACGGCACCGCCGGGCCGGAGGCCGACCTGTGGTCGCTGGGCGCGACGCTCTACGCGGCGGTCGAGGGCAAGTCTCCGTACGCCCGGCCGTCGGCGATCGGCACCCTGGCCGCGTTGGCCACCGAGCCGATTCCGCCGCCGAAGAACGCCGGTCCGCTCAAGGCCGTCCTCAACGGGCTGCTGCGCAAGGACCCGAACGAGCGGATCACCGCCGAGGTGGCGGAGCGGTTGCTGCGCCGCGCCGGGGGCAAGCGGTCGCGCGGCATCTCCCTGCTCGATGGCGTACGCCGGCCTGGGCCGAACGGTCCGCGCGAGCCGCGCCTGCCGGTGGTGCCGGCCCCGCGACCGGCCGAGAGTGTCGACCGGCCGGTGTCACCGCCGCCGGCCGCCGCCGCGACCACCTCCGCCGCCACCTCCGGTGCCGCCGCGACCCCCGCCGCCGATGCCACGCCGACGGCCGCCGTTTCCGGTGCGGTCGCCGACCCAACCGCGGTCGTGCCGGCCGAGTCGGCGGCAACGGCCCCGGCCGAGCCGACCGCCACGATCGACCGACCGTCCGACGCTGACCCGTCCGACGCCGCTCCGTCCGACGGCGAGCCGACCGCGAAGGTCACGGCCGCGCCCGACACGAGCGGCGACGGTACGACGAACGTCGACGACGAGCCGACGGTTGTCGACGGTCCGCCGGTGGCTCCGGAGCAGCGCAAGCCGACCACGCCGACGTCGCTCATGCCGCCGCTCAGTCCGGCCGGCCGTGCGTCGGTGCCGCCCTCGGATGGCACGAAGCCGAACAACACCCGACGTAACCTGCTGATCGGTGCTGTGGTCGCCCTGCTGCTGATCGGTCTCGTGGTGGTCGTGCCGATGCTGACCAAGGACGACGACAAGACCCCGCAGGCCAACCCGACCAGCGCTGCCGCGACCTCCGCGCCTGCGCCGACCTCGGCTGCGGCGCCTCCGCCGCCCACCAGCGGTGCCCCGAGTCCGTCCGCCTCGGCCACTCCCTCGGTCGACCCGAACGCGTTGCCGGCGGGCTGGAAGCTGCACCGGGACCCGGAAGGTTTCGCCCTGCCGATCCCCGACGGTTGGGTGCGCCGCGACGCCGGTCAGAACACTGTCGTCTTCGACGAGTCCAACGGGCCGGGGGAGCTGCTCGTCCAGTGGACCCCGACGCCGAAGAAGGACGCCTACGCCGACTGGAAGAGCATCGAGGGCGGCCGCAAGAACGAAGTCAGAAATTATCAGTACCTCAGCATCGAGCGCTGCACCTTCTGGAAGACCTGTGCGGACTGGGAGTGGCTGGAGACCCGGGACGGGCAGCGGATCCACGTCCGTAACCGAGGGTTCGTGACGGCCAGCAACCGGGGCTACGCGCTGCGGTGGGAGATCGCGGAGAAGGACTGGCAGGCCAACCTGCCGAACTTCGACCGGATCGCAAAGGGTTTCGTGCCCGACCGCCAGGACTGAAAATCCTTCGCATGACCTTCCGTCGTCGTGGGTAATTGACAGTCGACGACGGAAGGAGGCACGACATGCGTTACCGACGGAGGGACGCTCGGCCTCGGCTGGCACTGTGGATGCTCGTGGCGCTCGGCGACGCGATCCTGCTGCTGGTCAGCGCGGGGGTTTCGGTGCTCGTCGCACTGCTCGGCGTCGTGATCGTTGCCGGCTTTGGTGTTGCTGCCTGGCGCTTGACCCGCAGGGGCGCGCTGGCTCGTGAGGACGCTGTGGTGCCGGCCCTGAGTCGGCGGCGGGTCTGACCCGTACCCGGTGGTGTGGCGGCAGCCGGACCGATTGTCGACCATGATGGTGATCGTCGATCCCGCTGCCGCCAACGGCCCGGTCAGGTGTTGTTGGCCAACGCGATCAGGCGGCTCCGGTCGCCGTTCCAGTAGTTGCGGTCCACGTTGCCGCTGATCCCGGAGACCGCGCCGGTGCTGGTGTACTGCCAGAAGCTCCACACCGAAGCCCCGGCCGGCAGGGCGCCGGGCGTGCTCGACCAGCGGGCCAGCCAGAGCGGGTGGTTCGCCCACGGGCCGGTCCAGCTACCGGTGCACTGGTTCCACCAGCTGGTGGTGGTGTAGATGACCGCGTACCGGCCGGTGCGGGAGCGGTAGGTGTTCAGGAAGTCCTGCACCCAGTTGCGCATACCGGTGGTGCTGAGCCCGTAGCAGTAACCGCCGGCGTACGGATTGCCCTCGATGTCCAGGGCCGCCGGGAGGGTCCGGCTGTCCGCCGACCAGGCGCCGCCGTTGGAGGCCAGGTAGTTGGCCTGGGTGGAGCCGGCGGAGATGTTCGGGCGGGCGAAGTGGTACGCCCCGCGGATCACCCCGGCGTTGTACGAGTTGACGTAGTTGGCGTTGAAGTTCGGGTCCTTGTAGCTGGTGCCCTCGGTCGCCTTGATGAAGGCGAACTGGATGCCGGCGTTGCGGACGCTTGTCCAGTTGATGCTGCCCTGGTAGCGGGACACGTCGACACCGGGTGTGGTGGCGGCGGCCGCCGGTCCGGCGGTCGCGACCAGGGCCGCCGCCGCGGTGGCGAGGACGGTGAGGCCGGCCGCGAGCGCGCGGCGCAGCGATGATCGGGTACGGGCCATGAATGCCTCCAAGAGGATCGCTCTATCGACAATCATCCTTGGAGCTTAGTGCCCTAGATCGCAAGTGCGATCGGAAAAAAGCTTCATCGGCGGACGTCAGTCGCCCCACTGGCCGACATGAGAGCCGGTGCCTCGGTAGCGACACGGAACGCCGCCGGTAGGCTCGCGCCCCATGATGTCGATCGACGGACTGGGCGAGAAGTGGGACACGCTGTTCGGCGCGCAGCCGGACCCGCCCGCGCTGCTGGTGCTGATCACCGGAGCCGTCGCGCTGGTGGTGGTCTCCACCCGGCTGCCGTGGCGGATCGCCCGTAACGCCGTCACCATCGCGCACGAGGGCGGGCACGCCCTGGTCGCCCTGCTCACCGGCCGCAAGCTGCGCGGCATTCGACTGCACTCGGACACGTCCGGGCTGACGCTCTCCGCCGGCCGCCCCACCGGGCCGGGCATGATTCTCACTCTGCTCGCCGGGTACGTCGCACCGCCGCTGGTCGGGCTGGCCGGGGCCTGGCTGCTCGGTGGTAACCGGATCACCCTGCTGCTCTGGGTGGCCGTGGTGCTTCTGCTGGCCATGCTCGTCATGATCCGCAACGCCTTCGGTGTGGTGTCGCTGCTGGTCACGGGCGCCCTGGTGTTCGCCGTCTCCTGGTACGCGACGCCGCAGGTCCAGGCCGCGTTCGCGTACACCGGGGTGTGGTTCCTCCTGCTCGGTGGGGTGCGACCGGTGGTCGAGCTGCAACGGCTGCGCTCGCGGGGCCGGATGCCCGCCTCCGACGCCGACCAGCTCGCCGGGCTCACCCCGTTCCCGCCGCTCTTCTGGGTGGGCGTCTTCGCCCTGGTCAACGTGGCGGCGCTGATCGCCGGAGCGCTCCTGCTCGCCGGCCCGTTCCTCCCCACGTCGCCCTAGCCGCCTCGCTCCGGTCGATCCGGGCAGAATGAGGCAATGCGATACCTGATCATCGGCTCGGGTGCGGTCGGCGGGACCATCGGCGTACGGCTGGCCCAGGCCGACCGGGACGTGACGGTGGTGGCCCGCGGTGCGCACCTGGAGGCGATCCGAGCGCGGGGCCTGACCCTTCGGCAGCCCGAGGGTGAGGTCACCGCCCGGCTCGCGGCGGTGGACCGGCCCACCGACCAGCCGCTGCCGGCGGACACCGTGCTGATCCTCACCGTCAAGTCACAGGACACCGCCGGCGCGTTGGCCGCCTGGGTGGACGCTCCGGTGGTCGGCGGCGGCACGGCGGGAGAACGTCTGCCGCTGGTGACCGCGCAGAACGGGGTGGCCAACGAGCGGGCCGCGCTGCGCCTCTTCGCCGACGTGCACCCGGTCTGCGTCTGGCTGCCGGCCACCCACCTGGACCCGGGTGTGGTGGTCGCCAACGGGTACCCGCATCCCGGGATGCTCCACATCGGGCGGTACCCCGGAGGCGCCGACGACACCGACCGGGCTGTCGCCGCCGACCTGACCGCCGCCGGCTTCGTCGCACCGGTCCGCACCGACGTGCTGCGCTGGAAGTACGGCAAGCTGCTCAGCAACCTCGGTAACGGCCTGCAGGCGTTGCTCGGCCGGGACATCCCGGACGCGCTGGTCGAGCGGGTACGCGCCGAGGGCGTCGCCGCGCTCGCCGCCGCCGGCATCGCGCACACCTCCCCGGAGGAGGAGAAGGCCGAGCGCGGCGACCTGGTCGGGCAGCGCCCGGTCGACGGCGAGGCCCGCTCCGGCGGCTCCACCTGGCAGAGCCTGGCCCGGGGCACCAGCTCGACCGAGGTCGACCACCTCAACGGTGAGATCGCGCTGCTCGGCCGGTTGCACGGGGTGCCGACGCCGGTCAACGCCGCGGTGCAGCGGGCCGTACGCCGGGCGGTCCGGGAGCGGATCGGGGCCGGCGCGTTCCCGCTCGACGAACTGGAAAAGTCGATCGCCTGACCGGGCAACCAACGGCCCTTGCCGGTGCGTGTTCCCAGCGACCGACACGGGGAGGTATCGGGTGCCGGACGTCGACGGGTTCGACGAGTTCTACCGGGGGAGTCGGCAACGACTCCTCGGGTTCGTCTACGCCCTCACCGGTGATCGGGGTGAGGCCCAGGACGCCGTGCAGGAGGCGTACGTCCGGGCGTGGCAGCTCTGGTCGACGATCAGCGGGTACGACGACCCGGAGGCGTGGGTACGGGTGGTGGCCAGCCGGATCGCCGTCAGCCGGTGGCGCAGCCTGCGTAGCCGCGCCCGCGCCTACCTGCGACACGGGGCCACCGAGACCGTTCCCGGGCCGGGCACCGACACCGTCGCTGTGGTCGCCGCACTGCGTCGACTGCCCGAGGAGCAACGCGTCGCCATCGCCCTGTACTACCTGGTGGGCATGCCGGTCGCCGAGGTCGCGCGGGAGACCGCGGCCCCGGTGGGCACCGTCAAGGCCCGTCTCTCCCGGGGGCGTACCGCGCTCGCCGGCCTGCTCGCCGTCTCTGATCTGGAGGAGGCCACCGATGCGTGACGACCCGACATTCGTCGAACAGATCCAACGGGACCTGCAGGACGTGCGGTGGCTCGGCCCGGAGGAGATCCGCTCCCGGGCCCGCCGCCGCAGCCAGCGCAGGATCGTGGTGGCCACCGTCGCGCTGGCTCTCGCAGGGGTCTCCGCAGTGGCGGTCGCCGCCCCGAGGAAGTCCGCGCCGCCGGTCCCGCCGGCCGCCGCGCCCTCGGCCTCGCCGACCCGGCACGAGATCACCAGCGACGCCCTGTTGCAGCCGGCCGACCTGCCGCAGCAGGTCGACGTGCAGCTCAGCCAGTCGGGCCTGGGCGAGCCGGTCCTGCTGGATCACATGCTCGGTGCCTGCCGGACGAGTCAGGGGCGATCGAATGGCTGGCTGCATTCGATCCTGTCCCGTTCGCAGACCCTGGTACCGAAGCGCGCCGCGGCAGTCCTCACCCAGTCCGATGGTCTGATCACGCAGGATCTCTACCGGCTGCCTCCGGAGGCGGCCATCCAGCTTCTCGCCACCATGGACGACCTGGTCGCACCGTGTGCCGAATGGACCAGCGTCGGCGAATACAAGGTGCAGGGCGCAACAGGCACAGGCACCGCGTCGGCAACGCACCGCTGGGCGGTGATCCAGCGGGACTTCGCCGGTGACGGGGCTGCGCTGCTGCGGCACACCGGTTCGCAGCCCGTCGACCAGAAGACGGGCAAGCCCATCGCCGCGCCACCTCGGCCGACCACCACCGCCGTGGTCCGGGTGGGCGACCTGATCACAGTGCTCACTCTGAGGCAGACGGGCATCGAGGTGGACCTGCCCCGATTGGCGGAGGTCGCCGCCCGCCGGATGTGCGTCGCCGCCAACCCGGCCTGCTGACCACTGTCGATCCGCGCAACCTCAGGTTTGTCGCCCGCCGCCCGGAGGCAGCACTTCTCCTGACGTTGCGCGGATCGACCGGCCTCAGAGCGGGATGTTGCCGTGCTTCTTGGGCGGCAGGGTTTCCCGCTTGGTCCGCAGGACACGCAGCGCCCGGACGATCTGGGTGCGCGTCTCGTGCGGAGCGATCACCGAATCGATGTACCCGCGCTCGGCGGCCACGTACGGGTTGGCCAGGGTGTCCTCGTACTCGGCGATCTTCTCGGCCCGGACCGCCGCCGGGTCCTCGGCACCGGCCAGCTCGGAGCGGTAGAGGATGTTCACAGCGCCCTGCGCGCCCATCACCGCGATCTGCGCGGTCGGCCAGGCGAAGTTCAGGTCCGCGCCGAGGTGCTTGGAGCCCATCACGTCGTACGCCCCGCCGTACGCCTTGCGGGTGATCACGGTGACCTTCGGGACGGTCGCCTCGGCGTACGCGTAGATGAGCTTCGCGCCCCGGCGGATGATGCCGTCCCACTCCTGACCGGTGCCGGGCAGGAAGCCGGGCACGTCCACGAAGGTCAGCACCGGAATGTTGAACGCGTCGCAGGTGCGGACGAAACGGGCGGCCTTCTCCGAGGCGGCGATGTCCAGGGTGCCGGCGAAGTGCATCGGCTGATTGGCCACCACGCCGACCGGCCGTCCCTCGACCCGGCCGTAGCCGACCACGATGTTCTGCGCGTAGAGCGGCTGGACCTCCAGGAACTCCCCGTCGTCGAGGACGTGCTCGATCACCGTGTGGATGTCGTACGGCTGGTTGGCCGAGTCCGGGATGAGGGTGTCCAGCTCCCGGTCCTCGTCATTGACCTCAAGCGAAGCGGGGGCGTCGACCACGACCGGCTCGTCGAGGTTGTTCGACGGCAGGTACGACAGCAGCGCCTTGACGTAGTCGACGGCGTCCTCCTCGTCACTGGCGAGGTAGTGCGCGTTGCCGCTGCGGGTGTTGTGCGTACGCGCGCCACCCAGCTCCTCCATGCCGACGTCCTCGCCCGTCACCGTCTTGATCACGTCGGGGCCGGTGATGAACATGTGCGAGGTCTGGTCGACCATCACGGTGAAGTCGGTGACCGCCGGAGAGTAGACGGCGCCGCCGGCACAGGGCCCCATCACCAGTGAGATCTGCGGGATGACGCCGGAGGCCCGCACGTTGCGGAAGAAGATCTCGCCGTAGAGGCCGAGCGAGACGACGCCCTCCTGGATGCGCGCGCCGCCGGAGTCGTTGATGCCGACCACCGGGCAGCCGATCTTCATGGCCAGGTCCATCACCTTGACGATCTTCTCGCCGAAAACCTCACCGAGCGAGCCACCGAAGACCGTGAAGTCCTGCGCGAAGACGCACACCTGCCGGCCGTCCACCGTGCCGTAGCCGGTGACCACGCCGTCGCCGTACGGGCGGTTCCGCTCCAGCCCGAAGGCCGTGGACCGGTGCCGGGCCAGTTCGTCGAGTTCGACGAAGGAGCCCTCGTCGAGCAACATCTCGATCCGTTCGCGGGCGGTCTTCTTGCCGCGCGCGTGCTGCTTCTCCACGGCGCGGGCCGACCCGGCGTGCACCGCCTCGTCGACCCGGCGCTCCAGGTCCGCCAGCTTGCCCGCGGTGCTGTGCATGTTGGTCCCGGTCTCGGTAGTCACCCAGGGAATATAACGATGGTTCAGGTGGGTGCCGCTGTGCAGTACGCCTCAGTGTCGCCCGGAGCACCGCCGTAGGCTGGCGGAATGTCGGGCTCCCCGTACACCGATCTGGACCGGCCGCCGCTGTCGGCGGCCCGGCTGCGCCGCGCGTTGACAGCGCCGAACGGGCCGTGGGCCCGACTGGAGCTGCGTGTCGAGACCGGCTCCACCAACGCTGACGTGGCCGAGGCCGCGCGGGCCGACGAGCCCGAGGGCCTGGTCGTGGTCGCCGAGCGGCAGACCGCGGGGCGCGGCCGGCGCGGGCGGGTCTGGCAGTCGCCGGCGCGGGCCGGCATCGCGACGAGCGTCCTGCTGCGGCCCGGAGAGGCTGTGCCGGACCGCGGCTGGCTGCCGGCGACACCCACCGGGTACGGGTGGCTGCCGTTGCTGGCCGGCGTGGCGTTGGTGGAGGCGGTGGCCCGGCTGGCCGAGCTGGAAGCCACCCTCAAGTGGCCGAACGACCTGCTGATCGACGACGCGAAGTGCGCGGGCGTGCTGGCCGAGGCGGTGCCGGGACGGGCGCCGGACCAACCGCCGGCGATCGTGCTGGGCATCGGGCTCAACGTGACGTTGCGCGCCGACGAGTTGCCGGTGAATCCGACCGGGCTGCCGGCCACCTCGCTCCAGTTGGCCGGCGCGGTGGCCACCGATCGGGATCCGCTGCTGCGGGCGCTGCTGCGGGCGGTGGCCGACTGGTACGACCGTTGGCGTTCGGCGGGCGGCGACGCGGTGGCCAGCGGCCTGCGCGACGCCTACCTGGAGGCCTGCGCGACGATCGGGCGCGAGGTACGCGTCCTGCTCCCCGACGGCGACTCCCTGACCGGCACCGCCACCGGAGTGGACCCGGACGGCCAACTGATGGTCACCACGTCGACCGGCGCCCGAACCCTGGCCGCCGGCGACGTCCTGCACCTCCGCTGAGGACGGGCAAGATCACGTAGAGCCGAGTGGGCCCGCGCGGCGGATGTTGTGGTGGGGCCTGGGGGGTTTACCGTCTGCGCGTCCAGAAAATCGCGTTGGAGGTTCCCGTGGCGTTTCCCGAGGACGTGCTCACCGAGGACGAGCACGTCGTGCTGCACCTGCACCCGCACTGGAAGGCGTTGATCCGGCCGATCGCGGTGCTGGTGCTGGCCATCGCCGCGGTGGTGGTCGGCGTGCTCCTGTTGCCCGAGAGTGGCGGCGGTTCGGTCGCGCTGGCCGTGATCGGGGCGATCGCCCTGGTCGCGGTGCTCTGGCTCGGCCTGTGGCCGTTCCTGGTCTGGCGCACCACCCACTACCTGTTCACGAACGAGCGAGTCCTGCTTCAGCAGGGTGTGCTCTCCCGGGACCGGCGGGACCTCCCGCTCGCCCGGGTCAACGACCACTCGATGAACCAGCGTTTCGTCGAGCGTCTGCTCGGCTGCGGGACGCTCACCATCGAGTCGGCCGGTGAGCGCGGCCAGTCGGTGCTCGCCGACGTGCCGGACGTCGGGAAGGTGCAGACCACCCTGTACGAGCTGGTCGAGGCACAGCACGACAAGCACTCGCTGGGCGATGGCGAGATGCGCGACATGCTCGCCGACATGCAGGACGGCAAGCCGCTTCGCGACACCACGACCTGATCCGGGCCGGTGGAGACCCGCCCCTGGCACACCGTCGGGGGCGGGTCAGTCGGGTGGGCCGCTGCTCTTCGTCGGGTCGGTCTGGGACGACCCGACGGTGGACGGGTCTGCTGCGGTCGGGCCGCTGTCGGGCTGGTCAGCTGCGGGCCGGTCAGCGTCGGTCGGCGTGGCTTCGGCGGGGTCGGCCTCGACCGGTCGCACGGCGAACCAGCCACGGAAGCGGGTCCGCAGCACCTCCTGCTCGGGCCGGTCGTCCGGGCCGAGGCGCAGCATGGTGCCGGTGAGGCTGACGGTGCCGAGCCCGGGGCGGGCAGTCGACGGCCGGGCTCCCATCACGTCGACCCGGACCGCGAGCCGGTCGCCGGCCCGCACCGGGGCGAGCCAACGCAGCTCCTCCAGGCCGGGGGAGGCGTCCGCGGCGGCCCGGGACAGCAGGTGGTCGACGTACGCGCGCATGAACAGGCTGACCGTGTAGAAGCCGCTGGCGATCAGACCACCGTGTCGGCTCGCCGCAGCCAGGTCGGGGTCGACGTGGTACCACTGCGGGTCGAAGCGGCGAGCGAAGGCGACCATCTCGTCGCCGTCCACGGTGACCACGCCAAGATCGACGGTGAGCCCCGGGACGAGATCCTCGAAGAACAGCTCGGCGGGTCGCCCCGTGCCGGAGCGGGCGTCGGGTGTCGTCACCGGCGGGGCGCGCGACGGGTGCCGACGTGCAGCTCCGCGGCGAGTTCCGCGTCCAGGTCGACGGCGGGGCTGACGCTCAGCCGCGGGAGCCGACCCTGAGTCGGTGCGCCGGCTGGCGGGTCGTTGCGTTGCGCTGACTCCGCCTCCTCCAGCTCGGACACCGATTCCGCCAACTCGGCGACCGGGTCCATCTCCGCCATGGTGTCCCACTCGTCTCGCGGAATGCTGTGCCAGGTGGAGTCAGGCTTCGCGGGCTCGTCCTCGGCCGGCGCGACGGGTTGGAAGACGAACGTGCGGTATGACCAGAACCGGAACAGCGTGGCCAGCAGGACGCCGACGGTCTTGGCCAGATTCAGTGCCAGCAGGCCGTGTACGCCGAGACCGTACTTCGCCGCCGCCACAGCCCCCAGCTCAATGAGCAGGCCAGCGCCGTTGAATAGGAAGAAAAGCAGATATTCCCGGCGAAGCGCCGATTTCGGGCGATCACGGTACGTCCAGTGCCGATTCATGAGGTACGACGTGATGGTGGCGACGATCGTCGCGATCACTGTCGCCTTCAACTGACCATTGACGAAAACGGTCAGTGCAAGGGCATTGAACACCGCGTAATTGATGACGGTGTTGATGCCGCCGACGATGCCGAACTTGAGCGCCTCGTGGATGAACTTCTGCCAGCGCTCAGGCAGCAGGCGGACAAGACGCATGCGAAACACCTTAGGGCAGTCGGTGCGGCCGGCGATCACCGGCCGAACGAGGTGGGCGGCAGGTCACGCCCCGTGGTCACGGTCGGGATCCACCTGCGGAAGGGTCGGGGTTCCCGCTTCGACGAAGACGAACCGCCGGTACGACCAGAATCGAAACAGCGTGGCGAATCCCGTACCGACGATGTAGCTGGCGAGATTGTCCGCCAGGCGCGTCTGGAACACGTCCGGCCAGATGGCCCCGAGCCCGTAGCGGCTGAGCGCGAGGCAGGCCACCGTGATGCCGAGACCGACCGCGTTGAAGAAGAAGAACAGCGCGTACTCGCGGGCCGCGTTGTTGCGCTGACGGTGCCGCCACGTCCAGAACCGGTTGCCCACGAAGGCGACGGACGCCGCGATCACCGTGGAGATCGTCTTCGCCGTCAACTCTTCGACGCCGTGCCTGCTCGTCAGGTAGTTGAAGAGCGCGAAGTCGACGAGGAACGCGAAACCACCCACGGTGGCGAACTTGCCCATCTCGCGGATGAGGTGACCGAAGCGGTCGAGGAGTAAGCCGACGAGACCCCGTCGGGTCTGCCGGGGACCCGGTTGTTCCCCGGTCATCGTGGCGGCCACGGGGGGAGCCTACCGGCTGCCGGCCAGTCAGAGGGGTAGCAACGGCAAGCGGGCGTGGTCTCCCGGAGGGGCCCAGCACCGTGTACGTAACCACTGCACAGAGCGTAACCAATTGGGAGGACTGAGCCGCTGCGGAACGGGAATCACCGCATCGGTCGGCGGGGCAGGTCAACGGCCCGACCGCAACAAGCGTCCGCCGGGGTGCACAACAAGATTTGCGTGAAACTGCGCGGGAAAGCGGGTATCAGCTCGTGATGCCGCAGCGAGGCCGTAGCTTGTGCAGTTCTTCACAACCTGTCCCACTGACTCGGAAGGCTGCCCGGTTTACGCTGAGGCCAATCCCAGGTTTCCACGAAGGCGACGCATCGCGCCGCTGAGTCTCGTGCATCCCATAGATCGGTCAGCGTCGACCACAAGGAGATGTGTCATGGTTGCTCCGGCTGTTGTGCGGGGTATCGATCAGGCCCCGACGTCCCATCCGAAACTGCTCGCCTGGGTCCGTGAGGTCGCGGAACTGACCACCCCCGACCGTGTCGTCTGGGTGGACGGGTCCGACGAGGAGTGGCGCCGCCTCACCGATGAGCTGGTCGAGGCCGGCACCCTGATCCGGCTCAACCCGGAGAAGAAGCCCAACTCGTTCTACGCGCGCACCGACCCGACGGACGTCGCCCGGGTCGAGGAACGCACCTACATCTGTTCCGTCGACGAGGCGGACGCCGGCCCCACCAACAACTGGATGGCGCCGGCCGAGATGAAGCGGACGATGACGGATTTGTACCGGGGCTCCATGCGCGGTCGCACCATGTACGTCATCCCGTTCGTCATGGGGCCGGTCGAGGCCGAGTCCCCGATGTTCGGTGTCGAGATCACCGACAGCCCGTACGTGGTCGCCTCGATGCGCATCATGACGCGGATGGGCACCCGGGTCCTGGAGGCCATGGGCGACGACGCGGACTTCGTGCACGCGCTGCACTCGATCGGCGCGCCGCTCGCTCCCGGCCAGCAGGATGTCGCCTGGCCGTGCAACGACACCAAGTACATCTCGCACTTCCCGGAGAGCCGGGAGATCTGGTCGTACGGCTCGGGTTACGGCGGCAACTCGCTGCTGGGCAAGAAGTGCTACTCGCTGCGGATCGCCAGCGTGATGGGCCGCGACGAGGGCTGGCTCGCCGAGCACATGCTGATCCTCAAGATCACCTCGCCGGAGGGCAAGGTCTACCACATCGCCGGCGCCTTCCCGTCCGCCTGCGGCAAGACCAACCTCGCCATGGTGGAGCCGACGATTCCCGGCTGGAAGGTCGAGACCATCGGCGACGACATCGCCTGGATGCGGTTCGGCCCGGACGGCCGCCTCTACGCCGTCAACCCCGAGTACGGCCTGTTCGGCGTCGCGCCCGGCACCGACTGGAAGACCAACGCCAACGCCATGCGCACGCTGGACCGGGGCAACTCCGTCTTCACCAACGTCGGCCTGACCGACGACGGCGACGTCTGGTGGGAGGGCATGGGCGAGCCGCCGGCACACCTGATCGACTGGAAGGGCAACGACTGGACGCCGGAGAGCGACAGCCTGTCCTCCCACGCGAACAGCCGGTTCTGCACCCCGATCACGCAGTGCCCGATCCTCGCCGACGAGTACTTCGACCCGAACGGCGTGCCGATCGACGCGATCCTCTTCGGTGGACGCCGCAAGGACACCGTGCCGCTGGTGACCGAGGCCCGCGACTGGGTGCACGGCGTCTACATGGGTGCCACGCTCTCCTCGGAGACCACCGCCGCCGCGTCCGGAGCCGTCGGCGTGGTCCGGCGGGACCCGATGGCGATGCTGCCGTTCATCGGCTACCACGCCGGGGACTACTTCCGGCACTGGATCGAGATGGGCAAGGGCACCGACGGCGACGAGGCGAAGCTGCCGAAGATCTACTACGTCAACTGGTTCCGCAAGGACCCGGACGGCTCGTTCCTCTGGCCGGGCTTCGGGGAGAACTCCCGGGTGCTCAAGTGGGTCGTCGAGCGGATCGAGGGCACTGCCGACGCGGTCGAGACGCCGGTCGGCATGGTCCCCGCGCCGGACGCCCTGGACGTCGAGGGCCTGGACATGACCCCGGAGGATGTTCGGATCGCGCTGAAGGTCGACCCGGACGAGTGGCGTAACGAGCTGCCGATGATCACCGAGTGGTTCGAAAAGTTCGGTGACAAGCTGCCCGGCGTGCTCTGGGCCGAGTTGGACGCGTTGCGCGCCCGCCTGGACGCCGCGCAACCGCAGCGGTAGGTGTGAACGAGACCCTTCGCGGGCAACATCGGATTTCATGAGGACGGCCGCCGAGACACAGGTCCGGCGGCCGTCCGCCGTCCGGGTGCTCACCATCCTGCTGGCGACGACGGCGGCGGCCACCGTCGTGGTCGAGCTGCTCAACTGGTGGTACGCCCCGGAGCAGGGATTCGGGCTCGCGGTACGGACCGGCTGGGCCATGCTGCGCTCGTTCGGCTTCCTGCTGCTGATCGGCCACGTGCGACGGGGTCGTACGGCGGCCCGCCCGTTCGGGCTGATCCTCGCGGTCACCACGATCTTCGCGGTCGGCCGGCTCATCGTGCCCCGGCAGGGCGTGCCGCCGCTGCCCGGCCTGCTCGGCTTCGCCATTCTCACGGCGCTCTGCGTCGCGGTGGTCTGGCTGCTCTACCGCTCGTCGGCGTTGGCAGCGCACCTGGTCCGGCACCGTCCACGCCTCGTCATCGACCGGGATGGCATCTCCTGGCGGGAGACGCCGCCACGCCGACCACAGGCCAGTGCCTGGTTGTTGACCAGCCGGGTGGCTGCCTTCACCTACAGCCCGCTGATGCTGGTGCCGGCACTGGTCGCCGGCGGTTCCATCCTGGATGGTCGACTGACCGCGGTGCCGGCCGTGCTGTTCTGGTTCGGTGCGGGCATCACGGCCAGCTACGCGGTGCTGTTCTGCACAGCGTTCCTGATGCGGGGCAAGGACTGGGCACGTGGCCTGCTGGTCGTCGTCACTGTGGCCGTACTCGCCGTGGATCTGCCGCTGTGCTGGTGGCTGCTGGGTGTAGACGGCCTGGTCCGCGACGGAGGCCCCCTGGTGGCGGCGGCAGGGCTGACCCTGTACGGCCTTCGCCGCGCCGCTCGCGCCCCCGACGACGCCGGACCTGAACCCCGACCTTGACGGCGGCGGCGCCCCCGCACCGACGCCTCCGGGTGCCGACCCGGCGGCCGACCGCGGCCCAGCACCTGCCCATCCCCTCGTCTGCTCTGCACCGTCCTTTGCTCTGCACCCCAATAGGCGACAGTCGCGGACGGTAACCGTCGCATCCGCGGGTGCAGAGCAAAGGTGGGGTGGGTGAGATTGGCCGGCCGGGTGCGGGAGCGTTCTTCGCGGGCGGCCAGGGGGCAGGATGGCGGGTGGCGTCGGTCACAGTGTCGACGTCGGGGCGAGCTGCGGAAATCGTCGCGGCGGTCGGCCGCGGGGCCGACCGGGTCGCCCGGCGGGAGCGGCCGCGACGCGGCGGACTGGGAGGAGGCTCGTGGTGGGCGACGAGTTCGACGTGGTGGTGGTGGGGGCGGGACCGGCCGGGGCGGCAGCCGCGCTGACGGCGCGCCGGGCCGGTGCCAGCGTGCTGCTGCTGGACCGGGCCGACTTTCCCCGGGACAAGGCGTGTGGTGACGGGATCGCCGCGCACTCGGTGGACGTGCTCGCCGAGCTGGGGGTGACCGAGGCGGTGGCGGGTTACGCGCCACTGCCGGCGTTACGCATGGTCTCGCCGGGTGGCGGTGCGGTCGCTCGGGCGCTGCCCCGACCCGCGTACACAGTGCCCCGGGAGGTTTTCGACGCGCGGCTGGTGGCGGCCGCGGTGGCCGCCGGCGCGCAGCTGCGCCGGCACACGGTGCGCCAGGTCGAACCGCGCGCGGACCGGGTGGTGCTCGACGGGCAGGTGTCCGGCCGGGTGGTGATCGGCGCGGACGGCGCCGGCTCGGTGGTACGTCGGGCGCTCGGCCATCCGCAGAATCCCGACCGACACCTCGCGCTGGCCATCCGGGGGTACGCCCCGGCTCTGCCCGGCCCGTCCGAGCAGCTCATCGTCACCTCGAAGGCGCGTTGGCCGGCGTACGCCTGGTCGTTCCCGATCGGTGACGGCCGGGCGAACGTCGGATACGGGGAGGTCCTGCGCGGTGAGCCGCTGAGCCGCGCGTACCTGCTGGACCGGCTGGCCGCGCTGCTGCCCGGCACCGATCTGGCGACCGTGACCGCGTTGCGCGCGCATCACCTGCCGCTCTCCACCCACCGGCCGTCGCCGGGGCGTGGGCGCACCCTGCTGGCCGGGGACGCCCTGTCACTGATCAACCCGTTCACGGGGGAGGGGATCTTCTACGCGTTGCTCTCCGGCGCGCTCGCCGGGTCGGCGGCGGCCCGGTCGCCTGAGGGCGCGGCTGGCCGCTACGCCGACGGGTTGCGTCGCCGCCTCGGCACCCACCTGCGGCACAGTTCGGTAGCGGCGTGGTTGGCCCGGCGACGTCGGGTGGTGGACGCGGCGGTCCGGGCCGCCCGTCGGGACGACCGGGTGTTCTACGACGTGGTCGAGCTGGGGCTGGGTGACGGACGCCTCACCGCTCGTACGCTCGCACTGATCGGTGTCGGTCTGGGCGGCGGGGATGGGGCTCCGAGGCAGTGAACTGGCGCAAGGGTCGCTACGCTGCTAGGTGATGACGCTGCGGAACCTTATCTACTCCGTGTACGAGCGCCGGCTCACGGCGAAGCTCGCGGGTAAGCCGGTGCCCCGGCACGTCGGGGTGATGTGCGACGGCAACCGCCGATGGGCGAGGGAGATGGGCTTCGTCGACCCGAACGACGGGCACCGGGTCGGCGCGGCGAAGATCAAGCACGTCCTCGGCTGGTGTGACCAGGCCGGCGTCGGGCACGTGACCCTCTACCTGCTGGCCACGGACAACCTGCGCCGTCCGGCCGCCGAGCTGGACCCACTCCTCAAGATCATTGAGGACCTGGTGGTGGAGCTCTCCGAGGAGGGCAACCCCTGGCGACTGCGCATCGTCGGAGCGCTCGACCTGCTGCCGGCGCAGACTGCGGCGGCACTCAAGGGCGCCGAGGAGCGCACCCGTGAGCGCACCGGTGGCGCGGAGGTCAACATCGCGGTGGGCTACGGCGGCCGCCGGGAGATCACCGACGCGGTCCGTTCGCTGCTGCTGGAGCACGCCGCCACCGGAGGCACGATCGAGGAGTTGGCCGAGGTGCTGGACGTCGAGCACATCGCCGAACACCTCTACACCCGCGGCCAGCCCGACCCGGACCTGGTCATCCGCACCAGCGGCGAGCAGCGGCTTTCCGGTTTCATGCTCTGGCAGTCCGCGCACTCGGAGTTCTACTTCTGCGAGCTCAACTGGCCGGATTTCCGGCACATCGACTTTCTGCGGGCCCTGCGCTCGTACGCCACCAGGCAACGCCGCTACGGCGCCTGACCCGGCGGCGACGCCGTCGGCCGCCGCTGGGGTCAGGTCGGTTCAGGACAGGTGGGTCAGCGCCCGGGTGAGGAAGTCACCCAGGGCGGCCGGCGACTCGATGGTCAGGTCGGCGGCGTTGGCCACCTCGTGGCCGGTCTCCGGGTTGGCCACCGCCACACAGACGCCGAGGAAGTCCGGGTCGGCGGTGGCGCGAGCGCGCAGCGCGGCGAACGCCTTGATGTCGGAGACGTCATCGCCGAAGTACCAGGCGCCGGTGGCACCCTTGATCGCCTCGCCGATCACCATGCCCTTGTCCCGGTCGACAGGTGGCTTGAGCTCCAGCACCATCCGCCCGGCCTGCGAGCGCAACCCCAGACGGTCGGCCTGCGCCTGCCCCCACTGCTGCACCGTCGCGCCGAGTTGCGGGGCGGTACGCCAGTGCAGCGCGACCGAGAGCCGCTTGTACTCCACAAGCGTGCCGGGTGGCAGTTCCGCCCGAGCCAGGTCGGCCAGCTCCGACATGGTCGGCACCCAGGGCAGCGCGGCCGGTTCGGTGACTGTCTCGCCGCCGGAATGGCTGTGCTCCAGCCCGTAGAGGCCGTAGAGGTCAACGCCAGCGAGCCCGCCGAGCTGATCCCGAAGGAACTCGACGGGTCGGGCGGAGACGATCGCGACCCGCTGCACGACCGGGGCGAGCGCCTCGATCGCGGCCAACGCCTTGGGCGCCGGGCGTACCGCGGTCGGATCGTCGTCGACGGGCGCGAGCGTGCCGTCGAAGTCGAAGAAGAGCACGGTCCCGGCCGCCCGGCTGGCGGTTACCCGCCAGGCCTGGTCGGCGTTCAACGGGGTCCTCGGCTGTTGATTTCCCAGATTCAACGGCGGCACGCGCGTCAGCGTACCCCGGCGATCCAGGCTCATTCCTGGCCGAGCGGACCCATTGAGCGGTAAGCGATCAGCGTTCGGCGGCTCCTCGTCCGCGCCGGCCGAACGGCACCACCGCGGCTTCCTGGCCGTGGCTCAACAGGTAGCCCTCCACGAACCCGGTGTTGCGATCGCCGGTGTGGTTGTCGATCTCGTTGAGCCGTGCCACCAGGAACTCGGTGAGCGCGCTGATTCGGTTGTTCAAACGCTCGTGCAGCTCGGCGACGACGGCCAGGACGACCGCGGTGCCGGCGGTGATGAGCGCAAAGAGGTTGACGAGCAGCGGCAGCTGCCCGCCGTCGACCGCGAGGGTCACCGTGTTGCCGGTCGCCCACAGTGTCACCGACACCGTTGCGACCACGACTGCCAACCACTTCAGGGTCATGGACAGACCCCTCCTTCTGTCCCGCAGGGCTGGGTTCGGCCTTGTCCCGTCCCCCCGCCGATGACGAGCCCAAGCAGTACGAATAGGGACGCTAGCGTGCCCGTTCCAGCCCCGGAGGCAAACGAATGAACCTGACCAGGCGTTCTTTCGCTATCTGAGGAACTAGCCTGCCTGATTGCCCCTTTTTCGGACATCGACCGGCAGCGTTGGGCGGTATGCGAGGTATCTGATGGTTTCCCGGATGTGGAACTTCTCCGCGTCCGACACCTGCGGATCGACCAGACGGCGCAGCAGCGCCTCCACGTCGGGGTCCATCGGCGGGGCGGCCTGGCCGGTGCGGGGGCCGGCTGCGGCGCGGTCCCAGCCGAGTGCGGCGAAGGCCGCGGCAGGGTTCAACCCCAGGCCCTCGCAGAAGGCGACCACCCGTTCGGCCTCCGGGTCGCTGGCCCAGTCGCCCCGGACCCAGCGGTTGATGGTCTGCCGGGAGACGCCGGTGCGCCGGGACACCTCGGTGCCGCTCCAGGCTCGGGTCGCCCGCGCCTCGTCCAGGGCCCGCCTGACGAAGGTGGCGAAGGCGATCTTCCGCGCATTGGCCGTCTCGGTCACTCCGTGACGGTACGACCAGCCGGCTACAGGTGCGCGCCCCGGCTCGCCACTGTCACGCGGACGTGACGAAGGGTTCGGATTTCCGGTAAACGAGTCAGTGCCACTGTTGAGGGGTGTCACGCGGGCAGAATAGATGAACGTCGTGGCAAACGTAAGCGGACGAAAAGCTGATACTGTCACGCCCATGGGACAATCTACGGTGTGTCACGTGCATGAGACGATTGGTGCTCACATGCGTCACGCCCCCGGTGCCAGGGGGTCGTGGTGACCGAGCTCGCCACCCGCGCCCAGGCCTTCGGGCTGATCGCCGAGGGTGTCGCCGCGGGGCTGACCGCCCCCTGGCGCCTCTATCTGGCCCGAGGCTGCCGCTACCTGTCGCTGAGCGTCGGTGATCGTGCCGAGTGGAACGCCTGGCGTACCCATCTCGGCTGCCCGGAGCTGAGCGTCCGGGTCTACGACGCCGGCGGCGAAATCCGTCGGTCCTCGATGGCCGAAGTCGTGCTGGACGGCTGCCGGATCAGCGTCGAGCTGGTCGAGGAGGTCAGCACCGACGACCTGGACCGGCTGCTCGTCGCCGACCCCACCACGATCGAGCCGGAGGAGCGATGACCTGGCGTCCCGGCTCGGCCGGAGCTGCCCGATGAGCCCGTTTCTCGCTGTGTTCCTCGTCCTGGTGCTCGGTGCCACCAGTTACGCGGCCGGCCGGCTGCACGGGCAGCTCAGCTACCGCATCGGCTACCGCTTCGGTTACCGGCAGGGCTACTTCGACGGTGACCGGGGCGCCTGGAACCGGCGTCGTCGGGACGCCCAGGCGGCGATCGCCTCGGCCCTGTCGGTCTCGCCGGCGGGCGTGGTCCGCACCGCCGGTGCTGTCGAACGCCCCGGCACCACGTACACCGGCTCGTCGTTCAGCGCGCCGGCCGCCCCGATCACCGGGCGGCACCCGACCGGCACGCTCGTCCGACGTACCGGTTGAGGTCGGTCGGCGGGCCTGCCCGCCGACCGGCGCCACGAGCGCGGTGCGTCGTCCGCGGCGGACACGCACCGTCGGGGCCACGTCAGACCGGTGACGGTGGCCCCACCGGCCGGGATGCGCGCAGGGGGCATGCATCCCGGCCGGGTCCGCCGCGTGCGCGACAGTGCCTTTCGACTGGTGCGGGCGTCGACGGAGCGCTGTTCACGAGCGCGTCTTGGGAGATCCACGTTCGGCCCCTAGCCGGGAAGGTCCGGCGGGGCTAGCGTCTAGGCATGGCACGGGGTTCTCCCGAGCCAGCCGGTCCGCCCGGATCTGCGACCTCGCGCATGGGGTTCCGCATCCGACCCCGTGTCCCCGGGCACCGGAGGAGGCGGAACACGGGTGGCGGGTGCCCATCCGTCGGAGCAGGCCTGTGACGACTCGCCGTACCATCGCCGGTGCCGACCAAACCCCGGCCGCGACTGCCACGCCCCGCCGAGCCACCAGGAGCCGCCGTTCGGCGGCCGCCGCGCCGGCCGACCCCAAGGAGCCACGACCAGCCGGCCAGGCCTTTGTCCTGGACACGTCGGTGCTGCTCTCCGACCCGGCGGCGTTTCACCGGTTCGCGGAGCACGAAGTGGTGCTGCCTCTGGTGGTCATCACCGAGTTGGAGGGAAAGCGGCACCATCCGGAGCTGGGCTGGTTCGCCCGGCAGTCGCTGCGGATGCTCGACGACCTGCGGGTTCGGCACGGCCGACTCGACCGTCCGGTGCCCGCCAACGACGTCGGCGGCACCCTGCGGGTGGAGCTCAACCACACCGACGACGGTGTTCTGCCGCCCGGGTTCCGCAACGAGAGCAATGACGCCCGGATCCTCTCCGTCGCGCTCAACCTCGCCGCCGAAGGGCGGGAGGTGACCCTGGTCAGCAAGGACATGCCGTTGCGGGTCAAGGCGGCCTCGGTTGGACTGCGCGCCGACGAGTACCGCCACGGCCAGGCCAGCGACCCGACCTGGACCGGTATGTCGGAGATGGAGTTGAGCGAGGAGCAGATCGGCCAGTTGTACGCCGGCGAGACGCTCGACCTCGACGAGGCGGCCGGGCTGCCCTGCCACACCGGTCTGGTGCTGCACTCGGGGCGTGGCTCCGCACTCGGTCGGGTGCTGCCGGACAAGTCGGTACGTCTGGTTCGGGGCGACCGGGAGGCGTTCGGGCTGCACGGCCGCTCGGCCGAGCAGCGAGTCGCCCTCGACCTGCTGCTGGACGAGTCGATCGGGATCGTCTCACTGGGTGGCCGGGCCGGCACCGGCAAGTCGGCGCTGGCGCTCTGCGCCGGGCTGGAGGCGGTGATGGAGCGCCGCCGCCACAAGAAGGTGATCGTGTTCCGCCCGCTCTACGCCGTCGGTGGCCAGGAGTTGGGCTACCTGCCGGGCTCGGAGTCGGAGAAGATGTCGCCGTGGGCCCAGGCGGTCTTCGACACGCTCGGCGCGGTGGTGCACGAGAACGTGCTGGAGGAGGTCACCTCGCGGGGCATCCTCGAGGTGTTGCCGCTGACCCACATCCGCGGACGCAGCCTGCACGACGCCTACGTGATCGTGGACGAGGCCCAGTCGCTGGAGCGCGGTGTGCTGCTGACCGTGCTGTCCCGGATCGGGCAGGGCTCCCGGGTGGTGCTCACCCACGACGTGGCCCAGCGGGACAATCTGCGGGTCGGCCGGCACGACGGGGTGACGGCTGTCATCGAAGCGCTCAAGGGTCATCCGCTCTTCGCGCACGTCACCCTCAGCCGTTCGGAGCGATCTCCGATCGCGGCGATGGTCACGGACCTCTTGGAGGACATCCCGATCTGACGGGTGACAATGGGGGCTTTTGTCCGCATTATCGGTGTGGCGCAGATCACAAACTGCCTGGTTGGTTTCCCATCAGCCTCACTGTGCGCAATCGTGTCCCACGAGCGTCCACGCACCACCGGAATCGTTGGTGATCGAACGTCGCGAGACGGACGACATCGGCGAAGGTCGGTGCGTCGGCGCGACCGGCAACCGGTCGGGGCGCTCGTGGCACGGCTGACGGTCCACCTGTGGTCTGCGCCGCGCCGCGTCCTTGCTCCCGACGAAGGGACCACTTCGTGAGTCGGCTGTGGAGCCGGTTGGGCGCCCGTACGGCTGCTGTCGCGCTGCTCTCCGTGGGCGTTGCCGGTGGCTTCTACCTGGGCGAAGACCGGGAAACCCAGCAACAGGGTCTGACCGAGCAGGTCAGTCTCGAGGTCGACCGGGCCGACCTCGCGTACCAGCGCGAGCGGCAGGCCGCCCACCAGGTGCAGTTCTCCAAGCAGCGGGCCGCCGAGTACCAGGCCAAGCTGCGGGCGAAGCAGGCCGCCAAGGAAGCCGCCGAGCGGGCCCGCAGGGCCGAGGCCGCCGCGGCGTCCCGTAAGCGCGAGCGCGCCGCCGCCAACGCACCCGCCAAGCCGTACGACGGGCCGATCCCGGCGTCCTGCGCGGAATACAGCGGCAACCGCAAGGTCGGCTGTGCCCTGATGATCGACAAGGGCTTCGGCATCGCGGAGTTCCCCTGTCTGGAGAAGCTCTGGACCAAGGAGAGCGGCTGGAACCACAAGGCCAACAACTCCTCGTCCGGCGCGTACGGCATCCCGCAGTCCCTGCCGGGCAGCAAGATGGCCTCGGTCGCGTCCGACTGGCGCACCAACCCGGCCACCCAGATCATCTGGGGGCTCGGCTACATCAAGGGCCGGTACAAGACGCCCTGCGGCGCCTGGACCTACTTCCAGAACAACGGGCACTACTGACGGCTCTCGAAGGCGGGGCGGGTGGCTCTCCACCCGCCCCGCCTTCGCGCGTACTCGAACGGGACGTGAGTGGCGGTCGGCCGCTTTTGCTGATAGCAGTTGTGGAGTGACCCTGCACCCGTCAAGCGGCGACCCGTTCCGGTTCGGCACCGAGGCGTTCTACGCCTCACTCGGCCGGGCGTTCGTCGCCATGTGCGCGGTGGTCCCGTTCCTCTTTCTCATCGAGGCCGTCGACCAGGGGCTCGCGTTCGGCCTGGACGCCACCGCCGGCATCATCCCGCAGCGCATCGAAGGGCTGGACGGGGTCTTCTTCTCCCCGTTCCTGCACCACGGCTTCGACCACCTCTACAGCAACAGCATCCCGCTGATCCTGCTGGGCACCTTCGTCCTCGCCGCCGGCGCCCGCCGGTTCCTCTGGTCGACACTGGTCATCATCCTGGTCAGCGGCCTCGGTGTGTGGTTCACCGGCTCACCCAACTCGGTGGTGGTCGGCGCCAGCGGTGTCATCTTCGGCTACCTGGGCATCCTGCTCACCCGAGGCATCGTCGAGCGCAGCTGGTGGAACTTCGCGGTCTTCCTCCTGGTCGGTCTGCTCTACGGCTGGCAACTGGTCGGCATCCTCCCCACCGACGAGCGGATCTCCTGGCAGGGGCATCTGTTCGGCCTGCTCGGCGGGGTGGTGGCGGCGATCCTGTTCCGTCGGCGGCGACCCGCGCTGGGCGGCCCGGACTACTCGGGCTCCACGCTCAGCCTGCCCTGAGGCGATTCTCCGGCGCGCCTCTGGGACATGCTTGCCCGACCGTCGCCGCCCGCTTACGGTCGAGATCAGCAAGCGTTGATCCGTGAGCGGAAAGCGACGGTACGCCATGCGCGAGGTCGATGTCGCCGTGATCGGGGCCGGTCCGGCCGGCCTCTTCGCCGCCTACTATGCCGGGTTCCGCGGGCTGTCGGTGGCGGTGATCGACGCGTTGCCCGAGCCGGGCGGCCAGGTCACCGCCATGTACCCGGAGAAGCTGATCCTCGACGTCGCCGGCTTCCCCGCGGTCAAGGGCCGCGACCTGGTGGCCAACCTGGTGGCCCAGGCGGCACCGTTCGATCCGCAGTACCTGCTCGGCACCCGGGCGGAGAAGCTCGCGCACGCCGACGGCCGCCCGGTGCTCGGCCTGGCCGGTGGCGAGCAGCTCGCGTGCGGCGCGGTCGTGGTCACCGGCGGGCTCGGCAGCTTCAGCCCTCGGCCGTTGCCGTGCGCCGACGGCGCCCCCGGCTCGGGGATCCTCTACTTCGTCACCGAGCCGACCGAGCTGACCGATCGGGACGTGCTGATCGTCGGTGGCGGCGACTCCGCGTTCGACTGGGCGCTGGCGCTGCAACCGTTGGCCCGGTCGGTGACCCTGGTGCACCGCCGGGAGAAGTTCCGGGCCCACGCCTCGACTGTCGCCCGGGTGCTCTCCCTGCCGGTGCGGGTGGTGGTCAACGCCGAGGTCACCAGGCTGCTCGGGGACGGCGCGGTGACCGGTGCCGAGGTGACAGTGCGCGGCGGCGCGACCGAGACGCTGCCGGTGGACGTCGTGGTGGCCGCCCTCGGCTTCACCGCCGACCTGGGCCCGCTCGCCGAGTGGGGGCTACGGCTGGACCGCCGGCACATCCTGGTCGACAGCGCGATGGCCACCAACCTGCCCCGGGTCTTCGCGGCCGGCGACATCACCGAATATCCGGGCAAGGTCCGGCTGATCGCCACCGGCTTCGGTGAGGCGGCGACGGCTGTCAACAACGCGGCAGTGGCCATCGACCCGAGCGCACACCTCTTCCCCGGGCACTCCTCCGACGCCGGCTGAGCGTCGGTATCTGACCCAGACCGACCCGAGTCCGGATCGAGACTGGTCGACCGGATCCTGAGAGGATGACGGGTCCCGAGACACCGCGGGACGGCGCGCCCACCACGCTGTCCTGGCTCTGCCACCCCGCAACCCTGGTCGCGCTGGTCCTGCTGCTGGTCAACGACCATGTGCTGAAGGTGGCCTTCCCTGGCCCGGTGACCGGCAAACTGAGCGACGTCGCCGGCTTGGTGCTGGCACCACCGCTTGTCGCGGTGCTGCTGACTCTCCTGGTGCCACGGCTGCCGTCCCGGGCCGCCGCGCTGGCCGGCCTGGTCGCGGTGGGTGCCGGGTTCGCGGTCGTCAAATCCAGTGGGTACGCCGCCGAACTCGCCTCTTCGGCCTGGACCGTGCTGGCCGGGCCGTCGCTGCTCCGGGCCGACCGGACCGACCTGCTCACCCTGCCGGCGCTATGCCTGTCCTGGTGGAGTTGGACGCGGTCACGTCGCCGCCCGGTGCGCCGACGGACCGCCCGGCTGGTCCGGTTGCTGGTGGTGCTGCCACCGGCGGTGCTGGCCGTGGCAGCGACCAGTGCGATCCACTACCCGTACGCGGTGGGCACCGCGATGCTCGACGGCCAACCGGCGATCTCGGTCGGCAGCGGTTACAGCGCGTCGGACTGGCCGACCAGCGCGTCGGACGGGCAGTGGGCGGTCAGCGATGACGGCGCGACCACCTGGCGGCCCGCCACCGATGACGAGAAGCAGCGGCTGTCCCGCCAGGAGACCGGGCAGCAGCAGGCGTGCGCTCCGGATGAGCCCCGGCGTTGCTACCGGGTCGTCACCGGGCACCTGCGGGTCGAGGAGAGTGACGACGCTGGTGCGACCTGGAGGGTGGCCTGGGAGGTGCCCGACGAGCAGCGGGAGGAGTTGGCCCGCCGGTCGCCGAACCCGGGCGATGTCCAGCGCCACTTCGCCTCCCGCGACCTGGTCGTCTACCCCCATGCCAGGGGCGGTCACGAGGTGCTGGTCGCCAACGGCCGGGACGGGTTTCTGCGCCGCCTGCCCGACGGTGCGTGGCAGCGCGACGGGTTCCTCTTCAAGGAGGGGCAGAGCGCCATGTCGTGGACCGATCCGCCCCGACTGGGCGGTGGCGGGCCCGGTGACCGCGGGACGGACCTGCTGCTCGCCGTCGCGTTGGCGCTGACGCTCGGCTGTGCCGTCGCCGCGCTCGCCGGTCACCTGGCTATCCGCCGTGGTGGAGGCCCGCGCTGGTGGGGGATCGCTGGCAGCGGGGCACTGCTGGTGGCGGGCATCGTGCTGGCCGCGGCGTGGGAGCGTGACGACGACATGCTGGCGTTCATGGCCGTGCCGTTCGTGCTGGCGGTGGGCGTCCTCACCGCGGTGGCCATGATCGTTCGAGCCTCCTACCAGGGTGCTCTGCGTCAGTGGATCAGGTGGGTGATCACCGGGCTTCTCCTCACCGCGTTCCTGGCCGGGCTGCCGCTCGTCGGTTGGCTGTACGGCACCCCGTCGCGGACCCGGTTCGCGGTGGCGATCGCCCTGCTGGCCCTTGTGCCGGGCGTGCTGCTGGCCACCCGGATCGCGGGGCTTGTCGACCCGGCCCGCGCGTTCGAGCGCCGGTACCCGCCGCGCCCGCACTATGCGCCCTATCCGCCGTACGGGCCCTATCCGCCTGCGCCCTACCCCGCGCGCCCGCCGACGGTGCCTGATCCGCCCTACCCGCAGCAGTGATCCGGCGGGGGCCGGTCAGCGGCGGGGGGCGGGCGGCGCCAGCGCGGCGATCAGCACCGCCACCATTGTCAGCGCGGCCCCGAGCAGGGTGTTCACACCCGGGTGCGAGGCCGCTGTGGGGAGGATCAGGTCCAGCAGGACCGCGCCCACGATCTGCCCGGCGATGGTGGCCAGACCGAGCAGCAGCACACCCGTGAAGCGCACGATCGCGGCGGCGATCGCGATGAACACGATGCCGATCGGGCCGCCCAGGTAGAGCCACGGCTCGGACGGCAGCTCACCGCCGGGCCAGCCGCGTACGGCGATGTCGATCGCGAACGCGACGAGCAGGGTGGCGGTGCCGACGGCGAAGTTCACGAGCGTGGCGGTCAACGCACTGTCGGCCGCCGCCCGGACCCGACCGTTGACGGCCTGCTGCCAGGCGATACCCACCCCGGCGAGCAGTGGTAGCAGGGCCAGCGCCAGCGCGCCCAGGTCGCCAAGACGGTCGCCGACCGCCAGGCCGACCGCCAGCACGGTGAGCACCGCTCCGGCCAGCCGCTGCCGGGTGACCGGCTGCCGTCCGGTCGGCCCGATTCCGGCCCGGTCCACGGCGAGGCTGCTGCCGGTCTGGCCGGCGACCACCGCCACGGTGAAGACCGCCACGCCCAACGTGCCGATCGTGAGGCCCTGGGTGGCCACCAGGAAGGCCCCGCACATCCCGCCGAGGCACTGCCAGGGCCGTAGCGTGCCGGTCCGCAGGGCCCGCCGCGTCGCGACCAGCCCTCGCCGACCACCTGGGGTCGCGGGCACCAGCACCAGCAGCACCAGCAGACCGATGCCGAACGACACGACCGCGGCGGCGAAACCGTCGTCGAGGCGTACCCCCAGCTCGCCGTTGATGCGCGACTGCACCGCCACCGCGACCCCGGAGGCCGACGCCAGCGCGACGCCGGTGATCCGGCGGGCGGCCGACAGGGTCTGCGGGGTCGCCGTGTCGGCGGCTGTCACTCCTGCTCGGCCAGCGGACGACCGTCGAAGTCGACGGCGGAGTAGAGCGCCAACTTCTCCAACCGGTGGTACGAGTCGATCACCCGGATGGTGCCGCTCTTCGAGCGCATCACGATCGACT
This sequence comes from Micromonospora sp. NPDC047762, assembly GCF_043204655.1. Classification (NCBI taxonomy): domain Bacteria; kingdom Bacillati; phylum Actinomycetota; class Actinomycetes; order Micromonosporales; family Micromonosporaceae; genus Micromonospora; species Micromonospora sp. NPDC047762. The sequence goes on along the minus strand of NZ_JBIDCQ010000001.1, from coordinate 17,014 downwards.
GGGTGTACGCGCCGCCCGCCCGGTAACGCACCCCGCGCAGCAGGTCGCCCGAGGTGACCCCGGTCGCCACGAAGAAGCAGTTGTCGCCGGTGACCAGATCATCGGTGCCCAGCACCCGGTCGAGGTCGTGCCCGGCGGCGATCGCCTTCTCCCGCTCCTGCTCGTCGCGCGGCCACAGCTTGGCCTGCATCGCACCGCCCATGCACTTCAGCGCGCACGCGGAGATGATGCCCTCCGGGGTGCCGCCGATGCCCATCAGGACGTCGACGTCCGACTCGCCCCGGGCCGCCGCGATCGAGCCCGCGATGTCGCCGTCGGAGATGAACCGGATCCCCGCCCCGGTCCGGCGAATCTGCGTGACCAGGTCGTCGTGACGGCTCCGGTCCAGCACGCAGACGGTCACCTCGGAGACGTCGGTGCCCTTGACCTTGGCGATCCGGCGCAGGTTCTCCGCGACACCGGCGTTGATGTCGATCACGTCGGCGTACGCGGGCCCAACAGCGAGCTTCTCCATGTAGAACACGGCGCTGGGGTCGAACATCGCACCGCGCTCGGAGACGGCGAGCACCGCCACCGCGTTCGGCATGCCCTTGCTCATCAGGGTGGTGCCGTCCACCGGGTCGACGGCGACGTCCACCTCCGGGCCTGTGCCGTCGCCGACGTGTTCGCCGTTGAAGAGCATCGGGGCGTTGTCCTTCTCGCCCTCGCCGATCACCACCACACCGCGCATCTGGATCGAGTTGATCAGCTTGCGCATCGCGTCGACCGCGGCCCCGTCGCCGCCCTCCTTGTCGCCCCGACCGACCCAACGGCCGGCAGCCATCGCCGCGGCCTCGGTGACCCGGACCAGGTCGAGGGCAAGGTTTCGGTCGAGATCCTGTGGGATCCGCGTCCTGGTGTTCGTCATGACGGCTACTCCTCCTCGCGACGGTGCGGGGACGACCGGTGGCGGGGAGGCCCCCACTGCCGGCTTTGTCGCTGATCCTCACACGATGGCCGACCGGGCGTCGGCGCGGGGCGGTGATGGCCTGGATACCGCCGGTCGGGCGGCTGCGAAGATAACGGGGTGGAACCCGCACAGCCTGCCGACCGCGTACCCGCCGACAGCACGCCGCCCGACGGTCAGCCGCCGGCCGACGTCCCCGCCGGCCGCAGTGGTGAGCCCGCCGCGACCGACCCGACCCCAGCGCCGCCGGCGGTGTCCGGCAAGTCCGAGCGGTCGCCGAAGGACATGGCGATCTCGCTGCTGGTGCTGCTCGTCCCGATCGCGCTGCTCCTGGCGTTCTACCGGGGATTCCTCGGCGGCGACCAGGCCACCACAGTCGATCCTGCGCCCGCCATCGAGCAGGCACGTTCGGCGAACGTCTTCCCGGTGAGCCAGCCGCAGGGTCTCGGCGCCGACTGGAAGACGGTCAGCGCCCGCTACCAGACCGTCGAGGGCGGTGCGAACCTGCGACTCGGCTACCTCACGCCGGAGGGGCGGGGCGTCCAACTGCTGCAGAGCAGCGTCCCGGCGGACCGTCTGCTCCCCGCCGAGCTGACCAGCCAGGGCCAGCCACAAGGCCCCACCGAGCTGGCCGGTCGCGCCTGGCAGCTCTACACGGCCCGGGGGAACCAGCAGGCGCTGGTCCTGCTGGAGCCGACCCGCACGGTGATCGTCGTCGGCGACGCCCGGGACAACGAACTCCGCGAACTGGCCGGCTCGCTGCGCTGACCGGACCCGGTGGAATGGCCCCGTCGGCGCTGAATCTGGGCAACTGGCCCGAAGGGTGATTGTCCGACGCGTCGACAGGGAAGAAGGAGGGGGTGATCCGGGCGCGTTGCTCGGCCCGGGTCGCGCGACGCAGCCGACGGTGCTGCTGCGTCGCCGGAGTTTCCGGCGCCGTCCAGGCCGTCGGGTGACCCCCTTGGGAGACACGTATGACTGTTCGACGACTCGGCGCCGGCCTGGTAGCCGCCGCTCTGATCACGCCCGCACTGGCCGCCTGCGCCAGCGGAACCGGCACCGCCGGATCGACGCCGTCCCCGACGGTGAGCGCGTCCGGGACGGCGAGCCCGTCCGGTGCTCCGGTCGCGGGCGACGCCAAGCAGGCCCTGCTCGACTCCACCAAGGAGATCAGCAACGGGAACTTCCGGTTCACCCTGGCCGGCGCCGGCTCGACGGCGGAGGGGCTCGTGCACCAGCCGAGCCAGAGCGCGGCGATGAAGATCGCGATCGGTGGCCCCTCGTCCGACCTGGCGATGAAGCTCGATGTGATCCACTTCAAGCCGGACAGCTGGGTCAAGCTGGAGCTGAGCGGCCCCACCGCCAACAGCCTGCCCGCCATCAAGCAGCTCAATCTCGGCAAGTACCAGCACCTCGACCAGACCCGGATCAAGGGCAACCGCAGCCTCGGCTTCGACTTCGAGAAGGTCGACCCGGCCGGCAGCGCGGTGCTCACCCAGGGCATCACCGAGGTGCGCAGCACCGGCACCGGCGCGTACGCCGGCACCATCGACGTCACCAAGGCCGCCGAGGCGGGCTCGTTGAACGCCGCCACGATCGCCGCGCTGGGCACCCAGGCGAAGACCGTCCCGTTCACCGCAAAGGTCGACCCGCAGGGCCGGCTCAGCGAGCTGGTGCTGCAGTTGCCGGCCGCCGGGCAGACCACCGCCCAGGAGATCAAGATGACGTACTCCGACTACGGTGCCGCCACCGCCGCGCAGAAGCCGCCGGCGGACCAGGTCGTCGAGGCGCCGGCCGAGCTGTACAGCCTGTTCAACTGACGTGCCGAGGTGGGGCGGCTCCGGCCGCCCCACCGGCGGTCGGTCAGGAAGCGGGCTCCTGCCGGGCGGCGTCGATCCGCGCCCGCGCACCATCCAGCCAGCGTTGACAGATCACCGCCAGCGCCTCGCCGCGCTCCCAGAGGGCCAGCGACTCCTCCAGGGACGTGCCGCCGGCCTCCAGCCGTTCCACCACCGAGGCCAGCTCGGCGCGGGCCTGCTCGTAACTGAGCCGCTCGTCCGGCCCGGCCTTCGTGTCATCAGTCATCGCGTTCATCTCAGCACACCACTCCCCACCGTGCCGCGTCGCCACTCAGCCATCGACGGTGGCGGCCAGCTCGCCGTCGGCCAGTCGTACCCGCAGCGGGTCGCCCTTGCCGACCTCCGCCGCCGCGCGGACCACGTGGCCGTCCGCGCGCTGCACGATCGCGTACCCCCGGTCGAGGGTGGCGGCGGGGGAGAGGGCGCGCAGGCGGGCGAGGGTGTGCCGCAGGTCATCCTCGGCGGCCCCGAGCCGGTGTTCCAGGCAGCGGCCGGCCCGCTGACGCAACGCGGTCAGCTCGGTCGCCCGATGCTCCACCATCACCTGGGGTCGGGCCAGCACCGGTCGGGAACGCAGCCCGTCCAGCCGGTGCGTCTCCCGGTCGACCAGGTTGCGCACCGCCCGTTCGAGTCGGTGCCGGGCCTGACCGATGAGGCGTACCTCCTCGGTGAGGTCGGGGACGACCCGCTTCGCCGCGTCGGTCGGGGTGGACGCGCGGACGTCGGCGACGTAGTCGATCAAGGGCGCGTCCGTCTCGTGGCCGATCGCGCTGACCACCGGCGTACGACAGCCGAACACCGCGCGACAGAGCGCCTCGTCGGAGAAGGGCAGCAGGTCCTCGATGCCGCCGCCACCCCGGGCGATGATGATCACGTCGATGCTCGGGTCGGCGTCCAGCACCTTGAGCGCGTCGACGATCTGTGGCACCGCGGACGGGCCCTGCACTGCCACGTTGACCGTCCGGAACTCCACGGCCGGCCAGCGCCGCCGAGCATTTGTCAGCACGTCCCGCTCGGCCGCCGACGCGCGACCGGTGATGAGCCCGATCCGGCCGGGCAGGAACGGCAGTCGACGCTTGCGGGCGCGGTCGAAGAGCCCTTCGGCGGCGAGCAGCTTCTTGAGCTTTTCCAGTCGGGCCAGCAGCTCCCCGAGCCCCACCTGACGAATCTCGTCGGCCCGCAGGCTCAGCGTGCCCCGGGCGGCGTAGAACTCGGGCTTGGCGTGCAGCACCACACGTGCGCCCTCGCGTAGCTCCGGCGCGCCGGAGTCCAGGACGTCCCGGTTGGTGGTGACGGTCAGGCTCAGATCGGCCGATGGGTCACGCAGGGTGAGGAAGACAGTGCTGGCCCCGGGGCGGCGGCTGATCTGCGCCACCTGCCCGTCCACCCACACCCAGCCCAGCTTGGCGATCCAGGCCCCCACCTTCTGGCTGACCACCCGTACCGGCCAAGGCTCCTCAGCGCTGCTCGCCCCGCTGCCCCCGCCGCTGGCCCCGCCGCTTCCCACTCGCCCGCCCTCGCTCACCCGCCCACCCTACGGACCTCCCCCGCCTGGCCCGTCGATCATGAAGTTATTGCCCTCCGTGCCGGCGTGTCGCAGCAATAACTTCATGATCAACGCAGGGATGGGTGGGGCGCGGGCCGGTGGCGGGTGGAGGGGTGGCACGTACGATGGGGTGGTGACTGAGGCTCAGGCGACTCACCGGACCGGCAAGCGCGTGCTCCTGGCCAAGCCCCGCGGCTACTGCGCGGGTGTCGACCGCGCCGTGCAGACCGTGGAGGAGGCGCTGAAGCTCTACGGCGCCCCGATCTACGTGCGCAAGCAGATCGTGCACAACAAGCACGTGGTGCAGACCCTGGAGGCCCAGGGCGCCATCTTCGTCGAGGAGAACGAGGAGGTGCCGGAGGGCGCCACTGTCATCTTCTCCGCGCACGGTGTTGCGCCGGAGGTCTACGAGCAGGCCAAGGCACGTTCGCTGAAGGCCATCGACGCGACCTGCCCGCTGGTCACCAAGGTGCACCACGAGGCGCGGCGCTTCGCGGCCGAGGACTACGACATCCTGCTCATCGGCCACGAGGGGCACGAAGAGGTCATCGGCACCGCCGGTGAGGCCCCCGCGCACATCCAGCTGGTGGACGGCCCGGACGGCGCCGACAAGATCACCGTACGTGATCCGGAGAAGGTGGTCTGGCTCTCCCAGACCACGCTCTCGGTCGACGAGACGCTGGAGACGGTGGCCCGCCTCAAGCAGCGGCTGCCGCTGTTGCAGTCCCCGCCCAGCGACGACATCTGCTACGCCACCTCCAACCGGCAGCACGTGATCAAGGAGATCGCCGCCGACTGTGACGTGGTGATCGTGGTCGGCTCGACGAACTCCTCCAACTCGGTCCGCCTGGTCGAGGTCGCCCTGGACGCCGGCGCCCGCGCCGGTCACCTGGTCGACTTCGCGCACGAGATCGACGACGCCTGGCTGGAGGGGGCCACCACGGTTGGCCTGACCTCGGGCGCGAGCGTCCCGGACGACCTGGTCCAGGAGGTGCTGGTCCACCTCGCCGCGCGCGGCTTCGCCGACGTCGAGGAGATCACCACCGCCAACGAGCGGCTCACGTTCTCGCTTCCGCAGGAGCTGAGGCGGGACATGAAGGCCGCCGCGGCGCGCGGCTGAAGCACGGGAACGAACTCGGGTCGGCGTACGTCAGATTCGGCATGAGGACTCTTCGGCTCGCCGTCCCCGCGCTGGCCGTCTGCGTGGCGCTGAGCGCCTGCGGCGGCCAGGGTGTCGGGGGCGGCACACCCACCCCGACACCGACGGGAGCACAGCCGGTGACCAGCCAGCCCACGCCCGACCCGACGCCCTCGCCGGAGACCGGCACCCGGAGCGTGCCGCCCGGACTGAAAACTCCGAAACCGGGTGGCCCGAGCACGCCGCCGGGCGTCGGGGCCACCACCCTGAGCGGCACCGTGCAGGGCGGTGTGGAGCCCGGCTGCGTGCTGCTCGACGGTTACCTGCTGCTCGGCGGCCCGCGTGAGGTGCTGACGCCGGGCGCCCGGGTCGAGGTCACCGGTCGGGTGGAGCCCGGCATGATGACCACCTGCCAGCAGGGCACCCCGTTCGTCGTGACGGCAGCCCACCGGTCCTGACCCTTCCCACCCCTGACCTGCGGGAGCCCGCCCCCGAACGTGGGGACGGGCTCCTGCCGGTGTTACGAGCGGATCAGTTCACCGCACCGATGGACACGTTGCCGCGACCCACGATCGCACCCTCGCTGGTGACGATCGCCAGTTCACCGGAGAGCTGACGCCCGTCGGCCGGGACGGCCACCGCGGTCACCGTGCCGGTGATGGTGGCCGACTCGCCGTGCATCAGCGGCACCGCGACGGCCGGAGCGGTGATCGTGCCCAGCGATGCGGACGCGAACGCGTCGTAGTAGTCGTAGGCGGTGCTCGTCCCCGGCCCGTCGACCCCGTACGGCTCCACCACGACGCGGTAGGTGCCGGCGGCCGGGTTGGTCAGCGTGACCGCCTCCTCCGAGTCGCCGTCCGCGGCCCGGCCGACCTCGGTGGTACCCCGGTAGACGAACAGGTCCAGGTCAGCGCCCGCGTTGGCGGGGTTGCCGATCCGGGCGGTGAACGTCGACGTACCCGCCGGGATCTCGACGGTCCACTCCTGGTTGGGACCGCCCTCGGTGATGGTCGGACGCTCGGTCCGCACACCGGTCAGCGCGCCGCTGCGGCCGCTGACCGAGACCGGACCGAAGGCGTTGGTGACCTTCCAGCTCACCGGGGTCGGCTCGCCGGCCTCGACACTGGGCAGCTCGACCAGCGCCGGCTCGACCGTCAGGCCCTGCACCCGCGCCTGGAGCTTGAACGGGTTGTTCAGCGCCGGGGACGTCCGCCGCGCCTCCACCTCGATCTCCCAGACCCCGGGAAGCGGGTTCTGGTAGTCACGCTCCTGCGGCTTGCAGACGTTGACGTCGGAGAAGTTGGTGTAGCAGACGGTGCTGGTGGTGGCCTCCACCGGCACACCCAACGGGTTGATCGCGATGAACCGGGTCTGCGAATCGGTGGCGATCCCGGAGAGGTTCACCTGGAGTGCCTTGGCGCCCTCCGGCACCGTGACGAAGTACGACGTGAAGCCGTTGCGGTCGACCGAGCCCTCGTTCGCGTACGAGAAGTTGGGCTTCTTCACGTCGTTCGAGGCCACCACCACTGTGGCCACCTCGAAGTCGACGACGTTGGTGGCCGGATCGTCGATCCGCACGATCGCGCCGTGCGCGCCCTCGGTGGCCGGCTTGGCGGTGACGCTGATGGTGACGGCCTTGTTGAGCGGCAACGCGACGGTCTTCGGCGCCTTGAAGGTGCCGTCGTTGCCCTGGAGCGTGATGGTGTGCTTGATGGTGCCGGCCGGGCCGCTGGTGCGGGTGAGCTTGACCGGGTACGTCTTGCTCTGGCCGACCTTGTGGCCGCCCTCGGACGAGGTGCAGCGGTTGTAGACACCGGTGCCCCGGCCCGGGTTCGGCACGAACTTCACGCCGTTCCAGATGGTCAGCTGCTCCGCCAGGGGGCTGCAGACCGGTGCGTCGGAGACGTACGACCGGGTTTCGACGCCCTGGCGCAGCAACTGCCAGGCGCCCGGAACGTTGACCATGCCGTAGCCCTGCGCGTACGTCGGCACGTCCGCGATCGGCTTGGCGGAGCTGAACAGCGCCCGCCGCAGTGCGGCCGGGCTGACGCCCCGGTCGGTGGCCTTGGCCGCCGAGAGCAGCAACGCGCCGGCGCCGGCGGTCTGCGGAGACGCCATCGAGGTGCCGTTCAGCATCGCGTAGCCCGGGGGCAGCGCGTAACCGGCCTCGGGGACCGGGGCTCCGAGCTGCCAGGTCGGTGCGGTGGAGATGGCCGAGCCGGGGGCGGCGATGTTCGGCTTGAAGCCGCCGTCCTCGCGCGGGCCACGGGAGGAGAAGTTGAACAGGGCGTTCTTCTTCTTCACGACCGAGCCGTAGTTGGCCAGCCAGGTGTCCTTGCTGATGTTGGCGGCAACGCTGATCACGTTGCTGGCCACCGACGGGTCGCCGACGGTGTTGAGACCCGGGCCGGAGTTGCCGGCCGAGATGACCAACTGCACGCCGTACGTCTCGATCAGTTCGTTGTAGAGGTTCGTCCGCGCGTTGTTGCCGTCGTTCAGGCCCGGAAGGCCACCGATCGACATGTTGACGATGTCGACGCCACGGTTGGCCACCAGGTCGATCATGCCGGTGGTGAGGGCAGCCGCGCTGCAGCCGCCGCCCCAGGAGCAGGCGCGGGCGGAGACCAGCTTGGCACCGGGCGCGGCACCGTCGAAGGCTCCGTTGCCGAGCATGTCGTTGGCGGCGGTGATGCCGGCGACGTGGGTGCCGTGGGTGCTCTCGACGATGCCGATGTTGACGTAGTCGTAGGTGCCCGGCAGGCCGATCGGCGTGGTGTTCACGTTCTTGCGGAACTCGACGACGAAGGGCTGCCGCTCAGCGACCGGGGTCGCCGGGTTGTCGGTACCGAAGTAGCCGATGTCGTACTTTTCCTTGTACGGCCGCATGACCGGGTCGTCGGTGAAGTTGAGGTTCTGGTTGGCGTCCACCCGGATGTTGTTGGTGGCCGGGTCGAAGAGCACACCCCAGGTGTCGGTCGTGTCGCCGTCGCGGTTGACGTCACCCCGGGCGTCGCTCGCTGCGGTGACCGACTCGCTGAACAGGTTGAACCGGTACATGCCGGCCGGTGCCGTCCAGGTACCGCCGGCGATGGTGAACGACGGGCCGGTGACCTCGGCCTGCATCCGCCGCCACGAGCCGTCCTCCAGCGGATCGGTCGCGGTGACCCAGTCGACGATCTTGCGCTCGCCGGTCGTGGTCTGCTGCAACGCCGGGTGGGCCAGGTCCACACCGGAGTCCATGATGCCGATCGTGACGCCCCGGCCGTCCCACTCGGGATGGGCCGCGGTGAACGCCACCGCGCCGGTCTCGTTCGTCGGCATGTAGGGGTTGTCGGCCGGGGTGGTCTCTCCCGGCGCCGCGACGGTGGCCTGCCGCGCGCCGGCGGTGCCGGTGGCGGTGCGCTCCGGGGCCGGGTCCGGCAGTTGGATGACCTCGTCCAGGTCGACGGCCGAGACGCCCGGCAGCCGTGCCGCCTTGAGGACCCGGTCGGTCGGAACCTTGGCCAGCACGAAGCCGACCCTGTCCTGCCGCTGGCTGACAGTGCCGCCGAGCTTGGTGAGGCTGTCGGCGACGTCCCCCGCCTCACCCTTCTCGGTGGCGACGATCAACGTGACGGTCGGAGCCTTCTTGGCGCGGGCCTCACTGAGCAGTTTGGCGTCGTGGGCGCCCAGCGTCTCGGCGGCGGTGGCCGGGGAAGCGTCCGGTGTGGTGGCGGGAGCGGCGGCCGCGGTGGCGGCACCACCCATCGTCGTCATGGCGCTCGCCGCCAGGACCGACGCGAAGAGCGCGGCTGAGGTGCGCCGGCTCAAATTTCGGAGTCTGCTCACGTTCTCTTTACCTCCAGAGAACAGGGCCCTTCATGCAAGGGCGCTCGGGTGAGCAGAATCTTTCGTGGTAGCGGAGAGCACTGTCACTACTGGTCAGTCCCTTGTGACCAGTTCGTGACATGCGGGTATACGCACTGTCACATGATCGGCGAGCGGTTCGAGACCTCGTCACCGGCCGGATCGGCGAGCTCGGGCGCCTGCGGTTGCCGGGGCGTCAACTCGACCTGGGCCGGGGTGGCCAACTCGTCGTCCGACACGCCCAACTCGGCGAGCTTGCGGGCGCTGACCAGCACCCGGGCCTCCAGCGAGCCGACCGCCCGGTTGTAGGCGGTCACCGCACCAGCCAGCGAGGACCCGAGCTTGCCCACGTGGTCGCCCAGGGTGGAGAGCCGGCCGTACAGCTCCCGGGCGAGAGTGTGCACGGCGAGCGCGTTGCGGGCCAGTGCCTCCTGCCGCCAGGAGTAGGCCACGGTGCGGAGCAGCGCGACCAGTGTGGCCGGCGTGGCGAGCACCACGTTGCGGGTGAAGGCGTGCTCCAGCAGCGACGGGTCTCGCTGGAGCGCGACGTCGAGGAACGGATCGGCCGGGACGAACAGCACCACGAACTCGGGCGAGTTGTCGAACGCCGACCAGTACGACTTGGCGGCCAGGGCGTCGACGTGCCCCCGCAGGTGCCGCGCGTGCGCGTCGAGGTGGGTGTCCCGGCCGCGCTCGTCGCGGGCCTCCATGGCTGTCAGGTACGCGTCGAACGGGGCCTTGGCGTCCACCACCACCGAGCGACCACCGTGCAGGCGAACCACCAGATCCGGTCGGACGACCTGCTGGTCGGTGGCGGCGGTGACCTGCTCGGAGAAGTCGCAGTGCTCCAGCATCCCGGCAGCCTCGACGATCCGGCGCAACTGGTGCTCACCCCAGCGGCCCCGCACCTGCGGTGCGCGCAGCGCCGCCACCAACTGCTTGGTCTCGGTACGCAGCTCACCGGAGACCGCGTTCATCGAGCGGACCTGCTCACGCAGCTCGGCGTACGCGTCGACGCGGTCGTGCTCCAGCTCGGCCACCCGCTGCTCGTAGCGGCGCAGGGTGTCGTGCAGCGGCGCGACCGCCCGGGCCACCGCCTCCTGGGACTGTGCGGTGGCCTCGTAGCTCAACGCCCGCATGGACTGCTCCAGCCGACCCTCACCCTCCCGGGTGGCGGCCAGGGTGGCATCCAGCCGGGCGATGTCGGCGGCCGACCGCGACCGGGCCGCGAGCCATCCCACCGCCCCGCCGGTGCCGAGGCACACGATCACCAGGAGCAGCGTCGAGACGTCCATCACCGGAGCTTGCCAGACGGATACGACGTGCGACCCGGGGGTACGTTCGATGACATGGAACTTGTGCTCTGTCTCGCCGTGGTGCTGGTCGGCGCGCTGGGCGCCGCCGCGCTCGTCCGCGCTCAGGCCGGTGCCCGTCGGCGCACCGAGCTCGCCGACGCCCGCGCGGAGGCGCAGCGGTGGTACGAGCGCCTCGGCGGCCAGTTGATGAACCTGCACGGCGACGACCCGGCGGTACGCCAGGCGCTTGCCGACGCCGGTGAGCGGTACAACGCGGCGGGCTCCCAGCTGGAACAGGCGTCCACGCCGCACCAGTTCGGGCTGGCCCGGGAGACCGCGCTGGAGGGTCTGGCGTACATCCGTGCGGCGCGCACGGCGCTGGGCATCGATCCGGGCCCCGAGGTGCCGACCCTGGCCGCCGCCCGCGGCGTGGGGCAGCTCACCAAGGAGCGTGAGGTCGATGTGCAGGGGCAGACCTTCCGGGCCGGGCCGCAACCCGGCCGGGAAACGCCCTACTACTACCCGGGTGGGCGTTATCAGGGTCGACCGGTGCCCGCCGGCTGGTATTCGACGCCCTGGTGGAAGACGGCGCTGGGTGCCGGTGCCGGTGTGCTCGGCGGCATCCTGATCGCCGACGCGCTCTTCTCGCCCGCCTTCGCCGACCCCGGGTACGGCTACGACGCCGGCTACCAGGAGGGCTTCGGTGACGGCGTCGACCAGGGGGGCGACGGCGGCGACCAGGGCGGGGACTTCGGCGGCGGCGACCAGGGCGGCGACTTCGGCGGCGGCGACTACGCCGGCGGGGACTTCGGTGGCGGCGGCTTCGGCGGTGGCGACTTCGGGGGCGGGGACTTCGGTGGCGGCGACTTCTGACGGTCGTTAGAACCCACCGGAACGGGCCCCGGTCGCAACGACCGGGGCCCGTTTTCCGTACCTCTTGATCAGCCGGTGTTGCGCATCCCGGCCGCGATGCCGTTCACAGTGGTGAGCAGCGCGCGTTCCAGGGCGGTGCCGTCGCTCGGCGCGCGTCGGCCGCCCGGTGCGGTGGCGACCGCCCGGCCGGCGGCACCCGACTCCCGGTACTGCCGCAGCAGCGCCACCTGGAGATGGTGCAGCGGCTCCAGGTAGGTGTCGCGGACGGCCAGGGTGCGCTGGAGCACCGGCGAGTTCTCCAACAGGGCCGGTGAGGCGGTCACCGCCAGCACCTCCCGCTTGGTCAGCTCGTACTCCTGCTCGATCTGCTCGAAGATCGGGTGCAGCTTCTTCGGCACCAGCGTCTCGACGTACCGGCGGGCGATGCTCAGGTCGGTCTTGGTCAACATCATCTCGACGTTCGACAGGAACGTGCGGAAAAAGTGCCAGTTGCGGTGCATCTCGGCCAGCACGTCCGCCAGACCGGCCTCGCGTGCGGCGGCCAGCCCGGAGCCGACACCGAACCAGCCCGGCACGATCTGCCGGGTCTGCGTCCAGCCGAACACCCACGGGATGGCCCGCAACCCGGACAGCCCGGCGCCGGTGTTCGGGCGCTTCGCCGGCCGGGAGCCGATGTTCAGCGCGCCGAGCAGCTCGGTAGGGGTCGACGCCCAGAAGTACGCGGGCAGGTCCGGGTCCTCGACGAGCGACCGGTAGGACCGGAACGCCGACTCGGAGACCACGTCCATCGTCGCGTCCCAGCGCTCCAACATCTCGGCGGGCTGCCGGGGTGCGGTGTGCAGCAGGGTCGCCTGGAGCACAGCGGCGAGGGTGAGCTCCAGGTTCTCCCGGGCCAGCGAGGGCAGGGTGTACTTGTCGGAGATCACCTCGCCCTGCTCGGTCACCTTGATGGCGCCGTCCATGGTGCCGTACGGCTGCGCCAGGATCGCCTCGTGCGTCGGCCCGCCGCCGCGCCCGACAGTGCCGCCCCGGCCGTGGAAGAGCCGCAGGTGCACACCGTGCCGGGCGGCCACGTCGCGCAGCGCGCGCTGCGCCCGGTGGATCGACCACTGGCTGGTGGTGATGCCGGCTTCCTTGTTCGAGTCGGAGTAGCCGAGCATGACCTCCTGCACGTCACCCCGGGCGCTCACCAGCGCCCGGTACGCGGGCAGCGACAGCAACTCGTCGAGGAGTTCGCCGCCGGAGTTCAGCTCGGCCGGGGTCTCCAGGAGCGGCACGAACCCGACCCGGGCCCGCCCGCTGTGCACGTCCACCAGGCCGGCCTCGCGGGCCAGCACCACCGCGGCCAGCACGTCGTCGACACCCAGGGTCATCGAGATGATGTACGACTCGATCACCTCGTTGCCGAACCGGTCCTGTGCCTCCCGGATGGTGCTGAACACGTCGAACGTCTTGCGGGCCGGCTCGGACAGCGACGTGTCCAGTGTCGACAACGGACGGCGACCGGTCAGCTCGTCGGCGAGCAGCTTGGTGCGTTCCAACCGGGTCAGCGCCGGGTAGTCGGAGACCTCGCCGACCGCCTCGTAGAGCTGCGCGAGCACAGCGTGGTGCGCCTCGGCGTGCTCCCGGACGTCCATGGTGGCCAGGTGCAGGCCGAACGCGGAAACCGTACGGATGGTGGAGGCCAGCCGGCCGACCGCGGTGAGCTGCCCGGAGTTGCGGGCCAGCGAGGCGCGCAGCAGGTCCAGGTCGGCGATCAGCTCGGCGGAGCCCTGGTAGTCCCGGCCCGGTACGTGTGAGGTGCCCTGGCGCAACCTCAGCCGGGTGTTGGCGAGCTTCGCCTTCACGCAGCGTGCCTTGAGCCGGTACGGCTCCTCCGCGTTGACCCGGCGGAAGCGCTGTGCCACCTCGGGCAGCGCGTCCAGGTCGGCGGCGAGGCTGGCGGAGAGGTCCAGGGAGACCCCGCGCAGTCGGCGGGACACCGAGACCTCGTTGATCAGGTGGTCCATCGCCTTCTCGGTGGCCGCGATGCCGTGCTCGTGCTGGATGGTCAGCACCTCGCGGGTGACCGCCGGGGTGACGAACGGGTTGCCGTCGCGGTCGCCGCCGATCCAGGTGCCGAAGCTCAGCGGCCGGGCCGTCGGTGAGGTCTCCACACCGAGCGTGCGCAACGTGTCGGCCAGGTCGTCGAGCACCTGCGGGGCGGCCTCGGCATACAGGTCGCGCAGGTAGTAGATGGCGTTGCGGGCCTCGTCGGTCGGGTCCGGCCGGTCGAGCCGCAGCTCGTCGGTCTGCCACATCAGGTCCAACAACTCGGCCAGCCGGCGGTTGGCAGGGCCCTCGTCGCTGGCGCCGTAGAGGATCGCGTTGGCGGTCTCGGTGTCCAACTCGTCGGCGATCGCCCGCAACTTGGACAGGATCGAGCGACGAGCCGCCTCGGTCGGGTGCGCGGTGAAGACCGGTCGCACCGCCAGCCGGCGAGCCGCGTTGGCGATCTCCTCGGCCGGCACCCCGCGCTCGGCGATCATCTTGGCGGCCTGGTCCAGCCAGCCGCCCTGCACCGCGCGGCGGCGGCGCAGGTCCCGTGCCCGGTGCACCTGCTCGGTGATGTTGGCCAGGTGGAAGTAGGTGGAGAAGGCGCGAGCCAGCTTGGTGCCGGTGGTCACGTCGAGCCCGCCGAGGCGCTGAGCGGCCGCCGGGGCGTCGGAGCGGACCTGGGCGCGGATCTCCTCGACGAGATCGAGCAGAGGGCGACCCTCCTGGCGGGCCAGGGTCTGGCCGAGCAGGGTGCCGAGTCGGCGAATGTCGGCGCGCAGTGCGGCGTCCGGGCCGTCGTGGTCGTGCTGGTCGGTCACGATGCGCTCCCTTACGTGGATACGAAGGACAGCGCTGTCCGACTTACTGGATGGTATCCGCGCGCAGCGGATGTCTGGAGGGCCCCCTGGTGATCCACTGCCCTGGGAAGGGTGTTTTCCGGGGTGATCTCAACCACCGTCGCGGTCCGGCGAGGGGCCCGAGCGGGTCGTTGCAGGGCCGGAGGAGACGGCCCGGCGACCCCGGACCAGGCTCGCGCTGACGAGTCCGAGCCCTCCGAGCGCCGCCCAGATCCCGAGCGCGGAAGCCGGCCATCCGGCCGACCGCCAGTCGAAGTACACAGCGGCCTTGCTCAGGTCGTTGGCGAGCCCCGGGATGTTCCAGCGGTGCATGCCGCGCAGCACCCCGGGCAGGAACTCGGGCGCGTAGATGCCACCGGAGCCCGGGTTGCCGAGCACCACCAACAGCAGGATGACCAGCGCGGTGCCCGCGACGCCGAGCCAGCCCTGAATGGCGCTGGCGAACATGGCGGCGGCGAAGACGGCCAGCGCGCCGATGGCGGCGATCGTCGGTACGTCGCCGTGCCAGATGTCCAGAACGGGTCCGACCACCACCGCGCCGGCGATGCCGAGCAGCACGCTGTAGACCGCCAGGGCGGCGATGCGCAGTCCGGCTCGTCGCGCCGTACGGGGGGTGGTGCCGGCGGATATCCCGAGCACCGTCGAGGCGAGATAGCCGCCGAGGACGTACCCGACGTTCAGGTAGAAGGGCACCACCCCGCGCGGGTCGGTCGGGGTGACCGGCACCTTGTCGACGATCCGGAGCGGGGTGCCGGTGCGGGTGGTGGCGGTGCCGAGGACCTCCTTGATCGCGCTGGTGGCGGAGGGGCCGGAGGCGCTCGCCACGGTGAGGAGCAGGCCGTTGTCTCCTCCGGTGCTGAGTACGGCGTACACGGCGCGGCTGAGCAGCGCGTGCTCGGCGGCGGCCGGGTCGTCGTACCCGATGGGTTTGAGGATGGTGGTCTGGGCGCGCACGGCGTCGAGCGTCGCCTGGGCGCGTTGGTCGCCGGAGACGACACCGATCGGCAGGTCGCGGGGTGTGGGCTGGTGCAACGCGCCGACGTAGGCCGCGATGAACGCCGTGGCCAGTACGAGGGTGCCGAGGAGCAGTCCGATGCTGCGCGGCGCCCAGTCGCGAGCTGTGCCGCGCGATTCCTTGTCCACGTTGTTAGCCTATGGTCCGTTTCGTAGACCGCAGGGTGGAACCAGCGCGTCGCCCCGGCGGCCCGGTGGCGACCGCCGCTGGCCGTGCGGCAGGCGCCGTGGGTGGCGGCAGGCGTCGCGGGCGGCGTCAAGCGTGGCGGGCGGTGTCAGGGGTTGACGACGGCGAAGGCGCGAACCGGAAAGGTGCCCATGCCGGCCACCATCGGCGGGGCCGCGGTGAACCGGAACCCGCTCGGCGGCAACGCGTCCAGGCCGGTCAGGTGCTCCACGATCGGGATCCCGGCGGCGAGCAGCGTGCTGTGCGCGGGGCGTACGCCGGCGGCCGTCGGGCTCATGTCGTCGATGTTGATCGAGTCGATGCCGACCAGGGCCGCCCCCGCGTCGACAAGCGCCTGGGCGGCGTCGCCGGTCAGGTACGGCGCTTCCGGAGCGGCGTACCGGTCGGTGCCGAAGTGCGCGTCCCACCCGGTGTGCAGCAACACCGCCCGGCCGCTCACCTCGTACGGGGCCAGCATCAGCCGGTCCACCGCGCGGATGCCGGCCGGCACCCGGACCACCACCCCCGGCAGGTCGGCGAGACGGTCCAGCGACACAGCGGTCAGGTCGTCCCTGCCGGCCCAGCGGTGGGCGGGCGTGTCCAGGTACGTGCCGGTGTTGGCGATCATCTCGATTCGGGCCACGTGGAACTCGGTGCCCGGGGCGTACCGCTCGCGGGATGCCGCGAAGGTCAGCCAGTCGGTGATCCGGGGGCCCGGCCAACCCGGCAGGGTGGTCATCCCGTCGCGGATCACGTGGCTCAGCTCGACCAGCCGGCGTTCGGCGCCGGATCCGTCGACCGTGACACCCCGGCCGCCCTTGTGCGGCTCCTCGATGATCGTCTTGGCGCTGATCCGGACGTCGGCGACCATCAGCAGCCCGAGGTGCCGGACGAACAACGCCGCGAGGTCGTCGTCGGTGATCTCCCGACCGGGAATGTCCAGCCGGAACCCCTCGGTACGCAGTCCGCCGCCGTTGGCGAAGCTCACCTCCGCGTCGAACTGTGCCCGCCACTGCTCACCCATGCCGAAACCCGACCACGCCATCCGGCGACCGTCAAGATCCGCGAGGCACAAGGCAGGCCGCCGGGTGTCCGGCCCGGCGGGATCCGCGGGCCGGTCCGGCCGGGTCCGTGAAGACGGCCGGTCCGGCCGGGGCCGTGAAGATCGGCTCAATTGCAGGGAAAGTGCTGCCTCGGCGCGCTGTGACGCCGCAAGTTCCCCGAAGTTGAGCGGATCTTGTCGCGAAGTAGGCCGACTCGGAACCAAGATCGCGCAATATCCAGGATGTAGTGGTCTCGGCGCGTCGCTGATGCCACTACATCCTGGTTCGAGCACGATCTTGGCGCGGGGCGCGGGGCGCGGGGCGCGGGGCGCGGGGCGCGGGGCGCGGGGCGCGGGGCGCGGGGCGCGGGGCGCGGGGCGCGGGGCGCGGGGCG